>JAEKKJ010000010.1 GCA_019510435.1 Caulobacterales bacterium | reverse complement strand
GCGGGATGCCGACCAGGTCGAACTGGCCCAGCATCTTGTTGTCCTGCGCCATCGGGCGTTCGCCCTGGAAGACCCGGATCGTCACGGCCGACTGGTTGTCGTCCGCGGTCGAGAAGGTCTGGGACCGCTTGGTCGGGATGGTGGTGTTGCGCTCGATCAGCGGGGTGAACACACCGCCCAGGGTCTCGATGCCCAGGGTCAGCGGCGTCACGTCCAGCAGCAGCACGTCCTTGACGTCGCCCTGCAGCACGCCGCCCTGGATGGCCGCGCCCAGCGCCACCACCTCGTCGGGGTTGACGCCCTTGTGCGGCTCACGCCCGAAGAACGCCTTCACCGTCTCGACGACCTTGGGCATGCGGGTCATGCCGCCGACCAGGATCACCTCGTCGATGTCGGACTTCTTCAGGCCCGCATCCTTCAGCGCGTTCTCGCAGGGGCCGATCGTCTTGTTGATCAGGTCCTCGACCAGGGCTTCCAGCTTGGCGCGCGACAGCTTGATGTTGAGGTGCAGCGGGCCCGAGGCGTTCATCGAGATGAAGGGCAGGTTCACCTCGTACTGGGTGACGCTGCTGAGCTCCTTCTTGGCCTTTTCGGCCTCTTCCTTCAGGCGCTGCAGGGCCAGCTTGTCCTTGCGCAGGTCGACGCCCTGCTCCTTCTTGAACTCGTCGGCCAGGTAGTCGACGAGCCGCAGGTCGAAGTCCTCGCCGCCCAGGAAGGTGTCGCCGTTGGTGGACTTCACCTCGAAGACGCCGTCGCCGATCTCCAGGATCGAGACGTCGAAGGTGCCGCCGCCCAGGTCATAGACGGCGATCTTCTTGCCGTCGTTCTTATCAAGGCCATAGGCGAGGGCCGCCGCGGTCGGCTCGTTGATGATCCGCAGGACTTCCAGGCCGGCGATCTTGCCGGCGTCCTTGGTGGCCTGGCGCTGGGCGTCATTGAAATACGCCGGGACGGTGATCACCGCCTTCTCGACCTTCTCGCCGAGATGCTGCTCGGCGGCTTCCTTCATCTTCTGCAGGATGAAGGCCGAGACCTGCTGCGGGGAATAGTCCTTGCCGTGGGCGCGCACCCAGGCGTCGCCGTTCGGACCCTTTACGATCTCGTACGGCACCATGTGCTTGTCCTTCTCGACCACGGGGTCGGAGAACTGGCGGCCGATCAGGCGCTTGATCGCGAAGAGGGTGTTGGTGGGGTTGGTCACCGCCTGGCGCTTGGCGGGCTGGCCGACCAGTTTCTCGCCGTCGTCCATGAAGGCTACCACCGACGGGGTGGTGCGGGCGCCTTCGGCGTTCTCGATCACTTTCGGCTGCTTGCCGTCCATGATGGCCACGCACGAGTTGGTCGTGCCGAGGTCGATGCCGATGATCTTGCTCATAGCCTAAGCTTGCTCGCTCCTTGTTGGCGGACGCCGCGGGTGGGCCTTCTAGTGAAGCGCCCGAGGAAAAGCGACGCCCCCGGTTCGATTAAATGCTCGGCCGGGCCCGCGTGGCGGAACCCGGCGTCGAGAGCCGATATGGGGAAAATTGGGGGGGCCGCAAGGGCAAAGCCCCCAATCCTGGCAGGGACTTGGCGTCAAGTTCCGGCCCAGTGGCGGCGTTGCGCCGCGTAGAGCGCCGCCGGGTGCGGCGCTGCGCCGCCCCTGGAGAGGCGGAAGGCGTCCTCCACCACCATGGCCTGCTGCTCGATGTTCATCTCGGGGAACTCCCGCCCGTCCGTGAGATCGTAGGCATAGGCCGCCGGCCCGTCGCCCGCTTTGATCTTGGCCAAAAGCAGGTTGACCCCGTTCTGCGCCTGCCAGACGTGGGTCAGCTCGTGGATGAACACTGCCTGTTCGGCCAGCGGGACGCCCGGGCCGGCGAAGTCCGGCCGCAGGGCGCGGGCGGGCCACACCATCAGCGACGCTCCGGCCACGAAGGCCCGCGGCCACAGGGGCAGGGCGAGGATCCGCACCCGTGCGCCGTCGACGGCGGCTCCGAACTGCTCGGCCGCGAAGGCCTGTTCGCCCGCGGTGAGCCGGCGCACCGAGACCCCGCCGCCGCCAGGGCTTTGACTCTTCGCGGGCCTCAGGGCCAGTCTCCGCCGCACGCTGCTGCAAGGGGAACGCACACATGGTCACGCTCACCCGTCCCGAGGGCAACTGGGCCGGCGACCTGGATCTGACCCGGCGCTCGATCGCCCTGGCGCTGGCCGGCGGCTATGCGGTCGCTGCCTACTCCGCCGAGGCCGACCCGATCCACACCGACGACAAGGGCCTGGTCACCGAGACGGTCGAGATCGCCGCCGCCGACCGCAAGATCCCCGGCTTCCTGGCCCGCCCCGAGGGCAAGGGCCGCCATCCGGTGGTGTTCGTCTATTCCGAAATCTTCGGCGTGCACGAGTGGGTCAAGGACATCTGCCGCCGCCTGGCCAAGGCCGGCTACGTGGCCCTGGCGCCCGACCTCTTCGTGCGGGCGGGCGATCCGTCCAAGCTCACCGACTTCCCGGCGATCATGAAGATCGTGGCGGCGACGCCCGACGCCCAGGTCACCGCCGACACCCGCGCCGCCCTCGATTTCCTGAAGGCCCAGCCCTATGCGGACATGCAGCGCCTGGCCGTCACCGGCTTCTGCTGGGGCGGCGGCAAGACGTGGCTGGCCGCGGAGCGGTTCCCCGAGTTCAAGGCGGGGGTGGCCTGGTACGGGCCGCTGAAGGCCGGCGCCTACCCGCAGGCCGCGCCGGTGGACCTGGTCAAGGACCTGCATGCGCCGGTGCTGGGCCTCTACGGCGGCCAGGACAAGGGCATCTCGGCCGCGGATATCGAGGCCATGCGCGCGGCGCTGAAGGCGGCGGGCAAGGTCGGCTCAGAGATCGTGGTCTATCCCGACAGCCAGCACGGCTTCCTGGCCGACTACCGCCCCAGCTACGACCCCAAGGCCGCCGCCGACGGCTGGGCCAAGATGCTGGCCTTCTTCAAGGCCCACGGGGTGTGATCTCCCTCCCGTGATGGGGAGGGACAGGCGGCGCAGCCGCCAGGGTGAGGCGGCCACGACCGGGCGCCGCGCTTGATCTAGGCTCCCTCACCCTGATCGCTGCGCGATCTGTCCCTCCCCATCAAGGGAGGGACATCAGAACGGCGGTTCTTCCGGCTTGGGCGGGGCCGCGGGCTGCGCCGCCGGCGCCGTGTCGGACGGAGCCGCCGGCTGGGCCGGGGCGGCAGCCGGCGCTGCCGGTTGGACGCCCGCCGCTTCCGCCCGTGCGGCGGCCGCAGCCTCCTCCTTGGCCTCCTTCGCCTCGTCCAGGCGGGCCTTCTCCTCGTCGGAGAGTTCGGTCGGCTGAGCGGCGCCCTGGATCCGCTCGTCGGTGAGCGGCGTGGCCTCGGTGGCCTGGATCGGCTGGCCGGTGACGCCATCCAGCCGCTGGCCCGGCAGCCGGCCCCGCTCCTGCGCCGTCACCGCCGCGAAGGCGAACGCCCCCAGCCAGACCGCGCCGAGAACGCCGGCGACCACCTGCAGCACGGGACGAGGCATGGACCAGTTCATGGGCCACAAAGCTAATGCGCTTGCCGCACGCGCGAAAGCCACATCCGGTCGCAGGCCAGCGGCGAGCCGGCGGGCTTCCGAATTTCAAACCGCGGAAGACGCAGAAAGGCGCAGAAAGCCCTGCCCGCTCTCGTTCCGCGTTTTCCGCGGATCAAAAATGCGACGCCGGCCGCAGGCGCGGCGCGCCCGACCGGTACGGTAAACGCCGGATTAACGGTCCCCGCCGCAAACAGGGGGGAGTCGTGGATTCGGAAGGCGTTGTTCGATGGCGCGGGTGGCGCGGAAGACCGGTCTGGAGCTGGCGGGCCACATTGTGGGCCTGGCCTGGCGGCATCCGGCGACGGCGCGCCTGCGGGGCGGGGTCACCGCCGCCTTCGGCGTCGCGCTCGCCGCCGCCTTCGCCACCTATGACGCCGCCGACCCCAGCCTGAACGCCGCCGGCTCGGCCGAGCCCGGTAACGCCCTGGGCGGCGGCGGCGCGGTGCTGGCCGACATCGGGGTGCAGTCCCTCGGCGCCGCCGCGGGCCTGGCCGCCCTGCTGCTCGTGGTCGCCGGCCTGGCGCGGGTGGCCGATCCGGAACCGGACGCCAGCCGACTGCGCCTGCGCCTGCGCGCCCTGGTCGGGGCCCTGGGGATCGTGGCCCTGGCCGGCGCCCTGGCCTGGGCGCCCACCCCGGCGGCCTGGCCGCTGGCCAAGGGCCTCGGCGGCTTCTGGGGCGACGCCCTGCTGGGCGGCCTCTCCGGCCTCATCGCCTATGCCCGCCTGCCGCTCTCGATGCCCATCGCCGGCGCCATCCTGACCGCGGCCGGCGTGGCCGCCTTCGGCTATGGCCTGGGCCTGAGCCGCCTGGACCTGCGCGCCCTCGCCAATGGCCTCACCCACACCCTGACGCCGCGGCCGAAGCTCAAGGCCGCCGTGCCGGAGCCGGCCGCCGCCGCCAAGGTCGCCCGCAAGCGCGGGCAGGCGCCGGTCATCGGCGAGACCGCCCTGGACCCGGAGCCGCTCCCCGTCGCCGCCGACGGTCCGACCCTGAAGGTCAAGGCGCCCAAGGCCCTCTCCAAGGAGAGCGTCCGCGAGCAGAAGGAGGCGCAAGGCACCTTCGCCTTCGCCAGCGAGGCCGGCTTTCAGCTGCCCGAGCTCTCCATGCTCACCAAGGCCAAGCCGCGCGCCGCCCAGTTCGACGAAGGGGCGTTGCGCCAGAACGCCCAGCTCCTGGAGAGCGTGCTGGCCGAGTTCGGCGTGCGCGGCCAGGTGGACCAGATCCGCCCCGGCCCGGTGGTCACCCTCTACGAACTGGTGCCGGCCGCCGGCGTGAAGTCGGCCCGCGTGGTGGCCCTGGCCGACGATATCGCCCGATCCATGAGCGTGGCCTCCGCCCGCGTCTCGGTGGTCTCCGGCCGCAACGCCATCGGCATCGAGCTGCCCAACCAGCGCCGCGAGACCGTCTACCTGCGCGACCTCTTGTCGGCGCCGGAGTACGAGCGCGGCGGCCAGGTGGTGCCCGTCGCCCTGGGCGAGACCATCGGCGGCGAGCCCTACATCGCCGACCTGGCCAAGATGCCCCACCTGCTGATCGCCGGCACCACAGGCTCGGGCAAGTCGGTGGGCGTCAACGCCATGATCCTGTCGATCCTCTACCGCCTGCCGCCCGAGCAGTGCCGGCTGATCATGATCGACCCCAAGATGCTGGAGCTCTCCGTCTACGACGGCATCCCGCACCTGCTGGCGCCGGTGGTGACCGACCCGAAGAAGGCGATCGTCGCCCTGAAGTGGACCGTGCGCGAGATGGAGGATCGCTACCGGCGCATGTCCAAGATCGGCGTGCGCAATATCGCCTCCTACAACGAGCGGGCCCGCGAGGCCCTCAGCAAGGGCGAGCACTTCGAACGCACCGTCCAGACCGGCTTCGACGACGCCGGCCGCGCCACCTACGAGAGCGAGAAGATCCGCCCCGAGCCCATGCCCTACCTGGTCGTGATCATCGACGAGGTGGCCGACCTGATGATGGTGGCCGGCAAGGACATCGAGGGCGCCGTCCAGCGCCTGGCCCAGATGGCGCGGGCCGCCGGCATCCACCTGATCATGGCCACCCAGCGCCCGTCGGTGGACGTGATCACCGGCACCATCAAGGCCAACTTCCCCACCCGGATCAGCTTCCAGGTCACCTCCAAGATCGACAGCCGCACCATCCTGGGCGAGCAGGGCGCCGAGCAGCTGCTGGGCCAGGGCGACATGCTCTACATGGCCGGCGGCGGGCGCATCACCCGTCTGCACGGCCCGTTCGTCAGCGACGGCGAGGTCGAGGCGGTGGCCAAGTTCCTGCGCGACCAGGGCACGCCCAGCTACCTCGAGGAGGTCACCGCCAGTCCCGAGGAGGATGGCGAAGAGGGCGACCTGGGCTTCGGCGGCGAGAGCGAGGGCAACGACCTCTACGACCGGGCCGTGGCCGTGGTCACCCGCGACGGCAAGGCCTCCACCAGCTACATCCAGCGCCGGCTGCAGATCGGCTACAACCGCGCCGCCTCGCTGATGGAACGGATGGAGCAGGAGGGCGTCGTCGGCCCCGCCAACCATGCCGGCAAGCGCGAGATCCTGGTCAGCGCCGCGCCCTGAGTTAGCGCGAGCGTCGGCCGCCCGGTTTGTGGCCGCTCGTCATGGGGTCGGGCTTCTTCGGCAGGGCCCGCGTCCGGTCGGCGCCCAGATACCGCTCCTGGCTGGAGCCCAGACCCATCTTGCCGGGGACCTGTTCGCGCAGGGCGCTTTCGCCGGACTTCAGGCGCGCGATGGCGTCGCGTAGCAGGGCGGCCGTCTCGAAGTCGCCGCCCGCCGCGGCTTCGGCCATCCGCCGTTCCAGGTCCTCGATCGCACCCATGCCAACAGCCTAGACGATTGCGCCGCGCGGCGCGCCACCGCTCTATGGGGGCATGAAGGCCCTCGCCCCCCTCCTCGGTTCCCTCGCCATCGCCAGCGCCGCCACGGCTGCGGCCGCCGCGCCGGCCTGCCATCCGCCGAAGGGCCTGGCCCCCGCCCCGGCCTACGACCCGCCGCCGGGCGAGGTGGTCCGCGGCGTGCCCATCGCCTACTACCTCTTGGCCATCACCTGGGCCCCCGAATGGCGCCGCCACAAGGGCGACACGGCCGCCTTCGCCCCCGAACTGGACCCCGAGCCGTGGCCGCAGGGCTTCGCCCTGCACGGCCTCTGGCCGAATGGCGCCGCGCCGCCCTATCCGCGCTACTGCCGCCCGGTGGGCCCGATCCCTGCGGCCGTGGTGCGCGAGATGTACTGCCGCACGCCCTCGGCCAAGCTGCTGCAGCACGAGTGGGCCGCGCACGGCGCCTGCGCCTGGGACACGCCGGCGGCCTATTTCCGCCAGGCCGCCGCGCTCTATGACCGCATCCGCCTGCCGCATATCGAGAAGCGGCCGGTGCTGACGGCCGGGGACCTGCGGGCCGCCTTCATGGCGCGCAACGCCTGGCTGCGGCCGGAGGCCATCTATGTGGCGGCCGAGGCCGACGGGACCTTCTCGGAGATCCGCCTCTGCTTCGACACCGCCTACCGGCCCGCCGCCTGCCCGGGCGGCAACGGCGCGCCGGACAGCCAGGCCCTGGGCCTCACGCCCAGCACCACCCGTCGCTTCTAGGAACCCGCCCAGGAACTCTCCCCAAGCGCCAGCGTTCGCCACGCGCCCCAATGCCGCCCAGCCCGGATGCGAAGATCGCCCGATGACCGACACGATCACCCGCCGCACCCTGACCCTGGCGCTGGCCGCAGCTGCGCTCGCCGGCCCCGCCCTGGCCCAGGGCGGACTGTCCGCCGACGACCAGGCGCTGGTGGACCGCGCGATCGCCTATCTGGAGGGCCTGACCGAGGCCAAGGCGAAGTTCGCCCAGACCGACGCCCGCGGCCGCACCACCACCGGCCAGCTCTATCTGAAGCGCCCCGGCAAGGCCCGTTTCGCCTACGACCCGCCCTCGGGCCTGACCGTGGTCTCGGACGGCCATGTGGTGATGGTCGACGACGCGCGCCTCAAGACCTTCGACCAGTATCCGCTGGGGGCGACCCCGCTGTCCCTGTTCCTGGCCAAGACCATCCGGCTGGACCGCGGCGTGACCGTCCAACGGGTGTCGCGCATGGCCGACGGCTTCTCGATCACCGCCCGTGACGGCAAGAAACAGACCGCCGGTGAGATCACCCTGACCTTCACCGACACGCCGCTGGCCCTCGCCGGCTGGTCGGTAAGCGACGCCCAGGGACACGTTACGCGGGTGCAACTGGTGGGCCTGGAGCGCACCGCCGGTCTCGACAAAACGCTCTTCACGCTCAAGGCGCCGCGCCTGCGCAAACCCGGCGAAACCGCGGGTTGAGTGGCGAAACACTGTGATCCGAAAAACACATGCAAGCTTTGCTTTGAATAAGCTTTGACAAATTGTCGTACTGTGGCGATATTATCACTACGTCGTCGGCGCGCCGGTCGTGCCGACGGGTCCGTGCCGGAACCTATCCCCTCCCGGCGGCGGCATGAGAGACAACTTTCACAGCCCGGACGCTTCGCCGCGTCCGGGCTTTTTCTTTGGCGCCCGCGCGCTTCCGCCCGGGCCTGGTTTCGTCCAAAGAGCGGCCATGCGTCTTCGCCTCTGCACCTGGAACGTCAATTCCGTCCGCCTGCGCGCCGAACAGGCGGCCCGCTTCGTCGCCGAACAGGCGCCCGACATCCTGTGCATGCAGGAGATCAAGTGCCGCGAGGGCGAGTTCCCGCGCGAGGCTTTCGTGGAGATGGGCCTGCCGCACCTGAAGATCGCCGGGCAGAAGGGCTGGCATGGCGTGGCCATCGCCTCGCGCCTGCCGATCGAGGACGCCCCGCCGCTCGAGGTCTGCCGCGAGGGGCACGCCCGCTGCGTCGGCGGGATCATCGCCGGCGTCGAGGTGCACAACTTCTACATCCCCGCCGGCGGCGATACGCCCGACCGGACCGAGAACCCCAAGTTCGATCACAAGCTCGACTTCTACGAGAAGCTGACCGCCGAACTGGCGAGGCGCGACCCCAAGGCGCCGCTGGCGGTCGTCGGCGACCTGAATGTGGCCCCGGGCGAGTTCGACGTCTGGAACCACAAGTACATGTCCAAGATCGTCAGCCACACCCCGGCGGAGATCGAGGCCTTCGCCGCCCTGAAAGCCTCGCTGGGCTTCATCGACCTGGTGCGCGAGACCCGGCCCGAGCCGGAAAAGCTGGCGTCCTGGTGGAGCTACCGCGCGCAGGACTTCCGCGTCTCCAACCGCGGCCTGCGCCTGGACCACATCCTGGTGACCCCGGGCCTGAAGGACGCCGCCTTCCGCCTCGGCGCCGCCGCCAGCCGCATCCACGACGACGTCCGCGAATGGGAACGCCCCAGCGACCACGCGCCGGTGAGCGCCGACCTGGTGCTTTAGCAGGCGATGGCCTGGGCGTGGCCGGCGGCTGCAAAGTCCAGCAGCAGCCGGTCGCGCGTCATGATGCGATAGCCGAGCGCGCGTGCGGTGGCGGCGATAATCCGATCGGCGGGATCGCGCAGCACCTGTCCTGGAAGGAAGGACGACTCCACGAGCACCGCGGGCGCCAGTGGCGCGAGCGACAGGCCGGCGTCCAGCGCCGCGTCGAACCAGGCCAAGGGATGGCGCGGCAGAACGATCCGACCGCGCGCACAAAGCTGCCCGACTTCCCAAGCGGAGATGGGCGATACGGCGAGGATGCCGCCTTCCTGATCAGCCTCCGCTATGGCGTCCATCGCGGCGACCGACATCTGGTCGCCGTTGGCGAGCCAGAGCAGGGCGCAGGTGTCCAGAAGTATCGGCCGGGCCATCAGCGCTCGGCGTCCCAGGCCTCGCCCGTGGGCGCGGTGGGATCGAAGCCCGGCGCGAAGCAGACCGTCCCGCCCAGACTGGCCTGCAGGCGGGCCAGCACGCCGGGCCGGGGGTGAAACGGGCGGGTCGCCTCAGCTACGCCGTCAGTGGCCGGCGCAGCACGCCGGAACACCAGCCGCCCGGCGGCCGTGTCCACCTGTTCTGTCACGAAGCCCGCGGCCAGCCAGACCTTGGTCATGGGATTGTTGGACGGATTGTTGCTCCACCAGGCCGGATAGCGCTTGGAGGCCGGAAGGCGCACGCCGAGGAGCTGCTCGATCTCCCCGAAAGTGATCGGGATTCGGTCGCCTTGCTGGCCGGCGAGGAACGCATGCAGCGGTTCGTAACGGCCCATAGCGACCTCCACCGGGAGTTCGCCACCTTTAATACAGCTTTATTCAGCTTTCAAGGCGCCAGCTTGTAGCCGCCCGCCTCGGTGAGCAGCAGGCGCGCGTTGGTGGGATCGGGCTCGATCTTCTGGCGCAGGCGGTAGACGTGGGTCTCCAGGGTGTGGGTCGTCACCCCGGCGTTGTAGCCCCAGACCTCGGCCAGCAACTCCTCGCGCGACACCGCCTTTTCGCCGGCGCGGTAGAGGTATTTCAGGATGTTGGTCTCTTTCTCGGTTAGCCGCAGCTTCTTGCCCTTGTCGTCCACCAGGAGCTTGGCGGCCGGGCGGAACTCGTAGGCCCCCAGGCGGAACACCGCGCCCTCGGAGTGTTCCCAGTCGCGCAACTGGGCGCGGATGTGAGCCAGGAGGACGGCGAACTTGTAGGGCTTGGTGACGTAGGCCTGGGCGCCGGAATCCAGGCCCTTGACCGTATCGTCGTCCGTGTCGGCCGCCGTCAGCATGATGACCGGCGCCTGGACCCCGTCCTGGCGCATGCGGCGGCAGGCCTCGCGGCCGTCCATGTCGGGCAGGTCGACGTCCAGCAGGATCAGGTCGGGCTTCGCCTCGCGCGCCAGCCGCACGCCCTCGCCGGCGGTTGGGGCCTCCAGCGGCTGGAACCCCTCGGCCTGCAGCTGCTCGGCGATCGCCCCGCGAAGGTCCTGGTCGTCGTCGACGATGAGGAGGGTCTTGCGTTGAGCCATGGGCGGCAACAAACACCATCTGGCGGGCTTCCGCCAAAGGGATTCGAGGTTCCGGTGATCTTCGTCGCCACTGCCGACGGGCTGATGGACATCGGCGGGCGCAAGGTGCGCTGCGCCCTCGGTCCGGCCGGCGTTCGGCCGGCGGCGCTGAAGCGCGAAGGGGACGGCGCCTCCCCCGCGGGCGTCTGGCCGATTCGCGAGGTCTGGTACCGCCCCGACCGCGGGCCGCCGCCGGCCACCGAGTTCCGCGTCCATGCGCTCTGCGAGGACGACGGCTGGTGCGACGACCCCGCCGACCCGAACTACAACCGCGCCGTGAAGCTGCCGTATGGCGCCAGCTGCGAGGAGATGTGGCGCGCGGACGGGGCCTACGACGTGGTCGTGGTGCTGGGCTACAACGACGACCCGCCGGTCCCCGGACGCGGCTCGGCGATCTTCCTGCACCTCTGCAAGCCGGGCTATCCGCCGACCGCCGGCTGCGTGGCGATCGCGCGGCCGGAGCTGGAGGAGCTGCTGGCCAAGGCCCGGCCGGGGGACGCGGTGGAGATCCGCACCGGCTGACGTCGCTATCCTCCGATCAGCCGACGGCTGAACCGGGGGGTGACGATCACTTGGGGATCGGGCTCCGCGCCCCGAACACCGCCGAGCCGACGCGCACGCTGGTGGCGCCGAAGCGGATGGCGGTCTCGAAGTCGGCGCTCATGCCCATGGACAGCCGCGCCAGTCCGTTGCGCTCGGCGATCTTGCGCAGCAGGGCGAAGTGCGGCCCGGGGGGCTCCTCTGCCGGGGGGATGCACATCAGGCCCTCGACCTGCAGGCCATAGGCGCCGCGGCAGGCGGCGATGAAGGCGTCGGCCTCGGCGGGGATGATCCCGGCCTTCTGCGGCTCCTCGCCGGTGTTGACCTGCACATAGAGCCTCGGGGCGCGGCCCTGCTTCTGCCCTTCCTCGGCCAGGCTGCGCGCCAGCTTCTCGCGGTCCAGGCTCTCGATGACGTCGAAGAAGGTGACCGCCTCGCGGGCCTTGTTGGTCTGCAGGGGGCCGATCAGCCGCAGCTCCAGGCCCTCCGTCCGGCCCTCCCAGCGGGCCATGGCCTCCTGCACCCGGTTCTCGCCGAACACCGCCTGGCCCGCCGCCAGCACCGGCTCGATCGCCTCCCAGGGCTGCTGCTTGGAGACCGCGACCAGGGTCACCGAGGCCGGATCGCGGCCAGCGGCTTGCGCGGCGCGGGCGATCCGGGCCACGACGTCGCGGTAGCCTTCAGCGTCGGGAGCGGCGGACATCTCGGGGTTCTGGACCTTGCAGCGGACCGCCGCGCTCTTACCCGCCCGCCGGCGGCTGCGGAAGGCCCTGCCGGCGCTGCTGTTCTTCACCGACCCGATCCGCACGCCCGACCCAGAGGCGGTGGCGTGGACCCTGCCGCGCGGGGCGGCCATCGTCTATCGCAGCTTCGGGGCGCCGGACGCCGAGGCGCGGGCGCGGCGGCTGGCCGCCATCGCTCGCCAGCGCGGCCTGAAGCTGCTGATCGGCCAGGACGCCGCCCTGGCCGCCCGCGTCGGCGCGGACGGCGTCCACCTGCCCGAGCGCCTGGCCCACCGCGCCGGGCCGCTGAAGCGGGCGCGCCCGGACTGGCTGGTCACCGCGGCTGCACACAGCCTTCGCGCCGCCCGCCGCGCAGGCGCCGACGCGGTGGTGGTGTCCGCGGCCCTGCCGTCGCGCAGCCCTTCGGCGGGCCGGCCACTGGGCCCTGCGCGCATGGCGCGGCTGGTTCGTGCGGCGGGACGGCCCGTCTACGCCCTCGGCGGCGTCACAAATGAAACGGCCCTCCGTCTGCGGGACAGCGACGTCATTGGCCTGGCGGCGGTGGAGGGACTCGCAGCGACGCCCCTACCCCGAGCTGTCATCCCGGTTTCGCCAAAGGCGAAGACCGGGACCCATTGAGCTCTGAATCAGCAGGTGAGCGGCACAGACGACCTCGCCCAATTCAGCCGGGTCGACGCCGAATGGGTCCCGGTCTTTGGCTGCGCCAAAACCGGGATGACATACCGTGGAAAGGCTTGTCGGCTAGAACTTGAAGGTGGTCTCGAGCCGGACCTTGGGGGTGTCGGCGAGACGGGCCGCCGCGTTCGGGGTCGGCGTCAGCTGCTGGTCGCCCAGGGCCACCGAGCCGCCAACCCGTAGCGACGGGGTGACGGAGAAATAGGCCCCGGCCTGGATGTCGTTCGCCACCGCGGGCCGGGCATCCGGCTGCTGGACGTTCAGCGTAAAGCCGAAACGGCCCTTCTGCGCGTCCCAGGTCATGATGTGGCCGGCGTTCGGCGCCGCGGCCGTGGGCTCATAGCGGACAGTGAAGTCCATGGGCTTGGCAGGCTTGTCGGCCGCCCACGCGCCACCGGCCGTCGCGCTGATCAGCGCGGACGCGGCGAGACCCAGGCTGATCCGGCGGAAGTCCATACCCGTCCTATATAGTCCCAGCAGTCGCCCATCGCGACCCTGCACATTGCACAGCTTCGCGATTGCCAGCCGATTAAAGGGGGGCGAGAAGCCGGGTCAACCGCGCAAGAGGGTTAATTGCCCCCGTGCGGGCAGATGGCGGGCGCCTGTGGCTAGCGCGCCACGCGATTCCTGTTTGGCGCCTTTCATCCCGTTGTTATAGAGGGCCCGGCGCGGGGCGGCGCCGTGGCGCTTCATTCCAGCGCCGCGGAATTGTTTGGAGACCGATACATATGCCGTTTGTGCGCGGTAAGCGGATGCGTGGGCTGGTCCTGGCGGCCCTGGGCGTCGGCGTTCTGGGGCTGGGGGCATGCGGCAGCATTCCCAATCCCATCGCCCGGGGCTCGGCCAAGGTGAAGACGGCTCCCGACAACGCCGCGGCGATCGGCGTCAACGGGTACCTGTGGCGCGCGGCGCTCGACACCCTGTCGTTCATGCCCCTGGCGTCGGCCGACCCCTACGGCGGCATCATCATCACCGACTGGTACACCAATCCGGAAAAGCCGGACGAGCGCTTCAAGTGCACCGTCTACATCCTGGATTCGCGCCTGCGCGCCGACGGCCTGAACGTGGCGGTCTTCAAGCAGAACCGCGACGCCACCGGCAACTGGATCGACGCGCCGCACGCCGGCCAGACCGAGACGGACATCGAGAACTCGATCCTGACCCGGGCGCGCCAGCTGCGACTTTCGAACATCAAGGGCTGAAGGCCCGCGCCGAAAGGCGCGACAGATCACCGCCAAGACGCCAAGCGCGCCACGGGAGGCCGAGTCCTCCCGGGCCAACTTGGCGTCCTTGGCGTCTTGCCGGTCCGGTATCCAGCCTGCGGCGCCAACTGGATCGCCTGTTGACCCCAGCCGCGCCGCCCGGCAAAGGCCGCCCATCATGGCCCCCCACGACTCCAAAAGATACAATCCCAAGGAATCCGAGCCGAAGTGGCGCAAGGCGTGGACCGACGCCGACAGCTTCCGCGCCGTCGCCGACCCGAACCGGCCCAAGTACTATGTGCTGGAGATGTTCCCCTACCCGTCGGGGCGGCTGCACATGGGGCACGTGCGCAACTACGCCCTGGGCGACGTGATCGCGCGCTTCAAGCGCGCCCGCGGGTTCTCGGTGCTGCATCCCATGGGCTGGGACGCCTTCGGCCTGCCCGCCGAGAACGCCGCCATGGAGCGGGGCGTCGACCCCAAGGCCTGGACCTACGACAACATCGCCCGCATGCGCGACGAGCTGAAGCAGCTGGGCCTCAGCATCGACTGGTCGCGCGAGTTCGCCACCTGCGATGTGGAATACTACGGCAAGCAGCAGGCCTGGTTCCTGGACCTGTTCGCCAAGGGCCTGGTCTATCGCAAGGAAGGCGTCGTCAACTGGGATCCGGTCGACCAGACGGTCCTGGCCAACGAGCAGGTGGTGGACGGCCGCGGCTGGCGCTCGGGCGCGGTGGTGGAGAAGCGCAAGCTCTCCCAGTGGTTCATGCGGATCACCGACTACGCCGACCAGCTGACCGACGACCTGGCCGCCCTGGACCGCTGGCCGGACAAGGTCCGCGTGATGCAGGAGAACTGGATCGGCCGCTCCAAGGGCCTGAAGTTCCGGTTCCACATGGCCGGCGAGGCCCCGGTAAGCGAGATCGAGGTCTACACCACACGGCCGGACACCCTTTACGGCGCCAGCTTCGTCGGCATCGCCCCTGACCATCCGCTGGCCGCCGAGGTCGCCGCACGCGATCCCAAGGCCGCTGCCTTCGTCGAGGAATGCCGCCGGGGCGCGGCCACCGAGGCCGAGATCGAGACCGCCGAGAAGAAGGGCTACGACACCGGCCTGCGGGTGAAGCACCCCTTCGATCCCAGCTGGGAGCTGCCGGTCTGGATCGCCAACTTCATCCTGATGGACTACGGCACGGGCGCGATCTTCGCCTGCCCGGCGCATGACCAACGCGACCTGGACTTCTGCCGCAAGTACGGCCTGTCGGTGAGACCGGTGATCCTTCCCGACGGCGAGGATCCCAGGACCTTCGCGATCGGAGAAGAGGCCTACACGGGGCCCGGCATCCTCTACAATTCCAACGGCCTGGACGGGCTGAACATCGAATCCGCCAAGCGCCAGGTGATCCAGTGGATGGAGACCGAGCGCCGCGGAGAAGGCAGCACCGTCTTCCGCCTGCGCGACTGGGGAGTCTCGCGCCAGCGCGCGTGGGGCTGCCCGATCCCGGTGGTCCATTGCGAGAAGGACGGCGTCGTCGCCGTGCCGAAGGACGCGCTGCCGGTGGCCCATCCGGCGGACATCGACTTCAGCAAGTCCGGCAACGCCCTCGACCGGCACCCCACCTGGAAGCACACCACCTGTCCGAAGTGCGGCGGCCCCGCGACCCGCGAGACCGACACCCTGGACACCTTCGTGGACAGCTCCTGGTACTTCGCCCGCTTCGCCAATCCGCACGCCGATGAGCCCATCGACCAGGCGGCGGCCGACTACTGGATGCCGGTGGACCAGTACATCGGCGGGATCGAGCACGCGGTGCTGCACCTGCTCTACGCCCGCTTCGTCACCAAGGCCCTGGCCGACGACGGCCAGCTGAGCGTGCGCGAGCCGTTCGCGGGCCTCTTCACCCAGGGCATGGTGACCCACGAGACCTACCGCCGGCAGAACGGCGAGTGGCTGGAGCCCCGCGAGGTGGAGATCACCGTCGAGGGCAATCTGCGCCGCGCCGTACTGGGCGGGACCGGCGAGCCCGTGGTGATCGGCGACTCGGAGAAGATGTCGAAGTCCAAGCGCAACACCGTGGCGCCCGAGGAGATCTTCGACGTCTACGGGGTCGACGCTGCGCGCCTGTTCGTGCTCAGCGACAGCCCGCCCGACCGCGACGTGCAGTGGACCAGCGGCGGCGTCCAGGGCGCCTGGCGCTTCGTCAACCGCGTCTGGGACGAGTTCGACAGCCAGCCGCAGGGTGAGACCGCTACGGCCGAGCCCGACGCCGAGCTGCGCCGCGCCACCCACAAGCTGGTGAAGCAGGTGACCGAGGCCATCGACACCTTCCGCTTCAACTCCGGCATCGCCCGGCTCTACGAGTTCCTGAACCTCTTGAAGGCCAATCCGGCCAAGGGCGGTTCGCCCGCCGTCCTGGCCGCCCGGCGCGAGGCGCTCTCGGCGTTCGCCCGCCTGATCGCTCCGTTCACGCCGCACCTGGCGGAGGAGTGCTGGGTCCGGATCGGCGGGCAAGGGATGGTGGTGGAGGCCCCGTGGCCCACCTTCGATCCCGCCCTCACCGAGGACGCGGTCAAGATCCTGCCCGTGCAGGTGAACGGCAAACGGCGCGGCGAGATCAGCGCCCCGGCGGGCGCCGAGCCGGCCGAGGTGGAGAAGATCGTGCTGGCCGACCCGGACATCACCCAGCGGCTGGAAGGCCTGACGGTGCGCAAGATCATTGTGGTCAAGGACCGCATCGTGAATATCGTGGCCGCATGAGGCTGATCGCATCCCTTCCGGCCGCCGCGGCCCCGAGCCTGGCGGCCCTGCTGAGCCTGGTCACCTTGGGCCTGGGCGGCTGCGCCGGTTTCCAGCCGCTCTACGCCCAGGACGCCATCGTGCCGAAGCTGGCGGCGATCCAGGTCAACGCGCCGGAGGGCCGCGCCGGCTATCTCCTGCGCCAGCACCTGGACGACGCCCTGGCGAAGGATCGGGGCGCCGCGCCCGCCTATTCCATGGACCTGCGGATCAATGAGGCCCGCTATCCGCGCGGCGTGCGCGTCGACAACGTGGCCACCCGCTATGAATATGTGCTCTCGGCCGCCTACACCCTGAAGGCGCAACCCTCGGGCGCCGCGGTGAAGGTGGGCTCGGTGCGCGTCGAGCTGACCTACGATTCGGCCGACCAGCCCTATGCCTCCATCGCCGCCCAGCAGGACGCCGAGGACCGCGCCTGCGAAGAAGCCGCCCGCCGGATCCAGCTGGAGCTGGCGGTCTGGATGGCCAACGGCTCGAAGGTCGGCGGCGGCAAGGCGCCGAAAAGCTAGGCCCGAGCCCGAAAGCCAGGCGATGATCCTTTCCAAGCGGCCGGATATCGAGCGCTTCCTCGGAAGGCCCGATGCGGCCGTCCGCGCGGCGCTGATCTACGGACGCGACATCGGCGTGGTGCGCGACCGCGGCCACCAGCTGGCCGCCAAGCTCGTCCCCAACCCCGACGACCCGTTCGACGTGGCCCTCCTGACCGAGCAGGACCTGGCCGACGACGGCGGGCGGCTGGAGGGCGAGCTCGCCGCCCAGTCGCTGATGGGGGGCCGGCGTCTGGTGCGCCTGCGCCTCACGGCCGAGAAGCCGGCGGCCGACAAGCTGGCCGCCGAGGCCCTGGCGCGGCATGCGGCGGGCGAGCTCAACCCCGACGCCTTCTTCCTGATCGAGGCCGGCAACCTCGGGCGCGAGTCGGCGCTGCGCAAGGCGGCGGAGAAGGCCCCCCAGGCCGCGACCATCCCCTGCTATGAGGACGAGCCGGGCGACGTCGCGCGTCTGGTGCGCGAGCTGCTGGCCAGGGACAATGTGGCGCTCAACACCGACGCCCTGAACCTCTTTGTGGCGCGCATGCCCAAGGAGCGCGGGGTGGCGCGCCAGGAGATCGAGCGCCTGGCCCTGTTCCTGGGTCCCGGCAGCGGCACCACCGCCACGCCCGCCGACCTGGAGCCCTTCCTCGGTGTCGAGCCCGAGGCCTCCCTGTTCGACGCCGCCTCCGACGCCTTCGGCGGCCGGTTGGGCGAGGCCCAGGCGGGGCTGCGGCGCGCGGCGCAGGAGGGCGAGGCCGGTCCCGCCGCGATCCGGGCTTTGGGCATGCACCTGGGCAAGCTGCGGCGCACCCTGACCCTGGCCAAGGCCGGCGCCGGCCTGCAGGAGGCCGCCAAGGCCTCGGGCGTCTTCTGGAAGCAGGAGCGCGAGTTCCTGCGCCAGGCGCGCGCCTGGACCCTGGACGAGCTGGACCGCATCCAGCCGGAGATCCTGGCCGCCGACCGCGCCTGCAAGACCGCTGGCTCGCCCGACCGCCTGCTCGCCGAGCGCCTGGCCCTCACCGTAGCCGGCCGCGCCCGGCGGCTGGGGCTGTAGGGCCTAAACCTTGCGGAACCGTCCGCCCTGCGAAGCCATCAGGGCCAGGGCCCAGTCGTCGGGGATCGCCTTGGCGAAGGCGGCGATGGCCTTGTTCGGCGCGCCGGGCACGCAGATGGCGCGGTTGGCCTCCACCGCCTCGTAGCCGGCCGCGGCCACCTCGTCGGCGCCGAGCCATAGCCAGGTGGGCGTGGAGCCGGACATCAGCGCCCGGGTGCCGTTGACGTCGTGGAACTCCGAATAGGTGAACCCCGGGCAGAGCGCGGAGACGTGGACCCCGTCGGCCGCCCCCTCCAGGTGCAGGCTCTGGGAGAAGCGGACCAGGAAGGCCTTGGACGCGCCATAGAGGGTCGCGCCCGCCGTGCCGGGCACGAGACCCGCCAGCGAGGCCACGTTGACGATCCGCCCGAACCGCCGCTGCTGCATGCCCGGCAGGACCCGGTGGGCCAGCTCGCAGGGAGCGGTGACCATCACCTGGATGAAGGCCGCATGCTCCCGCCAGGGGCTGTCCACATAGGCGCCGGGCACGCCATAGCCGGCGTTGTTGACCAGGGCGTCCACCGTGCGGCCGTGGGCGGTCAGGTGGTCCAGAATCTGGCCCGGCGCTTCGGGCTCCGCCAGGTCGGCCGCCACGGTCAGGGTCTCGACGCCGTACCGCAGCCGCAACTCCTCGGCCAGGACCTCCAGCCGGTCCGCCCGGCGCGCCGTGAGCGCCAGGTCGTAGCCATGGCTGGCCAGGATGCGGGCAAACGCCGCCCCGATTCCGGCCGAGGCGCCCGTCACCAGCGCCAGTTTGCGATCCATCGTGGCCCCCGAATGTAACGCCTCGAAACTAGGGCGTGCGCGTAACCGTTCAAGCCGCCGGTTGAGCGGGGACTCGCCCCTGGCGCGCCGTGCGATTGTACGGCGTCCGGATTGGGTGTATTCGCGCCCGCCGCTTACGGCATAGGGCCGCCTCGGAGCTCTCGAGGGCTCCCCGGAGATATTTGATGGCTGAGACGGCCGTCGACGCCCCCAAGGCGTCCGAGGACGTATCGCATTCCGCGCACAAGGAAGGCTTCTGGGCGCTCGCGCTCGGGTCCATGGGCGTGGTCTTCGGCGATATCGGCACCAGCCCGCTCTACGCCATGCGCGAGGCGCTGCGGCACACGCGCGCCAGCGTGGCGCCGGAGCTCGCGGTGCTGGGCGTCGTCTCGCTGGTCACCTGGGCGCTGATCCTCATCGTCACCGTGAAGTACGTCGTCTTCCTGATGCGGGCGGACAACAAGGGCGAGGGTGGAACGCTGGCGCTCATGGCCCTGGCGCAGCGGTTCGTGCCGCGGCGCTCGGGCTGGGTGTTCATGCTGGGCATGATCGGGGCGGCGCTGTTCTACGGCGACGGGATCATTACCCCCGCCATGTCGGTGCTCTCGGCGGTGGAGGGGGTGCGCGACGCGCCAGGGGCGCCACACGAGGTGGCGCGCATGGTGGTGCCCGCGGCGGCGGCGATCCTGGTGGCGCTGTTCCTGGTCCAGGCGCGGGGAACCGCCAACGTGGCGCGCTTTTTCGGACCGGTCTGCGCCGTGTGGTTCCTGGTCCTGGCAGGGCTGGGCGTCTACCACATCGCCGACGACCTCTCGATCTTCCGCGCCCTGTCGCCGCACTACGGCGTCATCTTCCTGATCGACAACGGCTTCCTGGGATTCGTGATCCTGGGCAGCGTCTTCCTGGCGGTCACCGGGGCCGAGGCGCTCTACGCCGACATGGGCCACTTCGGGCGCGACCCGATCCGCGCCGCCTGGCTGGTGCTGGTGCTGCCCAGCCTGCTCTTGAACTACCTGGGCCAGGGCGCGCTGGTGCTGCACCACCCCGGCGCCCACGTGGACCCGTTCTACCGGATGATCCCGCAGGCCATCTACTGGCCGGTCCTGCTGCTGGCCAACGCGGCCACCATCATCGCCTCGCAGGCGGTGATCACCGGGGCCTTCTCCATGACCCAGCAGGCGGTCTCCCTGGGCCTCTTCCCGCGGATCGACATCCGCCGGACCTCGGAGACCCAGGCGGGCCAGATCTACGTGCCCCAGGTGAACACCTTCCTGATGGTGGGCGTCCTGGTGCTGCTGTTCGTGTTCCAGAAGTCGGAGAACCTGGCGGCCGCCTACGGCATCGCGGTCACCGGCGCGATGTTCGTCGACACCCTGCTGTTCTTCGTGATCGTGCGCTGGATGTGGAAGCGGCCGTTCTGGGTGGCGATGACCGCCGCCGGCGGCTTCGGCCTGCTGGACGTGACCTTCATCTCCTCGAACCTGCTGAAGATCCCGCAGGGCGCCTGGCTGCCGCTGGTGCTGGGCTCGGCCCTGGTGCTGGTGATGTGGACCTGGACCCGCGGCGCCCAGATTCTCACCGACAAGACCCGGCGCGACAGCGTGCCCCTGAGCGAGCTGGCCGAGATCCTGAAGGCCCGCGCGCCGCACCGCGCGCCCGGCACCGCCGTGTTCCTGACCTCCGACCCGGACACCGCCCCGGTGGCGCTGATGCACAACCTCAAGCACAACCGCGTGCTGCACGAGAAGAACATCATCCTGACCGTCCACACCGCCGAGACGCCGCGCGTGCGCGACGAGGACCGGGTGAGGATCGAGCCGGTGAACGAGGACTTCAAGAAGGTCGTGATCGGCTACGGCTTCATGGAAAGCCCCAACATCCCCAAGGCCCTTGGGCTGTGCCGCAAGCAGGGGCTGAAGTTCGACATCATGGCCACCAGCTTCTTCCTCGGCCGACGAAGCGTGGTGCCCTCGGCCCAGTCGGGCATGCCGCTCTGGCAGGACAAGCTGTTCATCTTCCTCATGAAGAACGCGGCGAACCCCACCGACTTCTACAAGATCCCGCCCGGGCGCGTGGTCGAGATGGGGACCCAGGTCTCCGTTTAGCGGCTCAAGGCGCTTGAACCTGTCGCAGCTTCGCCCTTAAAGGCGCGCGACGTTCCGTTTCCCCTCTCGCAAGGCTTCCCGCTCCCATGGCCGAAAAGCCCGTCAAGAAGGTCGTGCTCGCCTATTCCGGCGGCCTCGACACCTCGATCATCCTGAAGTGGCTGCAGACCGAGTACGGCGCTGAAGTCATCACCTTCACCGCCGACCTGGGGCAGGGCGAGGAGATCGAGCCCGCGCGCGCCAAGGCGCTCGCCGCGGGCGTGAAGCCCGAGAACATCTTCATCGAGGATGTGCGCGAGGAGTTCGTCCGTGACTTCGTGTTCCCGATGTTCCGCGCGAACACGGTCTACGAAGGCCAGTACCTGCTTGGCACGTCCATCGCCCGACCCCTGATCGCCAAGCGCCAGATCGAGATCGCCCGGAAGCTCGGCGCGGACGCCGTCAGCCATGGCTCGACCGGCAAGGGTAACGATCAGGTCCGCTATGAGGTGGCTTACTATGCGCTGGAGCCCGATATCCGGGTGATCGCGCCCTGGCGGGAATGGACCTTCAAGAGCCGCGAGGCGCTGCTCGACTTCGCCGAGAAGCACCAGATCCAGATCACCAAGGACAAGCGCGGCGAAGCGCCCTTCAGCGTCGACGCCAACCTGCTGCACTCCTCCTCCGAAGGAAAGGTGCTGGAGGACCCGGCCGTCGAGGCGCCGGAATTCGTGCACATGCGCACGATCTCGCCCGAGGACGCGCCGGACAAGGCGACGGTCTTCACCATGGATTTCGAGAAGGGCGATCCGGTCGCGATCGATGGCGTGAAGATGTCGCCGGCCACCCTTCTGGCGAAGTTGAACCAACTCGGTCACGACAACGGAATCGGCCGCCTGGACCTGGTGGAAAACCGCTACGTCGGGATGAAGTCGCGCGGCGTCTACGAGACGCCCGGTGGGACGATCCTGCTGGCGGCCCACCGCGGGATCGAGAGCATCACGCTCGACCGTGGCTCGATGCACCTCAAGGACGAGCTGATGCCGCGCTATGCGGAGCTCATCTACAACGGCTTCTGGTTCGCCCCTGAGCGCGAGATGCTGCAGGCGGCGATCGACCACAGCCAGGCCATGGTCGGCGGCCAGGTGCGGGTGAAGCTGTACAAGGGCAACGTCAGCGTCATCGGCCGGACCAGCCCCTACTCGCTCTACGACCAGGAACTGGTCACCTTCGAGGAGGGCAAGGTGGCCTACAACCAGCGCGACGCTTCCGGCTTTATCAAGCTCAATGCGCTGCGCCTGCAGGTGAAGGCCCGCCGCGACCGCCGCGCCTAGGAGTCCAGCCGGTTGTACGGGTAGCGGTCGCGGATCTCGGCCTGGAAGAAGCGGCCCTTGGAGTCCGCGTCCAGGAACGAGCGGTGCACCTCGCCGGGCACGCCCACATAGACGTAGCGCTCGCCGCTGGCGAAGCGGACGAAGAGCTTGGCGCGGTCGCCATCGTAGTCGATGGCGCTGATGGCGGTGGAGTCGACGTCCATGGCGGGCTCCGGGGTTGCCGCGCAACAAAAGACGCCCGGAGGCCGGCGGTTCCCGAGACGCTCGGCGCGTGCCAAGCTCTGCCGCAGAACGGCGACGCCTTTAAGCGCCGACCTCCGGGGAACGTCCGAATGCAGACCCACGCTTCCGTCGCCATCGTCAGCCTGCTGGCGCTGTTGCTCTATTTCTGGATGGCCCTGCAGGTGGGCGCGGCCCGCGGCAAGTGCGGCATCCAGGCCCCGGCCATGACCGGCGACCCGGTGCTCGAGCGCACCATCCGGGCTCACTACAACACCCTGGAATGGCTGCCGCTGTTCCTGGTCCCGCTGTGGATCTTCGCCATCTACTGGAGCGACCTGGTGGCCGCCGCCCTGGGCCTGGTCTGGATCGTGGGCCGCTTCATCTACCAGCGCGGCTATGTGGCCGATCCGGGCAAGCGCTCCACCGGCTTCTTCATCCAGGGTCTGGCGGTGGCTGTCCTGCTGTTCGGCGCCCTAGGTCGTCTGATCTATGTGCTGGCGATCACGCGAGCCTGACTGCAATACGGCAACCACAATTGGGGCCAAGTGTTGTGGCCCCTGATTTCTCCGACAGGAGATCTTAGCGTTCGAGACTTGCAAATGCTTAGGAAGACCACCGCATTCGCCGCCGCGCTCCTGCTCTCCGCAGGTTTGGCCGCCTGCGCGACGCCGACTCCCTACCAGCCACTGGCTCGCGGCAACGCCACGTCCGGCGGCTTCTCCGAAATCCGGCTGGAGCCCAACCGCTTCCGCGTCACCTTCGCCGGCAACAGCCTGACCTCCCGCGAGACTGTGGAGGGCTACCTGCTGTACCGGGCCGCGGAACTGACCGTCCAGAACGGCTACGACTGGTTCCGCATCGTCGACCGCGACACCGACAAGAAGGTCGAGACCTACGCCGAGCCCGATCCGCTGTACCGGCCCTGGTACGGCAGCTTCGGCTACTGGCGGCCGTCCTGGCGCTACTACGGCCGCGGCTTCGGCTGGCGCGGCTGGGATCCCTTCTGGGGCGACCCCTTCTGGGCCGACCGCGTAGACGTGCGCACCATCGAGAAGTACGAGGCCTCCGCCGAGATCGTCATGCAGCACGGCGCCAAGCCGGCGGACGACCCGCGCGCCTTCGACGCCCACGCGGTGATGGACAACCTGCGCCCGCGGATCGTCTATCCGGCGCCGAAGTAGGGCGAACGGGCGCGCCGGCGCTCAGGCCACCGCGCTGCAGGCCACCGCGCTGCAGGCCGCCGCCTGGGCCAGGTCCCGGGCGGGGGCGTGGCCGTCGGCGATGGCAGTGATGGTTTCATAGAGCGCGCGGGCGTCGATCGGCTTGGCCAGGTGGCCGTCGAAGCCGGCCGCCGCGTACTCGCTCACCTGGTGCTGCATGGTGTTGGCGGTGAGCGCCACGATGGCGACCGGCGCGCGGCCCTCGGCCTGCTCGGCGTCGCGGATGGCGCGCGTCGCCGCCACGCCGTCCAGCACCGGCATCTGCACGTCCATCAGGATCAGGTCGAACGCGCCCTCGCGCCACGCCGCCACCGCCGCCGCGCCGTCCGCCACCATCACCGCCTCCAGGCCCACCTGGACCAGCAGGGTCTTGAGGACCAGCTGGTTCACCGGGTTGTCCTCGGCCGCGAGGATCCGCAGGCTTCCCAACGCCTGGCCGAGGGCGCCCGGTTCTCCGTCCGGCGCGACCGGCGCGGGGGCCTCCACCCGAGGCAGCGGCAGGACCACGACGAACCGGCTGCCGCGCCCTGGCCAGCTTTCGGCGTGCACCGATCCGCCCATCAGCTCCGCCAGTTCGCGGCAGATCGAAAGGCCCAGCCCGGTGCCGCCGTAGCGGCGGGTGGTTGAGGAATCCACCTGCTGGAAGCGCCGGAACAGTTGCGCCAGGTCATCGGCCGCGATCCCGATGCCGCTGTCAGCCACCACGATCTCCAGCGCCCCGGCGCCGCGCGCCACGCTGAGCGAGACCTCGCCGGCGGCGGTGAACTTCACGGCGTTGGACAGCAGGTTGTAGAGGATCTGGCGCAGCCGCGTGGGGTCGCCGCGATAGGTGCCGGCGGCGGCGGTATCGAACGCCAGGCGGAAGGCCAGCCCCTTGGCCTCGGCCTGCGCCGTGAACGCCGCCTGCGCCCCGCGCACCGCGGCCTCGAGGTCGAAGTCGATGGCCTCCAGCTCCAGCCGGCCCGCCTCCACCTTCGAGAGGTCCAGCACGTCGTTGAGGATGGTCAGCAGGCTCTCGCCCGATTGCCGGATCACCGACAGGCTCTGGCGGTGGTGCGCCGCCAGGTCCGCCTCGCCGGCCAGCGCCTGGGCCATGCCCAGCACCCCGTTCAGCGGGGTCCGGATCTCGTGGCTCATGCGCGCCAGGAACTCGCTCTTCGCCTGGCTGGCGGCGCGCATGGCCGCCTGGGCCTCCAGCAGGTCGCGGGACTTGCCCAGGCTGACCCACATGCTGATGCCGCAGTTCAGCACCACCGCCGCCATGGTCATGCAGACCACCGCCTGCTCCAGCCCGTGGAAGTGCGGGATCAGCGGCGGGACCAGGGCCGGCAGCACCAGCGACGGCAGGGTCGGCAGGGCCGCGCCCGGCGAGTGGCCGTGGTGGGCCTGGATGTAGAGCAGGTGACCGGCGAAGAACGCCGCGCCGGCCAGGTGGCTCGCGGGGCTGGGCGCGCTCCAGAGGAGGACTCCGGCCGCGCTCCAGGTCGGCACCGCCACCGCGTAGGCGGCCACGCAGGCGCGGATCGCGCGGCCGCAGGGCGCCTCCGCTCGCGCCACCCGCCGCGTGGCGACCAGCATCGCCGCCTCGGCCGCCAGGGCCGCCGCCGCCCAGAACAGGGCGGTGGGGATCCCCGCGCCCAGGGCCACGAAACTGCCGACGCAGGCGCAGAGCAGCAGGCGGAACGGCGCATAGGCGTAGACGCCCGCCGCCACGTCGCGGAACCGCTCGTCGAACAACCGTCCGAGCTGCACCCGTCCCCCCAAAAGGACCTTCGTTCGTGCGGACGATACCGGTATCAGCCGAACGGGCCGTTAACGCACGGAAAGCGCACGGGAAACCGCGGCCGTGGCAGCGTCCGGCCGACTTCGGGGGGCTGCCGGGCCGATCCGCGCATCCGTGGCGCGCCCGGCTGCGAATAAGGTATGGCCGCCCACCGGCGCCTGACCCTTGATCGGGGCGCCCCGGTGGTGTTGGCTATTGTTCGGGTAACGCGGTCTTCCGCGGCTGGAGGGTAGGGGTCGTGAGTCAGCGGGCGCCTTCGCCGCCCCTGGGGCGTCGCAAGTCGGCAGGCGGGATCGTGATGGTCCTGCTGGCCCTGGTGTTCAACATCCTGATCGGGGGCGCGGCGCTGGCCGCCAACCGGATCGCCCTGATCATCGGGGTCTCGAAGTACGAGAAGGTCCCGGCCCTGACCAATCCGGCCAAGGACGCCAGGCTGGTGCAGGCCACCCTGCAGAAGCTGGGCTTCCAGGTGACGATGCTGAACGATCCCAGCCGGGTGCAGCTGCTGGAAGGCATCGGCGCGTTCGAGGAACAGGCCAAGGGCGCCGACGCCGCGGTGATCTACTACGCCGGCCATGGCGCGATGGTGGATGGCGTCAACTACCTGCTGCCCAAGGACGCGCTGGCCACCAACAAGACCACGCTGCTGGGCACGGCCATCGAGTCGTCGAAGCTCGCCGAGTCGCTGACCGGGGCCACGAAGGTGCGCCTGGTGATCCTGGACGCCTGCCGCAACAATCCCGTCGCCTCGCGCAGCCTGGGGGGCAACACCCGCGGACTGGTGCGCGAGACCGGGCCCGCCTCGACCCAGGTGGTCACGCTGATGGCCGCCGGGCCCGGCGAGACGGCCCAGGACGGCCAGGGCGCCAACAGCCCCTTCGCCACGGCCCTGACCCAGGGGATGACCCGGCCGGGCATGACGGTGGGCGAGCTGCCCTCCTACGTCCAGGCCGAGGTCAGCCGGATGACGGAGAACGAGCAGACGCCCGACCTGCAGGGCATCTGGCCCGACGTGCACTGGACCTTCGATCCCGCCGGGCCGAAGACCCAGGTCGCCTCGGCCGGTCCGGACCCCGCCGCCCAACTCGCCAAGATCAAGTGGGAGAAGGACCAGGTCTTCTGGCAGACCATCAAGGACAGCGACGATCCGGCCGACTTCCAGGCCTATATGGACGCCCAGGACCGCGGTGAGATCGCCGGCTCCTTCCGCAAGCTGGCCCTGAACCGCATCAACGCCATCAAGAAGCTGCCGCCGGGCTCGTTCCAGGTGGCCACCCGCTCGGCCGCGCCGGGCCAGAGCCTGGTGGACCAGGCGCGCGACGAGTTCGCCCGCGGCGACTACAAGGCCGCCTACCGCGACTGGACCACCGCCGCCCAGCAGGGCAATGGCGCGGCCATGTACAACCTCGGCGTCATGTCGTTGAGCGGCAAGGGCGCGGCCAAGGACATCGCCGCCGCGGCGAAGTGGTTCAAGGCCAGCGCCGACGCCGGCCACTCGGGCGGCATGGTCAACTGGGGCCTCTGCCGGCTGAACGGCTTCGGCACGCCCAAGGACGAGGCCTCGGGCTTCCAGTGGATCCAGAAGGCGGCCGACAAGGGCTCGCCCAACGCCATGGGCATGCTGGCCGAGGCCTATTACCGCGGCCGCGGCGTTTCCGCCGATCCGCGCCAGGGCGCTGCGTGGCTGCAGAAGGCGGTGGATTCCGGCGACGGACCCTCGATCGCCCAGCTGGCCGACGCCTACGACCGCGGCGACGGCGTGACCCCGAACGCCAAGCGGTCCTTCGACCTCTACCAGCGCGCCGCCCTGGCCGGCGACACCGACGCCATGGTCCACCTGGGCTACGCCTACGAGGACGGCAAGGTGGTGCGGGTCGATCCCGTGCAGGCCGCCACCTGGTACCAGCGTGCCGCCGACGCCGGGAACAGCGAGGGCATGTCGAGCCTGGCGGTGCTGTTCGAGAGCGGGAATGGCCTGCCGCAGGACTATCAGCGCGCCGCCCAGTACTACCGCCAAGCGGCGGACGCCGGCGATGCGCGCGGCTACCTGGGACTCGGCAGCCTGATGGCCCGCGGGGCCGGGATGCGCGCCGATCCGGCGCAGGCGGTGCGCCTCTTCCAGCTGGCGGCCGACAAGGGCAGCGCCCTGGCCCTGCGCAACCTGGGCCTGATGTACGAGGCCGGCCAGGGCGTGCCGGCCAACCGGACCAAGGCCCTGGACTACCTGCGCAAGGCCGCGGCCGCCGGCGACGACGGCGCCCGTGACGAACTCGAACGGCTGGGCGCGCGCTAGGGGCGCGCCAAAGGGATGGGGACGACCATGGACCAGATGCGCGCCAACCGGCGCCTGCGCCTCACGGTGAGCGCGATCGCGCTCCTCGGCCTCTGCGTGCAACCCCTCCCCGCCGGCGCCTACGCCAAGACCGACCCGGTGCTCGACGCCTGCTCCACCGAGCGGGCGCCGCTGGTCAAGCTCGACACCGACTACAAGGAGCTGAAGCACTCCAAGATGAGCCAGGCCATCGGCGAGGGCATCAAGCAGGGCGGCCTGTTCCTCGCCAAGGGCGTGATGAGCGGCAACATTCCGCTGCCCGGCTCCCATAGCGGGGGATTCGGGGGCGGCTTCGGCGGCCTGGCGGCGATGAGCCCGCTGGGCGCGGTGGCCGGCCTGGCCGCCCAGCAGGCGGCCCAGCAACAGGCGCAGCAGCAGGCCCAGCAGAACGGCGGCGCACCGCCGCAGCAGAGCGCCGGCGTGGCGTTCGGCCAGGACATGCTGAGCGGCGCCATGAACCTTAACGTCCCCGGCATCGGCGGCGGCGGTTATGGCGGGGACGCCAAGGCCTATGCCGCCCTGGCGGTGCTGGTGGCCATCGTCGCCACCGCCGAGGCCTATGCCCAGCTGAAGGAGCAGGAGGCCGGCGGCGACCTGAAGAAGGCCTCCTACAACATCGACCAGGACGCCGCGCGTCAGCTGGCGGTCACCCACGAGATCGCCGACAGCGGCACGGCGCTAGTGGAATGCCGCTCGCGCCAGCTGAACGACATCAACACCCGCCTGGCCGGCGCCAGCAACGACAAGGACCGCAAGGCCATCAAGCGCGAGCGCACCGAGCTGCAGGGGGCGCTGAAGAAGGACATCGACCTGACCGGCGGCGTCGTCGACCAGCATGTGGGCATGGCCAAGACCTTCACCCAGGGTCGGGCCATGACCGACGGGACCTCCGAGGCCGACGTGCTGGGCGGCCAGACGCCGGCCTACGCGACCCAGGCCAACACCAGCCGGCTCAGCATGCCCAAGGCGTCCGGCGGCGGGGGCGGGGCGGGCGCGACCCAGCAGGCGGCCGCGCCGGCGCCGCCGCCCTCGCTGGTGGCGATCAAGGCCGCGACGGTGCGCGCCGCCCCGGTGGCCTCCGCCGCCGTGCTGATGAACTTCCCCGTGGGCCGCGAGGTGAAGCCGAAGAGCGGCCAGCCCGACGGGGGCTGGTGGGAGGTCGACCTGGGTGGCCAGTCCGGCTACGTCCGCGCTTCAGAGCTGGGCCCGCCCGGATCCGCGCCCGTGCAAGTGGCCACCGCCGCGCCGGCCCCGGGCAAGGGCGGCGCCAAGGGCAAGGGCGGCAAGGGTGCGGCCCCGCCGCCGCCGCCGGTCGTCGCCGGCCCCAGCAACATCCGCGCCTACAACCAGTCCGTCATCGCCGCGCGCGACCAGGGCAAGGGCCGGCTTTCCAGCCTGATGACCGACATCCAGACCAGCCAGAAGCGCGAATCCATCTTCTACGCCTGGCTGTCGCAGTGGGGCCTCGGTTAGCGGCGCGACGCACGCTAGAGCTGGCGGACCCCTACGGCCGAGGCTTCGCGTGATCGGACGATCGCTTATCAGCAACATGGCCCTGTCGCTCGCGCTCGCCGGCGCGGCCCACCAGGCTGCCCGGGCGCAGGACCTGCGCGACTTCTGCGCCGACCGCCCCGGCAAGGCCACGCCGGCCTGCATCCTGGACGTCGGGCGCCTGCAGCTGGAGACCGGCCTGGCGGACGCGGCCCTCCAGCGCGGCGGCGGCCAGCGCGACGACGTCTATACGATCGGCCAGACCGAGATCCGCTACGGCATCGCCTCGCACACCGAGCTGGAGGCCGTGGTCACGCCCTGGAGCATCGAGCGCAGCCGCGACGCGGGCGGCCGCACCCGCCGCTCCGGCTTCGGCGACCTCGCCCTCGGCTTCCGCACCGCCCTTAGCGACCCGGACGGCAAGGGAACCCTGGTCTCGCTGCAGGCCTTCGCGACCGCGCCCACCGGCACACACCACCAGGGCGCCGGCGACTGGGAAGGCGGGGTGCGCCTGCCGGTCTCCGCAGACCTGGGCGGCGGCTTCTCGCTGGGCGTGACGCCCGAGGCCGACCTGCGCCGCGACGGCGACGCCCATGGCCGCCACCTCGCCTTCTCCACCGCCGTCTCCGTCGGCCACGCCCTGGGCCCGCTGTCGGTGGGCGCCGAGCTGTGGGCTGAGGGCGACGAGGATCCCGGCGGGCATGTGAACAGCGCCAGCTTCGACCTCTCCGCCGCCTGGATGGCGGCCAAGGACCTGCAGCTCGACGCCGGGCTCAACGCCGGCCTGACGCACGACACGCCGGACCTCGAGCTCTATGTGGGCGTCGCCCGCCGGTTCTGACCTCACACTCGCGTGAGATGTAGTTCCTAAACTGACGGTTGACTCGCCGCACGCCTGGGCGTTGCCTTCGCCATGCGCCCCAGCGTCCGGGCGCCAGTCCCTCAAGCGTGCCCCCAAACCGCAACCATCGGCCGCGGCCGAGCGCCCGCGCGCGCCACCCCGGCCGGGAGACTCCGCATGCAATATCCCGCACATGGCGCCCACACTGTCGCCGAAGGCGGCTTCGGCCGCATGAAGCTGCTGGACCAGCTGACGCCCGCCCAGCATTCCAACGACGACCTGATCGCCCTCGCCAAGGCGATGATCAGCCCCCACGACGACGCCAAGGACGGCGCCGACGACGAGGAGAACCCCTTCACCCCCGCCGGCTACACCTACCTGGGCCAGTTCGTGGACCACGACCTGACCTTCGACGCCCATTCGAACTTCGACGATCCCACCAGCCTGGCCCACGCCGCCAACGAGCGCACGCCGCGCTTCGACCTGGACAACATCTATGGCCGCGGTCCGGAGGATCAGCCCTATCTCTACGCCGACCCCTTCGACGGCACCCTCCTGCTGGGCGAGGCGCTGGAGAACGGCGTCCCGGACGTCCAGCGCAACGCCAACGGCCGCGCCATCATCGGCGACCCGCGCAACGACGAGAATTCCATCGTCGCCCAGCTGCAGTCGGCGTTCATCCGCTTCCACAACAGCCTGGTGCGCCAGGCGGCGACCACCGGGCGCAACGCCGCCGAGGCCTTCGCATGGGCCCGGCTGAAGACCCGCCAGCACTACCAGCGCATGCTGCTGGACGACTTCCTGCCGCGGGTGATCGACACCGAGGCCAGCACGGTCAAGCCGACCCTCACCGCCCTGAAGCAGGGGCGCCATCCGACCCTGCGCCTCTACGACCTCACCCGGCCCTCCTACATGCCGATCGAGTTCTCGGTGGCCGCCTACCGGTTCGGCCACTCGATGGTCCGGCCGGGCTACCGGCTCTCCGTCGCGCCCGGCGACCGGCCGCTGACGGCGCCGGACAACAAGCGGCTGTTCCCCATCTTCGACGGGGCGGACGGCGGCCTGCGCGGCTTCCGCAAGCTGGATCCGGGCAAGCACATCGACTGGAGCCTGTTCTTCTCCGCCGACCTGCCCGCCGGCCAGGCCATGGACAACGGCGAGGGGGCGCCCAACAACGCCAAGGCCCTCCTGCGCACCCAGCTGGCCTACAAGATCGACACCATGCTGGTGGACCCGCTGTCCATGCTGCCGCCGGCGATCGCCAGTTCCGTGCCGTCCCTGGCCGAGCGCAACCTGCGCCGCGGCCGCGACTTCGGCCTGCCGTCCGGCCAGCACGCCGCCGCCATTGTCGGCGCCGCGGTCCTGCCGGACGCCAAGCTGACGGTGCGGGTCGACAACGCCTTCGACAACCGCCGCCCGATCGCCGACATCGCCCCGACCTTCAAGGGCAATGCGCCGCTGTGGTTCTACATCCTGGCGGAGGCCGAGCAGGGCGTGATCGACGGCGTCGCGGCCGGCAAGGATCCGCTGGCCCTCGGCGCGCGCCTGGGCCCATTGGGCGGCGCCATCGTGCTGGAGACCTTCGTCGGCCTGATGCTGAAGGACCCGGACTCGGTGCTGAACGTCGGGCCCATGTGGCGCTCGATCAACAACAAGCCCACCTTCACCATGGCCGAACTCTTCGCCGAGATCGGCGTCGCCCTGGCCGCGGAAAAGACCCTGGTGCCGGCGGAGTGACGTAAGCCGCCGCGGCGGGAGGGCGGCTCCCTAAGCGGGCCGTCCCTCGCCGTCGTTGTCCTCGCGCCCCTCGTCGTCGCCGTCCGTGGGCAGCGCCTCGCGAACGGAGGCGACGGTGGGGGTGACGCGGACATCGGCGCACGTGGCGTCCTCCCGCCCGCCCTGGCCGTCGTCGTCGGTGGGGCCCTCCACCGGCAGCATGGTCGGCCGCACCTGGTGGACGACCTTGACGCCCTGCTCCGGGTCCGGCTCGAAGTGGGTCCCTTCAGGCTCGTCTGCCCCGGCGACCTTGCGCGGGGTGTCCAAGGTGCTCTCGGCGGTAGGCTGGCCAGATTGGATATTGCTCGGCGGTTGTCGCATGACCGCTCCCTTCGGCCGCTCCGGGCTGCTGAGATCCAGCAATCCGCGACGCCGGCGCGCGGTTCCGCCCCAGTGCCGTAGCGCAACGCCTTCGAAAGCTCATTATCCGGGCGGTGGCGGACTCGCGAATTCCGATTGCGGCGCCGATCCAATCCACAATCCGTATTCTAGTATATACCGTATCTGTTCAAGTACAGATAGCTAGAAATGTCCGGCGGGCGCTGTTCATCCGGCGACTGTACGGGTGTCAGGTTCCATTTATTCCCGATATGTCTTGGAAGAACTACAATGTTCGAATCGCCCTTGGAGGCGTCGATCGGAGGACCCTTTGGCGCGACTGGGGTCACAAACGGAACGTAGAACCAGAAGGCGTTGTAGCCCAGCAGCTGGAAGGTCCTGATCACCTCCGCCGTTTGCGTCGGTCTATGAATTGAGGCCTCCAGAAGCCAGATCGCTTCTTCTCGCTCCAAGAGACCCGAGGACCCTTTCAGGACTTCGGGTTCGAAACCTTCGACATCGACCTTTATGATCCTCGTGTCGGGGGGAGCCACTTCATCGAGCGTCAGCATGCGGACTGCCTCGGTCGCGCCGGTAGTTCCGAAGCGCAGCTGGCCGAAATTCCCCGGTATCGAAAAGGAGATCGTGGGAAAGTCGGCGAGCACGCGCTCTGGACCTGCGGCGGCGTTGAACACCTCGACATTCGAAAGCAGATTCTGATGGGTGTTGGCCGCCAGAAGGCCAGCCAGGCCTCTGTGCGCCTCGATGGCGAAGACCTGCCACGACGGCCGCGCCTTGGCGAACGGAAGCGCGATCGACCCGATGTTCGCCCCCACATCTATGAACGTGGCGCTGTCGGCGGCATCGGCGTGATCCAACAGAAAGTCCAACTCAACCCGTGAGAACTCGCCATGGTTCTTCAAGGACGCGCCAACAGCGCTATCACCCGCGGGGAACAGGAAACTGAGGCCGTAGGCCAGGGTGCAGTCCAGCATGGGGTTCTGCTATCCGCAATCGTGCGTTGACAAAAGAGGGCCGGAGCCTCTTCCAACTTCAGGCGCAGCGGCGAGGCTAGGCAAGGATTGCGTTCGGACCGCGAGGCCAAGACGCCAGGTCCGAGTTCTGCGAAATCGCATCCTGCAGCGGAAAGCTCGCGGGCTTCGCAGCGCTTGAGGCCTTGGCCTTCGGAGCTAGCAATGGCCGTGATCGGCCGGCTTAAGGTCGATGTATTCCGCGAATATTGGAGCGGGCGATGAGATTCGAACTCACGACCCCAACCTTGGCAAGGTTGTGCTCTACCCCTGAGCTACGCCCGCGCTCCGTAGGGGTCCAGAGGGCCCCAAATGCGAGAGGCGGCCTTATGGCAGACCGTCTTTCGCATTGCAAGCGGCCGCTCGCCGCATTCGGTCAGCCGAATTTCGGGGTCTTCAGCCGGCGCTTGTTGGCCTCCGGGTCGCCGCGGAAGATGCGCTGGTTGAACTCGCTGCGGTGCTTTTCCCAGACGTCGTACTGGTGGCGCAGCTCGGGGTCGGAATCCATGCGGCGGATCACCGGCTGGATGTCGTGCAGCGCCTTGTCCTGCACCAGGGTGATGAAACAGAACGGCTCGCCCTTCTCGAAGCGCACCCGGCCCGGGCGGGTGAAGAGCCAGTTCATGGTGAAGGGGAAGGGCAGCCAGTCGGTCTCCACCACGCCCGCCAGGGCCTGGATGCCGTCCTTGGCCTGGTTCGGCGGGCCCATGACCATGATCGACCAGCCGGGCGGCGTGCGGAACAGGTAGCCGGGGTGCATGGTCAAGACGCCGTGGCTGAAGTGGCTGGTGGCCAGGCGGTGGAAGTCCGGGTTCGGGTAGTCGGGCTTGAGCGTGATGTCCGCCTGCATCAGCCCGCCGTTCCACTCGGCGGTGAAGGCCACCGGCGAAAGGATCTCCCAGCCCGAGGAATTGGCCATGGAGAGCGGCAGGCAGCGATACGGATGGCGGGCGGTGAACTTGTCCATCCAGGCCCGCTGCGGCCGGCCGGGCACGATCTCCGGCGGCCGCTCGGTGGTGGGGAAGCATTCCAGTTCGAAGCGCGGCGTGGTCACCCGGGGCTCCCTCTTGAGGTCCGCCCAAAGCCATATGTCGAGGGACCGCGGAGCGTCCAGAGACTGCGGCGCAGCGCAGGCCTTTCACGCCGCGCATTTGGCGGCCGCCGGGCTTGCGCGGCGCGCCCGCGGCGCCCGATGAAGGGCCCCATGCACGGCCGCGACGAGCTCCTGGCGTTCCTTGCCGCCCACGGCGTCGAGCAGACCACCTACGACCACCCGCCGGTGTTCACCGTGGCCGAGAGCGGCGAGGTGAAGGCGAAGATCCCGGGCGCCCACACCAAGAACCTGTTCCTGAAGGACGCCAAGGACCAGCTGTGGCTGGTCTCCGCCGAGGGCCATGCGGAGATCGACCTGAAGCGCCTGCATACGGTGATCGGCTCGGCGCGGCTGTCGTTCGGCAAGGCCGAGCTGATGGAGGCCGTGCTGGGGGTGACGCCGGGCTCGGTCACCGCCTTCGGCCTGATCAACGACACCGCCCACCGGGTGCGCTTCGTGCTGGACCGCACCCTGGCCGAGGCGGACCGGGTCAATTTCCACCCGCTCACCAACACCGCCACAACCAGCGTCACCGCCGAGGGCTTCCGGCGCTTCCTCGCGGCGGTGGGCGTGACGCCGCTGGTGGTGGATTTCGCGGCGATGTGCGTGATCGGCTGAGCCGCGCGTTGAAGCCGCGGGCGGTTGCGACCATCTTGGGCGAAGGACGTTGAACCTCATCGGACAAGGGAAAGTGCGGGCATGACCCTGATCGGGGCCACTCAAGGCGCGCCGCCGGCCGGCGATCTCATCAAGGACACCACCGACGCGAGCTTCATCGCCGACGTGGTGGAGGCCTCCAAGACCACGCCGGTCATCGTCGACTTCTGGGCCACCTGGTGCGGCCCGTGCCGCCAGCTGGGCCCGGCGCTGGAGAAGGCCGTGCTGGCCGCCAAGGGCGCGGTGAAGCTGGTGAAGGTCGATATCGACAAGAACCCCGGCTATGCGGGCCAGCTGCGCGTGCAGTCGATCCCGGCGGTGTTCGCCTTCGTGGACGGCCGGCCGGTGGACGGGTTCATGGGCGCCCTGCCCGACAGCCAGGTGAAGGCCTTCGTCGACCGCCTGGCCAAGGACGGCGGCGGCTCGCCGATCGACGCCCTGCTCGACATGGCGCGGGAAAGCCTCGAGCTGGGGGACCCCGGCGGCGCGGCCCAGGCCTATGCCCAGGCCCTGCAGATGGAGCCGCAGAACGCCAAGGCCATCGGCGGCCTGGCGCGGCTGTACCAGCAGTCCGGCGACCTGGAGCGGGCGGCCGAGGTGCTGGAGATGGCGCCGCCGGACGCCAAGGACCCCGACATCGACGCCGTGCGCGCGGCCCTGGCCCTGGCCGCCGAGGCCCCCTCCGAGACCGCGGAGTTCGAGGCGCGGCTGGCGGCCGACCCCGACGACCACGCCGCGCGGCTGGAGCTGGCCAAGGCCCTGGCGGGCGCCGGCCAGCTGATGGAGGCGGCCGACCAGCTGCTGGAGAGCATCCGCCGCGACCGCGCCTGGAACGAGGAGGCGGCCCGCAAGCAGCTGCTGACCATTTTCGAGGCGGCGGGTCCGATGTCCGACGTGGCCAAGCAGGGCCGTCGCAAACTCTCGGCGATCCTGTTCAGCTAGCCGCACGCGGCTCACTTCGGCGAGGAGACTGCGACCATGAAGAGAGGCGTAGCCATGGCCCCCTACCGCCAGGTCGGCGACCTGCCGCAGCTGATCCCGGTATTCCCGCTGGATGGCGCGCTGCTGCTGCCCGGCGGCGAGCTGCCGCTGCAGATCTTCGAGCCGCGCTACCTCAACATGGTGGACGACGCCATGGCCGGCGACCGGGTGATCGGCATGATCCAGACCCGGGGCGGCGGCCGCACGCGCCCGAAGCTGGCGCAGGTGGGGTGCCTGGGCCGCATCACCAGCTACGCCGAGACCTCGGACGGCCGCTACCTGATCACCCTGACCGGCGTCTGCCGCTTCAAGGCGGGCGAGGAGCTGGACCTGCGCCTGCCCTACCGCCAGCTGCGAGCCGACTACGAGCCGTTCGCCGCCGACCTGGCCCGCGACGAGGAGGAGGAGGCCGAGCCCGCGGCCCGCGCGCGGTTCGCCAAGGCGCTGAAGCGCTACCTCAACCGCCGCGAGCTGGACATCGACTGGGACACCGCCAAGGAGGCGCCCCTGGAGGCCCTGGTGAACAGCCTCTGCATGGGCCTGCCGTTCGAGCCGGCGGAGAAGCAGGCGTTCCTGGAGGCGCCGGACCTGAGCGGTCGCTTCGAGGTGCTGACCACCCTGCTGGAGATCGACGCCAGCGATCCGGATGACGAGCATCCGCAGCTGCAGTAGAGGGAGGCCATGAGCGAACCCGCCGCCCTCACCGTCGAGATCGACCCGCGCCTGCTGGAGGTCCTGGTCTGCCCCGTGACCCGCGCGCCCCTGGAGTATAACCGCGCCAAGGCCGAGCTGGTCAGCCGCGGCGCGCGCCTGGCCTACCCGATCCGCGACGGCGTCCCGATCATGCTGCCGGAAGAAGCCCGCGAGCTGGGCGAAGGGGAGTAACCCTCCCTCCCTTGATGGGGAGGGACAGATCGCGAAGCGATCAGGGTGAGGGATAGTCGATCAAAGGCTGCGCCCGGCCGTGGCCCTCAACGGCGACAGCGTCCAGGGCGCCGAGCCCGGTCGTGGCCGCCTCACCCTGGCGGCTGCGCCGCCTGTCCCTCCCCATCAAGGGAGGGAGATCAGAGCGCCTCGCCTTTCAGCAGCCGGGGCAGGTCGCCCACCGCGCCGCCAGCCTCGTGCATGAAGAACCGCCGCGCCGGCGCCACCCGGTTGACCGCCGCCATGCCGACGCCACGGGCCAGCCGCAGCAGCGGGTGGTCGTTGGAGAACAGGCGCACGAAGAGGTCCATGCCGGCTGACAGCATTACGGTGTCGAACCGCCGCCAGGCGGCGTAGCGCTCCAGCACCACCTCCGAGCCGATGTCCTCGCCCAGGCGCGCGGCGTCCACCAGCACCTCGGCCAGGGCCGCCGCGCCCTTCAGCCCCAGGTTCAGGCCCTGGCCGGCGATGGGATGCACCCCGTGCGCGGCATCGCCCAGCAGGGCCACGCGTGGGGCGGCCAGCCGCTCGGCCAGCTGCAGCGACAGGGGATAGGCGAAGACCGGCCCTTCGACCTCGACCGCGCCCAGGAATTCGCCGAACCGCCGCTCCAGGTGCGCCTGGAAGACCTGCGGCCGCGCCGACTTCAGCGCCGCGCCGCGGGCGTTGCTCTCGGTCCAGACGAGGCTGGCGCGATTGCCGGTCAGGGGCAGGATGGCGAAGGGACCGCCCGGCAGGAAATATTCGTGGGCCACGCCCTGGTGCGAGCGCTCGAGGCGCACGGTCGCCACCACGCCCGTCTGGCCATAGTCCCAGCCGATAGCGCCGATGCCCGCGGCCTCGCGGATCACCGAGCCGCGCCCCTCGGCGCCCACCGCCAGCGGCGCGGTCAGTTCGCGCCCGTCGGCAAGGGTCACCCGCACGCCACGCGCATCGAACGCGGCGGCCTGGACCCGCGCCGGCGCCAGCACCTGCACGCCCGCGGCCTTCACCGCCGCGGCTAGGGCCGCCCGCGTATGCCGGTTCTCCAGGAGATAGCCGAGGGGCTCGCCCTCGGACCGGTCGGCGATCTCCGCGGAATCGAAACGCAGGAAGAACGGCGTCTGCGGCGGGGCGCCGGCGCCTGGCGTGGAACCGTCGGTCACCAGGATCTGCTCGATCCGCTGGGCGTGCGGATCCAGCGCCTCGGCCAGGCCCAGGGCGCGCCACTGGCGGTAGGCGGCGTAGGCGATGGCGTGGGCGCGACCGTCGAAGGTGGGCGCCAGTTGGTCGTCGAAAACCACCGGGTCGATGAGGATCGGCGTCAGGCCAGCCCGGGCCAGGGACAGCGCCAGGGTGGCCCCGGCGATGCCCGCGCCGGCGATGATCACATCGGCGTCGAAACCGTGCTCGCTCATGGCCGCGATAGGCCACGAACCAGCGGCCTCGTCCAGCCGGCGATCGATTGACCGGACGTAACTTGGACAGAAGCGTCCAATTTTCACTTGTCGGTAACCGGGTTCGGGCTCTTACTGGCGGGCGTATGGGCCGCAGAGTCCAGGTTTCGACGCCCGGAGGCGCGCATGCCCATGTCCCGAGGACATCTCGCCCCCCTCGCGGCCGGCGGCGCGGCCCTGATCGCGGTTGGGGCGGGCGGCGCCTGGTGGTGGCTGGACCACCGCCACTACGAGGCCACCGACAACGCCTTCGTGGCCGCCGACAAGGTGAGCGTGGCCCCGCTGGTGGACGGCTATGTGGCCGAGGTGCTGGTCGGCGACAACGAACAGGTCCGTCCCGGCCAGGTGCTGGTGCGCATCGATCCTGCGACCCTGAAGGCGCGCCTGGCCCAGGCCGAGGCCGGCGCCCAGGCCCTGACCGCCGCCGTCGCCGGCGTGGACGACAAGGCCCGGCTGGAGCAGGCGATGATCGCCCAGCGCCAGGCCGCGCTGCAGGGCGCGGACGCCCAGGCGCGCTGGTCGGCCTCCGAGATGAAGCGCTACGGCGCCCTGGCCTCCACCGGCTGGGTGTCGCCGCAGCGGGCCGAGACGGCGCGCACCGCCCAGGACCAGGCGCTGGCCGGCGTGGCCCAGGCCAAGGCGGCGCTGGAAGCCGAGCGGCGAGCGGCCGAGTCCCTCGCCTCTGCCCGCGCCCAGAGCGTCGCCCAGGCCGCGGCCGGCCGCGCCGCCGCCGACCAGACCCGCATTGACCTCTCCCGCACCGAGATCCGCGCACCGGTGGCCGGCGTCGTCGGCGCCCGCGCGGTGAGGGTGGGCCAGTATGTGCGGCCAGGCGGAACGCTGCTGTCCATCGTGCCCCTGGCCGACGCCTATGTGGTGGCCAATTTCAAGGAAACCCAGGTGGCGCGCATGCGCCTGGGCCAGGCGGTGGAGATCCACGCTGACGCCTTCGGCGACCGCGCCATCAAGGGCCGGGTGGAGTCCTTCGCCCCTGCCACCGGCGCCGAGTTCGCCCTGATCCCGGTGGAGAATGCGGTCGGCAACTTCACCAAGATCACCCAGCGCCTGCCGGTGCGCATCGCCATCGACCGTAGCCAGCCCCTGGCCGGCGCCCTGCGCCCCGGCCTGTCGCTGAAGGTCAAGGTGGACGTCACCCACGACACCGGCCTCAGCTTCGCCGAGTCCGGCCAGGCCGCCCCGGCCCAGTTCGCCCGCACCGGCGCCCAGCGCTGAGCGCCATGGCCGACGCCGCCCTCCCGGCCGGGCCGATCCGGCCCTCAGCCCAGGCCCCGGCTGTCCTGGGCGCGGACGGCGCGCCGGTGGACTGGGTCAAGGTCTTCCTGGGCTTCGGCGGCATGGTGGCGGGCCAGTTCATGGCCATGCTGGACATCCAGATCGTGGCCAGCTCGCTGGTGCAGATCCAGTCCGGCATCGGCGCCACCAGCGACGAGATCAGCTGGGTGCAGACCATCTACCTCCTGGCGGAGGTCGTGATCATGCCGCTCACCGCCTACCTCACCAAGATGTGGGGCACGCGCTCGTTCTACGTGATCGCCTGCGTCGGCTTCATCCTGACCTCCATCGGCACGGGCCTGTCGTCCAGCGTGGCGATGATGATCGGCTTCCGGGCGCTGCAGGGGCTGTTCGCCGGGGCGATGATCCCGCCGATCTTCGCCACCGCCATGACCGTGTTCCCGCCCGAGAAGCGCCTGGCGGCCAATGTCACCGTCGGCCTGATCGTCACCCTGGCCCCGACCATCGGCCCGACCCTGGGCGGCCACCTGACCGACCTGCTGAACTGGCGCTGGCTGTTCTTCATCAACGCCCCGGTGGGCGTGGTGGTGGTGTTCCTGGTCTGGCGCTACGCCAACTTCGACAAGGCCGACCCCAGCCTCTCCAAGGGCATCGACTGGTGGGGCCTCGGCCTGATGACCGTCTTCCTGCTCTCGATGCAGTACGTGCTGGAGGAGGGCAACCGCGACGGCTGGTTCGACGACTCCGTCATCCTGTGGCTCACCGTGGCCGCGGGGCTGAGCGGCGTGGCGTTCATCTGGCGCCAGCTGGCCTATCGCCAGCCTATCGTCTCGCTGAAGGCGTTCGCCGACCGCAACTTCACCCTTGGCATCCTGATGACCTTCGTCACCGGCATCGGCCTCTTCGGCGGCACCTTCCTACTGCCGGTGTTCCTGGGCCAGGTGCGCGGCTTCTCGTCCGCCGAGGTGGGCACGACGATGCTCGTCTCCGGCCTCAGCATGTTCATCTCGGCGCCCGTCATCGGCCGCCTGGTGCGCATGGTGGACGCGCGCGTCGCCATGGTGGTGGGCTTCTCCCTGGCCGCCTGGGCCATCCAGCTGGGCGTGCGCGTCACCGACCAGTGGGGCTTCACCGAGTTCTTCACCCTGCAGGTGGTGCGCGGCTTCGGCACCATGATCGCCATGATCGCGTCCCAGCAGATGAGCATCGCCACCCTGCCGGTGACCATGATGAAGGACGCCTCCGGCCTCATAAACCTGGTCCGCAACGTGGCCGGGGCCATCGGCCTGGCGGTGCTCAGCACCATCCTCAGCCACCAGGGCGCCGCGCACTTCCTGGACCTGGCCAGCGCCGCGGGGCAGGCCAACCCCACCAGCCAGGCGATGATGAACGGCCTCAGCGAGATGATGAGCGCGGGGGGCATGGCCGATCCGGACGCCACCGCGCGCAAGGCCATGAGCCTGCTGATGCATCGCCAGGCGGCGGTGCTGGCGTTCGGCGACGCCTTCGGCGCGCTGTCGCTGAGCTGCTGGGCGGCGGCGTTCCTGGCGTTCTTCGCCCGGCCGGGCTCGCCGATGGCCGCCGCGCCCCAGGGCGCCCACTGATGCCCCGGCTGGCCGGCCAGATCGACGTCGGCAAGAACGAGGCGATCCTGGACTCCGCTGTCGAGGTGATGGCCGAGCGCGGGCTTGGCGCCTCGCTGGACGAGGTGGCCCGCCGCGCCGGCGTCTCGCGGCAGACGATCTACAACCACTACGGCTCCAAGACCGAGCTGGCGCGGGCCATCGCCGAGCGCCGCCTGCACGACGTGCGCGAGGTCCTGGAGGCGCCGGGTGCGCGGGAGAACGTCGCCGAGACGCTGACCAGCTACGCGGGCCTGCTGCTGGATTCGGTGCTGAACGCGCGCGGCGTGATGCTCTACCGGATGGCGATCGCCGCCGTGGCCAGCCTGCCGGAGGTCGCCCTGGCGATCTACGAGGCAGGCCCCCGGGCCAGCCGCCAGCGCCTGGCCGACTACCTGGCCGCCGAGGCCGCCGCGGGCCGGCTCGCGCTCGACGACCCGCAGGAGGCGGCTGGGTTCTTCGCCGGCATGGTGCTCGGCCGCTTCCAGACGCCGGCGCTGCTCGGCGCCCCGCTCGAGCTCACCGACGCCGCCGTGGACCGCGTGGCGCGCGAGGCGACGGCGCGCTTCCTGCGGGCCTACGCGCCCTAGCTAAAGCAGCCCTTTGAGGCGGTAGAGGGCGTCCATGGCTTCGCGGGGGCTCATGCCGTCGGGGTCGAGGGCCGAGAGGGCCTCCTCCACCTTGGTGGGCCCGAACCGCGCCTCGGGCTCGGCCACGGCGGCGAACAGGGGCAGGTCGTCGAGGTTGGCCGGCCCGGCGGCCTCCTTCTCCAGGCGTTCCAGCACTTGCCGCGCGCGGGCGACGACGGGCGCGGGCACGCCGGCCAGCTTGGCCACCTGGACGCCGTAGGAGCGGTCCGCAGGCCCGGGCCCGGCCTCGTGCAGGAAGATCAGCTCGCCGTTCCACTCCTTGGCCCGCAGGCTGAGGTTGGAGACGTAGGGGAGGCGGCCTTCCAGCACCGCGAGCTCGTGGTAGTGGGTCGCGAAGAGGGCGCGGCAGCGGTTGGTCTCGTGCAGGGCCTCGGCGCAGGCCCAGGCGATGGCCAGGCCGTCGTAGGTGGCGGTGCCGCGGCCGATCTCGTCCAGGATCACCAGGCTGCGCGGCGTCGCCTGGCTGAGGATGGCGGCGGTCTCGACCATCTCCAGCATGAAGGTGGAGCGGCCGCGGGCCAGGTCGTCGCCGGCCCCGACCCGGCTGAAGAGCCGGTCCACGACGCCGAGGCGCAGACGCTTGGCCGGCACGAAGGACCCGGCCTGGGCCAGCACGGCGAGCAGGGCGTTCTGGCGCAGGAAGGTGGACTTGCCCGCCATGTTCGGGCCGGTGACCAGGCTGAGGCGCGCCCCGCCGACGCCGGCCCCGTCGAGGCGGCAGTCGTTGGGCGTGAAGGCCTCGCCCGCGCGGCGCACCGCCGCCTCCACCACCGGATGGCGGGCGGCCTCGGCCTCGAAGGCGGTGGAGCGGTCCACCACTGGGCGAGTCGCCCCGACATCGTCGGCCCATTCCGCCAGGGCTGCGGCCACGTCCAGGGTCGCGGCCGCCTGGGCCGCGGCCTGGATGGGCTGGGCGACCCCCGTCGCGGCGTCGCGCCAAGCCTCGAAGGTGTCGAGCTCGATCGCCAGGGCCCGTTCGGCCGCCTGGGCGATCTTCGCATCCAGCTCGGCCAGCTCCACGGTGGTGAAGCGGACCTGGTTGGCCATGGTCTGCCGATGGATGAAGGTGGCGCTGAGCGGGGGCTTCAGCAGCGGCTCGGCCGCCTTGGCCGTGGCCTCGACGAAATAGCCGAGGACGGCGTTGTGGCGGATCTTCAGCGCCACGCCGCTCTCGCCCGCCAGCTGGGCCTCGAGGGCGGCGATCACCTTGCGGCTGTCGTCGCGCAGGGCCCGCGCCTGGTCCAGCTCCGGCCGCACGCCGGGGGCCACGAAGCCGCCGTCACGGGCCAGGGCCGGCAGCTCCAGGCCGAGGCCGGCGGCGAGCAGGTCACGAAAGGCGCTGAGGTCGGGGCTGCCGGCCAGGTCCAGGGCGGCCAGCGCCTCGGCCGTCTCCGCCGGCAGGGCCACCAGCGGATCGCGCGTCTCGGCGAACAGGCGGCAGACCGCCTCGCCGGCCGCCAGGCCGTCGCGCAGGGCCCCAAGGTCACGCGGGCCGCCGCGGCCGAGGGCCAGGCGGCTGAGCGCCCGGGCCATGTCCGGCAGGCCCTTCAGCAGGTCGCGCAGCCGCTGGCGCTGGCCCCGGTGGCCACAGAACCAGGCGACGGCGTCCAGCCGTGCGTCGATAGCCGCCGGGTCCAGCAGCGGCCTCGCCAGGCGGCTGGCCAGCATGCGCGCGCCGGGCGCGGTCACCGTGCGGTCGATGGCGCCCAGCAGCGAGCCGTCGCGGGCGCCGGACGTGGCGCGCTCGATCTCCAGGCTGGCCCGGGTCGCCGGGTCGATGACCATGACGTCGGCCTCGCCCGCGCGACGGGGGGCCGAAAGCGCTGGGACCCGGCCCGCCTGGGTGGTCTCCAGGTGCGCGGCGATCAGGCCCAGGGCCGAGACCTCCGCGCCCGAAAGCTGGCCGAAGCCGTCCAGGGTCTCCACGCCATAGAGCCGCTTCAGCCGCGCCTCGGCCGCGCCCGGTTCCGCCAGCGCCGAGGGCATGGGCTGGACGAAGCCGCCGGCCGACTTCAGCGCCGCCGAGACCGCCTCGTCCGCAAACAGGCGGTCGGGCACCAGGATCTCGGACGGCCCCAGCGCCGCCAGGGCCGAGGCCAGGCCCGCGACCGAGACACCCAGGCATTCCACCTCGCCGGTCGAGAGCTCCACGCTGGCCACCGCCGCCGCGCCCGCGCGCACCGAGACCGCGGCGAGCCGATTGGCGCCACGGGCGTCCAGCAGGCCGTCCTCGGTGAGGGTGCCCGGCGTCACCACCCGGGTCACCTCGCGCCGCACCACCGCCTTGGAGCCGCGCTTCCTGGCCTCCGCCGGATCCTCCAACTGGTCGCAGACCGCCACCTTGAAGCCGGCGCGGATCAGCTTGGCGAGATAGGCCTCCATGGCGTGGGCGGGCACGCCCGCCATCGGGATCGGCTGGCCGCCGTGCTGGCCGCGGGCGGTCAGGGTGATGCCCAGGGCCGCGGCCGCCTTCTGGGCGTCCTCGAAGAACAGCTCGTAGAAGTCGCCCATGCGGAAGAACACCAGGGCGTCCGGCTGGCGCGCCTTGGCCTCGAAGAACTGGGCCATCACCGGCGTCGCGCCGGCGGCCTCGGGCGCCGCGGAGGCGCTATGGGTCGGAACCTGGGCGTTCATGGGAGGAATTGACGCTAGAGGATGCGGCCCGCTCCCGCACCCCCTTGAACCTGGCCGCAGGCGCGCCAAGCTGTGGATGAAATGGATAGGGGCCGAATCGGAACCCAGTTCGTCCTGTTCCCCGCCGGCCCGGCGGACGCCGAGGCCCTGGCGCGGGTGCATGTGGCCTCATGGCGCGAGACCTACCGCGGCCTGCTTCCCGATGCCTACCTCGCCCGCATGTCCGAGACCGCGCACGCCCGCCGCTTCGCGCGCTCGCTGCTGCAGCCGGGGCCCGACGAGGTGACCCTGGCGACGGCGGACCGGGCGGGCATCGTCGGCTACGCCGCGGGCGGGCCCTCGCGGCGGCGCGTGCCGGGGGAAGCCGAGATCGCCACGCTCTATGTGCTGCGCGCGGCCCAGCGCCATGGCCTGGGGCGGCGCCTGCTGGTCGAGACCGCCCGCGCCCTGGCGGCGGAGGGGGCGAAGTCCCTGGTCATCTCAGTGCTGCGCGACAACATCGCCGCCCGCGGCTTCTACGAGCACCTGGGCGGGGAGGCCGAGCCGCCGCGCCTGGAGCCGGGCCCCGGCGGAGGGTTGCTGCACGAGGTCGCCTATCGGTGGGCGGATATCGGGAAGCTCACGGTGTAATCCCTCCCCTTTATGGGGAGGGACAGGCCGCGCAGCGGCCAGGGTGGGGAAGTCACGACCGGGCTCGGCGTTGGATCGTGGTCTCCCCACCCGTCTCGCTTCGCTCGCCACCCTCCCCATGAAGGGGAGGGATGTCCTAGATCTCCGCCGAGGCTTCCGCCGCGTAGGTCAGCGACACGAACACGTCCTCCAGGTCCGGATCCTCGGTGGAGATGTCCTTGATGTGCAGGCCCGCGGCGCGGATCGCGGCGAGCACCTGCTCCACGCTGGACTGGCCGGTGCGGTAGCTGACCGAGAAGCCGCCGGCCTTGGTGAGCTTGGTCTCGAAGCCCGGCAGGTGGGGCGCGGCCGGCACCGGCTCCTCGGGCGTGACGATCACCATGCGGGTGTCCATGCGCCGCAGCAGGGTCGTGGTCGGCTCGCACGCCACCACCAGGCCGCGGTTGATGATGGCGATCTGGTCGCAGAGCTCCTGGGCCTCTTCCAGGTAGTGGGTCGTGAGCACGATGGTCACGCCCTTGCGGTTCAGCTCCAGCACATAGTTCCAGAGCTGCTTGCGCAGCTCCACGTCCACGCCGGCGGTGGGCTCGTCCAGGATCAGCACCGGCGGGTTGTGCACCATGGCCTTGGCCACCATCAGCCGGCGCTTCATGCCGCCCGACAGCTGGCGGACATAGGCCTTGGACTTGTCGGCCAGGCCCAGGGCGGCGAGCAGCTCGTCGGAGCGGCGCTCGGCCTTGGGCACCGCATACATGCCGGCCGCCACCTCCAGCGCCTCCTTGGGCGTGAAGAACGGGTCGGCGGCGATCTCCTGGGGCACCACGCCGATGGCCGCGCGGGCGTCGCGCGGCTGTTTGTCGATGTCGCGGCCCCAGATGCTCACCGTGCCGCCGGTCTTCTGGCACAGGCCGGCGAGGATGTTGATGAAGGTCGACTTGCCCGCGCCGTTCGGGCCCAGCACCCCGAAGATCGATCCGCGCGGAATGGCCAGGTCGATGCCCTTCAGCGCCCGCATCTCGGGCGTGGTCTTGGTGGCGGCGTAGGTCTTGATCAGGCCCTTGGCCTCGATGGCGAATTCCGGAAGGTCCATGGAGCCCCTGAAATGACGTAAGCGAGCTGACCTGGTCGACGAGGTCGCGACGGTCGTTGACGGCGAAAGCCGTGGTCGCATACCTAGGCGCGCGCCGCCCCCACGCCAAGGCGCGGCCCCAGAGGTATTGCTGAACCATGGCCCGCATAGCCCGCAACAAAGGCGCCGCCGCCCAGAAGGGCCCCGAGCCGATGCCGGCCCAGCCCGCACTGACGACGGCCCTGCCCGCGCCGGAGATCGTCGTGGTCCGTTCCGGCCGCATCGCCTGCGACGGTGTGGGTGGGGCGCTCGGGCATCCGCGGGTGTGGCTGGAGATGGGCGAGGCCAGCTTCGTCGAGTGCCCCTACTGCGACCGCCGCTTTGTCCTGGCGACCGGCTCGGAAGGGCCGGAGGACGAGCGCCTGGCCCCCGGCGTCTACGAAGGCCCGCACGGCCACTGAATTTCCGCGTCCGGCGACGCGCTGACGCAGGGCGAACGCGCTGCTCACAGTTTGCCCTTGAGCAAGGCCATTTTCCCGGAGACGGTAGGCCGGGGGAGGCGCAATGCTCGCAATTGGCTTGCTGTTCGCCGCTGCGGTCGCAGGCGGCAGCCCCGCTGATGCGAAGGGCGAGACGCATGCGGCAGACTGGGCCGCGCGACCCGCGGCGCGTGACGTCCGTCACTATCCGCCGCTCGCAGTGGCCCTCAGATTGAACGGATGGGCGCTGTTGTCCTGCCCCGTCGATGCGTCGGGAGCCGCTGGCGGCTGCGAGACCTTGTCCGAGGCGCCCGCCGGTCTGGGGTTTGGACTGGCGGCCAAGAGCGCGAGCGCGTCGTTTCGTTTCAAGCCCGCCACGACTGCCGGCGCGCCGACGCTGTCGGTCGTCCGGGTCCCGATCCGCTTTGCAATCGCGCCAGCGCCGCCGCCGGCGACGGCGGACCCGCCGAGCGCTGACGCATCGAGTACGGCGGTCGCGGTTGCGATGCTCAGCGCCAACGGATGGTCGGAGAGCCTGCGGCAGGGCCAAGAGGAATGGCTTCTGGCCTTGGCTCAGCGCGCGCCCAACGCTGACCCCGGCGTCGTGGCGGAGGCGCGGCAACGTCTGAAGGCCAGCTTTGACGCTGACCGCGCTCCGATGACCTCCGAGGTCGCCGCCGGGTACGCCCGCCTGATGGCGAAACCGGATTTGGTGGCCGCGCTCAACTACTACCGGACGCCGGCGGGCACGGCGTTCCAGGCCCACCGCCGCGACATCGCGCGCCTCTTAGCGGCGGCCTCGCTGGACCACATAAGAGTCTCGCTTCTCCAGGCGCGGGCTCAGATCTGCGCGTCATCCCAACCTTGCGGCATCGGCCCGTTGCCGAGCGCGTGGACATCGGAGCTGCCCTCGCCGCCCGCCGTCGATGCGGAGCGCTTGGCGATCGCCCGCGAAATTCTCCTGGTCGACCAGGCTATGTCCGACCTCTCCCGGATCGAGCAGAGGACGGTGGACCAGCTTGGCGGCCTCGCGCTCGGCGGCAATGCGTCGCTGGCGGCCTTCAAGGCGGCGTTCCTCGAGGCTGCCGAGCGCCATCGACAGGCCGTGGTCGACGATAGCGCAGCTCGCTATGCGAGCCTCTTCACCGCCGAGCAGCTGCGAGCCATTCTTGAGTTCAAGCGTGGGCCGACATGGCGGAGCCTCCAGCTTCACCGCGAAGACCTGGAGCAGCTCGGGCGCCGAACGGCTGAGGCGCACAACGACCAAGCACGCGCCATCGCAGGGCAGGCATTCTGCAAGGCGCACGACTGTGCCGCCAACCCACCATCCGGAGACGTGTCAGAGCTCCTCATCACTCTCGATGCGGGGCCCGAGCAAAACGCCGACCGCAAAGATCGATAGCCGCGCATGTCCCGACCTGCACTTTATCGCCGTGCGGCGACGCGCTGACGCAGGGACGGCTTAACCTCTCCGCGGCTAAGCTGCTGGCGGCGCTGGCGAAATCCGCTGGCCTTGGGGGAGCTTGCGTATGCCCGAAAACACCGCCCAGACCCTGGCCGTCCTGGCCGCGGACGCCTACAGCCACGATCCGGCCCTGGGCCTGCCCGCCGGCTTCACGGCGGTGAACCTGCCCGGCCTCGGCATGGACGACGGGCTCTACACCCGCGGCCATGGCGCGGCGGCGGTGTCGACCGGGCTGCTGGACGGCGAGCAGGTGCTGGTGGTGGCCTTCCGCGGCACCGACGGCGTCCACGACTGGATCAGCGACGTCACCAATATCGACGACCAGTATTCGGCGTTCAAATCCCTGGCCAAGGCCGTGGAGCAGTATGCGGCGCAGGGCGGCAAGGTCGTCCTCACCGGCCACTCCGCCGGCGGCGCCATGGCGCAGATCTTCATGTCCGAGCACGCGGGCGACGACCACTACCGCGCCGTCACCTTCGGCTCGCCCGGCGCCCTCCCGGAAAAGCACGTGTTCAGTGTCGCCGCCGACAGCCGGATCACCAACTATGTGGTCAGCGACGACCCGGTGGTCTTCCTGGGCGAGCATCGGGGCGATGCGATCGCCGCGGCGCTGAAGCCGGTCGGCGGGCTCCTCGACACCGTGCTGAGCGAGATCGGCCACCTGACCCACATCTCGCTGGGCGGGCTCTTCGGCTCCGCGGCCAAGGCGCTGGCCGGCGACTATGTGAACAACGGGACCACGGTGGTGCTGCCGGGCGCCGCCCCCAGCCTGACCGTCCAGGCGGCGCTGCACGACGGCCTCAGCGAGCACAACCCCGACATCTACGTCAGCCTCACGGGGTCAGCGACGGTGTTCGAGCCGCACCTCTGGTGAGCTGAGACGGCGGCCGCACACTGTCGGAGCGGCCCTCGCCAGGCTTTGTCGAAGAGGCCCCGATCACGGGGACTCCCGTCCTTAAATCTCACGGTAGATGCGAGCCTGCCTCTCAAAGGCAGTCAAGGTCGCGCCTCCGGCGCGCCGCGCCGCGGTCGCCCTGCGGGCGAACCTTGAGTGCCTTTGAGAGGCAGGCAAACTGGCTGCCATGAGATCTAAGCTGGGGTGGGCCGCGGGGCGGCCAGGGGGCCAATTCAACCAAGATCCGCTGCGGCCAGCTCAGATTCCCAAGCGGCGAAGTCATCAGGACCGTAGAGCCAAGGGCGGTCCGTGCTGATCGTATCGGCGCCCGACATAGCTTGAAGTGCCCACAACAGCGCTAGGTCAACTCGACCGGCATGTTGGTCATCGACGAGGAAGGCGGCGGCCCATGTGGCCATGTCCTCGCGAGAAGCTGTTCCATCCCGCAAACCGCGCAGGCATTGGATTACGACATCTCTGGAGGGCAGCTCCACAGATCAGACCAGCCCGCCCCCTACACCCGCAGCGGCATCAGGATGTACTGCACATCCGCATCGCCCGGATCGAGCACCAGCGCCGGGTCGTTGGGGCCGCCGAAGCGCAGCTCCATGGCTTCGCCGGAGATCTGGTCGGTGATGTCGAGCAGGTAGCGGGCGTTGAAGGAGAGCTCGAAGGGCTCGCCGTCGTAGTCGATCTCCAGCTCCTCGACCGCCTGGCCCGCCTCCATGTTGCGGACGGTGAGCACCACGCGGCCGGCCTCGATGGCCATGCGCACGCTGCGGCTCTTCTCGGCGGAGATGGTGGCGACGCGGTCCACCGCCTGGGCGAACAGCTTGGCGTCGACCATGACCGTGCGGTTGTTGTCCTTGGGGATGACGCGCGCGTAGTCGGGGAAGTTGCCGTCGATGACCTTCGACGTCAGGGCCGCGCCGCCCAGCTCCAGCCGCACCTTCTGGGGGCTGATCTGCAGGTCGACGCTCTCGCCGGCGTCCTCGAGCAGGCGGCGGATCTCGCCGATGGTCTTGCGCGGGACGATGACGCCCGGGGCGCCTGCCGCGCCCTCCGGCGCCGGCATGTCGGCCAGGGCCAGGCGCGAGCCGTCGGTGGCCACGGCGCGCAGGCGCTGCGCCCCGTCGATCACCACCGTGTGCACATAGAGGCCGTTCAGGTAGTAGCGCGTCTCCTCCGCCGAGATGGCGAAGCGGGTCTTGTCGATCAGCCGGATGAGGTCGTTGACGTCGACGCCCATCGAGCCGGCGAAGCCCTCGGACGACATCACCGGGAAGTCGCCCGCCGGCAGGACCGGCAGGTTGAAGCGGCTGCGGCCCGCGGCCACCGTCAGGCGCGGATCATCGCCAGTGAAGCTCAGCGAGACGTCGGCGCCCTCCGGCAGCTTGCGGACGATCTCATAGAGGGTGTGGGCCGGCGCCGTGATCTGCCCGGGCTGGTCCACCTGGGCCAGCGCCTCGTCGACGATCTCCAGGTCCAGGTCGGTGGCCGAGAACGTCAGCCGGTCGCGCTCGGCCGACAGCAAGACGTTCGACAGGATCGGGATGGTGTTGCGGCGCTCCACCGCGCTCTGCACATGGCCCAGCGCGCGGAGCAGCGCGGCGCGTTCGATCGTCAGCTTCATCTCGGTCCCGGCTCACCAATTGCGTTCGGGGCGCGAATCACCGCTGCCCGCACACACCCCGAAGGGAGGGGACTTCGGACATTAGCCAAATTCAGCGCTTGGGAAAGCCCGTGCTGCGGCCGGCGGCGCGCTTATCCACCGGGGCCGCGAAAGGCGCTCAGGCCCGGGTGTCCACCGCCCCGCCGGAGTCGCCGCCGTCACCGTCGGCGCCATAGGGATTGGTCCCGCCCGCGGGGCCCGGCCCGGTCGCCGCGCCCTTGGCGGCGACCACCACCATCGCCGGCCGCACGAGGCGCCCGAGCAGTTCGTAGCCGGCCTGCAGGGTCTGGATGACCCCGCCGGGCGCCACGTCCTCGCCCGGCTGCTCCATCATCGCCTGGTGCTTGTGGGGGTCGAACTTCTCGCCGCGCGCGGGCGCGACCTTCTTCAGCCCGTTCTTCTCGAAGGCGCCCAGCAGCTCCTTGGCGGTCATCTCGACGCCGACCACGAAGTTCTTCATCGGCCCGTCGACGTCGGCCGGCACGGAGGCCAGGGCGCGGTCGAAGGTGTCGGCGACGCCCAGGAGGTCGCGGGCGAACTTGGTGATCGCATAGGCGCGCGCGTCGTTCATTTCGCGCTCGGCGCGGCGCTTGGTGTTCTCCGCCTCGGCGGCGTAGCGGAGCATCTGCTCCCTCAGCGCCTGGACCTCGGCGGTCAGCGCCTCCACGTCGACGTCGTCGCCATCGTGCGGCGCGCCGTCCACGGGCGTGTTCTCTTCGGACATCTGCTCGTTCTGACCCTTAAGCGTTCATCACCTGGCCAAGCACGCGGGCGGTATAGTCCACCAACGGAATGATCCGGGCGTAGTTCAGGCGCGCAGGGCCGATCACGCCGATCGCGCCCACGACCTTCTGCGCGCCCGTCATATAGGGCGCCGCGATCACAGCGGAACCCGAAAGCGAAAAGAGCCGCGTCTCCGCGCCGATGAAGATGCGCACGCCCTGGCCGTCGCGCACCCCGTCCAGCAGCTGGATCAGCTGCTCCTTCTGCTCCAGGTCCTCGAAGAGCGAACGCACGCGTTCGAGATCCTCCAGGGCCTCGCGGTCCTCCAGGAGGTTGGCGCGCCCGCGCACGATCAGGGCCCGCTCCTCGGCCTCGCCACCGCCCCAGGCGGCCAGGCCATCCTCCACCAGCCGCGCGGCGGTGTCGTCCAGCTCGCGCCGGGCGCTGTCCAGCTCGACGCGCAGGTCGGCCTTGGCCTCCACCAGCGTGCGGCCGCGCAGGCGCGCGTTGAGGAAGTTGGAGGCCTCCTGCAGGGCCGACGGCGTCACGCCCGCCGGCAGCCGCATCAGCCGGTTCTCCACCGCCCCGTCGTCGAACACCATGATCGCCAGGGTGCGGTCGCCGGAGAGCGGCACGAACTCCACATGGGTCACGCCGGCGTCGCGCATGGGCGTGACCACCACCCCCGCCCCGCCGGCCAGGCCCGAGAGGATCGAGGAGGCCTCGTTCAGCGCATCCTCGTAATTGCGGCCATGGGCCAGGAGGCGCGCCTCGATGGAGCGCCGCTCCTCCTCGGCCACATCGCCCACCTCCATCAGCCCGTCCACGAAGAGGCGCAGGCCCGCGTGGGTCGGCAGCCGCCCGGCGCTCACGTGCGGCGCGCCCAGGAGGCCCAGCTGGGTCAGGTCCTGCATGGTGTTGCGGATCGAGGCCGGGGAGAGCGAGACGCCGCCTTTCGAGAGGGTCCGGGAGCCTACGGGCTCCCCGGTCTCCAGATAGCTCTCCACGATGCGGCGGAAGATCTCCCGGGCGCGGGCGTCCATATCGGCGAGCGAGGGCCCGCGGGAAAACATTGGCGTGGTCACGGGTTGGGCTTGGCGCCTCTCGGAGTCCATGGACGGGGCCTTCGCGATCTAGGATAAGCGCGGCCTCCCGCGGCGCAAGCTGCGCCCTCGTGAAGCTTCGACCCCATGCGCCCCTCCGACCGCACGCCCGACCTGCTCCGCCCCGTCACGCTCGAGACCGGCGTGACCCGTTATGCGGAAGGCTCCTGCCTCGCCACCTTCGGCCACACCAAGGTGCTGGTGACCGCCAGCCTGGAGGAAGGCGTGCCGGGGTTCCTGCGCGGCAAGGGCCAGGGCTGGGTGACGGCCGAGTACGGCATGCTGCCCCGGGCCACCCACACCCGCGGCCGGCGCGAGGCGGCGGCGGGCAAGCAGTCGGGCCGGACCCAGGAGATCCAGCGGCTGATCGGTCGCTCGCTGCGCGCAGTCACCGACCTGAAGGCCCTGGGCGAGCGGCAGATCACCGTGGACTGCGACGTGCTGCAGGCCGACGGCGGCACCCGTACGGCCTCGATCACCGGCGCCTGGGTCGCCCTGCGCCTGGCCACCCGCTACCTGCTGGAGGAGCGGATCATCGCGGCCGACCCGATCCTGGACCAGGTGGCGGCGATCAGCTGCGGCATCTTCGCCGGCACGCCGGTGCTGGACCTCGACTACGAGGAGGACTCCAACGCCGAGGCCGACGCCAACTTCGTGCTGACCGGCGCGGGCGACATCGTTGAGGTGCAGGCCACCGGCGAGAAGCGCGGCTTCAGCCAGGCCGAGTTCGACGCCCTCTTCTCCCTGGCCCGCAAGGGCATCGGCGAACTCTGCGAGATCCAGCGGGTCGCGGCGGGGGGCTAACGCCGTCGGCGTGGCGCCGGCCGCGCCGTCCGTTTGACCACCAACCACACGAACGAGTTCGCGCCGCCGCGAAGCGGCGATCCAAACCCGCAGCCTCGAGTGTCTCGCGGGGCTTCGCCCCATCCCGGACCCGTTCGTGTCGTTCGTGTAGTTCGTGGACAAATCTTGCTGAGGGTGACCGCCCCGCGGCGGTGGGGGTTTAGTCGCCGGCTCTGCGCCGCCGCCGCCGGCGCTGTCTATTGGTCCACGAACCACACGAACGACACGAACGGGGCCGTGCGGCCGCGAAGCGGCGATCCAAGCTCCCGGGCCTCGCAGGTCTGATCGGGGCTTCGCCCTATGCAGGGCCGGTTCGTGTCGTTCGTGTGGTTCGTGGTTGAATCTTGCGGACGACGCCTACTCGCCGTCGTCGTCCATCGGGCCGTCGTCGGGGCCGGGTTCGTAGACCAGGAGGTCGCCGGGCTGGCAGTCCAGCTCGCGGCAAAGGGCTGAGAGGGTGGAGAAGCGCACCGCGCGGGCCTTGCCGGTCTTCAGGATCGACAGGTTGGCGATCGTCACGCCGACCCGGTCGGCGAGTTCGGTGAGCGACATGCGGCGGTCCAGGAGGACGCGGTCGAGGCTGACACGGATCGTCATGCGGGCGCCCTAGATCGTGAGCTCGGCTTCGCGCCGCAGCCGGGCGCCCTCGCGGAACACCTCCGCCAGCACGAAGACCACGAGGACGGAGAACCAGGCGGTGAGGCTCATGCTGGGCTCCACGTGGTTGACCCCGGGAAGCAGCCAGGCGCTGACCGCCCAGAAGACGTAGCGGCCGAGCTCGAGGCCCGCGAGCATCAGGCCGATGAGCCGTAGCCGGGCCACATTGTCGGGATGGAAGGGATCGCCGCTGGTCAGGGTCGTGAAGATCCGGCGCAGCGCGCCGACGATGATCAGGACGCCGCCCAGGTAGAGCGCCGCCGCCAGCAGTCCGCTGGTGATGGAGGGCCCGTTTCGGGTCAGCTCGGCCAGCGCCCCGTCGCGCGCGTCGGCCGCGTCGCCGCCGAGGTGGAAGCTGGCCAGGAAGTCGGGATTGAAGCCGAGAAGGATGGCCGCGAGGGTGATGAGGCCCAGGATCGAGATGCCGATCCACAAGGCTGCGAACACCACGTCGAGGATGATCTTGAGGAAGCTCGACACCGAGCCCGGACCCAAGGCGCGCATGACTGGCGTTACTCTCCCTAGTCGTCGGATCCGCCGCGGCGGGGCCGGTTCAGGCCCGGGCCGGGGCGGATGGGACGTTCCCCACGTTCTGCTACGCGGGAGCCTAGAGGAACGCGGCGCGGGCGGCGATGCTGAGGATCGGGGCGGCGGCGAGGACCAGGCAGAAGGCCATCGCGGCGCGGTCCAGGTAGGTCATGGTCTTGGCGAACATTTTGAGGCTCCGTCTTTGCTGCATTGCAGCGCGTTAATGTTCGGGACCCCGTGTCCCGATGTGTTTAACGATACGGAGGCATCGATTTTCGATCAAATGAATATCGAGTAACGATATTAAACTTTCGCAATGCAACAGGGCCGCCTCAGGGTTAGGGTCCGCGCCCCGACGCAGGAGGAGGCCGAGATGGCGTTGAAGCTGGAGCCCGGGACGCGGCTGGTGGTGGCGACCCACAACCCCGGCAAGGCGCGCGAACTGGCCGAGATCCTGGAGGGGCGATTCGAACTGGTGGCGGCAGGCGAGCTGGGCCTGCCCGAACCGGAGGAGACCGAGACCACCTTCGTCGGCAACGCCCTCCTGAAGGCCCGCGCCGCAGCGGAGGCCACAGGCCAGATCGCGCTCGCCGACGATTCCGGCCTGTCGGTGAAGGCGCTGGACGGCGCCCCGGGAATCTTCTCGGCCCGGTGGGCCGGGCCTGGCAAGGACTTCGCCCTGGCCATGCGCAAGGTGGAGGAACGGCTGGAGGAGGCCGGCGCCGAGGACTATTCGGCCTGGTTCACCTCGGCCCTGGCCGTGGCCTGGCCGGGCGGACCCGCCGTCGTGGTGGAGGGCCGGGTCGACGGGACGCTCAGCTTCCCGCCCCGCGGCGACAAGGGCTTCGGCTACGACCCGATCTTCGTTCCCGCCGGCTTCGACCAGACGTTCGGCGAGATGGAGCCGGCGACCAAGGACGGACTCAGCCACCGCGCCCGCGCCTTCGCCAAGCTCAAGGCCGCCCTGCTTTGAGCGACCCGCCGGGGCCGGACCTGGGCGTCTACGTCCACTGGCCCTACTGCGCACGGATCTGCCCGTACTGCGACTTCAACGTCTATCGGGCGCGGGGCCGGGAGGCGGAGGCCGCCGACCTCGCCAGCGCCATCGTCGCCGACCTCGAGGCGCAGGCGAGCCTGACCGGCCCGCGGCGACTGGTCTCGGTGTTCTTCGGCGGCGGCACGCCCTCGCTGATGGACCCGGCCTGGGCGGCGCAGATCGTGGCGGCGGCCCGGCGGTTGTGGACGCCGGCGCCCGACCTCGAGGTGAGCCTGGAGGCCAACCCGACGGACGCCGAGGCCCAGCGCTTCGCAGCCTTTGCCGCCGCAGGGGTGAACCGCCTGTCGCTGGGCCTCCAGGCCCTGGATGACGCAGCGCTCAAGTTCCTGGGCCGCAACCATGACGCCGGCGAGGGCCGGCGCGCGGCCGAGGCGGCGGCGCGGGCGTTCCCTCGGCTGTCGCTGGACCTGATCTACGCCCGGCCCGGGCAGACGGCGCAGGCCTGGGCCGCCGAGCTGCGGCAGGCCGCGGACCTGGGCGCAGAGCACCTCTCGCCCTACCAGCTCACCATCGAGACCGGCACCGCCTTCGACCGCGCGGTGCGCCGTGGCGTCTTTACCCCGCCGGCCGAGGGTCTCGCCGCCGACCTCTACGAGACCACCCAGGCGACGCTGGAGGCCCTGGGCTTCGAGGTCTACGAGGTCTCCAACCATGCCCTCGGGCCGCCGGCGCGCTCACGCCACAACCTCGTCTATTGGACGGGCGCGGACTATGTGGGCGCTGGGCCCGGCGCCCATGGCCGGTTGACCCTGGAGGGCCTGCGCACGGCCACCGCCGCCGCCGACCGCCCGGCCGACTATATCCGCCGCGTCGCCGAGACCGGGCTGGGCTTTTCAGCCTCCGACCCGCTGACGCCGGTCGAGGCGGCAGAAGAGCGCCTGCTGGCCGGCCTGCGGATCCTCCCGGGCGTTCCCTTCGCCGACCTCGCCGCGCTCGGGCTGTCGGCGGCCCATCCGGCAGTGCGCCATCTCGTCGACCTGGGCCTGCTGGCGGGCGATCCCCTGCGGCTGCGCGCCACCGCGGCCGGCCGGCGCGTGCTGGATCGGCTTACGGCCGAGCTCGCTACCGCCTGAGCCGCTGGCCCTCGTATTGGGAGGCCTTGCGTTTGGGCGGCGGAGCGGCGAACCCTCCGCCATGGCCCGCGCGCTGCCTCCGCCCCCGCTCGACGACGCGCCGCTGGCGCCGGGGCTCTATGTGGTGGCCACGCCCATCGGCAACCTGCGCGACATCACCCTGCGGGCGCTGGACATCCTGGCCCAGGCGGACCTGGTGCTGGCCGAGGACACCCGCGTCACGGGCAAGCTGCTGGCCGCCTTCGGCCTCTCCGCCAAGCTGGAGCGCCACGACGAGCACGCCGCCGAGCGGGCCCGGCCCAAGGCGCTGGCGGCCCTGGCGGCGGGCGGGCGCGTCGCCCTGGTCAGCGACGCCGGCACGCCGCTGATCTCCGACCCCGGCTACCGCCTGGTGCGCGAAGCCACGGCGGCGGGCCATGCGGTGTTCCCGATCCCCGGCGCCTCGGCCCTGACCGCGGCGCTGTCGGCCGCCGGCCTGCCCACCGACCGGTTCCTGTTCCTGGGTTTCCCGCCGCCCAAGAGCGCGGCGCGGCGCACCTTCCTGGAGGAGGTGGCCGGCATCCGCGCGACCCTGGTGTTCTACGAGGGCGGCTCCCGCCTGGCCGAGAGCCTGGCGGACATGGCCGCGGTGCTCGGGGACCGCGAGGCGGTGGTCGCCCGTGAGATCACCAAGCTCTACGAGACCTTCTACCGCGGGCCGCTCTCGGGCCTGGCCGCCGATCCCAGGCTTACGGACCCCAAGGGCGAGATCGTGGTCCTGGTGGGCCCGGGCCGGGAGACCGAGGCGACCGCCGCCGACGCCGACGCCGCCCTGGCCGAGGCCCTGTCACGGCTGAAGCCGGCCGACGCGGCCGCCGAGGTGGCCAAGGCCCTGGGCCTGGCGCGCCGCGACCTCTACCGCCGGGCGCTGGAGCTGAAGCGGTGAACGTGCGCGTGGCCCGCGGCGGCGCGGCGCGGCTGGCTGGCCGGCGCAGCGAGGTGGTGGCCGCCCTATGGCTGATGGCCAAGGGCTACCGCATCCTGGGCTTCCGGCTGAAGACCCGCCAGGGCGAGATCGACCTCCTGGCCCAGCGCGGCGGCGTGCTTGCCGTGATCGAGGTGAAACGCCGCCGCACCATCGAGGCGGCGCTGGAGGCGGTGGGCCACGAGCAGCGCGAACGGTTGCGCCGCGCAGGCTTGGCCGTAGCGGCCAGCCGGCCCGCCTTGGCGCGCCTGGGGGTGCGACTTGATCTCCTGGCCCTCGCGCCGGGCCGGCTTCCTAGGCATATTCCCGACGCCTGGAAGGGTGACTGAGGGGTACGACGGCGGCATGGACCGCGAAGAAGCCGAAAACATGCTGTCCGAAGCCGGGACCGCCGCCGACGGCGAGTTCCCGCTGCTGGACGCCGCCATCGCCTGCGCGATCCACGAGGATCCGGCGCGCGATCCGCGCACAGCGCGCGAGGTCGCCGGCCTCGGCTGCGAGCGCCTGGCCGAACGGCTGAAGCGCGAGAGCCCGGAGGAGGCCATCGCCGAGAGCATGGCCGGCGACCTGGGCCTTTCCGGCGACCTCTTCCACCTGGAGGACCCGGACAACGCCGACGTCATCGCGGTCGCCGGCCGCCGCCGCGGGCTGGCGGTCACCATCGGCCTCTTCTACCTGCACGCCGCGCGCAAGAACGCCCTGACCGTCCAGGGCGTCGACTTCCCCGGCCACTTCCTGCTGCGCATTGAGACCGAGGAGGGGCCGCTGGCGCTGGACCCCTTCTCGGAGGGCCGCGTCGTCCTGCCCTCTGAATTGACCCGCCGGGCCCTGCACGCGGGGTTGACGCCCAACGTCGCCGATCGCCTGGACCGGCTGATGGCGCCGGTCAGCGACCGGGCCGTGCTGCTGCGCCTGCAGAACGTGATCTTCGCCCAGGCCAGCGCGGCCGGCGACTATTCCCGCGCCGAGCGCGCGGCGCTGCGGCGCGCCCTGCTGGACCCCGCCGACCACCGGCCCTGGCTGGACGTGGCGGCCGCGCGGGAGGGCCAGGGCGCGCTCGCCGGGGCGCTGGAAGCCCTGCAGCGGGCCACCGCCTTGGACGGCGGCGCGGCCCTGGCGGCCCGGGCCCACCGCGAGCGCGTACGGCTGCGCCTGAACTGAGATTGCTCACCCGCGGCGGCGCGGGCATCTTCGCGAGGTTGAATCGCGGGGGCGGGGCGTCAGGGGATGGTCTTCAGTTCGATCATCTTCGTCTTCTACTTCCTGCCCGTCTTCCTCCTCGGCTATTACCTGAGCGGCCTGCGCACCGGCGTGCTGCTGGCCGGCAGCGTGGCCTTCTACGTCTGGGGCGAAGGCGCCTACATCTTCCTCCTCGCGGGGCTGATCTGCGCCAACTACGCCGGCGCCAGGGCGATCGCCCGGACAGAGGCCAAGTCGCGGCGCCGCGCGCTGCTGGGGGGCCTGATCACCCTGGACCTCGGCGTCCTCGGCTTCTTCAAATACGCCGGCTTCCTGGCGCACAACCTCAACGCCATCCTGCCCGGCGCGCCACTGGCCGAGCCGCACCTGGCCCTGCCGCTGGGCATCTCGTTCTTCACCTTCCAGCTGATCAGCTATGCCTGCGACGTCCATTGGCGGCGCGTGGAGGAAGAGCCCGACCTCGCGCGCTTCGCCGTCTACATCCTGATGTTCCCGCACCTGATCGCCGGCCCGATCGTGCGCTTCGCCAACATCCGCGCCGAGCTGCACGCCGACCGCCGACGCACGCGACGGCTGGGCCTGGGGCTGCAGTATTTCATCGTCGGGCTCTGCCAGAAGGTGCTGGTGGCCAATACCGTCGCGCCCCTGGCCAACCACGCCTTCGGCCTCGGGCCGGCGCTGGACCCCGCCACCGCCTGGCTGGGCGCCATCGCCTATACGCTGCAGATCTACTTCGACTTCGGCGGCTATTCGAACATGGCGATTGGCTTGGCCTTCATGCTGGGCTTCACCTTCCCGAAGAATTTCGACCACCCCTACGCCAGCCGCTCGATCACCGAGTTCTGGCGGCGCTGGCATATCTCCCTGTCGTCGTGGTTCCGCGACTACGTCTACATCCCGCTGGGCGGCAATCGACAGGGGCTGGCGAACACCGTGCGCAACCTGCTGGTCGTGTTCCTGCTGACCGGCCTCTGGCACGGCGCGGCCTGGACCTTCGTCATCTGGGGCCTCTACCACGGGGCGTTCCTGATGCTGGAGCGCTTCGGGCTCGGGCGGCTGCTGGCGCGGGCCCCGTCGCCGGTTGGCCATGCCTATGCGCTGCTGGTGGTGATCGCCGGCTGGGTGCTGTTCCGCGCCGAGAGCCTGCCGCAGGCGCTTTCGTATCTCCACGCCATGGCCGACCTCTCCGACTTGGCGTGGCCGCCCGTCCCGACCCGGGTGCTCCTCGACAACCAGGTCCTGCTGGCGATGGCCGCGGGCGTGGTGTTCGCGGTTCCCACCCTGCCGTGGCTGCTGGACCGGGCCCAGGCGCGCAAGCTGGCGCCGGCGGGGACCCAGGAGCCGCGGCTCGACACCCAGGGCGTCCATGTGCTGGCCACGCCCGTCCTCGCCTGCGGTCTGCTGCTCAGCGTGGCGATCCTGGCTGGCGCCTCGCTCAAGCCCTTCCTCTACTTCCGCTTCTGATGGCCAGCCTGCGCGCACATTGGGGAGGCCTGATCGCCGTGGCGGGCGCGGTGGTGGCCGGCGCCTTCGCCCTGCCCTGGCTCGCGCCCCCGCCCGACCTGGACGAGAACCGCGCCCTGGCTCCCGCCCCCGACATCCGCCGGATCGCGGACCTGACGGCCTTCCGTCATGCGGCCGACGCCTATGTGGCCGATCACTTTCCGCCCCGCATCTATCTGATCGCGGCGCTGAACCGGCTGCGGCTCCTGATCGGGGTCTCCGGCTCGCCGCGGGTGGTGGTGGGCCACAAGGGCTGGCTGTTCAGCGACGACGGCAGCCACCTGGGCGCAGGCCGGGGCGCGCCGCCGCTCACCGACGCCCAGGCCCGGACCTGGCTCGCGGGCCTCGCCGGCCGCACCGAGGCGCTGCAGGCAAGGGGCGCGACCTATCTGGTGCTGACCCCGCCGGTGAAGGAGGTGGTCTATCCGGGCCTCGCGCCCGACTGGTTCTTCCCGGACACCAACAGGACGGCCGTGACGCTCAGCCGGATGGCTGACGCGTCTGGTGTGGGCAGGGTCATCTACCCCTACCCGGAACTGGCCAACGCCGCGCACTACGGCGTCAAGGTCTACGCCGCCCATGACACCCACTGGACGGGGCTGGGCGCCTACTGGGGCTATGTGGCCCTGATGCGCGAGCTGCAGCGGCGCGGGATCGGCGCGGGGCCGCGGCCGCTGGAGGCCTTCCGCGAGGAGCGCGCCACCGCCGCCAACAAGCCGCGCAACATGGCCCTCATGCTGGGCGTCTCCAGCTTCGTGGACGTGGACTATCCCGAGCTGGGCGATCCGCCGGCGGAGGATGCGCTGAAGGTCACCCTGCTCAGCACGCGGCGCGACTGGACCGCCCCGCGGGTGATCGACACGGCCGCGGTGGGCAAGCCGGTGCTGCTGCTCACCATGGACTCCTTCTCCAACGCCCTGCTGCCGTTCCTCTACGGCGACTTCAGCCGCATCGTGGTGGCCCACAACCAGGACGGCGTCTGGCGCGGCGACCTGATCGAGCGCTTCCACCCTGACGTGGTGGTTACCGAGGTGCTGGAGAGCGGCTTGCCGACGGCCATGCAGGACTCGCCCCCCGCGGCGCCGGAGGCGGCCGCCCGGATCGCTGCGGTCGTGGCGCGCCGCCAGCGCGACCGGCTGGAGGCCTGGAACCCCTGGGCCCATGCCCGGGTGCGTATCCGGGCGGGCGGCGACGGGAACGACCGCCTGGCGGGCGGCGAGGCGCCGGACGATATCCAGGGCCGCGGGGGGAACGACACGATCCACGGCCACGGCGCGGACGACGTGCTGCGCGGCGGGCGCGGCGCGGACCTCATCTATGGCGAGGACGGCGCCGACTGGATCGAGGGCGGCCGCGGCGACGACACCCTGGCGGGTGGACGCGGGGCCGACACCTTCAGCGCCTTCGAAGGGTCGGGCCTGGACCTGGTGCTCGACTTCTCGGCGGAGCAGGGCGACCGGGTGGAGCTGGCCCCGGACCTGGCCTACGCCGTGCGCCAGGAGGGCGCCGACACGGTGATCGCCTTCGCGGGCGGGCGCATGGTGCTGCGCCGCGTGCGGGCCGACAGCCTGCCGCCCGGGACGATCCGAAACCGGCGCTCCTCGCTGGCGCCGGGCGGCTAGACCCCCTATGTCCGTCGGACCTGAGCCGGGGGGAGCGCTATGCCGTTGAAGGTCGCCGTACAGATGGACCCCATCGAGGGGATCAACATCGAAGGCGACACCACCTTCCTGATGATGGAGACGGCCCAGGCGCGCGGCCACTCGCTGTTCGTCTATCTGACCGACACCCTGGCCATGGAGGACGGGCGCGTGTTCGCCCGCGGCCGCGACGTGGTGGTGCAGCGGGTGAAGGGCGACCACGCCCGGCTGAGCGCGCCGCGGCAGGTGGAGCTCTCCGAGTTCGACGTGGTCCTGATGCGCCAGGACCCGCCGTTCGACATGCGCTACATCGACGCCACCTTCTTCCTCGAGGCGATCCACCCCAAGACCCTGGTGGTCAACAACCCCGCCGAGGTGCGCAGCGCGCCCGAGAAGATCTTCGTCACCAAGTTTCCGGGCCTGCAGCCGCCCACCCTGATCACCTGGGACCGCGAGGCGATCGCCGACTTCCGCGCGCGCCATGGCGATGTGGTGCTGAAGCCGCTGAACGGTCGTGGCGGCTCGGGCGTCACCCGCCACCTGGCGGACGATCCGAACCTGTCGGCGCTGCTGGAGATCCACGCCGAGCTCGCGCCCGAGCCGGTCATCGTCCAGAAGTTCCTGCCGTCGGTGACCAAGGGCGACAAGCGTATCCTCCTGGTCGACGGCGAGCCGGTGGGCGCCATCAACCGGGTGCCGCAGAAGGGGCAGATCCGCTCCAACCTGGCCGTGGGGGGCCGGGCCGAGCCGGTGGAGCTCAGCGCCCGCGACCGCGAGATCTGCGCCGCCATCGGGCCCGAGCTGAAGGCGCGTGGCCTGATCTTCGTCGGCATCGACGTGATCGGCGACTACCTGACCGAGATCAACGTCACCTCCCCCACCGGCGCGGTGGCCCTGAAGACCTTCACTGGCGTCGATGCCACCGACGTGATGTGGAGCCGGATTGAAGCGCTCCGCGCCACGGCTTAGGCTGTTTCAGAAGAGACGCACGGAAGTCACGGAAACGTCTCGGTTTCCTCGAAGTTCTGGATTTGTTCTTGATCTGAGCCGTAGCGCATGCTGTGGTTGTGGATAAGTCGGGACGGGACGCGAGGGGTTCGGCATGTCGGCGCGGGTGGTGACCCTGGCCTTCCGGGGCGTCGAGGCGGTGCGCGTCGATGTGCAGGTGCAGTTCACCCGCGGCGACTCCAAATTCTTCCTCGTGGGCATGGGCGACAAGGCGGTGTCGGAGAGCCGCGAGCGGGTGCGCGGGGCGTTCATGGGCCTGGGCCTGGCGCTGCCCGCCAAGCGGATCATCGCCAACCTGGCGCCGGCCGACCTGCCGAAGGAAGGCAGCCACTACGACCTGCCCATCGCCCTGGCGATCATGGCCGGCATGGGCATCATCCCGCCCGACGCGCTGGAGGCGTGGGCGGCGGTGGGCGAGTTGGCCCTGGACGGGCGCATCACGCCGGTGGCCGGGGCCTTGCCCGCGGCGGTGGCGGCCGGCGGGCTGGGTCTGGGCCTGATCTGCCCCGAGGCCTGCGGGCCCGAGGCGGCCTGGGCGGGCGGGACGCCGGTGCTGGCCGCCCCGTCGCTGATCGCCCTGGTGAACCACTTCCGCGGGACCCAGTTGCTGAGCCCGCCCAAGCCCGGGGACATGCTGGACGGCGAACGCGTCCCGGACCTGCGCGACGTGAAGGGCCAGGAGAACGCCAAGCGGGCGCTCGAGATCGCCGCGGCCGGCGGCCATAACCTGGCCTTCGTGGGGCCGCCGGGCTCGGGCAAGTCGATGATGGCCGCCCGCCTGCCCGGCCTGCTCCCGCCTCTGACGCCGGGCGAGCTGCTCGAGACCTCCATGATCCATTCGGTGGCCGGCCTGATCGCCCGCGGCCAGCTCAGCCGGGCGCGCCCGTTCCGCAGCCCGCACCATTCGGCCAGCATGGCGGCCCTGACCGGCGGCGGCCTGAAGGCCAAGCCTGGCGAGGTCAGCCTGGCGCACAACGGGGTCCTCTTCCTGGACGAGCTGCCGGAGTTCAGCGCCCAGGCGCTGGACTCGCTGCGCCAGCCCCTGGAGACCGGCGAGGTGGTGGTGGCCCGCGCCAATGCCCACGTGCGCTATCCCGCGCGCTTCCAGCTGGTGGCGGCGATGAACCCCTGCCGCTGCGGTCACGGCGGCGCAGGGCGCGGGGCTTGCGGCCGGGCGCCGCGCTGCCAGGTGGACTACCAGGCGCGGATCTCGGGGCCCTTGATGGACCGCATCGACCTGCAGGTGGAGGTGCCGCCGGTCACCGCCGCCGACCTGGCCCTGCCGGCGCCGTCGGAGGGCACGGCCGAGGCCGCCGCCCGGGTGCTGACCGCGCGCCAGCTGCAGGCGGAGCGCGCGGCGGATCGGGACGGCGCCGCGCCGCTCAACGCCCAGGCGGAGGGGGACTGGCTGGAGACCATCGTCGACCTGGACCCGGCGGCGCGGGCGCTGCTCTCCAAGGCCGCCGAGGCGGGCAACCTTTCAGCCCGCGGCTGGACCCGCACCCTGCGGCTGGCCCGCACCATCGCCGACCTGGAGGGCGGCGGGGCGGTGCGTCGCGTGCATGTGGCCGAGGCGCTGATCTACCGCCGGATCGCCCCGGGCGGCAGTGCGGTAGGCTCGACCGTGCTCTCCGCATAGCGCGGCGCAGTCCAGGACGCGTAGCCGACCGTGAAGAGCAGCAGGTAGCTCCAGATCATCTCCGCGGTGATGTAGGCCCATCCCGAGACCGTGGTGTCTGCGGCATGGGCAAGGTGCGTGAGGAGCTCGAGGAGCCCGAAGGCCGCCAGCGGCAGCGGCCAGTAGCGCGGGCTGCGCAGGGCGATCCACAGGAAGACCGCGCATTGCGCGCAGTCGATCATCAGGATGCCCCACTGGGTTTCCTGGGACGCGCGGTAGACGAAGATCGCCAAGGCCCAGTCGGCGAGGATGGCGGCGGTCGCCAACCGTTCCTCGTCCCGCCCACGCCAGACGGCCGTGACGCAAACAGTCATCAAGGCCGTGGGCCAGACCCAATGTGGAAGTTGATATCCCGCCAAGAAATGAGGCCCCCGGGCGCTCCGAGGGCCTCAATCTGCCAGACGGCGGCAGATGTGGGAACCGCCGCCGCCTCGAAACAATCTGTCCGCGGTCAGGACGCGACGCGCAGATTCCGCATCCGGACCGCCCGGTCGGCGACGGCCATCGGCGGCTTGTCGCCGGTGTCGCCGGTCATGCGCACGGCGCCCAGCCCGATCTGGGTCTGCACGACGCTGAGCTCCTTGTGGGTCTCGACGATGGCGCGGCGGGCTTCGGCCAGGGCCATGATCGCCTGGCTGGCGTGCTCCACCGCGTCCTGGCCGATCAGCGCCGAGGCGCCGGCCTGCCTGCGCAGGCTGGGCATGACACCGGTGAGGTGAGCGGTCTTGGCGAGGGCCAGGTCGATCGCGGTTTCGGCTTCGAATAGGGCGCCAGCGACCTGTTCGGCCACCATGCGGCGTTCCTTGAGCATGAGTCATCTCCATGCGCGACGTGATCCCCGACGCGCGTCAAGTTTCCGGTAACTTTGGTTGCTGAGCCGTTCAGGCTCTTAGTAAATTCGCCGCCAGATCGTTGAGGGCGTGGAGGCCCGCCAGCATCCCTCCGAACGCGAGGGCGGTGGCGATGGCGATTCCGACGATCGCGCCGATCCGGGCGAGCGGGCTCAGCCGATTTCGGTGGAGCCCTCGTCCGTCCCGCCCTTGAAGTTCTCGTCGAGGAGAACCCAGGTCAGGCAGAGGATTTCCCGCAGCACCATCTCGGGCGGCTTGAACGGCGCCAGCTTGCGGGTCGCCGACACCAGGTGACGGGCCATCTCGGCCTGCGCCGGCGTCGCCGACAGATCGACGAGCTGCCGCTCGAGCTGCGTCCAGGAGAAGCTCGGGAGCAACTCCTCCCGCTTCGCCAAGGCCGGCCAGCGCGCTTCGAAGTCGTCGATCTCCCGGCGCAGTCGAAGGGCTCGACCGATCACCGCTCGATTCTCGAAATTGGGCCAATCGCCCATGGGACACCCCCTTTGCTTCGAGGGCATCCCGCGCGTTTTCGGTCTCAGTGTCTGTCCTGATCGTGTCCTGTCCTGACGCAGTCAGGACAGGATTGGGGCCACGTTCGCGCAGCAGGCGGGCGGCCTGGAACCGATCGTCAACGCCCAGCTTGCGGCGGGCGCGGTCGCAATAGGTGTCCACGGAGGTCTTGGACATCCCGAGTTCGCGGGCGATCTGCTTCGAGCTCAAATGCTGGTCGACAAGACGCAAGCAGTCGCGCTCGCGTTGGGTCAGCAGATCCACAGGGTCCATCAAGGGCCTCGAAGCGCACGGCGGTCCTTAGCCTGCAGTAAACGCCGCCTTTCGCGATCCGTCTACTTTGCCGCGCGAAATCGCCTGGCTCGCGTTGTTTTGTAGCAGGCGGCGGTCCGGACTTGACTCACCGTTAAGCCGTTGGCCGGTAAGTCAGGCGCCGCATGCGCCGATCGTCCCGCCCCCTCTCCGAGCGTCGCCCCACGCGGGCCCAGATCAGCGCCGAGCAGCTGGCGTCGCTGAGCCATGAGTTCCGCACCCCCCTGAACGGCGTCCTGGGCATGGCCCGGCTGCTGGAGGGCACGCGGCTGACCGCCGAGCAGAAGGCCTATGTCAGCGCGCTCCACGACAGCGGCCAGCACCTCCTCAATCTGGTCAATGACGTGCTGGACTTCGCCAAGCTGGGCGCCGGACGGGTGGAGCTGCACCCGGCCTCCATGGAGGTCGAGGGCCTGCTGCGCGGCGTCGCCGAGCTCCTGTCGCCCCGGGCGCGGGAGAAGGGCCTGGAGATCGCCTGGGCCGCCCCCTCGGCGCCGGTGTTCGTCCACGCGGACGAGGGGCGCCTGCGCCAGATCCTGCTCAATTTCGCCGGCAACGCCGTGAAGTTCACCGAGACCGGGGGCGTGCTGATCACCGCCTCCGCCCCGGCGGCCGGCCGGCTGCTCCTCACGGTGGAGGACACCGGCCCCGGCGTCTCCCAGGCCGAGCGCGACCGCATCTTCGAGGCCTTCGCCCAGGCGGACGCCAGCCATGCCGACCTCGGCGGCGCCGGCCTTGGCCTGGCGATCGCCCGGCGGCTCGCCCGCGCCATGGGCGGGGACGTCGGCGTCGAGCCCGCCCCCGGGGGCGGCGCGGCCTTCTGGTTCGAGGCCGCCCTGACCAGCCTGCCCGGCGCCTCGCCCGTTCCGGTGCTGAAGGACCGCACCGTGGGCGTCGCCTCGCCCAATGTGATGGTGCGCGAGGCGGCCCGGCGACAGATCGAGGCCTGCGGCGGAAACGCCGTGGTGGCCGCGACCCTGCCCGAGGCCATCGCCCGCACCCGTCCCGGCGACGTCGTCCTGGTGGACGCCAGCCTGGCCGCCGCCAACGGCGCCCTGAAGCCGCCGCTGCAGCGGCCGGCCATCGTGCTGCTGGCGCCGGACGAGCGCGACCGCATCGTCCGCTATCGCCGCGCCGGGTTCGCCGGCTATCTGATCAAGCCGCTGCGCCGGGCGTCGCTGGCCGAGCGAGTGCTGATCGCCGCTGGCGAGGCCGCGCCTGCGCCCCACGCGGTGATCCACGACGAGCGCATCGCCACCGCCGCCGCGCCTGGCGCGCGGATCCTCTTGGTGGAGGACAACCCGATCAACGCCCTCCTGGCCCGCGCCCTGCTCACCCGCGAGGGCTGTGAAGTGGAGCATGCGGTCGGCGGCGAGGAAGCCCTGGCGGCCGCCGAGGTCGGCGTCTACGACCTGATCCTGATGGACATGCGCATGCCGGGCCTCAACGGCGAGCAGACCGCCCGGCGGATGCGCGCCGCCGGCGTCACCACCCCGATCGTGGCCCTGACCGCCAACGCCTTCGAGGACGACCGCCACGCCTGCCTGGCCGCCGGCATGGACGACTTCCTGGTCAAGCCCCTGTCGCCCGACGCCCTGCGCGGGGCGCTGACCCGCTGGGCCAAACCCGGCTGGACCCGGCCGGCGACGCGCGCCAAGGTCGGCTGACCCCCCGCGCCGCCGGCGCGAGCCGGAGAGCCGGATGACCGACAAGGCGGCCACGCACCGCAAGCGCAGCGCCATGGAGGTGATGGCGGCCCTGCGCCAGCCCAAGGTGGCGGTGATGCTGGCCCTGGGCTTCGCCTCGGGCCTGCCGTTCCTCCTGACGCAGAACACCCTGGGCTACTGGCTCCGCGACGAGGGGATCAGCCTCAAGGTCATCGCCTTCGCCTCGTGGGCGGGCCTGGCCTATGTGTTCAAGCCGTTCTGGGCGCCCATCGTCGACCGCGTCGACGTGCCGATCCTGGGCCGCCTCGGGCGCCGGCGCGGCTGGATGCTGCTGGCCCAGATCGTGATCGCCGCGGGCCTGGTCGCCATGGCGGCCGTCGGACCCGCCGGCGGGCTGACCGCCATCGTGGCGCTGGCCGTCGCCGTCGCCTTCGCCTCGGCCACCCAGGACATCGTCATCGACGCCTGGCGCATCGAGGCGGCGAGCAGCTCCGAGGAGCTCGGCCTGCTGTCCTCGGCCTCGCAGCTTGGCTACCGCATCGCCATCCTGGTGGCCGACGCCGCGATCATCGCCGGCGCGGCGCATTTCGGCTGGCCGGCCTCCTACGTGGCCATGGCCGTCCTGATGGGGATCGGCGTCGCGGCCAGCCTCTTCGCCTTCGAGCCCATCCGGGCCGACGCAGTCATGCACGACATGGCGCCGCTCTGGACCCCGCGCGGGTTCTTCGACGCCGTCGTCGGTCCGTTCATCGACTTCTTCGCCAAGCACAAGGCCCTGGGCCTCTTGATGCTGGCCGCCATCGCCGCCTACCGCCTGCCCGACTTCCTGATGGGGCCGATGTACAACCCCTACTACCACGACCTGGGCCTCTCGAAGGACGTGGTGGCGGCGGCGCGGGCGGCCACCGGCCTGCCGGGCGCCTTCATCGGGATCGCGGTCTCCGGCCTCTTCACCGTGCGCTTCGGCCTGTTCCCGGCCCTGGTCACCGGCTCGGTGCTGCAGGGCCTGGGCACCGCCGCCTTCGCCCTCCTGGGCGCGCACCACGACCTGGCCACCTTCACCGCGGTCATGGCGCTGGACAACTTCGCCCAGGCCTTCGCGGGCGTGGCGCTGGTGGCCTACATGTCCAGCCTGACCAGCCTCGGCTACACGGCCACCCAGTACGCCCTGCTGTCCTCGACCTACGCCTTCCTCGGCAAGTTCCTGAAGGGCTTCTCCGGGGTGGTGGTGGACGGTCTCACGCCCAGCCACGGCCTGATGGGCGCCTACGCCCTGGCCTTCATCGGCACGGCCCTGACGGCGATCCCGCCGATCCTGCTGTTCCTGCTGATCGCCCGGCTCAGCCGGCCGGCGCGCGGCGCCGCCACGGCTCAGGCCTGAAGGCAGACCACCTGGGCCACCTGCAGCTCGCGGCGCAGGCCGTCGGCGACGACATAGTAGTTCTGTGGCGTGATCGACTGGCCGGAAGCCGCCGTGTCAGCCTGCCGGCCGCTGGCGGTCAGCGTCGCCTGCACGATCTCCGGCGCGGTGGTGTAGATGCGGCCCCGCCGCGGGCTCTCGGCGATGGTCACGCCCACCACCCGGCCCTGGGCGTCCAGCGCCGGCGCTCCCGAGAGGCCGCCCAGGGTGCCCTGCAGCCCCTCGGTGCGACCCGTCTCGGCCCAGACCAGCACCGGCTCGGTGCGCGCGCCGCGGCCGCGGATGATCAGGTTCTCCCGGCCCAGCAGGCGCGAACTGGCCTCGCCGGGCTCGCCCTGCGGGAAGCCGGGGTGGAAGGCCCGCTCGCCCCGCCGCAGGGGCTCGCCCAGGGCCAGGGGCAGGGGCGCGGCGCCGCCCTCGGTGAACAGCAACGCCGCCTCGCCCCGCGGGTCGATCCGCACGTTCACCGCCACGCCCGAACCTGGCCCCACCACGATGGCCGCGCGCCGGCAGCCGTCCACCACATGGCGGGCCGTGAGCCAGACGCCGGACTTGGCGATGGAGAAGGCGGTGCCGGCCGCAGGACCGGTGTGGCCCGGGACGTCCACCACCACCGAGGGGTCGAACGGCGAGGCCGGGCCCAGGGCCTCGCCCGACGGCTCCGCGCCCTTGGGCGGCGGCGGGGGCGCATCGGCATGCTCGTCGCGGCCCAGGGCGGCGAACAGCACCGCCACCACGATGGCGCCATAGACCGCCCAGTCGGGAAGGCGGGGGAATTTCATCTCAACTGCGCGCCGCCGCGATGATCAGGGCGGTGGCGATCTTGGCGCCCACCAAGAGAGCCGCCGCCGACATCTCGCCGTCCTGGATGCGCCGGGGCAGGCCATGCAGCACCAGGTCCACCAGGCGGAAGACCAGGAGCTGGACGATCACCGTCACCGCGCCCCAGAGCCCGATCTCGATCAGGTTGGACGAGGCCTCCAGCGACGCCGCCAGGGGAATGGCCAGGCCGATCAGCACCCCGCCCAGCGAGACGGCGGCCGCCTCGTTGCCCTCGCGGATCAGGGTGATCTCCTTGTGCGGGGTCAGCAGCACATAGAGGGCCGCCGCCGCGAACAGGATCAGGACCGTGACGCCGGTGTGCGCCAGGAACACCGGGAAACCGGCGGCGAAGGCCTGGATCTCAGGCGAAGCAATGGGCATGGACGCATCCCCGAACTGAAGCGCCACCGTTAGCACGCACCCGAAGCTTGCAGAATGTCGCCCTTTGGCGCGGCTCACGCCTGATGCAGCGAAGCGGCGACGCCTCATTCAGAGGACCACGAACCACGCGAACAGGGGATCCACACCGGCGTCGCGGCTGGTCCATTCGGCCTCGTTCGTGTGTTTCGTGTGTTTCGTGGTCGAATCGACAGAGCCTCCGCTTCCGCGGAGTCTCAGGCGGGGTCCGGACTGGCCTTGCGGCGGGCGCTGGCGCGCAGTTTTTCGCTTTCGCTCTTCAGCTGGCCGCAGGCGGCGAGGATGTCGCGGCCGCGGGGCGTTCGGATCGGCGAGGCGTAGCCGCCGCGGTTCAGGATCGCGGCGAAGGCCTCGATGGTCGACCACGACGAGCATTCGTACTCGGTGCCGGGCCAGGGGTTGAACGGGATCAGGTTGATCTTGGCCGGGATGCCCTTCAGCAGCTGGACCAGGGCCTTGGCCTCGGCGGGGCTGTCGTTGACGCCCTTCAGCATGACGTATTCGAAGGTTACGCGCTTGGCGTTGCCGAGCCCGGGATAGCCGCGGATACTGTCCATCAGCTCGGCCAGCGGGTATTTCTTGTTCAGCGGCACCAGCTTCTCGCGCAGCGCATCGTTGGTGGCGTGCAGCGAGATGGCCAGCATGGCGCCGGTCTTGTCGCCCAGCTCCTTCAGCATCGGCACGACGCCCGAGGTGGAGACCGTGATCCGCCGCCGGGAGATGGCGATGCCCTCGTTGTCGGCGATGATGTCTATGGCCTGGGCGACGTTATCGAGATTGTAAAGCGGCTCGCCCATGCCCATGAACACGATGTTCGAGAGCCGGCGGTCCTCCTTGGGCGAGGGCCATTCGCCGAGGTCGTCGCGGGCCACCTGCACCTGGGCCACGATCTCGGCGGCGGTCAGGTTGCGCACCAGGGCCTGGGTGCCGGTGTGGCAGAAGGTGCAGTTGAGCGTGCAGCCCACCTGGGACGAGACGCACAGCGCCCCGGCCCGGCCGACGTCGGGGATGTAGACCGTCTCCACCTCGATGCCCGGCGCCATGCGGATCAGCCACTTGCGGGTGCCGTCCTTGGAGACCTGGCGCTCCACCACCTCGGGCCGCGCCAGGGAGAAGGCCGCCGCGAGCGCGGCGCGGGTGTCCTTGGCGATGTCGGTCATCAGGGCGAAGTCGGTGACGCCGTAGTGGTGGATCCAGCGCCACACCTGGCTCGCGCGCATGCGGGCCTTCTCCGGCGCCGCCACTCCGGCCTCCACCAGCGCAGCCGCCAGCTCCTGGCGGGACAGGCCCGTCAGGTTCGGCGGCGTCGGCGCCAGCGGTTTCGCCGGCGCGCGGCTGAGGTCGAGGGTCACGCCCAAGTGCGGTCCATCCTTGTCTGGGAGGCCGCAATATAGGCGAGACCCTGACCCCCGCCAAATGCGGCCGGATGCGCCCCGCCCGCGAACCGGCTTCAAACATCCGTTCGACCCCGCTAGGGTCGCGCCAAATCAGCAAGACGAGCGGGAGAGGCCATCATGAAGGCGCTGTTGAGCAAGGCTGTCGGCGGGCCGGAGACCCTGGTGCTCGAGGATGTGGCCGCCCCGGAGGCCAAACCCGGCCAGGCGGTGGTCCAGGTCAAGGCCATCGGCGTCAACTTCCCCGACGTTCTGATCATTGAGGACAAGTACCAGTTCAAGCCCGAGCGGCCGTTCGCGCCGGGCGGCGAGATCTCGGGCGTGGTGAAGTCCGTCGGCGAGGGCGTCACCCATGTGAAGCCCGGCGACCGGGTGCTGGGCAACACCGGCTGGGGCGGGATGGCCGAGGAGCTGGCCCTGGAGGCCGGGCGGCTGGTGAAGATCCCCGACGCCATGCCTTTCGACGACGCGGCCGCCTTCATCATGACCTACGGCACCAGCTGGCACGCGCTGAAGGACCGCGCCAACCTGCAGCCGGGCCAGTCGCTGCTGGTGCTGGGCGCCGCGGGCGGGGTAGGCCTGGCGGCGGTGGAGCTGGGCAAGGCCATGGGGGCGACGGTGATCGCCGCGGCCTCCAGCCAGGAAAAGGTCGACCTCTGCCTGTCGCGCGGCGCGGCCTCCGGCGTGGTCTATCCGAAGGGCCCGTTCGACCGCGACGGCCAGAAGGCGCTGGGGGCCCTCTTCAAGGGCGCCACGGGCCCCAACGGCGCCGACGTGATCTATGACGCCATCGGCGACGCCTATGCCGAGCCGGCGCTGCGCTCGATCGCCTGGGAAGGCAAGTACCTGGTGGTGGGCTTCGCCGCCGGCGAGATCCCCAAGATCCCGCTGAACCTGGCCCTGCTGAAGGGCTGCGAGATCGTCGGCGTGTTCTGGGGCGCCTGGGTGGGCAAGAACCCCGACAAGCACCGCGCCAGCGTCGCCGAGCTGATGCAGATGTACGCCGACGGCAAGATCAAGCCCTACGTCTCCGAGCGCTTCACCCTGGCGGACGCCTCCAAGGCCATCGCCCACCTCGCCAGCCGCAAGGCCATGGGCAAGGTGGTGGTGACGGTGCCGTAGGCGCTCGGCGCTCGGCGCTCGGCGAGGCCCCTTCCGCTCGGACGCAAGATGAGCGAGCATCGTTCTGCCGATCAGGGGGCGGGCGATGGTGGACTTGGCACGACGCCTGCGCGCGGCGACGGCGCTTGGCGGGCTGGGATGCAGCCTCGTCGGCGTGGGACCGGCCATGGCGGCCGATGCGGCGTCGACCGGCGTCCAGGAGCTGGTCGTCACCGGCTCGCGCCTGCCGCGGGCCGATCTGGTCGCCAACAGCCCGATCGTCACCCTGGACGCCGAAGGCCTCGCCGCTTCGGCGTCGCTGACGCTGGAGACCGCGCTCAACCGCCTGCCGCAGGTGACGCCCAGCTTCTCCAGCGCCGCCAACAACCCGTCGGCGAACGGCGCCGCCTATGTGAACCTGCGCGGCCTGGGCGCGAACCGTAACCTGGTCCTGCTGGACGGGCGGCGCACCATCGGCGCCAACGCCAGCAACTCCGTGGACCTCAACACCATCCCCGAAGGCCTGATCGACCGCGTGGAGGTGATCACCGGGGGCGCCTCGGCCGTCTATGGCGCCGACGCCGTGGCGGGCGTGGTCAATGTGATCCTGAAGTCCCGCTTCGAGGGCCTGGAGGCGCGGGGCCGCACCCTGGTCAGCGAGCGCGGCGACGGGCGCGAGCACGAGGCGTCCCTGACCGCCGGGCGGCAGGTGGCGGGCGTGAGCCTGATGGCCAGCGTCGGCTGGGCGCGGCGCGAGGAGGTCGGCAAGGGCGCGCGGGACTTCTCGTCCCAGGCCCCCGGGGCTTCGAGCTTCCTGCCGAGCGGCGGCTATATCCCAAGCCCCGCCAACCTGCCCACGAGCGCGGCGGTGAACACGGTTTTCGGCCGCTATGGCGTGGCGCCTGGCCTGGTCAGCACCCGCGGCGGGGTCGGGGGCTTCAGCTTCAATACCGACGGCACCCTGTTCAGCACCGGCCAGACCGACAGCCCCTTCGACGCGCAGAACTATCGCGGCTCGACCACCGACGTCGTCACCGGCCTCTATCCCGACGTCTATGCGTACAACTATCAGCCCTTCAACAAGCTGATCCTGCCGCTGGAGCGCTGGTCCGGCGCCCTCTTCGCCCGCGCGCGGCCCAGCGACCGGCTGGAGCTCTACGCCCAGGTGCGGGGCATCCGCTACACCGCCTCCACGGCCCTCGCCCCCACGCCGGCCCCGACCGATCCCAATCCGCTCTATCCCGGCCAGGCGGTGCTGGCCTTCACGATCCCGGTCACCAATCCCTTCATCCCCGCCGACCTGGCGCAGCTGCTGGCGTCCCGCCGCGGCGACACCCCGTCGCTGAAGGGCGCCGGGCCGACCGAGGAGTTCGCCTATAAGTTCCGGGCGGTGGCCCTGGGGCCACGGCAGTCGGACAACACCGCCAAGAGCATCCAGGCCCTGGGCGGGGCCCGGCTGGACCTGGCCGCGGACTGGCGCGCCGACGCCTTTGTCAGCTACGGCCGCTACGAGCGGGCCGAGACCCAGAGCGGGCTCCTGAACGTGCGGCGCTTCGAGCAGCTGCTGGACTCGCCCACCGGCGGCAAGGATCTCTGCGATGGCGGCTTCAATCCGTTCGGCGCGACGCTGACCACGAGCTGCCGCGATTTCCTGAACGTCCGGGCGCACTTCGCCACGACGGTCGAGCAGACCAACGCCGTCGCCTCGCTCGCCGGAACCCTCGGGCGCCTGCCGGCCGGACCGGTGCTGGCCGTGGCCGGCGCGGAGTTCCGGGACGTGCGCTATGCGTTCGCGCCGCCCGCCGGCTACGCGCCCGGCGAGATCTCGGGCTTCATTCCCCTCACGGCGGTGTCCGGCTCGATCCGCTTCGCCGAACTGTTCGCCGAGGCCGCGGCGCCCCTGATGGCCGACCGGCCGCTGGTCCGCGCCCTGGACCTGACCCTCGGCTACCGCCACAGCCAGGAGCGGCGCACGGGCGGGGTGGACAGCTGGAAGGCCGAACTGGGCTGGACCCCGGTCGCCCCGCTCAAGCTGCGGGCCGCGGTGCAGCGGGCGGTGCGCGCGCCCGACATCTTCGAGCGCTACCAGCCGCCGGTGGGCGGCTCGCTCAACGGCCGCGATCCCTGCGCCAGCGACAGCGGGCTGCAGAACCCCCAGGTCCTGGCCCTGTGCCGCCGGCAGGCGGTGGCCCTTGGCTTTCCGGCCAGCATCACCGACGACTTCGAGCAGGGCGGGCCCGATGTCTCGGTGCTGCAGGGCGGCAATCCCGACCTGAAGCCCGAGCGGGCCACCACCTTCACCGTCGGCGCGGTCTGGCGACCGGCCTGGGACAGCGCCTGGATCGGGCGCCTGGCGGCCACGGTCGACGGCTACGACATCCGGGTGAAGGACGCGATCGGCTACCAGGACCCGCAGGTGGCGCTGAACGCCTGCTACAACATCGGCGGCGTGGGCAATCCGACCTACGATCCCGCGAACCCAGCCTGCCAGGTTCTGACCCGAAGCGCCTCGGACTTCGGACTGTTCGCGGTGGGCGCGCGGGAGACCAACGAGGTATCGCTCCACACCGCGGGCGTGGACGCCAGCCTGGCGTTCCGCACCGACCTGGCGCAGGTCGGCGGCCACGCCTGGCTGGGGCGGCTGGACACCCGCCTCGAGGGCAGCTGGCTGGGGCGCTTCCGCGTCCAGGCCTCCAGCGCCCAGCGGCGCATCGACTACGCCGGCACGATCGCGGGCAGCGACGGCTACAGGAGCCTGCCGCGCTGGAAGGCCGACGGCTCCACGACCTGGACCTCCGGGCCGGCGGCCCTGACCCTGACGGGACGCTACATCGACGGCATGGAGAACCGTGCGCGCCGGATCGATCCCACCGACACCACGTCCACCGGCGCGGGCGCGGCCTGGTACTGGGACCTGTCGGGGCGCTGGGAGGTGAACCGGCGGGCCCAGCTGCGCGCGGGGATCGCCAACCTGTTCGATCGCGGGCCCGAGCTTTTCAAGCCGGCGGTGGACGCCGGCACCGACCCCTCCACCTACGACGTCATCGGGCGGCGGTTCTGGGTGGGGCTGACGTTGCGGCTCTAGCCATGACCTTGCAGTCGTAGGGAAGGCCGGGTTCGGCGCAGAAGTCCGGCCAGTGGCCCGACGTCTGCCAGTAAGCGGCCAGGCCGATGCGGGCCACCAGCGGCCAGAACCGTGGATCGGCTCGAACGATCCGCATTTCGGGGTAGAACAGCACGATCGGCCCGCCGGGCATCCTGGCGCCTTCGAGTTCGGCGAAAGCGCCATCCACGTCGCCCTCGCGGGCCAGCATCCTGACCCGCCAGTTCCGGTCCATTGCCGGACCGCAGGCCTCGGGCAGGCCCCGGGCGTGCTGGGATCGCCGGACCTCGAGGGTCTTGAGGAATTCCTCCAGGCACGCCCGGTGCTGGGGGGTCTGGTCGTCGGCCATGGCCTTGATCTTCTGCAGCGCAGAACTTGGCGTGTCCCACCAGAAGGCGATCGTCCAGCGCATCCGCCGCTGGGACACCCGGTCGTGCGCCTCCATCTCTGACAGCTTCCGCTCGGCGCCCGCCAAATCGCCGGTGGCGGCCATGATCATCGCGACCCGGGGATCGCTTCCGTACCGCGGATCGTCGGCCGCGGCCGAGGCGATAAGAAACGCCAAGGCCTCGTTGAGCCGGCCCGTCGAGCGCAACAGGCCGGCATATTCGTTGCGGGCCGGCGCGAGTTCGGGATCGTACTTGAGGGCCTTCAGCAGGTAGCCCTCCTCCGCGAACCAGTTGTGCTGCATCTGGTCCCGCCAGACGCCCTCACCGATGGCGAGCGCCGAATAGGCCTTGGCGGCGCGCGGATCGAGCTTCACCGCCCGCGCCGCGGCCGCCTGGAGCTCGGCGTGCAGCGCCGCGGACTCGGCTGGGGTCTTGACGCTGTTGGCGACAAGGGCCGCCCCGATCGCATGCATGGCGTGGGCGCCGGCGAAATTGGGGGCCGCCTTCACCAGCCGGCGCGTCACGGCCAGAATCCGCTGGCCATCGTCGTCGCCGAAGAAGATGCCGGCGCAGGCGTTGAGGTAGAGCCCCATGACCTCGGTGGAGAGCGGCGCCTTGGCCAACCTGCGGTCCTTCAGCGTGCAGTCGAGCACCGCCGCCAGCAGCGCGGCGAAATCGCCGGGCGAGGCGGCCTGCTCCTGCGGGCTGCGCTCCACCCGGTCGGCCCACAGGATGATGCCGCTGGCCCGGTCGATGATCTGGCCGGTGATCACATACTTGCCGCCCTCCAGCCCGACGGAGCCGGCGACGCGCAGCTCGGCGTCGCTTTGCGCATCGTCGCGCTTGCGCGGCTCCTGCGAGGTCTGGACGCCGCCGGCGGTGAGGATGCGCACGATGTCCTGCGGGGTGTCCGCCGCGGCCCGCTGAACCTCCGGATCCGCGGTGCGGGCCTCGAACTGCATGACCTCCACGCGGCCATTCTGTGCGTGGGCGCGAACGCGACCGAACCAGCTCCATCCCAGGCCGGCGCCGGCGAGCACCAGCGCGGCGGCGGCGACGATGGACCAGAGTCGCCGGCGCCGCGTGCGACCCGGCAGGCTGACAGGCGCCGGATGCGCGGCGCCTCCTGGGCTTGCGGCCGCGTCCGCCGGGGCCAGCCGGAAGCCGACCCGCGGCACGGTCTCCAGTTGGAAGGGCGCAGGCTCGACGCCGCGGGCGAGGCCGCGGACCTGGGCCACCGCGCGGCTGACCGCATCGTCGCTGACGATCCGACCGCCCCAGCAGGCGTCGATCAGCTCGTCGCGGGTGACGGTCTGGCCGGCGCGCCGCACCAGCACGACCAGCACCTCCATCACCCGCGGCTCGACCCGGTGCTCGCCGGCCGGACCCCGGACGCGGCTGGCGGAGGGACAGACCTCCAGCGCCCCCAGCCGGAAGTCCGGCTCGTGCGCCAGGTCCACCGCCGCGGACGGCTCAGCCTCGGCCGTCATCGGCCAAAACTCGGAAAATCATCGGGCGGATTTCGGGAAATCCTCCGGCGGGCCCCGCCCCGATACGGCCTGCTGAACCCATCGACGCGGCGCCCCCGTCGCTCGAGCCAAACCGCTCAAGGAAGACCATATCATGAAGACGACCATCGCCATCGCCGCCGCCATCTTCACCGTGACCGTGGGCTTCGCTCTGCCCACAAGCCAGGCGCTCGCCCAGGAAGAAGGCCCCATGAAGGTCGCGGTCAGCTACGCCGACCTCGACCTCTCCGCGCCCAAGGGCCGCGCGGTGCTGCAGCAGCGGATTGAGCACGCGATCGACCAGGTCTGCCCCGCGCGGCCGCTGCCGACCGAGCTCGCCAAGCAGCAGGGCTACCGGGCCTGTCACAGCAGCGCCTGGGCCGGAGCCAAGCAGCAGCTGGCCGCCATCTATGACGGCCGCCAGCTGGCCGACGCCTCGGTCCGCATCGGCGGCGTGCGTCACTGAACGAAGGGGCGCCGGTCGACCCCACATCACCGGCCGCCGCTTCTGGGCGGGGAGCGACCCCATGCGCTCCCCGCCCTTCTCATGCCTGGCGCAGGTCCGCGCGCCGATCCGGCTTGTCCCGCGCCCGGGCCGCCCCTACTGATCGCCGATAACCAAACGGATGGATGAGGGGGAGCGCATGGCGGGTCGGCTGGAGGGCAAGGTCGCTGTGATTACCGGCGGCGTCTCGGGGATCGGGCTGGGGACGCTGGAGCTGTTCGTGGCCGAGGGCGCCCGGGTGGTGGCCGCCGACATCCAGGACGAGAAGGGCGCCATGCTGGAGCAGCGCTTCCCGGGCCGGGTGCGCTACGCCCATTGCGACGTCACACAGGAGGCGCAGATCGCCGCCGCCCTGCAGTTGGCGGTGAGCGAGTTCGGCGGGCTGGACGTCCTGTTCAACAACGCCGGCATCTCCGACAGCATGCGCGCGATCGCCGAGGTCGAGGCCGAGCGCTGGAGCTGGATCTACGATGTGCTGGTGCGCGGCCCGGCCCTGGGCATGAAGCACGCCGTCCCGCTGATGCTGGCGCGCGGCGGCGGCGCCATCGTCAACACCGCTTCCATCGCGGGCCTTCAGGCCGGCTGGGGCCCGATCGCCTATTCCTCGGCCAAGGCCGCCGTGATCCACATGACCAAGTGCGCCGCCGCCCAGCTGTCGCCGCAGAAGATCCGGGTGAACGCCATCTGCCCGGGCCTGATCGCCACCTCGATCTTCGGCGCCTCGCTGGGCCTGCCGCGGGCGGTGGCCGACCAGATGGCCGCCCATGTGGCCGACAACGCCGCCAAGGTGCAGCCGGTGCCCAAGGCCGGCCTGCCGGACGACATCGCCCAGGCGGCGCTGTACCTGGCGTCCGACGCCTCGGCCTTCGTGACCGGCACGCACCTGGTGGTGGACGGCGGCATCACCGTGGGGCCCCGCCATAGCTGGGACTCGAGCGGGCCATCCCCCTTCGCTGACCTGTTCGGCGACGCCTTCGCGGCCCCGGCCGCGACCTCGTGAGCCAGCCGGCGTGACCCTGGCCGCGACGGCCAAGCCCGGGCTCTCGCCCAACCTGCGCGGCGCGCTGTGGATGTTGCTGTCGGCCGTGACCTTCTCGGCCATGACCACGCTGATCAAATACCTCGGCGCGGACTATCCGGCGGCCTTGCAGACCTTCTATCGCCAGGCGGCCGGCCTTGCGGTCCTGCTGCCTGTGATCCTGCGGCATCGCAGCGCCGCCTTCGCCACCAGCCGCCCGTCGATCCTGATCTTCCGCTCGTTCGCCGGCACCCTGGGGATGATCCTCAGCTTCTACGCCTTCCAGAAGATGCCGCTCGCGGACGCCAATGCGCTCAGCTTCACCCGCACCCTGTGGCTGGTCCCGCTGGCGGCCTTCGTGGTCCGGGAGAAGGTGGGGTCGCTGCGGATCGCGGCGGCGGTGGCGGGGTTCCTGGGCGTGCTGGTGATGATCCGTCCCGGCGCCGGCGGCCACTTCGCCGTCGGGCTGCCGGCGCTGGCCATGCTCGCCTCGGCCTTCCTCTTCGCTTTCACGGTGACGGGCATGAAGGTGCTGACCCGCGACCACGCGCCCATGGTGATCCTGGTCTGGTCGGCGCTGCTGGGCCTGGTGCTGGCCATTCCTGGCGCGATCCTGACCTGGCGCTGGCCCGCGCCGCGCGACCTCGTGCTGCTCTGCCTGATGGGCGTGATCGCGACCGCCAACCAGGCCAGCTACATCAAGGGCATGCAATGGGGCGACGCCGCGGCCATGGCGCCGATCGACTATACGCGGCTGATCTTCACCGCGGCGGCGGGGTTCTTCCTGTTCCACGAGGTCCCGGGCCGCTGGACCCTGGTGGGCGCCGGCATTGTGGTCGCCTCCACCCTCTTCATCACCCTGCGCGAACAGCAGCTGGCGCGCGCGGCGCAGCTGGCGGCCAGTCCGGGCTAGCCCTCGCCGCGCAGCCGCTCGATGTCGCGGCGGGCGGCGTCCTTGTGCTTGGGCTTCAGGTTGCGGCCGAGCAGCGCCAGGAGGGCGGTGAAGACCGCCGCATCGTCGGTGTAGCCCAGCCCGGCGATGAAGTCGGGGATCGCATCCACCGGCAGGACGAAATAGGCGAGCGCCGCGAACATCATCCCCTTGGCGACCAGCGGGGTGTCCTCGTCCTTGGCGCAGTACCAGACCGAGAGCGCCTCGGTGGCGAACGGCACGGACGCGAAGGTGCGGCGGATCTTCGGCCAGAACCCGTCGTCCACCCGCCGCTCGTTCAGCCGCATGACCGACGGAATCAGCGCGCGGCCGGGATCGATCTCCGCCTGCGGATCGAAGGTGACGTCGGGTGAGACTTTTTCGCCGCCGCTCATTGAGCTAGGCCTTCGCCGGAATTTTTCTGATCCATCATATGGGAGCCCCAGGGCCATGGAACTGAATTCAAACGTCGCAGCCGTGGTCACCGGGGGCGCCTCGGGCCTGGGCGAGGCGACGGTGCGCGCGCTGGCGGCCAAGGGCGTCAAGGTCGCCATCTTCGACATGAACGACGCCAAGGGCGAAGCGGTCGCCAAGGACGTCGGCGGGATCTTCTGCAAGTGCAACGTCACCTCGGACGAGGAGGTCGACGCCGCCTTCGCCAAGGCGCGCGCCGCCCACGGCCAGGAACGGATCCTGGTCAACTGCGCCGGCACCGGCAACGCCTTCAAGACCGCCAGCCGCGACAAGCAGACCGGCGAGACCAAGCACTTCCCGCTCGACGCCTTCAACTGGCTGATCCAGATCAACCTGGTCGGCACCTTCCGCTGCATCGCCAAGGCGGCGAAGGGCATGCTGGACCTGGAGCCGCTGGCCGACGGCGAGCGTGCGGTGATCATCAACACCGCCAGCGTCGCGGCGGAGGACGGCCAGATGGGCCAGGCGGCCTATTCGGCGTCCAAGGGCGGCATCGTCGGCATGACCCTGCCGATCGCCCGCGACCTGGCCGGCGACGGCATCCGGGTGAACACCATCCTGCCGGGCATCTTCAACACCCCGCTGATGCAGGGCGCCCCGCCGCAGGTGAAGGAGGCGCTGGCCGCCTCGGTGCCGTTCCCCAAGCGCCTCGGCAACGCCGAGGAGTACGCCAAGCTGGCGCTCTGCATGGTGGAGACCACCTATTTCAACGGCGAGGACGTGCGCCTCGACGGCGCCATCCGCATGGCGCCGCGGTAGGGCCAGGGCCTACTTTCCGGCGCGCAGCTGGCGGATGATCTCCGCCACCTGCGTCCGGGCGGCCTCCAGGCCGCGGCCGGTGTCGACCACATAGTCGGCGCGGGCCCGCTTCTCGGCGTCAGCCAGCTGCTGGGCGAGGATGGCGTCCAGCCGCTCCGGCGTCATGCCTGGGCGCGCCAGGACCCGCTCGCGCTGCATCTCGGCCGGCGCCGAGGCCACCACCACCGCGTCGACATTGGCATGGCCGCCGGTCTCGAACAGGAGCGGAATATCCAGAACAACCATATCGGCGCCTGTTCCTTCCACATCCGTGAAAAATTTTCCACGATGCTGGCCGACCAGGGGGTGGACGATGGCGTTCAGCCGCTTCAGGGCCTCGGGGTCGCCCAGCACCTGCTGGCGCAGGGCCTCGCGGTCCACCCGCCCGTCCTTCACGACGCCGGGGAACGCCGCGCCCACCGGCTCCACCGCCGCGCCGCCGACGTCATAGAGCACGTGGACCGCCGCGTCCGCGTCATAGACCGGCACGCCGGCCTCGCGAAACATGGCGGCGGTGGTCGACTTGCCCATGCCGATGGAGCCGGTCAGGCCGATGAGCTTCATTGGCCCAGGGCCTCCAGCGCCAGGCGGCGCACATCCACCTCGCCCGGCGGCGGCTGGCCGAAGAAGGCCTCGAACGAGGGCTCAGCCTGGCCGATCAGCATGGCCAGGCCATCCACAGTGGGGCGGTCCAGGGCCCGCGCCTGGGCCAGGAACGGGGTTTCGAGCGGCTTGTAGACCATGTCCATGACCACCGCGGTCCGGCGCGTGAGCTCCAGGGGCACGTCCAGGCCCGGTCCGCCGCCAAGCCCCGCGGAGGTCGCGTTGATCACGGCGCTGGCGTCGCGGAAGGCGCCGGCCGCGTGGGCGAGGGGCAGGGGCACGACCTTCGGCCCCAGCGCAGCGGCCAGGGCCTCGGCGCTCTTCAGGGTGCGGTTCACCACCCAGACCTTCGGGGCGCCGGCCAGCAGCAGGGCCGCCACCGCCCCCCGCGCAGCGCCGCCCGCGCCCAGCACCGCCACCGGCCCTGCGCCCGCGTCCCACTGGGGCGCCTGGACCTCGAAGGCGCGCAGCAGGCCGACGCCATCAGTGTTGTCGGCGTAGATCCTCCCATCCGTGTCGAAGACCAGCAGGTTCGCCGCCGCCGCGCGCCGGGCGATCTCGCTGGCGTGGTCGGCCACGGCCAGGGCGTCCGGCTTGAACGGCAGGGTGACGTTGAGGCCGCGGATCGCCCCACCGCGCAGGCCCTCGGCGAGGCGGCGGAACCCCCGCGCATCCGGCGTGAAGGGCACATAGACGCCGTCGATCCCCGCCCCGGCCAGCCAGGCATTGTGCAGGATCGGCGACAGCGAATGGGCCACCGGCCGCCCGACCACCCCCGCCACCATGGTGGTTCCGCGGATCACTTCGCCAGCTCCCCATGCTGTCGCAACAGGTCCAGGAGCCCCAGCAGCGGCAGGCCCAGGATGGCGAAATAGTCGCCTTCGATGCGGGAGAAGAGCTGGGCGCCGGGACCCTCGAGCCGATAGCACCCCACCGAGCCCAGGGCGACCTCGCCCTCGCTCGCCAGGTAGTGCTCCAGGAAGGCGTCGGAGAAGGGCCGCATGGTCAGCCGCGCCGAGACCACCTCGCGCCAGATCGGGGCGCCGTCCTTGGCGACCACCACGGCCGAATGCAGCTTGTGGGTCTTGCCGCGCAGCAGCTCCAGCCGCGCCCGCGCCGCCGCGAGGTCGGGCGCCTTGTCGTAGAGCGCGCCATCCAGGTCGAGGGTCTGGTCGGCCCCGATCACCAGCCCGGGCCGGCTCATGGAGACCCGCACCGCCTTCAGCTCGGCCAGGGCGTCCGCCACGTCGCGCGGCCCCAGGCCCTCGGCCAGCAGCCCCGCCTTGACGGCCTCCTCGTCGACGCCGGCCACGGTCGCCTCATAGGCCACGCCCGCGCCATCCAGGACCGCCCGGCGCGCGGCGCTCTTCGACGCCAGGATCACGCTCATCCCAGCACCTCGACCTGGCCGTGGCCGCGCGACAGGAGGTTCAGCACCGCGGCGGCCGTCTCTTCCACCGAGCGGCGGGTCACGTCGATGGTCGGCCAGCCGTGGCGCTCATAGAGCCGCCGCGCGGCGATGATCTCCTCGCGCACCGCCTCCTGGTCGGTATAGCTGGTGTCGCGGTTCTCCTTGAGGCTCAGCAGCCGGTTGCGGCGGATCTGGATCAGCCGGTCCGGCGAGATCAAAAGGCCCACGATCAGGGCGTTCTTCAGCTGCAGCAGCTTCTCCGGCAGCGGCCGGCCCGGCACCAGCGGCACATTGGCGGCCCGCACGCCGCGGTGGGCGAGGTAGATGCAGGTGGGGGTCTTCGACGTGCGCGAGACGCCCACCATCACCACATCGGCCTGGTCGAGGTCCTGGCCGCCCTGGCCGTCGTCGTGGCCGATGGCGTAGTTCAGGGCGTCCATGCGGTTGAAATAGTCGTTGTCGAGCCGCAGGTGCGCCCCGACCCGGCTGGTGGTGGCCGCGCCGAGGTAGCGCTGCATGGCCGAGACCAACGGGTCCAGGGCGGGCAGGCAGGGCATGTCTAGCCGACGGCAGCCCTCTTCCAGGGCCGCGCGCAGCTTTTCGTCGACGATGGTGTGCAGGACGATGCCCGGCGCCTCCTCGATGTCGCCAAGCGCGCGGTCCAGCTGCCGCTGCGAGCGGACCAGGGCGTAGATGTGCTCGATCGGCAGCACGTTCTCGAAGCGGGCGCAGACGGCCCGCGCCATGGCGTTCAGGGTCTCGCCGGTGGAATCCGAGACCAGGTGGATATGGAAATAGGTGGCGAGCCGGGGCGGCGGGGCGTTGGGCAAGGGCGGGTCCAGTGGGAGGGCTCGAAAGGCAAGAGGCGGGAGCGGAAATAACTCTGGGGACAGATCCTGTGGACTCACTCTTAGCGAAGCCGGACGGCGATGGGGATAGGCGGGGTCAAGTTCGCCGCCGCCGAGGCCGCCGGTGAATCCCGCGGAGCAATCGGCGCGTTTACCATCTGTTAACCCCCAGGCCCGGGCCCGTGTGGGTCATACCTGGCCCTACCGCTCGACAGAGCGTCGGCGGCGCTGCGGCGCCCGGGGTTGTCCCCGCCGGCCTGGCCGAATCCCTGAGGCGCTCCAGGGCGCGCTAGTCCGGGCTCCCCGCAATCCACAGGCCTCCGACCCGGCGGGCGCCGCCTTGGGACGAGCTGGGGACAGCGCGGGGGCGGTCAAGGGATTGTCAAACTTTTCCACCCCCTCGACAGGCCCCACCATCTTCCCAATCACCTTTTTCAAAACCTCTTTCTTGAAGAAGAACGGGGCTGGGCGACGGGCGCCTTGAGCCTGGAGCCCGGGGGCGCTTTAAGTCGGGCCCATGAGCGAGACCACCCCCCGCCTCCTGCGCGTCCTGGCCGGAGAGACCCTGGAACGGCCACCGGTGTGGTTCATGCGCCAGGCCGGGCGCTCGCTGCCGGAGTACTGGGCGTTGCGCGAGCGGGCCGGCGACTTCATCGCCTTCTGCTTCAACCCGGAGCTGGCGGCCGAGGCGACCCTGCAGCCCGTGCGGCGCTTCCCGATGGACGCGGCCATCGTGTTCGCCGACATCCTGCTGATCCCGCTGGCGCTCGGCCAGAAGGTCTGGTTCGAGGCGGGGGAGGGGCCGCGGCTGGGCGCGCTGCCGCCCCTGGGCGCGCTGCAGGACGCCATCGAGGGCTCCACGGCGAAGCTGGCCAATATCGGCGAGACCCTGTCGCGGGTGCGGGCCGAGTTGGAGCCGGAGCGGGCGCTGATCGGCTTTGCGGGGGCGCCCTGGACGGTGGCCACCTACATGCTCGAGGGCCGTGGCTCGCAGCGGGAGGCGGCGCGCACCTACGCCTACCAGCATCCGGCCGAGCTCGACGCCCTGCTGGACGTGCTGGTGGAGTCCACCGCCCGCTATCTCATCATGCAGGTCCGCGCCGGGGCCCAGGCGCTGCAGCTGTTCGAGAGCTGGGCCGAGAACCTGGCGGAGGACGTGTTCGAGCGGATCGTGGTCGGGCCGCACCGGCGGATCGTGGAGAAGGTGCGCGCGGCGGGGATCGATGCGCCGTTCATCGGCTTCCCGCGCGGCGCCGGCGCCCTGGTGGAAAACTACGCCGCCGCCGTGCCGGTCCAGGCCGTGGCCCTGGACACCCAGGCCAGCGCCGCGATGGGCCGGCGCATCCAGGCCGGCGGCCAGGCGGTGCAGGGGGCGCTGGACAACCTGCTGCTGCGGGCCGGCGGGCCGGCGCTCGACGCCCGCGTGGAGGCGCTGCTGGAGCAGTGGGGCGGCGGGCCGTACATCTTCAACCTGGGCCACGGGGTGATCCCCGACACGCCGATCGACCACATCGCCCAGGTGGTGGCGCGGGTGACAGGCAAGCCGACCAAGGCCCTGGCGGCGTGAAGTTCCTTTCCCACGCAGTGGGAGAGGGGGACCGCGCCCCGCAGAGGGCGCGGTGGAGAGGGCATGCCACAGGCTCGGCGCGTCAATCGGCCGTTGCCGGCTCAGCGCTTGAAGCTTGCCCTCTCCACCCCCCGCTCTCCGCTTCGCTCGGCGGGCGGTCCCCCTCTCCCACCTGTGGTGGGAAAGGAAGGTGAAGCTTGCTGTCGTCCTCCTCAACCTCGGCGGCCCCGACAGCCTCGCGGCGGTGCGGCCGTTCCTGTTCAACCTGTTCCGCGACCCGGCGATCATCCGGCTGCCGGCCGTGGCGCGCTATCCCCTGGCGGCGCTGATCGCCACGACCCGGACCAAGACCGCCCAGGCCAACTATGCCTTGATGGGTGGTCGCTCGCCGCTGCTACCCGAAACGCAGGCTCAGGCTGTCGAACTCGAGGCTGAGATTCGCAGGCGAACGCACTATGACGTCCGCGTCTTTGTCGCCATGAGGTACTGGAAGCCTTTGGCCCCGGAGACGGCAGCAGCGGTCGCGGCCTTCGCTCCGGACCACGTCGTACTGCTGCCCCTCTATCCGCAGTACTCGACAACGACCACCGGCAGCTCCTTCGCTGATTTTTGGCGCGTCTACCGCGGGCCTGGCTCTCGGCATCAGGTTTGCTGCTATCCGGATGCGGACAACGTAGTCGTCAGCCACGCGGACGCCATCCGCGAGACCTGGGAAGCTGCGGGGAAGCCGGACAACGTGCGCTTGCTCTTCTCCGCCCACGGCCTGCCCCAACAGATCGTCGACCGCGGCGACCCGTACCAGGTTCAGATCGAGGCAACGGCCGCCGCCATCGCTCGACGCTTGCCGGAGCTGCCGGACTGGACCGTCTGCTACCAGAGCCGGGTCGGTCGTCTGAAGTGGCTGGAGCCGTCAACGGAGACCGAAATCCGGCGCGCCGGCAGCGACGGCAAGGGCGTGCTGGTCGCACCAATCGCCTTCGTCTCCGAGCACGTAGAGACCCTTGTTGAAATCGACCACGAATATGCCAGCCTGGCGGCGGGCCTGGGCGTAGCGCCCTATCTCCGCAGTCCTACCCCTGGTCTCCGCGCAACATTTATCAACGGTTTAGCCGACGCTGCCTCAGGCGCGCTGTTTCCCGGCAAGGCGGCGACACATCCCTACCGCCACTGGCGCTGTCCGGAGAGCTGTGGGAAATGCCCTTGGCGAGGGGAGAGCGCGTGATGAACTGGCCGGGTTTCCTGTCGTACGACCTGCTGCGGGGGCTGCACATCATCGCGGTGATCGCGTGGATGAGCGGGATGATGTACCTGCCGCGGCTGTTCGCCTACCACACCGAGACCGCCCCGCCAGGAAGCGCGTTCGACGGACACTTCCAGGTGTGGGAGCGCAAGCTGATCCGCATCATCATCAACCCGGCCATGGGCCTGACCTGGCTCCTGGGCGTCACCCTGATCCTCTGGCACGTCTATGCGGCGAAGGAGGGGTGGGGCTTCCTGGCCCAGCCGTGGATGGCGACCAAGCTGGCCTGCGTGATCTTCCTCTCCGGCTGGCACGGGTTCCTGTCGGCCTCGCGGCGGCGGATCGCGGCGGGCGAGCGGCCCAGGTCGGCGAAGTTCTGGCGGGCGACCAACGAGATCCCGTTCCTGGTCGCCATCGTCGCGGTCCTGGCCGTGACCCTTGAATTCGGGCGGCGCTAGGCCATCTGAAGCCCAGGGATCGCTTGACCCCTGATCGCGGATATGTTTCCGCTGGCTCCACGCGTCGGCCTCCGGCGCGCCCCGCCTTTTTCCGGCTCCGCGCGGTCCTCGCGCCCCAGGCCGGCTTCCAGACGACGTTCAAATCGGCGCCCGACGGCGCCCATAGACCCACCCGCCCGTGGCCGGACTCCGTCCGGCCGCGCGCAAGACCCAAGTAGAATACCCATGCAAGACGAAACCTCCGAATTCGACACCCCGGTCGACGGCGAGACCCTCGAGGCCCAGGTCGAAGAGACCGGCTCCGACGAGGCCGCCTCCGCCGCCGCAGAAGATGCGGCCGCCCAGGCCGAAGGCGACGACGAGCCCGACGAGCCGACCCAGGCCTCCAAGGCCATCGCCGCCATGGGCCTCACCCGCATGAGCCTGCAGGAGCTGAAGGACAAGTCGCCCGCCGACCTGCTGGCCTTCGCCGAGCAGCTGGAGATCGAATCCGCGAACTCCATGCGCAAGCAGGACATGATGTTCTCGATCCTGAAGGTGCTCGCCGAGGAAGGCGTGGCGATCTCCGGGAGCGGGACGCTCGAGGTGGTGCAGGACGGCTTCGGCTTCCTGCGCAGCCCCGAGGCCAACTACCTGCCCGGCCCCGACGACATCTATGTCAGCCCCTCGCAGATCCGGAAGTTCGGGCTGCGCACCGGCGACACCGTCGACGGTGAGGTCCGCGCCCCCCGCGAGGGCGAGCGCTACTTCGCCCTGGTGAAGGTGGACCAGACCAATTTCGAGAGCCCCGAGAACGTCCGCCACAAGGTGCTGTTCGACAACCTGACCCCGCTCTATCCCGACGAGCGGCTGAAGATGGAGATCGACGATCCGACGTTGAAGGATCGCTCCGGCCGGGTGATCGACATCGTCGCGCCGCTGGGCAAGGGCCAGCGCTGCCTGATCACCGCCCCGCCGCGCGTCGGCAAGACGGTGATGCTGCAAAACATCGCCAAGTCGATCGAGACCAACCACCCCGAGTGCTACCTCATCGTCCTCTTGATCGACGAGCGCCCGGAAGAAGTCACCGACATGCAGCGTACGGTGAAGGGCGAGGTGATCTCCTCCACCTTCGACGAGCCGGCGACGCGCCACGTGCAGGTGGCCGAGATGGTGATCGAGAAGGCCAAGCGCCTGGTCGAGCATAAGCGCGACGTGGTGATCCTGCTGGACTCGGTGACCCGCCTGGGCCGGGCCTACAACACCGTGGTCCCGTCCTCGGGCAAGGTGCTGACCGGCGGCGTCGACGCCAACGCCCTGCAGCGCCCGAAGCGCTTCTTCGGCGCGGCGCGGAACATCGAGGAAGGCGGCTCGCTGACCATCATCGCCACGGCGCTGATCGACACCGGAAGCCGGATGGACGAAGTCATCTTCGAAGAGTTCAAGGGCACCGGTAACTCGGAAATCGTCCTGGATCGCAAGGTGGCCGACAAGCGGATCTATCCGGCCATCGACGTGCTGAAGTCCGGCACCCGCAAGGACGAGCTGATCACGCCGAAGGACATCCTGCAGAAGACCTACATCCTGCGCCGGATCCTCTCGCCGATGGGCGCCCAGGACGCCATCGAGTTCCTGCTCGACAAGCTGCGCGGCTCGAAGAACAACGACGACTTCTTCCAGTCGATGAACACCTAGACGGCGTTCTGCGAAAGACTGAGCGATTTCAGGGGCTTCGGGAGACCGGAGCCCCTTTCGTTTGGAAAATCGGCTCTGTGGCGGATTTGGCTCGGAAACGCGGGGGTGAGTGCGGCTTGCTGCGCCACAGCGGGGGCTTTTCGCGCTTGCGAAAAGTAGCACTCGGCCATACCGCGGCTACGAACGCGGATGTTTCACGTGAAACATCGCAATCGCTTGCGGGGTAAGCGGTTGCTGCATCCGGTTCCTCCCCCGCAGGGGGAGGGGGACCGCGAAGCGGTGGAGGGGGTCCGCGCCTGGCGCCGGGGATCGAAACCCCCTCCGGCCCCTTGGGCCACCGCCCCGAGCGCGGAGGACCTCGAGGCCCCTACGGGATGAGCAGACTCGCGCCGACCGTCGAGCGGCTGGCCAGGGCCTCGTGAGCCTTGCGCGCGTCGGCGAGGGGGAAGGTCTGGCCGATCTCGATCTGCACCTTGCCGGAGCTGATCATCTCGAATAGCGCAGCGGCCGAGGCGTCGAGCTCCTCCGTCGTGGCCAGGTAGTCGCCCATGGTCGGCCGGGTGAAGAACAGGGACCCCGCCCGCATCAGCCGGCCGGCCTCCACCGCGGGTGGCGGGCCGGACGCGTTGCCGAAGCTGACGAACAGGCCCCGTTTGGCGATGCTGCCCAGCGTGCCCTCGAAGGTGTCCTTGCCCACCGAGTCGTAGGCGACGCTGACGCCCTGGCCGCCGGTGATCCGCCGCACTTCGGCGGCCACGTCCTGGTCGCGGTAGAGGATCACATGGTCGGCGCCCAGCTCGCGCACCCGCGCGGCCTTGGCCTCCGACCCCACGGTGGCGATGACGGTCGCGCCCAGCGCCTTGGCCCACTGCACCATGATCTGCCCGACTCCGCCGGCCGCCGCGTGAGCCAGGATGGTTTCGCCCGGCTGGACGCGATGCAGACGGCGGATCAGGAACTCGGTGGTCATGCCCTTGAGCAGGCCGGCGGCGGCGGTGCGCGCGTCGATCCCGTCCGGCAGCTTCACGACCCGCGCCGCGGGCGCCACGGCGAAATCGGCATAGGACCCCATGACGCCGCTGGCATAGGCCACCCGGTCGCCGGCCCGGAAGCGGGTGACCCCAGGGCCGACCGCCTCGACGACGCCGGCGGCTTCATTGCCGAGGCCCGACGGCAGCTTGGCGGGGTAAAGGCCGCTGCGGAAATAGGTGTCGATGAAATTGACCCCGATGGCCTCATGGCGGATCAGGACCTGGCCTTCGCCCGGCTGCGGGGTCTCGACCTGCGCCAGCTGCAGGACGTCCGGCCCGCCGGTCTGCTCGAAGTGAACCGCGCGCATCAGCCGATCGTCCTCTGGAAGAATCGCAGGGTGCGGCCGCCGGCCAGCTTGGCGTCGGCCTCGTCATAGTGCTCGCCGCCCGGCCGGGCGAAGGCGTGGTTGCGGCCGGGATAGGTGTGGATCTCGATCTGCGGGTGGTCCTTCAGCGCCTTGAGGATGATGGCCTGGGCCTCCTTCGGCACGAACTGGTCTTCTTCGGCGATGTGCAGCAGCAGGGGTTGGGCCAGTTTCTCCACCTCGGCCACCCGGTTCTCCAGGCCGACGCCGTAGTAGGAGGCGGCCGCGTCCGCATCGGTGCGGGTGGCGGTGAGGAAGGCCAGCAGCCCGCCCAGGCAGAAGCCGACGGCGCCCACCTTGCCATTGCACTGGGGATCGGCCCGGGCCGCGGTGATCGTCGCCTGGATGTCCTCGACCCCCTGGTCCACGTCGAAGGTGTTGAAGAGCTCGAAGGCCCGCTTCCACTCGGCTTCGGTCTTGTCGGTGATGTCGATCCCGGGCTCGATCCGCCAGAACAGGTCCGGACAGATGGCCAGATAGCCCTGGCCGGCGAGCCCGTCGGTGATGTCGCGCATCACCTGGTTCACGCCGAAGATCTCCTGGATCACCACGACCGCCGGCGCCTTCTCCGCCTTGGGGCGCGCCACATAGGCCGAGAATGGCCCTTCGGGGGTGGTGATGCTGATCCGTTCGCCCATTTCCGTCCTCTTACTCTGGGGGTGGCCGCAAGCTACTAGCGTGAACACGCGGCTCACGGCCATATGGTGATGACACCGCTGGAGGCCATCCCGATCTTGATGGACCATCATGATCGGAGAAGATGGCCTCTAAACCAAAGAGGCGAGCACGTTCATCCCGGCTGGCTTGATCCAAGCAAGGCGGGACGTGCTCTAGGAAGGCCAGACGTCATGAAGATGACCATCGAGGTGGATTGCTCCCCGGAGGAGGCGCGCCGGTTCCTGGGCCTGCCCGACGTGAGCGGGCTGAATGACCACCTGGTCGGCGAGATGAGCAAGCGGATCGACGCCAACATCTCGATGCTCAATCCGGAGGAGTTCATGAAGAACTGGATGAGCTTCGGGACCGGCGCCCAGGAGCAGTTCCGCAAGTTCATGGAAGCCGCCACGACCCGGAAATGAGCGACACCATCTACGCCCCGGCCACGGCCGCGGGCCGGGCGGCGGTGGCGGTGGTGCGGATCTCGGGATCGGCGACGCGCGAGGCCGTGGCCCAGCTGGCCGGCTCCGTGCCCGAGCCGCGCCGCGCGAGCCTGCGGCGGCTGCGCGACCGTGCCGGGCAGGAGATCGACCAGGCGCTGGTGATCGTCTTCGAGAGTCCGGAGAGCTACACCGGCGAGGACGCTGCCGAGTTCCACGTGCATGGCGGCAGTGCGGTGGTCGGTGCCCTGATCCGGGCGCTGGCGGACCTGGGCCTGCGGTTGGCGGAGCCGGGGGAGTTCACCCGCCGGGCCTTCGAGAACGGCAAGCTGGACCTGGCCCAGGCGGAGGGTGTCGCCGACCTGGTGGACGCCGAGACCGAGGCCCAGCGGCGCCAGGCTCTCGAGCAGCTGGGCGGGCGGCTCTCGGCTGCCCAGTCCCGCTGGACCGACGCCCTGATCGAGGCCCTGGCCCTGCTGGAGGCGGCCGTCGACTTCCCCGACGAGGAGGTGCCGCAGGATGTGGCGGCGCGGGCCCGGCCGGTGCTTGAGCGGCTGGTGGCGGAGCTGGAGGCGGCGGCGGCCGACGCCGAGCGGGGGGAGCGGGTGCGCGAGGGCTTCCGCATTGCCCTGATCGGCGCGCCCAACGCCGGCAAGAGCACTCTGCTGAACGCCCTGGCCAAGCGGGAGGCGGCCATTGTCACCGCCACGCCCGGCACGACCCGCGACATCATCGAGATTCCCATGGTGCTGGCCGGCTACAAGGCCGTGCTGGCCGACACCGCGGGCCTGCGGGACACCGCCGACGAGATCGAGGCCGAGGGCGTGCGCCGGGCGCGGGCCTGGGCGGCCTCGGCGGGCTTGCGGCTCTGGCTGGTGGACGGATCGAACGACGAGACGCCGGCGGTCCCCATGGAGCTGCGCCCCGGCGACCTCTGCCTGATCACCAAGCGCGACCGGCCGGTGGGCGCCGCCGGCGAATGGGCCGCCGGACAGGCGCGGCGGCTGGGCCTGACCGCCGCGGAGATCACCGCCAAGGGGCCGGGGGATCTTGGCTGGCTGGAGACGACCCTGGCCGAGCGCGTGGTCGAGGCCCTGGCCGGAGATGAGCCGCCCGCGGCGACCCGCTTGCGCCACCAGGAGCTGCTGAGCGAGGCCGCCGACCGCCTGCGTCACGCCCTGGACCAGGACGAGCATCTGGAGCTGGCGGCCGAGGACGTGCGGCTGGCCGCCCGGGCGCTGGACCGCATCACCGGGCGGATAGATCCCGAGCAGGTGCTGGGCCGAATCTTCGCGACCTTCTGCATCGGGAAGTGATCCCTCCCTTGATGGGGAGGGACAGGCGCCGGAGGCGCCAGGGTGAGGGAGCCGCGACCGGGCTCCGACATCCGCTGATGAGCGCTGGCCAGTCCTGAAGCGCCGCGCTCCGGCCCACACCGCCTCACCCTGCTCGCCTGCGGCGAGCGGTCCCTCCCCATCAAGGGAGGGATGTTTCACGTGAAACAGCGACCGCTTTCGCCTATATCCCCGCGCTCATGACCTGGGATGTTATCGTCATCGGTGGGGGACACGCGGGCTGCGAGGCGGCCGCAGCGGCGGCGCGGTTCGGCGCACGCACCCTGCTGCTCACCCACAAGCTGGAAACCATCGGCGAGATGAGCTGCAACCCGGCGATCGGCGGGTTGGGCAAGGGGCACCTGGTCCGCGAGATCGACGCCCTGGACGGGCTGATGGGGCGGCTGGCGGATGTGGCCGGCATCCAGTTCCGGATGCTCAACCGCTCCAAGGGCGCGGCGGTTCGCGGGCCGCGCAGCCAGATCGACCGGCGCCTCTATCGCGAGGCCATGCAGGCCGAACTGGCCGCCACCACGAACCTGGAGATCCGGGCCGAGGCGGTGGAGGACCTGATCCTCGAGGGCGGTGTGGTTGCGGGCGTCGTTGGGGCCAGCGGGACCGAGTTCCGCGCCGGCCGCGTGGTGCTGACCACGGGCACCTTCCTGAAGGGCGTGATCCATCAAGGGGAGCTGCGGATCCCCGCCGGGCGGGTTGGCGATGCGCCGGCCATCGGCCTGTCGGACCGGCTGTACAGCCTGGGCCTGGCCATGGGGCGCCTGAAGACCGGCACCCCGGCCCGGCTGGACGGCCGCACCATCGCCTGGGACCGGCTGGAGATGCAGGCCGCCGACGCCGAGCCGATCCCGTTCTCGTTCCTGACGGACCGGATCGCCACGCCCCAGGTCGCGTGCGGCATCACCTACACCACCGAGGAGACCCACCGGATCATCGCCGAGCGGCTGACGGAGTCGGCGGTCTATGGCGGGCGGGTGTCGGGCCGCGGGCCGCGCTATTGCCCGTCCATCGAGGACAAGGTGGTCCGCTTCCGCGACAAGACCAGCCACCAGATCTTCCTGGAGCCGGAGGGGCTGGACGACGACACCGTCTATCCGAACGGCATCTCCACCTCGGTCTCCGCCGAGACCCAGGACCTGTTCCTGCGGACCATTCCAGGTCTGGAGCAGGTGGTCGTGAAGCGCCACGGCTACGCCATCGAATACGACTACGTCGACCCGCGGGAGCTCTACCCGACCCTGGAGGCCAAGCGGCTGCCGGGCCTGTACCTCGCCGGCCAGATCAATGGCACCACCGGCTATGAGGAAGCGGGCGCCCAGGGCCTGGTGGCCGGGCTGAACGCGGCGCGGGCCGCGTCCGGCGGGGAGCCGGCGCAGTTCGCGCGCGACGAGGGCTATATCGGCGTGCTGGTCGACGACCTGGTGACCCGGGGCGTCACCGAGCCCTATCGGATGTTCACCAGCCGCGCCGAATTCCGCCTGACCCTGCGCGCCGACAACGCCGACCAGCGGCTGACGGGGAAGGGGATCGACCTGGGCGTGGTCGGTCCGGCCCGGGCCGCAGTGTTCCACGTGAAACAACAGGCCCTGTCTGACGCTCGCGCCCTGGCCGCGAGCCTGACCCTGACGCCGCCGGAGGCCCAGCGCCTCGGGCTGCCGGTGAAGGCCGACGGGGTGCGCCGCAACCTGGTGCAGCTGCTGGGCTATCCGACCATCGGCCTGGACGACTTGGCGCGGATCTGGCCGCAGGTTGCGGACTGGAGCCCGGCCGTGCGCGAGCAGGTGGAGATCGACGCCGCCTATGCCGGCTACCTCGACCGCCAGACGGCGGATGTCGAGGCCTTCCGCCGCGACGAGGACCTGCGCCTGCCGGCTGGCCTGGACTATGCGGCGGTCGGCGGGCTCTCCAACGAGGTGCGGGAGAAGCTGGCGGCGGTGCGGCCGCTGACCCTCGGCCAGGCGGCGCGGATCGAAGGCGTCACGCCAGGGGCGCTGACGGCGCTGCTGGCGCACGTGCGGCGACGGGCGGCCTAGGCATTGCGCGGCCCCAGCGCCCCCTCCACCACTTCGTGGTCCCCCTCCCCCGCAAGCGGGGGAGGAACCGGGGCGACTGATGCTTCCAGTTCCTCCCCCGTGCCAACGGGGGAGGGGGACCCGAAGGGTGGAGGGGGCGCTGCGGCGGTCACGGACGCCGTCTCCTTCGCCGAGGCGGCGGGCGGCACCCCGGCCCAGCTCGCCGACCTCAACCGCTTCCTCGAGCTTCTCACGGCCGGCAACGCAGTGATGAACCTCGTCGGCCCGGCCACGCTTCCGGACTTCTGGAACCGCCACGCCTGGGACTCGGCCCAGCTGCTGAAGATCGCCCCCGAGGCTCTGACCTGGGCCGATCTGGGCGCGGGCGCCGGCTTCCCCGGGCTGGTGCTGGCGATCCTGGGCAAAGGCCGGCCGGGCTTCCACGTCCACCTGGTGGAGAGCATGGCCAAGCGGTGCCGGTTCCTCTCGCAGGTCGTGGCTGAGCTGGAGCTGCCGGCCACGGTGCATAACGCCAGGGCGGAAAACTTGGCCCTGCCTGTGGACATCGTCACCGCCCGGGCTTGTGCGCCGCTTAACCGCCTGTTGGGGTATGCCCAGCCCTACTTGCGGGCAGGCGCCCTGGGGCTGTTCCTCAAAGGACAAGATGTTGTGGCTGACCTTGAGGATGCAGCTAGATATTGGGATTTCACGGCGGATGTCGTACCGTCGATGAGTGACGAGAGAGGCCGCATCGTGCGTGTCAGGAGGCTCGGCCGTGCCCGCAAGGTCTGACCCGGCCCTACGCGTCCTGGTGGTCGCCAACCAGAAGGGCGGGGTGGGCAAGACCACCACGGCCATCAATCTCGGCACCGCCCTGGCCGCCGTCGGCGAGAAGGTGCTGCTGATCGACAGCGACCCGCAGGGCAACGCCTCCACCGGCCTCGGGGTCGGCCGGGCCCTGCGCAAGACCACCCTCTACGACGTGCTGATGGGCGAAAAGCCCGTGCTCGAGGCGGTGGTGAAGACTTCGGTGCCCGGGCTCGACCTGGTGGCGTCCGATCCAGACCTCTCCGGCGTGGAACTGGAGCTGGGCCAGCAGGCGCGGCGCTCCTTCAAGCTGCGCGACGCCCTGGCGCCGCTCAAGGGCGGCCGCAGCTACACCTATGTCCTGATCGACTGCCCGCCGTCGCTGAACCTCCTCACCGTCAACGCCATGGCCGCCGCCGATGCGGTGCTGGTGCCGCTGCAGTGCGAGTTCTTCGCCCTGGAGGGCCTCTCGCAGCTGATGCGCACCATCGACCTGGTGCGGGGCAGCCTGAACCCGCAGCTGGAGCTGCAGGGCGTGGTCCTCACCATGTACGACCGGCGAAATTCGCTGTCGGAACAGGTGGCCGTGGACGTGCGCAGCCACTTTGGCGAAGCGGTCTACCAGACCGTGATCCCGCGCAATGTGCGGGTCTCCGAGGCGCCGTCGTTCGGCAAGCCGGTGCTGGTCTATGACCTCAAGTGCACCGGCAGCCAGGCCTATCTGAAACTGGCGCGTGAAGTCGTGCTGCGCGAGCGCAAACGCCGCGCGAACCGGGATCTGGAACTGAGCTGATGGCGGAGAACCGCAGGGGATTGGGCCGGGGCCTGTCGGCGCTGTTGGGGGAGGCGGAGGAGATTCCGCACGCCGCCGATCCGGTGGAGGGCGTGCGCGACCTGCCGATCGACCTCCTGCACCGCAACCCGGACCAGCCTCGCCAGCATTTCTCGGCCCAGGAGATCGGGGAGCTGGCCGAATCCATCCGCCAGCGCGGCGTGCTGCAGCCGATCCTGGTGCGGCCTTCGCCCCTGCACACCGGCCACTTCGAGATCATCGCCGGCGAGCGGCGCTGGCGCGCGGCCCAGCAGGTGGCGCTCACCACCATCCCGGGCTTCGTGCGCCATATGGGCGACGACGAGGCGCTCGAGATCGCCATCATCGAGAACGTCCAGCGGGAAGACCTGAACCCGATGGAGGAGGCGCGGGCCTATCGCGCCCTGATGGACCGCCACGGCTACACCCAGGAGAAGGTCGCCGGCGCGGTGGGCAAGAGCCGCAGCCATGTGGCCAACACCCTGCGCCTCATGCAGCTCCCCGATCCGGTGCAGGAGCACCTGGTGCACGGACGGCTCACCGCCGGCCACGCGCGGGCCCTGCTGTCGGCCGGCGATCCGGAGACCCTGGCGCGCGCGATCATCGACCGCGGGCTGACGGTGCGCGACGCCGAGGCCATGGCCAAGGGCGGGGCCGGTCCCAGCAGCGGCGGGGGCGGCAAGGCCGGCTCCGGCCCGCGCAAGGCCAAGGACGCCGACACCGCGGCCCTGGAGGTCGACCTGGAGGAGGCCCTGGGGATGGGCGTCGACATCGCCGACCGCGGCGGGGCCGGCGAAGTGCGCATCACCTACGCCAGCCTTGAGCAGTTGGACGAGATCTGCCGGCGGCTGACGCGCACCTGAGCGGCGTCTGGCGAGGCGCGCCTAGCTGTAGGGATTGGCCACGCCCGGCCGGATCAGGCCGTGAGTGCTCTCGGCGAAGCCCGCGAGGATGAACTGCACCGCCAGGGCGCAGAGGATCAGGCCCAGCACCCGCACCACGATGGTCAGCCCGATGCGGCCCAGGATGCGGGTCAGCACCGGCGTCAGCAGGAACGAGACCAGGGTGGCGGCCGCCGTCGCCCCAATGGCGCCCACGCCGATCGCCGCGCCGGCCAGGCCATAGGCCCGCGCCTGGCTGGCGTAGATGACCACGGTGGAGATCGCCCCGGGCCCGATCAGCAGCGGCATGGCGAACGGCACGATCATCCGCTCGAAGCGCTTGCGCGCCCGGGCGCGGCTGTCGGTCACCGGCGCGTCGGCCGCCTCGGCGAAGGTGGCGGTGAAGTCGTCGCGCGCCATCTCCAGGCCCAGCAGGAACAGGATGATCCCGCCGGCGATGCGGAACGCCGGCAGGGAGATGCCGAAGAACTGCAGCAGGCTGAGCCCGGAGAAGTAGAAGAAGGTCAGGAAGCCGAAGACGAACAGCGAGACGTAGAGCGCGATCCAGTTGCGGTCGCGCGCCTTCGTGCCCGCCGTGGCGGCGGCGAACATCGGCACGCTGCCGATCGGGTCGATCAGCGCGAACAGGGCGACGAAGAAGTTGACCGCGAACTCGGTCTGGCTCATTTCGAGGTCTTAGCCCAAATCGAACAGTCGGGACCACACCCCCGCCAAACCGGAGCCATCGCCATGGCCGCCGCCGCGCTCGCGCAAGCTTCCGCCATCAAGGCCGATCCCCGCCTGATCGTGCCCCTGGACTATCCCAGCGTGGCCGAGGCGCGCGCTGGCGTCGAGGCGATGGGCGAGGCGGTCAGCTTCTACAAGGTGGGCTTGGAGCTGTTCGCGACGGGGGAGGGCATGACGCTGGCCCGCGAGCTCAAGGCGGCCGGCAAGCAGGTGTTCCTGGACTGGAAGCTGCACGACATCGGCACGACGGTGCAAAAGGCCGCCGCGGTGCTGGCGCATGCGGGCTGCGGCGACCTGCTCACCGTCCACGCCGAGCCGCAGGTGATGGCCTCGGCGGTGCGGGGGCGGGGGCCTGGCTCCTCCCTCAAGATCCTGGCGGTGACCGTGCTGACCAGCCTGTCGGACGAGGATCTGGCGGAAATCGGCTATGCGACGACCGCCCGGGCGCTGGTGGAGCGGCGCGTGCACCAGGCCGTCGCGGCCGGCTGCGATGGGGTCATTTCAAGCCCGCATGAGGCGGCCCTGGCCCGCGCCATCGGCGGACCGGGCTTCCTGGTGGTGACGCCGGGCGTGCGCCCCGACTGGTCCGCCAAGAACGACCAGGCCCGCGCAGCGACGCCCCGGGAAGCCCTGGAGGCCGGCGCCTCGCACATCGTCTGCGGCCGCCCGATCACCGCCGCCAACGACCCCCACGCTGCGGCCCTGCGTGTCGCGGCGGAGATGGCGGGAGCGTAAATCCAGCCTCCGCGCCAGCGGAGGCTCCGACATTTGAACCACGAACCACACGAACTGGGGCGCCTCGGTCACCCGAGGCCGCGCCGTTCGAGTCCGTTCGTGTGGTTCGTGTGGTTCGTGGACCAAAAACAGCGCCTGCGGCGGCGCTGAGCCCGCGAACTAGCCCCGCCGTCGCGGAGCGGTCCGCCGTCCTTAAGATTTGTCCACGAACCACACGAACGACACGAACGGTCCTGGATGGGGCAAGGCCCCGGCCGGACACCCCGACGCTACAGGCTTGGATGGCCGCTTCGCGGAGGCGCTGGCCCGTTCGTGTGGTTCGTGTGGTTCGTGGTTTAACGGATGGCGCTGCTGCGCGGCCGCCGTGGGGATGAACGCCGCGCTTCAGAAGTCGACGGCGATGCCCTTGCGTTCCCAGTCGCCGAAGCGGGTGGGCTCGGGGCCCTTGGGGCCGCCGTCTTCCGGGGCGCGTTCGGCGTCCGCGGCGGCGGCTTGGCGGCGGGCCTCGGCCTCCTCCAGCGCGCGGCGCGCGGCGGGGCTGAGGTCCTTGCGAGGGGCGGCGTTGGCGGGCGTGTCGTCCATCCGCCAAATCTAGGCCCTTGCGCCGCCGGGCCCAAGAGGGCACGCCGCGCCGCGTGAGTGAAGCTGAAGACATTCCGGGCCTCGCCGCCCGCGCCGCCGCCCTCGAGGTGCTGACCGCCGCCCTGCAGCGGCGCGGCGGGCTGGACGAGGGGCTCGGCCATCCGGCGCTGCACGCCCTGCCGCCCCGTGACCGCGCCTTCGCCCGGGCCCTGGCCATGGCGACGCTGCGCCACCTCGGCCCCATCGATGCGGCCCTGCAGGCGCGACTGAAGAAGCCGCCGCCGGAGCGGATCGTCAATGTGCTGCGCCTGGGCGCCGCCCAGCTGCTGGTGCTGAAGACCCCGCCGCACGCCGCGGTCGGCGCCACCGTGGACCTGGCCGCCGCGCAGAAGGGCGGGCTGCCGTTCAAGGGGCTGGTGAACGCGGTGCTGCGCGGCCTGTCGCGCGAGCCGCCGCCGCTGGACGATCCGGCCCTGGCGGCCCCGGCGTGGCTGGCCGCCCGCTGGCGCTCGGCCTATGGGCCGGCGGAGGCGGACGCCATCGTCGGCATGATCTTCGCCGAGCCGGCCACCGACGTGACGCCGAGAGCGCCGGGCGACGCTGACCTCGCCGCGGCCCTGGAGGCGGAGGTCCTGCCGGGCGGAACGCTACGGGCCGGGTTGAAGGGCGAGATCTCGACCTGGCCGGGCTTCGGCGAGGGCCGCTGGTGGGTGCAGGACGCCGCCGCCGCCATCCCCGCCCGGCTGCTGGCCGTGACGCCCGAGGAAACCGCGCTGGACCTCTGCGCGGCGCCGGGCGGCAAGACGCTGCAGCTTGCCGCGGGCGGCGCCAAGGTCACCGCCGTGGACCGCTCGGACGCGCGCCTGCGCCGGGTCAGCGAGAACCTGGCCCGCACCGGCCTCGCCGCCGAGACCGTGGCGGCCGACGCCGCCGAGTGGCGCGACGGGCGCACGTTCGACGCGGTGCTGCTGGATGCGCCGTGCTCGGCCACCGGCACCTTCCGCCGCCATCCCGACGTGCTCTGGGTGGCCAGCCCCGCCGACATCGCCAAGCTCTGCGCCGTCCAGGCGCGGCTGCTGGACAGCGCCGCGCGGCGCGTGAAGCCCGGCGGGCGGCTGGTCTACTGCGTCTGCTCCCTGGAGCCGGAGGAGGGCGAGGGGCAGGTGACCGCGTTCCTGGCGCGCAATGCCGCCTTCGCCCTGGATCCGGTCGCGGCCGGGGAGGGCGGCTCGCCCGAAGCCAGCCTGCGGCCCGATGCGACGCTGCGCATCCTGCCGCATCATCGGCCCGGCGGGCTGGACGGGTTCTACATCGCGCGGCTGAAGAAGACCGCTTGATCGGGCTCCCGCGCGCACAGCCGTTGTCGCAGCCCCCCGCATCAGGCTAAGCGGAACCATGGCCCCACGCGCGCCCCTCATCGCCCCTTCCATCCTGGCGGCGGATTTTGCGCGCCTGGGCGAGGAAGTGCGGGCCATCGCGGTGGCGGGGGCCGACTGGGTCCACGTGGACGTCATGGACGGCCACTTTGTGCCGAACATCACCATCGGGCCCGACGTGGTGAAGGCCCTGCGCCCGCACGCGGCGATCCCCTTCGACTGCCACCTGATGATCGCCCCGGCCGATCCCTACATCGAGGCGTTCGTGAAGGCCGGCGCCGACTATATCAGCGTCCACCCCGAGGCCGGGCCGCACCTCAACCGCACCCTGAAGCTGATCCGCAGCCTGGGGGCGAAGGCCGGGGTGGTGTTCAACCCGTCCACCGACCCCTCGGTGATCCAGTGGATGATGGACGAGGTGGATCTGATCCTCGTGATGTCGATCAACCCGGGCTTCGGCGGCCAGAGCTTCATGACCTCGCAGCTGGCCAAGATCGAGCGGCTGCGGACGATGATCGACGCCACCGGACGCGACATTCCGCTGGAGGTGGACGGCGGGGTGACGCCGGAGACGGCCCGACTGTGTGTCGCTGCCGGGGCCACGGCCCTGGTGGCTGGAACCGCCGTCTTCCGCGGCGGGGCGGAGCGTTACGCCGCCAATATCGCCGCCCTTCGGGGCTGAGGCCGCCGATGGCCGGCGCGCCCGCCATCCGCATTCCCGGTCGGACCCTTGCGCCGGCGCTCTGGGTGGGTGTCACGCGCGCCATCGCCGAGGACTGGCGCGCCTCGCCGCCGGGCCGCGCCCTGGCCGGGGCCCCTCGCGCCGACGGCTTCCAGGTGCGGCCCCGCGACTTCCGGCCTGCGGACGCCGAGGACGGCCGCCGCATCCTGGCGGGCGGCTTCGTGCTGGCCGGCGCGAGCCTGGCGGTCGGGGTGCGGGGCGATCCGTGGGACCGCCCCAGCCCCAGCCGCGCCTTCGCTGAGGCGCTGCACCGCTTCGACTGGCTGCCCGGCCTGGTGGCGACCGGCCCCGACGGCGCCGCCGAAGCCCTGCGGCTGGTGCTGGACTGGCGGCGGGTGTTCGGGCGCTGGAACGCCTTTTCCTGGGCGCCGGGCGTCATGGCGCGGCGGGTGTTCAACCTGGCCTGCGCCGCGCCCACCCTGGCGGCGCGGGCCTCGGAGGCGGAGACCGCCCAGATCGCCAGCGACCTGCTGCGCCAGGCCCGCGCGCTGCTGGGCGCAGGCGGCGCCGCCGACGCCGCCGAGCGCGCGGCGGCCGCGGCTGTGGCGGCGTCGGCCCTGCGAGGCCCTGCGGCCCGGCGGCTGCTGGACCGGGCGCTGACGCGGCTTTCCCGCGCCCTGGCGGCCACCCTGGACGCCGACGGCGGCCACCGCAGCCGGCGGCCGGACCTGGCCCTCGAGCTGCTCTTCGACCTGCAGACCCTGGAGGAGGCGCTGGGCCAGCGGGGCCTGGCGGGTCCCGAGGCGCTCTCCCGGGCGCTGGACCGGCTGGCGGCGGCCGTGCGGTTCTTCACCCTGACGGACGGAACCCTCGCTGCGTTCCACGGCGGCGCGCCGCTGACGCCTTCCTATGTGGCCGCCGCGCGCGCCCAGGACGAGACGGGCGAGCGGCCCGTGGCGACGGGTCTTGGCGGCTATCAGCGGATGGATGCGCGGACGCTGCAGGTGATGGCCGACGTGGTCGCGCCCCCCGCCGGACCGTGGGCTGTGGCCGCCTGCGCCCATCCGTTGAGCCTGGAGGTGCTGGCCGGCGGCCGGCGGCTGATCGAGCCCGGGGCGGGCCGGACGATCGAGGCGGGCTCCACCGTGCAGGTGGGCGAGGCGGCGTTCGGGGAGCTGCTGTCCGGCTTCCCGGCCGCAGCCCTGGGCCCGCGCCTGGTGGACGCCGAGCTGGCCGTCGACGCCCAGCGGCATGAGGCGCCCGGGGCGGTCTGGCTTGACCTGGCGCACCACGGTTGGATGGCTCGCTACGGCCTGATGCACCAGCGCCGGCTCTACCTGGACACCACCGCCGGCGAGTTGCGCGGCGAGGACCGGCTCACGCCCACCGCCAAGGCGCAGGGCCCTGATGGCCGGCACTTCATCGGCTTCACCCTGCGCTTCCAGCTGGCGGCCGGGGTCAGCGCCCTGGTCTCCCAGGACCGCCGCAGCGCCCTGCTGCGCCGCGAGGGCGAGGCGGGCGGCTGGGTGCTGCGCAACGACGCGCTGGATTTCGCCGTCGAGCCGTCCCCCCGCGCGGGCCGACCGGGCCAGCAGCTGGTGCTGCACGGCCAGCGCCGCGCCGACTCCGGCGCCCGTGTCCGCTGGAAACTGGCCCCCGCGGCGTCCTGACCGCGGGCCGCTGAGTTGACGGCTGGGTCCCCCGGGCCTATCCCGCCCCCATCCCGCGTGACTGGCGATTTGAGGTGGGCGACCACCGGGGAGCGCAGGGACCATAGCGCCCCATCGCGCACGCCGCTCGCCTGGGCATTTCCCTTGTGACTCGAAGGAGAATGCCGTGCCTGCCGCGCCCGATTTCCCCCCCGCCCCCGACAAGGTCGCCGTCCGCCGCGCCCTCCTCTCGGTCAGCGACAAGACCGGCCTGGTCGAGGCCGCCCGGACCCTGGCCGACCGCGGCGTCGAGCTGGTCTCCACCGGCGGCACCCGCAAGGCGATCGCGGACGCCGGGATCGCCGTGAAGGACATTTCCGACCTCACCGGCTTCCCGGAGATGATGGACGGGCGGGTGAAGACCCTGCACCCCGTGGTGCACGGCGGCCTGCTGGGCGTGCGCGACGCGCCGGAGCACCGGGCGGCCATGGCGGCGCACGGGATCGGGGCCATCGACTTGGTCTACGTCAACCTCTACCCGTTCGAGCAGACGGTGGCCGCCGGCGGCGACTACGAGACCTGCGTCGAGAACATCGACATCGGGGGGCCGGCGATGATCCGCTCGGCGGCCAAGAACCACGGCTATGTGGCGATCTGCACCGAGCCGGCGGACATGGCCGAGGTGCTGGCCGAGCTGGCCGACGGGGGCGCCACCTCCCTGGCCCTGCGCAAGCGCCTGGCGGCCCGCGCCTATGGCCGCACCGCCGCCTATGACGCGGCGATCTCCGCCTGGTTCGCCCAGGCGCTCGGCGAGGCCGCGCCCCGCCGGCGGGCCTTCGCCGGCGAGCTGGTCCAGACCATGCGCTATGGCGAGAACCCGCACCAGGAGGCGGCCTTCTACCGCTTCCCGAACCCCCGGGTGGGCGTGGCCACCGCCACCCAGCTGCAGGGCAAGGAGCTGAGCTACAACAACATCAACGACACCGACGCCGCCTTCGAGCTGGTGGCGGAGTTCGATCCGGCGGCCGGCCCGGCCTGCGCCATCATCAAGCACGCCAACCCGTGCGGCGTGGCCACCGGCTCGACGCTGAAGGACGCCTACCTGCGGGCCCTGGCGTGCGACCCCACCTCGGCGTTCGGCGGGATCATCGCCCTGAACCAGACGCTGGACGCGGCGACCGCCGAGGAGATCCTGAAACTGCTCACCGAGGTGGTGATCGCGCCGCAGGCCGACGCGGACGCCGTCGCGCTGTTCAAAAAGAAGAAGAACGTGCGCCTCTTGACCACCGGCGCCCTCCCCGATGCCCTGGCCGCGGGCGAGACCTTCAAGTCGGTGGCCGGCGGCTTCCTGGTGCAGAGCCGCGATGCCGCGCGCCTGACGCCGGCGGACCTGCAGGTGGTGACCCGGCGCGCGCCCACGGACGAGGAGGTGCGCGACATGCTGTTCGCCTTCACGATCGCCAAGCACGTGAAGTCGAACGCCATCGTCTACGCCCGCGCGGGCCAGACCCTGGGCGTGGGCGCCGGCCAGATGAACCGTAAGGACTCGGCGCGGATCGCGGCCCTGCGGGCCGCGGACTTCGGCCTGGACCTGAAGGGTTCGGCCTGCGCCTCAGAAGCCTTCTTCCCGTTCCCGGACGGCCTGATCCAGGCGGCGGACGCCGGCTGCACGGCGGTGATCCAGCCGGGCGGCTCCATCGGCGACAAGGCGGTGATCGAGGCCGCCGACGAGCGCGGCCTCGCCATGGTCTTCACCGGCGTGCGCGTCTTCCGGCACTGAGCCCATCCCTCCCCTTCATGGGGAGGGTGGCGCGAGCCGAAGGCGATGCGACGGGTGGGGAATAGTCGACCAGGCGCCGCGCCCGGTCGTGGCCCCCTCACCCTGATCGCTTCGCGATCTGTCCCTCCCCATTAAGAGAGGGAAATTCTAGCGCTGGCCGTAGCGGCGGGCGGCGCCGCCGGAGGGCTCGGTGTTGAGCTCGGCCAGGACGGCGTCCACCGCTTCCAGCTCGGCCGTCAGCGCGGCCCGGCGGCGTTCGACCACCGACAGCGCGCAGGCGCGGCCGCCGTCGGCGTCGTCCTGGGCGGCCAGCACCGCCTCGATCTCGCCCAGGCCCACGCCGGCGCGGCGCAGGCGCGAGATCCACTGCAGGCGGACCCGCGCGGCGGCGTCGTAATAGCGGGCGTTGAGGCGGTCGCGCTTGGCTTCCACCAGGCCGCGCTCCTCGTAGAACCGCAGCGCGCGGGCGGTGAGCCCGAAGATGCGCATGGCGCCCGCGATGCCGAGCCGGGGCAGGTGGTGAATGTTCTCGCCGGTCATGTTTCCCATCCGATCGGGAGGTGCATGAGCGCCACAGACCCCAGGTCCGGGCGACGGCGGAGGCGCCGTTTTGCAGGTCAGCAAACCCATGCCGATCCCGCGTAGGCCTGGCGCCCCTCCCGCAGTTCCGCAGAAAGCGACGTTTTCCCTCGCAGCTCAAATGACTTCGTGCGAAGAATTGGCTCGCGGAATACCCGCGTTTGCGAAGTTGCAAAATGCGCTACAAGCTCTACGTCGGCCCCAAGGTCCGCGCGCTGCGCCGCGAACGGGGCTGGCGGCTGGAGACCTGCGCCCAGGAACTGGGCGTTTCGGTCAGCTATCTCTCGCAGATCGAGTCCAACCAGCGGCCGGTCACCGACCGGGTGCTGCAGGGGCTGATGCAGACCTTCCAGGCGCCGGCGGAGCTGTTCGAGGTGGACGCCGACCAGCGCCTGATCGCCGACCTGCGCGAGGCGGTGGCCGACAGCGGCTCGCTGGAAGACCCGGTGCCGCTGAGCGAACTGCGCCAGGCGGTGCTGCAGGCGCCGGGGCTGGCGCGCCGGTTCCTCGACCTGCACCGCGCCAACCACCGCCTCGCCGAGCGCCTGAAGTTGACCGAGGAGGCGGTGGCCCTGGACGAGGCGACGGCGGCCAGCTCGCTGCTGCCCTACGAGGAGGTGCGCGACTTCTTCCACTTCAAGGACAACTATATCGACGCCCTGGATCGCGCGGCCGAGGACCTGGCGCGCGAAATCGGCCTGGCCGCGCCGTCGTCCGCCGACCTGCGGCTGGAGATGTATCTGCACGAGCGGCTGAACGTCACCGTCCGCTACGACCGGATGGACGACGTCATGCGGCGCTACGATCCGGTCGCCCACGAGCTGTGGGTCAACGCCGCCCAGCCGGTGGAGACCCGGGCCTTCCAGATGGCCTACCACATCGCGGTGGCCAGCCTCTCGGACGTGATCGAGCGCGAGCTGCAGCAGGCGCGGTTCCGCAGCCGCGAGGCGGTGGATGTCTGCCGCATCGGCCTCGGCAACTACGCGGCCGGCGCCCTGCTGATGCCGTACACGGCCTTTTCCGGCTTCGCGCGCGAACGGCGCCACGATGTGGAGCAGCTGGCCGCCCACTTCGGCGCCAGCCTGGAGCAGGTGTGCCACCGCCTGTCGACGCTGCAGCGGCCCGGCCAGCGCGGCGTGCCGGTCTATTTCGTGCGCCTGGACTATGCCGGCAACATCACCAAGCGGCACAGCGCCACCCGGTTCCGCTTCGCGCGCTTCGGCGGCGCGTGTCCCCTGTGGAACGTGCATGACGCCGTGGCCGCGCCGGACCGGTTCCTGGTGCAGGTGGCCGCCATGCCGGACGGAGCCCGCTACCTCTGCGTGGCCCGGGCGGTGGTGAAGCGCTCGGAGAGCTACCTGACGCCGGACCGGCGCTACGTCCTGGGCTTCGGCTGCGACATCGCCAACGCCCATGAGCTGGTCTATTCCGAAGGCGTCGACCTGAAGGGCCCCGCCGCCCCCATCGGCGTCAGCTGCCGCATCTGCGAACGCGACGACTGCGCCCAGCGCGCCTTCCCGCCCGTGGACCGCCGCCTGAGCGTGCCCGAACACGAGCGCCGCACGGTGCCGTTCCGCCTGGGAGCGTGAGCGGCGGGGGACCGCGAAGCGGTGGAGGGGGCGCTGGGCTCGCTACGCCGCTCGCCGCTTCCGCCCCGACGCCGCTTCCGCCGCCAGTTCGCGGAGCGCGGCGTTGGCGATGGTGAGCTTGGCGAAGCTCCAGGCGCCGCCGCCCTGCTCGATCTCGTCCACGGTGCGGGTCGCCGCGCGGGCGTGCTCGGGCCGCAGGCGCGACCAGGCCGAGACCGCATCGCGGGCGTTGACCTCGTCGTCCCCCGCCTGGGCGCTGCCGGCGAAGGCCATGATCGCCCGGGTGAGCTGGGTCTGCTCGGCCAGCAGGTCCTCGATCAGCCGGCGCAGGGCCGTCCGCTCGAAGATGTCGCCGGCGCGGAACTCGCCCGCCGCCGCCCGCAGGCGATCGAAGGCGAAGGCGTGGCCGACGGCGAAATAGAGCCGCGCCACGTTCGGCAGCGGCCAGCTGGACGCCTCGGCCAGGTCCACCAGGTCGGCGGCCGTGGAGAGGAAGCTCAGCGCCGCGGCGCTGCGCGCCTGGGCCTCGGGGGCCCCGGCCTGTTTCAGCTGGGCGACGCGCTGCTCGAACTGGCCGCGCTCCACCGGCGACAGGATCTGCGGGATCAGGCCGTAGAGGCTCTTGAACCCCGGCACATAGCGGGCGGTGAGCGCTGCGACGTCCAGGCCCTCCCGCCCCGCCCGCCGCGCCAGCCAGAACGTCGCGCCACGCAGCGACGCGACCAGGCGGCGGAACACGGCCATCTGGCCCGCCGTGGGCGCCTTCAGGTCCAGGGCCTCAACCTCGGACCACAGCCGTTCGAAATCCAGCGCCTGCTTGGCCGCTTCGTAGCCGGCGGTCAGGGCCACCACGTCGCAGTCGGCCGCGGCCATGATCCGCGAGGCGAAGCTGGGGCCGCAGCGGTTGACCATGTCGTTGGCCACCACGGTGGCGATGATCTCCGGCCGCAGCCGGTGGCGGCGGATGGCGTCCTTGTATTTGCGCAGCGGCTTGGGGAAGTAGGCCTCCAGCCGGCGCTCGAAGAACGGGTCGTCCGGCGCGTGGCCGGCGACGATCTCGCGCTTCAGCTCCAGCTTGCCGTAGGCCAGCAGCACCGCCAGCTCGGGCCGCACCAGGCCGCGCCCGGCCTTCAGCCGCTCGGCGATGGCCAGGGCGTCCGGCAGGCCCTCCACCGCCCGGTCCAGCCGGCCGGCCTGTTCCAGCTCGGCCATGAAGCGCGCGTGCGGCTCCAGCTCGCCGACCGTGTCCATCTCCAGCAGCGAGAGCGCCAGGGTCTGGTCGTAGTTGTGCACCAGCACGTGGGCGGCCACGTCGTCGGTCATCGAGCGCAGCAGCGGGTTGCGCTTCTTGCGCGTGAGCTCGCCCTGCCGCTCGAGGATGCCGGTGAGGATCTTGATGTTCACCTCGTGGTCCGACGAGTCGACCCCGGCCGAGTTGTCGATGGCGTCGGTGTCGACCTTGCCGCCCGCCTCGGCGAACTCGATGCGGCCGGCCTGGGTCAGGCCCAGGTTGGCGCCCTCCCCCACCACCCGCACCCGCAGCTCGCGGCCGTTGACGCGCGTGGCGTCGTTGGCCTTGTCGCCGGCGTCCATGTGGGTCTCGTGGGTGGCCTTCACATAGGTGCCGATGCCGCCCAGGTAGAGCAGCTCGGCCGGGGCCTTGAGGATCAGGTGGATCAGCTCGGCCGGCGACAGGGCCTCGGCGCCCGTGCCGAGGAAGGCCTGGACCTCCTTGCTGAGCGGGATCGACTTCTGGCTGCGCGGGAAGACCCCGCCGCCCTTGGAGATCTTCTTGCGGTCGTAGTCGTCCCAGGACGAGCGCGGCAGGGCGAACATGCGCTCGCGCTCGGCGTAGCTCTTGGCCGGATCCGGGTCGGGATCGAGGAAGATGTGGCGGTGGTCGAAGGCGGCCTGCAGCCGGATCTGGCGGCTCAGCAGCATGCCGTTGCCGAACACGTCGCCCGACATGTCCCCGCAGCCGATGACGGTGAACGGCTCGGACTGGATGTCCTTGCCCAGTTCGCGGAAGTGGCGCTTCACCGCCTCCCAGGCGCCGCGGGCGGTGATGCCCATGACCTTGTGGTCGTAGCCTTCGGAACCACCGGAGGCGAAGGCGTCGCCCAGCCAGAAGCCGTAGGACTCGGCCACGCCGTTGGCGATGTCCGAGAAGGTGGCGGTGCCCTTGTCGGCGGCCACCACCAGGTAGGGATCGTCGGCGTCGTGCACGACCACGTCCTGCGGCCGGATCACCGTGCCGGCCGCGTCCAGGTTGTCGGTCAGATCGAGCAGGCCATAGAGGAAGGTCTTGTAGGCCCCGATCGCCTCGGCCCGCACCGCGTCCGGCGAGCCCCCGCGCGGCAGCTGCTTGGGGAAGAAGCCGCCCTTGGAGCCCACGGGCACGATCACCGCGTTCTTCACCTGCTGGGCCTTCACCAGCCCCAGCACCTCGGTGCGGAAGTCGTCGCGCCGGTCTGACCAGCGCAGGCCGCCGCGGGCGACCGGCCCGAAGCGCAGGTGCACGCCCTCCACCTGGGTCGACCAGACGAAGATCTCGCGGAACGGCTTGGGCGCCGGCAGGTCGGCCAGCTGGCCGCTGGCCACCTTGAACGAGATGTAGGGCTTGGCCGCCCCATCCGGGCCCCGCTGGTAGAAGTTGGTGCGCTGGATGGCGTCCACCAGCAGCGCCAGGCGGCGCAGCACCCGGTCATCGTCCAGGCTCTCCACCGCCTGCAGCGCCTCGACGATCTCGTCCATCACCGCGGCGGCCTGGGCCTTGCGCGCGTCCAGGTCGACGGCGATGGCCGGGTCGAACTTGATGCGGAAGAGGTCGAGGATCAGGCGCGCCACGCCCGGGTGGTTCGACAGCGCCTCCTCCTGCACCCGCTGCGAGGGGTCCAGGCCCGACTGCTGGCGGTAGCGCGCCAGGGCGCGGACCAGGGCCGCATCGCGCCAGGGGATCGAGAGCTCCATCACCAGGCGGTTGAAGCCGTCGTTCTCGGTCTGGCCGGTCCAGACGGCGACCACCGCCGCCTCGAAGGCGTCCTTGACCTCGGAGAAGACCAGGTTCGCGCCGCGCGGATCCTGGATCTCGAAGTCGTGGACCCAGACGGGCTCGTCGCCCTCCGGCGTCACCTGGAAGCCGGCCTCGGCCATGGCCTTCAGGCCCATGTTCTCCAGGACCGGCAGCACGTCGGCCAGGGGCGCGGGCTGGCCCTTGCGATAGAGCTTGAAGCGGAACTGCAGCGGGCCGTCCTCGCTCGTCCGATAGGCGCGGGCGCGGACCGGGCCCTCGCCGAAGCTCTCCATCACCGCCACGTCGTCCAGGGCCTGGGCGGCGTCGAACCGCTCGCGATAGCCGGCCGGGAAGGCGTCGCGGTACTTGGCGACATTGCCGGCCATCAGGTCGGGGTCGCCCCCCACGGCGCGCATGGCGCCGGAGAAGCGGTCCTCCCAGGTGCGCGCGGCCTCGGCGATCTCCGCCTCCACCTGGCGCAGGTCCGGCGAGCGGTGGTGGCCGGGCGTGAAGCCGATGATGTAGTGCACCCGGGCCAGGGGCGTGTCGTTGAAGCTGGGATAGTAGGCCGAGATCCGCCCGCCATAGGCCTCGGCGAGCAGCTCGCCGGCCTTGCGGCGCAGGTCGGAATCGTAGCGGTCGCGTGGCACGAACAGCAGGATCGAGGCGAACCGGTCGAACGGATCCTTGCGTTCGAACAGCTTCACCCGTGGGCGATCCGACAGGTGCAGGATGCCGAGCGCGATGCTCAGCAGCTCGTCCTCGGAGATCTGGAAGAGCTCGTCGCGCGGGTGGTTCTCGACGATGTTCTTGAGGCGCTTTTCGTTGTAGCTGCCGGGCGCCGCGCCGGTGCGGGCCAGCACCCGGGCCACCTTCTCGCGGATCAGCGGCACCACGCCCGCCGGCTGGTCATAGGCCTCGGCCGTGAACAGGCCCACGAACCGGACCTCGCCCCAGGGACGGCCATCGTCGCCGTAGAGCTTGATCCCGACGTAGTCCATGTAGCCGCGCCGGTGGACCCGGCTGCGGACGTTGGACTTGGCGATGGTCACCGCGGGGTCGCGGACGATGCGATCCTTCACCGCGCTCATCAGCACCGCCGGCTCGTTGGCGCGGCGCAGCACGGTGCGGCCCGGATCGCGCAGCACCCCCAGGCCGTCCTTGGCCTGGTAGAGCGGCTCCTCGGGCGCATATTCGCCGTTCGGCAGGCGCGGGTATTCGTAGACGCGGGCGCCCAGGAACACGAAGTGCTCCTCGTGCAGCCAGTTCAGGAAGTCGATCTCGTCGGGCCGCGCCTTGCCCGAGGCCGCCAGCTCGGCGGCGGTCTTGCCCATCAGCTGCAGCATCGCCGGGAAATCGTCGACCGCCGCGCGCACGTCGGCGAGGGTGGCCTTGACCCCGTCCAGCAACGCCTGCTCGCGGTCGGGTCCTACGTCCTCGACCAGCACGCCGATCATGGATTCCCGGCGGGTGGCGGCGCCCGCGTCGCGCACGCCCGCCCGGTCGCGGCCCACCTCGACGATGGGGTGGAACATGGCGCGCACCGACAGGCCCTGGTCGGCGATCTCGCCCATGACGCTGTCCACCAGGAACGGCGCGTCGTCCTGCACGATCTCCAGCCGGTCGAGGGCCGCGCCCTCGGCGGGGACGATCCGCACCTGTGGGCCGCGGCCGCGCCGCCGCTCGCCGAAGCGCCACAGGGCGGCCAGGTTGCGCGCGAGGTCCGCGGTGGAGAGTTCGGGCAGCTCGTCAGGCTGGGCGTCGGCCGCGGCCTGGTCGGCGAAGGCCTTGACGGCGGCGGCCAGCGGCTCGCCCGCCAGTTCGGCCAGCAGGGTCTTCAGGAGGGAGGGCGCAGACCCGGCGCGGGGGGCGCGGCTCATCGCCGAAGCCCTGCGCTCAAGGCGAACCGGTCGCCCAATTTGAGAAGGTCACCGGACGCGAGGACGCCGCCGGAGGAGAGTGTCCGGCGGCGTGTGGTTTCGCCGTGGGGGAGCGGCGAAACGCGGGGTGCTCGCTGCATCCGTGGGGTTGGGATCCGGATGCACCAGCCGGTCGACTGTGTCGTCCGGCCAACACTAGATAGGAAACGAAAAGTCACAGTTTAAGTCCCTGGTCTCAAGTTCTTGCGCGCTTTTCGCCGGGGCGTGCGGCGGCTTCATGTTGCGACGGATCGGCGTCCGGGGAGGCGTGCTTCAGCTCGCTGGGATCGCCGTCTCCGGAGAGCAGCACGGCGATCCAGCGCGACCCGGGGAACTGCGCCAGGATCACCAGGCAGACCACGGTCAGGGGCGTGGACAGGAACGCCCCGGCCAGGCCCCAGATGGCGGTCCAGAAGGTCAGGCCCAGCAGGAGGGCGATCGGGTCGATGTTGAGGCTGCGCCCCTGCATGCGCGGCAGGATCACGTTGCCGATGAAGGCGTGGGTCAGCTCCAGCACCACCAAGAGGGTGATGGCCTGCCACAGGGTGTCGAACTGCACGAGGGCGAAGAGCGGCGGCGCGCCCACGCCGATGATCCCGCCCAGCACCGGCACATAGGCCACGATGAAGATGACGATCGCCCAGAAGACGGCGTTGTCGAGCCCGACCGACACCATCACCACCCATGAGATCGACGCCAGCATCAGGCCGGTCAGGGTCTGGATCCAGAGGTAGCGCTCGACCCCGTTGCGGATGCGCAGGAAGGTGGCGGTGGCCTCGGCCCGCTGGGCCGGCGAGCGGAACAGGTGCGCGGCCTTGCGCTCCCAGCCGCGGCGGGAGGCCAGGATGAAGCCCAGGTAGACCAGGACGAAGATGGCGGTGGTGGCCACCCCCTCCAGCGCCCGGGCCAGCTTGCCGATCAGGCTGGCGGGATCCAGCTGGTGCAGCAGCTGGTCCACCGTCGGCGGCACCGCGATCCCGACCAGGTTGGCCAGGCGCGCGATCACGCCATCCAGCCGCGGCGCATAGGCCACCAGCTCGCCGGCGAAGATCGTCGCATTGTCGGCGATGAAGAACGCCGCGCCGCCGAACATCAGCACCGACAGCACCACCGCCAGCGGCGTGGCCGCCTTCTGCGAGATGCCGGGCAGGCGGGCGTGCAGCACCCGCGCGAAGCTGTCGATCATCACCGCCAGGAACATGGCCAGGGCCAACGGCGTCAGGATGCCGGACAGGGCGTAGAGCACCCCGCCGCCCGCCACGGTCGCCAGGATCACCAGGGCGTTTCGCGAGACCGGATCGGCGGAGGCGGGCATGCAGGCTTTCGGGACTCCGGCGCGAAGTCTCCCGAAGCGAGCCCGCGACGTCAAATCGGGCGTGCTCTACCCCGGTTTGGGGCAGGCTGGGAGCGTTTTAGCCCGCCCGAACGCATTTTTCGGGCTCAATTCGGCACGTGGGGCCGGCTTGGTGCTCCCTCCCCACCCCCGAGCTGGATAGGTCCCGGTCCTCCGCCTGCGGCGAAAACCGGGATGACACACATGGGGTGAGCTTTCGGCGGTGGAGCTCTCTCCACAATCCTCACGGTGTCATCCCGGTTTCGGCGAAGCCGAAGACCGGGACCCATTGGGCTCAGCGCACCGCGTCGACCACGGGCTGCAAATCCGGATGCAACGGCGGCATGGCCATCGGGGCGAGGTAAAGGTCCGCCCAGTGCGGATTATCCTCCTCGATGAGCCGGATCTTCCACGCGCGTCGCCAGCGCTTCAGCTGTTTCTCGAAGCGGATCGCCTCGGTCACCTCACCGAAGCCTCGGAAGAACACGAGGCGGTCGACCCCGTGGCGGCGCGTGAAGCCGGCCGCTTCTCGCGCCTTGTGCTCGGCGATCCGACGCTCGAGGCTGTTGGTCACGCCCACGTACAACGTGCCGTGCGCGCGGCTGGCCGCGATATAGACCCAGTAAGCATGGTCCATCGGGGCCACCCGGAGCTTGAGCTGGGGCAGTTTAGATGTTCTGATTTTGTTCTTCAACGCCGAGTTGGATGGGTCCCGGTCTTCGGCTTCGCCGAAACCGGGATGACATTGGGGGCTGGGCTGGGGTGCGCGCTCGTGGCCGTTGAGCCGGGAGCCGAACCGCGGCATCTAGGGGCCATGGCGCGCGAGATCGTCCTCGACACGGAGACCACCGGCTTCGACCCGCGGAGCGGCGACCGGCTGGTGGAGCTGGCGGCGCTGGAGATCGAGAGCTTCGTGCCCACGGGCCGCAGCTTCCACGTCTATATCGACCCCTGCCGCGACATGCCGGCCGAGGCCGAGCGGGTGCACGGGCTCTCCGCGGCCTTCCTGCGCGGCAAGCCGCGGTTCGAGCACCCCGAGGTGGTGGACGCCTTCCTCGAGTTCGTGGGCGACGCCCCGATCATCGCCCACAACGCCGCCTTCGACCGCGGCTTCGTGAACTGGGAGCTGGAGAATATCCGGCGGGTGTCGATCCCGGACCACCGCTGGATCGACACCCTGGCGCTGGCCAAGACGCGCTTTCCCGGGATGCACAATTCGCTGGATGCGCTGTGCAAGCGCTTCAAGATCTCGCTGAGCGAGCGCGAGAAGCACGGGGCGCTCATCGACGCCAAGCTGCTGGCGGCGGTCTATCTGGAGCTGAAGGGCGGCCGCGAGCGGCGCCTGGAGCTGGCGACTGCGGAGTCGGTGGCGGCGGCGAAGGTGGCGGCGCGAGTCGAATATGGACCGCGGCCTCGCCCGCTGGCGCCCCGATCCACGGATGTGGAACGCGCCATCCACGCCGCCTTCATCCGCGAGAAGCTGAAGGCCGAGGACCTCTGGACCCCCTTCGGGCTCTAGCCGGTCGAAGCCCGTTTTGGCGCGGCAGCGCCTTAAAGATTTAACCGCGGAAAACGCAGAAAACGCGGAAGGAGAGCCGGCACGGCTTTCTGCGCCTTTCCGCGTTTTCCGCGGTTCAAATCAGCCTTCGGCGTTACGCGTGGCCGACCTGGGGGTCCGCCTGGGCCTTGCGGGCGGCGTAGACGCCGGCGAAGTCGATCGGATCCAGCAGGAACGGCGGGAAGCCGCCCTCCGAGGTCACCTCGGCGATGATCCGCCGCGCGAACGGGAACAGGTAGCGCGGGCACTCGATCAGCAGCACCGGCTCCATCTCCTCGCCGGCCACGCCGCCGATCTGGAACACGCCGCCGTACAGCAGCTCGACCACGAACAGCGGGCCGTCGGTGCGGTTGGCGCGGGCGGAGAGCTTCAGGTCCACCTCGAACAGGCCGTCGTCGCGGCCGCGGGCGTTCATCTCGACGTTGAGGTCGATCTGCGGCTGGTCCTGGCTCTGGCGCAGGGCGTCGGGCGCGCGCGGGTTCTCGAACGAGAGGTCGCGGATGAACTGGGCCAGGATGCGGATGCCGGGTTCGGCCGATTGGGCGTCCGGCGCGCCGGCGCCCGTGTCGAGATCGGTCATGGTGTGGCTGGATTTCCCATGTGGAGAAGGCGGACTTCGCGCCCTTGTCGGGCCGAGCGGCTATCATGGCGCCCCGGGCGATGCAACGCCGCCCCTGACGCGGGCGTTGCGGGGGTCTATATTGTTCCAAAGCGCGTATAAGGTTGCGCCCACGACCGCTCTCGAAAGCCGCCCTTGCCAGTCCTGGAACTGATCATCTTCGCCGGCCTTGCCGCCATCGTCCTGTACCAGCTCTATTCGGTGCTGGGCCGGCGTGTGGGGCGCCAGCCCGATCCGGCCGCGGAGGCCGCCACCGTGCCGTCGCGGCCGCTGGAGCGTCTCCCCGACGCGCCGGACGACGGCGTGCACCTGACGGGCCTGGCAGCAGTCAAGGCCAAGGACCCGGCGTTCGACATCGGCAAGTTCCTGGCCGGCGCCAAGACCGCCTACGAGATGATCGTCAGCGCCTTCGCCGCCGGGGACCGCGCGGCCCTGCGCCCACTGCTGGCGCCGCATGTGATGCAGAGCTTCGAGGCGGCCATCGACCAGCGCGAGGCCGAGGGCCGGACCGAGACCGTCGAATTCCTGCACCCGCCGCGCGCGGACCTGGACAAGGCCGAGGTCGCCGCCGGCGATCTGGCCCAGTTGACCGTGCGCTTCCTGGCCGAGTTCCGCAGCCGCACCAAGGGCCCTGAGGGCGAGGGCGTCGACGACCGGCGCACCGCCGAGCTGTGGACCTTCGAGCGGCCGCTGAAGAGCCGCGATCCCAACTGGACCCTGGTCCAGGTCGCCGCCGCCGAGGCCTGACGCTTGCGTTTGGGGCGTGTCGTCGCGGCGATCTGCGTCGCAGCCCTGGCGGCCGCCTGCGCCACGCCCAGGCCCGCGCCGGAGCCGTCGCGCCCGCCTGAGCGCCTGCCGCCGCCCATCGAGCGTCCCACGCCGCGCCCGCCGCCCGCGCCGCCGACGCGGATCGAGCTCGTCGCCCTGCCCGGCTGGTCCGCCGAGGACCACGCCGCCGCGTTCGCCGCATTCCGCGACACCTGCCGACCGACCGGGCCGCTCGGCGGGATCTGCGCCAGCGCGCGGGCCGCCGGGCCCCTCGGCCGCGGCGCGGCGCGCGTATTTCTGGAGACCGCCTTCCAGGCCGAGCCCCTGGCCGGGACCGGTGTCCTCACCGGCTACTACGCCCCGGTCTACGCCGCGCGCCGCGCGCCGGACGCCGAGTTCAGCGCCGCCGTGCGGCCCAAGCCCGCCGACCTGCAGACCATCGACGCGGGCGTGCTCGATCCCCTGCAGGCGGGCCACCCGGTGGCGGCCCAGCTGCAGCCCGACGGCGGCCTCCTCCCCTACCCCGACCGCGCCGCCATCGAGGCCGCCCCGGCGGACAAGCCCCTGGCGTGGATGCGACCGGAGGAGCTGTTCTTCCTGCAGATCCAGGGTTCCGGGGTCCTGGTGTTCGAGGACGGGCGGCGGCTGAAGGCGTTCTATGCGGCCAACAATGGCCGGCCGTTCGTCGGCGTCGCCAACGCCATGCGCGACCAGGGGCTGCTGCCCGCGGACGCGATCTCCGGCGATTCCATCCGCGCCTGGCTGGCCGCCCATCGCGGGCCCCAGGCGGAGGCGATCATGCGCCTGAACCCGCGCTACGCCTTCTTCCGCCTGGCGCCGGACGACGGCAAGCCGCCGGTGGGCGCAGCGGGCGTGGCCTTGCCCGCCGGCCGGGCCATCGCGGTGGACCCGACCTACCACGCCTATGGCGAGCTCTTCTGGATCGACGGCGAGGCGCCGGTGCTGGCCGGCGCCTTCCCGCACTACCGACGGCTGGTGACAGCGCTGGACACCGGCGGCGCCATCCGCGGCGACATCCGCGCCGACCTCTACCTCGGCCAGGGCGAGGCCGCCGGCGCCGAGGCCGGCCGCATCCGCCACACCCTGCGCCTCTACCGGCTGGTCCCGCGATGAAGCGCCCGCTGAAGCCGGAGGAGCTGCGGCTGTGGGGCATGGTGGCCGCCACCGTGCACCCGCTCACCGGTCGCGCGGCGCCGAAGGAAGCGCTTCCCTCCCCTTTATGGGGAGGGACAGACGGCGAAGCTGTCAGGGTGGGGCAGCCTGGACCGTCCCCGAAACCGCGCTTCGATCCACACCTCCCGACCCCGGCCGCTTCGCGCCCTGCCCCTCCCCACAAGGGGGAGGGAAAGGCGCAGATCGAGCCCAACCGGCGCCATCGCATCGCCCGCGAGCGCGAGGAGATCGGGGGGCGCATCGACCTGCATGGCCTTACCCAGGACCGGGCGCGGGCGGCGCTGGAGGGGTTCCTTGCCCGGGCCTATGATCAGGGCTGGCGCGCGGTGCTGGTGATCACCGGCAAGGGTGTCCAGGGCGACGGGGTGCTGAAGAAGCGCACGCCCGACTGGCTGGGCGCGGCGCACCTCAGCCACATCGTGGCCGGGATCTCCGAGGCTCACCGCCGCCACGGCGGCGAAGGCGCCCTCTACGTGGCCCTGAAGCGCAAGCCGCGGGGGTGACGATCCTGAGTTAGCGGGCGGCCTTCTCCACCAGCCCGCTGGTCCCTTCGCGGGCCTCGAGGATCGTGGCCACATCGTCCAGGCTGACCCCGGCCGCGGCGATCATCACCAGCCAGTGGTAGAGCAGGTCGGCGCTCTCGGCGGTGAGCGCCTCGCGGTCGCCCTGGGCGGCGGCGATCACCGTCTCCACCGCCTCCTCGCCCACCTTCTTGGCGGCGCGGTCCAGGTCGCCCAGCAGCTGGGCGGTGTAGGAGCGGGAGACGTCGCCGCCGCGGCGGCTTTCGATGGTCTCGGCCAGGCGGCCGATCACGGCCGAGAAACGGCGGTTCATGCGGCTTTCTCCGTCAGGCGCACCGGGATGCCGGCGTCGGCCATAGCCTGCTTGGCCTGGCCGATGGAAATCTCGCCGAAGTGGAAGATCGAGGCGGCCAGGACGGCGTCGGCTCCGGCCGCCACGGCCTCGACCAGGTGGCCGGTGTTCCCGGCCCCGCCCGAGGCGATCACCGGCACGCCCACCGCCGAGCTGACCGCGCGCAGCAGCGGCAGGTCGTAGCCGGTCTTGGCGCCGTCGCGGTCCATGGAGGTCAGCAGGATCTCGCCCGCGCCCTTGGCCACCACCTCGGCGGCATAGTCCACGGCGTCGAGGCCGGTGGGGTTGCGCCCGCCGTGGGTGAAGACCTCCCAGCGCCCGTCCGCCACCCGCTTGGCGTCCACCGACACCACCACCGCCTGGCTGCCGAAGGCGTCGGCGCAGCGGCTGACCACGTCGCGGTCCATCACCGCGGCGGTCATGATCGAGATCTTGTCCGCCCCGGCCAGCAGCAGCTTCTTGCCGTCCGCCACCGAGCGGATGCCGCCGCCCACCGACAGCGGCATGAAGCAGACGTCGGCGGTGCGGGCCACCACGTCCAGGATGGTCCCGCGGTTCTCGTGGCTGGCGGTGATGTCGAGGAACATCAGCTCGTCGGCGCCGGCGGCGTCATAGGCGCGCGCCTGTTCCACCGGATCACCCGCGTCCCGCAGGCTCACGAACTGCACGCCCTTCACCACCCGGCCGTCCTTGACGTCCAGGCACGGGATGACCCTGACCTTAAGCACAGGCGAGACCGGCGCTCATGCCGCCACCTCCAGCGCCCGCGCCGGGTCGATGGCGCCGTTGTACAGCGCCCGGCCCAGCACCGCCCCGGCCACCGGCACGCCCTTGCGCGCCTTCAGCTTTTCCAGGTCGTCCACCGAGGCCAGGCCGCCGGCGGCGATCACCGGGATCGAGACCGCGTCGGCCATGGCCCCGAAGGCCTCGACATTGAAGCCCATGACCGTGCCGTCGCGGTCGATGTCGGTGACGATCAGGGCCGCGACCCCGGCGTCCTCGAACCGGCGGGCCACGGTGATGGCGTCCAGGTCGCTGTCGGCGGTCCAGCCCTCCACCGCCACCTTGCCGGCGCGGACGTCGACGCTGACCGCGATCTGCTCGGGATAGCGGCGCGCGGCGTCCAGCACGATCTGCGGCTCCTTCACCGCCACTGTGCCCAGGATCACCCGGCTGACGCCCGCCTCGATCCAGCGCTCCACGTCGGCCAGGGTGCGGATGCCGCCGCCCAGCTGCACCGGCACCGAGACCGCGCCCAGGATCGCCTCCACCGCCGCGGCGTTCACCGCCTGGCCCTGCACCGCGCCGTTCAGGTCCACCACGTGGATCCAGTGGAAGCCGGCCTCCACGAAGGCGCGGGCCTGGGCTGCGGGGTCGGTGTTGAACACCGTGGCCCGGCTGAGGTCGCCATGCACCACCCGGACGCACTGGCCGTCCTTCAGGTCGATGGCCGGATAGAGGATCACGGGCGCCACTCCAGGAAGTCGGCCAGCAGCTTCAGGCCGGCGGATTGGGATTTTTCGGGGTGGAACTGGACCCCGGCCATATTGTCCCGCGCCACCGCCGCAGGGAAGCGCCCGCCGTGGTCCACCCAGGCGGCCACGTCGCGGTCGTCCTCGGGGTACATGGCGTAGGAGTGTGTGAAATAGACCGGCGCGCCGGCCTTCTCCTCGGCGAGGAGCGGCAGGTCGCTGACGTCGTCCAGGGTGTTCCAGCCCATGTGCGGCACCTTCAGGCCTTCGCCCTTGGGCTGGATGATCCGCACGTCGCCGGCGATCCAGTCCAGGCCCGGCGTCACGCCGAACTCGTGGCCGCGCGAGGCCATCAGCTGCATGCCCACGCAGATGCCCAGGAACGGCGCGCCGCGCTGGCGGACCGCGGCGTCCATGGCCTCGATCACGCCGGAGCGCTCGGAGAGCGCGGCCATGCAGGCGGCGAAGGCGCCGACGCCGGGCAGCACGACGCGGTCGGCCTCGGCTACCCGCTCGGGATCATGGGTGACCACGATCTCGGCCCGGCCCTCCGCGGCGCGGACGAGGGCTTTCTCGGCCGAGCGCAGGTTGCCCGACCCGTAGTCGATCAGGGCGACGCTCTGCATGGAAGGTTCCTAGAGCACGCCCTTGGTGGATGGCGCATGGCCGTGGGTCTTGGGGTCCAGCTCCACGGCGTGGCGCAGCGCGCGGGCCAGGGCCTTGAACCCGCTCTCGGCGATGTGGTGCGAATTGGTCCCGTAGAGGCACTCCAGGTGCACGCAGGCGCCGGCGTTCATGGCGAAGGCGTGGTGGAATTCCTTGAAGAGCTCGGTGTCCATGTCGCCGACCTTGGGCGTCCTGAACTCCACCCGCCAGATCAGGTAGGGCCGGTTGGAGAGGTCGATGGCGCAGCGGCTCAGCGTCTCGTCCATGGGGATGTAGGCATGGCCGAAGCGGCGGACGCCCTTGAAGCCGTCCAGCGCGTCCTTGATCGCCTGGCCCAGCACGATGCCGGTGTCCTCGACGGTGTGGTGCATGTCGATGTGCAGGTCGCCCTGGGTCTCGACCTCGATGTCGATGCCCCCGTGGCGGGCGAAGCTGTCCAGCATGTGGTCGAAGAAGCCGATCCCGGTGGAGACCTTGGACACACCGGTCCCGTCCAGGTCCACGGCCACGCGGATCTGGGTCTCCTTGGTGTTGCGGACGACTTCGGCCTTGCGGCTCATCGCTTTAGTATCCCCTGGACGCAGCCAGGTCCTTCAACGGGACCTGCGGCCGCGGGCCGTAGTGCGAGATCACCTCCGCCGCCGCCAGCGACGCCAGCTGGCCGCAAGCCTGCAGCGGCCGGCCCCGCGAGAGACCGAACATGAATCCGGCCGCGTATTGGTCGCCTGCGCCAGTCGTGTCCACGACTTTCTCCACAGGCTCGGCCTTTACCGTCAAACGCTCGCCCTGGGACAGGATCACCGAGCCCTTGTCGCTGCGGGTGACCGCCGCCAAGTCGCAGCGCGTGCGCAGGGCCTCGCAGGCCTCGTCGAAGCTGGTGGTCTCGAAGAGGGCCAAAAGCTCGGCCTCGTTGGCGAACAGCAGGTCCACCTGGGTCTCGATGAAGCCCAGGAGCCCGCCGCGGTGGCGCTCCACCACGAAGCTGTCCGAGAGCGTCAGGGCGATCTTGCGCCCGGCCCCGTGCGCCAGGGCGGCGGCCTTGGCGAAGGCCCGGCGGGCGGCCTCGGCGTCGAACAGGTAGCCCTCGAGGTAGACGATCTTGGCGGCCTCGACCGTGGCGGCGTCGACGTCGGAGTCGGTGAACTCCACCGAGGCGCCGAGGAAGGTGCACATGGTGCGCTGGGCGTCGGGCGTGACGTTGATCATCGACACGGCCGTTGCCGGCCCGCCGACCAGGGGCTGGTTCTCGAACCGGGCGCCGATGGCGCGCATGTCATGGGCGAACACCCGGCCCAGCTGGTCGTCGGCCACCTTGCCCATGAAGGCGCCCTTGCCGCCGAAGCTGGCCAGGCCCGCGATGGTGTTGGCCGCCGAGCCGCCGGAGGCCTCCACGGCGGACTGCATCTTGGAATACAGCGCCGCGCTGGCCTTGGGATCCACCAGCATCATGGCGCCCTTGGTCAGCCCGTTCTCGGCCAGGAAGGCGTCGGTCGCCGGCGCGATCACGTCGACGATGGCGTTGCCGATCGCGGCGACGTCGTAGAGGTCTGGCATTGCTGGGCTTTCGTGGCGCGTAGGCCGGGCGACTTAGAGGAAAAGCTGGGCCGAGGCTAGGTGCACACGGTTCGTCATCCCACGGTCGCGAAGCGATCCGGGGCCCCGAGCGGCGCGCCGAGCCGTCCAGAGTCGGCTTGGGTCCCCCGGCTCAGCCTGCGGCTGACCGTGGGATGACGAGCTTTAATGGCTAGCCCCCCCAGCCGCCGTGGCTGCCGCCGAAGCTGCTCATGCGGCCGCCGAAGCCGCCGCGGCTGATCACCGAGGCGCGGCTCATGGCCTTGGGCGGGGCGTGCATCACATCGGGCGGGTCGAAGCCGCGCGAGCCGATCCGGGTGTGGCCGGTGGAGTAGTCGGTCCAGATGCGGCCGCCGGACAGGGTGTAGTACCCGCCGTCGCGCCAGTCGCGGTAGTAGGCCCGGTGGCCCCAGCCGCCGTCCAGCATGCGCCCGACCACGAACCCGGTGATCAGCGGGCCCCAGAAGCTGCCGTTGCCGCCGCTGTTGTAGCCGCGCGGCACGCACTGGCCGGCGCCATAGACGTCTTCGCAGGTCGTTTGGTCGCCATAGCGGGCGGCCTTCTGGGCGTCGGTCTGGGCGGTCTTCTCGGCGGCCTGGCACTCGTTGGCCGGCACCTGCTTCTTGTCGAGGCAGTCCTGCAGCGAGGAATAGGTGTAGCTGTCGACCGGCTTGCCCTGGTCGGCGATGCGGACGTTGTCGGTTTGGCTATCGCAGGCGGCGAGCGAGACGCCGCCCATGGCCATCATGCCGGTCAGGACGAGTGTGCGCGAACGTTTCATGGGCGAAGCGACCCCTAGGCGGTCATGCAGCCGGCGTTGATCACGCCGACCGCGACCGAGATCATCAGCATATAGATCGCCGAGGCCATCTCGCCGCGCTCGATGCGGGCCGAGACGTCCGGCAGCGCGACCCGGCGCACCACCCAGAAGGCCACGATCTGGATCACCCCGGCCAGGGTCGCCCAGGCCACGAACTCCGGCAGGGAGGTCGTGTGGGCCAGGGCCGAGGCCAGCGGGATGACATAGCCCAGCACGGCGCCGCCCAGGGCCACGGCCGCTGCCGAGTTGCCGGCGCGGATCAGGGCGCCTTCGTTGTGCGGGGTGATGGCCTGGTAGATGGCCTTGAAGATCAGCGCGAAGCCGCCCGCCGCCACGAAGGCGAGGACGAAGCTGAGGGCGCCGACGCCAAAGGCGACCGGATCGAAGTTGATCATGCTTCAAACTCTCCAAGGTTCAGCGGGATGCCGACCATCACCTCGTGGGTCAGGTCGCCGCCCTCGGGCTGCATCTCCAGGGCCAGGAGCAGTTCGCGCCCCTCGCCCGGCAGGTCGCGCGAGAACAGCATGCAGGTCTGGTAGATCTTGCGGAAGTAGAGGCCCGAGCGGTCGTCATAGACCGTCTCCCAGAAGCTGACCGGCTCCTGGCGCTCGTCGGCGTCGCCGAACCAGAAGCGGCGGTACTCGGGCAGGCCCTCGTCGGTGAAGGTCCGCGCCCGCAGACGGTCCGCCCACCGGCGCTTGGCCGTCTCGTCCGGCGGATAGGCGCTGGACCAGGGCCCGAACAGGGTGAAGTCGTTGGCGAGCTGGCCTTGCGCGTCGGGACTGACCATCTGAAGCATCAGGTCGTCGTCGGTGTAGAAGCGGTGCACGAAGCCGTCCGCGCCCAGGTTGATGCGGCCCTGGGCCACGATCTCCAGCACGTCGGTGTCGAGGCGGAACTTCGCCTCTGCACCCAGCCGCCGCCAGGCCAGCGGGTCCAGGCGCACGGTGCGCCCGATGGTGATGTTGCGCACCACGGGGATCACCTGGTCGGACGCGGCCTCGCGTTCGCCGAACAAACCCTTGAAGATCACGTCGTCAGCCCTTGTTGCGGCGGGACCATACGCCCATCTTGTGTCATGTCAAATATACGCGTATTCATACCATGAACACATGCGGCGATCGAAGGACAAGGCCGGGGGGTTGACCCCCGCGGAGCGGACGAGGGCCTGGCGCGAGGAGCGCCAGCGTCTCGGGCTCGTGAAGCTGGAGCTCTGGGTCCCCCCGGGCGCCAAGGCCGACATCCAGGCCGCCGCACGTGCGATCCTCACCTCGACCGGCCGCGGACCGGCGAGCGTGAACCCCGAACCTCCGCGAGGATCTTTCCAGATGGACCACGTCATCGACACCGATTGGTCGGTGAAGAGTCTCGCCGCCGCGCTCTCGGAAACCCAGCTTGTCCGCCCCGGCGAGATGACCGCGCGGGTGATGGAGGGCGCCGAGCCGGTGCTGCACATCACCATGCACGAGTACGGCGACCTGCCGATCTTCCTGTCCGTGGGCGCTGACCAGATCGTGGTCTCCGCGCTCCTGTGGCCGGTGGACGAGCAGCAGAACGCCGACAAGTTCAACGTCTTCCTCCTGAAGGCCCAGAAGCTGGTCCCGCTGTCGAATTTCGGGATCACAACCGTGGCGGGCCGCGACTACTATGAGCTCTTCGGCGAGCTGACCTGCAAGACCACCCTGCAGACCGTGGTGATCGAAATCAGGGCTCTGGCCGAGAACGCCATCCGCGCGGCCTCCGAGCTGCGCGACAATTTCAACGCGTCCGTGGCCTGAGCGGGGACCTCCATGTCGATCTTTTCGAAGCTGATTTCCCTCCTCCGCGGCGGGGCGCACGACGCCGGCGCGGCGGTCATCGACGCCAACGCCCTGCGCATCCTGGACCAGGAGATCCGCGACGCCGACGCCGCCCTCGGCCGGGCCCGCGACGACCTGGCCGCCCTGGTGGCGCGCCGGCGCATCCTGGAGAAGGAGCTGCAGGGCCTCTCCGACCAGGCCGGCCGCTACGAGAGCTCGGCCCGCGCGGCCCTCGCCAAGGGCGACGAGAACCTCGCCCGCGAGGTCGCCCAGCGGATCGCCGAGCTGGAGCAGGAGGTGAACCTCAAGACCCCGCAACTGGGCGCCATGCGCGAGGCCGAGGAGAAGCTGCACCAGACCATCGCCGCCACCCAGCAGAAGATCGAGAACCTGCGCCGCGAGATCGACGTGGTGAAGGTCAACGACTCCGTGCAGCGCGCCCAGGCCGCGGTGGCGTCCCGCGGGGCCGGCGCCACGGCTGCGCTCGGTTCGGCCGCCGACAGCCTCAAGCGCATCAAGGAGCGCCAGGCGATCCAGGAGGAACGCTTCCGCGCCGCCGGCGAGCTGGAGGACCGCCGCACGGGCGCCGACCTCGACGCCAAGCTGCAGGCCGCCGGCATCCTGCCCGGCGTCTCCTCCGCCGACGACGTCCTGGCCCGCCTGAAGGCCCCCGCCCAGGAGCCAATCCAGCTCGAGGCTCCCAAGCTGCAGATCGAACAGCAGCCGGTGAGCCGCGAAGAGAAGAGCTAGCGCTCTGTTCCTCTCCCACGCGTGCCTTACCTCCCCCGCGAAGCGGCAGGAGGGGGACCGGTCGCCGAAGCCGGCCGAGGCCGGCTGAAGAGCGACTGGTGGAGGGGGCAAGTCTCAGGCTCAGAGGATCGATCGGCGATGAAATGGGCTCAGCGGATGGGGCTTGCCCCCTCCACCACCCGCTCTGCGGCGGGCGGTCCCCCTCCCGCCGCTTCGCGGGGGAGGTAAACATGCAACGCATCAAGACCACCGAGCGGCCCGGGTGGGACGCCAAGGCCGAGGCGCTGGGGTTCACCTGGCGGCACCTCGACGGGGCCCGCTACTGGGACGAGCGCGCCTACTACGCCTTCACCCTGACCGAGGTGGAGAGCGCCATCGAGGCGCCGGCGCGCGAGCTGCACGCCATGTGCCTGGACCTCGTGGCCGAGGTGGTGAAGAGCGAGGCCCTGATGGAACGCCTGGCGATCCCGCAGGCCTCGCGCGACGACGTGGCCGAGAGCTGGGCGCGGCGCGACCCCAGCCTCTACGGCCGCTTCGACTTCGGCTACGACGGGTCGGGCCCGGCCAAGCTCTTCGAATACAACGCCGACACCCCCACCAGCATCTACGAGACCGGGGTCTTCCAGTGGATCTGGCTGGAGGACATGATCGCGGCCGGCGCGCTGCCGGCGGGCGCCGACCAGTTCAACAGCCTGCACGACGCCCTCATTGCGCGGTTCCGGACGATCTTCCCCGCCGGCGGCTTCGTCCACTTCGCCTGCGCGCCCGACGCCATCGAGGACCGCCAGAACGTCCGCTACCTGGAGGACCTGGCCACCCAGGCGGGGATCGAGCCGAAGTTCACGCCCATCGGCGACATCGGGCTCGACGCCGACGGCCGCTTCGTCGACCAGGACAACTACCTGATCGGGGCGCTGTTCAAGCTGTACCCGTGGGAGGACATGTTCCGCGAGGACTACGCGGCGAAGATCAAGGACGCGAAGGTCCGCTTCCTGGAGCCGCCATGGAAGGCGGTGCTCTCCAACAAGGGCATGCTGCCGCTGCTCTGGCAGCGCCACGAGGGCCACCCGAACCTGCTGCCGGCCTTCTTCGAGGACGATCCGCGGGCCGCGGGCCTCGGCTCATCCTATGTGAAGAAGCCGCTGTTCTCGCGGGAGGGGGCCAATATCGAGCTGGTGGCGGCGGGCCGGCGCGCGCCGGTCTTGGACCAGGGCTATGGCGAAGAGGGCCATATCCGCCAGGCGCTGCACCCGCTGACCCGGTTCGAGGGCAACTATCCGATCGTCGGCGCCTGGATCGTCGGGGACGAGCCGGTGGGCCTGGGCGTGCGCGAGGACCGCAGCCGGGTCACCAAGAACCTCTCGCGCTACGTGCCGCACGCCATCGTGGGCTGAGCCAAAAGATCGTCATCCCACGGTCGCGCGGCGATCCGGGGGACTGTGGGATGACGGCCTGGTCCGCGCAGGCGATCACGAGAACAGCGAGGCGACGGCCAGGGCGATGGGCAGGACGAAGATCACCAGGCCCGCGGCGGTGAGGCTCGCGATCTTCAGGTGGCGGTCGGTGACGCTGAGGTCGAGGACCGGACGGGATGTGTCGGCGGCGAAGGTGTCGAGGCAGTCGGTGGTCATCGAAGTCTCCTGGGGGAGCAGGTGTTTCGGATGACTTGTTAAATGCCGAACGCCGCTCTGCGACAAAGGAGAACTCGGCCGTTCAGTTGAGCTCAGCTCACGCGAAGCGGCGCAGTCCGTCGGCGTCGGCCTGGGCCAGCAGCCAGTTTCGGAACTTGCGCACGTCGGGCCGGTCGGCCTTCTCCGGCAGGGTGATGATCCACTGGCTGAACGGGCTGTGCAGCTCGATCCCGAAGGGCGCCACCAGCCGCCCGGCCTTCAGCTCGTCCACCACCAGGGCATGCTCAGCCAGGGCCACGCCGCGCCCCGCGAGCGCCGCCTCGATGGCCAGGTAGTAGTTCGAGAACTGCTGGCCTCGCCGCCAGTCCACCTCCGGCGCGCCGGCCAGGGCCAGCCAGTCGCTCCAGTCGGGCTCGCCGGCCGCCAGGTGCACGTCGGCCAGCAGCTGGACCTTGGCCAGGTCGTGCGGCGTCGCCAGCGGCGTGGTCTCCAACAGGCGCGGGCTGCACACCGGGAACATGAACAGCGACATCAGCTTGTCGGCAGTGACGCCGGACGAGGGGCCACGCGCATACCGGATAGCCAGGTCGTAGCGATCGCGCACCAGGTCGACCGCATTGTCCGAGGCGCCCACCATCACCTGGATGTCGGGGTGGCGCTCGTTGAAGAGGTGCAGGCGCGGCACCAGCCAGCGGGCGGCGAAGGAGTGCATGGCCGTCACCGCCAGCACCGCCTGGCGCGAGCTGCGGGCCTCCGCCACCGCCTCCTCCATGATGCCCAAGCCCTGGCGCACGCCGGTGGCCAGGTGCGCCCCGGTCTCGGTCAGCCGCACCGCGCGGTTGAACCGCTCGAAGAGCCGCACCGCCAGCTCGGCCTCCAGCGCCTTGATCTGGCGGCTGACCGCGCCGGGCGTGATCGCCAGCTCCTCGGCGGCCTGCTGGAAGCTCTCGTGCCGGGCGGCCGCCTCGAAGACCCGCAGGGCGGTGAGCGGCAGCCGGCTCATGGGCGCACGAACAGGTGGCGCGACGGGCAGAGGTCCGCCACCGGGCATTCCTCGCACTTGGGCCGCCGCGCCACGCAGATGTAGCGCCCGTGCAGGATCAGCCAGTGGTGGGCGCGGGTGCGGTAGGGCTCAGGGACGATGGCCATCAGGTCGGCCTCGACTGCGTCGGGCGTCTTTCCGGTGGACAGCCCCAGCCGGTGGGAGACCCGGAAGACGTGGGTGTCCACGGCGATGGCGGGCTCCACGCGCAGCTCGTTCAGCACCACCGAGGCGGTCTTGCGGCCCACGCCGGGCAGGGCCTGCAGCTTGTCGCGCTCCAGCGGAACCTCGCCGCCGTACTGCTCGATCAGGATGCGGCTGAGGGCGATGACGTTCTTGGCCTTGGAATTGTAGAGGCCGATCGAGGAGATGAACGGCTTCAGGCCGTCCTCCCCCAGGGCCAGCATCTTCTGCGGCGTGTCTGCTGCCTTGAAGAGCTTCTGGGTGGCCTTGTTCACCGAGACGTCCGTGGCCTGGGCCGACAGGGCCACGGCGACCACCAGGGTGAAGGGGCTGTCGTAGTCCAGCTCGGTCCGCGGATCGCTCTCGTCAGCCTCGAACCGGGCGAACAGCTCGGCGATCCGCGCCTGCTCGGCGGGCTTGAGCGGCTTGCGCTTCGGCGCGGGCTTTCGCGGCTTGGCCATGGTTTTCCCTAGCATCGTCATCCCACGGTCGCGAAGCGATCCGGGGGACCCATGCGGACGTCGAGCTGCCTTACCCTCGGCTTGGGCCCCCCGGTTCCGCCTTGGGCTGACTGTGGGATGACGAAGGGTGTTGGCTCGCCTAGCCCCGGTCCACCGCGAACGGCGCGAAGGCCTGTTGGACGGGCATGATCTCGAGGGTGTTGACGTTGATGTGGGCGGGCAGCTTCAGCACGCTCTCGCACACCAGCGCCACGTCGTCGGCGCTCATGGCGTGGACGCCCTTGTAGACGTTGCCGGCCGCCCCCTCGTCGCCCTTGAAGCGGACCACCGAGAACTCGGTCTCGGCCATGCCGGGCTCGATGGACGTCACCCGCACCCTCGTGCCCAGCAGGTCGGCGCGCAGGTTCAGCGAGAACTGGCGCACGAAGGCCTTGGTGCCGCCGTACACATTGCCGCCGGGATAGGGATAGCTGGCGGCCACGGACGAGAGGTTGATCACGTCGCCGCGGTTGCGCGCCACCATGCCCGGCAGCACGGCGCGGGTGACACGGACCAGGCCGGTGACGTTGGTCTCGATCATGGTCTCCCAGTCGGAGAGGTCGGCTTGGTGCGCCTTGCCGAGGCCGAGGGCGAGCCCGGCGTTGTTGTAGAGGATGTCGATGTCGGCGAACGCCGCCGGCAGGCCCGACAGCAGGGCGTCGATGGAGGTCTGCGCGCGCACGTCCAGCTCGCGGGCCAGCAGCCGGTCCGTGGCCACGTCCCGGACCAGCGCCTCCAGCCGGTCCACCCGGCGCCCCGTGGCGATCACCTGGCCGCCGGCGGCCAGGATGCGCCGCGCCATGGCCTCGCCGAAGCCGGAGGTCGCCCCCGTCACCAGGGCGATGCGCCCCTCCGCCCAGTTCTCGCCCATCATGCCACCTTCGCCACCGAGTCCAGGATCTGCGCCGCCGCCTCGGGTCCGATGAGGCCCTCCACGATCCAGGCGGCCAGGTCCTGGGTGGCCAGGCAACCGCCGCCCGTGGCGAGGTTGCCGTGGACCACCAGGGGCCGGCGCTCGGTCGCAACGCCCATCGCCTCCAACTCGGCGAAGACGCTGGGATAGGTGGTTGCGGAGAGGCCTTCAAGCAGGCCGAGCGCCGCCAGGATCAGGACGCCGGAATCGATCGCGGCGATCAGCTGCCGCGCCGGGGCGAGCTGCAGGGCCGCCAGGAAGGCCGGGTCCTTGATCTTCAGCCGGCTGCCCGGCCCGCTGACGACGAACACCGCATCGGCGTGGCGCGCCCAGTCCAGCGTCTCCTGGGCGTCGATGCGCAGGCCCGAGTACGACGTCACGGTGGCGGTGTCGGCGCAGATCCGCACCTCCCACTCGCCGGCGTAGGCCGCATAGGTCGGGTCCTTGACCCGGTAGAACAGGTCCCAGGGCATGAAGAGGTCCACGTCGGTGAACCCGTCGAACGCGACCATGGCGATCTTCATCGAAAGCTCCTTACGTCCAGCGGCGCCGTTGGCCCGCATGTGGGCTGCTGCCGAGCCGTCAGGCAGCGCCAGTTGGCGCGCCGTGGTCTTCTCCGCCCGCCTCCGAGCGCCTAGGTTTGCGGGGTGAGCGAGCCCCTCTTCATGGACGCCGAGCTGCGGCCCAACCGGTCGCTGTCGACGCGCGGGTTCTGGGTGCTGATCTCGGTGATCGGCGCGATCGACCTGGCGGCGGCGCTGGTCTTCGCGCGCCTGGGGGCGGCGCTGGTGGCGCCCTTCCTGGCGGTGGCGGTGCTGGCCATCGCCGCGGCCTTCCTGGCCAGCTTCCGCGCCCAGCGCATCGTCGAGCGGGTGCAGGTGAGCGCGGGCCAGGTGAAGGTCACCTACGAGACGCCGCGCGCCCGCACCGTGGTCTGGGAAAGCCCCACCGCCTTCACCCGCGTCAACACGGTGCGCGACGAGGACGACCGCATGACCGCCGTGGTCCTGGCGCTCTCGGCCAAGCGTCGGACGGTGGCCGCCGCCCTCAGCCCTCGCGAACGCCGCGACTTCGCCAACGCCCTGGAAGACGCCATCCGCCAGGCCCGCCGCGCGCGCCATCCCTCCTCTTCAGGGGAGGGACAGACCGCGTAGCGGTCAGGGTGGGGGGGCCTCGATCGGGCTCCGCGCCTGATCGACTATTCCCCGCCCCGGCTTGGCTGCGCCAAGCCTGCCCCTCCCCATGAAGGGGAGGGAACTACAGGATGAATTTGCTGAGGTCGGCGTTCTGGGCCAGGTCGCCGATGCGGGACTGCACATAGGCGGCGTCGATCACGATGGTCTCGCCGGTGCGGTCGGCGGCGGTGAAGCTGATCTCCTCCATCACCTTCTCCATGACCGTCTGCAGCCGGCGCGCCCCGATGTTCTCCACCGAGCCGTTCACCGCCACCGCCGCGTCGGCCAGGGCGTCATAGGCCTCCTCGGTGAACTGCAGGGTCACGCCCTCGGTGGCCAGCAGGGCCTGGTGCTGGCGGACCAGGTTGGCCTCGGGCTCGGTGAGGATGCGGCGCATGTCCTCGCGCGACAGGGCCTTCAGCTCCACCCGGATCGGCAGGCGGCCCTGCAGCTCGGGCAGGAGGTCGGACGGCTTGGCCACGTGGAAGGCGCCGGAGGCGATGAAGAGGATGTGGTCGGTCTTCACCGGCCCGTGCTTGGTGGAGACGGTGGTGCCCTCGATCAGGGGCAGCAGGTCGCGCTGCACGCCCTCGCGGGAGACGTCGGCGCCCTGGCGCTCGCGGCTGCTGGCCACCTTGTCGATCTCGTCCAGGAACACGATGCCCTGGTTCTCGGCCAGCTCCAGGGCCTCCTGGGTCAGAGCCTCCTGGTCCACCAGCTTGTCGCTCTCCTCGGCGATCAGCGGGGCCCACGCGCCGGCGACGGTGGTCTTGTGGGTCTTGGTGCGTCCGCTGAACGCCTTGCCGAACATGTCGCCCAGGTTCAGCACGCCCATGGAGGCGCCGGGCTGGCCCGGCAGGTCCATCATCGGAAACTGCGGCCCGCTCTCGGCCAGCTGCAGCTCCACCTCCTTGTCGTCCAGCTCGCCGGCCCGCAGCTTCTTGCGGAAGCTCTCGCGGGCGGCGGTGGAGCCGGGGCCGGTCAGGGCATCCAGGATCCGACCCTCGGCCGCGGCCTCAGCCCGGGCGCGCACACCGGCTCGGCGCTTCTCGCGCACCATGGCGATGGCGCTCTCCACAAGGTCGCGGACGATCTGGTCCACGTCACGGCCCACATAGCCGACCTCGGTGAACTTGGTGGCCTCCACCTTCAGGAACGGCGCCTGGGCCAGCCTGGCCAGCCGGCGCGCGATCTCGGTCTTGCCGACGCCGGTGGGGCCGATCATCAGGATGTTCTTGGGCGTCACCTCGTCGCGCAGGTCGTCGGGCACGCGCCGGCGGCGCCAGCGGTTGCGCAGGGCCACGGCCACGGCGCGCTTGGCCTCGGCGTGGCCGACGATGTAGCGGTCGAGCTCGGAGACGATCTCGCGCGGGGAAAACTCGGTCATGGGCGCGTAGATAGGCGGTCAGCCGGCCGCTGGCGATTCCGTCGCCGCCGCGGGGCTCGCCGGCGGGCGCTTCAGCGGCGGGGCCGGCAGCAGCTCGTCGAACAGGATGCGCCAGCCCGGCCTGTCGTCGCGCCAGATGCGCACGTAGTGGCCGCGCTGCGGCGCGCCCGCCGCGTCGGTCCACTGGGCCACGCCATAGGTCCAGACGAGGTCGCCGGCCTTGGACGCCCGCCCGCCCAGGGGCGCGTAGGCGATCGACGTGGCGCGGGTGTCCAGCTCGGCGGCGAGGCCGGCGCGGTCCTTGGGCGGGGCGGCCTTGGAGCCGACGATGCGGCCGTCGTCGGCAGCTGCGGCCAGGAAGGCGGCCTTCACGTCGGCCTTGGCGGCCTGGTGCAGCTTGATCTCCGCCTGCATCACCTGGTCCATGGCCTTGTCCGCCGAGCCGGCCGTGCGGGCGGCGGGCTGGGCGTAGGCCACGTCGGAGCCCTGCGGCGCGGCGCCGGCGGGATCGCTCGGCGGCCCGGCGTCCATCAGCCATTTCCAGGACCCGTCCGGCTGTCTGGCCCAGACGGTGAAGTACCAGGCGCGCGGTGTGCCGGCGTAGGTGTAGGGGCCAGTGGTGAAGCCCAGGTCGCCGGACCGGGCGATCCCCGCCCACAGCGGCCACCAGACCAGCGGCGCGCCCTTCGGCTTGGGCTCGGCGTAGAGCGCATGCGCCAGCGTCGGCTCGGGATTGAGCACGATCGCCTCGGGCGCCGAATGCTTCAGGAAGCTCCCCTGGATGCCCAGCTCCAGCCCGTCCGCCGCAAACGCCCGCTCGGCCGCGACGACGGGGGCGGGGGTGGCGGGTGCGGCGAGGGCGGGGGTGGCAAAGGCGAAGGCCAGGGCTGCAGCGGCGCCCCCAGCGCCCCCTCCACCGCTTCGCGGTCCCCCTCCCCCGTTGGCACGGGGGAGGAACAAGATCCCAGTTCCTCCCCCGCTCGCGGGGGAGGGGGACCACGAAGTGGTGGAGGGGGCGCTGGCCTCGCGCAAACGCCTAAACCACCTCAACCGTCAGCTCCCCATTGGTGTAGACGCAGATCTCCGCGGCGATGGCCATGGCGCGGCGGGCCACGGTCTCGGCGTCCAGGTCGGTGTCGATCAGGGCCCGCGCCGCGGCGAGCGCATAGTTGCCGCCCGAGCCGATGGCGGCGACGCCATGCTCGGGCTCCAGCACGTCGCCCACGCCGGTGACGGTGAAGATCTGGTCCTGGTCGGCGACGATCAGCATCGCCTCCAGCCGGCGCAGGTAGCGGTCGGTGCGCCAGTCCTTGGCGAGGTCGACACAGGCGCGGGCCAGCTGCTCCGGATACTGCTCCAGCTTGGCCTCCAGCCGCTCGATAAGGGTGAAGGCGTCGGCCGTGGACCCGGCGAAGCCGGCGATCACCCGCCCACCGGCCAGCTTGCGCACCTTCCTGGCCGTGCCCTTGACGATGGTCTGGCCCATGCTGACCTGGCCATCGCCGGCCACCACGGTCTTGCCGCCCTTGCGCACCGCCAGGATGGTGGTGCCGTGCCAATCGGGAAAGGTTGAGCTATTCGACATCGGCGCGATGTGAGCAGCGGGGTTTCCCAGGTCAAGTGAATGACTTTCACGGATGAGGAGATCGAGCGGTACGCCCGCCACCTGGTGCTGCGCGAAGTGGGTGGGCCCGGCCAGCAGAAGCTGAAGGCCTCCAGCGTGCTGATCGTCGGCGCCGGCGGCCTCGGCGCGCCGGCCGCGCTCTACCTCGCGGCCGCGGGCATCGGGACCATCCTGCTGGCCGATCCCGACGTGGTGGACCGCTCGAACCTGCAGCGGCAGGTGATCTACACCGAGGAGGATGTGGGCCGGCCCAAGGTGGAGGCCGCCGCCGACCGGCTGCATGCCCTCAACCCGCACGTCTTCGTGGCCGGCTTCAACGGCGCCTTCGACCCGGTCAGCGCCGACCAGCTGGTGGAGGGCGTCGACCTGGTGCTCGACGGCACCGACGACTTCGCCGTGCGGTTCTGCGTCAACGAGGCCTGCGTGCGCCACGACAAGCCCCTCGTCTCCGGCGCCATCGGCCGCTGGACCGGCCAAGTGGGCGTGTTCGGCCGCCAGCCCTGCTACCGCTGCCTGGTGCCCGAGGTCCCGCCCGAGGCCGAGACCTGCGTCGCCGTCGGCGTGGTGGGCGCCCTGGCCGGCGTGATCGGCTCGATGATGGCCCTGGAGGCGGTCAAGCTGCTCACCGGCGCGGGCGAGTCGCTCGGCGGCCGCCTCCTGATCTACGACGCCCTGGCCGCCGAAACCCGGACCGTACGCGTGGCCGGCGACCCGGAATGCCCGGTGTGCGGGGGGTGACTACCGGCTGACCAGCCGCACCGTGGCGCGGAGGCCGCCCTCGGGGCGGTTCTCCAGGGTCAGGGCGCCGCCCTGGCTCTCGGCGAGGGCCTTGACGATCGCCAGGCCGAGGCCGGAGCCGCCGGTGTCGCGGCCGCGGGAGGGCTCAAGCCGCTCGAACGGCCGCACCAGTCGTCCCAGCGCCTCGGGCGGCGCGCCAGGACCGTCGTCGTCGACGGCGATCACCACGGCCGCGCCGTCGCGCCGCACGCAGAGGCGGGCGCCGCCGCCATAGCGCACGGCGTTGTCGACCAGATTGTCGAGCATGCGCCGCACCGCCAGGGGCGAGCCGCGGGCGGCGACGGCGTCATCGTCCGCGGTGGCGTCCTCCACCGGCTGGCCCAGTTCCCGCCGCCGGGCGGCCAGGGCCGCGACCTCGGCGCGCACATCGACCTCGCCGGCGGCCTCGGCGCGGGCCGCGTCGCGGGCGAACAGCAGGGTGTCGTCGAGCAGCTGGCCCATCTCCTCCAGGTCGGCGGCCGCGCGCTCGCGCTGCTCGGGATCGGCGATGAACTCGGCGCGCAGGCGCAGGCGCGTCAGGTAGGTGCGCAGGTCGTGGGCGATGGCGGCCAGCACGCGCGTGCGCTCGTCCAGCAGGGCGCGGATCCGCCGGCGCAGGGCGTTCAGGGCGGTCGAGAGCGCCCGCACCTCGCGCGCCCCGCGCACCGGCAGGTCGGCGGCGGCGACGTCGTCGGCGATGCCGGGCGCGGCGCGGGCCAGGGCGTCGATGGGGCGGATGGTCCACAGGCTGACGGCCAGCACCGCCAGCATCACGCTCGCCGCCAGGAGGGCGATCGGCAGCGAGCGGTCGCCGAGGCGGCGCAACAGCGGCGCGGTGGTCCGCTCGACGAGCAGCACCTGGCCGGTGCGCAGGCGAACGACCAGGCGGACCGGCCCCAGGGTCCCGGGGGCCAGCCGGTCGCGGAGGGGCCCCTGGCCCTGCCGCGCCTGCACCTCGAACGGACGGCCCTCCAACGCCCCGGCGTAGCCGCCGAGCAGTTGGGTGATCCGCGCCGCCGTCGCGGGCGCGTCGTGGCCCGTCTCGAGCGCCGCCGGATCGGCCAGCTCCACGCGCATCGCGCCGCGGTTCAGCGCCGCCACCACAAGCGGTTGCACGTCTTTGGGGGCCGCTTCCACGGCGCGGGCCATGGCGGCGGCGTCCTGCGGCGCCGGCAGGCGCAGGTCTAGCCGCCGCCCGTCGGGCCAGATCGCCAGCACCACGATGCCCAGCTGCAGCACGACCACTCCGGCGAGCATCACCGCCGCCAGCCGCAGCGCCAGGCTGTCGATGCGCGGGGCCATCAGTTGCGCTTGACCGCGAGGCTGAACAGGTAGCCGCCGCCGCGTACCGTGCGCACCAGGGTCGGGCTGCGGCCGCTGTCGCCCAGCTTGCGGCGCAGCCGGCTCAGCTGCACGTCGATGGTGCGGTCGTAGGGCGCCGCATCGCGCCCGCGTGTCCAGTCCAGCAGCTGCTCGCGGTTCAGCACCCGCTGCGGGTGGGTGAGGAAGGCCATCAGCAGGTCGTACTCGCCGCCGGTCAGCTCGACCTCCCGCGCCTCCGCATCGGTCAGGCGCCGGGCCGAGGCGTCCAGGGTCCAGCCGCCGAAGCGGTAGATCTCCCGCGGGCGGTCGCGGGCGGCGCTATGGGCCTCGCGGGTCCGTCGCAGCACCGCGCGCACCCGCGCCACCAGCTCCCGCGGATTGAACGGCTTGGTCACATAGTCGTCGGCCCCGAGCTCCAGCCCCAGGATGCGGTCGATGTCCTCGCCCTTGGCGGTGACCATCAACACCGGCACGTCCACGGGGGCGTTGCGCAGGCGCCGGCAGATCGACAGGCCGTCCTCGCCCGGCAGCATCAGGTCCAGCAGCACCAGGTCGATCCGACGCCGGCCGAGGGCGCGGTCCAGGTCGGCGCCTGCCGCGCAGCTGAGGACCTCGAAGCCTTCGCGCCCCAGCAACCCGCTCACCAGGGTGCGGATCTCGGGATCGTCCTCGACGACGGCGATGACGGTGGATTCGGACATGGGGTACGCTCGCGAACGCGCCGCCAGACATCGCAGACGGCGCCGCCGAGGGGAACGGCCAAACCAGCCGGGATACACTTCGTCACAATTCGACGCCGGGCGCTCACGCGCCGCCCACGGTCCGGCGCGAGAACGGGGGCTCCAGACCCGGAGCAACCCATGTCCCACCTTCTCAAGATCTGCGGCGGCCTGCTGGCCACGACCCTCACCCTCGCCGCGCCGCCGCCCGCCGATGCGGCCGGGCTCAGCATCGCCCGTCATGTCCAGGGCCGGTTCGGCCACGGCTTCACCAACATCCGCACGGTCGACCGCGAGCCGGGGGCGCTCTCGGTGAGCGGCCGGCGCACCTATGACGACGGCCTCACGGCCTCGCGGGCCCGGTCGGTGACCCGCAACCCCGACGGCTCGGTCAGCACCGCGCGCAGCCACACTGGCGTGGGCGGCGCCACCCAGTCGGGCTGGAGCACCATCTACCGCACCGACGGCGGCTACACGCGCACCGGCGGGGTCTCCACCTCCTCCGGCCGCTCGGCCACCGGCAGCAAGTCGGTGGCGGTCGGGGACGACGGCGTCACGGTGGACCGCAGCCTGACCACGGGCTCGGGCCGGACCTATTCGAGCTCGCGCACCTATGAGCGGAACGACTGAGATGCGGACCCTGCCGATCCTGGCCGCGAGCCTCATCGCGCTCGGCTGCTGCGGGTGCGCGGCCCGCCTCGCGACCGCCGCTGTGGGCGGCGGCGGGGCGCGGGCCGACCCGGTGCAGATGCTGGCCGAGGCCGACGCCGACCACGACGGGCGCATCAGCCGCGCCGAATACCAGGCCGCCCGCGCCGCGCGCTTCGCCCGGCTCGACCGCAACCGCGACGGCTACGTCGGCCCGGACGACGCGCCGCGGATGGCGCGCCGGCGGGCGGGCGGCAAGCTGGCCCAGCTGGAGCGGGCGCTGGACGCCGACGGCGACGGGCGCGTCAGCCGCGCGGAGTTCGTGGACGGCCCGGCGCGGCTGTTCGACCTGGCCGATGCGAACCACGACGGCGTCGTGGGCGCCGACGAGCTGCAGCGCCTGCGCGAGCGGCTGGCGGCGCGAAAACAGGGCGGGTGAGCCCAGGCCTCCCCCGAAGGCTCCGCCCTGGGGCCGCTCCGCCAGACCCCGGCGGGGCGGCCGTGCCGCTCGGGCTCAGGCCGCCTGCGAACCCTACAGCATCTGCGGCAGGACGCGGTCCGGCGGGCGGTGGCCGTCCATCCAGGTCTTGATGTTGATGATCACCTTCTCGCCCATGTCGACGCGGGCCTCGACCGTGGCCGAGCCCATGTGGGGCAGGAGGACGGCGTTGGAGAGCCGCAGGAGCTTCGGATTGATCCGCGGCTCCTCCTCGAACACGTCCAGGCCGGCGCCGGCGATCGCCTTGGTCGCCAGGAGCTCGGTGAGCGCCGCCTCGTCGATGATGCTGCCGCGCGCGGTGTTGATGACGATGGCGTGGGGCTGCAGCAGCTTCAGCCGGCGGGCCGACAGCAGGTGGAAGGTGGCGGGCGTTGCGGGGGCGTGGACGGTGACGATGTCCACCCGGGCCAGCATCTGGTCCAGGCTGTCCCAGTAGGTGGCCTCCAGCTCCTCGGCCACCCGCGAGCTGGCCGGCTTGCGGTTGTGGTAGTGGATCTGCATGCCGAACGCCTTGGCGCGCCGGGCGACGGCGGCGCCGATGCGGCCCATGCCGATGATCCCGATCCGCTTGCCGGTGACGCGCCGGCCCAGCATCCAGGTGGGCGCCCAGCCCGTGAACTCGCCCGACTGCACCGCATTGGCCCCCTCGATCACCCGGCGCAGGGTGGCCATCAGCAGGGTCAGGGTCAGGTCCGCGGTGTCGTCGGTCAGCACGCCGGGGGTGTTGGTGACGATGATGCCCTTGGCGTTGGCCGCGGCCACGTCGATGTGGTCGACACCGGCGCCGAAGTTGGCGATCAGCTTCAGCCGCTCGCCCACCTTCTCGAGGAAGGCCGCGTCGATCTTGTCGGTGATCGTCGGCGAGAGCACGTCGCAGCGGCCAGCGGCTTCCAGCAGCTGTTTGCGGGTCATCGGCTCGTCGGTGACGTTGAGCTCGGTGTCGAACAATTCGCGCATGCGCGTCTCCACCGCATCGGGGAGTTTGCGCGTCACGATGACTTTCGGCTTGCGGGTCGCCATTCGCTTACGGGAAAAGGGGCCTAGGGGACGTTTCCTGCGCCACTGCGGGCGCGTCGATTTCACGGAACCCTTAGCAGGGGGGCCAGTCACGGCCAAGGCGAGGCGAACGGCTTGAAGGCGAGGCGCGTAGGCCAGGTTGCGGTTATGGCTCTGGCGACGGCGTCGGTCTGCCTTCCTGCGGCCGGGGCGGCCGAGCGCCAGACGCCCTCCGGCTATCCGGTGCCGCGCTATGTGACCCTGAAGTTCGCCACCGTGAACGCCCGCGCCGGCCCGGGCGACGACCACAGGCTGCTGTTCGTCTACCGCGCCAAGGGCCTGCCGCTGCAGGTGGTCGCCGAGACCAGCGAGTGGCGGCGGGTCTGCGACCCGGAGGGCCAGGTGGCGTGGGTGCACAAGCGGGTCACCGACGGCCGCCGGGCGGTGATCAACATGGGACGGGGCCCCGCGCCGCTCTACCGCAAGCCCAAGGCCGGGGCGCAACCGGCCGCCTTCCTGAACGTTCGCGCCATGGCCTCGCTGGTCCGCTGTCAGAAGGGATGGTGCAAGGTCAGCGCCGACGGCGCGGACGGCTGGGTGCGCGAAGGCGCTCTCTGGGGCACGGCGGACGCGCCGCAATGTCGTTGAGGGCCAATGACGGGCTGTGCTAGGCCGAGCGCCGCATCGGATCGGAAATTTCAATGACCGCCGTCAAGGCCAAGGATCACTACAGCTTCGAAGAGCTCATGGCCTGCGCGCGCGGCGAGATGTTCGGGCCGGGCAACGCCCAGCTGCCCTCGCCGCCGATGCTGCTGTTCGATCGCATCATCAAGATCACCGACGAGGGCGGCGCCCACGGCAAGGGCTACATCGAGGCCGAGTTCGACATCAACCCGGACCTCTGGTTCTTCGCCTGCCACTTCATCGGCGACCCCGTCATGCCCGGCAGCCTGGGCCTGGACGCCCTGTGGCAACTGGTCGGCTTCTACCTGGGCTGGATCGGCGGCAAGGGTCGTGGCCGCGCGCTCGGCTGCGGCGAGGTGAAGTTCGCCGGCGAAGTGACGCCGGACATCAAGAAGGTGACCTACAAGATCGAGATGAAGCGCGTGATCAACCGCCGCCTGGTCATGGGGATCGGCGACGGGGTGTTGGAGGCCGACGGAAAGCCCATCTATACGGCTCTGGACCTTCGGGTCGGCCTCTATCAGCGCGCCTAGTCGCAGTCCGGGAAGGAACCATGCGCAGGGTCGTCGTCACCGGGATGGGCATCGTCTCATCCATCGGCAACAACACGAACGAGGTGCTGGCCTCGTTGCGCGAGGCGAAATCCGGCGTTCGCGCCGCGCCGGAGTATGCGGAGCTGGGCTTCCGCTGCCAGGTGCACGCCCCGCCGCAGATCGACTGGGAGTCGATGGTCGACCGCCGCGCCGCGCGGTTCCTCGCCCAGGGCACCGGCTATGCGCACCTGGCCATGGAGCAGGCGATCGCCGACTGCGGCCTGGCGCCGGAAGAGGTCAGCCACGAAAAGACCGGTCTGATCGTCGGCTCGGGCGGACCCTCCACCCGGGCCATCGTCGAGGCGGCCCAGACGACCCGCGAACGCGGACCCAAGCGCGTCGGCCCCTTCGCCGTCCCCAAGGCCATGAGCTCGGGCCCCTCGGCCACGCTCTCCACCTGGTTCAAGATTCGCGGCCTCAACTTCTCCATCAGCTCGGCCTGCGCCACCTCCGCCCACTGCATCGGCGTCGGCTACGAGCAGATCCTGATGGGCAAGCAGGACGTGGTCTTCGCCGGCGGCTGCGAGGAGCTGGACTGGACCCTCAGTGTCATGTTCGACGCCATGGGCGCCATGAGCTCGGGCTACAACGACCGCCCGGAAGTCGCCAGCCGCGCCTATGACGCCGACCGCGACGGCTTCGTGATCGCCGGCGGGGCCGGGATCGTGGTGCTGGAGGAGCTGGAGCGGGCCAAGGCGCGCGGGGCCAAGATCTACGGCGAGATCGTCGGCTATGCGGCCAATTCCGACGGCTTCGACATGGTGGCGCCGTCCGGCGAGGGCGCCGCGCGCTGCATGCGCCTGGCCAATCCCGACGGCCGCAGCATCGACTACCTCAATCCGCACGGCACCGGCACGCCGGTGGGCGACCTGAAGGAGATGGAGGCCGTGCGCGCCGTGTTTGGCGACAAGCCGCCGTTGATCTCCTCCACCAAGTCGCTGACCGGCCACAGCCTGGGCGCGGCGGGGGCGCAGGAGGCGATCTACTGCCTCTTGATGCTCAACAACGGCTTCGTCGCCGAGAGCGCCCACATCGACAACCTGGACCCGGCCTTCGCCGACCTGCCCATCGTGCGCGAGCGGCAGGACCGGCCGCTGGAGACGGTGATGAGCAACTCGTTCGGCTTCGGCGGGACCAATGGGTGTCTCGTCATGGCCCGCGCCTAGCCTTTCGGCGGCCTGACGGCGCAATTCCCGCGGCCGCCCGACAAGCCGCAGGACTATGAGTGCTGCAAGCGCGGCTGCTGCCCCTGCATCTTCGACTACTACTATGACGCCCTGGAGCGCTGGGAGGCGCGGGTGCGCGCGCTCGGGGGCGATCCCGCGGAGGTGCTGGCCGCCTGCCGGGGGATGACAGGGCAGGCCTGATCGGCCACAAACCGCGCAACGACGGATGGGAGAACGCGCGTGGCCGAAGACTACCAGATGCCTGCAGGCGGGCTGATGAAGGGCAAGCGCGGCGTGGTCACCGGGGTGGCCAACCACCAGTCCATCGCCTGGGGGATCGCCAGCCAGCTGGCCGCCCAGGGGGCCGAGATGGCCTTCCTCCACCTGCCGGGCATGGAGCGGCGGGTGCAGCCGCTGGCCGACAGCATCGGGGTCAAGGTGCTGACGCCGGTCGACGTCACCGACGATGCGGCCATGGACGCCGCGTTCGAGGTGGTGAAGGGCGCGTTCGGCGAGATCGACTTCTTCGTCCACGCCATCGCCTTCGCCAACAAGGACGAGCTGAAGGGCAGCTTCGTCGACAACACCAGCCGCGAGGGCTTCCTGCGGGCGATGAACATCTCCGCCTTCAGCTTCGTGGACTGTGCGCGGCGCGCGGCGGCGATGATGCCGGAGGCCGGCGGCTCGATCCTGACCCTGACCTACATGGGCTCGGAGCGGGCGATCCCGAACTACAACACCATGGGCGTGGCCAAGGCGGCGCTGGAGGCCTCGGTGCGCTATGCGGCCCGCGACCTCGGCCCCAAGGGCATCCGGGTGAACGCGCTCTCGCCGGGCGCGATGAAGACCCTGTCGCTGGCCGGCATCTCCGGCGGGCGCGGCATGCTGGCCAAGGGCCGCTCGCTCTCGGCCATGAAGGAGGACACCTCCATGGAGGGCGTGGCCGGCGCGGCGCTGTGGCTGCTGTCGGACCTGGGCAAGTCCACCACCGGCGAGGTCGTCCACGTGGACGCCGGCTTCCACATCATGGGCTTCACCGACGACGAGGACGCCGCCCCGGCCGGCTAAGGCCGGGCCTTCGGGATCTACAGCTTCCAACGCTTGCGCCGGACCACCGTGACGCTGAACGCCTGGCGCGCGCCCGCCTTGAGCCGCTTGCGCGCGGCGTCGCCCACGCCGGACTTGCCCACGCTGGCGGCGGTGGCGGTGGTCATCGGCGGCTTCTTGCCGGGCGCGAGACCATGGCGCTTGCGGGCCCGCTCGTCCTGCTCGGCCAGCTCCGCCGCGCTCTCGGCCGTCCGCGCGGTCAGGTCCTTGATCAGCGCCTTGCCCTTGCGGGTTCGGCCGGTCAGGGACGGCGCCACGTAGCGGTTGGCGTTCCAGCCCACCGGCGTGGACCCGCCCCGGTACGATCCCTTGCCCATCCGCCTTCAACGCCACTATCGAGGCCGGCGGTCATAGACGGGCGCGCCCGCCGACGCCAAGCGGGAACCGACTGCGCTGGCGGTCGAACCGGCCTATATGCGTGGGCATGCCGCCGCGCCTGAAGCCCACCCGCCTGGAATATGTCGTCGACGGCGTGCGCCTGCGCGCCCAGCTCTCGGCCGCGGCCCTCGACAACGCCGGCAACGAGACCGCCCAGCGCAAGGCGGCGCTGGACGTGCTGAAGGCGGCCCTGTTCCGCGGCCGGATGATCGCCAAGGAGCGCCTGGAGAACGGCGCCGGCGGCATCGAGACCACCCGCCTGATCTCCGGCGTCACCGACGAGGTGATCACCGCCCTCTACGACTTCACCACCGTCCACGTGTTCCGCGCCCGCAATCCCACCGAGGGCGAGCGCCTGGCGCTGATGGCGGTCGGCGGCTACGGCCGCGGCACGCTGGCGCCCTATTCCGACATCGATCTGCTGTTCGTGCGGCCCTACAAGCAGACCGCCCACGCCGAGAGCGTCATCGAGTACATGCTCTACGCCCTCTGGGACCTGGGCTTCAAAGTGGGCCACGCCTCGCGGACCGTGGAGGAGTGCGTCAAGCTCTCCCGCGAGGACTTCACCATCCGCACCTCGATCCTGGAGGCGCGGCGCCTGACCGGCGACGAGCAGCTGGCCGACGACCTGATCCGCCGGTTCCGCGGCGAGGTGATGAAGGGCACGGGCGCCGAGTTCGTGGCCGCCAAGCTGAAGGAGCGCGACGACCGCCACGCCCGGGCCGGCGCCAGCCGCTACATGGTCGAGCCCAACGTCAAGGAGGGCAAGGGCGGCCTGCGCGACCTCAACACCCTGTTCTGGATCGCCCAGTACCTGCATCCGGGCGAGACCCTGGAGCGGATCCTGCAGCTGGAGATGTTCGACGGGCGCGAGGTGCGCGCCTTCATCCTGGCCTTCGACTTCCTGTGGGCGGTGCGCTGCCACCTGCACTTCGCCACCGGCCGGCCCGAGGAGCGGCTGACCTTCGACCTGCAGCCGGAGATCGCCCGGCGCATGGGCTATGGCGACCGCGGCGATGCGCCCGCGGTTGAGCGGTTCATGCGGCGCTACTTCCTGATCGCCAAGGACGTGGGCGCCCTGACCCGGGTGTTCGCCGCCAAGCTGGAGGCCGAGCAGGTCAAGACCGCCCCGCGCGGCATCTCCCGCTTCCTCCCCGGCCGGCGGGTGAAGCGCAAGCCGCTGGACGAGCCCGGCTTCCATGAGGTGGGCGGGCGCCTGGACGTGGACCCCGACATCTTCGAGCAGGATCCGGTCAACCTGCTGCGCATCTTCCAGGTGGCGGACCGGCGGAACCTGGACCTGCATCCGGACGCCTTCACCGCCGCCTCGCGGGCCATCGGGCGGATCACCTCGGCCGTGCGGCGCGACCGCCACGCGGCGCGGGTGTTCCTGGACATCCTGGCCCACGGCCGCGACCCGCAGCGGACCCTGGCGCTGATGAACGAGGCGGGGGTGCTGGGCCGCTACCTGCCCGAGTTCGGGCGCATCGTCGCCCAGATGCAGTTCAACATGTACCACTCCTACACGGTGGACGAGCACACCCTGCGGGCCGTGGGCGTGATCGCCGACATCGCCGCCGGGCGGCTGGCGGACGACCACCCGCTGGCGGTGCAGGTCATGCCGCTGATCGCCGACCGCGAAGCCCTGTTCCTGGCCATGTTGCTGCACGACACCGGCAAGGGGGGCGCCGGCGGCCAGGAGGTGGCGGGCGCCCGGGCCGCACGCCAGGCCTGCGAGCGGCTGGGTCTGGAGCGCTCCAAGATCGAGCTGGTGGCCTGGCTGGTGGAGCACCACCTGGTGATGAGCGACTACGCCCAGAAGCGCGACGTCTCCGACCCGCGCACCGTCGCCGACTTCGCCCGCATCGTGCAGACGCCGGAGCGCCTGCGCCTGCTGCTGGTGCTGACCGTGGCGGACATCCGCGCCGTGGGCCCCGGCGTCTGGAACGGCTGGAAGGGCCAGCTGATGCGCGAGCTCTATTCCGCCACCGAAGCGGTGTTCCGCGGCGGGCGCGGCTCGGACGCCGCCGCCGCCATGCGCCGCTACCAGGAGAACGCCGCCTATGACGCGCGCGTGCGCCTGGCCAAGGCCGACGCCGGCGCCGAAGCCTGGGGCGACGCCATGGAGGACGCCTATTTCACCGCCTTCGACGAGGGCGAGGTGCTGGCCCACGCCCGGCTGGCCCGCCTGACGGCCGAGGCGGGCAGCGCGGCGGAGGGGCGGGTGCGCCGCGACCTCAACGCCTCGGAACTGGTGGTGGCCGCCGCCGACCGCCCGCGCCTGTTCGTCGACCTGACCGAGGCCATCGCCGCGGCCGGCGCCAATGTGGTGGGGGCGCGGGTCTTCACCTCCCGCGCCGGCCAGGCGCTGGACGTCTTCTATGTCCAGGACATCACCGGCGAGCCGTTCGGCGGCATGGACGCCGGCGCCCTCGCCCGGCTGGCCGACACTGTGGCCGGGGCGGCGCGGGGCGAGCCGCACGGGCGCGAGGTGCGCAAGCCCGACCTCGGTCGCGCCGCGGCCTTCTCCATCACCCCGGCGGTGATGCTGGACAACGACGCCTCGGAGACCGCCACCGTGGTCGAGGCCTCCGCCCGCGACCGGCCCGGCCTGCTGGCCGCCTTGGCGCGCACCCTGGCCGACGCGGGCCTCTTGATCACCTCGGCCCACATCGACGGCTATGGCGAGCGGGCGGTGGACGCCTTCTATGTGGTGACGGCGGACGGGACGAAGCTGACCGACGCGCGAAAGGGCAACGCCCTGAAGGCCGCCCTGCTGGCGGCGCTCAACGACGAGCCCGACGGCGCCTCGGCCCGCCGCGCCAACCTGCAGCGGGCCCGCGCCAGCGTCGCGCGATAGGCGGCTACTTCGGCAGGGCGAAGTCGACGATCTGGCGGATCTCGGAGACGCCGGGCCCCGCCGCCTTGAGGAAGGTCTTGCAGCCCTCGATGGCCGCCTCCAGCGAGTCGGCGTTGAGGATGGCGAAGCCGCCGGCGCGAAGGGGTTCTTCAGACACGGTGAAGGCGTCATCCGCCAGGCGAACGCGCGCGCATTGGGCGCGCGGGGCCAGCGGCTGGGTGTCGAGCAGCATGCCCGACTTCATCTGCTCTTCGATCAGCTGGCCCATGGCGGCCATGTGCTCGGGGTCGGGCGCGCCGCCCTCGACGCCGGATTCGGGATGGTAGATGGCCAGGAAACGCATGCATGGCTCCGTCTTCGCGACGGCCCAATCGCCGTCCGCCGCTTCAAGGACGCAGCCGCTCACGGCCCGCCGACATTTGGCCGACGGATTTCTAGGCCTGGTGCATCGACGCCTTGGCCAGCTTGCCGATCTCGATGGGCGTCAGGCCCTGGGCCATCCGATCCTGGAATTGCTGGCGGGAGTTCTCGCGGGGATAGGGGCTTGCCGGGACCGGGACGCCCAGGAATTCGCACAGCGGCTCCCAGCCCTGGCCGGCCTCGTAGACCAGCAACCGGTCCTTGGGGACGGTGGCGATCACCTCCTCGGTGTGGCGCTGGAACACCTTCACCATGAAGTCGCGATCGTGGATGTCGCCGCGGTACCAGCCGTGGACGGTGTCGAAGAAGGCCTTCATCGGCGGTGGCGGGGCGGTGGCCGGAGAGTATGGCGCGAAGATCGTGGCCTGGGTGGAGTCGAACCACTGATCGGGATCGCGCACGGTGTGCAGCACCTTGGCGTCGGGATAGAGGTCCATGAGCTCGCGCCAATAGATGCAGCCCGGATGGTCCACCATCGACGGGTAACCGGCGAAGATCGCGTCCCAGTCGCCCTGGCCCTGGCCCGCGGCGACCCAGAGCGGCACGGTCTCAGGGTGCATGAACACCTCGACCATGTGGTGGCAGGGCCCGAGGCCCAGCTGCTCCAGCGCCAGCTTCAACGACATCGTGCCCGTGCGGCCCAGCCCCGAGCCGATCACCTTCAAGGCCATGTTGCGCGCCCCCGCGTTGCGTCATCGCTGTTCGTCGAACGCCAGTGTAGGGCGCTTGGCCGCTGCATCAAAATTCCACACCCGCCCGCCCCGCCGAGCGGGTAGGTTGACGGGCTTCCCGACACAGCTGACCTAGGCCTCCGTGACCGAAACCGCCGCGCCGCGCGCCCGATCGAGCGGGCTGATCCGCTCGTCCCTGGTGTTCTCCGCCTTCACCCTGGTGAGCCGGGTGGCCGGCTTCGCGCGGGACCTGGCGGTCAGCTACACCATGGGGGCCAGCGCCACCTTCGCCGCCGACGCCTTCAACACCGCCTGGGCCTTCCCCAACCTGTTCCGCCGCATCTTCGCCGAGGGCGCCTTCGCCGCCGCCTTCGTGCCGGCCTATTCGCGCAGCCTGGAGCGCGACGGCGAGGAGGTGGCCGACGTCCTGGCCGCCGACGCCATGGCCACCCTGGCCGCCGCCACCCTGGCCCTGACGGTGGTCGCCGAGCTGACCATGCCGTGGCTGATGTACCTGATCGCGCCCGGCTTCCACGCTGAGCCCGAGAAGTGGAAGCTGGCGATCCTGCTGACCCAGATCACCATGCCGTACCTGCCCTGCATGGCGATCTACGCCCACCTCTCCGGCGTGCTGCAGGCGCGCAACCGCTTCGTGCTGTCGGCGGCCGCGCCGATCCTGCTCAACATCTGGACGCTGATCACCGTGCTGCCGGCCCGCACGCCGCACGAGGCGGCGGTCTGGGGCTCGGCGGGGATCATCGTCGCCGGGATCTCCCAGGCGGCCCTGCTGTGGTGGGGCGTCAACAAGTCGGGGGCCCGTGTCGACGTGCGCTGGCCGCGGCTGACGCCCGAGATCCGCAAGCTGATCGCCCTGGCCATCCCCGGCGCCATCGCCGCCAGCGCCACCCAGATCACCATCTTCGTCTCCGGCATCCTGGTGAGCCAGGTGAACGGCGCCCGCTCGTGGCTGGCCTATTGCGACCGCCTGTACCAGCTGCCCCAGGGCCTGGTGGGCGTGGCCATCGGCGTGGCCCTGCTGCCGCGCCTGTCGCGGGCGATCCACGGCGGGGACAAGGCCGGCGCCCAGGGGGCGATGGACGAGGCGATCGTCTTCTCCATGGCCCTGACCCTGCCGGCGGCGGCGGCCCTGGTGGCGATCCCGTTCTTCCTGATCGACGCGCTCTACACCCGCGGCGCCTTCACCGCCGCCGACGCCCAGATGACCTCCGCGGCCCTGCTGAACTACGGCTGGGGCGTGCCGGCCTTCGTCCTGGCCCAGCTCTACAGCCGCGCGTTCTTCGCCCGTCAGGACACCAAGACGCCCATGCGCTACGGCCTGATCGCGGTGGCCGTGAACGTGCCGCTGGCGATCGGCCTCTTCCACCTGGTCGGCGTGCCGGGGATCGCGGCGGCCACCGGCGCCTCCTGGTGGCTGAACGTGGTGATGATGGCCGCGACCCTGGGCAAGCGGGGCGAGTACCGGCCCAGCCCGCGGGCGGCTTCGCGGCTGGTCCGCATCGGCGCGGCGAGCCTGGGACTGGGCGCCGTCCTGGCCCTGGCCTCCCACTTCCGCGGCCTGATCGAGGGCCTGTTCGGCGGCCATCATCTGGGGCCGCTGGGGCCCAAGGAGTTCGCCATCACCCTGGTGGTCGTGGTCGGCGCGGCGCTCTATCCGGTGCTGCTGTTCGCCTTCGGCGGCCTGACCCTGCGCGAGGCCCGGGCGGCGCTGCGGCGGCGCAAGGGCGAGACCCCGGCGCCGGAGACGGACTTGCCTCCGCCGGCCTGAGGCCGTAGAGCCGGCCCATGGTTTTGGCGACGATCCTGGCCTGGCGATGGCGGCCCTCAAGCCGCTGACCCGCATCCGGGCTTGCGCCCGCACGTCCACTCGCTCCAGAAGCCTCACATCATGACCGAACAAGCTCCCGCGCCCTTCACGGGCGAAAAACGCGTGCTCTCCGGCGTTCAGCCGACCGGCGACCTGCACCTGGGCAACTACCTGGGCGCCCTGGTGAAGTTCCAGCGCCTGCAGCACGAGATCCCCACCTTCATCTTCGTGGCCGACTACCACGCCATCACCGAGTGGCAGGACCCGGCGAAGCTGAAGGCCCAGGTCCGCGAGATCGCCGCCGCCTACCTGGCCACCGGCCTGGACCCCAAGGTCGCCACCATCTTCGCCCAGTCGGCCGTGCCGGAGCATGCCGAGCTGGCCTGGGTGCTGAACTGCGTCGCCCGCCTCGGCTGGCTGGACCGCATGACCCAGTTCAAGGACAAGGCCGGCAAGCACAAGGAGCGGGCCTCGGTGGGGCTCTACACCTACCCGGTGCTGCAGGCGGCCGACATCCTGGTCTACAAGGCCACCCACGTGCCAGTGGGCGAGGACCAGCGCCAGCACCTGGAGCTGACCCGCGACATCGCCCAGAAGTTCAATCACGACTTCGACCGGCCGGGCTTCTTCCCCCTGCCCGAGGCCCTGACCCAGGGACCGGGCGCGCGGATCATGAGCCTGCGCGACGGGACCGCGAAGATGAGCAAGTCCGACCCTTCGGACTATGCCCGCATCAACCTGACCGACGACCCGGACGCCATCGCCCAGAAGGTGCGCAAGGCCCGCACCGACGCCGAGCCGCTGCCGGAGACGATGGAAGGGCTGGAGGGCCGCGCCGAGGCCAAGAACCTTGTCACCATCTACGCGGCCCTCGCCGGCCAGACCGAGGCGCAGGTGCTGGCCGAGTTCGCCGGCCACGGCTTCGGGGCCTTCAAGCCGAAGCTGGCGGACCTGGCGGTCTCGGTGATGGGCCCGATCGGGGCCGAGATGCGCCGGCTGCTGGCCGACCCGGCCGAGATCGACCGGATCCTCACCGCCGGCGCCGAGCGTGCCCGGGCCCTGGCCCAGCCGACCATGCGGGAGGTCAAGTCGATCGTGGGCTTCTGGGCGGGCTGACTTGCGCCCCGCCCGGCGGCGCCCCACGCTCGGCCCATGAGCACGCGGCGCAAGTTCCTCGTGGTGGCCGACGACAGCGCCGAGTTTCCGGCGGCGCTGCGCTTCGCCTGCCGCCGGGCCCGATCCACCAGCGGCTATGTGGCCCTGCTGCGGGTGATCGAGCCGGCGGTGTTCGAGCACTGGTCCGGCGTGCGCGATGAGATCGCCCGCCAGCAGCGCCAGGAGGCCGAGGCGGTGCTGCAGCAGAGCGCCGAGTTCGTGCAGGCCGAGACCGGCTATCCGCCGGAGTTCCTGATCAAGGAGGCCGACAGCGTCCGCGCCGCCCTGCGCCAGGCCCTGACCGAGGATCCCGACATCAAGATCCTGGTCGTCGCCGCGGCGGTGGGCGGGCGCGGCCCCGGCCCCCTCGTCACCTCCATCGCCAAGGAGGGCGTGCGCTGGGGCGAGCGCAAGGTGCCCATCACCATCGTCCCGGGCGACCTCACCGACGCCGAGATCGCCGACCTGGCGTAGCGCCCGGCGCGCCAGCGCCTTCAAGAATAAACCGCGGAAAACGCGGAAGACGCGGAAGGGGGACACCCGCGGCTTTCTGCGCCTGTCCGCGTTTTTCCGCGGTTCCAATAGCGGCGCATACGATGCCTCGGCCTGCGGCCGGCTGTCCCGCCTGACGACGCGAGGGATTGCGCCCGGTGCGCCGCAGCGCCACATCTGCAGCGCCATGTTCATCCAGACCGAAGCCACCCCGAACCCCGAAGTCCTGAAGTTCCTGCCCGGCCGCGCGGTGCTGGGCGAGGGCACGCGCGACTTCCGCAGCGCCGAGGAGGCCGAGGCCTCGTCCCTGGCCGCCGAGCTGTTCCAGCTGGAGGGCGTGGCGCGGGTGTTCTACGGCCCGGACTTCATCACCGTCGGCAAGACGCCGGAAACGGAGTGGCCGCACCTGAAGGCGCCGATCCTGGCCGCCATCATGGACCACTTCACCGCCGGCCGGCCGCTGTTCGCCGAGGCCGGGGACCAGGCCGGGGGCCACGACGAAGGCGTCTACGAGGGCGAGACCGCCCAGATCGTGGCCGAGATCAAGGACCTCCTGGACACCCGCATCCGCCCGGCCGTGGCCCAGGACGGCGGCGATATCCTGTTCAACCGCTTCGACGCCGACACCGGCGTGGTCTGGCTCAACATGCGCGGCGCCTGCTCCGGCTGTCCCTCGTCCAGCGCCACCCTGAAGGCGGGCGTGGAGAACATGCTGAAGCACTACGTCCCGGAAGTGACCCGGGTCGAACAGGCGCTTTGAGCGCGCGGCTTTGAGCTGGGCTCTTTGAGCCGGGCCGCGAAGCAGCTACGCCGCCGCCGATGATCGTCCTTGGGCTCGACACCTGCCTGACCGCCTGCTCGGTCGCCGTCCTCGATGGCGAGCGGGTGCTGGCGCATGCCAGCGAGACCATGGCCCGGGGCCACCAGGAGCGGCTGGCCCCCATGGCCCAGGCGGTGATGGCCGAGGCGGGCCTCGGCTTCCCCGACCTGCAGCGCATCGGCGCCACGGTGGGCCCGGGCTCGTTCACCGGCCTGCGGGTCGGCGTCGCCTTCGCCAAGGGCCTGGCCTCCGCCCTCGCCATCCCGGCCGTGGGCGTCGGCGCCCTGGAGGCGCTGGGCGCCAGTGCGGGGGGCATGACGGCGGCGGTGATCGATGCGCGCCGCGAGCAGGTCTATCTGCAGGTGTTCGAGGACGGTGCGCCATTGATGGCGCCCGACGCCCTGGCGGTGGGCGTGGCCGCGGCGCGGCTGGCGGAGCTGGCCATGGGCCGGGCGCTCACCCTGATCGGCTCCGGCGCCCCGCTGCTGGCCGAGTTCGCCCCGGGCGCGGCGGTGCTGACGCCCGACGGCTGCGACGCGCGCCTGGTGGCCCGGCTCGCCGGCCGCCGGCCCGCGACCCCCATCCGGCCCCTCTACCTGCGCGCGCCGGACGCCAAGCTGCCGGCATGACCTCGATCCGCATGAAGCTCCAGCCCGCCACCGCGGTCGACGCGCCGGCCATGGCCTCGGCCCACGCCCAGGCCTTCGACAATCCCTGGACCGAGGCCACCATCGAGGAGCTGCTGGGCGGGCCCGGCGGCTACGCCTTTGTGGCGCTCGGCGAGGACCCCATGGGCATGATCATGTGCCGGGCCCTGGGCGGCGAGGCCGAGGTGCTGACCCTGGCGGTGCCGCCCTGGGCGCGCCGGCGGGGCGTGGCGTCGGCCCTGATGACCGCCGCCATACACCGGGCCCGCGCCGTCGACGCCAACCAGATGTTCCTGGAGGTGGACGTGGACAACGCCGCCGCCATCGGCCTCTACGAGCGCCTGGGCTTCACCCACGCCGGCCTGCGCAAGGCCTACTATGACCGGGGCGCGCGTGGCCGCGCCGACGCCCTCGTCATGCGTCTCGACCTTACGCTGCCCACCGGCTAGCTCTATCCTGGAGGAATGGGAGTGGTGATGGTGCCCGACCGCATCGAGCAGCTGTGCCTCGAGAAGAACATGCGGATGACCGAACAGCGCCGGGTCATCGCCCGGGTCCTTTCGGCCGCCAGCGACCACCCGGACGTGGAGGAGCTGCACCGCCGCGCCCACGCCGTGGACCCGCACATCTCCATCGCTACGGTCTACCGCACGGTGCGCCTGTTCGAAGAGGCCGGCATCATCGACCGGCACGACTTCCGCGACGGCCGCTCCCGCTACGAGGAGCACACCGAGGCCCACCACGACCACCTGATCGACATGAAGAGCGGCCAGGTGATCGAGTTCGTCGACCCGGAGATCGAGGCCCTGCAGGAAGCCATCGCCCGCAAGCTGGGCTACCGGCTGGTCGACCACCGCCTGGAACTCTACGGGATTCCGCTGGAGGAGTAGCTTAAGCGCCGCCTGAGACCGCCTGCGCCCTTCGGGGCACTAGACGCGCACGGCCTGGCCAACCTACATGCGCTCCATGCCCGGCAAGACCCTCTACGACAAGATCTGGGACGCGCACGTCGTCGACACGCAAGACGGCGAGGCGATCCTCTATATCGACCTGCACCTCATCCATGAGGTGACCACCCCGCAGGCCTTCGCCGGGCTTCGGGCCAATCGCCGTCCCGTGCGGCGCCCTGACCGCACGCTCGCCGTCGCCGACCACAATGTACCCACCGAGGGCCAGGCCCTGGGCGTCGACGCCGTGGCCGACGAGGAAGCGCGGCTGCAGCTCCAGACCCTGGCGCGCAACGTCAAGGACTACGGCATCGAGTTCTTCCCCATGGGCGACGTGCGCAACGGCATCGTCCACGTGGTGGGGCCCGAGCAGGGCCGCACCCAGCCGGGCATGACCATCGTCTGCGGCGACAGCCACACCTCCACCCACGGCGCCTTCGGGGCCCTGGCCCAGGGGATCGGGACGTCCGAGGTCGAGCACGTGCTCGCCACCCAGACCCTGCGCCAGAAAAAGTCGAAGAACTTCCGCGTCCGCATCGAGGGCGAGCCCGCGCCCGGCGTGGGAGCGAAGGACTTCGCCCTGGCGGTGATCGGCGAGATCGGCACCGCCGGCGGCACCGGCTCGGTAATCGAGTTCGCCGGCTCGGCTGTGCGGGCGCTCTCGATGGAGGGCCGCATGACCCTCTGCAACCTGACCATCGAGGGGGGCGCCCGCGCCGGCCTCGTGGCGCCGGACGAGACCACCTTCGCCTACCTCATGGGCCGGCCGGCCGCGCCCAAGGGCGGCGCCTGGGAGATGGCGCTCAGCTACTGGAAGACCTTCTTCACCGACGAGGACGCCGTCTTCGACCGCGAGATCGTGCTGGACGCCGCACAGATCGCCCCCACCGTCACCTGGGGCACCAGCCCCGAGGACGTGGTGGCCGTGACCGGCCTCGTGCCGGCGCCCGAGAGCTTCGAGACGCCCGACAAGCGCGCCTCGGCGGTCCGCGCCCTCGACTACATGGGCCTCAGCGCGGGCCAGCCGATCACGGACGCGAAGATCGACGTGGTGTTCATCGGCTCGTGCACCAACAGCCGCATCGAGGACCTGCGCAGCGCAGCCCAGATCGCGGCCAAGGCGCTGGAGGGCGGCCACCGGGTCGCCGAGGGCGTCCGCGCCATGGTCGTGCCGGGCTCGGGCCTGGTGCGGGCGCAGGCCGAGGACGAGGGCCTGGACGAGGTGTTCAAGGCCGCCGGCTTCGAATGGCGCGAGCCGGGCTGCTCCATGTGCCTGGGCATGAACCCCGACAAGCTGACCCCGGGCCAGCGCTGCGCCTCCACCTCCAACCGCAACTTCGAGGGCCGCCAGGGCCGCGGCGGCCGCACCCACCTGATGAGCCCGGCCATGGCCGCCGCCGCCGCCATCGCCGGCCACATCGTCGACGTGCGGGACTATCTGTGATGGCGGTCGCGCGGTGATCCAGGCCCTGCACTATGTGGCCGTCGCGGTCCGCGACTTCGCACCGGCCGTCGAGGGCTACCGGGCGCTGCTGGGCTGCGCGCCGGTGCTGGAGCCGCGGGACGGGGCGGACCGGGCCTGGTTCCACCTCGCCAACATGGCGCTGGAGATCGTCGCGCCCTCCGGCGAGGGCTATGCCGGCGAGCGCACCCGCGCCCGCCTCGACGCCGCCGGCGAGGGCATGTGGATCGTCGGCCTGCAGGCGGGCGATGTGGCCGCCGCGGCGCGCCTGCTCGCCCGCCGCAGCCTGGAGACCGAGCCGGCCGGGCCGGTGACCCGCGTGACGGTCGCAGGGCTGGACTTCGTGCTGTCGCCCGGACGCGGCGACGCGGCCCTCTCTCAGTCCGATGACGGCCAGCCGCCGATCGTCAGCGGCCTCGACCACTTCGTGATCCAGACCGCCAACCCCGAGCGCGCCGTGGCGAACCTGGCCGGCCGCATGGGCCTGGACCTGCGGCTCGACCGCGACAATCCCCGCTTCGGCGTCCGCCAGCTCTGGTTCCGCTGCGGCGACGCCGTGGCCGAGGTCGCCTCGCGCCTGGATGCGCCGCCGACCGACGCGCCGGACCGCTTTGGCGGGCTGGCCTGGCGCGTGGACGATCCGCACGCCGCCCACGAACGCCTCGCCGCCGCCGGCTTCGACCTCTCGGACGTGCGCCCCGGCCGCAAGCCCGGCACCCACGTCTTCACCGTCCGCAAAGCCCCCACTGGAGCGACCTTGGCCGGCGTGCCCACCCTGATGCTGCAACCGTCGCCCGCGCTGGAGAGCGCATAGTTGCCCACGTTGCTGCGCTGGAACGGCTACCGGTTCTACTTCTTCTCGAACGAGGGGAATGAGCCGGCCCATGTGCACGTCGACAAGGCCGGATCGACGGCGAAGTTCTGGCTCGCCGACGGCCTGCTGGCGCGCAACATCGGCTTCTCCAATCGGGAGATCGCCGAACTATCTGATAAGGTCCGCGAGCAGCGCGATACGTTCCTGGAGGCTTGGCGTGGCTATTTCGGCGGTTGAGATCGACGCTCGGGTCGCCGATGTCCGGGTGACGGATGTCCAGCTGGAGGTCACCCTGAGGGACGGGCGAACCGTGACCGCACCTCTGACCTGGTTCCCGCGGCTCGCGGCGGCGCCTGCGGAACAGCGGCGAGCCTGGGAGCCGTCTGCAGCGGGCCTTGGCATCCATTGGCCCTTGATCGATGAGGATCTGAGCGTCGAAGGCCTCCTGCGCAGCGGAACCCGAACCTGATGCAACCGTTCACCCGCCTGGACGCGCCCGCGGCGCCGCTGCCGCTGGCCAATATCGACACCGACCAGATCATCCCCAAGCAGTTCCTCAAGACCGTGGAGCGCGAGGGGCTGGCCAAGGGGTTGTTCTACGACTTCCGCTTCGACCCGGAGGGCCGCGAGAAGCCCGAGTTCGTGCTGAACCAGCCGGCCTACCAGAAGGCCGGGGTGCTGGTGGCTGGCGACAACTTCGGCTGCGGTTCATCGCGTGAGCACGCGCCCTGGGCGCTGATGGACTTCGGCATCAAGGCGGTGATCTCCACCAGCTTCGCCGACATCTTCTACAACAACTGCTTCCAGAACGGCCTGCTGCCGGTGGTGCTCAAGCCCGAGGAAGTGCAGCAGCTGATGGACGAGGCGCGCGGCGGCAACCACGTGGTCAGCGTGGACCTGGAGGCCCAGACCGTGACCTCGCCGTCCGGCACGCAGTTCACCTTCGACATCGACCCCCAGCGCAAGGCCAAGATGCTCAATGGCCTGGACGCCATCGGCGAGACCCTGCAGGTGGCCGCCTCCATCGACACCTACGAGATGAAGCGCGCCCTCAGCCAGCCCTGGCTGGAGGGCGCGTGAGCATCCTGATCGCTGGCACCGTGCGCGTGCCGCCGGAGAACCTCGAGCGGTTCCGCCCGCACATGCAGGCCATGCTGGACGCCAGCCGGGCCGAGGATGGGTGCCTGACCTATTCCTACGCCGTCGACGTGGCCGAGTCGGGTCTGGTGCGGATCTTCGAGGCCTGGCGCGACCAGGCGGCGATCGACGCCCACTTCCAGACGCCGCACATGGCCGCCTGGCGTGCGGCCTGGCCGCAGTTCGGGGTTTCGGACCGACGGCTGAGCCGCTACGAGGTCGCCGCCGAGACGCCGCTCTAGGCCTCGGCGCCGCTCCAGCTCCCGAAGGACCCTGCCATGACCGACCTGCTGCTCCTGCCCGGCGACGGGATCGGGCCGGAAGTGGTGGCCCAGGTGCGCCGCGTGGCGGCGGCGCTGACGCCGGACCTCACCCTCGACGAGCGCCCCTTCGGCGGGATCAGCTACGACCAGCTGGGCACGCCGCTGGCCGACGAGACCCTGGCCGCGGCCAAGGCCGCGCGCGCCGTGCTGATGGGGGCGGTCGGCGGGCCGAAGTGGGCGGGTGTCCCGCGCGACAAGCGGCCCGAGGCGGGGCTCCTGGCCCTGCGGGCCGGCATGGGCGTCTTCGCCAATCTGCGTCCTGCCCTCTGCTTCGGCCCCCTGGCCAACGCCTCGACCCTGAAGCGCGAGGTGGTCGAGGGCCTGGACATGATGATCGTCCGCGAGCTGACCGGCGGCATCTATTTCGGCAGCCCGCGGTTCATCGAGGACCTGCCCGGCGGCGGCAAGCGGGCCGTGGACACCCAGGTCTACACCACCGCCGAGATCGAGCGGGTGGCGCGGGTGGCCTTCGAACTGGCGCGCGGACGGCGCAACAAGGTGCATTCGGCCGAGAAGTCCAATGTGATGGATTCGGGCCTGCTGTGGCGCGAGGTGGTCACCGACCTGCACCGCCGCGACTACGCCGACGTGCAGCTGGAGCACATCCTGGCCGACAACGCCGCCATGCAGATCGTCAAGGCGCCCAAGCAGTTCTGCCGTCGGCCGCCCTGGGGCTGGCGGGGACGCCCGGCCTCTACGAGCCGATCCACGGCTCGGCGCCGGACATCGCCGGCCAGGGCCTGGCCAATCCGCTGGCGGCGATCCTGTCGTTCGAGATGGCCCTGCGCTGGTCGCTGGACCGCGCCGCGGACGCCGACCGCCTCTATGCGGCCGTCGAGCGGGCCCTGGAGACCGGCGCCCGCACCCGCGACCTGGGCGGGTCGCTGACCACGGCCCAGATGGGCGACGCGGTGCTTGCGGCGCTGTAGAGCTTCGCCTTGACAGGCTTGGCTGTGAGCGCAAATGTTCTCCTATTGTTCTGGGAGACTTGCCCATGCGCCACGGGATCGCCGTCCTCGCCCTCTTCGCCGTCCTGACGGTCTTCGCCCCGCCGGCCAGCGCCGCGCGGCGGCCGGCGCCGGCCCTGAAGCCCGACCTGGCGCCGGTGAGCTTCCTCGTGGGGCGGTGGTGGTCGGACGACGGCAAGGTGGCCGAGACGGGCCAGGCCTCGCGCGGCCGCTCGGCCTTCAGCGTCGAGGCCGGCGGCGCAGCCCTGCTGCGGCGCGACCACACTGACCTGCTGGACAAGGCCGGGGAGGTCTCGGGCGGGCTGGACCAGGTGATGCTGATCTATGCCGAGGGCGGGCGGCTGCGGGCGGACTACACCGACGGGCAGCATGTGATCCACTATGCCTCGGCCGCCGTGACGCCGGACAAGTCGGTGGTCTTCACCACCGCGCCCGGCGCCGGGCCCGCTTTCCGTCTGGCCTACGAACTGGTCGATCCGAAGACGTTGTCGGTCGCCTTCTCGATGGCGGCGGCCGGCGGATCCGACTTCCGGCCCATCGCCAGCGGCACGCTCAGGAAGGGGATCCGGCGTCCGGCGAAAGCCGCAGCCGCCACGTCTCGCTGACCTCGGGCTTGCCGAACTCGTCGTGGGTCCAGGTCTCCACGACGGTGAAGCCGGTAGCCGCGTAGATCTTGCGCGCGGCGATCAGCACCGCATGGGTCCAGAGCACGATCTCCTGGTAGCCGGCCTCGCGGGCGAAGGCGACGCAGGCCTCCACCAGCTTGCGGCCCAGGCCCAGCCCCCGCGCCTCCGGCGTCAGCAGGAGGAGGCGCAGGCGCGCGACCTCGTCGCTCTCCCTGACCAGGAACACCGAGCCCAGCCGCACCCCGTCGCGCTCCGCGATCCAGCAGCGCTCCCGCGCCGGATCGAACTTTTCCAGGAAGTCGGCGCAGATCCGGGCGGTCAAGGCCTCGATCCCCGCGCCCCAACCGTACTCTTCGCCATAGACCCGGGCGTGCTGCTCGGTCACCCAGCCCATGTCGCCGGGCTGGTGGGGTCGCAGGACCACCTCCAGCGGCGCCGGCGCGCCGTTCAGCAGGCCGTGGGCGGTGTCCAGCGCGCCCGCCAGCCGAGACCGCTCCGGCGGCGACAGCCGCCCGATCAGCGCCTCCACCTGGGCCACGGTGCGGGCGTTCATCCCGTCGAAGTAGCTCTGCCCCTGCGGCGTCAGGGTCAGCACGCTGCTGCGCGCATCGCTGTCCGACCGCCGCCGCGCCACCAGGCCGTCGCGCTCCAGCCGCCCCAGCATGCGGCTGAGGTAGCCGGGGTCCAGATCCAGGGCTGCGGCGATATGGCTCGCGCTGACGCCCTCGCCGTGGGCGATCTCGTACAGCACCCGGTTCTCGGCCAGGGTGTAGGGCCCGCCTAGGTAGGCGCCGTCCAGCACCCCGATGGCGCGGGTGTAGAAGCGGTTGAAGCGCCGGACGGCGGCGACGGTGTCCACAGGTTCGACCATGGAGGCCAGTCGGCCCTAGTTAGTTGACGGAGTCAAGTATATGGCGGCCACAACCAGGCGTCGCAACCGAAAAGCGCACGGCAGGTAGGTTCCCGTTAAGCGGACTGGGCGATAGTCGCGTCGCCTGCCCGACAGAGGTCGGCGTCACATGGAGCTCGCCGTCGGATGACCGACGACGCCCCCGCGTCCCGCCCGCCATCGCCGGCGCAGCAGATGCTGGCCTCGGTCGAGGACCAGTTCGCCACCCTGGGCAAGACCTTCGACGTGGCGGGCCTGACCCTGCTGCGCGCCATGGTCGCCGGCCACGCCGAGCTGGGCGGGGCGATCGGCCGCGTCACCGGCAGCCTCTACCAGCTGCTGGACCAGCTGCTCGAGACCGGCCGCTTCGACCGCGAGGCCCTGGCCGTGCACCTGAGCGCCTGGCGCCTGCTGCTCACCAGCGAGCCGACCGGCGAGGAGGTCGAGGCCCTGTTCGTGGGCCTCAAGGCCATCCGCGACCTCTACGCCGAGCCCAAGGCGGCCTGAGCCGACGCCGGCGTCGCCTCCGCCAACACCGCCCGCGCCGCGGCGATGGCCCGCGCCACATCCGCCTCACTGGTGCGCCAGTTGCAGACGCTGACCCGCATGCAGCGGCGTCCCCGCCAGGTCACACCCCCGAAATACGCCTCGCCCCCCGCATTGACGGCCGCGATCACCCGGTCGGTGGCCAGGTCGTCGCCGAACCGCACCAGGCCCTGGTTGAGGGCCGGATGGGCCACCTTCTCCGCGCCCGGCAGCGCCGCCAGGCCCTCCACCAGCGCCTCGGCGTGCCGGCAGGTGCGCTCCACCAGCGCCGCCAGGCCCTCGCGTCCCAGCTCGCGCAGCGCCGCATAGACCGCAAAGCCGCGGGCGCGGCGGGAGAACTCCGGATTCCACTCGATCTGGTCCCGCGCCGCCCCGCCGGCAGGAAGGTAGCTGGTGGAGAGGGTCAACGCCGCGCGATGCGCCTCGGCGTCGCGTACGAAGGCCAGGCCCGAGTCGTAGGGCACGTTCAGGTACTTGTGGCAGTCGGTGGTCCAGGAATCGCAGAGCTCCAACCCGCGGGCCAGGTCCCGCCGCGCCGGGCTGACCTTGGCCCAGAGGCCGAAGGCGCCGTCCACGTGGGTCCAGGCGCCGGCGGCCCGGGCGATGGGCGCCAGCTCGGCGAAGGGATCGAACGCCGCCGTGTTCAGCTCGCCGGCCTGCAGCACCACGATGGTGGGCGCAGGGTCGGCCGCCAGGGCCGCCTGCAGGCCGGCCCCCGTCACCCGCCCGGCATCGTCGAGCGCCAGCGGCTGGATCGAGTCCGAGCCCAGGCCCAGGAAGCGCACCGCCCGGTCCACCGAGCCGTGCCGGTCGGGGTTGGCCAGGATGCGGATCGGCGGCGCGCCGCTGAGGCCCTGGCGGCCCACGTCCCAGCCACGGTCGCGCAGCACCGCGTGGCGTGCGGCGGCCAGGCAGGTGGCGTGCGCCATCTGCGTCCCGGTGACGAAGCCGACACTGGTCTCACCGGGCAGTTCGAAGAGGGTCTTCAGCCACTCCGCCGCCACCTCCTCCACCACTGAGGCCGCCGGCCCGCAGGCGTAGATGCCGGCGTTCTGGTCCCAGACGGTGGTCAGCCAGTCTGCCGCCATGGCCGCCGGCCCGCCGCCGCCGATCACCCAGGCGAAGTGCCGCCCGGTCTGCGAGCCCAGGATGCCGGGCGAGGCGTCGGCCACCAGCTCGTCGATCACCTGGATGGCGGAAAGGCCGCGCTCGGGCAGCGGCCGCCCCAGCGCCTGGCGCAGGCCCTCGAGGCTGGCGGTGGCGGCGACGGGCCGCGTCTCCAGGCTGTCCAGATAGGCGAAGGCGTGCTCGGCGGCGCGCCGCAGCGCGGCCTCATCCTCTGTAACGGCGGGCTCGGTGACGGCGGACTCGACAGCGGACATGGGCGATTGCCTCCCGTGGCCAGAACGCCGGCCGCCACGCCCAAGTCAACGACCAGTTCGCGAAGACCGGCTGTGCCTTCGAAAAACGCCGTGGCATGGTCCCGCTCCCAACGGAGGAACCGCACCCATGGCGGCCTATTTCCCATGACGGCCTATTTCCTGGTCAAGTCCGAGCCCACGAAATACGCCTACGCCGACCTGGAGCGCGACGGGAAGACGGTCTGGGACGGCGTGCGCAACAACGCCGCGGCGCTGCAGCTGAAGGCCATGAAGGTCGGCGACCAGGCGCTCTACTACCACTCCCAGGAGGGCCTGGCCGTGGTGGGGATCGCCCAGGTGGTCAAGGAGGCCTTCCCGGACGCCAGCGATCCCGCCGGCCGCTTCGTGGCGGTGGAGCTGGCGCCCGTGCGGGCCCTGAAGCGGCCGGTGACCCTGCAGGAGATGAAGGCCAATCCGGCGCTGGCGAAGCTGGAGATGATCCGCCAGGGGCGGCTCTCGGTCTCGCCGGTGCGGCCCGAGGAGTGGGCGGAGATCCTGCGGATGGCCGGCGAATAGGCCGCCGCTAGAGCAGGTCGCGCAGGCGCAGGGTGACGGTCCGCTCGGCGCCGCCCGAGGCGATCTGCAGGTCGAGGTCCGTCCCCGGCGGCTGCTGGAACAGCGCCACGGCGTCGGCGCGCGACAGGTCCTTGGCCGATTGCCCGCCGATCGCCAGCACCACGTCGCCCTTCTGCAGGCCCGCGGCCGCGGCCGGGGAACCCTCCACGACCGCGGTCACGGCAAGCTTGCCGTCCGTGCCCCGGGCCACGTTGAGGCCCGCGCGGTTGGCGGGGACGACGCCCATCTCGGGCAACGGCTCCAGCCAGACGGTCTTGCGCCCGTAGTCGTAGACCGCATTGAAGCGCGAGAGCAGCGGCTGGCCGTACACGCCCGCCACCGCGCGGCTGTATTCCGACCCCCGCTCCACCGGGCCGTAGTAGCTCACCGTCTCGCCGGGCAGGGTGAAGGAGCCGATGCCAACGTCGCCGCGCGAGAGGGTGACGCCGGGCAGCTTCATGCCACGCGTCAGCCCGTCGGTGAGGCCGTGGGCCGAGGCCCAGAAGTCTTCGACGATGGTGGCGCCCGCGTTGCCGGTGTCCAGCATGAAGTCGCCCGCCACGCCCTGGTAGGCCCCGGCCACCAGCGGCGCGTCCTCGGCGAAGGTGATCGGCAGCGGCCGGCCGTGCGGCTTCGGATAGGGGGTCCCGATGGGCCGCAGGGTCACCGTCTTGGCGCGCTGGTCGATGCCGACCACGAAGCGCTCGAACAGCTCCAGGCCCAGCAGGCCCGCGCGCGGCGGCCGCGGCCCGCGGTCGTTGGCGGCGGCCGACATCGCCTGCACCCGGGCGGGCAGGTCCACGATCTCGGCGTCGCCGATCCGCAGGCGCTTCACCCGCGCAAAGCCGGTCTTGGCGACGGCGGTGCCGGCGCCGGTGCTGTGGAACGCCCCAGCCGCCGAAAGCCCCGCCGCCTTGGCGGTCGCCTCGCCCACGATGAAGTGGCCGCCGTTGTCCAGTTCGAAGGTGAAGGGGCCCTTGCCGTTCAGATAGACCGGCACATAGACCCGGGTGCGGTGGTCGTCCTCGAACGGCACGGTGGTCGCGGCGGCGTGTCCCAGGATCCGGGCGTCGCGCGGCCGGGCTGGGCGGCGGAAGTCGGCGGGGCCGGCGTGCGGCGAGAGCCGGGCGGCCGTGAAGCGATAGACCACCTCATCCTCGTCCTCCGGGAACTCGTCGCGCTGGGCGAAGGCGACGAGGCGTCCCGGGCCGACGGCGCGCCAGTCGTCGAAATGGCGGATCAGCCGGGTCTCGGCGGTCTGCATCAGGGCCCGGTCAAGCCGGCCGGTGTGCGCGTCGTACCAGAGCTCCATCGGCGCCCCGCCGCGCGGCGTCACCCGCCAGGCCGTGAAGCTGCGCCCCTCAGCCTCGTGCGCCGGCAGCCGCTCGGCCTCCGGCCCCACCACCGGCGGGCAGCCCTGGCGCGCATCCAGCCAGGCCTGGGAGACAGCCAGGGCCCGCGCGAAGCTCGAGTCCAGGTCATGGCTGGCCCCGGACACATCCTGCGACCACGCCAGCCGGCCGTCGTACCCATGGGCGCTGGCCACCACGCCCAGGTCGGTGCGCTCGACGAGCCGGCCGTGGCCCAGTTCGACGCGCCGCCGCACCGTCCCATCCAGGCCGCCGGAGGTCACCTTGCCGGTGAGCGTCAGCACTTCGCCCGGCCGCCAGGCGCAGGCCGCCGTGGCGGGCGACGCCAACGCCAGGCACCCCAAGACCGCCGCCAAGCCCAGCCGGATCATCCGCCGCTCCCCCACCCGCTCAGCAGGCCCGCGGGCCATGGCGACTTCATGGCGCGCTATTCGGCCTGGATCGTCATCTGGGTCTGGATCACCAGGCACAGCAGCTTGCCGGCCGGGTTGGTGATGCGCGTCTGCCAGACCGACGAGCGCCGGCCGATGTGCAGCGGCGTCGCCTCGCCCTCGACGACGGACCCCACCGGCGCCGAGCCCAGGAAGTTGGTCTTGCTCTCCAGGGTCGTGGTGCGCGCGCCGGGCGCGAGGTTCATGACCCCGCCCACCGCGCCCAGGGCGTCGGCGAAGGCCATGAAGGCGCCGCCGTGCAGGATGCCGCCGGCCGTGCAGAGGTCCTCGCGCACGGTGAGGCGCCCGCGCACCCGCTCCTTGCTGCGTTCCACGATCTCCACGCCCATGAGGTCGGAAAAGGGCATGCCGGTCTCGGCCAAGACGGATCCTCCACGGTTTTCGCGCCAGCTTAGGGCGCCGCGCGCGCCGCGCCATGACCGCCGCGGTCATAGATGTCATGCCCAGGCCTTCACCTGGCCCGATGCGAGCCTATCTGACAGGGGCGAGAGGTTCGCTCGCCTTGCTTCGCGGGGCCGGCCGGCGTAGGGGAACGCTCCCCCTAAAGGAGAGACGTCATGGGTTACCGGGTCGCCGTTGTCGGCGCCACGGGCAACGTGGGCCGCGAGATGCTGAACATCCTCGAGGAAGTGAAATTTCCCGTGGACAAGATCCATGCGATCGCCTCGCGCAAATCCATCGGCCTCGAAGTCTCGTTCGGCGACAAGATCATCAAGTGCGAGGACGTGGAGCAGTTCGACTTCTCCACCGTCGACGTGGTGCTGATGAGCGTGTCGGGGAGCTTCTCCAAGGAGTGGTCGCCCAAGATCGGCGCCGCGGGCCCGATCGTGATCGACAACTCCTCGGCCTGGCGGATGGACCCCGACGTGCCCCTGGTGGTGCCGGAAGTGAACCCGGACGACGTGATGTGGGCGGACCGCAAGAACATCATCGCCAACCCCAACTGCTCCACCGCCCAGCTGGTGGTGGCGCTGAAGCCGCTGCATGACGCGGCGCGGATCAAGCGCGTGGTGGTGGCGACCTACCAGTCGGTCTCAGGCGCCGGCAAGGAAGGCATGGACGAGCTCTTCGACCAGACGAAGAACGTCTTCGTGCTGGGCGCCACCCCGCCCAAGAAGTTCCCCAAGCAGATCGCGTTCAACGTCATCCCCTTCATCGGCGCCTTCCAGGACGACGGCTACACCGACGAAGAGCACAAGATGTGGAACGAGACCCACAAGATGATCGACCCGGAGATCGCGCTCACCGTCACCTGCGTGCGCGTGCCGGTGATGGTCGGCCACTCCGAGGTGGTGAACATCGAGTTCCACGAGCCGCTGGACGAGGACGAGGCGCGCGAGATCCTGCGCGAGGCGCCGGGCCTGATGGTGGTCGATAAGCGCGACGCCACCGGCTACGTCACGCCCAAGGAGATCCAGGGCGAGTTCCCGGTCTATGTCAGCCGCATCCGCCGCGACCCGACCGTGGAGAACGGCCTCTCCATGTGGGTGGTGGCCGACAACCTGCGCAAGGGCGCGGCCCTCAACGCCGTGCAGATCGCCGAGCTCCTCCACGAGCGCGGCCTGATCCGCCAGAAGGCGCTGGCTTAAGGCCCATGGCTTCGTCGGCGCCCGGCGGAGACTCCCGCCTGGCGCTCGGCGCCGGGGTGCTCTGCTACTTCATCTGGGGCTTCGTGCCCCTGGCCTTCCAGGCGATCCACGCCCTGGGCGTCGGCCCGTGGGAGACGCTCTCCGAGCGGATCATCTGGAGCATCCCCACCGCCGCGGTCCTGGTGGCGGTGGCGCGCCAGGGCCGGCAGGTGCTGGCCGTGCTGCGCAATCCCAAGGTCCTGGCCTGGCTGGGCCTCTCCTCCCTGCTGATCGCCGCCAACTGGGGCGTCTACATCAGCGCGGTCACCACCGGGCGGCTGCTGGAGGCGAGCCTGGGCTACTACATCAACCCGCTGGTCAACATGGCCGCCGGCGCCCTCCTGTTCCGCGAGCGGATCGACCGCATCGGCATGGCCGCCATCGCCCTGGCGCTGGCTGGGGTGGCGATCCAGACCCTCGCCCTGGGGCAGCTGCCGCTCACCTCGATCATCCTGGCGCTCTCGTTCGGCGGCTACGGCATCGTGCGCAAGCAGGTGGCGGCCGACGCCCAGACGGGCCTCCTGGTCGAATGCCTGCTGCTGGGCCTGCCCAGCCTGGCCTACATCGCCTGGATCGAGACGCACGGGACCGGTCACTTCACTGCAGGCCCCACGGCCACCCTCTGGCTGATCGCCGCCGGGCCGATCACCGCGATCCCGCTCGCGCTGTTCTCCTGGGCCGCGCGACGGATCCCGCTCTCGGCCATGGGCTTCCTGCAGTTCCTGGCGCCCACCATCGCCTTCGCCATCGGCGTCGGCGAGGGCGAGGCGTTCACCCCGGCCCGCGCGCTGTCGTTCGTGTTCATCTGGCTGGGCGCGGCGACCTTCATCTACGGCGCGTGGCGGCGAAGCCGGCAGGTAGAGGTCCGGCTGGCCGAGGCGGCCGAATAGTCCGGGAATAAACCGGCGGCGTCTCGCGTCTCCCTGTCGAACAGCGACAAGGAAGGCGCCTGAAATGACCGATCATCCCGACCGTAGGCGGGTGTTGGAATGCATGGGCTGGGCCGGCGGCGGCCTGGTGTGGGGCCTGACCGGCGGCGTGGCGGCGTCCGCCCTGCTGGGCGGCACCGCTTCGGCCAAGGTCGCAGGAGCCACGCCCTTCACCTTCGTGCAGGTCAGCGACAGCCACATCGGCTTCACCAAGGACCCCAACCCCGACGCGCGCGCGACCTTCCGCGAGGCGGTGGCCCACATCAAGGCCATGCCCCAGAAGCCGGCCTTCATCCTCCACACCGGAGACGTCAGCCACCTCTCCAAGGACCAGGAGTTCGACGACGCCGACCAGATCCTGAAGGAGGCGGGCCTGCCGGTGTTCCACGTGCCCGGCGAGCACGACATGCTGGACGAGGGCCAGGGCAAGGCCTTCCTCGACCGCTATGCCAAGGACTCGCCCGCCAAGATGATGGGCGACGGCTGGATGAGCTTCGATCACTCCGGCGTCCACTTCGTGGGCCTGGTCAACGTCAAGGAGCTGAAGGCCGGCGGCATGGGCCACCTGGGCGAGGCCCAGCTGGCCTGGCTGAAGGACGACCTCGCGCACCGCGCCGCCAGCCAGCCGATCGTGGTCTTCACCCACATTCCGCTGTGGACCGTCTACCAGGACTGGGGCTGGGGCACCGACGACAGCGCCGAGGCCCTGAAGCTGCTGGCGCGCTTCGGCTCGGTCACCGTCCTGAACGGCCACATCCACCAGGTGCTGCAGAAGACCGAGGGCCACGTGGCGTTCCACACGGCCCGCTCCACCGCCTTCCCGCAGCCTGCCCCCGGCGCCGCCCCCGCACCCGGACCGATGAAGGTCCCCGCCGGCCAGCTGCACGACGTCCTGGGCGTGCGCACCGTCAGCCTCGTGAAGAGCGCTCAGCCGCTCGTCGTCGTCGACCAGACCCTCGCCTGACCTTCAAGGACCAAGCCTCCATGCGTTTCCTCCTCCCCGCGCTCTGCGCGACGGCCGCGCTCGCCCTGGCCGCCCCGGCTCCCGCCGCGCCCGCGCCGGTCTCGGTCAAGATCGGCAACTTCACCTTCAACGCCCCGGTGGTCACCGTCGCGCCCGGGACCACCGTCACCTGGACCAACGAGGACGACATCCCCCACACCGTCGTCGCCGACGACAAGAAGACCTTCCGTTCCAAGGTGCTGGACTCGGGCGAGACCTTCTCGTTCACCTTCACCACCGCCGGGACCTACGGCTATTTCTGCTCGATCCACCCGCACATGACGGGCAAGGTCATCGTGAAGGCGTCCTGAGGCCGACATGCCCGCCCTGGTCTTCCGCCCGTTCCTGAGCATCCGGCCCGCCCTCGGCGAGGGTCCAGCCGGCGCGGCGGTGCGGGCGGACGCTCCGGCGCGGGTCACCGCCAGCGCCCCGCTCGAGCCGCGGGAGGCGGCGCGGTTCCGTGAGCTGATGCTGCCGCACATGGACGCCTGCTACGGCTTCGCGCGCTTCCTGGCGCGCGATCCCGCCGCGGCCGAGGACCTGGTGCAGGAGGCCTACCTTGCCGCCTACCGCGCCTTCCGCGGCTATCGCGGCGGCGAGCCCAAGGCCTGGCTGTTCGCCATCCTGCGCTCGGCCTTCGTCTCCCAGGCGCGGCGCGACCGGGCCTGGCGCGATCCGGCCTCGATCGAGGACGCCGAGGCCCTGGCCGACCCGGGGGAGGGGCCCGAGACCCAGCTGCTGCGGGCCGCCGACACCGCGGCGGTGCGCGCGGCGATCGAAGCCCTGCCCGACCCCTTCCGCGAGGCCATCGTCCTGCGCGAGCTGCAGGAGATGAGCTATCGGGAGATTTCCGAGATCACGGCCGCGCCGATCGGCACGGTGATGTCGCGGCTGGCCCGCGCGCGCCGGCTGCTGGCCGCCAGCCTGGCCGTGGAGACCCGCCCATGACCGCCTGTCCCGACCGCGAGCCCATGCTGCAGGCGCTGCTGGACGGCGAGCTGGACGCCGCCAACGCCGTCGCCGTCGAGGCGCACCTCAAGACCTGCGCGGGCTGCGCGAGCCATTTCCAGACCCTGCGCGTCCTGCGCGAACGCCTGGCCGAGGCGGACCTGGCCGAGCCGGCGCCGGCCCACCTGCGGGTCAATATCGACAACCTGCTGGCTGCGGAGGATCGGCGCGCTGAGCCCGCGTCGCTCCCGCGCCGGCCCTGGTGGGCGAACCTGGCCGCCGCCTGGGGCTCGGCGGGCGCCATGACCGCGGTGGCGGCGGCCTTGCTGGTGGCCCAGGTCGCCCCGGTCGCCGACCCGCTGGAGGGCCAGCTGGTGGCCAGCCACGTCCGCTCGTTGCAGCAGCCGGGCCACCTGATCGACATCGCCACCTCCGACCGCCACGTCGTGCGGCCCTGGTTCAACGGCAAGGTGGACTTCGCACCTCCGACCCCGGACCTGGCGGCTGAGGGCTTCCCCCTGGTGGGCGGCCGGCTGGACTATGCGGCCGGCCGCACGGTGGCGGCGGTCGTGTACCGACGCCGCGCCCACGTCATCAACCTCTTCGTCATGCCCGCCCAGCCGCACGGCCTGCGGCTCGGCCTGGCCGGGCCCAAGCCGCCCCCGGGCTACTCCGTCGTCCACTGGACCCACGCCGGCCTGGACTTCTGGGCGGTCTCCGACGTCGAAGGCGGCGACCTGCAAGCCTTCCACAAGGCCTTCGAGGCCGCCGCCACCTGAATTCCTACCCATCTCGGCGCCGCGAGGCGCAGTCCTGTTCGACCACCAAGACCACGAAGACCACCAAGGGCGCTGTGGCGCTGCGCCTCTCAGCCTATCTGGGCCCCTTCGTGGTCTTGGTGGTCTTGGTGGTCCCCTTTTTCTTCCGCTCCGCGGGTCGGGGAACAAGCCATGCAGGAACGCATAGCGGGTCGGCGAAATCGGTGATCTATGCAATGTTCAGATGATGCTATCTAAACAGTGTCCAGACGGACAGCCCCGCTCCCCCGGAAGAGCTGACGGAGAGACCCAGATGACCATCCGCATGATCGAGACCCAAGTCGACCGCTACGCCACCGCCATGCTGCTGGCCCTCGGCCTCCTGGCCTCCGTCGCCTTCGCCACCGCCGGCCTCGCGTAAGACCCACCCCACCTCACGCGACGGACAAGGGCCCCTCGGGGCCCTTTTTCGTGCCCGCTGAACGCCGGCGAGGCCGCGAAGCGGCGCCTTCGATTCAACCACGAACCACACGAACCACACGAACGACGATCCGCTGAGGCGATGGATCGAGCGCCCGTTCGTGTGGTTCGTGTGGTTCGTGGTCCAACAAACAGAGCCTCCGCTGCCCGAGGCTCGAAAGAAGAGAACCACGGACCATCACGAACCCTCTGCGACGCTAGAGCCCCGCGTACGCCGCTGCGATCAGGCGCTTGGGGCGTGGATCGCCCATCAGGGCGGTTCCCTGGCGGTTCATGACATAGGCGCCGCCCAGCTTGCGCTCCGGGTCGGCGAAGGCGCAGGAGCCGCCCCAGCCGGAGTGGCCGAAGGTCCGCGCGCCCGGGCCCCACGGGAAGTTCGGCGCGTTGCGCATGAAGCCGGCCCCCCAGCTCATGTCGAATGGCAGCACCAGGTCCTGGCCCCGGATGCGTTCGCGGCTGGCCTCGGCGATCAGGGCCGGCGACAGGATCTCGTCCCCGTCCAGCCAGCCGTCGTTGGCCAGGGCGCCCATCAGCCGGGCCAGGGCCTCGGCGGTGGCGTAGCCGTTGGTGGAGGGCACCTCCATACGCCGGTAGTCGGCCCCCGCCTTGCCCGCCGCCGACGACCAGGGCGTCAGGAAGGCCGCGCGAGTGGCGTCGTTGATCTCGCCGAACTCCGGCAGGGCGCTGGGCCGCTGCAGCTCGGCCAGTCGCCCCTCGGCGCCGTCGGGCAGGCCGATCCACAGGTCCAGGCCGAACGGCTCGCCGATGTCCTCCCGGAACGCGGTCCCGATGGTGCGCCCGTCCACGCGGCGGAAGATCTCGCCGGCGATGTAGCCCACGGTCACCGGGTGGTAGCCGCTGGCCGTGCCCGGCGGCCACATGGGCGCCATGGCCGCCAGCCGCGCGCAGATGGCGTCCCAGTCGGTCCACAGGCCGGGGTCCATGGGCTCGGGGAACCCGGGAAGGCCCGCCTGGTGCGAGATCGCCTGCTCGATGGTGACGCCCGCCTTGCCGGCCTGGGCGAACTCCGGCCAGACGCTCGCGACCGTCTGGCCGTAGTCCAGCCTGGCCCGGTCCACCAGCCGGGCGATCATCAGCGCCGCCACCGCCTTGGTGGTGGAGAACACCGCCGCCAGGGTCTGTTCGTCCCAGGGCCGTGCCCCCTTGCGGTCGGCCGAGCCGCCCATCAGGTCCAGCACCACCTCGCCGGCCTCCACCAGGGTGAAGCGCGCGCCCAGCTCCTCCCCGGCCGTGAAGCTGGCGGCAAAGGCGTCCTTCACCGCCGCGAACCGCGCCGGCGCAAAGCCCGTGATCTCGACCATCTACACGGTCGTCCGTTGCTTGAAGCCGGCGCTGCCGTCGTCCTCGGCGGGCTCCTCGCGCACCGCCCGGACCTCCGCACCCTTTGGGCCGTCCCGGCACAGGGCGAGCAACTGTTCCAGCGCCTCGGCCTCGCCCACCGCGAAGGCCTCCACCGAGCCCTCCCGGCGATTGCGCACCCAGCCGCGCAGGCCCAGCGCCTTGGCCTGCTGCGTCAACCACCACCGGAAGCCGACGCCCTGCACCCGGCCTTCGACCCAGATCCTGGCCGCCTTCGCCATGCTCACAACCGCTCGATACGAACCTCGGCTCTAGGATGCACGATCCGGTCGGCCAGGGCCACGATCGGCAGCTCCTGGGTCTTCCAGGCCTCGGCGGCCTTCACCGCCTCGACCGCGGCGCGGGCGGCGCGCTCGGCGGCGTCGACGGGCGCCATCCCCTCCACCAGGCCGGCGCCGAAGCTGGCGGTGACCAGGTCGCCGGTCCCGTTCGGCGCGCTGGGCCGCCGCGGATGGGCGAACAGCACAGCGTCCTGCCGATCGACATAGAGCAGGCCGGTCTCGCCGGGCCCCGCCGGGGCGGAGGTGACCAGGGCCGGCCGGCCCAGCGCCCGCGCCGCATCCCGCGCCTGTTCCAGGGTCTCGATCCGCCGGTCGGTGAGGTAGCCCAGCTCCCACAGGTTCGGCGTGATCCAGTCGGCCAGCGGGACCAGCCGCGCCTCGATCGCCCCGGCGACGTCCACCCGCACATAGAGGCCGTTGGGCGCATCGCCGAGGATGGGGTCCACCAGCACCAGGGGCCGCGCGCCGGGCGGTCCGTCGCGCTCGGTCCCGCGCACCCGTTCGATGACGCCGGCGGCGATCTCCACCTGCTCGGGGCTTGAGAAGTGGCCGGTGATGATCAGGTCCACCTGGCCGAACAGGGCGTCGGCCTCGATGTCGCCCAGCATGCGCCGCAGCACGTCCGGCGGCGTCACCTCACCCTTGGCGCCGCGCGCCGGCGTGCGCCCATACATGACGGTGGGGGTCAGGACCGGATCGATCTTGTGCGCCGCCAGCACATACTGCTGGGCGGCGCCGCCGATGCGGCTGGCGGCGACGAAGGAGGAGAGAATCAGGGCGAGGGGCACGGCGGCGGCCTAGCCGAGCCCGCTTTGGAGAACCAGCGTTATTCTACCAGAAATGGTGAATGCGGTCCATTTAACGATCAGGGGTAGCATTTCGCTAACCTTCACCCGCGGCCGCGGAACCGGACTCCATGGCGGCCCGCACCAGGCGCTCGGTCTCGTGCACCAGGCTGAGGGCGCGCTCCAGTTTCAGCCGGTCCTCCGCCGCCATCGCCGCCGCCCGCGCCCGCACCGTGCCCGCGTCCACGGCCGCGGGACTCTTGCCGAGGTCGGCCCAGAAGCGGCGGATGGTGGCGATGTGGAAGGCGGCCAGCTGCGCCTTCCGCTCCGCCTCGCGCTCGGCGTAGGTCGCATCCGCCAGGGCCGCCATGAACAGCTGCATATAGTCGGCAATAAGGTCGAAACCGGCCGGGTCCAGGGCGGCCACCTCCGGATAGAGCCGCTGAAGCCGCCCCCGGCGGCCCCCCTCCATGGCCATGCGGCGCTCGTCCAGGACGGCCTTGAGGCTGGGGTTGGTCAGCGCCGCGGCCTGCAACTGCCGCCAGGCCCGCTGCAGGGGCCCGGCCGCCTGCGCCAGGGTGATCCGGACCGCGTCCTCGATGATGTCCGCCCCGTCGCGGGACGCCTGGGCGAACCCCTCGTCGAACTCCAGGTCCATCTCGGCCTGCAACCGCTCCACCGCGGCCCGCAGCAGGTGGGGCGTCGAGGGAAAGTGGTGCTGCACCAGGCCGCGGGTGACGCCGGCCCGCTTGGCCACCTCGCTGGTGGTGGTGCGCGCATAGCCGACCTCGGCGAAGCTCGCGATCGTGGCGCGCAGGATCTCCTCGCGGCCGCGCTCGCCGCGGCGCGTGGTCCAGACCCGCCGTCGGTCCCGGTTCGCAGTGGCCTCCGGTCGCGGTCCGTCGTCCACGCTCACATCCCCTCAAAGCCAATCACAGGTGATCGTACTTGATCCGAGTCTGCTGCAAAAGCGATTATCGTTGATTGTTCTCCGCAGATGCGCCTTCATGCGCGCCGCACGCCGAACCCCGGTGAATGACAGGAAGAGGAAACGCCCATGGCCAAGGTGGCCGTCTTTGGAGCCAGCGGACGGCAGGGCCTGGCCCAGGTCCGCCAGCTCATCGCCGCGGGGCATCAGGTGCGCGCCCTGTCGCGCAGCCCCGACCCGTTCTACGGCGAGCCTCTGGAGGCCGAGGTCGTGCCCGCGGACCTGCGGGACGAGGCCTCGCTGGACGCGGCCCTGCGGGGCGTGGACGCGGCCTTCTTCAACCACCCGGTCCGCCATTCCCGCGAACGCGTGACCTGGGTCGACCGCGTGGGCCGCGCCGCCGTGCGCGCCAAGCTGAAGCGCGTGGTCTGGAACACCAGCAGCTGGATCCCCGACCGCGCCGGCGACCCGGGCGACTACGGCATGAACACCGAGGCCATCAACGCGCTCTGGCGCACCGGCGCGCCGGCCACGGTGTTCGGCTCGGTGCTATTCATGGACAACCTGCTGACCAACTGGGCCTTCGACTTCATCGTGCGCGAGGACCGCTACGTCTATCCGCACAACCCGTTCCTGCAGGCCAACTGGATCAGCCTGGACGACGTGGCCAAGTTCATGGTCGCCGCCCTGGATCGCCCGGACCTGGAGGGCGCGTGGCTGAACATCGGCGGGCCCGAACGGCTGACGCCGCCGGACGTGGCGGCGATCCTCAGCGAGACCATGGGGCGGCCGATCGCCTACGATCCCTGCACCCCGGCCCAGTTCGGCAATCTGCTGGCCGACGCCTTCGGCGACACCATCGACGCCCAGGAACACGCCGCGCTCTCGGAGCGGATCGCCAACTTCTATGTCTACAACAACTTCGCCCCCACCACGCCGTTCGTGGTGGACATGGAGCCCGTGCTGAAGCGCATCCCCATCAAGCTGGAGACCATGCGCGAATGGGCCGCCCGCCAGACCTGGCGCCCCACCAACGACCCGCGCCCGCCGGCGGGCTAACCCGCTGAGCCCGTCCCAGCTGGCCCGAGCCGAGCCAGCTGGGATCGAGCGCCTGTCGCCTAGTACCGGTAGTGCTCGGGCTTGAACGGGCCCTCGGGGGTCACGCCGATGTACTCGGCCTGGTCCTTGGAGAGCTTGGTCAGCTTGGCGCCCAGCTTCTCGAGGTGGAGCATGGCCACCTTCTCGTCGAGGTGCTTGGGCAGGGTGTAGACCCGCGTCTCGTACTTGCCGCCGTTCACCCACAGCTCGATCTGGGCCAGGGTCTGGTCCTTCCGACAGCACGATGATCTTCTTGCCGTCCGGGAATTCCACGTGGTGGACCTGCGGCTTGATCTCGTCCCACTTGAAGTTGCGCAGGCCGGCGATCTGGATCTCGGAATCGAAGTGGCCGATGTTGGCGACGATGGCGTTGTTCTTCATCGCCCGCATGTGGTCGACGGTGAGCACGTCCTTGTTGCCGGTGGCGGTGATGAAGATGTCGGCCTTGGCGGCGACGTCCTCGATGCGGACCACCTCATAGCCTTCCATGGCCGCCTGCAGGGCGCAGATCGGGTCCACCTCGGTGACCATCACCCGGGCGCCGCCGTTGCGTAAGCTGGCGGCCGAGCCCTTGCCCACGTCGCCATAGCCCAGGACCACCGCGGTCTTGCCGGCCAGCATCACGTCGGTCCCGCGGCGGATGGCGTCGACCAGGCTCTCGCGGCAGCCATAGAGGTTGTCGAACTTCGACTTGGTGACGCTGTCGTTGACGTTGATGGCGGTGAACGGCAGCTCGCCGCGCTCGTGCATCTGGTAGAGGCGGTGCACGCCCGTGGTGGTCTCCTCGGAGACGCCCTTGATCGCCGCGCGGATCGCCGAATAGAAGCCGGGCTTCTCCTTCAGGTAGCGCTTCATCACGGCATACAGCGCCTCCTCCTCCTCGTTCTGGGGCTTGTCGAGGAGGGTGGGGTCCTTCTCGGCCTTGGGGCCCAGCACGCAGAGCAGGGTGGCGTCGCCGCCGTCGTCCAGGATCAGGTTCGGATAGCCGCCGTCGCTCCACTCGAAGATCTTGTGGGCGTACTCCCAGTACTCGACCAGGGTCTCGCCCTTGATGGCGAACACCGGCGTGCCCTTGGCGGCGATGGCTGCGGCGGCGTGGTCCTGGGTGGAGAAGATGTTGCAGCTGGCCCAGCGCACGTCGGCGCCCAGGGCCTGCAGCGTCTCGATCAGCACCGCGGTCTGGATGGTCATGTGCAGCGAGCCGGCGATGCGCGCGCCCTTCAGCGGCTGGCTCTTGCCGAACTCCGCACGCACGGCCATCAGGCCGGGCATCTCGGTCTCGGCGATCTCGATCTCCTTGCGGCCCCAGTCGGCCAGCGAGAGGTCTTTCACGACGTAGTCGGTCATCTTCAGTCCTGATGTCGGGGCCAAAATGGCGGCAAATGTCTTGCTGGCCCTATAGCGGGGCCAACCGCCCCTATCAACACTCATATAAAGAAATCTTTATGCGATGAGCGTGGAGGCGCATCTCCAACGGCTTGTCATCCCGGTTTCGCCACAGGCGAAGACTGTGATGACACACGTGGGCAGCGGATGACGGCGAGGACGGAGGGGGGCATTGCCCGCCGCAGGGTCATCGGTCTAATGCCGCCCCGCTGTTCCCCGGAGCCCGACCAACCATGAACGCGCCCGTCCTTCCCCTCGGCGGCCTCGCCGATCCCGCCCAGCCGCGCCACGACTGGACGCTGGACGAGGTGGAGGCGCTGTTCGAGCTGCCGTTCACCGAGCTGGTGTTCCGCGCGGCCGAGGTCCACCGGCGCTGGTTCGACCCCACCGAGCTGCAGCTCTCCCAGCTGCTCAGCGTCAAGACTGGCGGCTGCCCGGAAAACTGCGGCTATTGCAGCCAGTCGCAGCACTTCAAGACCGCCACGAGGGCCTCCAAGCTGCTCGACGCCGAGACCGTGATCGCCGCGGCCAGGGACGCCAAGGCCGGCGGCGCCCAGCGCTTCTGCATGGGCGCGGCCTGGCGGGACCTGAAGGACCGCGATCTGCCCAAGGTGGCGGCGATGATCTCGGGCGTGAAGGCCCTGGGCCTGGAGACCTGCGCCACCCTCGGCATGCTGACGCCGGACCAGGCGACGGCCCTGAAGGCGGCCGGCCTCGACTACTACAACCACAACCTCGACACCGGGCCGGACTATTACGACAAGGTCGTCACCACCCGCACCTACCAGGACCGCCTGGACACCCTGGCCGCCGTCCGCGACGCGGGCATGTCGACATGTTGCGGCGGCATCGTCGGCATGGGCGAGACCCGCCGCGACCGCGCCGGCCTGCTGCACCAGCTGGCCACCCTGCCGGCCCACCCGGAGAGCCTGCCGATCAACGACCTGATGCCCATCCCCGGCACGCCCCTGGGCGCCAGCGACAAGGTGGACCCGCTGGAGTTCGTGCGCATGATCGCGGTGGCGCGGCTGGTCTGCCCCAAGGCCATGGTCCGCATCGCCGCCGGCCGCGAGCACATGACCAAGGAGCTGCAGGCCCTCTGCTTCCTCGCCGGCGCCAACTCCATCTTCGTCGGCGCCCGCCTGCTCACCACCGACAACCCCGGCCGCGACAACGACGACGCCCTGCTGGCCGACCTGAAGATGCGCCCGATGGGAAGCGCAGCCTGACGGGTCAGACGCTTGAGCGCTGCCAGATCGCCCATCGATAGAGCACGGGCTCGGGGCTGAAGGCCCTCAGATTGAGCGCGATGGGCACGAAGCTGACCGGATCGTTTTCCGGCTCGACGGCGTATTCCAGCACCGCGCCGGCCTGGATCCGCGGAAGGAGCACCCGCTCGTCGACCTCTTCCTTGCGGCGCGCGATCTCCGGGGGGACGAAAACGATGTTGCGTTCGTCGGTCTCGTCCCCGCCAAACAGCGCCGGCAGCATCGGCAGGGCGATGAGCTCGCCGAGATCCACGAGCCGCAGCGCCTTCTCGCGGGAATCCACCATCGAGTAGTCGTATCCCGGCGACCGGATTTGCTCGCTCACCCCGCCCTCCCTTGTGGCTGCGACGTTCGTAGAATGGCGGTCCCGGGCCGCGCAAGGTTCTTTTTATGTTCCGGATCGTCGTGTTCTTGCCTTTCGGCGGATCGGGATCCGAGATCGCCTGCAGTCAGATTCCGAGCGCCGAGCGGCGTGGCCTAGCCCGACGATGCAGAGACCCCTATCTGGGAGGTCCGAGGGAGAGTCCGTGCAGCCGATCATCACCATCGAAGGCCTGGCCAAGACCTATGCCGGCGGCTTCCAGGCGCTGAAGGGCGTCGACCTGACCATCCGCAAGGGCGAGATCTTCGCCCTGCTGGGCCCCAATGGCGCCGGCAAGACCACCCTGATTGGCATTGTCTGCGGCCTGGTCCGGCTGACCGGGGGGCGGGTGATCGCCGACGGCCACGACATCCAGAAGGACTTCCGCGCCGCCCGGGCCAAGATCGGCCTGGTGCCGCAGGAGCTTTCCACCGACGCCTTCGAGCGGGTCTGGGACACGGTGAAGTTCTCCCGCGGCCTGTTCGGCAAGCCTGCGAACCCGGCCTACCTGGAGAAGGTGCTGAAATCGCTCAGCCTCTGGGACAAGAAGGACGAGAAGATCATGGCGCTCTCGGGCGGCATGAAGCGCCGGGTGATGATCGCCAAGGCCCTGGCGCACGAGCCCTCGATCCTGTTCCTGGACGAGCCCACTGCCGGCGTCGACGTCGAGCTGCGCCGCGACATGTGGGAGATGGTGCGGGCCCTGCGCGAGAGCGGCGTCACCATCATCCTGACCACCCACTACATCGAGGAGGCCGAGGAGATGGCCGACCGCATCGGCGTCATCTCCCGCGGCGAGCTGATCCTGGTGGAGGACAAGGCGGTGCTCATGCGCAAGCTGGGCAAGAAGCAGCTGACGCTGCACCTGCAGGAGCCGCTGGCCGCCGCGCCCGCCATCGACGGCTACGGGCTGGAGCTCTCCGCCGACGGGACCGAGCTGACCTACAGCTTCGACGCCCAGGCCGAGTCCACAGGCATCGCCGACCTGATGAAGCGCCTCGCCGAACGCGGCATCGACTTCAAGGACCTGCGCACCGAGGAGAGCAGCCTGGAGGACATCTTCGTCAGCCTCGTCCGCGGAGCGCGCGCATGAACGTCCACGCGGTCCGCGCCATCTACCTGTTCGAGATGCACCGCTGGGTGCGCACCCTGGTGCAGAGCATTGCCGCCCCGGTGATCACCACCTCGCTCTATTTCATCGTCTTCGGGGCGGCGATCGGCAGCCGCATGCCCAGCGTGAACGGCGTCAGCTACGGCGCCTTCATCGTCCCGGGCCTCCTGATGCTGTCGATCCTCACCGAGAGCATCTCCAACGGCTCGTTCGGGATCTACATGCCGAAGTTCGCGGGCACGATCTATGAGGTGCTTTCCGCCCCGGTCTCAGCCGCGGAGGTGGTGCTGGGCTACGTCGGCGCGGCGGCCTCGAAGTCCATCGTGCTGGGCCTGGTGATCATGATCACGGCGCGGATCTTCGTGCCCTACCACATCGCCCATCCGCTGGCGGTGGCGGCCTTCCTGGTGCTGACCTCGGTGACCTTCAGCCTGTTCGGCTTCCTCACCGGCATCTGGGCCGACGGCTGGGAGAAGCTGTCGATCATCCCGACGCTGGTGATCACGCCGCTGACGTTTCTGGGCGGCAGCTTCTATTCCATCGACATGCTGCCGGGCATCTGGCGCACGATCGCCCTCTTCAACCCGGTGGTCTACCTGGTCAGCGGCTTCCGCTGGAGCTTCTACGGGACCTCCGACGTGGGCGTCGGCCTCAGCCTCACCGCCACCCTCGGCTTCCTCCTGGCCTGCCTCACCGCCGTGACCGTGATCTTCCGCACCGGCTGGCGGCTGAAGACGTAGGGCGATCAAGTTCCTCCCCACAGAGCGAGGTTCGCCGAAGGTCTTGAAGATTTGACCGCGGAAAACGCGGAAAGGCGCGGAAGGGGCCGCTTCGCGGCCCTGTTCTTTTCCAACCACGAATGAACACGAAGAACACGAATGGGCAGCAGGTCATCGCCCACAGCGCGGCAGCCTCCCGGAACCATTCGTGTTCTTCGTGTTCATTCGTGGTTCCCGTCGACCGTCAGCGAGACGAACGCCCGCTGCGCGGGCCAATGGTCCGCCTTCCGCGTCCTTCCGCGTTTTCCGCGGTTCAAAATGGAAGAGGCCGCTTAGCGGCCTCGCCCCTTTCCAACCACGAATGAACACGAAGAACACGAATGGGCAGCAGGTCATCGCCCACAGCGCGGCAGCCCCTCCGATCCATTCGTGTCCTTCGTGTTCATTCGTGGTTCCCGTCGACCGTCAGCGAGACGAACGCCCGCTGCGCGGGCCAATGGCCCGCCTTCCGCGTCCTCCGCGTTTTCCGCGGTTCAAAATGGAAGAGGCCGCTTAGCGGCCCCGCCCCTTTCCAACCACGAATGAACACGAAGAACACGAATGGGCAGCAGGTCATCGCCGGCGGCGCGGCAGCCTCCCGGAACCATTCGTGTTCTTCGTGTTCATTCGTGGTTCCCATCCTGACTGTCAGCGACACGAGCGCCCGCTGGCGCGGGCCAATGGCCCGCCTTCCGCGTCCTTCCGCGTTTTCCGCGGTTCAAACGACAGCGCCTGCGGCGACACCTCTCCCCGTGGGGGAGGAACTGGGCCTACTCGTCCTCGTCGAACCGGCCGGCGACCAGGTCCGCCAGCGCCTCGACGGCTTCCTGCGCCTGGGCGCCCTCGGCCTCGATGTCGATGCAGCAGCCAGGCGCGGCGGCCAGCATCATCAGGCCCATGATCGAGCGGGCGTCGACGGTCTGGCCGTCCTTGGAGACCTTGACCTCCGCGTCGAAGGCCCCCGCGAGCTTGACGAACTTCGCCGAGGCGCGGGCGTGCAGCCCCCGCTTGTTGACGATCTCGACGGTGCGGCTGGCTTCGCTCAGCTATTTCTCTCCGGCCAGGACGTAGGAGGCCACGGAGATGTACTTTCGCCCGGCTTCCTGCGCCGCTGCAACCGCGTCTTCCAGGCTGAAGCGGGTGCGCACGCTGGCCAGCTTGATCAGCATGGGAAGGTTCAGCCCGGCGATCACCTCGGCCTTGGTCTGCTCCATCACCGAGATGGCCAGGTTCGAGGGGGTGCCGCCGAACATGTCGGTGAGCAGGATGACGCCCTGGCCCTGCTCGACCCGGCCGGCCGCGCCCAGGATGTCCTGGCGGCGCTTTTCCATGTCGTCCTCGGGCCCGATGCAGATCGCCTCGACCGCAGCCTGCGGTCCCACCACATGCTCCATGGCGTAGACGAACTCTTGCGCCAGCCGGCCGTGAGTGACGATCACGAGGCCGATCACGACTTATGTTCCAAGGGGTATCCCCACCCGATGGCGCCGTAACGGGGCGCGAGCGGAGCTAAATACGCCTCTTGTGCGCTGCGTCAAAGGCCGTCATCGCGCGGCTTAGTTTCGCAGGTGCGGAAGGCTCGAAGGGCTCTACCGCCTGAAGTGGCAGGTCGATTCCGAGGATCGTTTCGGTTGCGGGATCGGGCAGCCGCTCCGGCCGCCCCAGCCGCACCACCACCGCGATCTCGCAGAGCCGCACGGGCTCCACCCGCAGCACCCCCACGCCGCGCGCCTCGATCAGCCCGCCCAGCGTGTCCGGCGCGCGCCCGTACAGCCGGCCGTCCGCGGCCCAGACGGTCACCCGGTCGTCGGCCACCAGCCGGAAGCCGTGGTCCAGGGCCCGCAGCGCCAGGTCGCTCTTGCCGGCGCCCGAAGCCCCCTCGATCAGCGCTCCCTGCCACCGCCCGCCCAGCCGCCGGCAGATCAGCCCCGCGTGGCGGATCATCCGCCCGCCGCGGGCAGGGTGAGCACGAAGAGCGCGCCCTCGATGGCCCCGTCCGGCCCCACCCGGTTCTCCGCCCGCAGCGAGCCGCCGTGCGCCTCGGCGATCTGGCGGGCGATGGAGAGGCCCAGGCCTGAGTTGCCGCCGAACGCCGCCCCCTTCGGCCGCGAGGTGTAGAAGCGCTGGAAGATGGTCTCCAGGTTCTCCGGCGGAATGCCCGGCCCGTTGTCCATCACCGTCACCAGCGCCTCGCCGCGCACCCGCGCCAGGCCCACGGTGACCACATCGCCCGGCGGGCTGAACGAGCGGGCGTTGTCCACCAGGTTGCGCACGATCTGGCCCAGCGGCCCTTCGCGGCCCAGCACCCGTACATTGGCGTCCGGCGACAGGCCCAGCTGCAGCAGGAAGCGCACCGTCACGTCCCCCGGCTTGGCGGTGGCCTGGTACAGCGCCACGATGTCGCCGATCAGCTTGCCCAGGTCGACCAGCTTGGGCTGGTTGCGCGACAGCTCCGCATCCAGCCGCGAGGCGTTGGAGATGTCGGTGACCAGGCGGTCCAGCCGCTGGACGTCGTTCTTGAGGATGCCCAGCAGGCGCTCGCGGGCCGTCGCGTCCTGCACCAGGTCCAGGGTCTCCACCGCCGAGCGCAGGGAGGTCAGCGGGTTGCGGATCTCGTGCGCCACGTCGGCGGCGAACGACTCGATGGCGTCCATCCGCTCGGAGAGGGCGTGGGTCATGTCCTCCAGGCTGCGTGTCAGGTCGCCCACCTCGTCGTCGCGCTTGGCGAGGTCGGGCAGGGAGATCGCCCGCGCCCGCGCCTGGCGCACCCGGTCCGCGGCCCGCGCCAGGCGCAGCACCGGCTGGGCCACCAGGCTGTTCAGCAGTAGGGACGAGGCCACGGTCACCGAGATGGCGATCAGGATGAACGGGATCAGGGCCGCGCGCTCGCGGGCGATGATGGCGTCGACGTCATTGGCCTCCAGGGTCACCACGCCCAGCACCGCGCGCACGTGCTGGATCGGGATCGAGACCGAGACCACCCGCTCGCCCGACCCGGCGCGGCGCATGCCGGCCCAGTGACGACCCTGCAAGGCCGCGCCCACCTCCACCGCCAGCTCGCGCTGCACCTCGGTCTGGCTGGGCCCGCGGGCGCCGGGCGGGATCAGGCTGAGCGCCCCTTCGCCCCGCGGCCGGGCCGCCGGCAGGGCGCGGCTCTCCACCCGATCGGCCATCCACTCCGAATCCGCCACGAGCCGGCCGTGGGCGTCGAACAGCCGCGCGCGCTGGGCCCGCGGGTTGGAGAGGGTCTGCAAGAGCTCCTTGGCCAGGGTCTCGTCCATCTGCGGCTCGGGCTCGCCCACCGTGGCCGCCTGGTCGAGGATGGAGGCGATCAGCTCGCCCTGGGTGGTCAGGCTGTCGATGCGCGCATTGACCAGCCCCCGGCGCAGCTCGTTCAGCACCAGGGCGCCGGCGATCAGGATCGCCAGCCCGAGCAGGTTCAGGACCAGGATCAGCCGGCCGAGGCGCGAGCCCGGCAGCCAGCGCCGCGTCTTGGCCGGGCGCGGCCGCTGCGGCTCGCGCTCAGGTCTCCCGGTATCGGTATCCGACGCCATAGAGGGTTTCGATCGCGTCGAACTCAGGGTCCACCTCGCGGAACTTCTTCCGCATGCGCTTGATGTGGCTGTCGATCGTCCGGTCGTCCACATAGACCTGATCGTCGTAGGCCGCGTCCATCAGGTTGTCGCGGCTCTTCACGAACCCGGGCCGTTGGGCCAGCGACTGCAGCAAGAGGAACTCGGTGACGGTCAGCTTCACCGGCTTGCCTTCCCACAGGCTCTCGTGCCGGGCGGGGTCCAGGGTCAGCTTGCCGCGCCGAATGGCCCGGGCGTTGGCGTCGGCGGCCGCGGCCACAGGCCCCACCGCCTCGTCGGCCTCGTTGCGGTCGGCGCGGCGCAGCACCGCCTTCACCCGCTCGATCAGCAGGCGCTGGCTGAACGGCTTGTGCATGTAGTCGTCGGCGCCGAGGTTGAAGCCGAGGATCTCGTCGATCTCCTCGTCCTTCGACGTCAGGATGATCACCGGCACCTCGGAGGTCCGCCGCAGGCGGCGCAACACCTCCATGCCGTCCATCCGCGGCATTTTGACATCCAGGATGGCCAGATCCGGCGGGTCGTTCTCCAGGGCGGCAAGCCCCGCGGCGCCGTCGTAATAGGCCTTCACCGTGTGGCCGTGGCTCTCCAGCGCCAGGCTGACGGAGGTGACGATGTTCTCGTCGTCATCCACCAGGGTGATTTTCGCCATCTGAGTTCGATCACTCCTTAACCCAAGTCTGGGAACGTCTGGAACTTCACCGTGGCCTCAATGGGGCCGGGAGAAAAAGCGAATACAGTCAACGCGACCTTAAGCTTGTTGGATCAACGTCCCTCGATCCGGGGGGATACGGTATGGATGGGTTCCGCGTGCATTTCGAGGTCTATGTTCGAAAGACGCCTGGCGCGCCGTGGACGCTGGACCTCGCCACCGAGAACCGCGCCGCGGCGCTGAAGACCGCTGAAGACCTCATGGCCGAGGGCCGGGTGGCCGCCGTCAAGGTCACCAAGGAGACCTTCGACGAGGAGAGCCGCGAGTTCGCCTCGGTGGTGATCGCCAAGCTGGGCGCTGCCGACGTGGCCGTGAAGTCCCGGCCCCAGGCCGAGCCCCAGCCCCTCTGCGTCACGCCCCAGGACCTCTACACCCTGCACGCCCGCGAGCGGATCGGCCGCCTGCTGGAAGGCTGGCTGGAACGCAACAGCGCCACCCCCTTCGAGCTGCTGCACCGCCCCGACCTCGTGGAGAAGCTGGAAGCCTCCGGCGTCGACCTGCAGCACGCGGTGCAGAAGATCGCCATTCCGGAGGCCCACGCCCGCTCGATGTCGGTGCACGAGCTGATGCGCGTGTTCCATGCGCTGATCGAACGCGCCGTCGAGCGCCTGCTCAAGGACTTCCGCAAGGGGACCCTGCCCAACGTCGACAAGGAAGGCTTCGCCAACGCCGCCGAGCGCCTGGTCAGCGATCCGGACCGCGGCTACCTGCTGGGCGCCGGCGTCGCCGCCTCCATCGCCCCCGCCAAGTCCTGGTCCGACAAGGTCGACCGGCTGATGGACCTGGCCGACGCAGCCCCGGCCAAGGGCCCGGGTCGCGGCCTGGCCCTCAGCACCATCCAGCAGCCCCTGGCCGAGATCCTCGAGGCCAAGCCGGGCATCACCGACATCCTGGGCAAGGGCCGCGACCTGGGCGCCAACCTGGCCGCCCTGACCCGCCTGGCGGCCTATGAGTCCGTCGACCGACTCATCGCGGTGGAGAAGTCGGTCGCCAAGGTGATGCCCGAGCTGTCGCCCCTGGCCAAGCGCCTGGCCGGCTGGCTGGGCGGCGAGAACTTCCAGGACACCCGCGCCGCCATCGGCCGGCGGATCCTGCGCGAGCTCATCGGCCCGCGGCGTCTGCGCCCCGGCGATGCGGCCGGCGAGATCGACGTGCTGCGCGCGCTGGCCATGTCGCTCACCCACGCGGCCGGCAAGCTCCTGCCGCTGGAGGAGGTGCAGGCCGCCTTCATCGCCCGCTCCAAGATGCTGGTGACCGGCGACTTCGTGGAGGCCTACCTGGGCCAGGGCATGAGCTCCTACGAGGAGGTCGAGGCCCTGATCTGGCTCACCGAGAACGTCATCGGCGCGGCCAACAAGCGCCAGGCGGGCGGCTGGCTGAAGGCGGTGATCGGCTCGCTGCGCTTCGAGAAGGAGATGCTCAGCGCCGACGAGAACCCCGGCGTGCGCCTCGCGCACCTGGCGGCGCTGCACAAGTCCGTCGGCCGCTGCGGCCTGGTGACCGAGGACTATGAGCCGATCCAGGAGAAGCTCGGCGACCTGGGCGGCCAGGTGGAGCAGAAGTCCAAGCTGACCCAGAACGTGGCCCGCGCCAACGCCCCGCTGATCCACCGCCTGACCCTGCTGCTGAAGCTCGCCTCCGGCGAATCCGCCCCCTCCGGCCCGGCCGCCAACCGCGCCCGCGCCGAGGCCCTGCGCCTCTTCCGCATGGACGAGACCCGCGCCGAACTCGCCGCCCAACCCGACCAGATGCAACAGGTCCGCGACCTCATCGCCCAGGCGGGGCTGGCGGCTTAGGGGGGCCTAGCCCTCCACCCCCTCGTGCGAGCGCTCCATGGCCCGCTTATAGGCGTCGCGGCCGGTGGTGCGGGCGACATAGGCCTGTTCGGCGTCGCCGAGGGTGAGGCCGCAGTTCCGTTGGCCCAGGTTCAGGGCGTAGGTCACCGAGATGTCGGCGGCCGTGAAGGCCTCGCCGGCGAGGTAGGGCGAGCTGGCAAGCCGCTGGCTGACCAGCTTCAGCCGCTTCTGGAAGGACTGCAGGCACCACCTCGCGCCCCAGTTCTCCCGCTCGGCCTCGGGCGCGATGAACCGGCTGACCACGACGGGCATCATCAGGGTCGCCAGGCCCGCTTCGCCCAGGTGCAGGAATTGCTGGTAGGCGGGGAACGTCGGATCGCTGGGCGCCGGCGCCAGCGGCGTCGGCCCGTAGCGCGCCATCAGGTACTCCATGATCGCGATCGACTCGATCATGACGACGTCGCCGTCCTGGATCGCCGGGATGTAGTCGGCCGGGTTGACCGCCAGGAACTCGGGGTCCTGCTCGGGGGCCAGCATGTCCACCTGCCGCACGCTGTAGGGCAGCCCCATCTCCTCCAGCACCCAGACGACCCGGATCGATCGCGAGGTCTGTCCGCCCCATACGGTGATCATGCGCCTGGCCTTTCCTGATGTGGCTGACAATCGCGGTCGCGGAGCCTGGATGATCCTGGCGCCCCCGGAACGACGCGCAAGCTCGCCGCCAGCCGACATTTCTCGGCCCACATATCTTGGTTGGCGGCCGCAGGTTCAGTGGATGGCGCTGGCCTCGGCCAGGCGGCCTCGCGTGCGGATCAGGAGCGCGACGGCCAGGCCGGCGAACAGGAGATCCGCGCAGGCCTGATAGGCGGTCACATAGTGCGCCCCGACCGCAGGCACGGTGGCGATCCGGCTGAGGTTGAGTAGGGCATGGAACAGGATGACGGCGAAGGTGCTCATGCCGGTCGCGTTGTAGAGCCAGCACATGATCACCCTGATGGCGAGCGCCCCCAGCGCCCACCAGGCCATGTCCGCCGGCGTCGCCCCGATCTCGGCCATCGACGGCAGATGCCCCGCCCACCAGGGCACGGCCAGCACGCAGGCCGCCGCCAGCGGACCCCAGCGTTGCTGCAGGGGCTGCAGGGCATAGCCCGTCCAGCCGATCTCCTCGCCGGCGGCCAGCAGCAGGAACAGCGGGAGAAGGCCGAGGAGCCGAAGCGGGTCCGGCTCGGCCTGGCCGCGCCCGAAGCCGAGCCACGGCGTCACCAGCGAACTGGCGGCGTAGATCCCCACCGGAATGAGCAGGGTCCAGGCCGCCCCGCGACCGAAGCCGAGACGGCGCACGTCCACGGCGCGGGCCAGCAGCCCCAGGCCGCCGCGCCATCCCCCGTCGCGCAGGCTCAGGCCCAGCGCCACGACCATGGGGGTGAAGGCCAGGGCGAGGTCGCTGGCCGGGATCCGCAATCCGGCGATCACCCCGAGCCGGCCGCTCAGCAGCCAGATCGGCAACGCAACCGCGAGCAACAGCGCAAGATAGAGGAGCGGCCTCTGAGGGGAGCGCATCGGCACGTCCTTCGGCTGGCGACGATTGCCTGCCCCCGGTCCGTCCCACGCCTTCACAGGCCTGGCCTTGCGCTCGGTCAACCGGACGGCCTCAGCCCGTGTTCGTGACCCCACCTCTTGCGCTCGTCATCGACGGGCTGAAGACATTCAAATGAATGACGGGCTCGCGCGCCCCTCAGAGATAGATCGCGTCGCCCGCTTCGGCCTTCACCGCCTCGCCCAGGGAGACGCCCAGGTCGCGGGCCGAGGCCAGGGGATCCGAGAGCTGGGACAGCTCGCTCTCGCCGGCGTGGCGGAAGCACGCCGTCCCGTCCGGCGACAGGGCCTCGACGATCAGCTGCAGCGTCCCGCCCTCCAGCCAGGCGTGGGCGCCGATCGGGGTCTTGCACGAGCCTTCCAGCGCCGCCAGGGCGCCGCGCTCGGCGGTGACGCACAGGGTCGTGGTCTCGCAGCGCAGGGCGGCCACCCACGGCGCATCGCGGTCGGCCACGCGGGTCTCGATGGCCAGCGCCCCCTGGCCCGGCGCGGGGGGCGCGTCCTTGGGGTCGATCAGGCTGCAGGCCCGGTCGCCCAGGCCCAGCCGGCGCAGACCCGCATAGGCCAGCAGGATGGCGTCGGCCTCGCCCGCCGCCAGCTTGGCGAGGCGGGTGTCCACATTGCCGCGCAGCATCTGCACGTCGAGGTCGGGCCGGCGGTGCAGCGACTGGGCCTGGCGGCGCAGGCTGGCGGTGCCCAGGCGCGCGCCCTGCGGCAGGTCCTCCAGCCGCCCGGCCGCCGCACTCACGAAGGCGTCGCGCGGATCCTCCCGCGCCGGGACCGCGGCGATGCACAGGCCATCGGGCAGGGCGGCCGGCATGTCCTTCATCGAGTGCACGGCGCAGTCGATGCGGCCCTCCAGCAGCGCCTCCTCGATCTCCTTGGTGAAGAGCCCCTTGCCGCCGATCTCCAGCAGCCGGCGGTCCTGCACCCGGTCGCCGGTGGTGGTGATCACCACCAGGGGCGCGACGCGCTCGACGGCCGCCGCGTCGTCGGGATCGGCGCCCAGGAGGCCGGCGATGCGGCGCTGCATCTGGCCGGCCTGGGCCAGGCTCAGCTTGGAGCCGCGGGCGCCGATGCGCACCGGACCGGACATGGCGGGTGGTTGCGAAGGCACGGTGGGCGGTCTACCTCGGGCGGGAATTCGTCAGGCCTGCTACAGGAGCGGGCGCGCGCCGGCAACCGGATGACCCTGCCCCCCACCCCTCTCGCCCAGACCGTCCTTGGCCTCGAGACCAGCTGCGACGAGACCGCGGCCGCGGTCGTGCGCCGCTACGGCGACGGGCGCGTAGAGGTGCTGAGCTCGGTGGTCGGCAGCCAGATCGCCGCCCACGCCCCCTATGGCGGCGTGGTGCCGGAGATCGCTGCCCGAGCGCATGTGGAGACCATCGAGGCGATCGCCGAGGCGGCGCTGGCGGAGGCCGGTTTTGGCTACGAGGACCTCACCGGCGTCGCGGCGACCGCAGGCCCTGGCCTGGTGGGCGGCGTCATGGTGGGCCTGTCGTTCGGCAAGGCGGTGGCCCTGGCCCGCGGCCTGCCGCTGGCGGCGGTGAACCATCTGGAGGGGCATGCCGTCTCGGCGCGGCTGGGCGCGGAGCGGATCGACTACCCCTTCCTGCTGCTGCTGGTCTCCGGCGGCCACTGCCAGCTGCTGGAGGTGGCGGGGGTCGGGGCTTGCCGGCGGCTGGGCTCCACCATCGACGACGCCGCCGGCGAGGCCTTCGACAAGATCGCCAAGGCCATGGGCCTGCCCTATCCCGGGGGGCCGGCGCTGGAGCGGCTGGCCAGCGGCGGCGATCCCGCCCGCTTCCCGCTGCCGCGCATGCTGCTGGGCCGCAAGGACTGCGACTTCTCGTTCTCGGGCCTGAAGACCGCCGCCGCCCGGCTGGCGGAGGGCGTGACCGAGGATGTCGCCCGCCGCGACCTGGCCGCCGCCGTCCAGGCCGCCATCGCCGGCCAGCTGGCGGAGAAGAGCGAGCGGGCCATGCAGGCCTATGTCCGCGAGCACGCCGGCCGGGACCTGCGCTTCGTGGTGGCCGGTGGCGTCGCCGCCAACCGCGAGGTCCGCGACCGGCTGCAGGCGGCCGCCGCGCGCCACGGCTTCAGCTTCGCCGCCCCACCGCTCGCCTATTGCACCGACAACGCCGCCATGATCGCCCTGGCCGGCGCCGAGCGGCTGGCGGCGGGCTACGTCGATGGCCTGGACGCCGTGGCGCGCCCGCGCTGGCCGCTGGACGAGGCGGCCGCCGCCGCCACGCCCACCCACAAGGCCGGCCGCAAGGGCGCCAAGGCATGAGCGGCGCCGGCTATCAGAGCGTCGGCGTCATCGGCGGCGGCGCCTGGGGCACGGCCCTGGCCCAGGTCTGTGCGCGCGCCGGCCGCGAGGTTGTGCTCTGGGCGCGCGAGGCCGACGTCGTGGCCAGCGTGAACGCGACGCACGAAAATACCGCGTTCCTGCCCGGCGTGGCGCTGGAGCCGGCGATCCGCGCCACCGCCAACCTGGCCGAGCTGGGCGCCAGCGACCTGGTCCTCGCGGTCGCCCCGGCGCAGCACCTGCGCGCGGCCCTCGCCGCCTTCGCGCCGCACGTCCGCGACGGCCTGCCGATCGTGCTCTGCTCCAAGGGCGTGGAGCAGGGCTCGCTGAAGCTGATGACCGAGGTGCTGGCCGAGACCGTGCCCCAGGCGCGGCCGGCGGTGCTGTCGGGCCCGAGCTTCGCCGGCGAGGTGGCCCGCGGCCTGCCCACCGCCGTCACCCTGGCCTGCGCCGAGGCCGGCTGCGCCGAGGATCTGGCCGAGGCGGTCGCCACGCCCACCTTCCGGCCCTACTTCGCCACCGACATGATCGGCGCCGAGGCCGGCGGAGCGGTGAAGAATGTCCTGGCCATCGCCTGCGGCATCGTCGAAGGGCGCGGCCTCGGCCGCTCGGCCCACGCCGCCCTGATCACCCGCGGCTTCGCCGAACTGACGCGCCTGGCGGTGGCGCTGGGCGGCCAGGCCGAGACGGTGGCCGGCCTGTGCGGCCTGGGGGACCTGGTGCTCACCTGCTCCAGCCCGCAGTCGCGCAACATGAGCGTCGGCCTGGCCCTGGGCGGCGGCCAGACGCTGGACGAGGCCCTGGCCGGCAAGCTCAGCGTCGCCGAGGGCGTGGCGTCCGCCCCCGCCGTGCGCGACCTGGCGCGCAAGCTCGGCGTCGAGACCCCGATCTGCGCCGCCGTCGCCGCCATCCTGGCCGGCAAGGTCGGAGTGGACGACGCCATCGCCGGCCTCCTGGCCCGCCCCCTGCGAGAGGAAACCTGATGCCGCTCTTCGCCCTGGTCTGCCACGACAAGCCCGGCGCGCTGCAGACGCGCCTCGGCGCGCGCGACGCGCACCTCGCCTATGTGCGCGAGCGGCTGGACGTGGTGAAGCTGGCGGGGCCGATGCTGGACGAGGCCGGCGACATGGCCGGATCGCTGTTCATCCTGGACCTGCCCGACCTGGCCGCGGCCGAGGCGTTCAACGCGGACGACCCCTACACCCAGGCGGGCCTCTGGGCGCGGGTCGATCTCAAGCCGTTCAAGGCGACGATTGGCCAGCTGGGAGCCTGACAATCCGGCCCGCCCGCCGGCCGGCGTGCGCCTCTGCGCCCTGGCCGAGATCGCCGACCCCGGCGGCAAGAGCTTCCGCTTCCGCGAGGGCTCGCGGATGTTCGCCGGCTTCGTGATCCGCGAGGGCGAGGCGGCGCGCGGCTTCGTGGACTCCTGCCCCCACGCCGGCTGGCCCCTGGCCCCGCTGGACGACCGCTACCTCACCCGCGACGCCCGCCACATCCTCTGCGCCGGCCACGGGGCGCTCTTCGCCCTCGACGGCCACTGCATCGCCGGCCCCTGCGCCGGGGACCGGCTCCATGACTGGCCGGTCGAGGTGCGCGCCGGCGAGGTCTGGACGGCCTAGTCCCTCCCTTAATGGGGAGGGACAGACCGCGAAGCGGTCAGGGTGGGGGAGTTCTGGCCGGTCGCCGGCGTGGGAGCGTGATCCACACACCCTCACCCTGCTCGGCTGCGCCGAGCTGTCCCTCCCCATCAAGGGAGGGAATTACGGCGCGGCCGGCGCCGCCTCCGCGCCGAACGCGGCCACGTCTTCCAGCAGCGACGCGGCCGCCAGCTTGACCAGTTCGCCGCCCTTCTCGGGCGTCGCCAGGCCCGGGTCCGAGCCCATGCGGCCGTCGGCGTAGCGGGCGCGGAAGTCGGCGGCCTCGCGGATCGGTCCGGTGGGCGCGATCTGCGGCGCGTAGTTGGCGTTCTTGATGGCGTCCGGATAGGCCCACTGCGTCACCGCGATCTCGGACGGCGTGGCGTGGCTGCCGTGGCCCACCGGGAACTGTCGCGCCGCCAGGGCCCCGACGCCGGCAAGGTCCCACCAGTTCTTCAGCTTGCAGGCAAAGCCGCGGTTCCCGCCGCGATAGCTGACCTCGGCGTAGAGTTCGGAGAAGGCGGCCTCGATGGTGGCCACGTTGCCGCCGTGGCCGTTCAGGAAATAGATCTTCTCGAAGCCGTGGTGGGCCAGGCTGCGCACCCAGTCACCGATGGCCAGCATGAAGGTGGACGGCCGCAGGGCGATGGTGCCCGGGAAGTCCAGGTGGTGCTGGGCCATGCCGATGTTGAAGGTCGGCGCCACCAGGATGTCACCGCGCTTGTCGGCCTCGTGGGCGATGATCTCCGGGCACAGCCAGTCGGTGCCCAGGAGGCCGGTGGGGCCGTGCTGCTCGTTCGAGCCGATGGGGACGACGACGGTGCGCGAGCGGGCCAGGTAGGTCTCGATCTCGGCCCAGGTGGAGAGGTGCAGCAGCATGGCGGATGTCCTTGGAGACTTTGCCCCGGCATAGGCCGCTGCGGCCCCCGCGATAAGCCCCAACCCGCGTAACGCGTGTGGCGGAGCGGGCGTCAGGCCCCGGCCTGGGCCACCGCGATCTGCAGCCCCATGGCCTTCATGCCGACCAGCCGCCAGGCCCCGTGCGCCTTGGCGAAGGTGAGCAGGCAGACGCCGGTCTCGGCCAGGCAGGCGTGCTGGCGGTCGACGCTGCGGATCAGGGGCGCCACCTGGGCCGGGGTGGGGGCGGCCTTCAGCGCCTCGCCGCTGCCGGCCTTCACCAGCTTGATCGCGTCGGGGCTGATCATCCGGTCCAGGGCGAACTCCGACGGGCCGCCGTCCACGTCCAGGGCCGAGCCACGCGCCACCTCGGCCACCTGGCGGCGCACGTCCTCGCGCACGGCCCGCCGGTCGATCTGCGCCTCGAAGGCCACCCGGTCGTTCTTCACCGCCGCAGCCAGCAGCCGGCTGGCGCTCTCCGCGACGCCCGCCGTGCCGCCGCCGCCGCCATGGCCCCCGCAACCACAGAGGGCGAGGATCGCGAACGCGAGCAGGACGGGCTTGGCAAGCATCGGCGGAAAATCCTCTCCGGCTTGAGTCGCTTCAAGAGGCCTTGTCGCCGCAAGAGTCGGCTGCGGCGTGTTGCGCGCTTCCCGCGTCTGGGATTACTGCGTGCGCAGTGTTCCGCGGGAGGTGAGCGTGTCCGACGGTGAAGTTTTCCCGGTTCCCGAGACCTGGGCCAAGTCGGCGCTGATGAACGCCGAGGCCTATGACGCCGCGGTGCGCCGGGTCGAGGCCGATCCCGACGGCTACTGGGGCGACCTCGCCCGCCGGCTGGACTGGATCCAGCCCTTCAACGAGGTCAAGGACGTCTCCTTCCACAAGGAGGACTTCCACATCCGCTGGTACGGCGACGGCGTGCTGAACGTCGCGGCCAACTGCCTGGACCGCCACCTGCATTCCAACGGCGACGTGGTGGCGATCATCTGGGAGAGCGACGACGGCCAGACCTACGACGCCCTGACCTACCGCCAGCTGCACGCCGAGGTGTGCCGCTGGGCCAATGTGCTGAAGGCCAAGGGCGTCCAGAAGGGCGACCGGGTCACCATCTACCTGCCGATGATCCCGGCGGCGGCGGCGTCCATGCTGGCCTGTGCGCGGATCGGGGCAGTGCACTCGGTGGTGTTCGGCGGCTTCTCGCCCGACAGCCTGGCCGGGCGGATCCTGGACTGCCAGTCGAAGATCGTGATCACCGCCGATGAGGGCCTGCGCGGCGGCAAGACCGTGCCGCTGAAGCTGAACGTCGACGAGGCGCTGAAGAGCTGCCCGGACGTCAGCGACGTCATCGTGGTGCGCCGTACGCGCGCCGACGTGCCCATGACGCCCGGCCGCGACGCCTTCTTCTCCGACCTCAAGCAGACGGTCTCCGACCAGTGCGAGCCGGAGCCGATGAACGCCGAGGACCCGCTGTTCATCCTCTACACCTCGGGCTCGACGGGAAAGCCCAAGGGCGTGCTGCACACCACCGCCGGCTACCTGGCCTGGGCCAGCTGGACGCATGAGGTGGTGTTCGACTACCGGCCGGGCGAGGTCTTCTGGTGCACCGCCGACGTGGGCTGGGTCACCGGCCACAGCTATGTGGTCTACGGGCCCCTGGCCAATGGCGCGACCAGCCTGATGTTCGAGGGCGTGCCCAACTTCCCGACCTCCTCGCGCTTCTGGGAGGTCTGCGACAAGCACAAGGTCAACATCTTCTACACCGCCCCGACCGCGCTGCGGGCCCTGATGCGCGAGGGCGACGCACCGGTGGTCCGCACCAGCCGCCGCTCGATCCGCCTCCTCGGCACGGTGGGCGAGCCGATCAACCCCGAGGCCTGGCTCTGGTACCACCGCATCGTGGGCGAGGGCCGCTGTCCGATCGTCGACACCTGGTGGCAGACCGAGACCGGCGCCTGCCTGATGACCCCGCTGCCGGGCGCCCACGCCTTGAAGCCGGGCTCGTGCGCCAAGCCGCTGCCGGGCGTCTATCCGCAGCTGGTGGACGCTGAGGGCCAGGTGCTGGCCGGCGCCATCAACGGCAACCTCTGCCTCACCGACAGCTGGCCGGGCCAGATGCGCACGGTCTACGGCGACCACCAGCGCTTCTTCGACACCTACTTCTCGACCTATCCCGGCAAGTACTTCACCGGCGACGGCGCCCGGCGGGACGCGGACGGCTACTACTGGATCACCGGCCGGGTGGACGACGTGATCAACGTCTCCGGCCACCGGCTGGGCACCGCCGAGATCGAGAGTGCCCTGGTGGCGCACCGCGATGTGGCCGAGGCCGCGGTCGTGGGCTATCCGCACGACATCAAGGGCCAGGGCATCTACTGCTACGTGACCCTGAAGCTGGGCGTCGAGGCCACAGAGGGGCTGCAGGCCGACCTTCGGGCCTGGGTGCGCCGCGAGATCGGCCCCTTCGCCGCGCCGGACGTGATCCAGTTCGCGCCCGGCCTGCCCAAGACCCGTTCGGGCAAGATCATGCGCCGCATCCTGCGCAAGATCGCCGAGGACGACCTCTCCAACCTGGGCGATACCTCGACCCTGGCCGAGCCGGCGGTGGTGGAGGACCTGGTGAAGAACCGCGCCGCCCGCCGCGGCCATGACGAGATCTTCAGCGGCGGCCAGCGGCTCTCCGCCCACGAGATCGAGGCGGTGCTGGCCAAGCACGACTCGGTGGCCGAGGCGGCGGTGGTGGGCTTCCCCTCCCACGACAAGGGCGAAAGCGTCTGGGCCTTCGTGACCCCGGAGCCCGACGTGGCGCCCACGGATGTGCTGGCGGCCGACCTCAAGGGCTGGATCCGCCGCGAGATCGGTCCCCACGCCGTGCCGGAGGTGGTCCAGTTCGGGCCCCTGCCCAAGACCCGCGCCGGCGAAATCGTCCGCCCGGTCCTGCAGCGCATCGCCGAGACCGGCCAGCCGGGCGACACCGCCGGCCTGGCCGACACCGGGGCCGTGGAGCTGCTGGTCAAGACCCGGGCCGACGCCCTGGCGTGACGTGAGCCCCGACCTGCCGCCGGCGCTGAAGGCCGCCCTCGCCCGGGAGGCGGCCGGGGCCTCCCGCCGCGACCTGGCCGAACGCACGGCCGCAACGACTGACGCCTATCGCGCGGGCCGCACCTCCGCGGCGGCGATCCAGGGCGGGCCGGACGCCCTGGCCTATGCCCTGGCCCGCATGCCGGCGACCTACGCCGCCTGCGCCGCGGTCTTCGCCGAGGCGCGGCGGATCGCGCCGGCATTCGCGCCGCGAAGCCTGCTGGACGCCGGCTGTGGGCCCGGAACCGGCAGCTGGGCGGCGCGCGAGGCCTGGCCGGGCCTGGAGGACATCGCCTGGCTGGACGCCAGCGCCCCCTTCCTGGCCCTGGGCGAGCGCCTGGCCGACGGCGCGCTTTCAGCTTGGACCACCCGCGGCGATCTCCTCGCGACGACCTTGCCGCCCGCCGACCTGGTGCTGGCCAGCTACGCCCTGGCCGAGATCGCGCCGGCCCAACAGGCCGCCCTGGTGCAGCGCCTATGGACGGCGGCGGAGGGGGCGCTGGCCCTGGTGGAGCCTGGAACACCCGCCGGCTATGGCCGCCTGATGGCCGCCCGCGACACGCTGATCTCGGCCGGCGCGGCGATCCTCGCCCCCTGTCCGCACCACGCCGCCTGCCCGCTCGCGGTCCCTGACTGGTGCCACTTCAGCGTCCGCCTGCCGCGCAGCCGCGACCACCGCCTGGCCAAGGGCGCCGAGGCGCCGTTCGAGGACGAGAAGTTCGCCTACCTCCTGGCCGCCCGTCCGTCGGTGGCGGCGCAGGCCCGCGCGCCCCGCGTGCTGGCCCGACCCCGCGCGGGCAAGCCCGGGATCACGCTCAAGCTCTGCACCGAGACCGGCCTGGAGACCCGCTTCGTCCCCCGCCGCGACAAGCCCGCCCACGCCAAGGCCCGCCGGCTGGACTGGGGAGATGTTGCCTGAGAGCAAGGGGCCTGAGAGCAACGGGGGCCCAGGCGCGAGCGGCTGCGATCCATGCTAAGGCGGTTCCATGTCCGATGACCCGAAAGACGGCCCGCAGGGCGACGCCGGCGCCGAGACCCCGATCCAGCGGGCCCTGCGCCTGAAGAAGGCAGCGCTCGCCACCAAGCCGAAGGCGCCCGGCGGCGACCGCGGCAAGCACCAGCCCTCGCCCGGCGTGGCGGCTGGCGCCTCGCGCCCCTGGATGAAGCGGTAGGTCCCATGGTTCGCGGCCTGTCGGCGGCGCTGGCCGCCATCGCGCTGTGGGCCCCAGCCCTTGGCGCGCAGGCCGCGCCCAAGCCGCAGATCGTCACCGAGGACGTGGCGCGGTTCTACCGGGTCTACGACGCCGCCGGCGGCCATCCCACCGCCGAGCAGCTGGACCGCGACTACCTGGCGCCCGGCACACCCGGCCTCCACCAGCTGGCCAAGCTGCGCAATGTGACCGGGGCGCGGATGGCGGCCGCCATCGAGGCCCACCCCGAGACCTATGAGAACGCCCGGCGGTGCCTCGCGGTCCTGCCCGCGGTGACCAGGCGGCTGACCGCGGCCCTCGCCAAGCTCTCGGCGCTCTATCCCGAGGCCAAGCCGGCGCCGGTGACCATCGCCGTGGGGCGCGGGCGCCCCGTCGGCATCACCGAGCCGGGGGGCGTCACCATGGGCCTCGAGGCCCTCTGCGCGGCGGACTTCATGAACCCGAACCTGGAGGACCGCTTCGTCCACACCATCGCCCACGAATACGGCCACGTGCAGCAGTCGCCCGCCCAGCAGGCGCTGGACCCGGGCGTCCCGGGCGCGACCGTCCTGGCCATGTCGCTGATGGAGGGGGCGGGCGAATTCACCGCCGAGCTGATCTCCGGCGAGGTGGGCGACCACCAGCACGCCGCCTGGACCAGGGGCAAGGAGGCGCAGATCGAGGCCGCCTTCGTCCGCGACGAGGACAAGACCGACCTCTCGGCCTGGATGTACAACGGCCCCGGCGACGCCGAGCATCCGGGCGACCTGGGCTACTGGGTCGGCTACCGGATCGTGAAGGCCTATTACGACCGCGCGCCGGACAAGCACGCGGCCCTGAAGGCGATCTACGAGATGGCCGACCCCAAGGCGTTCCTGGCGCAGAGCGGATGGAAGCCGGCGGGATCCTGAGCCCGGCCGCGCCTCAGGGCGGCGGGGCGGCGACCGCGTCGCGCAGCTGCCGCACCTGGGCGTTGAGGGCCTGGACCTGGGCGACCGTCAGGCCCGAGCGGGTCAGCAGGGCCTCGGCCAGGCACACCGTCTCCTGGCGCATCGACCAGCCCTTGTCGGTCAAGCGCACCTGCACCTGGCGCTCGTCGTCCGGGTTGCGCCGGCGGGTCACGAACCCCGCCAGTTCCAGGCGCTTGACCAGGGGCGTGATGGTGCTGGGCTCCAGGTCCAGGCGCTCGGCGACGGCCCCGATCGTGCGCCCGTCCGCCTCCCACAGCGCGCTCAGCACCAGGAACTGCGGATAGGTCAGACCCAGTTTATCCAGCAACGGCTTGTAGGCGCGGTTGATGGCGATGGTGGCGCCGTAGATGGCGAAGCACAGCTGGTTGTCCAGCGGAACGGGCGAGAGCGTCGTCATGTCGTTATATATCGCGATAAAAGATGCCTTGACAAGGGATTGACCGCCGCCTAGCTATCCATTATCGCGATAATGATTGTCGCAGAACGAAATTCGAAAGGACCTCCCCCATGACCATCCTGTATCGCGCCGAAGCCACCGCCACCGGCGGCCGCACCGGGACCGCCCGCTCGTCGGACGGGCGGCTGGACCTCACCCTCGACACCGTCAAGGAGCTGGGCGGCGCCGGCGGGGCGGGCACCAATCCCGAGCAGCTGTTCGCCGCCGGCTATTCCGCCTGCTTCCTGGGCGCGCTGAAGTTCGTCGGCGGCCGCGAGAAGGTGGCCATTCCCGCCGACACCACGGTCACCGCGACGGTGGGCATCGGGCCGCGGGCGGACGGCGGCGGCTTCGGCCTGGAGATCGCGCTGAAGGTGGCGATCCCCGGCGTCGACAAGGCGCTGGCCGAGGACCTGGTGGCCAAGGCCCACGTGGTCTGCCCCTATTCCGAGCTGACCCGCAACGGCGCCGACGTGGCCTTGTCGGTGGCGTAGGGCGCGGCTAACCGGCGCTCTGCGTGGGGAACGGGACGATGGCGGCGGCGTCCTCCGCCAGCCGCAGCCGGCCCCGTTCCTCGCTGGCGCGGATCGCCTGCTGCAGGTGGGGCGCCATGAAGTCGATGAAGGCGCGCATCCGTGGCGTGTCCTTCAGCTCCCGGCGCGTGACGATCCAGGACGAGGCCCGCGCCTCGGTGATCGGATCCGAACAGCGCACCAGGTCGCGGTCGGGATCGGCGATGGTGCAGGGGATGGCCCCGATGCCCAGGCCCGCCTTCACCGCATGCACCAGGCTGGTCATGCTGTTGGAGCGGGTGACCGCCGGCTTGCCGCCCGAATAGCGCATCATGACGGTGGCGGCCGGCAGCGCCCCGACCTCCATCGCCACGTCGATCAGGTCGTGGTCCTTCAGGTCCTCGAACGACTGCGGGACGCCGTACCGCACGGCATAGTCGCGGCTGCAGTAGAGGGCGATCTCGTGGTCGCCGATCTTGCGGGCGACCAGGTCCGAGGCCTCCAGCTGCTGGCTGGTGCGGATGGCCAGGTCCGCCTCGCCCGCGGCGATGTCCAGGGTGCGGTCGGTGATCACCAGCTCCACGTGTATGTCCGGATGCAGCCTGCGGAACTCCACCAGCGCCGGGATCACCATCACATTGGCCACCAGCTCGTTGGTGGTGAGCCGGAGGGCGCCGGAGACGCCGCGCAGTTGCCCGCCGGCCTGGTTGGCGAAGCGGATCGCCGCCCGCTCCACGTTCTCCGCCTCGGGGATCAGGCTGCTGCCCGCCTCGGTCAGGCGGCTGCCGGTCTGGCCGCGCTCGAACAGCTTGAAGCCCAGCGCGTGCTCCAGCGTCTCGATGCGCCGCGCCACGGTGGTCTGGTTGACGCCCAGTTGCTTGGACGCCGCCAGGGTCGAGCCCCCGCGCGCGACAGCAAGGAACGCCTTCAGGTCATTCCAATCGAACATGGTCACATTCTGCAGTTGTGCAGACCTGTGCTGCAAGAGCGCAGATTCACCGGCCCGTGGCCCCTTGGACCGGCGCGCGCCAGGTGCGTCGGCGTCATATGTTCGTGGAAGAACACCGTTCGGATGTGGGGATGCGCTGGGCCGGCGTCCAGTCCCGCTGCGCGCTCGGCTCTTTGAACCGCGGAAAACGCGGAAGGACGCGGAAGGCGGGTCGTCGGCCCGCGCCGCGGGCGCTCGTTGCGCTGACCGTCAGGACGGGAACCACGAATGGACACGAAGAACACGAATGGATCGGAGAGGCTGCCGCGCCGTGGGCGATGACCTGCCGCCCATTCGTGGTCTTCGTGTTCATTCGTGGTTGGAAAAGACAGGGCCGCCACGCGGCCCTTTTCCGCGGTTCCCTTCCTCTAAGCAGCCCTCGCCCAGATGAACGCCTCGTAAGCTTCCCGCGTCGGGAGGGGGTGCTAAGGAGTTACCCGTCTTTGGCCCTCCGGGATCGCCCATGCTCCGCACCGTCCGCGCCGCCGGCCTCGCCTTCCTCCTGTCGACCGGCGCGCTCGCGCCCATCGTCCTCGCCACGCCCGCCGCCGCGGCGGACGTGCCGCCGATCCGGTTCACCACCCGCACCCTGCCCAATGGCCTGAAGGTCTACGCCTCGCTGGACCGCGCCACGCCGAATGTGACCGTGCAGCTGTGGTACGGCGTCGGCTCCAAGGACGACCCCCAGGGCCGCTCCGGCTTCGCGCACCTCTTCGAACACCTGATGTTCAAGGCCACCCGCGACCTGCCCGCCGAGAGCTTCGACCGCCTCACCGAGGACGTGGGCGGGATGAACAACGCCTCCACCGCCGACGACTACACCGACTACTACGAGGTCGTGCCCGCCAACCACCTGCAGCGGCTGCTGTGGGCCGAGGCCGAGCGGCTGGGCACGCTGGTAGTGGACGAGGCCGACTTCAAGTCCGAGCGCGACGTGGTCAAGGAGGAGCTGCGCCAGCGGGTGCTCGCCTCGCCCTACGGCCGGCTGATGACCCTCTATGTCCCCGAGGCCAGCTACACGACCCACCCCTACAAGCGCCCCGGGATCGGCAATATCGCCGAGCTGGACGCCGCGACCCTGGACGACGTGCGCGCCTTCCACGAGACCTACTACCGGCCCGACAACGCCGCCCTGATCGTGGTCGGCAACTTCGATCCGCAGAAGCTGGACGCCTGGGTCGACAAGTACTTCGGTGTCCTCAAGAACCCGCCCCAGCCGCTGCCGCGGGTGACGGCCAAGGAGCCGCCGCGCACCAAGCCCGGCGTCTTCGACGGCTACGGCCCCAACGTGCCGCTGCCGGCCGTGGTGGTGACCTTCCAGGGCGCGGCCGCCTCCGACGCCGACGCCGCCCCGCTGAAGGTGCTGGACGCCATCCTGTCGGGGGGCAAGTCGTCCCGGCTCTACGACAGCCTGGTCTATGAGAAGCAGATCGCCGCCGAGGCGTTCTCCAACGCCGACCTGCCGCACGACCCGGGACTGGTCGCCCTGGGCGCGGTGATGGCCAGTGGCCACACGATCCAGGAGGGTGAGAGCGCCCTGCTGGCCGAGGTCGCCAAGCTGCGCAACGCCCCGCCCACCGCCGCAGAGCTGGCCGAGGCCAAGAACGAGCTGGTGGCCGACGCCCTGCGCGAGCGCGAGACCATCGAGGGCCGGGCCAGCGCCCTCGGCTACGCCCTGCGGGTGGCCGGCGATCCGAACCACGTCAACACCGACCTGGCCGCGATCCAGGCGGTCACCCCCGCCGATGTGCAGCGGGTGGCGCAGAAGTACCTCGACCCCGAGCGGCGCATGACCATCCGCTACCGCCCCGAGAGCGAGCGGCCCAAGGGCGAGGCCGAGCCCGCGCCGCCGCCGCCGCCCAAGACCGTGGCCACCTACACCGGCCCGGTCTTCACCCTCGCGCCGGAGGGCCAGCGCCAGACGCCGCCGCCGATCGGCGAGGCCGTGCCGCCCGTCCTGCCCAAGCCGGCGGAGAAGACCCTGGCCAATGGCCTGCGCGTGGTCGTCGCCCGCTCGTCCAGCCTGCCGCTGGTGACCGCGGACCTGACGGTGAAGACCGGCGCCTGGGCCGATCCGCAGGGCCTGGCCGGCGCCAACGCCATGATGGCCGACATGCTGACCGAGGGCACCAAGACCCGCTCGGCCCGAGACGTGGCGCGCCAGGTGGAATCTCTGGGCGCCAGCCTGTCCTCGGGCGGCGGGCTGGAAAGCTCGTCGGTGACCCTCAACGTCATGCCGGACAAGCTCACTGAGGCCATGGCGATCATGGCCGATGTGGTGAAGAACCCGGCCTTCGCAGCCGAGGAGCTGGAGCGCCAGCGCGACCAGGCGCTGGACGGCCTGCGCGTCGCCTACGAGCAGCCGGGCCAGGTGGCTGGCTTCGCCGCCGCGCCGGTGGTCTATGCCGGCACGCCCTTCGGCCATGTGCCCAGCGGCACGCCGGCCTCGATCGCCAAGCTGAAGCCGGCCGACCTGGGCGCGCTGCACACCGCCTGGTTCCGGCCCGACAACGCCATCTTGGTGCTGACCGGCGACATCGAGCCCGAGGCCGGCTTCGCCCTCGCCGAGAAGGCGTTCGGCGACTGGGCCAAGCCTGCCGCCCCGCTGCCCCCGCCGCCGGCGATCCAGCCGGCCGCCAAGCCGCGCGCGATCGTCATCGACATCCCTGGCACCGGCCAGGCCTCTGTCAATGTGGCCAAGCCGGCCATCGCCCGCGGCGATCCGGACTACTACACCGGCGTGGTGGCCACGACCGTGCTGGGCGGCGGCTATTCCGCCCGGCTGAACGAGGAGATCCGCATCAAGCGCGGCCTCTCCTACGGCGCCTCCGCGCGGCTGTCGGCGGCGCGCAGCACCGGCTCGTTCCGCGCCTCGGCCCAGACCAAGAACGAGTCCGCCCCCCAGGTGCTGGACCTGATCGACGCCGAGATGGGCAAGCTGGCCGCCACGCCCGCCACCGCCGACGAGCTGAAGGCGCGCAAGTCCACCCTGGAAGGCGAATATGGCCGTGAGCTGGCCACCTCCGGCGGCCTGGCCGACATCCTCGGCAGCTACGCCCTCTACGGCATCCCGCTGGACGAGGTGAGCCGCTACACCGCCAAGGTGGAGGCGGTCGACGCCGCCCAGGTGCAGGCCTTCGCCAAGCGGGTGCTGGATCCGGCCCAGGCCAGCGTGATCGTCGCCGGGGACGCCAAGGCGTTCACGGGTCCGCTGAAGGCCAAGCTGCCGGCGCTGGAGGTGATCCCGGTGGGCGACCTCGACCTCGGCAGCCCGACCCTGCGCAAGGCGAAGTAGGGGCCCAGGTCCGATGCAGGACCGCTACGACGTCGTGGTGATCGGGGCCGGGGCGGCGGGGATCGCGGCCATTCGCGCCCTCGCCGCCGCGCCGGTCTCGGCCATCTGCCTGGAGGCGCGGGCGCGGATCGGCGGGCGGGCCGAGACGGTGCTCGCGCGCCCGGACCTGCCCGTGGACCGGGGCTGCGGCTGGCTGCACTCGGCGGACGTCAATCCCCTGGCCAAGGCCATCGAGGCGGCGGGCTTTTCCATTGACCGCAGCCGACCGCACTGGGAGCGCCAGTCCGGAAACCAGGACTTCCCGCCGGACGACCAGCGCGACTTCCAGCGCGCCATGGCCGCCTTCGACGCACGTATGGAGGCCGCGGCCCGCACCGGGGTCGACCGCCCCGGCGCGGAGCTGTTCGAGCCCGGCGGCCGCTGGAACCCCCTCATCGACGCGGTCTCCAGCTACTACAACGGCGCCGAATACGACCAGGTCTCGGTGCTGGACTACGACGCCTATGACGACAGCGGCGTCAACTGGCGGGTGGGGCAGGGCTATGGCGCCGCCATCGCCAGCTTCGCGCCGCTGGACCGGATCGTCACCGACTGCCCGGTCACCGGGATCGACCACGGCGGGCCTGATCTGCGGCTCACGACCCCACGCGGGGTGGTGCATGCCAAGGCGGTGATCGTGGCGGTCCCGACGCCGATCCTGGCCGAGGGACGGCTGGCCTTCACCCCCGGCCTGCCGCACATCCAGGCCGCGGCGGCCGGCCTGCCGCTGGGCCTGGCCGACAAGGTGGTGCTGGGCCTGGACGCGGCGGACGACCTGCCGGCGGAGGGCCACCTCTTCGGCCGCACCGACCGCACCGAGACCGGCAGCTACCACCTGCGTCCCTTCGGCCGACCCTATATCGAGGCCTTCCTGGGCGGGCGCTGCGCCGCAGCCCTGGAGGCCGAGGGCCCGGGCGCCATGACCGCCTTCGCCGTGGAGGAACTCAGCGCCCTGATGGGCTCGGACTTCCGCCGCCGCCTGACGCCCCTGGCCGAGACCGCGTGGCGCGCCGACCCCTGGGCCCGCGGGTCCTATTCCCACGCCTTGCCGGGTCACGCGGGCGCCCGGCGGGTGCTGGCTGCGCCGGTGGAGGACCGCATCGTCTTCGCCGGCGAGGCGGTCAGCGCCCACGCCTATTCCACCGCCCACGGCGCCTGGATCAGCGGCCAGCAGGCGGCGGCCGCGGCGCTGCGCGTGGCCGGATTCTAGCCGGTCAAGCGCGGGCGCCCGGCAAGAGGTCGGCGAACCGCTCGGGCAGGGTAAAGCCGTCGGCGAACGGATCGTCCGCCTCGGCCAGGAAGGTGGCGCGGCTGGCATAGTGGGCCACGCCCGCCACCCGCACGCGGCTGCCCGGGGTGGGCCCGCCCGGCAGCAGGGCGCTGAGCTGGGCGGTGAAGCCGGCGCCGGACACGCCGCGGATCTCGCACGGCTGGCCCACCGAGAGCTCCCCCCGCGCCGCCGCCAGCGCCAGGCGCGCCGTCACCCCGCTGCCGGTCGGCGAGCGGTCGATCTGCCCCTCGGCGAAGACGCAGAGGTTGTAGCTGGCCGCCCCCCGGCCCAGCGGCGCGTCGTCGGTCAGGATCGTCCCGTAGAGGAAGCCCAGGTCCGGCGCCTCCGGATGCTCGATCGGCAGGCGCTCGCGCACCGCAGCGGTCAGCGCCGTCCCTGCCGCCACGAGGTCCGCCAGCGGGCTGTCCAGCAGCGGCAGCCCCAGCCGCGAGGCCGGCAGGATCGCGTAGTAGGCGCCGCCGAAGGCCACATCGACCTCCACCGCCCCGAAGCCTGGCGTCTCGATCGTCCGCGACAGGTGGGACGCGAACGACTCCACGCTCTCGAACGCCACCCGCGGCGCGCCGCCCGCCGGATCGGGCGTCACCTCCACCTCCACCACCCCGCAGGGCGCCTCCAGCCGGAAGCGCGCGTGGCCACCGCGGCTCGCCACGCGGCCGCTGTCCACCGCCCAGCGCCCGATGGCGATGGTCGCGTGGCCGCACATGGTGCTGTAGCCCTCCTGGTGGGTGAACAGCACCGCGAGGTCGGCCGTGGGATCGCTGGGCGCCGTGGGGATCACCCCGTACATGCCCGCATGGCCGCGCGGCTCCAGCATCAGCCGCCGTCGCAGGCCGTCGAACCGCTGGCGCGCATCCCGTCGCTTCTCCAGCAGGCTCGCCCCCTCCAGCTCCGGATAGCCGTCCTCGACGATGCGCACCGGCTCCCCCGCCGTATGCATGTCGGTCACCGTCAGCGTCGCGCCGCCCATCAGCCAGCTCCGAAGTCGCGACACGTCGGTCGCTCCAGGCAGCAATATCGTATTTCTATGCGCAATAATACGCAGCGGCTCCGCACTGACCGACATGTTGAGGCTGGGCCGGCCTGCCTGCGGCGCGGTTCGTGGTAGGGTGGGCCAATGCAAAGACGAAGTCTGGCGGGCGAGCCTTGCCCGATGGCCCGCTCCATCGACCTGATCGGCGAGTGGGGCAGTCTGATGATCCTGCGGGAGGCCTTCGGCGGGACGACGCGATTTGACGACTTCCAGAAGCAGCTCGGCATCTCCCGCAACCTCTTGTCGACCCGGCTGAAGAAGCTGGTGGACGGCGGCATTCTGCAACGCCAGCCGATCAGCGCCGACGGACGGCGCCAGGAATATGTGCTGACCCCGATGGGCGAGGACTTCGTCACGGTGATCGTCGCGCTGCGCCAGTGGGGCGACCGCTGGCTGTTTGCGCCCAATCCCCATCCGGCCGACATGTATGACGCGGTCGACGGCTCGAAGATCGCCAGGCTGGAAGCCCGTTCGGAGAAGGGCCGCCTGATCGGCCGCGAGGACCTGCAGCTGCGGCGCCACCCCCCGGGCTGATCTCCGTCCCCAGGTTTTCTGGCCCCCAGGTTTTCTGGCCCCCGTCCCAGGAGAACGCCGATTGCCCAGCTTCACCCTCGCGCCTAGATAAGTTCAATAATAAGACTTATGAGGGCGATCAGATGCGCGCGGCATTCATCACGGGCTACGGCGACAATGCGGTGGTCTCCCACGGAGAGGTCCCCGATGCGGTCGCCGGAGCGGGCGAGGCGCTGATCGAGGTCCGCGCGGCGGGGGTCAATCCGGTGGAGGTCTACATGCGGCAGGGCGCGTTCCACGCGGCCTTCCCCTTCACCTTCCCGCAGGTCATGGGGTTCGACATCTCCGGCGTCGTTCGCGCCGCGCCCGACGGCGGACCGTTCAGGGTCGGTGACGAGGTCTATGCCCGGCTGCCGAACCCGCGGGGCGCCTATGCCGAGCTGGCCGCCGTTCCCGTCGCCCTGCTGGCCCCCAAGCCGCGCACCTTGAGCCACGCCGAGGCCGCCAGCCTCCCCACCGTGGCGCTCACCACCTGGCAGTCGTTCCTTGAACGCGCGCGCCTGAAGGCCGGCGAGCACGTCCTGATCCAGGCCGGCGCGGGCGGCGTCGGCTCGTTCGCCATCCAGCTGGCCAAGCACCTGGGGGCCAAGGTCACCGCGACCGCGAGCGCCGCCAACCAGGGCTGGATGGCCGAGCTCGGCGCCGACCGCACCATCGACTACGCGACCGAGCCGTTCGAAGCGGCCGGCCCGTTCGACGTGGTCTACGACGGAGTCTGCGGCCCCTTGGTCGAGCGCGGCATCCAGAGCCTGAAGCCGGGCGGCCGCTACGTCGGGATCGTCCGCGTGGCCGACGCCCAATCCTATCGTGAGATCGGCTTCCCCGACGCCGTGGCGACCGGCGCCGCTGCGGGCGTGCAGCCCTTCATCGAGCAGGCCAAGGCCAAGGGCGGGGAGTTCCACGGCCCGTTGACGCGGTCGGACGGCGCACAGCTGGCTGAGATCGGCGCCATCATCGACACCGGCGCGATCCGGGCGACCGTGTCGCAGGTCTACGGCTTGGCCGACCTCGCCGCCGCCTATGACGCCCTGGCCACCGGTCGCACTCGTGGCAAGCTCGTCATCGCCCTCTGATCGCCCTGAACCCCCGGAGGGCGCCATGAGCGACTCGTTCGACCAATTCCGCCTCAGTCGCCTCACCAGCAGCTACTGGCGCGTCACCTTCGATCACGCCCCGATCAACCTGCTGGACGACAACTCGGTGCCGCAGTTCGAGCGGCTGCTCGACCTGGCCGAGGCCGAGGCCGACCTCAAGGTCGTGGTGTTCGACAGCGCCAATCCCGACTTCTTCCTCGCGCATTTCAACCCCGGCGCCGGCTTCAAGAACCTGACCGGCAAGGCGGCGAGCGGCCATTGCCGCTGGACGGAGGTGATCCAGCGGCTGGCCCAGCTGCCCGCGGTCTCGATCGCGGCGGTGCGCGGTCGCGCGCGGGGCGGCGGCGCGGAGTTCGCCCTCTCCTGCGACATCCAGTTCGCCAGCCGCGAGCGCGCGATCTTCGCGCAGATCGAGGCAGGCGCCTCGATGATCGCCATCGGCGGCGCGATCGAGCGCCTTCCGCAGCTGGTCGGGCGCAACCGCGCGCTGGAAATCCTGCTTGGCAGCGACGACTTCGACGCCGATCTCGCCGAACGCTATGGCTGGATCAATCGCGCCATCCCGGACGCCGAGTTCGAAGCCTTCGTCGAGGCGTTCGCCCAGCGCGTGGCCTCGTTCGACCGCCAGGCCCTGCGGGAAACCAAGCGGCTGGTGAACCTGCGCGCCAAAGGCCCAACGCCCGACGATTTCGACGACACGGCTGCGACCTTCTACGGCCAGCAATGGCCCGGCACGGCCGCGCGCTTTCCCAGGCTGGCCGAGCTCGGATCCGGCCAGCACAGCGATCTGGAGCTCAACTTCGGCCGCCGGCTCGGCGACCTCTGGCGGACGGACTAGGTCCGGGGCCGGCCCTGAGCCGCCCTCTGCCGCTCGCGTTCGGTCAGCAGGTCCACGAACGCCTTGACCCTCGCCGGCCGGAACCGCGTCGCCGGCGTCACGGCATAGATGCCGCCCGCCTCCAGGCTCCACCGCGGCAGCAAGCGCACCAGCCGGCCGCCGGCCAGGTCGGCCTCCGCCGTGAAGTCGGGCAGCACCGAGACGCCGACGCCGGCGCGGACGGCCTCCAGGACCCCCAGGGTCGCATCGATGCAGAGCGCCGGAGAGAGGCGGACCGAGCGGGCCTCCTGGTCCCGCGTGAAGGTCCAGGCCAGCGGCTCGCGCAGGATCGTGTTGGCGACGAACGGGACGTCCAGCAGCCGCTCAGGCTCCGCTTCCTCCCCGAGCCGCGCCGCGAACTCGGGACCGCCCACCAGGACCTGTTCGAACGCGCCGATGCGGCGGGCCCGCAGGCCGCTGTCGGCCAGCCAGCCCACCCGGATCGACAACTCGATGTCCTTCTCGACCGGCTCCAGCGTGCGGTCGCTGATGATCACGTCCGCCGTGCACGACGGATAGCGGCGCTGGAACTCGGCGACCGCCGGGATGACCACCGCCAGCCCGTAGTCGAACGGGGCCGTCAGCCGCAGCTGCCCGGTCGGCGCCCGCTCGTCCGGGGCCAGGCCGTGGAAGGCCTCCTGGGCCTGCGACAAGATGTGGGCGCACCGCTCATAGAAGGCCCGCCCTTCCTCGGTCGGCCGCACGCTGCGGGTGGTGCGGACCAAGAGTGTGGTCTCAAAGGCCTGTTCCAGCTTCGCCACCTGCTGGCTGACCACCGCCTTGGTGACGCCCAGGCGCCATCCAGGCCAGCGCCCAGAAGAAGCTGGCGACCTGGGGCCCGCAGCTCGGCGACAATGGCCCCAGGACCCTGGCCGATGTGGTCATGCCCACGGCCTTCGACGGCGACCACCTCCCGCTCGACGGCGAGACCATCCAGATCGCGGCCGCCGAGGGCCTGGCCAACCGCCGCTACCTGTGGGTCCCCTCCCTCTCGGCGATCTTCGGCGGCGTGCTGGTCTTCTCCGGCGTCCACGTCTGGACCGCCGACACCGCGTCCGCGCAGGCCCGCGCCGCCTGGGTGAAGACCCTGGACGCCATGCTGGCGCGCCAGCCGGCCGTCGTGGTCCCCGGCCACATGACCCCCACGGCCCCCACCGGCGCGGCGGCCCTCAGCTACACCCGCGCCTACCTCATCGCCTTCGAGGAAGAACTGGCCAAGGCGCCCGACAGCGCCGCCCTGATCGCGGCCATGACCGCCCGCTACCCCGACGCGGGCATGGCGGTGGCGCTGCAGATCGGCGCCAAGGTCGCCAAGGGCGAGATGGCCTGGGGCTGAGCGATGGCTTCCAACAAGGACATCATCCAGGCCACCTACGAGGCCGCCCCCGAGGCGAAGGTCCAGCGCCTGCGTGAGGCCCTCGCGCCCGACGCCGTCTGGACCGAGGCGGCGGGCTTTCCCTACGGCGGAACCTACGTGGGTCCGGACGCCATCCTGGCGAACGTGTTCCATCGCCTGGCGACGGAGTGGGACGGTTACAAGGCTGAGGTCCACACCTATCTCGAGGACGGCGACCAGGTCGCCGCCTTCGGCCGCTACTCCGGCACGTACCGCGCCACCGGCAGGTCCATGACGGCCGCCTTCGCCCATCTCTACCGGCTGGAGGACGGCCGGATCGTCCGCATGGAGCAGGTGGTCGACAGCGCCATGGTCCGCGCCGCGCTCCCGGCCCCAAGGTCGCCAAGGGCGAGATGACGTGGGGCTGAGCGCCGAGGCGATCAGCCCAACAGCCGCGGCCCGTCGCCCGGGTGAGGGGTGAGCTGGCCCAGCCGCTTCCAGATCGCCTTCACCCGCCGCTCCACCCGGGCCGCCGTCTCCGGCGTCGCCCCGTCGGCGATCTCCACCGCCTTCTCCATCAGCGCCTGGTCGCGGTCCTCGTAGGCCTGGCTCACCGCCCGGGCGAAGTCCGGCTGCGTGTGGAACCAGCGGTAGAGGGTCTGGACCGTCGGAAAGCCGCGGCCGCGGCGGGCCAGGCTGTTCAGCGACTCGCCCGCCCGGATGCGCGCGACGACCGCGGCCGCCATGGCCGGGGTGCAGCGCGTGCCGCGGCTGCGCATGCGGCGGCGCAGCGCGACGATCATGGCGTCCCGCAGCGCCTGGTGGAAGGCCGGCTGCTCCCGCCGCCATCGCCGCAGCACGACGGCGCCGGGCAGCGCGGGATCGGCCGTCACCTGGGCCACGCGCTCGCCCCCAAGCACGCGCAGGAAGATCCGGTCCGCCACCGCCTGGTCGAAGGGCCGCCTCGGCCGCGGGCGGCGCGGGCGCCGGCGCAGCGCTTCGGCATAGGCGGCCGCGAACGCCGGCTCGTCGCGCAGCCAGCGGTGCAGGGCCTGCCAGTTCGGGCCGCCCGGCTCCCGCAACAGCTGGTTCACCAGCCGTCCCTGCCGAACCTGGCCCAGGAAGGCCTCCGCCACCGCCGGATCGAAGACGGTGCGCAGCGGCGGCCGCACCCGCCGCCCCTCCGCCTGGGCCTCCTTCAGCTGGGCCGCGAAGGTGGCGTTGTCCCTCGCCCAGCCACAGATCGTGCTCGCCGCCGGCATGCCCGCCATCGTCCCGACCTTGGTGAGGCGGTAGCCGTAGCTGACCAGCTGGCAGATGCGCGTCATCAAGCGATCGCGCTCGGGATAGGGCCGCATCATCGGGCAAGTCTAACCCGACCCGCGCCCAGAACAAAAATAGAACGACACCGCCCCACGCCGCGCCGCCCCACGGCCCGCCGCCCACCGCCCACCACCACCACGCCTCCTCTCCCCCGGCGCAAAGCGCCGAGAGGGAGAGGGCAGGGAGAGGGCCGGCTGGGCGACGCCGCGCGACGCCACGGGCCCGCAGATCTCAGCCAGCGCCGGCGCCGGCGGACCGCCCCATTCAACCGCAGAGCTCGCAGAGCACGCAGAGCCCTCCGCGCTCGACGCCTCCTCCGCCGTCAAAAACCCCCCCACGGCCCAGTCCCCAGGTGGGCCACCGGCCCCACCAACCCATAGATCTCACGGCAGCCAGTCTGCCTGCGGGTCCGAGCAACTCAAGGCTCGCCCAAAGGGCGACCGCGGAGCGGCGCGCCAAGGGCGCGGCCTTGACTTGCTCGGACCCGCAGGCTCGCATTGAGGGTGAGATTTGGGGGCGGGAAGTGTCCCTGGATGCTGGGCCGCTGGGTCAGAAATGCGCCATGAGGAGACGTTGAGCCCAGCGCAGTAAGCGGACTCTCGCTCGAGCTGCGTCGGGGGCTAAGCTGCATCGTTGCAACGCGGGATGGTCAGGTGTCGGTCACGGTTCGAAGTATCGTCGGGGCGTTCGAGGTCCTATACGACGCCCTTTTCGACGGCGACTTCCGAAAAACCTACCGCTTTCACGAATTCAGCGAACGCGAACTCCTGCCCTTCGCGCGGATGTTTCTCCTTGGCTGGTTCGGGAGCGTCGCCCCTGAACTGCAGAGCAAGTTGGCTGGCTGTCTTACCGGGCAAGGCCGCATTGACTTCGTCGTTGGCGGGATCGCTGTCGAGTTTGCGGTGCGTCGGCCAAGCGATCGAAAGGCCGCATTGTCGGAAGTCACGAACTCTACAGAGATCAAGAAGCTCTTACAGTTCGATGGTCGCGCAGTGCTCGTGCTGTTCGACCTTTCTGCGAGCCCCTTCGACGAGCATGACCTTGCTCGGTACCGTACTTGGCCCAGCCTCGGCCGTGGTAACCACAAACGTTCGGCATTCAACGTGGCCTATTTTTGCCGCGACCCGAGCACAGTAACTGGCGCTCGCGTGATCACGATGAACATCAGCCCCAATCGTTGAGGTAGGCTGCCCGTGGAAACGTGAGCTTGGCACCAGGAGGAGACACTGGGCCTAAGGCAATAAGCAGACCTTGGGAGGCTTAGGAGTGGCGAGGAGGCCTGCGGCCGACGCTCGTTTCAGTCGCCCACCGCGTCCCCTGAGGCGGTGGCCGGATTGTTTCGGGGACACGATACCTGTCTCCATAACTCCGGCGCCATCGGGATAGGTATCGCGTCCCGCAAAGTGCCGGCCGAAATGTCGTAGCGCCTTGGGCTGACCGTATTCGTCGCACCGGTTCGGGTTAGGGCGCGTCAGGGCGGCCTCGAGGAGCATAGGCATCGCTCATACGGCTTCACCTTGGGCTATAGTTGCGCCACTCTGGCGGCGGGTGAGGGGGAGTTAACGATGAGGTTGCGCTCGCTGGCGGCCATGGCCGCACTGGTCGTGGCGCCGAGCGCAGCCGCCGCCGAGCCGCTGAGCCTAGTGTGTCACGGCAACGCCATACGGACGGAGTCGACCACCACCTTTGCGGCCGTCCAAGGCGACGCCAATCTTTCTGGCGAGTCCAGCACCTTCTGGAAGGCGCGCAGCGAGGAGATGGTGCGGGTGCGTATCGCGGAAGACGGGACCGGGACGATCAAGCCGCCGCAGTACCTGCGTCCGAAGATCAGCATTGGCCGCGATGGCTGGTGGGATCTGAAGCCGGTCGAGATCACCGACGACCAGATCAAGGGCGCATTCTCGTTCAACGTGCTGAACCATCCCTCGGTCATCATTGACCGACACACCGGCGACATCGACATCCGCGGGCTCGGGCTTACGTTCAGTGGCTCGTGCGAGAAGGCCGCCGAAGCGCCCGAGAACCGGAAGTTCTGACGGCTCGCGATGAAGGGCTGGAGCGCGGTTGCCCTCGGGGCGGCGATCATCCTGTCGGTCGCGATCCTTGGCGGGGTAATCGGGGCGAGGGGACTCTACAGTCAGGAAGTGGCGGCATGGGCGCAAGCAGTGGGATCGGTTGCTGCTATCGGTGTCACCGCGCGCCTGGCGTTCATTCCTATCCAAGCTGAAGACAACCGCCGCCGCCGTCGTCAGGCCGACTTCATCAATATGGTCACGGACGCGGCGCAGCACGCGCTCGCGGCGGCATTCGCTGCACTCGCCGCGGTCGACGCTGACGACCCGGACGGGGTCTGCGACGGCATCAACGCGCTGAACACAAGCGGTACCGTTCGGACCCTGGAGGAGGTTTTGAAGATCCCCCTGACCGAATGGCCGTCTCCCATCTTCTTCACGCGAACTCGCCGACTGTTCGACGCGCTTCGCTTCTTCGCGAGCCAGGGATGGGACGGTGCGAACCGCTGGTCCACGGATGCACTCGCCGGCATTCCGGTGCGTCGGCTCGCTGCCGAGGTTCGGCTCCGGGAGCAGGAGTTCCAGATCAGCTTGGCGGGTCTCACCCTCGACGACTGGCCCTAGTCCGCAGCCATCCAGTGCGTCGGCCTGAACGGGATTGGCACTCCGTTGCGATCCTCCCATCGGCCCGGTAGTTTCGGAGACAGCATACCCATCCCGATAGCTGCCGCTGCGCCGGCCATTTCGGGGTCGCCTTTGAAGGCCTTCGGGGGGCACTTCGAAAGAGAACGACATCTCGGCACGTGCGGGGGAATAGGTATGCTGGCTTCCGGCCGCGGGCCAGACCGTCGGCCACCTTCCGCCTCTAGGTCTTCACGTTCCGAATCGCAGATATGCTTACGGCGCAATGAATACGCCTAAGAGAGAGCGCGGGCATAAGAGGCAACACTTCGTGCCGGAGAGCTATCTAGCGGCGTGGAATGATCCGTCGTGCCCAGCAGGATATGAACCATATGTTTGGGTCTTCCCGCGCGACGGCGGCGCGCCGAGAAATCGGCCGCCCGAAAAGGTGTGTGTTGAGCGAGAAATCTACACAATCCCGCTGCCGGACGGTGGGCGAGACTTAAGGCTCGAACACGGGCTCGATGGGCTTGAGGACTCCTTCGTGCGCATCCGCAAAGATTTCATTGAGCCTCGAAAGCGCCTGCCTGCCGTACCGCACGTGAAGCTGGTGGCGTTCGTCGTCGCCATGCAATGGCGCACGCCTGCCGCCCGAAAGCACATCCAGGATCAGTGGGAGCCCGTGCTGGCGCTTGGTAACGAAATGATCGAGAGCCTTCGACGGATGACGCCGGAGGAAAGACAGGCTGCGGCGAAGGTTAGCCTGCCCTCTTCAGGCCCGGCGATGGGTATGGACCGCGTCAAAATGATCGTGGAACAGCCGCTTCAGACAACGCTTCCGTCGCACCTACGGGTGATTACACCCAAGCTCGCACAGATGAAGGCGACGGTCTTATGCGCCGCGGGCGCGGCCCGCTTCATCACGTCCGACAACCCGTGCGCATGGTTCGACCCCGAAGCGTATAAGCGCCCACCGATGTATCGCGGAGTCGGACTGATGTACGACTCGATCGAGGTCACGATGCCGATCTCCCCCACGCGATGCTTGCTGATCTCACACCGTCACGACCTATGGGACTATGTCGACGTTGAAGACGAGGTTGTTCACCGCACGAATGCGCGGACGCGCGCCTACGCAACCGCCAAATTCATCGCCCAGGGTCCGACCAGCGACACACGCTGGTATGAGGTCGGGTGTCCGCCCGAATAACCGCTGAAATGAGAAAGGCCCGATGAACGCGGAGTCTCTAAACACGATCGCGGCTGCCCGGGCCAAACGCGCCGGAAGCCGACCGTTCCGACGTCCGCCTCCGAGTCAAAACTCCCCCCACCCCCCATTCTCCAACACCACCCGATACCCATCCGGGTCCTCGAACGTCAGCCCGCGCACCGCCCAGTACGGATTGAACGGCGCCACCGGCTCGAAGCCCGCCCCGCGCATCCGCGCCACCGCGGCCTCCCACGCCGCCCGCTCCGGCAGGTAGAAGACCACCAGATGCTCGGCGCTCGGCGCGCGGCCGGCGAGGTGGCCCCGCGCCCGGGTGAACTCGAAGTGATACGGCGCATCCGGCCGGCCCAGCATGACCCCGTCGAACCCGTCGTGGTCCTCGAAGCGGGCGAGGACGTCGAGCCCCAGCCCGTCGCGATAGAAGGCCAGCAGGGCGTCCAGGTCGTCCGTAGGGCGGGCGATGCGGAGCTTGGGGACCGGGGGCATGGGCGTCACCGCATCGGGGCCGGGCCAGAATGCCGCGCATGGGGCTCGCCTTCCAACCCCTTGCGCCCAGTCCAACCTTCCCCACCCCGGCTTGGCGTTCGCCAAGCCTGCCCCTCCCCATGAAGGGGAGGGAAGGCGCCCCTCGCCGCCGCAAGCCCCATCCGACGCGACGGTGCGCGTCAGCGGTGTCGGCGGCGCCCCATCACCGGTCGCTTATGAACAAACCCGCGCCCCACCCTCATCTGCAACTTCATAAGATCGCACCGCGAGATATATAGCTCGCCGATGCCCGACTCCTCGCCGGCCGGCGCGCCCCGCCAGACCCCGATTGCCCAGGCGGCGGCGAACGCAGGTCGTCGCCCGCCGTCGCTGTCCAGGGCCCAGCTCTCGCGTCGCCTCCACGTCCGCCGGACCTGGCGCATGGCGGCGATCGTCGCCGTCGCGGTGCTGGGCGGGCTGGCCGCCGCGGCCTTTGCGCGGATCTGCGACGTGGCGATGCTGGCCCATGCGCGGCTGGTCGCAACCAACCGCTGGGCCATGCTGGCCATGATGCCGCTGGGGTTCGCCGCGGTGACCTGGCTCACCCGCCGCTTCGCCCCCGAAGCGGCCGGCAGCGGCATTCCCCAGGTGATCGCCGCGGCCGAGGAGCGCTGGCGCGGCCGATGGGGCGGCCAGCGGGTGACGCTGAAGACCGCCGTCTGGAAGGTGGTCCTGGCGGTGGGCATGCTGCTGTGCGGCGCGTCCATCGGGCGCGAAGGGCCCACCGTCCAGGTGGTGGCCGGGATCATGCGCACCCTGACCCGCGGGCTGCGCGGGGGCCCGGGCCGGCGCGCCCTGATCATCGCGGGTGGCGCGGCGGGGGTCGCGGCGGCGTTCAACACGCCGATCGCCGGCGTCGTCTTCGCCGTCGAGGAACTGGCGAAGAGCTTCGAGCGGCGGACCCATACGACCGTGATCCTCGTCGTGGTGATCGCCGGCGTCGCCTCCTACGCCGTGCACGGCGACTACGCCTATTTCGGCATGCGCGGCGGCGGCGGCGCCCTGGGGTCGGCCTGGATCGCCGCGCCGCTGATCGGTGGTGTCGGCGGCCTGCTCGGCGGCGTGTTTTCGCGGCTGCTGGCGGAGCTGATCGGGCCTGAGGCGGGGCCCATAGGGCGATGGCGAGCCCGCCACCCGGTGATCTTCGCCGCGCTGTGCGGGGCGGTCGCGGCCGGCGCCGCCCTGGCCTCGGGCGGCCTGAGCTTCGGGGCCGGATATGCGGAGGCCAAGTCCCTGCTGGGCGCCCATCCGGGCCGGGGACTGGCCCTCGCCGGTTCGAAGTTTGTCGCCACCCTGGCCGCGGCCGCGTCCGGGGCGCCGGGCGGCATCTTCGCCCCGTCCCTGGCGATCGGCGCGGGTGTCGGCGCGGCCTTCGCGCGCCTCGGCCTGGCCTTCGCCGGCCACGACACCGTCGTGCTGGGCATGACCGGCTACCTGTCGGGGGTGGTGCAGGCGCCGCTGACCAGCGCGGTGATCCTGATGGAGATGACCCGCGACCCGGCCCTGGTGGGCCCCTTGATGCTGGCGGCGCTCACCGCCCGCTGGGTCTCGAGCGGCATCATGCCCGAGCCCATCTACCATCACCTGTCGAACGGATGGCGGCTCAGCCGCGCCACGTCCAACCTTCCTGGAGAGCCCTGATGCGCCTTTCCGAAGCGCGCCGCCGCCAGCTGCAGGCGCTGCTGCAAGACCTCCGCGAGGACCGGGTGCCCGTTGATCTGCCCAAGCTGGAACGCGCGGTGATCGCCGCCCTGGAAGCCCTGCTCGAGGGGACGGAGGAGCCAGGGGGCGACTAGGCTTGCGGCGTTGCGGGAAGCCGACTGGCGGCCGGCCGTAGAGGCAGCGCCCGGTCGTGGCTTCCCCACCCCGGCTTGGCTTTGCCAAGCCTGCCCCTCCCGGGGAGGGATTGGGACGGCGGCTAGTGCTGGCTCTCGGGCATGGTCACCCGCAGGCCGTCCAGGTCGTCGGTGACGCGGATCTGGCAGGAGAGGCGGCTGTTCTCGGCGACGCCCTCGGCGAAGTCGAGCATGCTTTCCTCCATGGCGGTCCGCTCGCCGGTCTTGGCCAGCCACGCCTCGTCCACATAGACGTGGCAGGTGGCGCAGGCGCAGGCGCCGCCGCAGTCGGCGTCGATGCCCGGGATGTTGTTCTTGACCGCGCCTTCCATGACCGAAAGCCCGGTCTTGACGTCGATCGCGTGCTCGGTCCCGTCGTGTTCGATGTAGGTGATCTTGGCCATACGCCCCTCGTCACGCCGCGCCTTAGGCGGCGACCTCTTTCATGGAAATGGACGGGTCCGCAAGCTTCGCCTTGTTCACGGGCTTGCGGGAAAGGATGAGCAGCTTGCCCATCATGAACTCCGGCGGGGCGTTGATGGCCTCCACCGACTGAACCTGGTCGCCCTTCAGGTGGAAGATGGCGAACTTCGCCGCCGCCGGGTCGCCGCGCACCAGGATCTCGGTGGTGTCGAAGGCGTAGCCGGCGATCTGCAGCTTCAGGTCGTACTGGTCCGACCACTGCCAGGGGCATTCCCCGGCGGGGCGCGGGCGGCCGACGATGGCGCTGGCGGCCTGCTTGGCCTGTTCCAGGGCGTTGGGCACGCTCTCCATGCGGAACATGCGCTCGTAGATCGGCATCGGCCGGTGGGCGACGTCGCCGATGGCGAAGACGGCGGGGTCGGTGACGCTGCGGGCGTCGAGGTCGACGACGACGCCGCGGGCGCATTCGAGGCCCGCGTCCTTGGCCAGCTCGTCGTTGGGATGGGCGCCGACGCCCACGACCACGGCGTCGCAGGCGAGGGTGCGGCCGTCGGCCAGGGTGACGCCGGTGACGTGGCCGTCCTTTCCCTCGAAGCCGGTGACGCTGCAGCCCAGCTCGAAGCGGACGCCGCGGGTCTGGTGATAGCCCTGGAAGAAGTCGGAGAGCTGCGGGCAGGCGACGCGGGCGAGGAGGCGGTCCTCCTTCTCCAGCACCACCACCTCGGCGCCCAGGGCGCGGCCCGAGGCGGCGACCTCCAGGCCGATGTAGCCGCCGCCCACCACGGCCAGGGTCTTGCCGGGGCCGATCGCCGCCTTCAGCGCCTCGGCGTCGGCGGCGGTGCGCAGGGACATGACGCCCGCCAGGTCCTTGCCGGCGATGGGCAGGGCGATGGCCCGCGCGCCGGTGGCCAGGATCAGGGCGTCGTAGGAAACGGTGGCGCCATCCGAGAGGCCGACGGTCCTGGCGCCCCGGTTCAGGCTCTCGGCGCGGACGCCGGGCCGGAAGTCGATGTCGTGCTCGGCGTAGAATTCCAGGGGCTTCAGGGCCAGGGAGTCGGCGTCGGCCTCGCCCTTCAGCCAGGCCTTGGAGAGCGGCGGCCGCTGGTAGGGGGCGATCGGCTCCTCGCCCACCAGGGTGATCGGCCCGGCGTGCCCGTACTGGCGCAGCAGGGCCGCCGCCGTGCCCCCCGCATGGCCCGCGCCCAGGATCACGACATGCGCCGCCGGCTCGCTCATGGTTCTCCGATGCACAAAAGTGACGGCAGCGTCAACTTAACGCCGCGGGAGGGGAGCCGCCGAAGCGGCGCCGATCCATAACGGGTGGCCGTTGCGACAGCCAAGGGGGCCGCGGCAATTGGGGTTGTAGAACAGCGTTTGGATAGGCCCAATCCGGACTGGCGCCAGCCGGGCGAAGACCCTGCGGCGCCGTGGCAAGCGATGGAGGCGCGCCGTGGACGACGGATCCCTGGACTTCAAGCAGGCGGCGGCCGCGGAGGCTGCGAGCCTGCCGCTCGAGGCGCTGAACCCGGCGCAGGCCGACCTCTTCGCCAACGACGCCATGTGGCCGATCTTCGATCGCCTGCGCAAGGAAGCGCCGGTGCACTGGACGGCGCCGAACGACGAGTACGACGGCTTCTGGTCGGTCAGCCGCTACCAGGACATCATGGCGGTGGACACCAACCACGAGGTGTTCTCGTCCGCCGACGGCATCGTGCTGCAGACCCGCGAGGCCAAGGCCGAGGCTGACAAGCGCCCGCGCGGCAACAGCTTCATCGCCATGGACCCGCCGGGCCATGACGTGCAGCGCAAGACGGTCAGTCCGGCCGTGGCGCCGCAGAACCTGCACGCCATGTCGCCGCTGATCCGCGAGCGGGCCGGCGCGATCCTGGACGCCCTGCCGATCGGCGAGGAGTTCGACTGGGTCGACAAGGTCTCCAAGGAGCTGACGGCCATGACCCTGGCCACGCTCTTCGACTATCCGCAGGAGGACCGCCGGGACCTGACGTTCTGGTCCGACATGTTCACCAACGCCCCCGGCTTCGGCCCGGCCAAGAGCTGGGCCCACAAGCGCGAGCAGGCCGACGCCTGCTTCGCCCGCTTCGACCAGCTATGGGCCGACCGCATCGCCGCCGAACCCAAGTTCGACCTCATCTCCATGATGGCCCACGCCGAGGCCACCAAAGACCTCAGCAGTACAGACTACCATTCAAACGTGGTCTTGCTGATCATCGGAGGCAACGACACCACCCGCAATACAATATCCGGATCCGTCTATGCGCTAAACAAGAACCCGGACCAGTACGATAAGCTTCGGGGCAACCCGTCCCTCATCCCCTCCATGGTCTCGGAAACCATCCGCTGGCAGACGCCACTTGCCCACATGGCCCGCACCGCCACCCAAGACTTCGAGCTGCACGGCAAAACCATCCGCGCCGGCGACCGCGTCGCCATGTGGTACGTCTCGGGCAACCGTGACGAGGCCCAGATCGAGAGCCCGAACGTGTATCAGGTGGATCGTGAGCGCCCGCGAAACCATTTGTCCTTTGGCTTTGGCATCCACCGCTGCGTGGGCAACCGGCTGGCCGAGCTGCAGCTGACCATCATCTGGGAAGAGATCCTTAAGCGCTTCCCGGAGGTGCGGCTGGTGCGCGAGCCGGAGCGGACCCACTCGGTGTTCGTCAAGGGCTACGAGACCCTGCCGGTGGTCATCCCCACCCGCAACTGAGGGCGCGACGCCGCGGGCCGGGCCGGCCTAAGATCGGCGCATGGAGGCGCGGCGGAAGTATCATGTGGGCGATGCGCGAGGGCGGCTGATCCGCGAGGCGCGCGCCATGCTGGACGAGGGCGGCCTGAAGCCGCTGAACCTGCGCGCCCTGGCCGCGCGCGCGGGCATCACCGCCGGCTCGCTCTACCACCACTTCGAGGGCAAGACCGCCCTGCTGGGCGAGCTGGCGGCGGGCGGCTTCGTGGAGTTGCGCCGCGAGCTGGAGGCCGCTGACCGGGCCGCCGGGGAGGGCGGGCGCCTTCGCGGCTGGGCTACGGCCTATTTCCGCTTCGCCCTGCGCGAGCCGGCGCTGTTCGGCCTGATGTTCGACCCCGAGATCGCCGAGCTGCCCGCGGTGGCGGCGGCGCGGGCCAGCGCCCTGGCCGTGCTGCAGCGCATCGTCGAGGAGGTCGCCGCCGCCCAGGGCCGGTTCGGCAACCGGCTGGAGCAGATCACCCTGGCGGTCTGGGCCGCCGCCCACGGCGCCGCCGCCCTCAGCCCCAGCGCCTCCGGCGACGAGGAGCTGATCGGCGAGGTGATCGCCGGCCTGGAAGTGCTGTTCCGCCCGCCGCCGCGGGCCTGACCGGCGCCTATCGGCCCTTCGGCGCGGCGCTGGCCGCCGACTTCAGGGTCTTCAGCACATGGAGCGCAGCCTTGGCCCGGGTCTGCGAGGCAGGGCGCGGATCGTGAGCCTCGGCCGCCTCGTACCAGGCGATCGCGTCGTCGACGCTGGCCAGCGGCACGCCGCCCTCGAACTTGAACTTCCCCGGCTCAGGCGTGCGCTTGCCGGTGATCTCCTGGTAGAGGCTGTCGGCCACCAGGATCGCGGCCTGCGGGTCGCCGGCTTTCTCGGCGGCGATCCAGAGCTCCCGCGCCTTGGTCTTGCTCTTCTTGCCGCCCAGGCCGTCAGCGTACATCTCGCCGAGCCTGCGGGTGGCCTGCGGGTGGCCCTGCGCGGCGGCCTTGTCGAACCAGCGCCGGGCTTCCTTGTAGCTCTGCGGCTGCCCGCGGCCGTAGAAATAGGCGTCGGCGAGGTCGGCCTGGGCCTGGGGGTCGGTCGCCGGGGCGACGATCTGCGGCCTGTCCTGCGCCCGGGCCACGAGGGGCGAGGCGCACAGCACGACCGCCGCGGCGAGGGCGACTCGCAAGACCGCGCAGGGCTGCAGCATCTGGCCGGGCTCCACAAAGGGACGCCGCACAGCCTAGGCCGTAGATCGCCCCTGGAACCCCGCAATACCCATTAGAGGGGCGGGCCAGGGGCCCCAGATCACACCACCCGGTCGACCAGCATCTTCTTCACCTCGGCGATCGCCTTGGCGGGGTTGAGGCCCTTGGGGCAGACCTGGGCGCAGTTCATGATGGTGTGGCAGCGGTAGAGCTTGAAGGGGTCCTCCAGCTCGTCCAGCCGGTGGCCAGTGGCCTCGTCGCGGCTGTCGATGATCCAGCGGTAGGCGTGCAGCAAGGCGGCCGGGCCCAGGTACTTCTCCGGGTTCCACCAGTAGCTGGGGCAGCTGGTCGAGCAGCAGGCGCAGAGGATGCACTCATAGAGGCCGTCCAGCTTCTCGCGGTCCTTCGGGTCCTGGCGCCACTCCTTCTGCGGCTCGGGCGTCTCGGTCTGCAGCCAGGGCTCCACCGAGGCGTACTGGGCGTAGAAGAGCGTCAGGTCCGGCACCAGGTCCTTGACCACCGGCATGTGCGGCAGCGGGCTGATGGCCACCTTGTCGCCAGGGCATTCCGCATGGCCGTGGGTGCAGGCCAGGGTGTTGCGGCCGGCGATGTTCATGGCGCACGAGCCGCAGATCCCCTCGCGGCACGAGCGGCGGAACGTCAGGGTGGGATCGATGGTGTTCTTGATGTGGATCAGCACGTCCAGGACCATCGGCCCGCACTGGCTGGTGTCCACCTCGTAGCTGTCCCAGCGCGGGTTCTCGCCGCTGTCGGGATCGTAGCGGTAGATGCGAAACGTCCGCGTCTTGCCCGAGCCCGGCTGGGCCGGCCAGTGCTTGCCGTTGGTGATGCGGGAGTTCTTGGGGAGCCGGAATTCGGCCATCTCAGCGGTCCTTCCTGCTCAGCTCAATAAACCCGCGCCTTGGGCGGGATCGGGGCGATGTCGTTGGTCAGGGTGTAGTCGTGCACCGGGCGGTAATCGATCTTCACCTTGCCGGTCTTGTCGTCGAACCAGGCCAGGGTGTGCTTCATCCAGGTCTTGTCGTCGCGGTTCGGGTAGTTCTCGTGCGCGTGGGCGCCGCGGCTCTCGGTGCGGTTGCCGGCGCCGACCACGGTGACGATGGCCTGGCCGATCAGGTTGTCGAGCTCCAGGGTCTCCATCAGGTCGGAGTTCCACACCAGGCTGCGGTCGCTGACCTTCAGGTCCGGCCGTTTGGCGTTCACCGCCTGCATGCGCGCGACGCCCGAGGCCAGGGCCTCGGAGGTGCGGTAGACGGCGGCGTCCTCCTGCATGGCCTTCTGCATCTCCAGCCGCAGCTCGGCCGTCGGCGTGCCGCCATTGGCGTTGCGGAAGCGGTCGAGGCGCGCCAGGTGCGGGTCGGTCATGGCCGGCTTCAGCTCGGGCTGGGTCGCGCCGGCCTTGATGGTGTCGGCGGCCCGCAGGGCGGCCGAGCGGCCGAACACCACCAGGTCGATCAGGCTGTTGGAGCCCAGGCGATTGGCGCCGTGCACCGAGACGCAGGCCGCCTCGCCCACCGCCATCAGGCCCGGGACCACCTTGTCGGGATCCTTGCCGACCTTGGTCACCACCTCCGAGTAGAAGTTCGTGGGCACCCCGCCCATGTTGTAGTGCACCGTCGGGAGCACCGGGATCGGCTCCTTGGTGACGTCGACGCCGGCGAAGATCTTGGCGCTCTCGGAGATGCCGGGCAGCCGCTCGGCCAGGATCTTCGGATCCAGGTGGTCGAGGTGCAGGAATATGTGGTCCTTCTTCGGCCCCACGCCGCGGCCTTCGCGGATCTCCATGGTCATGGCCCGGCTGACCATGTCGCGGGGCGCCAGGTCCTTCACGGTGGGCGCATAGCGCTCCATGAACCGCTCGCCCTCGGAATTGGTGAGATAGCCGCCCTCACCGCGTGCGCCCTCGGTGATCAGGCAGCCGGCGCCGTAGATGCCGGTCGGGTGGAACTGCACGAACTCCATGTCCTGCAGCGGCAGGCCGGCGCGCAGGGCCATGCCGCCGCCGTCGCCGGTGCAGGTGTGGGCGCTGGTGGCGGAGAAGTAGGCGCGGCCGTAGCCGCCGGTGGCCAGGATCACCAGCTGGGCCTGGAAGCGGTGCAGGGAGCCGTCGTCCAGCTTCCAGGCGGTGACGCCTCGGCACGAGCCTTCGTCCATGATCAGGTCGAGGGCGAAGTACTCGATGAAGAACTCGGTGTTATGCGCCAGGCTCTGCCCGTACATGGTGTGCAGCATGGCGTGGCCGGTGCGGTCGGCCGCCGCGCAGGTGCGCTGGATCGGCGCCTCGCCGTAGTTCTTGGTCATGCCGCCGAACGCGCGCTGGTAGATCTTGCCGTCGGCGGTGCGCGAGAACGGTACGCCCCAGTGCTCCAGCTCGTAGACCGCGGCCGGCGCGTTGCGGCACAGGTATTCGATGGCGTCCTGGTCGCCCAGCCAGTCCGACCCCTTGACGGTGTCGTACATGTGCCAGCGCCAGTCGTCCTCGCCCATGTTGCCGAGGCTGGCGGAGATGCCGCCCTGGGCCGCCACGGTGTGGCTGCGGGTGGGGAACACCTTGGTGATGCAGGCGGTCTTCAGCCCCGCCTGGGCGCAGCCCAGCGCCGCGCGCAGGCCGGAGCCGCCGGCCCCCACCACCACCACGTCGAACTTGTGGTCGATCCACTCGTAAGCGGCCATGGGTTCAGGCGCCCCCCAGCGCGACCTTGAGGATGGAGAAGATGGCGAGCGCGCCCGCCAGGCCGCCGACGAAGACGTTCAGCATCAGGAGCGCCGCCTTGGTCAGGGTCTTGTGGATGTAGTCCTCGATCACCACCCGCAGGCCCGCGACCATGTGCATGAACGAGACCGCGATCAGCAGGATCGTCAGGGTGGCGTTGAGCGGCTGGGCGACCCAGTGGATCGCGCCGTAGTAGTCGGTCTGGGCCAGGAGGATGACGCTGTAGGCGCCCCAGAGCACCAGCGGCACGAGGGCGACGGCCGCGACCCGCTCGGAGATCCAGTGGCCGACGCCGTGCTTGGCCGAGCCGAGGCCGCGAGCGCGGGAGAGCGGCGTGCGATAGGTCGACATCAGAGCGCCCCCACCATGTAGGCCACGCCCCAGGCCGCCGCCGTGGCGACGATGGTGAAGGCGAAGACGGTGATTCCGGAGGCGGTGGCGGTCTTGACGTCCAGGCCGTGGCCCAGGTCCCAGACCAGGTGCCGCACGCCATTGCCAAGGTGGTAGAAGGCCGAGAGCGTCATGCCCAGCATGACCAGCAGGCCCAGCGGCGAGCCGAGCAGCGCCTTGAAGCCGGCATAGGCCTCGGGCCCGCTCGCCAGCGAGACCGCCCAGGCGGCCACGATCAGCCCGCCCAGATAGAGGCCGACGCCTGTGACCCGATGCAGGATCGAGGTGGCCATGGTGAGGTGCCAGCGCCATATCGACAGGTGCGGCGACATCGGCCGGTCCGCAGGTCCACGTGGAACGGTTGTCATCTGAGCGCCGTCGCCTCCCCATCAGCCCGCTGCGTCGGTTTTAAGCGCCGCGCGGGGGGTGTCAACGAAGCCCGGCCAAGCTTGGGGCCGCTCAGCCAGGCCGTCTTCGGATTGCGCGAAGTATCGGCGCGTCCTGTTGGGAAACAATGCGCAATTGGGATAGGTTTCCTTCGCGAAAGGCGAAGGATGCGGTTCGACCTCACTGACCTGCGGCTGTTCTGCGACGTGGTCGACGAAGGCTCGATCACCGCGGGGGCGGAAAAGAGCGCCCTGGCCCTGGCTGCGGCCTCCACGCGGATCCGCAACATGGAGCTGGCCCTGGGCGCCGAGCTCCTGACCCGCTCACGCCATGGGGTCACCCCGACACCCGCCGGCCGCATGCTGCTGAAGCACGCGCGGGGCATGCTGACCCAGGCGGCGCGGATGCGCGAAGACCTGTCGGCCTTCGCCCGCGGCCTGTCGGGCGAGGTGCGGCTGCTGGCCAACACCAATGCGCTCACCGAATTCCTGCCCGAGGCCCTGGCCTCGTTCCTGGCGGCGCACCCGCAGGTGAGCGTCGACCTGGAGGAGCGGCTGTCGGACGAGATCGTGGGGCTGATCGCCGAGGGCGTGGGCGACGTGGGCATTGTCGCCGGCACGGTCGACGTGGGCGCCCTGCAGACCTATCCGTTCCGCTCGGACCGGTTCGTGGTGGTGACCGCGCCGGGCCATCCGCTGGCGGCGCGAGGGGCGGTCAGCTTCGCCGAGGTGCTGGACTACGACCTGATCGGGCTGGAGCGGTCGGCCTCGCTGCAGCGGTTCCTCACCGCCAAGGCCGCGCGCGAGGGCCGGCCGCTGAAGCTGCGGGTGCAGCTGCGCAGCTTCGACGCCATCTGCCGGATGGTCGAGGCCGGGGTGGGCGTGGGCGTCGTGCCGCGCACCACCGCCACCCGCGCCGCCCGCACCATGCCGCTCGCGGTGATCGAGCTCTCCGACGACTGGGCCCTGCGCGACCTGAAGATCGTCGTCCGCGCCGAGGGCGACCTGCGGCCCTATGCGCGCGAGCTGGTGGAGAGCCTGCGGGCGACCTGAGGCGGCAGAAAACGCCGGCACAACCTACCGGAGCAAAGCGGCTCCCACTTCCGTTAAGCGACAATCCGACAGCCGTCGGCGTTCCTGCGCCGCTTTGAGCGGCGAGCCGCCGTATGGCTTGCCACGGGGCGCGGCCGCAGAGTGCGGTTCTCTCAGAAAACATGGAGAAAGTTTGGGATCGGGCGCTTGGTGTTCTATTTTTGTTCTGCACCCTACTGGTGTCTAAACTCAACTCAAAGGAGGCTTTGAATGAAGACGCGCTACTCAGGCATCGCTAAGTCGTGCGGGCCTGCGCACAAGGCGCCGCCGCGACCATTGCGAGCGCCGCTGCGGGCGCCACCGACCGAACAATCTCGCAAACCTGAACCCTCCGGCACCGAGGCTCCACGGTCCTGACTGGCAATGGACCGATATCGTCGAGTCCCGGAAATTCTCGAAAGGCAATCCATGTCTGAACCGCTGATGCTTTTGAACACGCTTTGGGAAGTGCTCCCTAGCCCCAATGATTACATGACGACGCTTGGTGGAGCGGAACGCGACCTCTATCCGGTTCGCGGCCAGTTCGCCTACCTGCCGGCCAGTGCGCAGGCCGGTACGATCCCGATCTACCGGCTGTACAACCCCTCGGGTCCGGATCACATGGATTCGGGAGTGGCAGGTGAGGGCGGCTATACGACGGAAGCCGTGCTGGGCCACGTCTGGCGCAATTCGACCGACAAGCGCGGAATCGCCAAGATCCTACGACCGTACAATCCCTCGACCGGCGACCACGCCTCCGTGAAGGACGGCGACTCCATCCCGAATTATACGGTCGTCTCGGACCCGGTGATCTACGGGTATCCCCGCTACAACAGCCAGAATGAGGTCTTCGACACGCTCTCGGCAGGTGGTGTGACCATCAAGTCCAACCGCGTCGCGGGTGGCATTCTGTGGAGTTGGGTCTGGAATGGCGTCGAATTCCTACACCAAGTCGACTACGGCCAGCAGATGCAGACGTCGGTGTTCTGGTACGAGAATGGCGTCGCCCATTCACCGACTGAAGGCGGCTCCAAGTATGCTGGAAATTCCGCAGCCTACCTGAATCAAGGTTCGCCACTGATTTCCAGCACGACTGTCGGCAACACCCAGAGCACCCGTGCGGTGCGGCTCGAGTTCGTCAATGACCTCTGGGGCGGTGATGTAGACCACCCGGTGATCTATCCTGACATGATCATCGGGAAAGACATTACGCTGAACTACAACAACATGGGTCCCGTTGCTAAATATGTGACCCATGTGACTTGCACCACCGCCCTCCCCGACGCCGAGATCGAGGCACCGATTGCCTATCTGCCGCCGAGCTTCAACCGCTTCTACACATACGACGCGGTGTCTCAGGCGCTGACCGAGGTCTTCCCCTCCAGTTCGGGTTGCCCTGGTCACGTGGATTGGGGGCCGACCAGCGGTTACGGCGGCGGCATCATCTCGAACGCCGACCAGACGCTTGCCATGGGCATGTACGCCAAGACTGTCACCGCGGGAGGGCAGATTAACTTCTTCAATCTCATGAATTATATTGGATGCGCCTCGACGACGGCGGTGCGAGCGGAGGCCAATCGCCACCCGCTGCCTGCGGGCGAAACCACCTTCACCGCATTCGTCACGACCAACACGTTGGCCAACGTCGTCGCCGCGATGCGACAGCTCTACCTCGACGGCGCGAGCTAATCTGCTCAGATCGCCGGCCGGAAGGCCGGCGATCTCCCTTCCAGAGGCTCCAGGCGCCGCTTGAAATCAACCCGCAATTGCGCCACCCAGGCATACCTTGGCGCAAAGGCGGATATTGCGGTGAATTCCAAACCTCTCCGCGCATTGGCGGCGCGCGTCGGCCTGATCCGGCCCTCTGAAGCCGAGCCCCCACCGCCGGCCACTTGGCGCGACTTCCCGCGGGAGAGCCTGCACCACTTCGACGAGCCGGCGCTGCCGCTGCAGCCGTATGGGGTCCCCGTGCCGAGCTATGCGCTGCGGACCTCCGCAGGCACGGGCGACCTGGCCATGTTCCTCGGCATCGGCGAGGCGTGGGCCCAGATCGTCAGCCGCTTCCTGCCCGAGGCTCCCGTTGTGCTGGACCTGGGCTGTGGCTGCGGAAAGCTGGCGCGGTTCCTCCACCTCAACCCGGCGCTTCGCTACGTCGGGGTGGATATCTTCCTGCCCTCGATCCTGTGGTGCCGGCGCGCGTTCGAGGGCTCCAAGGACCGTTTCCGGTTCGAGCACGTCGACGGGCGGTCGGTGACCTACAATCCGGACGGCGCCATCCCGACCACGGCGATTTCCCTGCCGGTCGAGCCGGGCGGCTTCGACGCGGTGGTCTGCGGCTCGCTGTTTACCCACCTGCTGGAGCCGGATGCTGTCCACTACCTCGGCGAGATCGCCCGGGTGCTGAAGCCCGGCGGGCGGGCGTTCATTTCCCTGCACGTGGACGTGCCGCCCGGGGCGCGGTTCGTGGGCGACGAAGACCGGATCGACGTGGACGAAGGCTACTTCCTCGATCTGTGCGCCGCCGCGGGGCTGGAGGACGAACAGCGGCTGGGCGTGGTGTACGGCCAGGTGGTGCGCCTGCTGCGAAAGCCGCGGTAGAAGCACTAGCGTCCGTCCAGCCAGTCCAGGATCTCGCCGTTCAGCTCGCGCGGGTAGGTGTGGCTGAGGTCGGCGATCTCGCGAAAGGTCACCTGGGCGCCGGCGGCGGCGAGCGCGTCGCGGGCCTCGTGGGCCATGGCGATCGGGAACATCCAGTCCAGGGCGCCGTGGGCGATGTGGATCGGCAGCCCCGCCAGCCGGCCCGCATCGGCGAACTGGGCCAGTAAGGGGTGGAAGGCGGCGGCCACGGGCGCGAGGTGCGTGAACGGCGAGGCCGCGTCCAGGCCGGAGACATAGGCGAAGGTGCCGCCGTCGCTCATGCCGGTGAGCAGGCGCCGGCGCGGATCGACATTCCAGCGGCCGCTCACCTGCGCCACCAGATGCGCCAGGTGCGGACTGTCCACGTCGGAGCCGGTGAGGGCCCAGGTGCCGCCGCCGGCGGTGGGGCTGATCAGGATGGCGCCGTGGGCGCGGGCGTCGCGCAGCCAGGACCAGAGGAAGGCGCGGCCGTGGCCGGATCCGCCGTGCAGGGCGACCACCAGGGGCGCGGGCGTGGCGGGATCGTAGGTCTCCGGCACATAGAGCGAGACGCCGCCGCGGGCGCCGCGCTCATTGTCGATGTGGAAGACGCCGGTCTCCGGGCTCGCGGGCGCCGCGGCGAGGGCGGCGAGCAGGCCCTCATCGCCGCGGCCGCCGGGCGGCAGGAAATAGCGCGAGAGCGGCGGCAGGCCCTGGGCCAGGGGATAGAGCGCCTCGTCGGCCCGCGGGGCGTGGCGCAGGGCCCGATAGGCCTGGCCGAGGTCGCCGGTTTCGGCGGCGAGGCGCAGTTCAGCGAAGGCGGTCGCCACGGCGTCGGCCGCGGTCTCGAGCCGCGTGCGCACGTCGTCCAGGGCCGCCGGCCAGGCGCTCAAGGCAGGCCGGGCTGCGGCCAGGGCTATGTCGGGATCGCCGGCGGCGGCCACCAGCTGCGGCAGGTCCGGGGGGTTCAGGTAGCGGGCGACGAAGCCCAGGGCCTCAAGCGCCTGCAGCAGGGGCGGCAGGAGGACGGAGAGGTCCTCGACTTCGCGGTCCGGGCCGTCGCGGTCCTGCAAGGAAGCCTCCGGCCTTTGCCGAAGGCGTAACCTAGCCCTGTCAGGCGGGGAGCGTCACGCGCCGGCTGCGCAGGGCCGCGCCCACCGCGCCGAAGCCCAGGATCATCAGCGCCCAGCTGGCCGGCTCGGGAACCGCGCCGGGGCCGCGCAGGCTCTCGACCTCGGGGCCCCGCGGGGCCTGGACCAGGGCCACTGCGCCGATCGAATTGGCCAGGTAGCCGACGCCGGACTGGGCCCGGTAGAGCTCGTAGGTCGAGGCGCTGTCGGAGAACAGGTTGTATTCATTGCCCGAGGCGCCGGCAAAGAACAGGCCGGCGTTCGAGATCGACGGCGCGGTCGGATAGAGCACGTTGTCGACGATGAAGAGGCCATCGGAGGTCCACCACTGGAAGGGCTGGACCGGGTTGGTGATCACGCCGGTGATGGCGTCGCCGTCCACGTCGCCCGTGATGCCGAGCACGTCATGGCCGCCCACGGCGTTCAGCAGGTCGGCCACCTCCACCGTCAGGTTGGCGCTGGCGGGCGCGCCGGAGGACGCGGTGTAGGTGACCAGCCAGGTCGCCGCCTGGGCCTGGGCGCCGGCCGCGGCCAGGGCCAGGCCCGCCGCGAAGGCCGCGAGCTTTGCAAAGCGCGCCATGTCGAATTCCCCCCGTGACACCGGCCGAGCCGGGTCTTCGTCGCAAGGTACGGAAGCTGGGCCGTAAAGGTTGCGATCCGGTTCCGCGGCGGCCTGTCGCAGGGGGGCGAGCGGCCGCGCGGCGGGTCAGGGCGCGGGGTGGGCCGCCAGCCAGGCCTCGAGCGCGGCGCGCGCCTCGGCGGTGCAGCCGCCCTGGGCGGCGGTGGCGATGTCGTCCAGGGTGGTGAGGCCCGCCGCGGCCGGGCAGAGGCCGCCCCGGGTCTTGGCGAGGCGGGGCCCGGCCGGCTCCGGCGCCGGCCCGACCATCATCCGTAGCACCTCGAGCCGCTGCGCCTCCGCCGAGCTGGCGCGCCGGGTCGGCGCCACGACCCCGCCGCTGGCGCCGCGCAGGGTCACGAGGTCGCCCGAGGCGTACATCAGGGTCACGCTGTGGCCGATGGCCAGCGGCAGGCGCGCGCCGGCGTCGATCGGCTGGCCGCGGGCGATGGACGGGTCGGTGGAGGCCACCACCACATAGTCGTGCGCCGCCGCCGTGGTGGCGAGGCAGGCCAGGGCCAGGCCGATAAGAAGTCGCTTCGACGCCATGGCCGCCAGCATTGCGTGTGTCGATGCACGCCGCAAGGGCGCCGCCGGCATGCCTGGCGGCCTTTGGAATACAGCGTCCAGCGAACGCGGGTCGGGCGGAAACGGGAACGCCAAAATCGCCCTCCGAGAGCGGCGCCTGCGACACATGCGCAAAGCCCCGCAACGGGGCGTTGCAGTTAACCTGGCCTTAAGGCGGCCCAAGATACTGTGCCGCTCAGAATGCCGAGGCCAACCTCATGGTCAGCGTCGAACTGCGCAATGCCGGAGAGGGTGTCTGGACGCCCCTGACCCTGCCCACCTCGGTGCAGGTCGCGCAGACGCTGGCCGGCGCCGCGCGCCAGCTGAACCTCGCCGACCAGGTCCGCATCTCCCCGTCCGAGCCCATGCCCGCCCCCGTCAGCGGCGCAGCGCTGCGGGGCGTGGACCTCAAGGTCTAGGGCCGAGATCGCCCGGCGCGTCCACGTCGAACAGCACCCCGTCGTCCGGCGCGTCCACCAGCACAAGCCCCGCGCCCAGGCGTTCCAGGATCGGCCGCGCGCCCTGGTCGCCGCGGAGGCCCGCCACCTGCGGGAAGAGGGCGCTGGCCAGCAGCACGGGATTGCCGCGCCGGCCGGCGAAGGTCGGCGCTGCGGCCAGGGCGCCGGCCCGCACCGCCTCGGCCATCGGCGCCAGGACGGCGTGCGGCACGCGGGGCATGTCGCCGAGGAACACGAAGGCGCCCGCCAGGCCCGGCGGCACGGCCGCCACGCCGGTGCGCAGGGAGGCGGCCATGCCCTCGGCATGATCGGGCGCATGGACCAGGCGAGCCGCCGGGTCCGCGGCTCGGGCCGCGGCCGCCACGGCCTCGGCGTCGGCCCCGGTGACCACCACCACCAGATCGACCGGGGCGGCGCGCGCGGCGGCGAGCGCTCCGGCGATCAGCGGGCGCCCGGCGAAGGGCGCCGTCAGCTTGCCGCCCCCGAACCGGCGGGCCGAACCGGCGGCCAGGACCACGGCTGCGAACGGTCCCGCCAGCTCGCTCTCTAACGCCCCCTCTGTCGCCAAGGCCGGTTCCCCCTTATCTTGCGCCGGACATGACGCCCTATGACGACACCCCGGCGCAAGCCGCCGCGCCCCTGATCGACGGCTTCGGCCGCACGGTGCGCTACCTGCGGGTCTCCGTCACCGACCGCTGCGACCTGCGCTGCGTCTACTGCATGGCCGAGCACATGACCTTCCTGCCGAAGGCGCAGGTGCTGACGCTGGAGGAGCTGGACCGCATCGCCTCGGCCTTTGTGAGCCTGGGGACGCGCAAGCTGCGGCTGACCGGCGGCGAGCCGCTGGTGCGCAAGGGCGTGATGGGGCTGGTGCGCGGCCTTTCGCGCCACCTGGCGAGCGGCGCCCTGGACGAGCTGACCCTGACCACCAACGGCACCCAGCTCGGCGCCTTCGCCGGGGAACTGGCGGACGCCGGCGTTCGGCGGATCAATGTCTCGCTGGACACCCTGAAGCCCGACCTCTTCCGCCAGCTGACGCGCGGCGGAGACCTGGGCAAGGTGCTGGCCGGCGTGGCGGCCGCCCAGGCGGCGGGCCTTGCGGTGAAGATCAACGCTGTGGCGCTGCGCGACGCCAACGCCGCCGAGATCCCGGACCTGATCCGCTGGGCCCACGGCCAGGGCTGCGACATGACCCTGATCGAGACCATGCCCATGGGCGAGGTCGACGTGGACCGGACCGACGAGTTCCTGTCCCTGAAGGACGTGCGCCGCGAGCTGGAGAGCTTCTGGACGCTGGAGGACATCCCGCTGACCACCGGCGGGCCGGCGCGCTATGTGCGGGTGGCCGAGACCGGCGGGCGGCTGGGCTTCATCACCCCCCTCAGCCACAATTTCTGCGACACCTGCAACCGCGTGCGGCTGACCTGCACCGGTACGCTGCACACCTGCCTGGGCCGCGAGGACGCCACCGACCTGCGGGCGGTGCTGCGGGCGGGCGCCAGTGACGCCGAGCTGGCCGACGCCATCCGCGCCGCGGTGCTGGCCAAGCCCCAGGGCCACGACTTCCGCATCGTCCCGCGCGGCGCGTCGGTCTCGCGGCACATGTCGACGACGGGCGGCTGAGATGGCGCGCGTGCTGCTGTTCGGGCCCTTGCGCGACCTCGCCGGCTGGCGCGAGCGCCAGGTGGAGGGCGGCTCCATCGCCGCCCTGCGGGCCGCCATATCGGCCGAGGATCCGGAGCTGGCCCTGGCCCTGGCGGGGCCGGGCGTGCAGGTGGCCCTGGACCAGGCCCTGGTGCGCGGCGACGCCGCCGTGGGCGCGGCCAGCGAGGTGGCGTTCCTGCCGCCGATGAGCGGGGGCTAGGCCCATGATCCGCCTCACCGAGCACCCGTTCGACGCCGGCGCCTTGCTGTCCGAGTTCTCCGCAGGCCGCCGCGAGACCGGGGCCATCGCCACCTTCACCGGCCTGGCGCGCGCCGAGCAGGGCGCGGCGGCCGTCCTGGAGCTGGAAGCCTATCCCGGCTTCACCGAGGCGCAGATCGGCCGGATCGCCGAGACCGCCCGCCTCCGCTTCGGCCTGCACGACCTGGCCATCCTGCACCGCGTGGGCCGCATCCAGCCCGGCGAGCCGATCGTCTTCGTCGCCACCGCCGCCGGCCACCGCCGCGCCGCCTTCGAGGCCTGCGACTTCCTGATGGACTACCTGAAGTCCAGGGCGCCCTTCTGGAAGAAGGAGCACGGCCCGGCCGGCGCCCGCTGGATCGAACCCACCGCCCAGGACCACGCCGACCGCGCGCGCTGGGACCACGAGGAGACCGCCCCATGAACGCCTTCACCCCCGGCGGCAAGATCGACGCCTCGCGCCCGTTCAAGCCGGTGAAGATCGCCGTCCTGACCGTCTCCGACACCCGCGACGAAGAGAGCGACACCTCCGGCAAGCTGCTGGCCCAGCGCGTCACCGACGCCGGCCACGAGCTGGTCGACAAGGCCATCGTGCGCGACAGCATCGTTGAGATCCGCGAGAAGGTGGAGGCCTGGGCGGCGTCCGGATTCGTGGAAGCCATCGTCACCACCGGCGGCACCGGCATCACCGGCCGCGACGTGACGCCCGAGGCCATCGAGCCGCTGTTCGACAAGAAGATCGACGGCTTCTCGGTGATCTTCCACCTGGTCAGCTACCAGTCGGTGGGCCTCTCCACCCTGCAGTCGCGGGCGGTGGCGGGCATCGTCAAGGGCTGCTTCGTCTTCTGCCTGCCGGGCTCGAACGGGGCGGTGAAGGACGGCTGGGACAAGGTGATCTCCGCCCAGCTCGACAGCCGCCACGGCCCCTGCAACATGGTGGAGCTGATGCCCCGGCTGATGGAGGCATGAGCGGCGACGAAGCCGGCCGGCTGACCCACATCGGCGAGGACGGCCGCGCCCGGATGGTCGACGTCTCGGACAAGGCGGTGACGGCGCGCGAGGCGGTGGCCGAGGGCTTTGTGCGCATGCGCCCGGAGACCCTGGCCCTGGCGCTGGCCGGCGGCGGCCGCAAGGGCGACGTGCGCGCCGTGGCCGAGGTGGCCGGCGTCATGGCCGCCAAGAAGACCTCCGACCTGATCCCGATGTGCCACCCGCTGGCGATCACCAAGGCCGAGGTGAAGGTCGAACCGGCCGAGGGGGGCCTCTCGGTGACCGCGCGGGTGAAGACCACCGGCCAGACCGGCGTGGAGATGGAGGCGCTGACCGCCGTCTCGGTGGCCTGCCTGACGCTCTACGACATGCTGAAGGCGGCCGAGAAGGGCATGGTCATCGAGGCTGTGCGGCTGACCGCCAAGCGCGGCGGCAAGAGCGGGGACTGGACGGCGTGAAGCTGCTGCCCGTCGACGAGGCCCGCGTCCGCATGCTGGCGGAGGTCGCCGCCCTGGCGGTCGAGCCGGTGGCGCTGGCGGACAGCGGGGGCCGGGTGCTGGCCGAGGACATCGCCGCCGGCCGCGACCAGCCGCCCTTTGCCGCCTCCGCCATGGACGGCTGGGCGGTGCGCGGCGCCGACACCCCGGGCGCGCTGAAGATTGTCGGCGAAAGCGCCGCCGGGCATGGCTTCGAGGGCGTGATGGGGCCGGGCGAGGCGGTGCGCATCTTCACCGGCGCGGCCATGCCCGCCGGCGCCGACGCCATCGTGATCCAGGAGGACGCGACCCGGGACGGCGAGGTTGTCACCGTGCCCCAGGTGGCGGCCAGGCACTACGTCCGTCCTGCGGGCGGGGACTTCAAGGCCGGCGAGACCCTGCTGCGCCGCGGCGTGCGGCTGGACCCCTGGCGGGTGTCGCTGGCGGCGGCGGCGGGGCGGGCTCAGGTGTCGGTCGCGCGGCGAGCGAAGGTGACGCTCTTCTCCACCGGCGAGGAGATCGTCGAGGCGCCGGCGGTCCCCGGCCCGTTCCAGATCTATGATTCCGGCAGCCAGGCGCTCGCGGCCTTGGTGGCCAGCTGGGGCGGCGAGCCACGCCGCCTCCGCCCCGTGCGCGACGACCTGGAGGCCACCATCGAGGCGCTGCGCGGGGCCGAAGGGGACCTGGTGGTGACGGTGGGCGGCGCCTCGGTGGGCGACCACGACCTGGTACGTGCGGCGGGCGAGGCGCTCGGCCTCTCCATGAAGGTGGCCAGCGTGGCGGTGCGGCCGGGCAAGCCGACCTTCTTCGGGACCCTGGCGGACGGGCGGCGGATGCTGGGCCTGCCGGGCAACCCCGCCTCGGCCATGGTCTGCGCCGAGCTGTTCCTGCGCCCGATCCTGGCGGCCTTCCAGGGCGCGGACGCGGCGCTACCGCTGCTGGGCGCCGCCCTGGCCGAGCCGATGCCGGCGAACGGGCCGCGCGAACACTGGCTGCGGGCGAAGCTGACCCTGGCGGACGGGGCGGTGCGGGTGCAGCCCTACCGCGATCAGGACTCCTCGCTGGTCAGCGTCTTCGCCGTCTCCGACGCCCTGCTCAAGCGGCCGCCGAACGCCCCCGCCGCGGCGGCCGGCGAGGTGGTCGAGGTGCTGCCGCTCTCGCGGGCGTAGCGCAGGGCCGTGATCTCGCCGATCACCGAGACCGCCACCTCGAACGGCGCCTTGCCGCCGATGTCGAGGCCGATCGGGGCGTGCAGGCGGCCGATCAGGCCCTCGGGCAGGTCCAGGGCCCGCAGCTCCTCCAGCCGCCCCGCCAACCGCCGCCGCGCGCCCAGCAGGCCCACATAGCCCGCCGGCGACGGCAGCGCCGCCAGCAGCGCCGCGCGGTCGGTGTCCAGGTCATGGGTGGCGATGGCCACGGCGGTCCACGGATCGAGACCGATGGCGGCCATGGCCGGGCCCGGCTCGTCGCGGCGGTAGGCGACGCCGGGGATCGGCGGCGGCGTCTCGGGCCCCTTGGGCCGCACCAGGGTGGTCTCGAAGCCGGACTTCACGCCCAGCTCGGCGATGGCCAGGGCGGTGGGGTCGCCGCCGACGATCACGAGGCGCGGCGCCGGATCGTAGCGCTTTTCCACCAGCGCCTCGGGCCAAGGCGAGACCTCGGCGGCGCAGACCCGCCCGACGCCGTCGCTCACATAGGTCACAGGCCGCCGCTCGGCCTCGGCGGCCAGCAGCTCGCGCAGGGCCGCATCGTCGGCCGCAATGCGCTCCAGCACGATCTCGATCCGTGCGCCGCACAGCAGGCGAATGTCCGGCCAGGGACTGCCCTCGCCATAGACCAGGGTCCGCGGCTGACCGTCCTGCAGGCAGGCCCAGGCGTGGCCGGCCACGTCGCCCTCCACGCAGCCGCCCGAGAAGTAGCCCGCCAGCACCCCGGGTGCGAACACCATCTGGGCGCCTTCCGGCCGCGGCCCGCCGCCGCCCACCGAGACCAGCGTGGCCAGCACCAGGGCCTCGCCAGCGGCCTGCGCGCGGCGCAGGGCGGGGCGCACATCCTCGGCCACGCCGAAGGTCGGCCACTCGGGAAGGGGCTCGATCAAAAGTTAGATTCCTCGCGAAACGCCGGCGCTCGGATACGGGTTCTTAGCTTTCGTGCCGGCAAGATGGCGACTCGAAGGGATTCCACCAAGGCCCGCATGACCGCACCTTTCCGCAAGCTCGGCCTCGGCGCCGCCCAGTTCGGGCTGGACCAATCGCCCGGCGGTCGCGGTCGGCCGCGCGAAGCCGAAGCGCGCGACATCCTTTCGATCGCCGGCCGTTCGGGCCTCAGCGTCCTGGACGTGGGCCGCCAGACCGTCACTGCCGACACCCATCTGCGCACGGCCCTGCCGCAACCCAACCCCTTCGCGCTGGCGCTCACCGCCATCCGCCCCGACCGCGGGCCGGACGTGGTGGAGGCCGAGCTGCGCGCCCAGATGCTGCGCCTCGGCGTCGAGCGCGTGGACACCCTCCTGGCCCCCTCCGCCACCGACCTCTTCTCGCCCCTGGGCCCGCAGCTGTGGGATCGGCTGAAGGCCATGAAGGACGCCGGCGTCTGCCGCCGCATCGGCGTTCCGGTCTATGCGTCCGACGATCCGGTGGGGGTGGCCCGCCGCTTCAAGCCCGACCTGGTGCAGGCCCCGGCCTCGCTGCTGGACCAGCGCCTGCTGCTGGACGGCTCCCTGGCCACCATCGCCGAGCTGGGGATCGAGGTGCACCTGCGCTCGATCTTCCTGAACGGCGTGCTGTTCCTGCCGCCGGACCGCGCGCCCAGCCACCTGAAGGCGGCCGCCGGCCGCATCTCCCGCGCTCGCCGCCTGATCGCCGAGGGCCGGTCCGACCCGCTGCAGGCCGCCCTGGGCTTTGCCCTGACCCGCCCAGAGGCCTCCGCCGTGCTGGTGGGCGTCAGCTCCGCCGCCGAGATGAGCGCGGTGATCGCCGCCGCCATGAGCCCGCCCCCGGACCTCGACTGGGACGAGATGGCCATCCACGACCCCGAAGCCCTGAGCTGGGTCGCCGCCTGAATTCGCCGCCGCAGGCCTGAAGAAAGAAGACCGCCAAGACGCCAAGCGCGGCAAGGCGTGATCTCCCCGACATCTGAACCTTGGCCTTTTGGCGTCCTTGGCGTCTTGGCGGTCTGTCTTGGATCGCGCTGCGCGCAGCCAACTGGGTCACCTGAACGGCTTCTCCAGGCTGGGCTGGGGCTCGGTGAACCAGGCGGCGCCGTCTTCGGTGACGTGGAAGTGGTCCTCCAGTCGCACGCCGAAGGCGCCGGGGATGACGATCATCGGCTCGTTGGAGAAGCACATGCCCGGCTGCAGCGGGGTCTTGTCGCCGCGCACCAGATAGGGCGCCTCGTGGATCGACAGGCCGATACCGTGGCCCGTGCGGTGCGGCAGGCCCGGCAGCTCGTAGTCCGGGCTGAAGCCCTCCGCCGCCAGCACGCCCCGCGCCACCGCGTCGATGTCCTCGCACCGCACGCCCGGCTTCACCGCGGCGAAGGCGGCCGCCTGGGCCCGCTTTTCCACCGTCCACACCCGCGCCTGCTCCTGCGTGGCTTGGCCGAAGACGTAGGTGCGGGTGATGTCGGAGTTGTAGCCCTGGACCTGGCAGCCGGTGTCGATCAGCACCAGGTCGTCGCGCTTCAGGGCCTGCTCGCCCGGCAACCCGTGCGGATAGGCGGACGCCTCGGCGAACTGGACGGCGCAGAAGCTCGATCCGTTGTCGGCGCCCAGGGCCCGGTGCGCCTGGTCGATGAAGCGGCGCACCTCGCCCGTCGTGATCCCCTCGCGCAGGATCCGCGCGGCGCGGCGATGGACCTCCAGGGTCATGGCCTTGGCCTGGGCCATCAAGGCCAGCTCGGCCGGCGACTTGATCATCCGGCAGCCGTCGATCACCGGGGCGGCGGTCGGCATCGCCACGCCCGGCGCGGCGTCGCGCAGGCCGTCGAAGCTGGCGAAGGCCAGGGCCGGGTCGATGGCCAGGGAGCGCGCGCGCCATGCGGCCAGCACCTCGGCGCACAGGGCAAAGGGGCTCTCGTGTTCCTCCCAGAGGCGCAGGTCCGCGGGAACCGCCAGCGCGGCGCGGAGCGAGCCCTCTTCGAAGCGCGGACAGATCATCACCGGCGCGCCCGCCTTGGGCAGCAGCATGGCCACCAGCCGCTCGGTGGCGTTCCACGCCACGCCGGTGAAATAGCGCAGGGAGGCGCCCGCCCCCACCACCAGGGCGTCGGTGGTCATCAGCGCCTGCGCCTTGGCCAGGCGCGCCAGCCGCTCGTCGCGGGTGATGGGTGGGGCGGGGCTGGGCCAGGGGCCAAGCTGCGCCAGTTCCTGTTCCGCGGTGGATCCGCCGACGCCGTTCATGCGGTCATTCCCTGGAGGCCTCGAGAGGCCGCTATTCCGCCGCCATGACCGCGGCCGGCGTCAACAGCGGCTCGAGCAGTTCGTGCGCCAGCCAGCGCACCACCGGCACGGCGACGCCGTCCCCGGCCACCATTAGCGCGCCCGTGGTGGTCGGCGGCAGGCGGTAGCTGTCGGGCAGGCCCATCAGGCGCGCCGCCTCGCGCGGCGACATCAGGCGCGAGCGCGCCCGCCCGTCCTCCACCACCACGATGGCCTGGCGCGAGGAGCCCCCGCGCGGCGTGCGCAGGCAGCCGGCCAGGCCGTCGAAGCGCACCTCCGCCCGCTGGACCTTGCGACCATCCTCGATGCGCGTGCGGCGGAAGACGGCGCCGACCGCGCGGCCGTCGCTCATGGCGAGCCGGGCGCGGTGCAGCGGGCCCATCAGCGACAGCAGCCGCTCGGTCTGGCGGGGGGTGTGCCAGGGGACCGCCTCGTCGGCCTCAAGCAGGGCGGCCAGGTCGGTGTTGCGCGCCGGCGGCGCAGCCAGCCGCCACCACACCCAGCGCTGGGCCAGGGGCTCGGGCAGGCTGGCGTAGGCGGCGCGGACGGCGCGGGTATGGAACGGGCTCTCGCCCACCAGGGCCGAGGGGACGTCGCGGGCGGCGACGACGAACACCCGCGGCCGCGACTGCGGCAGCACGCTCGCCGCATCGATCTCCAGGGCGCCGAAGCGGTAGCCGCGGGCTCCGAGCGCGGCGCCGAGGGCGGCGAAATCGGCGCCCCCGTGGGAGGAGAGCAGGCCGACGACGTTCTCGATGACGATGAGCCGGGGCGCACGGCCCTGCGCGTCCAGGGCCTCGATCAGCCGCCAGAAGCCGAAGAAGGCCGAGGAGCGGCCGCCGCCGAGGCCCGCCCGCGCGCCGGCGAGGCTGAAGTCCTGGCAGGGGCTGGACGCCCAGGCCAGGTCCGCCCTGCCCGGCAAGGCCGCGGCGTCCAGCGCCCAGACATCGCCCTCGTGGAAGTGCGCCGCCGCGTCCGGGAAGTTCGCGCGATAGGCGCCCGCCTTGACGGGATCGAAGTCGTTGGCGAAGGCGCAGGTCCAGCCCGCGCCGAGGCCCAGCCGGGCCATGCCCCCGCCGGCGAAGAATTCGTAGACACTGAACGGCCCTGCCACACGCGGACGCTAGCCTGATTTGGGCTGGCAGGTCCTAGGGCTTCAGTCGCCCCCTTAAGGCTTCAGATCGATCGTCTGCACCTGCGGCACGGGATGCGCCTGCGGCTTGTGAGGCCCCGGCAGGGCGAAGGCCACAAGGGCGGCGGCCAGGGCGGCGAGCGGGAACACGATGCGCGCGTGCATGGACTCCTCGTTCCGGCTTCTCCGGAGCCGCAGTCCAATCCTTTGAAAGGTTTCGGGTTCCCGGCCGCGCCGCCGATCCGCGCTTGACCGACCCCACGTCACGGGCGGCAGAATGCGGAAAACACGGTATGGGAGACGCGCCATGGACACGGCCTTCGACCTAGTCCTGCGGGGCGGGACGGTGGTGGACGGGACCGGCGCCCCGGCCTTCGAGGCCGATGTGGGCGTCAGGGACGGCCGCATCGCCGCCGTGGGCAAGCTTACCGGCGCCGGGGCCGAGGAGATCGACGCCCGCGGCCAGCTGGTGACGCCCGGCTTCGTCGACATCCACACTCACTATGACGGCCAAGCCACCTGGGACGAGCGGCTGCAGCCGTCGTCGTGGCACGGCGTCACCACCGTGGTGATGGGCAACTGCGGGGTCGGCTTCGCGCCCTGCCGCCCCGACGACCACGAGCGCCTGATCCGGCTGATGGAAGGCGTCGAGGACATCCCCTTCCCCGTGCTGGCCGAGGGCCTGCCGTGGAATTGGGAGAGCTATCCCGAGTATCTCGACGCCCTGGACGCCCGTCGCTTCGACGTCGACGTGGGCAGCCAGCTGCCGCACGCGGCGCTGCGGGTCTATGTCATGGGCCAGCGCGGCGTGGACCGCGAGCCGGCCACCGAGGCCGACATCCACGCCATGGCGGCGATCGCCAAGCGGGCGATGGAGGCCGGCGCCATCGGCTTCGGCACCTCGCGGACCCTGAACCACCGCTCCTCCGACGGCTCGCCCATCGCCACCCTGACCGCCGGCGAGGATGAGCTCACCGGCATCGCCCTGGGCATGGCCGCCGCCGGCAAGGGCGTCCTGCAGGTGGTCTCCGACTTCAACGAGCCCCAGGCCGAATTCGACATGCTGGAGCGGATCGTCCGCGCGTCCGGCCGGCCGCTGTCGTTCTCGATGGTGCAGAGCCCGCGCAGCCCGGCCGGCTGGCGCGATTTCCTGGCCCGGCTGTCGGGGGCCAAGACCAAGGGCCTGCAGATCCGGGCCCAGGTGGCCAGCCGCCCGGTCGGGGTGCTGTTCGGCCTGGAGCTGACGGTGAACCCGTTCAGCCACCACCCCAGCTACCAGGCGATCAAGGCCCGGCCGCTGGCCGAGCGGGTCGCCGCGCTCCGCGACCCGGCGTTCCGGGCGCAGCTGCTGTCCGAGGACGGGACGGCGCGAGCCATCGGGCTCAGCCCCTCGCGCTTCTGGGACCGCGTGTTCCTGATGGGCGAGGAGCCGGACTATGAGCCCACGCCGGACCAGGCGGTGGCGGCCATCGCGGCGGGCCGCGGCGTCGATCCCTATGAGGTGGCGCTGGACCACATGCTGTCCGACGACGGGCGGGGCATCCTCTACCTGCCGCTGCTGAACTATCCGGAGTTCACGCTCGACCCGGTCTACGAGATGTTCCAGCACGACTGCGTGGTGCCGGGCCTCTCCGACGGGGGCGCCCACGTCGGGATGATCTGCGATGGCAGCTTCCCCACCACCAACCTGGTCTTCTGGAGTCGCGACCGCAGTCGCGGCCCGAAGCTTCCGCTGGAGCACATGATCCGCGGCCAATGCCGCGACACGGCCGAGACCGTGGGCCTGTTCGACCGTGGCGTGATCCAGCCCGGCTATCGCGCGGACCTCAATGTCATCGACTACGACCACCTCAAGCTGCTGGCGCCGCAGGTGACCTACGACCTGCCGACCGGCGGGCGGCGGCTGATCCAGCGGGCGGAGGGCTATACGGCGACGATCGTGGCGGGCGCGGTGACCTATCGCGACGGGACGCCCACCGGCGCCCTGCCCGGCCGGCTGCTGCGGGGCGGCCAGGCTGCGCCTGTGGCCCTGGCTGCGGAATAGGCGGCCGCGATGAACGCCGTGACACCCGAACTCGTCCCCGAAGTGCTCGAGACGGCCTGCGAGTGGACCGCTCGGGATGTGGCCGATCCCGCGGCCTGGACCGAGCGCCTCTCCGCCGCCGAGGTGGCTGAGCTGGAGGCCGCGGTCGCCCATGCCGCCGCGATCTCTGACGACGTCCTGGCCATCGGCAAGGACCAGTTCCCGCTGCCCACCCTGGGCCCGCGCCTGGCGGCCATCGCGCGCGAGCTGATCGACGGCCGCGGCTTCGTGCTGATCCGCGGCCTGCCGCGCCAGTGGTGGACCAACGACCAGATGAGCCTGGCCTATTGGGGCGTCGGCATGCACCTGGGCCGGCCGTGGCCGCAGAACGCCAAGGGCCACCTGCTGGGCGACGTCACCGACCACGGCAAGGCGCTGGACGACCCCACCGCCCGGGGCAATGAACTGGGCCAGGTCGGCCTCGACTTCCACTGCGACGGCTCGGACCTGGTGGGGCTGATGTGCCTGCAGACCGGCGTCTCAGGCGGGCTTTCCGCGGTGTGCAACTCGGTGGCCCTGCACAACCGCCTGGTCCGCGAGCGGCCCGATCTGGCGGCGGAGCTCTACAAGCCCCAGCCGTTCGACTACCGGGGCGAGCAGGCGCCGGGGAAGCCCGGCTGGTACCCCATGCCGGTGTTCTCGCGCCTGAACGGGCGGCTCTTCATCCGCCTGATCCGGCCCTACATCCTGGCCTCCCAGCGCCATGCCGATGCGCCGCGCCTGACCGAAAAGGCGATCGAGGCCCTGGCCTGGATGCAGGGCATGGCGGAGGGCGGCGAGTACTCCGTGGTGATGGACTTCCAGCCTGGCGACATGCAGTTCATCAACAACTTCCACGTCCTGCATGGCCGGAGCGCCTATGTGGACGACCGCGCGTCCGGCCGCGTGCGCCACCTGAAGCGCCTGTGGCTGGAGACCGACGTGCTGAGCGAGCGCCCGGCGCAGTTCGTGAACCGCATGGGCGCACATTGGGCGAAGCAGCTGACGGTCAGCCGCCTGGACGTCAACTAGGTTTCAGCGCCCCACGAATCCCGGGGAAAAGCGCGAACGCCGCATGGCGCACAGGGGCGTTCGGCCGCATAAGCGGGGCGTGAGTCTCTCCGTCGCCGAACCCGATCTCAGCCCGCTGGACGCGGCCCGCGAGATCCTGCGGCGCACCTTCGGCCATGCGGAGTTCCGCGGGCTGCAGGCGGATGTGATCGCCGAGGTGCTGGCCGGCAAGAGCGCCCTGGCGGTGCTGCCCACCGGGGGCGGCAAGAGCCTCTGCTACCAGATCCCCGCCCTGGTGCGGCCGGGCCTGGGCCTGGTGGTCTCGCCGCTGATCGCGCTGATGACCGACCAGGTGGCGGCGCTGGTGCAGTCGGGCGTCGCCGCCGCGCGGCTGGACTCCAATATCGACCTGTCCGAGCGCACCGAGATCTGGCGGCGCATCGAGCGCGGCGAGCTGGACCTGCTCTACGTCTCGCCCGAGGGGCTGATGCAGCCCTATATGCTGGACCGTCTGGCCAGGACCCCGCTCTCCATCATCGCGATCGACGAGGCCCACTGCGTCAGCCAGTGGGGCCACGACTTCCGGCCCGAGTACCGGATGCTGGGCCGGTTGGCGGAGCTGTTCCCGGCCGTGCCACGGCTGGCGGTCACCGCCACCGCCGACGCCAAGACCCGCGAGGACATCCGCGCGGAGCTGCGGCTGGAGGGTGCGGCGGAATATGTGGCCAGCTTCGCGCGGCCCGAGCTGATCCTGTCGGCCGAACGGAAGCGCGGCAATGCCGCCAAGCGGGTGGTGGAGCTGGTGACGGCGCGGCCGGGGCGCTCGGGCGTGGTCTATGCGGGCTCCCGCGACAAGACCGAGAGCCTGGCCGAGGCCCTGCGCGGCGCGGGCGTGCCGGCCCTGGCCTATCACGCCGGGCTCGAGAAGGGCCTGCGCGCCAAGCGGCTGGAGGACTTCCTGGAGGCCGATGCGGCGGTGATGGTGGCGACCATCGCCTTCGGCATGGGCGTCGACAAGCCGGACGTCCGCTTCGTGATCCACGCCGACCCGCCCGCGGCCATCGAGGCCTACTGGCAGGAGGTGGGCCGCGCCGGGCGCGACGGCGAGCCGGCGGAGGGCATCACCCTCTATGGCGCGGCGGACATGGCCTGGGCGCTGCGGCGCATCGGCGAGCGCGACGTGGACGACGGCGTCAAGCAGGTGCAGGGCAAGAAAGTCCGCCAGCTCTACGCCATGCTGGACGGGACCACCTGCCGCGCCGCCGCGGTGCGCCGCTATTTCGGCGAGGAGGGCGTCGAGCCCTGCGGCCAGTGCGACCTGTGCCTGGGCGCGGTGGAGACGGTCGACATGACGGTGGCGGCCCAGAAGGCGCTGTCGACGGCCCACCGGCTGGGCGGCCGCTTCGGGCGCGGACGGCTGGTGGACCACCTCCTGGGCAAGACCAAGGACGTCAGCGACTGGGAGGCGGGGCTCTCCACCTGGGGCGTCGGCCAGGAGCTGTCGGCCACCCAGTGGCGCGACCTGACTGAGCAGCTGCTCTTCGAGGGCCTGCTGAAGGAAGACCCCAACGACGGGCGGCCACTGGTGGGCCTGGGTGAGGGCGAGGCGGTGCGGGCGGTGTTTCGCGGCGAGCGCCGGATCGGCATGCGCAAGCCGCCGGAGGGCGCCGAGGCCCGCGCCGGCCGCAGTCCCCGCAAGGGCGGCGCGCGCGAGGCGATCGCGGTGTCGGAGGCGGACCGGCCGCTGTTCGAGGCCCTGCGCGCCTGGCGGGCCGCCGCCGCCAAGGCCCAGCACGTGCCCCCCTATGTGATCTTCCACGACCGCACCCTGGCCGAGATCGCCCAGGTCCGCCCCGCCTCGCGCGCCGCCCTAGGCCGGCTCAACGGCGTCGGCGAAGCCAAGCTCGCCCACTACGGCGCCGCGGTGCTGGAGGTGGTGGGCGGGTTCATCGGCTAGCAGCAGCGCCTTCTGCGGTCAGGCCGTGCGCGCTGCAGGCTCCGTCTATTTGTCCACGAACCACACGAAAAACACGAACAGGTCCTGCAGGGGGCGAAGCCCCGATTAGACCTCCGGCGTCGCCGTCTTGAATCGCCGCTTCGCGGCCGCACGGGCCCGTTGGTGTTTTTCGTGTGGTTCGTGGACAAATTCTTGGGACGCTGACGCGCCCCGAAAGGTCGCAACGGGCCGCCGCCTCCACACGGAAGACGACGGCCCCAAGCGCGATCAGAACTTGGTCTTCACCTCGACGCCCAGGGTGCGGGGGTCGTTGACGAAGCCGGTGAGGTTGTTGAAGTCGATACCGCCTTCGAGGCTCTTGTCGTTGGTGATGTTGCGGCCGAAGGCGGCCACTTCCCACTTCCGATCCGGCGCGCGGTAGCCCACCCGCAGGCCGCCTTCCAGGAGGTGGCCGTCCTGGTACTCGGCCGACTGGTAGAGGAAGAAGTTGATCTTCGAGCGGTAGGCCCAGTCGGTGAAGACGAAGAGCTCGCCCGAGGCCAGCGGGTAGGAATATTCCGCCGTCCAGTTGGCGATCCACTTCGGCGCGTTCGGCAGCGGGTTGCCGTCGATGCGTACGGTGCCCGCCAGCGGGCCCGCCGGATCCAGCACCGTGCACCCCGAGCCACAGGGCTGGGTGAACAGGTTCGGGTCCTTCATCTCCGTGTGGTTGTAGGAGAAGCCGGCGGTCAGCAGCAGCCGGTCGATCGGCTCGGCCTCGGCGTTGAACTCCACGCCATAGCCTTCCGCGTGGGCCGCGTTCAGCAGGCGGTTGAAGTTGGCGCCGCCGCCCACCGCGGTGACCTGCAGGTTGGTGGCGCGGTAGTAGAAGACGTCCGCGTCGAAGCGGGCGCGCAGTTCCGGGACCTTGCCCTTCACGCCGGCCTCGTATGACATCTCGGTCTCCTTCTTCGCCACCGAGAGGGTGTCGCCGAAGAGGAGCCGGCCCTGGATCGAGGGGGCGCGATAGCCGCGGGCCACCCGGGCATAGAGGTTCAGCCCGTCATCCAGCTTGTAGCCGGCGTTCAGGTTGAAGCTGACGTCGCTGGAGCTCGGGCTGGTGGTCAGCACGCCCGTGGAGCCGCCGCCGATGGGGGACACCAGGCGCTGGGCCAGGAAGTCCTTCTTGTCGTGCGAGAAGCGGATGCCGCCGCCGACGTTCAGCGGGTCGCTGAGCTGGTAGTCCAGGTTGGCGAAGGCCGCATAGCTCTCGGTCTTCTGGTGCTGGTAGGCGAAGCCGTCCTTCGCCCCGCCGGCCAGGGTGTTGTAGTCGTAGCTGTCGATCTTCACGTCCTCGCGGAAGTAGAACGCGCCGATCGTGTAGCCCAGCTTGTCCATCTTGCCGGCCAGCCGGACTTCCTCACTGAACTGGCCCAGCATCGGGATGCCGTCGGCGCTTTCCGAGGGGAACGGGATGAAGCCCGGACCGAAGGGCGGCGCGAACGAGGCGCCGAAGCCGCCGTCGATGTCGGCCCGCGAATAGGTGTGCAGGTGCTCGAAGGCGGTGATCGAGGTCAGCACGGGGCCGCCCTCACCGAAGTCGTAGTTGACCTTCAGGTTGGCGCCCGAGGACTCCACCTTCTGGGTGTCGCGCGGCTGGGCGTCCTGGGCGACCTGGTCGCGTTCGAAGCCGGGCACGAAGCCGCCGCCCTTGGCGATGATGTTGGCGCGGAACAGGCGCGGCTGGCCGTCCAGGTGCTGGTAGTGGACGTTCAGCAGGGCGCTGAGGTCCGCCGTCGGCTGGAACATCAGCTGGCCGCGCAGGGCGAACTGGTCGTAGCCCTCGGCGGCGTTGTTTTCCTTGGTGAAGGTGTTGTCGACCCAGTTGTTGCGGTGCTGGTAGAGGCCCGACAGGCGGCCGGTCAGCATGTCGCCCCAGATCGGGCCGGAGACCGCGCCTTCCAGGTTGACGGTCGAATAGGTGGCGTAGGACGCCGAGGCGTAGCCCTGCAGGTCCTTGGTCGGCTTGGCGCTGTCGAACTTCAGCACGCCGGCGGGGGTGTTGCGGCCGAACAGGGTGCCCTGCGGCCCGCGCAGCACTTCCACCTGGTCGATGTCGAACAGCGGGAAGCCCTTCAGCACCGGGTTCTCCAGCACCACGTCGTCGTAGACGAAGCTCACCGGCTGGCTGGCGTTGAGGTCGAAGTCGGTGTTGCCGAGCCCGCGGATGTAGGGGCGCGGGAAGGTGCGGCCGAAGCTGGATTCCAGCGTCAGGCTGGGCACGCGGGCCGAGAAGACGCGGATGTCGCCGCCGGAGGAGCGGAAGGCGTCCAGCTTGTCGCCCTGCACCGCGGTCACCGACAGCGGCACGTCGTTGATGTTCTCGGCCTTCTTCTGCGCGGTGACGATGACTTCGCCGACGGTGTTGTCCGCCGCCGCGGCCGCCGCAGCGGCGGCGTTCGGCAGAGCCAGGACGAGGGCGAACGCGGAAACAGAGGCGCTGGCGGTGAGCCAGGCGCGCAGCGACGCGGACGTCTTCATGGGGAACCTCAAGATCTTCGGCGAAGGGGAGACTCGCCTTCCAGAGGGGCTAGCTACACCATGAAGGGAGTATCCGGACGCCTTCGCAGATCGGCGTCACAATTCTGTCGCGGGCCGTGACCGCAGTGCAACATAGGTATGGCGGTCAGGCGGCGGCGCTGTCCCGCCCCGCGCCGTCCTGCTGCAACACCCGGCCGATGGCGGCGAACAGCTCGCCCACGTCCAGCGGCTTGCCGATCACCATCTGCATGCCGGCCATCAGATAGGTCTGGCGCTCGCGCTCCATGACGTTGGCGGTGAGGCCGATGATCGGCGTCCGCGCCGCCGCCGCGTCCAGGCCGCGGATGCGCAGGGTGGCTTCAACGCCGTCCATGTTGGGCATCTGCACGTCCATCAGCACCAGGTCGAAGGGCCGTGCCTGCACCGCCGCCAGGCCCAGGGCGCCGTCGTCGGCGGTCTCCACCGTGGCGCCCAGTTCCTCCAGGATCAGCTTGGCGACCATCTGGTTGGTGGCGTTGTCCTCGACCACCAGGATGCGCACGCCGCTGAGGTCGCCCTCGCCCTGCTGCGTCTCACGGGCCGGGCCGGCCACCACCGGGACATCGATCTGGGCCCAGAAGGTGGAGCCCTGGCCCTCTCGGCTGGTGAAGCCGATCTGCCCACCCATCAGCTCCACCAGCGAGCGGCTGATCGACAGGCCCAGGCCCGAGCCGCCGAACTTGCGGGAGGTGGCGCCGTCGGCCTGGGTGAAGCGGGAGAACAGCGCCGCCTGCGCGGCCTCAGGAATCCCCACCCCGGTGTCGGCCACCTCGAAGCGCAGGCGCTGGCGGCCGGCGTCGTCGGGCGCGCTGGCGATCAGCCGCGCCTCCACCCGGCCCTGCGGCGTGAACTTCACCGCATTGCCCACCAGGTTCAGCAACACCTGGCCCAGGCGCAGGTCGTCGCCCTCCACCCAGCCGGGTTCGCCCTCCACGAAGAGCTGCAGCTGTACGCCCTTGGCCTCGGCCTGCGGGCGCAAGAGGTCGACCACGCCCGCCACCGTCTGGGCGGGGTCCATGGCCTGCGGGCTCAGCTCCAGGCGGCCTTCCTCGATCTTCGAAAGGTCGATGACGTCGTCCAGCAGCTGCTGCAGCAGCTTGCCGCTGCGGATCGCCTCGCCCACCAGCTCCTGCGCCGTCGGCTCCAGCGGCTTGCGGCTCAGCACATAGAGCAGGCCCAGCACGCCGTTCATGGGGGTCCGGATCTCGTGGCTCATGTTGGCCACGAACTGGGACTTCATTTCGTTGGCGGCCTCGGCGGTCTCCTGGGCGACGCGGCTGTCGATCAGGGCCTGCTCCATCCGCTGCTTCTCCAGCGCGCCGTCGCGCAGCACCCCCAGCGCGCGCGCCAGTTCGCCGATCTCGTCCGCGCGGTCCTGGAAGGGGATCGCCTCGTCCAGGTCGCCCTCGGCCACCCGGGTCATCGCCTGGGAGATCCGGCGCACCGGCCCCACCACGCCGCGCGCTACGAAGAGGGTGGCGACCACGCCCAGCACCGCCGAGATCGACGCCAGGGCCACGGCGATGCCGGCCTCGGTGCGGGCCCGCGCCGAGCGCGCCGCCGCCCGCTCGGACATCAGGCGCGTGGCGACATTGGTCACGGTCATCAGCCGGGCCAGGCTGTCGCGCGACATCGCCCCGATGGTCTGGGAGTCGATCGGCGACGGCCGGCCTGCCGCCAGCGCCGCCGTCGCGGCGGCGGCGGCGGGGCGCACCTTGTCGAAATAGGAGGTCTGGGCGGCCAGCACCGCGGCGCGCAGGACCGGCGCGGTGGTCGCGCGGCTCGTCTGCTCCGCAACCGGCCGCCAACTGGCCTGCACCCGCCCATCCAGGTTGGCCAGCCGCAGCCGCTCCTCGAGCGTCAGCCGCGATCCACGCGCGACGGCCTCGCCCAGCAGCATCAGCTCGTCGCCGGCCGCGTCGCGGGTGTTCCAGACCGCATGCCGGACCTGGAACATGTCGGTGATGAAGGGGTCGGAGGCGGCGGTGTTGCCCGTCAGGCGGTGGGAGAGGTCGTGCAGCGACTGCACGAAGTCGGTCTCGGCGGCCACCCACGCTTCGCGCAACTCCGCCCGGCGCGGGGCGGCCGGGTCGCGCAGGGCTGCATAGGCCTCGGCCCGCACCGCGCGCACCGCGGCCTGGCGCGTGCGGATGGTGGCGATCGCCGCGTCCAGCTCGGCGCGGGGCGCGCCGGCGGTGTTCCGGGAGAGCTTGCCGATGGCGGCGTCGACGCTGCGGTCGGCGCTGTCGCGCCAGCCCGCCGCATAGCGCCAGCTGCTCTCGGGAACCGGCTTTCGCCCCGCCAGGGCGACGATCAGGCCGCCGCGTTCGAGGCGCGCCTGCTGCATGGCGTTGAAGATGTCGGCGGAGACGCCCGTGGTGAAGGCCACCCGGTCGGCCAGCTCCAGCCGCCGCTCGGCGGCCACCGCCCAGAACGAGCCGCCGGCGATGAGCACCAGCGACATGAAGGCGGTAATCGCAGGCAGCAAGACACCGACGGACAGCAGCCTGCGCATCTCGTTCCTCAAGAAGGGTTTTTGGCCCGTTGGCCGTACCCTACCGAGGAAGTGATGGCGTGAGGTTAACTGTGGGCGCCCAGGCTGCGGCGAAATGACGCGCGCAAGGGTTGCTGTCGCGGAGGGCTCACCGCAGGGGTTGCGCCCCTGGCTCGGCGGTCAGGCTAGGCGAAGCGTGCGCCGGCGCAGGGCGGCGCCGGCGAGGCCGAAGCCGCCGATCATCAGCGCCCAGGCCGCCGGTTCCGGCGTCGCGCTGGCGCTGTAGGTCACATTGTCCATGACGAAGTAATCGCGGTCGCCGCGCACCCGGACCTCGTCGACCGGGCCGGCGTAGCCGGACGCCAGGAACTGAGGCGTGCCGGAGATGTGCAGCTCGGCGGACGTGTGGACCAGCACGCCGCTGTTGTAGAGGCCGAAGCTGATCGGCGCGAGGTCATAACCGGAGAAGAACGCCCCGCTGAACACGGCTGGGGCCGCGAAATAGAAGTTGGTGTCACCGACCTCAAGGGAACCCAGATTGTAGTCCGAATAGACCCGCGTCCTGGGCGACTCGGCGGTGTACTGCGACTGGCTGAAGTCATAGTAGTCCCAGTTTCCACCCCAAGTGACGCCACCATAGCCGTCGGCCACCACGCCACTGCCCGTCAGGTCATCGAAGTTCACCACCGTCGCAGACGCCGCGCCGGCCACGGCCAGGGCGCCCGCAAGCGCGGCTGTCGCCAGCCAGGTCTTGATGCTCATCCTTGACCCCCGTCCGCCACGCCCCTGATGGGACACCTAAGCCGTAACCCATAGAAGGGCCTGCGAAAACAGCATTCGCCCAACGGGGGAGCCCACCCGTCTCAGCCGTGCACGGTCTCGTGGCGCTCGAGCATAGCGATGAAGCCAGCGATCTTCCGGGCGCGCGTCTCGGGCTTCTTCACCGCGCCGATCCGGTAGAGGATCGCGTAGCGATTGGCGCCCGTCAGGGTCGCGAAAAAGGCGGCGGCCTCCGGGCTCCGGTCGAGGGCGGCCTGGAAATCGGGCGGCGGCTGGGCCTTGCTCGCCGGCGCATAGGCCGCGTCCCACCGGCCGTCCGCCCGGGCCGCCTCGATCTGCGCCAGACCGCCGGGTCGCACGCGGCCCGCCGCGAGCAGCTCTTCAGCGCGCGCCCGGTTCACCTGCGACCACTTGCTGCGCGCCTTGCGGGGCGTGAAGCGGACGAGCCAGGACGCTTCGTCGTAGGTGTCGAGCTGGCCGTCGATCCAGCCGAAGCACAGCGCTGCATCGATGGCCTCCGCCTTGGTCACGCTCTCAATGCCGGAGCGCGCCTTCGCGAACTTGATCCAGAGCCCTCGCGCGTCGGCCGGCTGCGCCTCCAGCCAGCGCTCCAGGGCCGCCAGATCCTTGAAGGCGATGATGGGCAGGCCGGCGCGGTGTTCGGTCATGTGACGAGTCCGGGTGAGGCTTGAGGGGTGGACGGGTCGCAGCGCGAAAGCGCCGGCCGCCCTGCGGCGCACATCTACCGCGAGATTTATGCCCCGGTCCCCATCGGGGCGATGGGGCCGGAGAGCGGACTCCCGGGAGGTCTGCTCCTCTCCCAAGCGCGGTAGCGCTGTGGGAGAGGCCGGGTGAGGGCGGCGCGGCCTCGCCGCTGCGGCGCCTTGGATCGAGTATCCCTGACGGCCTCGGGTCCCACGCCGCAGGTGTAACCACCGCCGCGCCGCCCCCACCCGGCCTCCCCCACGACGCTGCCGCGCCTGGGGGAGGAGCCCTCTGTCCCAAAAGGCTCGCGAGCCGACGTGCCCACAGCGGCCCCAACCGCTCCTTCGACGCCCTAGGCTCTCTCAGTTCACCAAAATCGCCCCCAGCAGCACCCGCGCGCCTGGTCGGCCGAGGACCTGGTCGGTCTGGCGTTGGAGGGTGGCGGCGATGTAGTCGGCGCTGGGGAGGGAGCCGGGGGAGAGGCCTGCCGCATAGGATTGGATGATCTGCACGAAGGCGGCGCGCAGGCGCGGGGTGGAGCGGTCGGCAAAGTCGCGGAGGGCCGGGTCGGGCACGTCCAGCCCGCAGTCCACCGACAGCACGCCGCGCGCGCCGTTGGGCCGGACGGTGCTGCCCAGCAGGGTCTCCATGGGCAGGTAGGTGCCGCCGCCGGACTTCTTCTTGCTCTCGGCCTGCGCGGCGACCGGCGCGGCGGCCGTGACGACGGCGACGAGGCCGGCGAGGGTCAGGAAGCGGCGACGATCCATGGCCTTGAGGCTCGCCGATCATGGTTAGCGGTCTCTTTACGCGCGCCTGCAAAGACTGCGGCGAACCTACGCTGCCTGGAGCGCCCCTTGGGCCGATTCGCGCCGACCTCCCTGGACCTGGACGGCAAGGTCATCCTCGTGACCGGCGGGACCGGCTCGTTCGGCCGCCGCTTCATCGAGACCGTGCTGAGCCGGGCCAACCCGCGCAAGCTGATCGTCTATTCGCGCGACGAGCTGAAGCAGAGCGAGATGCAGATCGATCTGGCCGAGAAGGCCGAGACGTTCGGGCCGGAGAAGCTGTCGGCCATGCGCTTCTTCCTGGGCGACGTGCGCGACCGCGAGCGCTGCGCCCTGGCCTTCCGCGGGGTGGACATCGTGATCCACGCCGCGGCCCTGAAGCAGGTGCCAGCGGCCGAGTACAACCCGTCCGAATGCATCCACACCAACATCATGGGCGCCGAGAACGTGGTGCGCGCGTGCCTGGCCAACCAGGTCAAGCAGGTGGTGGCGCTCTCCACCGACAAGGCGTGCAACCCGATCAACCTCTATGGCGCGACCAAGCTGGCGTCCGACAAGACCTTCGTGGCCGCGAACAACCTCTCCGGCGACATCGGCACGCGGTTCTCGGTGGTGCGCTACGGCAATGTGGTGGGCAGCCGCGGCTCGGTGATCCCGTTCTTCCAGCGGCTGATCCAGCGCGGCGCGGCCGAGCTGCCGATCACCGACCCGCGGATGACCCGCTTCCTGATCACCCTGGAGGAGGGCGTCGACTTCGTGCTCTCCTCGCTGGCGGAGATGCATGGCGGCGAGATCTTCGTGCCCAAGATCCCGTCCATGAAGATCACCGACATCGCCGCCACCCTGGCGCCGGGCCTTTCGACGAAGGTGGTGGGCATCCGGCCGGGCGAGAAGCTGCACGAGATGATGATCTCGGCGGACGATGCGCGGAACACCGTCGACCTGGGCGACCGCTACGCCATCGAGCCGGCGTTCGTGGAGTACACCCGTGAGCCGCTCACGGGCGGGCGCATCGCGGACGACTTCAGCTATGCCAGCGACACCAACCACGACTGGCTGGACGGGCCGGGCCTGCTGCGGATGCTGGAGGAAGGCCGTCCGCGGGAGCGCCGCCGGCGGGCCGACGACTAGGAGGGCGGCGTGAGCGAGCCCCTGCTGCCCTATGGCCGCCAGACCATCGAGGACGACGACATCGCCGCGGTGGCCGAGGCCCTGCGCGGCGACTTCCTGACGACGGGACCGACGGTCGAGGCGTTCGAGCACGCCTTCGCCGAGACGGTGGGCGCGCGCCACGCCGTGGCCTGCGCCAACGGCACCGCCGCCCTGCACCTCAGCATGCTGGCCCTGGACGTGCAGCCGGGCGAGGCGGTGATCGCGCCGTCGATCACCTTCCTGGCCACCGCCAACTGCGCCCGCTACGTCGGCGCGGACGTGGTGTTCGCCGACGTCGACCCGCAGAGCGGGCTGATGACGCCGGACACCTTGGCTGAGGCCCTGACGCGGCTGGAGGGGCGCAGGCTGCGGGCGGTCCTGCCGGTGCACCTGCGCGGCGACGCCTGCGAGCTGCCGGCCCTCGCAGCCCTGGCGGCGGACGCCGGGGCGGTGCTGGTGGAGGACGCGCCGCACGCCCTGGGCACGACCGCCCGGTTCGGCAACGCGTCCGAGATCATCGGCGATGTCCGCCACTCGGCCATGGCCACCTTCTCGTTCCACCCGGTGAAGACCATCGCCACGGGCGAGGGCGGCATGGTCACCACCAATGACGCCGCCCTGGCCGAGCGCCTGCGGGTCCTGCGCAGCCACGGCATGGTGCGCCCGCCCGGCGCCGATCCGTGGTGCTACGAGATGCCGGAGCCCGGGTTCAACTACCGCCTGCCGGACGTGCTGTGCGCCCTGGGGCTCTCGCAGCTGAAGAAGCTGCCGCGGTTCGCCGCGCGCCGCCGCGCCCTGGCCGCGGCCTATCTGGAGGCCCTGGCCCCGCTGGCGCCGGTGGTGCGCCCGGCGGCGCGGCCGGCGTGGAGCGAGCCGGTGCTGCACCTCATGGCGGTGCTGATCGACTTCGAGGCGGCCGGGACGACCCGGCGGGCGGTGGTCGAGGCGCTGAAGGCGCGCGGCGTCGGCAGCCAGGTCCACTACATCCCGGTGCACCGCCAGCCCTATTACCAGCGGCTCTATGGCGCGCTGGACTTGCCGGGCGCGGAGGCCTGGTACGCCCGCTGCCTGTCGCTGCCGCTCTACCCGGGGATGGCCGACGGGGACGTGGCGCGCGTCGTAGCCGCGCTGAAGGCCGCGCTCGGCCTCTGAGGCGGCGCCTGAATTGCGCCGCAGCCGCGCTGGCCGGTATCTGGGCATTGAATACTGCCCCGGAGCGCCGCATCGTCGGATCGCAAGGGGCGCGGGCGGAGGACAGGATCGCCGGATGGCGGGCCGCAGACAGAGGATATGGATCACCCGGGCGCAGCCGGCGGCTGACGCCACGGCCGAGCGCGTGCGCGCGCTGGGGCACGACGCCGTGGTGGCGCCGCTGCTGGCCGTGCGTGCGCTGAGCGACGTGGCGGTGGACCTGCGTGGCGTCGCGGCCCTGGCCTTCACCAGCGCCAACGGCGTGCGCGCCTTCGCCGATGTCAGCGGCGAGCGGGCGCTGAAGGTGTTCGCGGTGGGTGCCGCCACGGCCCAGGCGGCCCGCGCCTCCGGCTTCAAGTCGGTGTTGTCCGCCGACGGCGACGTGGAGGCCCTGGCCGACGGCATCGCGGCCCGGCGCGGCGAGCTGCGCGGCGCGGTGCTGCACCCCGGCGCGGCCGAGCCGGCCGGCGACCTCTCGGGCGCGCTGGAGAAGCACGGCGTCGAGGCGCGCCGGCTGATTCTCTACGAGACCGCGCCCGTCACCCTGGCCGAGGCCGAGGCCGAGGCCCTGGGGCGCAGCGATGCGGTGCTGCTGCACTCGCCGCGCGCCGCCCAGGTGCTGGCCAAGCTGCTCAAGGCCCATCCCGCGCCGCACCTGCGGGCCCTCGGCCTCTCCAAGGCGGTGGTCAAGCCGCTGGCGCGCACCCCGCTGGCCGGCAAGGCCTTCCCGCCGTTCCCGCTGGAGGCCGCCCTGCTCAACCTGATCGACCGACGGCCATGACCCCGCCCGACCTGCCCCGCGATCCGGCCGAGTACCGCCGCCGCCCGCTGATGGGCGTCGGCTTCTGGGCGATGATCGCCTTCGGGATCCTGTGCGTCCTGGCCGGCGCGGGCGTCGCCTACCTCGCGCCCCGCTACCTGGCGCCGAAGCCGCCCGCGGCCCCGGCCAGTGCGCCGCCCGCGGCCGCGGCCGCACCGGCCCCTTCCGCCGCCATGGCCGCGCCCGCCGCCAGCGCCGACGAGGTGGCCCGCCTGAACGCCCGCATCGCCGCGCTGGAGAACCAGGGCGCGCGCAGCAGTGAGGCGGCGCAGGCGGCCCTGGCCGCGGCCGTGCTGGCCGAGGCGGCGCAGGGCTCGCGCCCGTTCGGCGCCGAGCTGGCCGCCATGCGCGCCGCCGAGCCGCAGCTGCCGGAGCTGGCGGCGCTGTCGCACCTGGCCGAGGTGGGCGCGCCGAGCCATGCGGTCCTGGCGCAGACCTTCCCCGACTATGCCGCCCGCGCCGCGCGCAAGGCCCGCAAGCCGCAGCCGGGCGCCGGCATGGGCGCGCACCTGGCCTACGCCCTGACCAAGATCGTCATCGTGCGCCGGATCGACGAGACGGCCGGGGCCAGTCCTGACGCCGTGCTGGCCCGCGCCGGCCGCGCGCTCGACGACGGCCAGGTGGCGGCCGCCCTCAAGGCGCTGGACACCCTGCCGCCGGCGGCGCGTGACGCCCTCTTGCCATGGCGGGCGGGCGCCGAGCGCCGCGCCGAGATCGACCGCCAGCTGGCCGCCCTGCGGCTGCGCGCGCGGCAGGACCTGGCGCAGCAGGGGCCGGCCGCATGATCCGCGCCGGGGTCGTCCTCATCCTGCTGGCCGCGATCGCGGTGGGCGGCCTGGCCCTCACCGAGGACGCCGGCCACGCGACCGTGACCTGGCTGGGCTGGCGTGCGGACTCCACGGCGGCCGCGGCGATTCTGGTGGCCCTGGCGTTCGGCCTGCTGGCGGCCGTGGTCTGGCGCACCATCCTGTGGATCCTGGACGCGCCGCGCCGGGCCGAGCGGGTGCGGGCCGAAGCCCGGCGCCGTCAGGCGGCGGACGTCCTGTCGCGTGGGTTCCTGGCGGTGGCGGCGGGCGACGGTTCGGAGGCCCTGCGGCTCTCCAAGAAGGCGGCGGAGCTGGCGGTCGACACGCCGGCGCTGGTGCGGGTGCTGGCCGCCCAGGCCGCGGAGGCGGCGGGCGACGTGGCTCAGGCCCAGGCGGCCTACACCGCCATGCTCGGCTTCCCGGAAATGCGCCTCGCCGGCCACAAGGGGCTGATGCAGCTGGCGGCGGCGCAGGGCGCCCGCGAGACCGCGCTGCGCCACGCCCAGGAGGCCTATGGCGAGGCGCGGTCGGCGCGCTGGGCCTGGCGCGCGATCCTGGAGGCGCGGCTGGAGGCCGGCGACTGGGACGGCGCCCTGGGCCTGGTGAAGAGCGCCCTGGACCGCAAGATCGTGCCGCCGGTGGTGGCCGAGCGCGCCCGCGCCGCCCTGCTGGCCGCCTCCGCCGCCCAGCTGGAGCACGCCCCTGAGCCGCGCGCCCGCAGCCAGGCGCTGGACCAGGCGCTGGAGGCGGCCAAGCTGCAGCCCGGCTTCGCGCCCGGCGTGGTGATGGCCGCCCGACTGCTCGCCGAGGACGGCAAGCTGGGCCGGGCGACCGCGACCCTGGAGACGGCCTGGCGCGTCGGCCCGCACCCGGCCCTGTGGCTGGCCTACCGCGACCTGAAGACCGACGAGACGCCCCGCGAGCGCGCCCAGCGGCTGGGCCAGCTGGCGGCGGTGAACCCGACCCATCGCGAGAGCCTGTTCCTCTATGTGGAGCAGGCGCTGATCGTCGGCGATCCGCAGGCGGCGCGCGAAGCGGCCCGGGCGCTGGAGGGCGAGCCGGTCACGGCGCGGATCGCCGGGCTGATGGCGCGCGCCGCCTATGCCGCCGGCGCCATCGACGAGGCGCGCCTGTGGCTGGCCCAGGGGATGAACGCCCCGCCGGAACCCGACTGGTCCGACCTGGACCCCGAGGGCCGCGCCTTCGCCTACCACGCCTCGGACTGGGCCCGGCTGGTGATCACCTTCGCCGAGGCGGGGGAGCTGATCCATCCGCGGCTGGAGCGGCGCGAGCGCACCCTGCGCGAACTGCCCGACCTGCCGCTGGCCTATGCGGACGCCGGGCCGATGCTGTCGGAGCCCGTGCTCTATCCGGTGGACGAGGGCTACAGCGAGCCGGAGCCCCCGCCCGCCGAACCCCGCCGCATCGAGGCGCGCCGCCCCCGCGGCCGCGCGCCGCGGGCCGGGAAGTAGGTCGGCTCTGAGCCGCATCGCCTATCTCGCCCCGTCCTCCGCCACCGCCAGCGGCGGCAACAAGGTCGTGTTCCGCCACGTGGAGGCGCTGGTCGCCCACGGATACGATGCGGTCGTGCGCATTCCGATCTCGGCGCCGGTCCCGGAGTGGTTCCAGCACCATGCGCCGGTCGAGCGCATGACCGGCCGGCCCGGCGTCGACGATATCCTGGTGCTGCCGGAAGATGACGGGGAGCTGCTGGCCGCCTGCTCGCGGCTGCCCAACCGCAAGGTGATCTTCTGCCAGAACCCCTACGCCGCCGCGCTCCGCGGGGTGCTGGCGGTGCGTGAGGCGGTGCGCGCAGCCTATCCGGTGATGATGGCGTGCAGCGACGGCGTCGGCGACTGGGTGCGCCGGTTCGTGGGTCCGGAGCGGGTGGTGACGGTGCCCGGCTTCGCGGACGAGCGGCTGTTCGTCCCGGCGCCCAAGCTGCCGCTGATCGCCTGCATGCCGCGCAAGCGCCGCATCGAGGGCGCGGCCATCCGCAACATGTTCGCGCGCCTCTACGACGGGCCGACGGCCTGGCGCTGGGACCTGGTGGACGGCCGCACCGAGGCCGAGGCCGCCGTGGCCCTGGGGCGCGCGTCCGTATTCCTCAGCCTGGCGCGGCTGGAGGGCATGAGCATGACCATCGTCGAGGCCATGGCCTGCGGCTGCCTCGTCGCCGGCTTCACCGGCATCGGACCGCGGGAATACGCCGGGCCGCAGAACGGCTTCTGGGTCGAGGAGGACGATTGCGAAGCCGCCGCCCACGCCCTGGTCCGCGCCACGCGACTGGCGGAGGCTGGGGGCCCGGCGGCCGAGGCCATGCGCGCCGCCGCCCGCGACACCGCCGCGCGCTGGAGCCACGCCGCCTCGGTCGAGGCCCTGCTGCGGTTCTGGCGCGACGAGATGGGCGTGACGGCCTGACGCTTCCCAAATCGAGGCCTTGCGGGTAAAAGCCCGCTTCCCGGTCAGGGGCCGCCTTAGCTCAGCCGGTAGAGCGGCGCATTCGTAATGCGTAGGTCAGGTGTTCGAGTCACCTAGGCGGCACCATCCCTTCCCCGATTGATCGCCCATCCCTGGATGCGCGCGTGAGGCGCCGGTCGCCCCGCCGCGGCCGTTCTCTGCAAGGCGCACCGCGACTAATGCGCGCGCGACGAAGACCCGTATGCTTTGCACGTGACAGCTCTGCTGTAGGTTGTGCTATGCAAGGCGATGCCTGCGTCGCTGCACCCCCCTGTTTGCGTGGCGCAGGTCGGCCCGGAGCGCTCCGTCGGGTGAGCTCCGGGCCACAAGGGCCCCTTGTCGCGCCGTCGGGTCTGGGCGCGCGAAGGACCACACAACCGCCTGCGGCCTCACGACACGTGTTCGCGACCAACCTTGGCCGCTAACTGTGACGCCTCGGGTTCAGCGAACGCCGTCCAGGCGCGTGCGGCGCGACCGGCGGGGCGGGGCCACGAAGGTGGCGGGGGCAAGCAATGGGGTGGCCGCGGTTCTGGTCATCGCGTGACCGGGCGGAACTGGAGCGGCTGCGCGAGAGCGAGGCCCGTTACCGGGTGCTGGCCGACGCCGCGGGCGACCTGGTCATCCAGTACGACCTGAACGGGGTCATCCAGTACGCCTCGCCGTCCGCGGCCGCGTTCGGCCATCGGCCGGAGGACCTGGTCGGTCGCAATTCCCTGGACTTCTTCCATCCGGACGACGCCGAGCAGCGCAAGCGCCGACTGGAAGGCCTGCGCTCCGGGGCGTCGCTGCCGCGCGGCGCGATGAACGAGCGTCGGCTGTGGCACGGCGACGGCCGCTGGATCTGGGTGCAGGGCCATCCCACCGTGGTGCGCAACAAGGCCGGCGAGCCGATCGGGGCCGTCACCATCCTGCGCGACATCACCGAGCGCCGGCAGCTGGAGGACCAGTTGCGCGCCACCCAGGCCGAGACCGACGCCGCGCTGGTGCGCATGCGCGAGAGCGAGGCGCGCTACCGGCTGGTGGCGGACCACCTGCGCGACGTGGTGGTGCAGTACGACGTGGATGGGATCATCCGCTACGTCTCCCCCTCGGTCGCCCACCTCGGCTATCGGCCGGAGGACATGGTCGGCCGCCCGATGGCCGACTTCGGCGAGCCGACCTCGGGCCAGATGATGCCCGAGCGGCTCGGCGACCTGAAGGCCGGGCGGACGCTGGTGGGCGGGCTGGAGAACGAGTTCCGCGTCCGCAAGGCCGATGGCTCATGGGTGTGGATGCAGGGCAACCCCACCGCCATCGTGGACGATGCGGGCCGCCCGCTGGGCGTTGTCAGCATGCTGCGCGACGTGGAGGAGCGCCGCGCCCTGGAAGGCGAGCTGACCCGCAAGCGCGAGCAGGCCGAGGCCGCGGTGATCGCCAAGGCCGAATTCCTGGCCAACATGAGCCACGAGATCCGCACCCCGCTCACCGCGGTGGTCGGCTTCGCAAGCCTGATCGCCAAGATGCAGGGCCTGCCGGACAAGGCGCGGGTCTATGTGGATCGCATCGCCCGCGGCGGCGAGGCCCTGACCTCGATCGTCAACAATGTGCTGGACTTCTCGCGGGTCGAGGCCGGCCAGCTGGAGCTGAAGCCGGAGCCGTTCGAGGCGCGGGCCCTGGTGGCCGAGACCCTGGGCCTGGTCCACGACGCCGCGGTGGCCAAGAGCCTGACCCTCACCGCCCACGTGGCCGACGGCGTGCCGCGCCAGCTGCTGGCGGACGCCGGCCGCACGCGCCAGGTGCTGCTGAACCTGCTCAGCAATGCGGTGAAGTTCACCCGCGATGGCGAGGTGCGGATCGAGGTGACCTTTGCGGCGGGGCGCCTGCGCCTGGCGGTGCGCGACACCGGCGTCGGCGTGCCCAAGGCCCTGGCCGACCGGCTGTTCCAGCGCTTTTCCCAGATCGACGGCTCCAACGCGCGCCGGTTCGGCGGGGTGGGGCTGGGCCTGGCGATCTCCAAGGGCCTGGTCGAGCTGATGGGCGGCGAGATCGGCATGACCAGCATCGAGGGCGAGGGGTCCACCTTCTGGTTCGAGATCCCGGCGCCGGAGGCCCGCGAGCCGGAGCCGGTGGTGATCGAGAGCGAGGACGAGCTGTCGGTGGCGCCCATGCGGGTGCTGGTGGTGGACGACGCGCGGCCGAACCGCGAGCTGATCCTGGCGCTGCTGGGCCCGTTCCACCTGAAGCTCACCGAGGCCGCCGACGGGGTCCAGGCGGTGGAGGCCGCGCGCAGCGAACGCTACGACCTGGTGCTGATGGACCTGCAGATGCCCGGCATGGACGGAATGGCCGCCACCCGCGCGATCCGCGAGACCTCGGACCTCAATCGCGAGACCCCGATCCTGGCGGTGAGCGCCAGCGTCCTGCCCAGCGACGTGGAGGCCTGCCGCGCCGCCGGCATGAACGACCATATCCCCAAGCCGATCAACGCGCGGGAGCTGATCGGCAAGGTGGCGCACTGGACGCGGAATGCGCCCGGCGCCGCGGTCTCCGAGCCGGCCTGAGCTTCGGCCGCGTCAGGCGGCGGCGAGGCCGCCCCGCATGGTGACCTGGGCCTGGAAGAGGTAGCCGCCGCCGCGCAGGGTCTTGATCATCTCGCCGGCGCCGTCACAGGCCGACAGCGTGCGCCGCAGGCGCGCCACCCGCGCGTCGATGGAGCGGCCTCCGGCCACGGCGCCCTCGCCGTGCAGCAGGGCCACCAGGGCGTCGCGCTTCAGCACCTCGCCCGGCCGCGCCGCCAGGGCGCTGAGCAGCGCCGCATCGGCGGGGCTGAGTCGCACCGTGCGGCCGAGGGGCGAGGTGACGTAGCCCAGCTCTCCGTCGAAGCGCCAGGTCTCCAAGGCCGCGGCGGCGGTGCGCCGGGCGTGGCGCGCGGCGCGGCGCAGCAGGGCGCGCACCCGGGCCAGCAGTTCCAGCGGGTGGGTGGTCTTGGCCAGCACGTCGTCTGCGCCGAACTCCAGCCCGGCGACGCGGTCCAGCGTGTCCGCCGCCCGGGACATCACCATAACCGGCGCAGCTTCGGCTTCGCTGAGCCGGCGGCAGAGGGCCAGGCCGTCGGCGTCGGGCAGGGCCGTGTCCAGGATCACCAGGTCGGTGGTCGTGGCGCCGTCGAGCAGGGGGCCGGCCTCGGCCGCGCTGCCGGCCTGGGCCACCTCGAAGCCATGGCGGCGCAGCATGTCGACCCCCGGCTCGATCGCCTCGAGGTCGGCGTCGATCCAGACGACGCGCGACGGCGCGATGGGGGTGGCGGCGCGCGCGCCGGGCGCGCCGGCGGCAAATTCGAAGGCGTTCATCTCAGTCTCCAGGGCCGCGAGGCGCAGGGCCAGGCTTTGCCACGAATGACTTTATATCGAACGCGAGAAGCTTCGTGACGACTTCTCGTCATACTTCACATGAGCACACTTCATGTGTCACAGGGCGGTGACAATTGTAACAGAGGTCAATCGCTGTTTTCTTTTTGCAACATTCTTCCAGGATCGACTTGGCCGCTGGTCGGAACCATCCCGGCGCCGAGGGGTCGGTCCCGCCCGCGGGGTGGCGCTCTAACTTACTATTAAATCGAGGTTTTTCGACAGACTACGAGCTCTCGTTGCGCTGCAGCGACGACCGACGCATGAGCGTCCCTCATGGATCGTATAAGACAAATTCAGTAAAGCGACGCTATATGCGACAATAGTTTTTCGCGCAGCGGCGCTTGTGGGCGCAGTCGGTTCTCGCCGGCTGCATGGGGGCCGATTTTCATATGGGGATCCGGCCGGACGGGCGTTGCGCCGCTGGCCGCTGGAGGACTTAGACCTTGAGCATCAAGAGCATGCGCGAACGCCTTTTGGCGTCTTCGATGATTTGCGGCGTGGCCGCGCTGGGCCTGGCGGCGCCGACCACGGCGTCGGCCGCCGCGGCGGCTCCGGCCGGCGAGGAAGTGCAGGAGGTCGTGGTCACCGGCACCCGCATCCCGACGCCGAACCTGACCAGCGTCAGCCCGGTGACGGCGATCAACGCCCAGGACCTGAAGGCCCAGGGCGTCACCCGCGTCGAGGACATGATCAACTCCCTGCCGCAGGCGTTCGCCGCCCAGGGCGCCGCGATCTCCAACGGCTCGACCGGCACCGCCACGGTGAACCTGCGGGGCCTCGGCGCCACGCGCACCCTGGTGCTGGTCGACGGCCGGCGCCTGATGCCCGGCACGCCCAACACCTCGGGCGCCTCGCTCGCGGCGGACCTGAACTTCATTCCTTCGGCCCTGGTGCAGCGCGTGGACGTGCTGACGGGCGGCGCCTCGGCGGTCTACGGCGCTGACGCCGTGGCCGGCGTCGTCAACTTCATCATGCAGAAGAACTTCGAGGGTGTGCGGGTCGACGCCCAGTACGGCATCTACAACCACCACAACGGCAACGACGCTGCCGCCGTGGTGCTGAAGGCGCAGGGCGCCGCAGCCAACAAGCAGTTCTACCAGCTGCCCGAAACCAATGTGTCGAACGGCGAGAGCTCGGAAGTCACCCTGATCGTCGGCGTCAACGCGCCCGACGGCAAGGGCAACGTCACCGCCTACGCCGGCTATCGCCACGTCGAGCCGATCCTGCAGGCCAACTACGACTATTCGGCCTGTACGCTGAACTCGGGCACGACCTTCCTGGCCGCCGGCTGCGGTGGCTCGGGCACGGCCTTCCCGGCGCGCGTCGGCGGCTTCGTCGTCGACCCGGCCGGCCCGGGCAACACCTTCCGGCCCCGCAACGCGGCGACCGACCTCTACAACTTCGGCCCGACCAACTACTACCAGCGTCCCGACGACCGCTATGTCATGGGCGCCTTCGCCAACTATGAGCTGGCCTCGTGGGCCAAGGTCTACGCCGACCTGATGTTCATGGACGACACGTCCACCTACCAGATCGCGCCGGGCGGCATCTTCGCCGGCACCTTCTCGGTCAACTGCGCCAACCCGTTCCTGTCGGCGCAACAGCGCGGGCTGCTGACGGCGACCGCAGCCTCGGGCGGCGGCACCTGCGCCAGCAATCCGGGCGGCACCTTCACCGGCACCGTCGCGCGCCGGAACATCGAAGGCGGCGGCCGCCAGGGCCAGACCGAGCACACCCAGTACCGCTATGTGATCGGCATGAAGGGCGACCTGAACGACGCCTGGAACTACGACTTCTACATGCAGTACGGCCGCGTGGGCTTCCACCAGGTCCAGACCGGCTTCTTCCGCACCACCGCGATCCAGAACGCCCTGAACGTGATCGCCGACCCGAAGACCGGCGCCCCGGCCTGCGCCGCGGCGGTGAACGGTACGGACACGGCCTGCGTGCCCTACAACATCTTCCAACTGGGCGGCGTCACCCAGGGCGCGCTGAACTACCTGCAGACCCCCTCCAGCTCGATCGGCAACCTCTATGAGCGCGTCGTCGACTTCTCGCTGGGCGGCGACCTGACCCAGTACGGCGTCAAGAGCCCGTGGTCGACGCAGGGCGTCGGCATCTCGATCGGCTCGGAATACCGCCGCGAGCAGCTGGACTTCGCGTCCGACTTCGTCTCCTCGGCCGGCCTGCTGAACGGCTCGGGCGGCGCGGCCCCGCCGGTGCACGGCTCGTACGACGTGTACGAAATGTTCGGCGAGACCCGCATCCCGATCGTGACGGACATGCCGTTCGCCAAGTCGGCGGAACTGGAACTGGCCTACCGCTACTCGGACTACTCCTCGATCGGCACCACCTCGACCTACAAGATCGCCGGTGACTGGAGCCCGATCGAAGACATCCGAATCCGGGCCAGCTACCAGCGCGCGGTGCGTGCGCCGCACGTGCTGGAACTGTTCAGCCCGCAGAACGTGGTGCTCGACGGCACGCAGGACCCCTGCGCCGGCCTGGCGGCCACCGATCCCAAGGTCGCGGCCTGCGCCAAGGCGTTCAACCTGACCAACGCCCAGGTGCTGGCGATCGAGAAGAACCCGGCCAACCAGTACAACGGCCAGACCGGGGGTAACCCGAACCTCGAGCCGGAGAAGTCCGACACCTACTCGATCGGCTTCGTGGCCCAGCCGACCTTCCTGCCGGGCTTCAACTTCTCGGCGGACTGGTTCGACATCAAGGTCAACAAGTACATCGGCCGCCTGGGCGCCGACGTCACCATCAATAAGTGCGTCAACACCCTGGATCCGTTCTTCTGCGGCCTCGTGCACCGTGACGGCGCCGGCTCGATCTGGCTGTCCACCAACGGCTACGTGAAGGACACCACGCTCAACACCGGCTCGCTGCAGACCAAGGGCATCGACTTCAACGCCAGCTATCGGACCGACCTCGACAAGTTCGGGCTCGAGAACATGGGCGCCGTCAGCCTCAGCTTCGTCGGCACCTGGCTGGACGAACTCAAGGTGGCGCCGCTTCCGGGCGCGCCGGCCTACGATTGCGCCGGCCTCTACGGCACCATCTGCTCGGTGTCCGCCGGCCTGACCTCGCCGAACCCCGACTGGCGCCACAAGGTCCGCGTGACCTGGAACACGCCCTTCGAGTACGGCGACTGGGTGAAGAACTTCGCGATCTCGGGCCAATGGCGCCACTACAACAAGGTGACGCTGGACGCCTATTCGGACGACCCGCAGCTGCTCAACAAGGCCAAGCAGTACGAGAGCGACCGGGTGCTGGGCGCGCGCGACTACTTCGACCTGACGGCGACCTTCGTGGTGAAGGACAACCTCCACTTCCGGGCCGGCATCAACAACATCTTCGATCGCGATCCGCCGCTGACCGGCGCGTCCAACTGCCCCAGCGGTCCCTGCAACGGGAACACCTGGCCGCAGCTGTACGACTCCTTCGGCCGCTACATGTTCGTCGGCCTGCAGGCCGACTTCTAAAGAGCCGGCTTCTAAGGTCCGACACGACCCGAGGATGGGGCCCCCGCGCAAGCGGGGGCCTTTTTCGTTTGAACTGAGGATTCGTTTGGGCTCGAAGATCGAGGCGGACGAAGGCGCCCCGCCGTGCGGCCTCGGGGCGAGGGCCTCAGGCCGCGTGCAGGGTCGGGGTGACCACCGTCGGCTCCATGGCCTGGGCCAGCCAGTCCACGAAGGGGCGGATCAGGTCGCTGCGGGGCGAGGCCGGGTTCCAGACCGCGGCATAGTCCTCGCGCAGCAGGGCCTCGGCCTCGAACAGCCGCACCAGGCGGCCGGTCCGCAGGTCGTCGCGCACCAAGAGGCCGCGGGCCAGACAGACGCCTGCGCCGTTGCGCGCCAGTTCGAGGGCCGCCAGCGGCCCGTCCACCGTGAGCGCGGCGGGCGTCGGCAGATCGGATAGACCCAGCTGCTCGAGCCAGACGCGCCAGGGGTGCTCCGCCTGATGGATCAGCGGCAGGCGCACCAGGTCCTCCGGCCGCCGCGGGCGCTCCAGGCCGGGCGCCGCCACGGGAAACAGCACTTCGCCCGCGAGCCGGCGCTGGGTCAGGCCGGCGCAGGCGCCCGCGCCGTAGACCACCGCCACGTCGATGTCGCCGCCCGAAATCTCGGCGGGGCCGGCGATGGTGCGCAGGTCCAGCTCGCGGTCGGGATATTTGGTGAGGAAGGCGGGCAGGCGAGCCGCCAGCACCCGCTCGGCGACCCCGGCCGTGGCGGCGACCACCAGGCGCGCGCGTCCCGGTCGTCCCGGAGCCTCGAACGCCTCGGAGATCAGGTTGAGCGACAGCCGCAGGCGGCTGACGAAGGCGCGGCCGGGCTCGGTCAGCGCCACCGTGCGCCCAAAGCGGTCGAACAGGTCGACGCCCAGGCGCAGCTCGAGCGAGCGGATGGCGTGGCTGATGGCGCTCTGCGTCAGGTTCAGCTCGTCGGCCGCCTTGGTGAAGCTCTCATGGCGAGCGGCGGCCTCAAAGGCGGCGATAGCCCTCAGCGATGGCGGTCGCACCGGCACGTTTCAGATATCCCCCGTCAAACTGGCGCCGGGGTGAGCGGGCGCGAGTCTGTCCCTAAAGTTGCGGTGTAACGGTCAAGCTTCGCTACTATCAAAGGATAGGGGAGCAGGCCTTCGCGCCAACATGCCGCACGGCGTTCGCCGAAGAAGTTCCCACCGGCAAATTTCCGCAAGCCGAGGATGAAGCGCGGTAAAAAGTCTTCATCTGGAATGCGTTGAAGGGCATGACGATGCTCGGCGAACGGCAGATTTTGCGGCGAACGGTGACCGTGTGTCGACAAGCGGCCTTGGTCGGGCGAGGAATTTCACCAGAATGTCGCAGCTTGGGGAGGCGGCATGCGCGTAAAGCGGCCCAACAACTACCTGGTGGCGAATTTCGTCCTCTGGGCCCTGACCTATCTGATCGTCACGGCGCGGATGCTGGCGGACCCCATGCCCCACGCCGACGCCATGGCGGTGCGGCGACTGGTCATGGCCGGCTTCGGCTTCGTGGCCTGCCTTGGCATCGGCCGCATCCTCAAGGCCCTGGCGGACGAGCCGATCTGGCGGCGGCTGGTGGCGGCGGTGCTGCTCTCGGTCGTGGGCGCCTTCGCCTATTCCTACCTGAACTATGCGGTCTTCTACCTGGTCGCGCCGCTCTGGAAGGTCGAGCCGCTCACGCCGATCTCGGCCGCCTTCACCGCCTCGATGTTCTTCTGGACCTTCATCTCCTGGTCCGCGCTCTACTTCGCCATCCGCTACGAGGAGGAGCTGAAGGAAAAGAACCTGCGGCTGGTCTCGGCCCAGGCCCTGGCGATGGACGCGCAGAACCGCATGCTGCGCTACCAGATCAATCCACACTTCCTGTTCAACACCCTGAACGCCCTCTCGTCGCTGATCCTGGCCAACGAGAACGAGCGGGCCGAGCGGGTGGTGCTTTCGCTCTCCAGCTTCCTGCGCCACACCCTGGAGAAGGAGCTGCCGGACAAGGCGCCCCTCTCCGACGAGATCGAGGCCCAGCGGCAGTACCTTTTGATCGAGCAGGCGCGGTTCGAAGACCGGCTGAACTATGTGGAGAACATCCCGCTCGAGCTGCGCGACGCGCTGGCCCCCAGCCTGATCCTGCAGCCCCTGGTGGAGAACGCCGTGAAGTACGGCGTGGCCTGTTCCAACACCCCGGTGACCATCGAGATCAGCGCCCACGCCGCGGCCGGCCGCCTGCGCCTGACGGTCACCGACGATGGCGGCGACACGGCGGGCCTCGCCCCGCCCAAGCTGGGCCTGGGCCTGGAGAACGTGCGCCGCCGCCTCGACCTGATCTACGGCAAAACCGCCGAGCTCACCTGCGGCCCCCTGCGGCCGCACGGCTTCCTCGCCTCCGTTGAAATCCCCCTGGAGCGGGCATGAACATCCAGACCTCCATCCGAAGTCCGTTGGGCGCGGCCGGCCGCGCCGCCCCGCTGCGCGTCGCCCTGGTGGACGACGAGCCGCCGGCGCTGCGCCGCCTGCAGATGGCCATCGCCAAGACCCGCGATGTCGAGGTCGTGGGCCAGGCCACCAGCGGGCCCGAGGCCCTGGCGCTGATCCGCCGGGGCGGCGTCGACGTCGTGCTGCTGGACATCCGCATGCCCGGCCTGTCCGGCCTGGACCTGGCGCGGGCGATCAAGCCCGAGGAGGCGCCGGCCTTCATCTTCGTCACCGCCTTCTCGCGGTTCGCGGCGGACGCCTTCGAGCTGGCCGCCGTCGACTACCTGCTGAAGCCGGTGGAGTTCGACCGCCTGCACGAGGCCCTGGAGCGGGCCCGCCAGACCCTGGCCTCGCGCGTGGCGCGCTCGCGCATCGCCGAGCTGGAGGAGGTGGTCGCCGCCCTGCGCGCCGCCGAGGCCGACGCGCCCGCGGACGGCTTCGTGGACGAGATCTGGGCTCCGGACCGCGGCGACCGGGTGCGCCTGCCGGTGGCGCTGATCGACTGGGTGGAGGCCGAGCGCGACTATGTGCGCATCCACAGCCGGGGGCGCAGCTTCCTGGTGCGCAAGGCCATCCGCACGCTGCAGGCCGAGCTGGACCCGGCGGAGTTCATCCGCGTCCACCGCGGCGCCCTGGTGCGGCGCGACCGGATCGTGCGTCTCGCCCGTCGCCCGGGTGGGCCGTCCGCCGTGGTGCTGCAGACCGGCGCCGAGGTGCCGGTGGCGCGGCGCCAGGCCGCCATGGTCCGCAAGCTGGTAGGCGCCCGCGCGGGCTGAGCCCTACAGCGGGGCGCAGGTCGACATATTGACCGGCTTGGCCTCGGTGCGGGTCCAGCTGTCGCCGGTCTTGGTGAACTGCGCGAAGGCCGAGCCGGGCTTGCCGGACGAGCCGTCCGCCGTGCGGCCGTTGAAGGTCATGGCGGCGATCACCTGGGCGGTGACGCCCTTGGCCTTCTCCTCGGGACTGATGTCCTGGGCCGCCTTGCAGGTGACCTCGAAGCTCTCGCAACCCTTGCCGTCGACCTTGGTCTTGCAGGCCACGTGATTGGCCTCCAGGGCGGTGCGCCACGCCAGCATCTGCGGCTGCAGTTCGGCGTTGAGGTCGCCCGCCGCGGGCTTCTGCCCGCCCTGGCTGCAGGCGGCGAGCGGCAGCAGGAGGGCTGCCGCGACGAGGTATCTGATCACTTAGGGCTCCGACACAGTGCGGGGCGTCGCATAGCGCGTCGATCAAGGCGCGGCTGTGACCAAATCGCCGCGCGGGCAAATTAGTTGGCCGGCGCCGCCTGGGTCATCACCGGGCCGATCTCGTCGTGCAGCACGAGGTCGGCGTAGGCGTCCAGCTCGGTGGGCTCGCGGTTGACGATGGCCAGGGCCGCGCCGTTGCGCTTGGCCATCACCGGGAAGCCGGCGGCCGGATAGACCACCAGCGACGAGCCCAGCACCAGGAAGAGGTCGCAGGCCAGGGTCTCGGCCTCCGCCCGGGCCATGGGCTGCGCCGGCATGGCCTGGCCGAACGAGATGGTGGCGGTCTTGACGATGCCGTCGCAGAGGCGGCAGGCGGGCAGGTCGCCGGTGGCCTGGAAGAGCGCTTTCAGCTCGTCCAGCTCGTGCCGCTCGCCGCACTCCAGGCAGGTGGCGTAGCTGGCGTTGCCGTGCAGCTCGATCACCCGCTCGGTCGGGACGCCCGAGGCCTGGTGCAGGTTGTCGACGTTCTGGGTGATCACCGCGCTGGCCTTGCCGCTGGCGACCAGGCGGGCGACGCCGAAGTGGCCGGCATTGGGCTCGCGGCCCACCCAGCCGGCGCGGCCGTTGAACGCCCGCTCCCAGGCCTCGCGCCGCTTCTCCTCGCTGGCCACGAAGTCCTGGAAGTAGATCGGCTTCATCTTGCTCCACACGCCGCCGGGGCTGCGGAAGTCGGGAATGCCGCTCTCGGTGGAGATCCCTGCGCCGGTGAACACCACCACGCGCCGGGCGTCGGCGATCATGCGGGCGAGGTCGGCGCGGCTGGACATGCCCCCGATTGAACCACGAAAACCGCGAAAGGCCAGACGGGGCGGCGGCCCTCCATCGAGGTTCAACCATTTCGACCACGAACCACACGAACCACACAAACGACCCTGCCCGCCGCGCAGCGGCGATCCAGACCCGGGGCCTCCGTTATCTGGCGGGGCTTCGCCCCCTGCAGGACCCGTTCGTGTCGTTCGTGTGGTTCGTGGACAAATCTTGCTGACGGCGACCGCGCCACCGCGGCGGGGCTTTGTTCGCCGGCTCGGCGCTCGCTGCGGGCGCTGTTTTTTGGTCCACGAACCACACGAAAAACACGAACGGGGCCGCGCGGCTAGGAGGCGATGGCCTCAGCCCACGGCGTCGCGCATCTGATCGGGGCTTCGCCCCCTGTGGCGCCTGTTCGTGTGGTTCGCGGCGCCTAGGCTGACTTGCGCAGGCGCTTGGCGGCGTACATGGCGCGGTCGGCGCCGGCGAGGAGGTCGTCGGGGCTTTCGGCCTCGGTGATCTCGCGCACCCCGCAGCTCAGGCGGATGGGCGCCAGCCAGTCGCCGAACCGCAGGGGCTGGTCCTCGATTTCCTGGCGCAGGGCGGCGGCCTTGCCCTCGGCCGTGGCCTGGTCGGCCTGCACCAGCACGACGGCGAACTCGTCCCCGCCCAGCCGGCCCACCAGGTCGCTCTCGCGCACGTGGGCGGCCAGCCGGTCGGCCACGGCCTTCAGCGCCGCATCGCCCGCGGCGTGGCCGTGGCGATCGTTGATCTCCTTGAAGCCGTCCAGGTCCACATAGAGCAGGCTGGCGGGCGTTCCGTAGCGCTGGGCGAAGGCCCGGACGCGGGAAAGCTCGCGCAGGAAGCCGCGGCGGTTCAGGAGGCCCGTCAGCGGATCGCGGTCGGCGGCGTCTTCCGCCTGGGCCAGCCGCTGGCGCAACCGGCCCACCTCGCCGCGCAGCTCGTCCAGCTCGGCCAGCAGGGTCTGGATCGCCGCCTGGACCGCCGGCGTCATCTCCGTCTGCGGCACGCCCAGGATCTGGACGGTGTCGGCCCTGGAGGCGACAAGGGGCGCGGCGACAGGGGGCGCGGCGACAGCCGGCGCGGCGGCGCCGGCCTGCGTCGGCGCGGGGCGACGGATCGCAGCGAAGGGCTCGTTGCGGGCGCCTTCGATTTTCATGGCGTCTCGCCTTCCATGACCATCCCCCCAATGGTTAACGCCATTCCACTGCGCCGCGGTTAACGGAATCTAACGGCGGCGATTGTACCGGCAAGGCCGGCGCCTATACTCCGCCGCCTTTTCGGGGCCCCTCTCAGGATATCCGCACGCATGAGCGCGCCTGTCGCCATCATCATGGGCAGCCGGTCCGACTGGCCGGTGTTGCGCCATGCCGCCGAGATGCTGGAGGCCCTGGAGGTGCCCTACGAGGCCAAGGTGGTGTCCGCGCACCGCACGCCGCAGCGCATGTACGAGTTCGCCACGACCGCCCAGGCGCGCGGCGTGAAGGTGATCGTGGCCGGCGCGGGCGGCGCGGCCCACCTGCCGGGCATGACCGCCTCGCTCACCGACCTTCCGGTGCTGGGCGTGCCGATCGAATCCAAGGCGTTGAAGGGCATGGACAGCCTGCTCTCCATCGTCCAGATGCCGGCCGGGGTGCCGGTGGGGACCCTGGCCATCGGCGAGGCCGGCGCCAAGAACGCCGGGCTGATGGCCGCCAAGATCCTGGCCCTCGCTGACCCCGCCCTGGCCGGGCGCGTCGCCGCCTTCGCCGCGCGCCAGACCGCCGGCGTCGCCGAGACGGTTGAGGACGCTTAGGGCGAGGACGCATAAAGAGACGCCATGGCCCGCTTCCCGCTTCCGCCCGGCTCGACCCTCGGCATCCTCGGGGGCGGCCAGCTCGGCCGCATGCTGGCCCTGGCCGCCGCGCGCCTGGGCTTCGACGTGGCCGTGCTGGAGCGCGACGCCGACTCCCCCGCCGGCCGCGTGGCGGCCCACACCCTGGTCGGCGCCTATGCCGATCCTGTGGCGCTGGAACAGCTGGCGGCCCTGGCCAGCGTGGTCACCTACGAGTTCGAGAACGTACCGGCCGAGGCCGTGCTGACGCTGCAGCGGCTGGGCGTGGACTGCGCCCCCGGCCCGGAGGCCCTGGCGGTCGCCCAGGACCGGGTGTCGGAGAAGCAGTTCCTCAACGCCAGCGGCGTGGCCACCGTCGCCTTCGCCTCGGCCGACGACGCCGACGAGGCGGTCGCCGCCGCGACCCAGATGGGCGCGCCGCTGCTGATGAAGACCCGCCGCGAGGGCTATGACGGCAAGGGCCAGCGCTGGGTGGAGCACGCCGCCCAGGCGGGCGAGGTGTTCCGCGCCCTGGGCTCGGTCCCGGTGATCCTGGAGGCGCCGGCCGACTTCGTGCGCGAGCTCTCGATCATCGCCGCCCGCGGCCGCGACGGAGCCACCGCCGTCTATCCCCTGGCCGAGAACCACCATGAGGGCGGGATTTTGCGCCGCAGCCTGGCGCCCGCCCGCGTCAGCCCGGCCCTGGCCGACGAGGCCGAGCGGATCGCCGCCCGCATCCTGAAGGGCCTGGACTATGTGGGCGTGCTGGGGATCGAGCTCTTCGAGATGCGCGACGGCCGGCTCCTGGTGAACGAGATCGCGCCCCGCGTGCACAACACCGGCCACTGGACCCAGGACGGCTGCGAGGTGGACCAGTTCGAGCAGCACATCCGCGCCGTCGCCGGCTGGCCGCTGGGGCCCACGGCCGCGGTGGCGCGGGTGGAGATGCTGAACCTGCTGGGCGACGAGGCCGACGCCTGGGCGCGCCTGGCCCGCGAGCCGGAGACGCGGCTGCACCTCTACGGCAAGCGCGAGGCCAAGCCCGGCCGCAAGATGGGCCACGTGAACAAGCTGAAGGCGCTCTGATCGCCGCAACCGGTGGTCTGCAGGCCTGCACGCCCCGGTGACACCGGCCGGCGGCGCTGCAATAGTGACGCCGTCGCTGGGGAGTAGCATGGCGCCGACAGTTCCGGAGGCCGCAGGAGCCCAGCCGCCCGCGAGCTTGCGCGAGACTCCCCGGCTTGGCCTGGCGATCCTGATCCTGGCGCTGCTGTGCGCGGTGTGCGCGCCTTTCTTCGTCGACACCCTGGACCATCGGGCCCCCCAGCCGCGCGCGGGCGTGGTGAGCTACGCCGGCTGGGGTCCCTTGACGGCGCCAGTCGAGCTCGGGGGGACCTGGCGGGTGGTCTGGCGCAGCGGGCCGGCCGCCGGCGCCCAGCTGACGCTGCCGGTGCCCGGGCCCTGGCGCGGCGCGAAGGCGAACGGCCGGGTCCTGCCGGAGGGCGGGGCGGCCTCGTACCTTCTGACCGTCCGCGACCTGCCGGCGGGCCGGTACGTGCTCTATCTCGGCAAGAACTGGTCGGGCACGCGGGTGCTGGTCAACGGCCAGGTGCTCTCCGAGCGCGGCGCCTTTGGCCTGACCCCGGCGACCAGCCGCTATGTCGGCCGCGCCCATGTGATCCCGCTGGAGACTACGGGCGCGCCGCTGGAGCTGGAGATCGACGTCTCCACCTTCCACCACCGCGACAACGGGCTCGCCGATGCGCCGGTGCTGGGGCTGACCGAGGCCATGGGCGACTGGACCCTGCTGGCCTGGATGCGCAGCCTGCTCCTGGTGGCCTCGCTGCTGCTGATGGCCTGCCTCAGCGCCGCAGTCTTCGCCTTCCGGCCGCAAGACCGCGCCTCGGCCTACCTGGCGGCGGGATGCCTCCTGCTGCTGCCGCTGGCGGCGATGCTGACCCAGGACAACCTGATGTCCATCGCCATGCCCAGCCTCGGCTTCACCGGCATGATGGTGTTGCAGTTCCTGACCAGCGCCGCCGCCCTGGGCGCGGCCCTGGCCTATGCGCACGAGCTGTTCCCCCGCGAGAGCCCGCGGGCGCTCTACCTCAGCCTGCAGGGCATCAACGCCGTGCGCTTTGCGGTCTACGCGGTCATCGGCGGCGCCGGCGACATCGTCACCCTGTCGCACCTTTCGCAGATGGCGGTGGTCTTCCGCACGCTCACCTTCGTCTACATCCTGGGCGTGGTGATCCTGGCCTGCGTCCGCCGGCGCGAAGGGGCGGTGCTGTTCCTGGTGGGGATGGGGGCCCTGGTGGCCAGCATCGTCTACACCGACCTCGTCAACAACGCCGGCCTGCCGCGGCTGTTCGGCGTCACCCTGCTGCCGGTGGGCATGTTGACGCTGCTGTTCTCGCAGCTGGTGCTGCTGGCCGAGCGCTGGAGCGTGGCGCTGCGCACCGAGGCCCAGGCCAACAGCGACCTGCGCCGCCTGCTGGACGTGAACATCTCGATCTCCAGCGAGATGCAGCTGGAGGCGCTGCTGGAGAAGATCGTGCGGGTGACCTCCAAGGTGATCCGCGCCGACCGCTCCTCGCTGTTCCTGCACGATCCGGCGACGGACGAGCTGTGGTCGGCGGTGGCCGAGGGGTCGGCCCGGGAACTGCGCTTTCCGGCCGACCGCGGGCTGGCGGGCTGGTCCTTCACCCATGGCGAGCCGGTCAGCCTCACGGACGCCTATGCCGACCCGCGCTTCAACCCGACGGTGGACACCGAGACCGGCTACCGCACCCGCAGCGTCCTGACCGCCCCGGTCACCGGTCACGACGGCCGGCGGCTGGGGGTGATGCAGGCGCTGAACCGCCACGGCAGCCCCGCCTTCGCCGCCGGCGACCTGGAACGGCTGAGCGCCTTCGCGGCCCAGGCGGCGGTGGCGATCGAGAACGCCGTCCTCTTCAGCGAGGTGGCCGCCGAGCGGAACTATAACGAGAGCATTCTGCGCTCGATGTCGGCCGGCGTGATCACCCTCGACGGCGACCTGGGCTTCGCCAAGCTGAACCCCGCGGCCGCCCGCATCCTGGAGGTCTCGCTGGAAAGCCTGGACGGCTCGCGAGTGCGCGCCTGGCTCTCGGCCAGCAATCCGGCCCTGCTGGCGGAGATCGACGCCGTGGCGGTGAGCGGCCAGCCCAAGACCCTGCTGGACGCCGACGTGACGACGGCGCGCGGCGCCACGATCTCGGCCAACCTCTCCATCGTGCCGCTGGTCCGCGAGCGCGAGGCCAAGGGCCTGCTGATCCTGGTGGAGGACATCACCGAGGGCAAACGCCTGCAGGGCGCCATGCGCCGGTTCATGACCCAGAAGGTGGTCGACCAGGTAATGGGCCACGGCAACGACCTGCTGTTCGGGGTCAACTGCCGCGCCAGCGTGCTGTTCGCCGACATCCGCAACTTCACCGCCCTGGCCGAGCAGCTGCAGGCGCGCCAGACCGTCGACACCCTGAACGAGGTCTTCACCGAGCTGTTCGAGGCGGTGGCCGCCAACGACGGGGTGCTGGACAAGTTCATCGGCGACGCCCTGATGGCGGTCTACGGCGCGCCCCTGAGCTCGGGCCGCGACGCGCAGAACGCCGTGGCCAGCGCCCTGGCCATGGGCCGCATGATCGAGAAGCTGAACGCGGCGCGCCAGGCGGCCGGCCGCCTGCCGCTGCGCCTCGGGGTCAGCATCGCCACCGGCGACGTGGTGGCCGGCACCATCGGCTCGCCCAAGCGCATGGACTACACGGTGATCGGGGACTCGGTGAACCTCGCCGCCCGGCTGCAGGACATCACCAAGGTCTATGAGGTGGGCGTGCTGATCTGCGAGGCCACGGCCGAGGCGGTGGCGGGGCTGCATCCGTTGCGCGAGCTGGACACGATCCGTGTGCGTGGCCGCCAGCAGCCGGCGCGGATCTTCGAGGTGCTGACCGACCCCGCGCGCGCCACGAGCCCGGCCCTGGCCGCCTATCGCGAGGGCCGCGAGGCGCTGGCCCGGCGGCGCTGGGCTGAGGCGGCGGCGGCCTTCGAGCGCGCCGTGGCCCTGGATCCGGCCGACCGCCCGTCCGCCCTGATGCTGGAACGCGCCCGCATCCTGGCCCGCCGCCCGCCGGGCCGCGACTGGGACGGGGTCTGGGACGCGGCGGCGGCGGCCTAGTCAGTCATCGAGGGATAGGCCGCGATGGCTGTAGGCGCGCAAGGCGTGAGCGGCCATCCAGATCGCATTCAGGCCCTCCGGGCCCAGCGCCTTCACCACCAGAAAGCGTCGCGCCAGATAGCTGATCATGGCGTCACGGGTGGACCAATCGACATCGAGGGCCGGCGCCTTCCCTGGAGCGATCGGCGGATAGATCGTCGCCTCCAGAGGGTTGTCCAGATAGACCCGAGCCCGGGCGCGGCCTTGCGGGTCTTCGAACCAGTAATCGATGAAATTGTAGGATTCGACGATCTCGCCCTCGATGATGATCTCGTCGACCTTGTGCTCGATTTCCACCGGCAGGACGGGATCGGAGCCGATGAAGCCCGGGCCTTGATCAGCGGGCATATCTGGCGCGGCCAAGGACTCGGGCGACCGCCATCGCCGCTTCGGACGGGCGCACCTTCGTCGTCGCCTTCCAGGTCTCAAACGCCATGACGTTCTCGATGCGCCGGTCGACGAACGCCATGGCCACCTTGCGGCCCTGGGTGGCGCGGACGGCGAGGGCGCCGGTGAGGATGCCGGCCAGGAGAGCGCGCTTGGAATAGTGGTTCTCGTCGGTGGCGGTGTCGCCGGCCCAGCGCCAGAGGACGTCGGCGCTCTCCCAGGCCAGCCGCCCGGCCAGGGCCAGATTGCCCGGCAGGGCCAGGAACCCCATCCAGCGCCGCGTGGCGGGCTCATCGGCGGCGGCGGCGTCCAGCCGCGCCTCCACCGCCCGGCGGATGCGCTCGCGGATCTTCAGGTTGCTGGCGTGGACCGCGGACAGGGCCTCGAGCGCCCGCGCGTCGTGGCGGCGGGAGAGCAGGGCGGCGAGGTCGGCGGGCCCACGCGGCAGGAGGAGCTCGGTCTCCGCGGCGGAGAGGCCCAGGGCCGCGCCGGCCCGGGTGGCGGTCCGCTGGGTCCAGCCGTGCGCAGGGGCGAAGCGCAGCGCCTGGTCGAGGAGCTGCTGCTCGGTGTCGGCGGCCCATTCGGCGGCTTCGGTCATGGCTGCACTTCTTAGGCGGACTGCGTGGACAGACCTAGCCTCATCTGCTATCTGCCCGCCCTCAAACCCGAAGGGTCACACCTTCGGGCGATCCATTTTTGCACGCGCGCCGCCTTAGTCGGTCGAGGCGGGCGGCTAGCGGTAGGCAGGAGAGTTCGCTCTGGTTCAGATTTTCGTCCGCGACAACAACGTCGACCAAGCCCTCAAGGCGCTGAAGAAGAAGATGCAGCGCGAGGGCTCGTTCCGCGAGATGAAGCGGCACGTCCACTACGAAAAGCCCTCGGAGAAGCGTGCGCGCCAGAAGGCCGAGGCCGTGCGCCGCGCCCGCAAGCTGGCCCGCAAGCGCGCCCAGCGCGAAGGCCTGATCGCGGCGCCGAAGAAGCCGGCCCGCTAGAGCCGGTGCGGATCCAGGCCTAAAACCTGGCACGAATGATGCTTATTTGAAGGGTCGCGCCACCGGCGCGGCCCTTTTTGCGTATTATGGTCCAGGCGCGGTGTTCCGTCGCGCTGGGCCGGCGTTAAGTGGTCCAACACCGGTCGGCGTCCTATGTTTGCTCTTTCCGCCGTCTGCCCTGAGGAACGGTCCATCCCATGAACCTGCGAAATCTCGTCATCTGGGGCGTCATCGTCGTCGTCCTGATCGGGCTCTACTCCATGATGACGGGGGGCGGCCGCGCCGCCAGCACGCATGAAGTCACCTATTCGCAGCTGCTGCAGAAGGTGAAGGCCGGCGAGGTTAAGAAGGCCGAGATCCGCGGCGCCGCGGTCGAGGTCACCGACCAGGGCAACAAGATCTATACGGCGGTGACGCCGAACAACCAGGACGACCTGGTGCGCCAGCTGGAGTCCCAGGGCGCCGACATCTCGGTCAAGGCCGCGGGCGGCTTCACCCTGGTCGGCTTCCTGCTGAACTCGCTGCCGATCCTGCTCCTGATCGGGGTCTGGATCTTCTTCATGCGCCAGATGCAGGGCGGGGCCCGCGGGGCCATGGGCTTCGGCAAGTCCAAGGCCAAGCTCCTGACGGAGAACAAGAACCGCGTCACCTTCGAAGACGTGGCCGGCGTGGAAGAGGCCAAGGAAGAGGTCGTCGAGATCGTCGACTTCCTGAAGGACCCGCAGAAGTTCCAGCGCCTGGGCGGCAAGATCCCCAAGGGCGCCCTGCTGATCGGCCCGCCCGGCACCGGCAAGACCCTGCTGGCCCGTGCCATCGCCGGTGAAGCCGGCGTGCCGTTCTTCACCATCTCGGGCTCGGACTTCGTGGAGATGTTCGTGGGCGTGGGCGCGAGCCGCGTGCGCGACATGTTCGAACAGGCCAAGAAGAACGCCCCCTGCATCATCTTCATCGACGAGATCGACGCCGTCGGCCGCCATCGCGGCGCGGGCCTCGGCGGCGGCAACGACGAGCGCGAGCAGACCCTGAACCAGCTGCTGGTCGAAATGGACGGCTTCGAATCCAACGAAGGCATCATCCTGATCGCCGCGACCAACCGGCCCGACGTGCTGGACCCGGCGCTGCTGCGGCCCGGCCGCTTCGACCGCCAGGTGGTCGTGCCGAATCCGGACATCAACGGCCGCGAGCGCATCCTGCGCGTCCACATGAAGAACGTGCCCCTGGCCGCCGACGTGGACGTCAAGGTCATCGCCCGCGGCACGCCCGGCTTCTCCGGCGCGGACCTGGCCAACCTGGTCAACGAGTCCGCCCTGATGGCCGCCCGCAAGAACCGCCGCATGGTCACCATGCGCGACTTCGAAGAGGCCAAGGACAAGGTGATGATGGGCGCCGAGCGGCGGTCCATGGTCATGACCGAGGACGAGAAGAAGCTGACCGCCTACCACGAGGGCGGCCACGCCCTGGTGGCGCTGAACGTCCCGGCCACCGACCCGGTGCACAAGGCCACGATCATTCCGCGCGGCCGCGCCCTGGGCATGGTCATGCAGCTGCCCGAGCGGGACAAGTTCTCGATGTCCTACGAGCAGATGACCTCGCGCCTGGCGATCCTGTTCGGCGGCCGCGTGGCCGAGGAGATCATCTTCGGCAAGGACAAGGTCACCTCGGGCGCCTCGTCGGACATCGGCCAGGCCACAAAGCTGGCCCGCGCCATGGTCACCAAGTGGGGCTTCTCCGACCTGCTGGGCGCCGTCGAGTACGGCGAGAACCAGGAGGAGGTGTTCCTGGGCCACTCCGTGGCGCGCAACCAGAACGTCTCCGAAGAGACCGCCAAGGTCATCGACCAGGAGGTCAAGCGGCTGGTGAAGCTGGGCGAGGACGAGGCGCGCCGCATCCTCACCGAGAAGCTGGAAGACCTGCACAAGCTGGCCAAGGCCCTCCTGGAATACGAGACCCTGACCGGCGACGAGATCCTCAATGCTCTGAAGGGCGTCATGCCCAGCCGCGACGAGGCCGACACCCGGCGCCCGACCGGGCCCTCCGTGGCGGTGCCGATCTCGCCCCGCCCGAGCGCCGAGCCGGCGTAAGGCGCTATCGATCGAAAGTCCGAAGGGCGGCTGCAGCGATGCAGCCGCCCTTTTTCGTTCCGCCGCCGACTGGCGCCTCGTCGGTCGACGGACAGGGCTTGACCGAACGCCGTTTGCAGCCTAATTGTATGAATGTATGCATACACAGGTCAAATCGCTGGTGGAGAGCCTGAGCCTCACCGGCCGGGGCGTGCCGATCTATGTGCAGCTGCGCGACCAGATCCTGCGTGCGCTGGGCGAGGGCCGGCTGAAGCCGGGCGACCAGATGCCCACCATGCGCGAGGTGGCGGTGCGGCTGCGCATCGACCTCAACACCGCCCGCCGCGCCTACGACGAGCTGGAAGCCATGGGCGCGATCCGCCTGGAGCGCGGCCGCGGCAGCTTCGTCGCCGAACCGCCCGCGCCGCCCGACCGCCACGAACACGACCGCGCCCTGGAGGACGTCGCCCGCCAGGCGATGGGCCTGGCCCAGGCGCGCGGCCTCGATCCCCTCGTGCTGGCGGACCGCATCGCGGCGCTGGCGCAAACCTCGAAGGAGACCCTCGATGGGTAGTTTCAGAGGCCCCAACCAGGTCGCCGTGCTGCTCGCCATGCTCACGGCCCTGGCGGGCGCGCTCTCGCTCTGGTGGGCGAACTCCGGCGGCGGTCCCGTCGGGATCGGGGTGGCGGTCGCCCTGTTCATCACCGCGGCCCTGATCCCGCGCGCCCTGATGATGGCCAACCAGTGGGAGCGGGCCGTCGTGCTGCGGCTGGGCCGGCTGAAGGGCATCTACGGCCCCGGCATGTTCGTGATCATTCCCTTCATCGACCAGATCCCCGCCTGGCTGGACCAGCGGATCCAGACCACCGAATTCAACGCCGAGCAGGCGCTCTCCAAGGACACCGTGCCCGTGGATGTCGACGCGGTGGTGTTCTGGCAGATCCACGATCCGGAGCGCGCTGCCCTCGAGATCACCGACTACCGCAGCGCGATCAGCCGCGTGGCCCAGACGTCCCTGCGCGAGATGGTGGGCTCGTCGCTGCTTTCGACCCTGCTCTCCGATCGCAAGCTGGGCGACGAGCGGCTGCGCGAGGAGATCGGCCGCAAGACCGCCGAGTGGGGCGTCACCGCCATCTCCGTGGAGATCCGCGACATCGGCGTGCCGGACGCCCTGCAGGACGCCATGAGCCGCGAGGCCCAGGCCCAGCGCGAGGCCGCCGCCCGCGTCCACCTGGGCGACGCCGAGCTGCTGGTAGCCCAGAAGTTCGTGGACGCCGCGGAGATCTACGCCACCAGCCCGGCGGCCCTGCAGCTGCGCGCCATGAACATCATCTACGAGACGACGAAGGAGCGGGGGGCGACCATCCTGATGCCCACCTCGATGGTGGACGCCATGAACCCCGCGGCGCTGCTGGCCGCCGCCAAGCGCGTCTGAGCTTGGGGGTCGTGACCTTTCGCGCCCCGCGGCTATGAGTGGCGGCCGATGCCCGCGTCGCCCTCCGCCTCCGAGCCCCTGCCGATGCGCGCAGTCGGCCCGCGCCCGCGACCGAAGGTCATGGGGATCGTCAACCTGACGCCGGACAGTTTCTCCGATGGCGGCCGTCACCTCGCGCCCGACGCGGCCCTGGCCCAGGCGCGGCGGCTCGCCGCCGAGGGGGCCGAGATCCTGGACCTCGGGGCGGAGTCCACCCGCCCAGGCGCGGCGCCGGTGGCGGCGGAGACCGAGATCGAACGGCTGGTCCCGCTGGTCCGGGCGTTGGCGGCCGATGGCGGGGTCCAGGTCTCCGTCGACACCATGAAGCCGCAGGTTGCGCGGGCTGCGGTCGCGGCGGGGGCGACAATCTGGAACGACGTCACCGCCCTGCGCCTTGCGCCGGAGAGCCTGGACACCGCCGCCGAGCTCGGCTGCGAAGTGGTGCTGATGCACATGCAGGGCCAGCCGGCGACCATGCAGGCCGAGCCGCACTACGACGACGTGGTCGCCGAGGTGGCCGAATTCCTGGCGGCGCGGGCCGAGGCCGCCATGGCCGCCGGCGTGGCGCGCGAGAAGATCTGGCTGGACCCCGGCATCGGCTTCGGCAAGCACAGCCTGCGCCATAACCTGCCCCTGCTGGCGGGGCTGGACCGCATCGTCGCCCTGGGCTTTCCGGTGCTGCTGGGGGCCAGCCGCAAGCGCTTCATCGGGGCGCTGGACCACAATGCGCCGGTCGACCAGCGCCTGGGCGGCTCCATCGCCGCGGCCCTGGCCGGCGCGGCGGCCGGAATGGCGGCTGTGCGGGTCCATGACGTGCGCGAGACGGTCCAGGCCCTGGCGGTGTGGGACGCGATCGCCAACGCGGGTCCGGGCGGCACAAGCCAGGTGCGTCGCGGCGCCAATCCGGCTATCGCCAGCCCATGCCCGCCCTCGGCCGAGTCCTGATCATCGCCGGCTCCGACAGCGGGGGCGGGGCGGGACTGCAGGCCGATATCAAGACGGTGACCGCCCTGGGCGGCTATGCGGCGACGGCGGTGACCGCGGTGACGGTCCAGAACACCCTGGGCGTCTCGGCGGTGCATCCGATCCCGCTGGCGGTGATCGAGGCCCAGGCGCGGGCGGTGCTGGACGACATCGGCGCGGATGCGATCAAGACCGGCATGCTGGGCGATGCGCCCACCGTGGAGCTCGTGGCGCGGCTGCTGGACGAATACGGCGTCCCGGCGGTGATCGACCCGGTGATGGTCGCCAAGGGCGGCGCGGCGCTGCTGGCGGCCGAGGCGCTGGCCGCGGTCCGCGAGCGACTGGTCCCGCGGGCGGCTCTGCTGACGCCCAATGCGCCGGAGGCGGCGGCCCTGACGGGGCTGGAGGTCGCGACCACCGATGACCTGCGCCGCGCCGGCGAGGCGCTGCTGGCCGCCGGCGCGCGGGCGGTGCTGATGAAGGGCGGCCACGTGCCGGGGGCGCGGGTGGTCGACATCCTGATGACGCCGCACGGCGAGACCCTCTTCGAGGGCGAGCGGATCGAGAGCCGCCACACCCACGGCACCGGCTGCACCCTGGCGTCCGCCTGCGCGGCGGGCCTGGCCCAGGGCCTGCCGCTGGCTGCGGCGGTGGCGCGGGCCTGGGACTATGTGCACGAGGCCCTGCTGCACGCGCCGGGCTTCGGCGCCGGCCACGGGCCGCTGGACCACGCCTGGCCGCTGCGGGGACGCGCGTGAGCCGCGACCTGGAGGCCGAGCTCGAGGCGATCCTGCGTCGCTCGCCGCCGTTGATGCAGGTCCTGGCGACGCTGCAGCGCCTGGACCTGCCCGACGGCCTGGTGTTCTCGGGCGCGGTCTACCAGCGGGTGCTGAACCACCTGGGCGGCCGGCCGCTGGACTATGGGATCAAGGACTACGACGTCGGCTACTTCGACGCCGCCGACATCTCCTACGAGGCCGAGGACATGGTGATCCGCCGGGTCGCCGCCGCCTTCGAGCCGCCGCTGCGCGAGATGGTTGAGGTGCGCAACCAGGCCCGCGTGCACGTCTGGTTCGAGGGCAAGTTCGGCGAGCCCTATGCGCCGCTGGGCAGCAGCGCCGAGGCGCTGGGCCGGTTCGTCAGCCCGATGTTTGCGGTGGGCGTGCGGGCGGACGCCGCCGGGCGCCTGGCGATCGTGGCGCCCTTCGGCCTGGAGGACCTGTTCGCCCGCCGCCTGCGCCCAAATCCGCATCGCCGCAGCCCCAACTTCGAGGCCATCGCCGCCTCGGCCAAGGCCCGCTGGCCCGAGATCGAGGTGATCGGCTAGGCGCGCTCTCCGCGCCGGTAGACGTCCGGGTCGCGGATCTCCATCCAGGTCTCCGGCGCGGTCAGCGGCCCGAACCCGAACTGGGCGTAGAGCCCGTGGGCGTCGCGGGTGGCCAGGTGCAGGCGGCGCAGGCCCTGCAGGTCCGGATGGGCCTTGAGATAGGCCATCAGCCGCTTGCCGAGCCCGTGGCCGCGGGCCGCCTCGCCCACGAAGACGTCGCAGACCCAGCCGAAGGTGGCCCGGTCGGTGACCACCCGGGCCATGGCGACCATGTCGCCGTCCGGGCCGTAGGCCCCGACCGTCAGGCTGTTGGCGCAAGCCTTGGCGAGGGTGGCCAAAGGAATCCCCTCCGCCCAGTAGCTCTGACCGCCGATCCAGCCGTGGGCGCGGGGCAGGTCGAACCGGGTGGGGTCGTCGGAGAGGGTGAAGTCTCCGTCCTGGATCTCGTGCGCGGTGGGCGGCGGCATGGCGGCGGTCCGTGGCTGGGGAAGTGGCCCTTGCCGCCCACGCCCTTCGAACGCAAGTCCAGGCCCTCAAGATCGAGGAGGCCTGTTTTGCGCCAGTGGACCGTCGACGCCTTCGCCGCCCAGCCTTTCCGCGGCAATCCCGCCTGCGTGGTCGAGCCGTTCGCGGCCTGGCCCGACGCGGCCTGGATGCAGGCCCTGGCGGCGGAGAACAACCAGGCCGAGACGGCCTTCCTGCTGAAGACCGCCGACGCGGCCCGCTTCGGCCTGCGCTGGTTCACCCCGGCGCTGGAGGTGCCGCTGTGTGGCCACGCGACCCTGGCGTCCGGCCACGTGCTGTTCGCCGAGCTGGGCCTTGCGGCGCCGGCGGTGACCTTCGACACCCAGTCGGGGCCCCTGACAGTCCGCCGGGACGGCCCCCGTTACGAGATGGACTTCCCGGCTCAGCCGCCGGTCCGCACCGAGGTTCCGGCGGGCCTCGCCGAGGCCCTGGGCGCGCCGCCGGTGGAGGTCTGGGCCGGCCCCTATCTGGTGGCGCTCTATGAGGGCGAGGCCGCGGTCCACGCGCTGAAGCCCGACCTCGTGGCGCTGGAGAAGATTTCCGGCGCCGCCACCGGCGGGCGGGGCAACGTCGGCGTGGCGGCCCTGGCGGCGCCGGGCGGGGCGCACGACGTGATCGACCGCTTCTTCGCTCCGGGCTCCGGCATTCCGGAGGATCCGACCACCGGCTCGCTGCACTGCATCCTGGCCCCGCTGTTCGCCGAGAAGCTGGGGCGCGCGACGGTGCGGTTCCACCAGGCCTATCCCGGCCGCGGCGGCGACCTGGAGTGCGTGGTCCAGGGCGAACGGGTGCTGATCCGCGGCGCGGCGGTCACGGTGGCGGAGAGCGTACTGCGCCTTCGCCCCTGATCGGGGAAGCTCCCGGCCCCTGACGCGCGAACGCCCCCGCAGCGGACTGCGGGGGCGCAGGGACGCCCGGCGAGGATCGCGGGCTTACCAGCGGCGGTAGTCGCCGTCGTGACGCTCGTAGCGGATCTGCTGGTCCAGGCGGTCCAGCCGGCGGTCGAGGTCGGCGCGCTCCCAGCCGTTCAGGCCGTCGTAGCGGTAGCGGGCCTCAAGGCGGGCGATGTCGTGCGACTGCTCGCGCAGTTCGCGGGCCTCGCGCCAGGTCAGGCTGCCGTTGCGCACGCCGTCCTGGATGCGGTCTTCGAGGCGCGCCTGGCGGGCGTCGATGTTGGACTCGCCGCGCTCATAGCGGTCGTAGCCGTAGCCGGCGCGGTCGTAGCGCCAGTCCTGGGCGGCGGCGGGGCCGGCGGCGGCCGCCAGGCCCGCGGTGGCGGCCAGGGCGGCGAGGAAGGTCTTGGCGGCGATGTTCATCGAAAATCTCCTTCGGGGTCCGTCTGGAAGCCGGGGGAGCGGCCTCCATGGATCGAAGAAAATCACGCCGCGCCTGACCGCGATCTGAGCGGCGCCGTTGGCTGCGGTTCAGCTAGCTGACGGGTTTGTCAGGATGCCTGGGCCGTGGCGCCGGCCTGGCTGGGCGCCGCGCCGGTCGCCGCCGCGTTCAGCACCGCGGAGATGGCGTCGTACAGCTTGGCGATCTCGATCGGCTTGGCCACGTGGGCGTCCATGCCGACCGCCAGATATTCCTCGACCTGGTGGGTCAGGGCGTTGGCGGTCAGGGCCACGATCGGGGTGCGCCGCCGACCGCTCTCCTTCTCCGCCGCACGGATCGCCGAGGCGGCCGAGATGCCGTCCATCACCGGCATCTGGATGTCCATGAGGATCAGGTCGTAGCTGCCGGTCCGCCAGGCTTCGACGGCTTCCTTGCCGTCCGGCACGATGTGCACCTCGATGCCCAGCGAGCCCAGCACCGCGGCCAGCACCTGCTGGTTGGTGGGGTTGTCCTCGGCGGCCAGCAGCCGCAGGTCGCCGTCCTCGCCGCCCGAGGCCGACTCGCCGCTCTGCAGCGAGGTCGGCTTGCCGCGGGTCAGGGGCAGTTCGACGGTGAACGTCGAGCCATGGCCCTCGCGGCTTTCCACCACGATGGAGCCGCCCATCATCTGGGTCAGCTCGCGGCAGATGGCGAGGCCCAGGCCCGTGCCGCCGAACCGGCGGGTGGCCGAGTTGTCGGCCTGGGTGAACTTCTCGAACAGGCTGGGCAGCTTCTCGGGCGGGATGCCGACACCGGTGTCGCGGACGATCATGCGCAGCCCGCCGTGGGCGCCGGCCTCGATCATCGCCGAGACGCCGCCCGACGGGGTGAACTTGACGGCGTTGGAGAGCAGATTGCCGACGATCTGGCGCAGGCGGTCGGCGTCGCCGCGCCACCAGCCGCGGGCGGCCTCGGCGACTTCGACCTGGAAGTCCAGGCCCTTGGCCTCGGCCATGATCGCGAAGTTGTCGCGCGCCTCGCCGACCACGGCCTCGACGTCGAAGTCGTCCTCGAACAGGGTCAGCTTGCCGGCCTCGATCTTGGAGAGGTCCAGCACGTCGTTCAGCACGGCCAGCAGGAGGCCGCCCGAGCGGCGGATCACGTCCAGCCGGTCGCGCTGCACGGGGGCCAGCTCGCCCATGGACATGACCTCGGCCATGGCCAGCACGCCGTTCAGCGGGGTGCGGATCTCGTGGCTCATGTTGGCCAGGAACTGGGTCTTCAGCACATTGGCGGCGTTGGCCGCGTCGCGCGCCTGCTCCAGCTCGCGCATGGCGGCCTTCAGGTCGTCCTCCCGCTCGGCCAGCTTGCCCAGCAGGTGGTTGAAGCTCTCGGTCAGGCTCTGGAACAGCTCGTCGGCGGCGTCCACCTGGACCGGGGTGAAGCTGCCGCCCGCGGCCACCTCGTGCATGGCCTGCGACAGCACCTGCACGGGCCGGATCACCCGGCGGGCCAGGCTGCGGGCCAGGAACAGGGCCACGCCCACGCCGCCGAACAGCAGCACGAAGGTCAGGGCGATGAACTGGGGCAGCATCGGCGTCAGCGGCGGCTGTTCCACCGTCAGGCTCAGCTCGCCCAGCTTGCGGCCGTCCTCCAGGATCGGCTTGACGATCACCTCGCCCGGGCCGGACTTGGGGCGGACGGGATTGCGGAAGCTGATCAGCTCATGGCCGGCCGCGTCGGTGACCCGTCCCGCCAGCACGTCGCGGTTGGCCTGCACCGAGGCCATGGCCTGGCGCAGGGCCACCTGGGCCCCCGGGTGCAGGTCCGGCGCCGCCATCTGGGCGGCGACCTCGGTCAGGCCCTCGTGGAAGCGGTGCGACTGGGTCCGCGCCACCGCCCATTGCTGCAGCATGAAGGTGAGGCAGGCGGCCACCAGCACGACCACGGTCGTGATCAGGCCAACCCCGGCCACGCGTGCGTGGAACGTGGCGGTGGGCGCGCGAGACGCCCCGTCCTCACTGGTTGCGCTGGGCGCACTCATACGGCCCGGTCTAAGGCCACAATCCTAACGCTTCGCTTCCATGGCCGGAGATCAACCGTCAGCTGCCGAAGCTTAACTGTGGCTTTGGCGCCACGCTACAACTGGCCGCAGGGAAAATCATGGTTAACAACCGATGACTCTGTTGCGTGCGGCTTAACCATTGCTTTACCTTAACGGGTGTCGGGTTTCTTGATCAGGGGTGTCCCCAATGGAAAAAGTGTTTGTGGCTCAACGCGTGGCGAACAAGCTGTTCGCGACCGAAGCCGCTGTCGACGGCGCGCTCGTCGAAGCTTCTGAGCTGATGGGCGAAATGCTCAAGGCTCGTCTGGACGTGAACGCCTCCATGGTGTTCGCCGACGATTGCCAGGCCAAGCTTATGGACGCCATGAAGGCGCTCAGCGAAGCCCGTTCGGCGATGGTCGCGGTGCACAACGAGCTCGGCGAAGCCAAGCTCCGCCTCGGCATCCGCACCAAGATGGACAACATGGAAAAGGCTTTCGCCGCCGTGACCGAGCGGGTGACCGCGCGCGCCTCTAACGGCTGATTGCCAGACCTTAACTTTTATCGCGCCTCTAGGCACACTAGAGGCGCGATAAGCATGTCCGCTCACATCCTATACCTGCTTCTGCAGGCCTTCTCGATCTTCGCCGGCGTGTTTGCCTTCTGGAAGGGCGGATCGGCGGAGCGGATGGCTGCGGCCGTCATCCTGGCCAACGTGGCGATCGGCTACCTCAGCCGCCAGGTCCTGCCCGACAGCGAGGGCCTGATCCGCCTGGTCAATGACGGCGCCGCCGCCCTGGCCCTCCTCGTCATCACGATCCGCTTCGGCGCCCCCTGGATGGGCGGCGCCATGCTGTTCTATGCGGCCCAGTTCGCGCTGCACTCCTACCTCCTCGTCACCGAGGCGACCGCCGGCTACCTGGTCGCGGCGCTGAACAACACCTTCTGGAACGGCGTGGTCTGGTGCCTGATCATCGGCACGGCCGCCGCCTGGCGCGCGCGCCTTCGCCGGGAGCGGGCCGCCGCCGCGGGGTAAGGCCGCATCGACGCGGGCCTTCGAATGTGCGCCTGTCGCGGCCAGATGCCCACGTCCCTCCCGGTCCAGCTCCTGGCGCTGTTCGCGACGGTCAGCATCGCCTTCGCGCTCTGGAAGGGCGGATCGGCCGAGCGGCTGGCCGCCGCCTGCGTCGCGGCAAACCTGGGCTCGTCGATACTGCTGAACGAACTCCTGGGCCAGGTGGACGGGGTGATCCGGTTCGCCAGCGACGGCCTGACCGCCCTGGCGCTGCTGGCGGTGACCCTGCGCTACGCCGCGCCCTGGATGATCGGCGTGATGCTTCTCTATTCGGTCCAGTTCGCGCTGCACGCCTACTACATGGTCGTCGGCCGCAACGACCGGGACTACCTCCACGCGCTGATCAACAACATCGACTTCACCGGCGTCGCCATCTGCCTCGCGGCGGGGACGGCGATGGCCTGGCAGGGCCGCCAGCGGACCCGCGACCCAGCGCCGCTGTAGGCGCTTGCAGAAAACTTTCGCTTGCTCTGCCGCCGGAACGCTGGCTTTTGGCCCGCGGGCCACGCCCCCCCAACGGGGCGCTGCCCATCTGCAAGGATGGGAGACATCGATATGACTACCCCGCCGAAGCCGGCGATGCGTCCGGCTCGTCCCGAGTTCTCTTCCGGCCCCTGCGCCAAACGCCCCGGATGGGACCCCCAAAATCTCAGCAACGCCGTCCTCGGCCGTTCGCACCGCTCCAAGCTGGGCAAGGCGCGGCTGAAGGAAGCCATCGACCGCACGCGTGACGTGCTGGGCGTGCCCGACGACTTCCTCGTCGGCATCGTGCCCGGCTCCGACACCGGCGCCGTCGAGATGGCCCTGTGGTCGATGCTGGGGCCACGCCCCGTGCAGCTGCTGGCCTTCGAGAGCTTCGGCAAGGACTGGGTCACCGACGTGGTCAAGCAGCTGAAGCTGCCGGCCGAGGTGCTGGACGCGCCCTACGGCCAGCTGCCCGACCTTTCCAAGGTGCGCAAGGATGCGGACCTGGTGTTCACCTGGAACGGCACGACCTCGGGCGTGCGCGTGCCAAACGCCGACTTCATCGCCGCCGACCGCGAGGGCGTGGTGATCTGCGACGCCACCTCGGCGGCGTTCGCCCAGAAGCTGGACTGGGCCAAGCTGGATGTGGTGACCTTCTCCTGGCAGAAGGCCCTGGGGGGCGAGGGCGCGCACGGGATCCTGATCCTGGGTCCGCGCGCCGTCGCCCGGCTGGAGAGCTACGCCCCGGCCTGGCCGATGCCGAAGCTGTTCCGCATGACCAAGGGCGGCAAGGTCAACGCCGAGATCTTCGAAGGCGCCACCATCAACACGCCCTCCATGCTCTGCGTGGAGGACGCCCTGGACGCCCTGAAGTGGGCCGAGGGGATCGGCGGCCTGGCCGAGATGCAGCGCCGGGCCGACGCCAACCTCGGCATCCTCGCCGACTGGGTGGCGCAGACCGACTGGGTCGACTTCCTGGCCGAGGTCCCGGCCCAGCGCTCCAACACCTCGGTCTGCCTGAAGGTCGTTGACCCGCGGGTGACCAGCCTTCCCGCCGACGCCCAGGCCGACTTCGCCAAGAAGCTGGCCGGCGCGCTGGAGAAGGAAGGCGTGGCGCTCGACGTGGGCGGCTATCGCGACGCACCTCCGGGCCTGCGGATCTGGTGCGGCGCTACGGTGGAGACGTCCGACGTGGACGCCCTGACGCCCTGGCTCGACTGGGCCTTCGCCTCGATCATCGCCGACCTGCAAGCCGCCGCCTAGGCGCACCGCCCCTTTCAATCCGACAAGCGCCTCCCGCCCCGCGGGAGGACTCTATCTACGGGAGATCCCTATGCCCCGCGTGCTCATCGCCGATAAGCTCAGCCCCGCCGCCATCGACATCTTCAAGCAGCGCGGCGTCGACGCCGACGTGAAGACCGGCCTCAGCAAAGACGAACTGCTGAAGATCGTCGACCAGTACGACGGCGTCGCCATCCGCTCGGCCACCAAGGTCGACAAGGACGTCATCGCCGCCGCCAAGAACCTGAAGGTGGTCGGCCGCGCCGGCATCGGCGTGGACAATGTCGACATCCCCGCCGCCACCGCCGCCGGCGTCGTGGTGATGAACACCCCGTTCGGCAACTCGATCACCACGGCCGAGCACGCCATCGCCATGATGTTCGCCCTGGCCCGCCAGCTGCCTGCCGCCGACCAGTCCACCCAGGCCGGCAAGTGGGAGAAGAACCGGTTCATGGGGGTCGAGCTCTACGCCAAGACCCTGGGCCTGATCGGCGCCGGCAACATCGGCTCCATCGTCGCCGACCGCGCCAACGGCCTGAAGATGAAGGTGGTGGCCTACGATCCCTTCCTGTCGCCCGAGCGGGCGGTGGAGATGGGCGTCGAGAAGGTGGAGCTGGACGACCTCCTGGCCCGCGCCGACCTCATCACCCTGCACACCCCGCTCACCGACAAGACCCGCAACATCCTGTCGGAAGAGAACCTGCGGAAGACGAAGAAGGGCGTCCTGATCGTCAACTGCGCCCGCGGCGGGCTGGTGGATGAGGCCGGCCTGCGCAAGCTGCTGGACGAGGGCCACGTGGGCGGCGCGGCCTTCGACGTCTTCGTCGAGGAGCCGGCGAAGGCCAACCCGCTATTCGGCGCCGAGAACTTCATCGCCACCCCGCACCTGGGCGCCTCCACCAACGAGGCCCAGGAGAACGTGGCCCTGCAGGTGGCCGAGCAGATGAGCGACTACCTGCTCACCGGCGCCGTCACCAACGCCCTGAACAGCCCCTCGGTCACCGCCGAGGAGGCGCCGCGGCTGAAGCCGTTCGTGGCCCTGGCCGAGAAGCTGGGCGCCCTGGCCGGCCAGATGCTGGACTACGGCGTCAAGGCCGTCGACATCGCCTTCGAGGGCGAGGTCTCCAAGCTCAACACCAGGCCGCTGAGCGCCGCGGCCCTGGCCGGCGTGCTGCGGCCCATGCTGGCCGAGATCAACATGGTCTCCGCCCCTGCGGTGGCGAAGGAGCGCGGCATCACCGTCTCCGAGAGCCGCCAGGAGAACTCGCCGATCTACGAAAGCCTGATGCGGATCACCGTCACCACCGAGAAGGGCAAGCGCTCGTTCGCCGGGACCGTGGTGGCCGGCGCGCCGCGCATCGTCGAGGTCAAGGGCATGGAGCTGGACGCGCCGTTCTCGTCGCGGATGCTCTACGTCAACAACCTGGACAAGCCGGGCTTCATCGGCGCGCTGGGTGGCCTGCTGGGCGAGGCGGGCGTCAATATCGCCACCTTCAACCTGGGCCGCATCGACGCCGGCGACGACGCCATCGCCCTGGTGGGCGTGGACCAGGCGCCGAACGACGGCCTGCTCGCCAAGATCCAGGCCCTGCCGCACGTCAAGGAAGCCCGCGCCCTGGCGTTCTAGAGTCTTTCTGTTCCCTTCCCGCGCCGCGGGAAGGGAACTGGCGTCTTGAGATTTTGGCGCCGCGCTCACACCTTCAGCTGAGGTTGCGGAGGCGCGGGCCATGAAGATCATCGGAAGCTATGTCAGCCCCTATGTGCGCAAGGTGCTGGCCGGCCTGAACCTCAAGGGCCTCAGCTACGAGATCGATCCGATCACGCCCTTCTTCGGCGACGACGCCTTCGAGAAGGCGAGCCCGCTGCGGCGCATCCCGGTGCTGGTCGACGGCGACCTAACCCTCTGCGATTCCTCGGTGATCTGCGCCTATCTGGACGAGGCCTATCCGGCCCGGCCGCTCCTGCCGGCCGATCCCAAGGACCGCGCCCGGGCCCGCTGGCTGGAGGAGTACGCCGACACCCGCATGGGCGACGTCTTCATCTGGGGCCTGTTCTACCAGCGCTTCGTGCGCCCGGCCGTGTGGAAGGAGCCCACCGACGAGGCCCGCGTGCAGAAGAGCCTGACCCAGGATGCGCCGGCGGTGCTGGACTATCTGGAAAGCCAGGCGCCGGCGGACGGCTTCCTGTTCGGCGAGATCGGCCTGGCGGACATCTCGGTGGCGACCTTCTTCGTCAACGCCGGCTATGTGGACTTCGCGATCGATCGGGATCGCTGGCCGCGCGCCGCGGCCTGGGTCGGGCGCGTGCTCGAGCATGAGTGCGTGAGGCCCTTGCTGGCGCTGGAGAAGATCCAGGTCTCGACCAGCATCGCCGGCCGCCGCCAGGCCCTGCTGGACGCCGGCGCCCCGCTCTGTCCCGAGACCCTGGCCGGACGCGAGCCGCGCCCCAGCATCATGCTGGCCTAACCGCCGCTCAGCGCCCCGAAGATCAGCACCTCGCCGCCGTCGCGGACCGGGACCGCCAGGGCCTTGGCCTCGTGCTGGCCGACGAAGACGCGCATGTGGCGGCGGATGCGGTCCTGCTCGTCCACCACCCGGAACTTCAGGCCCGGAAAGCGCCGGTCCAGGTCGTCCAGCACCGCGCCCACCGTCGCGCCGTCGGCCTCCACCCGCGTCGCGCCGGCGGTGTAGGCGATCAGCTGCGAGGGGATGGCCACCCGGATCATCCGGCGGGGACTGCGCTGAGGCTGTAGATCTCCGGCAGGTGGGCGGCCACCTGGCGCCAGGTTTCGCCCTCGTCGCCGCTCATCCAGATCTCGCCGCCGGTGGTGCCGATATAGAGCCCCATGGGATCGCGGGCGTCGGCGCAGAAGGCCTGGCGCTTCACCGTGAACCAGCCCTGCTCGACCGGAAAGCCGCGGTCCTGGCGTTCCCACGAGGCGCCCCCGTCGCGGGTGCGGTAGGCGGCGGGCCGCCCGCCGGGGCTGACCCGCGGCCAGACGTCCGTGCCGTCCATCGGCCAGACCCAGGCGGTGTCCCGCTCGCGGGCATGCGGCACGATGGTGAAGCCCACGTCGCCGATGTCCTTCGGCATCGCCTCGCCGATCCGCGTCCAGCGCTCGCCGGGCCGATCCAGCCGGTAGACGCCGCAGTGGTTCTGCTGCCAGAGGCGGTCGGGGTCGCTGGGCGCCAGGGCGAGGAAGTGGCTGTCCTGGCCGAATTCCGGATAGGGGTCCGGCAGGAAGTCGCAGCGCACGTTCTGGTTCAGCGGCCGCCAGCCTTGGCCCTGGTCGGTGGTCTCCAGCACCCCGGCCGAGCAGGTGGCCAGGTACATGTGGCGGGCGTCGCGCGGGTCGATCACCACCTGGTTCAGGATCGCTCCGTCCGGCGTGCCGCCCTCCGGCGGGAACCAGTCCAGGACCTGGGGGTGCAGGTTCAGGCCCTCGACGCTGTCCCAGGTGTCGCCGCCGTCGGCGCTGCGGAAGAGGGCGGGCGGCGAGGTTCCGGCCCACCAGACGCCGGGCTCGCTGGCGTGGCCCGGCTCCAGCCAGAACGTATGGTCCACGGCGCGGCCGTGCGGCTCGCCCTTGGGGAAGGCCGGCGGCCGGGAGGCTTCGGTCCAGCTCGTCCCGCCGTCGGTGGAGCGCAGGATGGTGGGGCCAAGGTGGCCGGTGGAGGCGGCCATCAGCAGGGTGCGGCCATCGCGCGGATCGCGGACGAAGTGGTTGACGATCTGGCCCAGGAACAGCGGGCCCTGCGTGCGCCAGCCCGCGCGGGCGGCGTCGCTGCGCAGCATCCAGGCGCCCTTGCGGGTGCCCACGAGCAGTCGAATGGCGTCGGTCATCCTGGAACCTCCCGCCCCGAGGACGTTCGAGGGGAGCCTACGCCGACATCTTCGTCGCAGGAACGCTCCCCAGGAACGCTCCCCAGGAACGCTCCCCAGGAACGCTCCCTTGACTCCGGTGTTCTTAGGCCTAGAACGAACTGAGAACAAAAGGAGTCCCAAAGCCATGTCCGATTTTCGCGGCCGGGGGCTATCCGCCCTGCGGGCGAAGATCGCCGCCCTGGAAGCCGACGGGCGGGCGGATGCGGGCGTGCAGCCGTTCGGCGCGCCGGAGCTGGACCAGCGGCTGCCGGGCGGAGGCCTGCCGCTGGGCCGCTGGCACGAGGTGGTGGGGACCGGGCTGGAGGTCGAGACCTCGGCCGCGCCGGCCGCCTTCGCGGCCCTGGCCGCCGCGCCCCTGGCCCGTCGTGGCGAGGCGGTCTGGGTGATGCGGCGGGACGACCTGTGGGCGCCGGGCCTGGCCGGCCTGGGCTTTCCGCCCGAGCGGCTGATCCAGGTGCTGGCCCGCGACGAGGCCGAGGCGCTGTCGGTGATGGAGGACGCCCTGGCCACCGTGGGCGTCGCGGCGGTGTTCGGCGAGGTGGAGGCCGTGGACCTCACCGCCGGCCGGCGGCTGCAGCTGGCCTGCGAGAAGCGCGGAGCCACCGGCTTCGTCCTGAGGCGCCGGCCCTTCGGCGGGACCGCCCGGGCGGAGGCGGCCGGCTCGGTCGCCGCCACCCGCTGGCGCGTGGCCTCCGCGCCGTCGGAGCCGGCGGCGGGTGAGCTGGGCCTGGGCGCGCCGCGCTGGCGGGTCGAACTGGAACGCTGCCGGGGCGGACGGCCCGGCGCATGGATCCTCGAGGCCTCGGAGGCCTATTCCTGGGAGGCAGGCGATGTCGCGCATCCTCTGCGCCTGGTCGCCGACCTGGGCGATCGCGAACTGGCGCCGGCGCAACCCGCGACCCGACGCGCGGCCTAGCGCCGGTGGCGCCCCCTCCACGGGTTCGCGCGTTCCCAGCGCCCCCTCCACCGCTTCGCGGTCCCCCTCCCCCGTTGGCACGGGGAAGGAACTCGCGCCCTCGACCTCTCCAGTTCCTCCCCCGCGTGCGGGGGAGGGGGACCGCGAAGCGGTGGAGGGGGCGCTGGGGCCCCAGGGGGCGCTGCCAGCGCAGGCCGCGCTCACCTCCCCCCTCGCCCTGGTCGAAACCGTGCGCCAGGTCCGGCGGCTGGCCGCCGTCAGCCCTGAGGCGGCCCGGCTCGGGCTCCATGCCGACCAGAAGGCCACCGACGCCATGGCCCTGGTCCCGGGCCTGGCGCTCGCCGACGCCGAGCCGGCGGCGGACGCTGCGGCCCTGACCGCGCTGGTGGACTGGTGCGTGCGCTTCTCACCCGCCGTGGCGGCCGATGCGCCGGACGGGCTCTTCCTGGACATCTCCGGCGTCGCCCACCTGTGGGGCGGCGAGGCCGAGCTGGTGCGGGACTTCCGCACCCGCCTGGCCCGCGCGGGCCTGCCGTTCCGCCTCGCCGTGGCCGACACCCCCGGCGCAGCCTGGGCCCTGGCCCACTATGGCCGCGACGGGACGATCGCCCCGCCCGGCGGCCAGGCCGAGCTGCTGCGGCCGCTGCCGCCGGCGGCCCTTCGCCTGTCCTCCGAGGCGGCCGCCCAGATCGAGCGGCTGGGCTTCCGCCGCCTGGAGCAGCTGATGGCGATCCCGCGCGCGCCCCTGGGCCGCCGGTTCGGCGCGGCGACCCTGGACCGCCTGGACCAGGCCCTGGGCCGGTCCGCCGAGGCGCTGGCCTTCCGCCGCCCGCCCACGCCCTGGGTGGCGCGCCTGGCCTTCGTCGAGCCGATCAGCGCCCCCGAGGACATGGCCCGGGTCACCGCGGATGTCGCCGCCAAGCTGTGCGCGCGGCTGGAGGCCGAGGGCCGCGGCGCCCGCCGCTTCGAGGTCGCCTTCCACCGGGTGGACGGCAAGGCCCTGCCGCTCGGGATCGGCCTGTCCCTGGCCGGCCGCGACGCCGCCCGCATCACGCGCCTGTTCCAGCCCAAGCTGGAGACCGTCGATCCCGGCTTCGGGATCGAGAGCGTGACCCTCTGCGCCTATGGGGTGGAGGCGGTGGGGGGCCGGCAGGCGCGCATCGACGACGCCGGTCTCGCCGCGGCGGTGGAGGACGGGCTGGCGCCGCTGGTGGACCGCCTCGCCAACCGCCTGGGGCCCGAGCGGGTCTGGCGCGCGGTCCCGGTGGAGAGCCATGTGCCCGAGCTGTCCGCGGGCCGCGCCGCGCCGCTGGCCGCCGATCCCGCGCCCGCCGCCCCCTGGAACCGCGAGGCGCCGCGGCCGGTCCGCCTGTTCCGCCGGCCCGAACCGCTGGAGAAGGTGCTGGCCCTCACGCCCGACGACCCGCCGCGGCAGTTCCAGTGGCGCGGCCGCACGCACCAGGTGCGCCGCGCCGAAGGGCCGGAACGGATCGGCGAGGAATGGTGGAAGGCGCCGATCGAGGACGTCGCGGTGGGCCACGTGCGCGACTACTACCGGGTGGAGGACGAGGCCGGCGCCCGTTTCTGGCTGTTCCGCGCCGGCCTCTACGGCGACCCCGAGGTCCCGCCCAAGTGGTGGTTGCACGGGCTGTTCGGATGAGGGCGTGGCGACGACAGCTTCCTCTCCCCCCGCGAAGCGGAGAGGGAGAGGAGGCATGACCCGCTACGCCGAGCTGCAGGCGGCCACGAACTTCTCGTTCCTGCGCGGCGCCTCGCACCCGTGGGAGCTGGTGGCCGGCGCCCATGTGCTGGGGATGGACGCGATCGGGATCTGCGACCGCAACAGCCTGGCTGGCGTGGTGCGGGCCTGGCGCCAGCAGCAGGACCTGCGCGAGCAGGGGGCCAACATCCGCGCGCTCACCGGCTGCCGGCTCGACTTCGCCGACGGGACGCCCAGTCTCCTGATCTATCCGTCCGACCGCGAGGCCTATGGCCGCCTCACCAAGCTACTCACCGCCGGTCAGCGGCGCTCGGAGAAGGGCGAGTGCGAGCTGCACTGGGAGGACTTCCGCCAGCACGCCGAGGGCCAGCTGGTGCTGGTGGTCCCGCCGGAGCGGCTGGACCAGGCCTTCGAGGGCGACCTGCGGCGCATCGCCTGGGAGCTGCCGGACGTCTGGCTGGCCGCCGCGCGGCGCTACGGCGCCCGCGACCTGGCCCGCCTCTCGCGCCTGGCGGCCCTGGCCGAGGCCTCCGGCGCGCCGATGGTGGCCACCAATGCGGTGCTCTACCACGCGCCCGAGCGGCGGCCGCTGCAGGACGTGCTGACCTGCATCCGCGAGGGCTGCACGATCGCCGAGGCGGGCCTGCGCCTGGCCGCCAACGCCGAGCGCCACCTGAAGGCGCCGGACGAGATGGCGCGCCTGTTCGCCAAGTTCCCGGGCGCCGTGGAGCGCAGCGTGGAGATCGCCGAGCGGATCGGCTTCGACCTCTCCGACCTCTCCTATGAGTATCCCGACGAGCCCGTGCCACCGGGCAAGACCGCCATCCAGCACCTGCGCGACCTGGCCTGGGCCGGCGCGGACTGGCGCTATCCCGACGGCGTGCCGGAGAAGGTGCGCAAGCTGGTCGACCACGAGCTTCGCCTCATCGAGAAGCTGAAGTTCCCCAACTACTTCCTCACGGTGCACGACATCGTGCGCTGGGCGCGCGAGCAGAAGATCCTCTGCCAGGGCCGCGGCTCGGCGGCCAATTCCTGCGTCTGCTTCTGCCTGGGCATCACCGCGGTCGACCCCACCAAGGAGGACCAGGACCTGCTGTTCTCCCGCTTCATCTCCGAGAAGCGCGGCGAGCCGCCCGACATCGACGTCGACTTCGAGCACGAGCGGCGCGAGGAGGTGATGCAGTACGTCTACGAGCGCTACGGCCGCCATCGCGCCGCCATCGTCGCCACCGTCATCCACTATCGCCCGCGCATGGCGATCCGCCAGGTGGGCAAGGCCCTTGGGTTGACCGAGGACATCACCGCCGCGCTCGCGAACACGGTCTGGGGCAGCTACGGCGACGGGGTGCCGGACGCCCACATCCGCCAGACCGGCCTGGACCCCGACGCCCCGGAAATCCGCCGCGCCACCGCCCTGGCCCAGGAGCTGCTGGGCTTCCCGCGCCACCTGTCGCAGCACGTGGGCGGCTATGTGCTGACCCAGCGGCGGCTGGACGAAACGGTCCCCATCGGCAACGCGGCCATGGAGAAGCGCACCTTCATCGAGTGGGACAAGGACGACATCGACGCCCTGGGCCTGATGAAGGTGGACGTGCTGGCGCTGGGCATGCTGTCGGCCCTGCGCAAGAGCTTCGCCCTCCTGCCGCCGCTCGCCGACGGGACGATCGTGACGGACGTGGCCCACATCCCGCAGGGCGATGAAGCGGTCTACGACATGCTCTGCGAGGCCGATTCCGTGGGCGTCTTCCAGGTGGAGAGCCGGGCGCAGATGTCGATGCTGCCGCGCCTGAAGCCGCGCAAGTTCTACGACCTGGTGATCGAGGTGGCGATCGTGCGGCCGGGCCCGATCCAGGGCGACATGGTCCATCCCTATCTGAAGCGGCGGAACAAGATCGAGCCGGTGACCTATCCGCAGCCGGGGCCGGCCTATCCGAAGGACGAACTCAAGCAGATCCTGGGCAAGACCCTGGGCGTGCCGCTGTTCCAGGAACAGGCCATGCGGGTGGCGATCGTGGGCGCCGAGTTCAGCGACAACGACGCCGACGGCCTGCGCCGCTCCATGGCCACCTTCCGCAACATGGGCACGGTGGGCGACTACGGGCGCAAGTTCGTCGAGGGCATGGTGCGGCGCGGCTACGACGCCGCCTTCGCCGAGCGCTGCTTCAAGCAGATCGAGGGCTTCGGCTCCTACGGCTTCCCGGAGAGCCACGCGATCAGTTTCGCGATCCTGGTCTACGCCTCGGCCTGGGTGAAGAAGCACCACCCGGACGCCTTCCTGGTGGGGCTGCTCAACAGCCAGCCGATGGGCTTCTACCAGCCGGCCCAGCTGGTCCGCGACGCACGCCAACACGGGGTGGAGGTGCGCCCGCCGGACGCCGGCTTCAGCGACTGGGACTGCACCCTGGAGGCCAAGGACGATCCGCGCGAGAAGCTGCGCCCGGTCCGCCTGGGCCTGCGCCAGATCAAGGGGTTCCGGCAGGCCGACGCCGAGGCGCTGATGGCGGCGCGGGCGGCGGGCGCGCGCACCATCGAGGACTTCGCCCGCCAGGCGCGGCTCGGCCGTCGGGCCCTGGAGCTGCTGGCCGAGGCCGACGCCTTCTCAAGCCTGGGCTACACGCGCCGCGACGCCCTGTGGGCCGTGAAGGGCCTGGCCAGCGAACAGGGCGCCGAGACCGCCGCGCCGCTGCTGCTGCGCCAGAGCCTGAAGGAGGCCCAGGTGCCGCTGCCGTTCATGAGCCTGCCGCAGAACGTGGCCGAGGACTACCGCACCACCAGCCTGTCGCTGAAGGCCCACCCGGCCAGCTTCTTCCGCGAGGAACTGGCGCGCCAGCGGGTGGTAACCTGCGCGGCCCTGGTCCCCGCCCGCGACCGCGCGCGCCTGTCGGTGGGCGGCCTGGTGCTGGTCCGCCAGCGGCCGGGCACCGCCAAGGGCGTGGTGTTCATGACCCTGGAGGACGAGACCGGCATCGCCAACATCATCGTCTGGCGCGACGCCTTCGAGGCCAACCGCCGGCTGGTGATGAGCGCCTCGTTCCTGATCGTCCACGGCCAGGTGCAGAGCGAGAGCGGCGTGGTCCACGTGGTGGCCGAACGCTTCACCGACCTCTCCCACCGCCTGGGCGAGCTGCGCGAGGACCAGGCCCCCATCGCCGCCCGCTCCAAGGTCACCGGCCGCCTGATCCGCAGCCGGGATTTCCACTGAGGCCTGCGGACGACCTCCCCTGCGAAGCGGGGGAGGCAGGTCTGCAAGAGATCGCGCCTCAGCGGTCCAGGTCGAGAGCCTTGTCCAGCTGCGGGTCGCCAACCGCCGCCGCCATGTCGCGGGCTGAAACCCCAGCGTGGTTCCTGAGATCCAGGTCGGCGCCGTGGCGTCGCAGGAGCTCAGCCACGACGGGATGCTTGCCCTCGATGCTCTTCATCAGAGCCGTCTCCCCGGCCTCGTCCGGCGCGTCGACGGGGACGCCGGCGGCGAGCAGGGACCGCACCTCGCCGGTGCGCCCGGCCAGGGCGGCGGCGAGCAACTTCGCGATCCGGTTGTCCGTATCCGCCGAGGCCTTCTCGGCCGCCATCGCCCGGCTCGCCCGCTGCGCGCCGCCCGGGGGCGCCTCCCGACGCGACCCCGTGGCGACCATCTCATTGACCTCGTTCGTCGGCGGCGGCGCAGGCGCGGGGGCCATGGCGACAGGCGGCGGTGGGGCCGGCGCGGACGGAGCCGCGGGCGGGGGTTCGGCGCGCGGCGCGCTAGGCCTGGACCGCGGCGACTGCGCCGTGGGCCGGACGGGCGCGCTCATGGTCGGCGTGGGCGGCGCCGCCGTTTGCGACGGACTCACGGCCGCCGGCGATACCGCCGGGGCCGGAGGCGCGGGGGCAGTGACCGGCGCGCGCATCTGGATCGCCACCAGAACGCTGAGCCCCGCCACGCTGGCCGCCGCCAGCCATCCGCTGTGCCGCCAGGCGCTGCGGCGAGCGCGCGGCGGCGGGGCGGTCGCCGGCTCCTGGGCGACGGCCGCCAGGACGCGCGCCCGGCGGGCGGCCCGCGCGGCGTCGTCGCTCAACATGGCTTCGGCCTCGGCATAGGCCTTGTCCGTCGGATCGGGCGTGGCGTCAGACATGGGCGGACCTCTCCCCCGCCAGCGATTGTCTCAACTTGGCGCGCGCATAGCGCAACCGGCTCTTCGCGGTTTCCACCGCCACGCCCGTGGCCTGGGCGATCTCCTCGAGCGACAGCCCGGCCTGGGCGAACATCACGAAGACGCCGCGCTGTTCCAGCGGCAAGGCCTCCACGGCATTGACGATCTCCTGCGCCAGCTCGCGCGACTGCACCTGTTCCAGGGGCGTCTGGCCGGGGTCCGGAACCGCCAGGGCTGCGTCGTCCTGCGCCGAGGCCAGGATCGCCACCCGCTGACGGCGGAAGTGGTCGAACACCTTGTTGCGGGCGATGGAGAACAGCCAGGCGGCAAAGCTGGAGCGCGTGGGATCGAAGGCCCCGGCGCTGCGGGAAATGGCGATCCAGGTCTCCTGGTGCACGTCCTCGGCCGCCTCGCCGTGCGCCGCGCCCAGCAGCCGGCGGATGAACTGGAAGCAGGCCCGGTCGTAGCGGTCGTAGAGCCGTGCGAAGGCCTGCGGATCGCCGGCGGCGTGCGCGCGCAGCAGGGCAGCATCGTCCGCCGGTTCCGGCTCCATCGAGGCCAAGCCTAGCTGTTGCACGGCGCGCAGCGCAAACGCCTAGCGGCCGCCCGGCGGGTCGGGGACGTAGCGGGGCGGGTTTCCCGGGAACGGCCGTGGCGGCGCGCCGCGATCCCAGCGGGGCTGGATGACGCCGCTGGCGACCAGGTTGTCGTAGGTGTCGTACTCGATGCGCGTGATGAACTGCGGGTACCGCGTCGCGCGTTCGAAGGGCACATTCGTCACCACCGACCATTCCCGGGCGCCATGGCCAGTGCCCAGCTTTTCCGCTGACCGCTCGGCCGGCTCGGCTTCCCGCGCGGGCGCCGCGCGCCGCTGGCCCGTAACGACAACCTCCGAGAGGCTGTTGCGGTCCGAGGTCGTGGGCGGGGACGTAGTGGCCGGTGGCGCCGGGACTGGTATCCGAGAGGCCGCCAGCGGGGCGACCGGCTGAACGACGCGTTCCCGGAACGCGGCGACCCCGATGACGCCGACGTCCGCCGGGCGTCCGGTGCGGGCGGCGTAGGAGTTCGAGAGCGATGCGAAGGTGAAGGCCGCGACCTCGCTGTCGGACTTGCGCCACCCGGTCACGTCGTACGACTCGTAGGGCCCGAAGACGTAGCCGGTCTGGCCGTAGTCGGCGGTCTGGCCGGTCAGGATGTTGACGCCATCCACCGACATCACCACCAGCACGCGCCCGCCGGTATGGTTGGTGACCCGCAGGCCGTAGCGCGCGCCCGGATGGCCGGCCACGAACAGCCGTCCGCCATGCCGCCAGACCTGCAGCGCCTGGCCGGTGTCGCGGTCCACCACGGCGAGGTCGACCAGGCCGTAGCCGTCCTGGGCGCGGGCCGAGCCCGCCAGGGCGAGCACCGAGACCGCCATCGCCAGAACCGCCCGCCGCCGCACCGACGCCGCCTGTCTTTCCATCGTCATGCCGTTCGCTCCCTGGACCTTGCATCACGAGCTACGCAGGGGCGGGACGGACGGGGTTAGGCGGTGGTGTTTTTTTCTTGGCGCCTCAGCTCGGCGGGCCGCCGCCGGCGCCGAACTCGAAGGCGGGCTCGGGCTTGCGCTTGCCTGCGCCGCCGAAGCTCCAGACCGCGCCGACGAAGACCGATCGCACATTGCCGCGAAAGGTCGAGCGCTGCTGCAAGGCAGGGGTGTCCAGGACGGTCCCGCCGTGCGTGCTGTCCAGCACATCGTTGGCCGTGACGAGGATGGCGAGGTCGTCGGTCACCTTGTGGCGATAACCCAGGTTCAGGATGCCCGCCGCCCGCTGGTGGCCCTGCGGCTGCAGCTGGCGGGCGTAGAGGCTGCCGTTGGCCTGGACCAGGTCGCGGCGCGTGGCCTGCCAATTGAGCGTGGCCCGGCCCCCCACCGAGGCCCCATGGCGGCGGTCCTGGAAACCCAGATTGGCCGCGTCGATGCGGTTGTACGCGATGGTGCTGCTCAGGTTGTAGGTCAGTTGGGTGGTAAGGCGCCCGTTGGCCACCAGCTCCAGCACCAGGCTCTGGCGCTGCCCCAGGTTCCGACGGCTGGTCAGGAACACCCCGTCGCCGACGCTGCTGATCACATTGGTCACCAGGTGGCGGGTGTCGCGATAGGCGAGCGTGGCGAGGTAGTAGGTCTGGCCCTTGCGATACTCGTAGGCCGCCTCGTAGCTGTCGGTCAGCTGTGGCTTCAGATGGGTGTCGCCCTGGCGGACCTGCGAGGCGTCCACATACTGCAGGAACGGATCCAGGTCCTCCGGCCGCGGCCGCACGATGCGGCGGCTGTAGCTGGCGGTCAGGCGCTGGGTGTCGTCGAGGCGGTAGGCCAGGTGCAGGGTCGGGTAGGCGTCGAAGGTGTGGCGGCGGCTGCGCGTCCCCAGCGTCACCTGGTCGAAGGTCAGGCGCACCGCCTCCAGCCGCAGGCCGGCCTGGACGGTGAGATCGCCGAGGCCGCGCTCGTAGGAGCCGTAGACCGCGTGGCTGAGTTGCCCGTAGCGGAACCGGTCGACCAGGGCCGGATCCAGCCGCAACGCGTCCGGCGCCGGGCCGCGCGCGCCGACCTTGTTCCACACGAAGTCCTCGTCGGTGAGGTCGTAGCCCAGCTTCAACTTGGCCGCCTCGCCCAGGGGCCGGACATAGTCCGTCTTGAACTCGGTCTCGTCGCGCCGGGTCTCGTAGTCCAGGTCCTCGAAGACCAGGCTCGCGGGCACGAGAGTCTCCACCCGCGCGTCCCGCCGGTTGTCGAAATCGGTCCGTTCGCGGCTGAGGTTCAGCGTCAGCTGGTGGCCGTCGCCGGCGAAGTCGTGGCGGTAGCTGAGCGCGCCCTCGGTGTTGGTGAGGCGCAGCGGGTTCGGCGCCCTGCGCTCATAGGCGCGGAGCAGGCCGCCGGCGTCGTCCACGTCGGTCTGGCGCTCGAAGCTGTCGATGTCGATCTGCATGCGGCTCGCCCGCGCCTCGGCCCCGATGCGTGTCTTCGGGTCCAGGTCGTAGTCGGCGGCGGCGTGGGCGCTGAGGATATGGCCCTGGCCGCGCTGGGCCAGGCGGTAGGCGCTGACGTCGTGGCCGCCGCCGGCCGTGGCCGCGACCCCGGCGCGCGTGATGTCGAATTTCTGCGGGTCATGGCGCAGGCTGACGTCGGCCGAGAGGCTGAGTTTGCCGGAGTTGTAGGCCCCGCTTGCGCCGCCGTTGTAGCGGGCCTCGCTGCCCAGGTTCGCCCGGATCGACCCCGAATAGCCGGCCCGCCGCCCCTTCTTGCTGATCAGGTTGATGATTCCCCCAGACCCGTCCGGCTTGAACTCGGCCGAGGGGTTGGTGATCACCTCCACCCGCTCGAACTGGTCGGCGGGCAGGTTCTGCAACGCCAGCCCCCGGCCGTCGCCCTTGAACAGGCCGGAGGGCTTGCCGTCGATCATGATGGTGACGTTGGGGTCGCCGCGCAGGCTGAGGCCACCCTGTACGTCCACCTCGACCGACGGGATGTTGCGCAGCGCGTCCCCGATCGAACCGGTGGTGGTCTGCAGGTCGTTGGTGATGCCGTAGCTGCGGCGGTCGATGCCGGTCCTAAGGCCCTGCTGCGGCGCGGCCGTGACCGTCACGCCTTCGACTGTCTTGCCGACCGCCGGCGGCTTGGCGGCGGGCTCCGCCAGGGCGGGCCCCTCGGCCGCCAGCAGCAGCGGCAGCAGGAACACGAGGCGCGCCATCGCCAACTCCGAATGACAAACGTAATCCATTCGGAGATTACAGAAGTAAACTGACGCAGCAAGCCCTGCCTGCTCGTCAGCTCGGCGGACCGCCGCCCTGGCCGAAGTCGAAGCCGGGGTCCTTGGGCCTGCCGCCGCCGAAGGCGTAGCTGAAGCCGACATAGACGCCGCGGAAGTTGCCGTGCGCGCGGACCACGTCCTTCAGCGCCGGCGTGTCGATGACCCGATAGTCGTGGAAGGTCTTGGCCGCGTCCTGCACCGTCATCACGAACGACAGCCGCTCGTCCAGCTTGTGGCGATAGCCCAGGTTCAGCATGCCATAGGGCTTGGCGTAGCCCTGGGGCGTCAGCCGCCGGCCGTTCACGAAGCCGCTGACCTGGAAGAAGTCTTTGGACGTGGCTTGCCAGTTCAGAGAGGCGCGGCCGGAGACGCTATAGCCAGAGCGGTCGCTGGACCCGAAACCGAGGCCGGAGCCGTCGATCTCGTTCCACAGGAAATTGCTGCTGAGGTTGTAGCTCAGCCGGTGCGGCAGGCGCCCGTTGGCCACCAGCTCCAGCCCGGCCGTCCGGAAGCTGCCGATATTGGCCCGGGTGGTCAGGAAGGCGCCGGCGCCCAGGTCCCGGGTGACGTCGTTCACCGCGTCCTTGCCGTCGCGGTAGTAGGCGGTGGCCAGCAGGATCGTGCCGTTCTTGCGGTACTGGTAGCCCAGCTCGTAACTGTCGGTCTGCTGCGGCTTCAGGTTCGGGTTGCCCTGCCGGTAGTTCTGCGGGTCCAGGTACTGCAGGAACGGGTTGAAGTCGTAGGGCTGCGGGCGCTGCACCCGGCGGCTGGCGCTGGCGGTGAGCTGCTGGGCGTCGGTGAGCTTGTAGGCCAGGTGCAGCGACGGGTAGGCCCGGTCGTAGTCGTTACTGGCCCGCACCGACTGGGTGATCTGGTCCAGGTCGATGCGCACCGCCTCCAGCCGCAGGCCCGCAAGCACCGTCAGGTCGCCGAACGGCTTCTCGTAGGTCGTCCAGACCGAGTGGATCGTCTGGTCGAAGTTGAAGAGGTTCGTCAGGCTGGGATCCGGGCTGGCCAGGACCGCGCTGGGGCCGCGGACGCCGGAGTTGCCGTAGTCGTTGTCGTCCTCGTCGAACTCATAGCCCAGCTTCAGCTTGGCCTGGCCGGGCAGCGGCGTGGAATAGGAGGCCTTGGCCTCGGTGCGCCAGAAGGTGTTGTGCACCTTGTTCTCGTCATAGGCGTTCGGCACGGCCGGGTCGGAGAAGCGGTACAGCGCCGGCCGGTCGCGGTGGTCGGTCTGCCACTCCTCGGTGGCGCTGGCGCTGAACTCGTGGTCGTCGCCGAACTTGTAGCTGTAGCTGGCGGTGCCCTCGACGTCGCGCCGCCGCTGGCTGATGCCGCCGGTGCGCAGGTAGCTGGTGTCCGGCGCCCCGCTGGGCAGGGTCCGGTCGACGGTCTCGACGAAGCTGTTGTGGAAGTCGACGCCCTGGTAGCGCAGCTGCGCGCCCGCATGGGTCTTGGCGTCGGGGTCGAAGTCGAGGCCCGTGCGGCCGGTGACGATGTCCACCTTGCCGCGGCTGCGAGTCACGTCGCTGAGGCTACGGAAGCCGCCCAGCGCCGGGTCGAAGGTGGCGCGCGTGTCGTCGAACACCTGGCGGAAGGTGTCGCGCCGGTAGCTGGCGTCGCCGGAGAGGGTGATCTGCTTGCTGGCGTAGGCGGCGCTGATGCCGCCATTGCCGCGGCTGTCGGTCCCGATGTTGGCGCGCATCGAGCCGGTGACCCCGGCCTTGTGGGTCTTCTTGGTGATCAGGTTGATGATGCCGGCGGTCCCCTCCGGCTTGAACTCGGCCGAAGGATTGGTGATCACCTCCACCCGCTCGATCTGGTCGGCGGGCAGGCTCTGCAGCGCTTGGCCCTTGCCCTCGCCGCGGAACAGGCCGGAGGGCTTGCCGTCGATCATGATGGTGACGTTCTGGTCGCCGCGCAGGCTGACATTGCCCTGCAGGTCCACCTCCACCGACGGTATGTTGCGCAGGGCGTCGCTGATCGAGCCGGTGGTCGCCTGCAGGTCGCTGGTGACGCTGTAGCTCTTGCGGTCGATGGACGTGCGGACCGGCGGCGCGGTCCCGTTGACCGTGATCCCCTCGACGGTGGCGCCGGCGGGCTTGACGGGCGCGGCGGCCGGCGGCTTGGGCGCGGGCTTGGCCGGAGGCTGGGCGAACGCGGGGGCGACCGGCGCGGCCAGCGCCGCGGCGGCGCACAACAGAAGACGCTTACGCAAAGAGACAATCCCCCGGCGACGACCCCCCAGTCGCCGCGGGGAAGCTAGGCCGCAACTTCCGGCTGTGGCAAGTTAAGGACAGGAAAGGTTCGCATGGCGGTATACGCGGGCCGCAGCCGGGAGATTGCGATGCGGCGGATGGCCTTGGCCCTGGCGGCGGTGTTGGCGCTGGCGCGCGCGGCCGCGGCCCAGACGCCGACCGACGCTCCCCTGCCGCCCCCGGTGCGCGTGCAGATCGAGGCCGGGCCGATCATCGGCATCGAGCACGAGAACGCCGATGTCTTCCGCGACATCCCCTATGCCGCCCCGCCGGTGGGCCCGCTGCGCTGGCGCCCGCCGCAGCCGGTGGCGCCCTGGTCAGCGCCGCGGCTCACGGCCCTGCCTGGGCCGTCGTGCCCGCAGCCGATGCACCCGGATGGCACGCCCAACCTCGGCGGCGCCAACGGCGCGATGTCCGAGGACTGCCTGCAGCTGAACGTCTTTGCGCCGAAGGCCGCGCTGAAGGCGGGGAAGGGCGCGGCGCCGGTGATGGTCTGGCTGCACGGCGGCGGGCACCGCACAGGCGCCGGCTGGGTCTTCGACGGCCAGAACTTCGCCCGCGACGGGGTGGTGGTGGTGACCTTCAACTACCGCCTTGGGGCCCTCGGCTATTTCGCCCATCCGGCGCTGACCAAGGCGGCGGGGGAGGAGCCCACCGGAAACTTCGGGCTCATGGACCAGATCGCGGCGCTGAAGTGGGTCCAGCGCAACATCGCCGCCTTCGGGGGCGACCCGAAGAACGTCACCATCTTCGGCGAGAGCGCGGGCGGCGAAAGCGTGCTGGCGCTGCTGGCGACGCCGGCGGCGCGCGGGCTCTACCACAAGGCCATCGTCGAATCCGGGCTCGGCTGGTTCAAGCCGGTCACCCTGGCCGAACAGGAGAAGGCCGGCGCCGCAGCCCTGCAGAAGCTCGGCGTGCCCGAGGGCGCCACGGCCGCGGACCTGCGCGCCCTGCCGGTGGACCAGCTGGTCGGCATCGACGCCGAATACGATCCCTTCGTCGACGGCAAGCTGATGACCGAGACCGCCACCCAGGCCTTCGCGCGTGGCCATGTCCCGGACGTGCCGCTGATCATCGGCTCCAACTCCGGCGAGGATGCGCTGCTGGGGCGCGATAAGAAGGGACCGGACCAGGTCGCCTGGCTGGGCGGCGACTACGTCAAGGGCGCCTATCCGCCTGAGGTCGTGGCCGACAGCGACGCCTACGCCCGGGCGCTGTTCACCGACCGGGTCATGGGCGGCCCGGCGCGCTGGGTGGCGGCCCAGGCGTCAGGCGGCAAGCCGGCCTGGCTCTACTACTTCTCCTACGTCGGCGGCCGCTTCCGCCCGATGATGACCCGCGCCTCGCATGGGGCGGAGATCCAGTACGTCTGGGAATACTGGGGGCGGCGCACGCCGATGAGCGTGGTCACCGACGAGGACAAGGCCATGGCGCGCCTGATGCACGCCTGCTGGGTCAGCTTCGCCAAGACCAGTGTCCCCACCTGCGGCAGCGAGGCGTGGCCCGCCTACGACCCCAAGAGCGACCAGCTCATGGAGTTCGGCTCGCCCAGCGGCGTGCGCACCCACTTCCGCAAGTCCCAGCTGGACGCCCACCAGGCACTAGCCCTACCGCGGATGCAGCTGAAGTAGCGCCGAACTGACTCCGCCATGCCCGCGTTGAGTCGGCGAACCCGGAGTCTCCCATGGCCACCCGTCCGACCTGGCAGGGCTACCTGCGTCTCTCGCTCGTCAGCTGCCCGGTGGCGCTCTACACCGCCACCGCCCGCACCGGCGACATCAGCTTCAACATGCTGCACAAGCAGACCAACAACCGCATCCGGATGATCCCCACGGACCCGGAGACCGGGCCGGTGGACCGCGCCGACATCGTCAAGGGCTACGAGGTGGAGAAGGGCCACTATGTGGTGGTCACCGACGAGGAGATCCGCAACGTCCGCCTGGAGACCACCCGCACCCTCGACATCGAGCGGTTCGTGGACGAGGACGAGATCGACCGGCTCTACTGGAACGACCCCTATTTCCTGACCCCCGACGGCGACATGGCGGTGGAGGCGTTCAGCGTCATCCGCGAGGCGATGAAGTCGGCCGGCAAGATCGCCCTGGGCCGGCTGGTCATGCACCAGCGCGAGCGGCTGATGGCGCTGGAGCCGCGCGGCAAGGGGATCGTGACCTATTCCCTGCGCTCGAACCGCGAGGTGCGCGACGCCGCCGACTTCTTCGACCGCATCCCGGAGGAGAAGCCGCCGAAGGCCATGGTCGACATCGCCGCACGGATCATCGAGCAGCAGGAGGGGCCGTTCGATCCGTCGCAGTTCAACGACCGCTACGAGGACGCCCTGCGCGCCCTGATCGCCGAGAAGGAGAAGGGCCACAAGATCGCCCGGGTCGAGGAGCCGCGCGAGGCCGAGGTCATCGACCTGATGGAGGCCCTGAAGCGCAGCCTGGGCCAGGGCGGCGGCGAGCGGCGCAAGGCCCCGGCGCGCAAGCCGGCGGCCCGGAAGGCGGAGGCCGAGAAGAAGCCTGCGGCCCGCAAGTCCCCGGCCCGCAAACGCGCCTGAGGACGCAATTTCTCCTCCCCCGACGGGTGAGGAGAAGCGCTCAGCGGCTGGCGGGGCCGGTCGCGGCGGGCTCCACGAAATCCCGCCAGGCCTTGAGGAGGTGCTCGCGGACCTTCGGGCCGTCGGCGCCGAATTCCATCTCGGCCTCGCGGGCGGCGTCGAACTTCGGCCAGGTCACGCCGCCGGCGCTGTCGGGGGTTCCAGTCTTCGCGAACCCCGCCCAGGCGCCGTTCATGGCGTCGGAGAGCGCCTGGTCCGCTGGCGCGAAGGCGGCCGGCGCCGTTGGCGCGCCGAAGACGTACTTCACCTCGTCGGTGTGGCCCGCGCCGAAGGGCTTGCGGGCCGCCTCGGCCGCCGGGACGTAGGAGAAATAGTAGGCCCAGGTGGGGGCGCCGTGGGCGGCGTGCAGGCGGGCGATGGCGCGGTCGGGTTCGGTCATGGTCTTGACGGTGACCAGGTTGTTGACCGCGCGGGCCTTGTCGCCGCCGCCTTGCGGATCGAAGAGCTGCAGGACGGCGGCCTGCCGCTCGGCAGGCAGGGCGTCGAGCATCGCCGGCTGCGGCCGGGTCAGGCTGGCCTCGTTGGCGTTGCCGCCGATGATCAGCGGGATCTTCGCCTCGCGGCCGGCCTCGAAGCCCGCCATCGCCGGCTCGGCATAGAGCTTGCCGTCCAGGACCGGGAACGGCCGGGTCGGTGAGCCGAGCGCGGCGCGGGGCCCGGCCAGGGCGCTCGTCGGCAGCTTGCGCAGGGCCGCCGCCGCCGCGGCGTCGAGCCCGGTGACGCCGGCGGCCTCCGCCAACTTCACCCCGTTCGCCTCAGCCACGGCCAGGGGGATCGGCGGGATGCGGGGGAAGGCGGATTCCACCACCGCCCGGGCGAACAGGCCCTTGGTCTGCGGCGAGACCATCATCTGGAGGATCGCCATGCCGCCCGCGCTCTCGCCGGCCACCGTCACCTTGGCCGGGTCGCCGCCGAAGCTGGCGATATTGGCCTTGACCCATTTCAGGGCCGCGACCTGGTCCATATTGCCGTAGTTGGCGGTCAGGCCGCCTTCCCGGGTCAGGGCGGGATGCGCGAACCAGCCCGCGCGCCCGAGCCGGTAGTTGGCGCTGACCACCACCACGCCCTTGTGGGCGAACGACGTCCCCTCGGTGTCGGCCCCGAAGGCGCCCAGGCCCTGGCCCACCACGAAGGCGCTGCCGTGGATCCAGACCAGGACGGGCAGTTTCGCGCCGGGCTTGGCGTCGGCCGGCCGCACGACATTGAGGTAGAGGCAGTCCTCCACCGCCTGGCAGCTTGCGCCCGGCTTGGCGGCATCGCGCTCTCCGGTCCAACTGGGTGGCGCGCCCGGCGGGCGCCAGCGCAGGTCGCCCACCGGCGGCGGGGCGAAGGGGATGCCCAGGTCATAGGCGACGCCGTCCTTCACCACGCCCTTCAGCGCGCCCTGGCGGATCTTCAGCACCTGCGGCTCGCCGATCGGCGGGGCCATCTGGGCGAGGCTGGCGGCGGGGGCGACCAGGGCGGCCAGGCCGAGGAGGCCGGCGAGCAGCGGGCGACGGATCATGGTTTCCCCCATAGGTCGTACCTGGGCGCACGCGCTTTTTCGAACTTCCGGTCTGCCTAGCGAGGCCGTGTTGCGCGATTGTGTCCGGCGGCGGCGCCGACTATCCCGAACCTCGAACGCTACGCCTGCAACCTGGAGGATCCATGGCCGCCTATGTGATCAACGAGATCGCCGTCCACGATCCGGAACGCTTCCAGACCTATTCGCAACAGGTGCCGGCGATCCTGGCGCAGTACGGCGGGGCCTATGTGGTGCGCGGCGGGGCGCCGGAGCCGGTCGACGGGCCGTCGCCGCCCGAGAGGCTGGTGGTGCTGCGCTTTGCGAGCCGCGAGGCCGCGCGCGCCTGGCGCAGTTCGCCCGAATACCTGGCCATCCTGCCGATCCGCGAAGCCACCTCCACCAGCCGGGTCTACCTCGTGGACGGCTACGACGGCTGAGGCGCACAGCGGGCGGCAGCCCGGTTTCTGACGGCCTACGACCGCGGCGCTGTGGGGCTGGTGTAGGGACCGCGGTCGGGCGGGGTCTGGCCGCTGGCGATCTGGCTCTGGGGCGCGTTCGCCTTGGGGCCGGGGCCGTTGGCGGACAGGTGGGTCAGGGCCAGGCCCAGGGAGCCGAACACGAAGATCGCGGCGGCGACCACCGGGATCAGGGCCAGGATGCGGTGCGGCTTGGCGAGGCCGGGCGGGACGGGCATGACAGGTTCCCTCGTCTTGGAGGCCGTTGAAACGGCTCGCAAAACGAAGGGTTCAGCTCCGCTTGAGGCGGGCGATGGCGTCGGTCAGCGGCCGCTCGGCGTCGCAATAGTCGGCCCAGGCCCGGGTCTTCTTGAGCAGCGCCGGAGCGGTGCGGATCGTCCAGACCTTGGGGTCCAGGCCCTTCTTCACCTGGCTCCAGGTCAGCGGGAACGACACCGGCGCGCCCGGCCGCGCCCGCGGCGAGAGCGGCGCCACCGCCGTCGACATGCGGTCGTTGCGCAGATAGTCGAGGAAGATCCGGCCCACCCGCTTGGCCTTGGCCATGTTGACGACGTAGCGGTCCGGCGCATCGGCCGCGATCGCCAGGCAGACGTCCTGGGCGAACTTCTTGGCGGTGGGCCAGTCGGTCTTGCCCTTCCCGTCCGCCAGGGGCGTGACCACGTGCAGGCCCTTGCCGCCGGTGGTCTTGCAGAAGGCCACCAGCCCCAGCGCCTCGATCCGTTCCTTGACCGCCTTGGCCCCCTCGATCACCCGCTCGAAGGGGATCTCCTCGTCGGGGTCCAGGTCGAAGACCAGGCGGCCGGGAACCTCGGGCTGGAAGGGCTGGCAGTTCCACGGGTGGAACTCGGTCGCAGCGATCTGGGCCAGGGCGGCCAGCGCCTCGATGCGGTCGACCTGCAGGTAGGGCTTGTGGTCGCCGAACACCTTCACCTCCGTGAGCAGGGCCGAGGAGCCCTTGCCGGCGTGGCGCTGGAAGAACCGCTCGCCGCCGATGCCGTCGGGGACGCGGATGATCGAGCAGGGCCGGCCCTTGAGGTGCTGCATCATCCAGGGACCCACCGCCTCGAGGTAGCTGGCGAGCTCCAGCTTGGTCACCGGCTGGCCGGCGCCGTCGTCGGGCCACAACGCCTTATCGGGGCTGGAGATGGTGACGCCCATGACGGCGTTGCCGCCGGCCGCGGCCTTGCGGGCCGGGGCAGCGGTCGGCTTCGGGGTCGCCAGTTGCGCCTTTTCGACCGGCTGCGGCGTCTCGGCCTCCACCTCGCGCGCGGGCTTGTCTTCGCGCAGCCCCTTGAACGCGCCCTGCCGCACCATGCCTGACGCCGTGAAGCCGGCAAACTCGATCTCGGCCACCAGCTCCGGACGCGCCCAGTGCAGGTTCTCCGCCTTGCGCGGCGCGCCCGGGCCGCTGAACGGGCTGGCGTCGGCCTCGACCTTCTGCAGCCGCGGCAGCACGCGGCCCACCATGTCGCGGCCGAAGCCCGTGCCGACCTTGCCCACATAGACCAGCTTGTCGCCCCGGTGGACGCCCACCAGCAGCGAGCGCAGCTGGCCGGCCTCGCCGTTCCAGCCGCCGATCACCACTTCATGGCCGGCGCGGCACTTGGACTTCTGCCAGGCGTCGCCGCGGCCCGATCGGTAGGGGGCGTCCAGCCGCTTGGAGACGATCCCCTCCAGCGACATGCGGCAGGCCGACTGCAGCACCGCATCGCCGGCGGTCTCGAAGTGGTCGACGTAGCGGATGCGCTTTTCCAGCCGCTTGCCCGCCTTCGCCACGACCGCTTTGAGCCGCGTCTTGCGCTCGGCCAGCGGCAGGTTGCGCAGGTCCTCGCCCGCAAGGAACAGGGCGTCGAAGACGAAGAACACCAGGTCGTCGGTCTTGCCGTCCGACAGGGCCGCCTGCAGGGCCGGAAAGTCGGGCGAGCCGGCCGCGTCCAGGGCGCAGGCCTCGCCGTCGTAGATGCCGTCGGGCAGGGCCACGCCGTCCGCGGCGATGGCGCGGAACTTGGCCGTCCAGTCCAGGCCCGCCCGGGTTTTCAGGGTGGCCTGACCGGCTTCGACCCGCAGCTGCAGCCGATAGCCGTCGAACTTGATCTCGTGGCCCCAGCCGGCGCCGGGCGGCGGGCGGTCCACCGACTGCGCCAGCTGCGGCGGCACGAAGCCCGGCAGGGCCGCGGCCCGCAGGGGCGGCGGGGCCTTCACCTTCGGCGCCGGCGCGGACTTCAACGGCGCGCTGCGCCGGCCGACCGGGTCCTCGGCGCTGGCGCGGTTGGACTGCCAGACGTTCTTGCCGCTGGCCCGGCCCTTGCCGGTCATGAACTTGGTCGGCCCCTTGCCCTGGCCGGCGGCGATGTCCTCCATCGGCCGGCCAGAGGCCACCGAGATGGTCTCCGTCTCCACCAGCTCGCCGCCATGGTCCTCCAGCGACCAGCCATCGTGGTGCTTGATCAGGAGCCAGTTGTCGCGCTTCTCGCGCTCGCGCCGCTTCATCCGCACCAGGACGAAGCTGCCCTTCAGCCGCTCGCCGTCGAGGGTGAACTTCAGGTCGCCCTTGCGCAGGCCCTCGTGCGGATCGCCCTCCGGCTCCCAGTAGCCGCGGTCCCACAGCATCACCGTGCCGCCGCCGTACTGGCCCATCGGGATGGTGCCCTCGAAGTCGCCGTAGTCCAGCGGGTGGTCCTCGACCTCCACCGCCAGGCGGCGGTCATGCGGATCGAGCGAAGGGCCCTTGGTCACCGCCCAGCTCTTGAACACCCCGTCCAGCTCCAGCCGGAAGTCGTAGTGCAGGCGCGTGGCCGCATGCTTCTGGATCACGAAGCGCAGGCGGTTCGAGACGTGCGTGTGCTCGGCGCCGGCGGGCTCGGCGGTCTTGGAGAAGTCCCGCATCGAACGGTATCGGGCCAGTTTGTCGGCCATCGGCGCCTCAGCTCACCATCGCCGGGCGCAGCTCCTCGGCGCCGCGCAGGGCGCGCACGAAGGCGTCGCGCCAGGCGGCCACGTCCTCGCGCTGGACGTTGTCGAAGAGGGCCCGCCAGCGCCGGATGCGCTCGGCCCTGTCCATGTTCAGCGCCCGGCGCAGGGCGTCGGCCACCTCCTCGGCGCTGTTGGGATTGACCAGCAGGGCCTCGCGCATCTGCCGCGCGGCGCCGGCAAAGCGCGACAGGATCAGCACGCCCGGGTCGTCCGGGTTCTGGGCCGCGACGAACTCCTTGGCCACCAGGTTCATGCCGTCGCGCAGCGGCGTCACCAGGCCCACCCGCGCCGCGCCATAGATCCCCGCCAGTTCGTCGCGCCGGTAGGTCTTGTTCACATAGCGGAACGGGGCCCAGTCCACGTCCGCGAACTCGCCGTTGATCCGGCCGGAGAGCGCGTCCAGCCGGCCGCGGATCTCCTGATAGGCCTCCACCGCCTCGCGGCTGGCGGGCGCGATCTGCAGCATCAGCACCTCGCGGCGCAGGTCGGGGTTCTGCTGCAGGAAGTGCTCGAAGCCCAGGAACCGCTCCTCCAGGCCCTTCGCGTAGTCCAGCCGGTCGACCCCGACGATCAGGTGGCGGAACACCGTGCAGGCGGTCATCAGGTCGCGCATGCGCCGCGCCCGGCCGGTCTTCAGCATCTCGGCGAACTCCGGCGCGTCGATGCCGATGGGAAAGGCGCCGACGTCCAGCGTCCGTCCGAAGGCGCTCAGTTGGCCCTCGCGCACCACGGCGCCGGCGGCCTCGTTGAGGACGTACTCCTCGAAGGCCTGCTGGTACTCGGCGGTCTGGAAGCCCACGAGGTCGTAGTCGAACATCGACTCCACCAGCTGGCGGTGCCGCGGCAGGCTGATGAACACCTGGTGCGCCGGCCAGGGGATGTGCAGGAAGAAGCCGATCCGGTTCTTGACGCCCAGGCTGCGCAGTTCGCGGGCCAGCGGGATCAGGTGGTAGTCGTGCACCCAGATGATGTCGTCGGGCTGGATCAGCGGCGCCAGGGTCTCGGCGAAGCGCCGGTTGACCCGCCGGTAGCCCTGGTCGAACGCGCGGTCGAAGGCGGCGATGTCCACGCGGTAGTGGAACAGCGGCCACAGGGTCTTGTTGGCGTAGCCGTTGTAGTACTCCTCGAGGTCGATCTCCTCGAGGTCGACGGTGGCCGCGGTGACGCCGCCCACCTTCTCGATGTGCAGGCGGCCGGTGAACTCGGGCGTGGTGCGCCCGCTCCAGCCGAACCAGACGCCGGAATATTCCCGCAGCGCCGCCGACAGCGCCATGGCCAGGCCGCCGACGCTTTCCTCGCCGGCGCCGGAGGGCGGGCTGACGCGATTGGAGACGACGATGAGACGACTCATCTAGCCGCCTCCAGCCAGGCCATTACCGCGTCCACGTCGCGCAGGCCGAAGCGGGCGTGAGTGGGCCGGGGGCGGCCGACCAGGACGCCGTAGCCGCCCAGGCGCTCCACCGCCTGGAAGCCGTGCTCGTCGGTGGCGTCGTCGCCCGCGAACACGGGATGAGCGCCTTTGAACCGCGCGCTCTGCATGAAGGTGCGGATGGAATCGCCCTTGGCCGGCCCGGGCGTGCGCAGTTCCTCCACCATGTCGCCCTCCTGTAGGGCCAGGCCCGTCTCGGCGGCGATCTGGCGGGCGACGGCGCGGGCGTCGGCGGCGCGGCCGCGGGCCAGGCGGAAGTGCAGGGCGACGCTGGCGCCCTTCTCCTCGACGATGAGACCAGAGTCGCAGGCGGCGAAGGCGCGCAGCGCCTCGGTGGCCGCGCCCAGCCCAGGATGCGGCGGCGGCGCATGCACCGTTCCGTCGCACTCGCGGAACACCAGACCGTGCACCGCCGCCACGCACGGCAGCCGGCCCTCCAGGATGCGGTCGACATCCTCCAGCGTGCGGCCGGTGACGATGGCCAGGCGGCCGCTGAGCCCTTCGCGCAGCCGTTCCAGCAGGTCCGTCCGCCGCGGATCGGGGCCCACGTCCTGCGGCCGCTCGGCGATCGGGGCCAGCGTGCCGTCGAGGTCGATGAACAGCGCCGAGTCCGCCAACCGCAGCGGGCGTGGGGCGGGCAAGGCGACTGTCAGTGAATCCATAGACATGGCGCTCCACCCGTCAGCCGAAAGACAACGCCGCTGCACGGCTTTCGATCCTGCGTTGCACGCGCACGTGAAAACCTCAGGTCAAGGTCTTGACCGCAGGGCCGGCGCGAGGTGGTGTCCGCCCTTCCCGCAGCGTAAGGAGGCCCGATGCCCGCGCAGGCTGACGCGATCGTGCTGTTCGGCGGCACCGGCGACCTCGCCCGGCGCATGCTTCTGCCGTCGCTCTACTTCCTCGACGTCGACCGGTTCCTGCCGGACGGCTTCAAGATCGTGGCCACGGCCCGCGCCGACATGACCCGCGAGGCCTTCCTCGACGAGGCGCACAAGATCCTGCAGGGCCGCCCCGAGGGGCTGGACGAGGCGGTGTGGGCCCGCTTCTCGGCGCGGCTGGAGTATGTGACCGCCGACGCCACCACGGCCGAGGGATGCGCGGCGCTGAAGCCGGCCCTGCAGGGCGCGAAGCAGCCGTTCTTCTACCTGGCCATCTCGCCCAGCCTTTACGAGAAGGTCTGCGTGGCCCTGGCGGCCTGCGGCCTGGCCACCGACGACACGCGCATCGTGCTGGAAAAGCCCATCGGCCGCGACCTGGAGACCTCGCGCCAGATCAACAAGGGCCTGTCGGCGGTCTTCGACGAGAACCAGATCTTCCGGATCGACCACTACCTGGGCAAGGAGACGGTCCAGAACCTGATCGCCCTGCGCTTCGCCAACACCCTGTTCGAGCCGCTCTGGAACAACCTCACCATCGACCACGTGCAGATCACCGTGGCCGAGACCGAGGGCGTCGGCGACCGCTGGCCCTATTACGACGAATACGGCGCCCTGCGCGACATGCTGCAGAACCACATGCTGCAGCTGCTTTGCCTGGTGGCCATGGAGCCGCCGGCCGACATGGAGCCGGACTCGGTGCGCAACGAGAAGGTCAAGGTGCTGCGGTCGCTGCGCCGCTTCACCCGCGCCGAGGTGGTCGACCGCTCGGTGCGCGGCCAGTACACGCCGGGCGTCGTCGGCGGCAAGGAGGTCAAGGGCTACGAGGCCGAGCGCGGCCAGAAGAGCGGGACCGAGACCTTCGTCGCCCTGCGCGCCGACATCGACAATTGGCGCTGGGCGGGCGTGCCGTTCTTCCTGCGCACCGGCAAGCGGCTGCCGGAGCGGCGCACCTTGATCTCGATCCAGTTCAAGCCGGTGCCGCACTCGATCTTCGGGCAGGCCTCCAGCCACGACCTGATGGCCAATCGGCTGGTGATCGACCTGCAGCCGGACGAGGACATCTCGCTGACCCTGATGAACAAGGCGCCGGGCCTCAGCCAGGGCGGCATGCGGCTGCAGTCGCTGCCGCTGTCGCTGTCGCTGCTTGCCAACTTCGAGGGCGCGGGTGGGCGCCGGCGCATCGCCTATGAGCGGCTGCTCCTGGACGTGATCCAGGGCGATCCGACGCTCTTCGTGCGGCGCGACGAGATCGAGGAGGCCTGGCGCTGGGTCGACGGCGTCGCCGACGCCTGGTCCGAAGCCAACCTGGCCCCCAAACCCTACGCCGCCGGCAGCTGGGGCCCGCCCGGCGCCTTCGCCCTCATCGAACGCTTCGGCCGCGCCTGGTCGGATTGACGCGGCGCAGAGACCGGCGAAGCCGATTCGAACCACGGACCATCACCGACCATTACGGACAGAGAGGGCCCGTCCTGGCGTCCGTGATGGTCAGTGGTTAAGACCTGCGGCGCTGCCGCGCCCAGAAGCGCCTACCGCACGCTCTGCCAGCTCTTGGAGAGCAGGGTGGCGCAGTTGATGAGGCCGACCAGGGAGTAGGTCTGGGGGTAGTTGCCCCAGAGTTCGGCGCCGTCGAGGGTGATGTCCTCGGAGAGCAGGCCGGCGGCGGTGCGCCGGGACAGCATCTCCTCGAACAGCGCCCGCGCCTCGTCCGTGCGGCCGGAGAGGTGCAACGCCTCGATCAGCCAGAAGGTGCAGAAGTTGAAGGCGGTCTTCGGCAGGCCGAAGTCGTCGGGGATGGCGTAGCGCAGCATGTAGCCGCCGCGGCGCAGGCCCTGCTCGACCGCCGCCATGGTGGCCTGCATGCGCGGGTCGTCGGCCGGCAGGAAGCGCACGTCCACCAGCTGCAGCAGGCTGGCGTCCAGCTCGTCGCCGCCGAAGGTCGCGGCAAAGCGCCCTTGCTCGGCGTTCCAGGCCCGGGTCTCGATGGTCTCGCGCACCTGCACGGCGCGGCCGTTCCAATAGGCGGCCCGGTCCGCCAGCCCCAGCCGCGCGGCGGCGTTGCCCAGCCGGTCGCAGGCGGCCCAGCACATCACCGAGGAATAGGTGTGCACCGCCTCGCGGCCGCGGAACTCCCACAGGCTGGCGTCGGGCTTGTCGTGCAGCTCGAACGCCCGCTCGCCGATCGGCTCCAGGGCGCGGAAGTCGTCGACGGTGGCGGGCCGCAGCAGGCGCTCGTCGAAGAAGGCCTGGACGGTGGAGAGGATGATCTGGCCGTAGACGTCGTGCTGCAGGTGCTCGTGCGCCTGGTTGCCCACCCGCACCGGCCCGATGCCGCGGTAGCCCGGCAGGTGCGGGGCGATCCACTCGGTCAGCACCGGCTCCAGCCCCACGCCATAGACCGGCTGCACGTGGCCGGCCTTGCCGTTGGGCGCAGGGGCATGGCCCAGCCCCGGCAGTTCGCGCTGGGCCGGCGCGGCGTCGCTCACCCGCATGTCGCCGCGCCGCGCCTGCTCCACCAGGTTGCGCAGGTAGACCAGGTAGTTCTCCAGCATGTCGGCCGCACCCAGCCGGTTTAGCGCCTGGACCACGTAGTAGGCGTCGCGGAGCCAGCAGTAGCGGTAGTCCCAGTTGCGGCCGCTCCCGGGCTCGGTGTCGTGCTCGGGGATCGAGGTGGTCAGGGCCGCCACGATGGCGCCGGTCTCCTCGTGGGCGCAAAGCTTCAGGGTGATGGCCGCGCGGATCACCGCGGTCTGCCATTCCAGCGGCACCGACAGCGTCCGCACCCAGCCGCGCCAGTAGTCGATGGTCTCGCGCAGCATGCGCCGCACGGTGGTCGTCACCTCGGCGTCGAGGCCCTCGTCGGGCCCCAGGAAGAAGCCCAGCTCGCGCTCCAGCCGGAACGGCCGCGCCGCCTGAACCTGGCTCACCGGCGCGTCGGTGGTCAGCCGCAGGGTGGCCGCCTCGCCCACGAAGCGGATGTGGTTGGAGCCCATGGTCTGGTAGCAGGCCCGCTCGCCGTAATTCATCATCGGCGACAGGCGAACGCGGATCCGCGGGGCGCCGGCCAGGGGCCGGACCATGCGGATGAAGGCCAGCGGCCGGTACTGTCGGCCCAGGTGCCGGTAGCGCGGGGCGAAGTCCAGGATCTCCACCGCCGCCCCGTCGCCGGTGTGGATCTCGGTCCGCAGGATCGGAGTGTTGCGCAGATAGGCCTGCTCGATGCGGACCGTCCCTTCCACATCGATAGCCCACAGGCCCTGAGCGTCCGGCTCGGCCGGGTCCTTGCCGCCGAGGAGCGCGCAGAACACCGGGTCGCCGTCGACCCGCGGAGCGCAGGCCCAGACGAAGCGCCCGGCGCGGTCCACCAGGGCGCTCGCCGCGCAATTGCCGATCGGGAACAGGTCCAGCGACGGGCTCAAGACGACAGGGCCTTCGTCCGGTCGTCGTAGCAGACACGCAGGCGCGGACCTCGGCTATTGGAATGCACCGCCACCCGCGATCCCTGGCGCTCGAAGGTGAGGTCGATCTCGCCGGCGCCCACCTGCAGGCCCTCGATCGCCAGGCGGTCGATGCCAATGGGCAGGGTGGGGTTGTTGATCTCCACCTCCGCGGCCTCCCCGTGCAGGCGCAGGCCCAGGCAGGCCTGCAGCATCATGAACACCGCACCGGCCGCCCAGGCCTGGGGCAGGCAGGCCACGGGATAGGCCACCGGCGGCTCGCCCGCGGCCCGGCGGAAGCCGCAATAGAGCTCGGGCAGGCGCATCTCCAGCTGGGCGGCCGCCTCGAACAGCGCGGCGGTCAGCTTCACCACTCCGGCCCGCTCCCCGTAGCGCGAGAGACCCAGCGTGGTCACCGCCGTGTCGTGGGGCCAGACCGAGCCGTTGTGGTAGGACATCGGATTGTAGCGGGCCTGGTCCAGCGCCAGGGTGCGCAGGCCCCAGCCCGAGAAGAACGCGCCCGACAGCAGGCTGTCGGCCACCGCCCGCGCCCGGTCCGGATGCGGCAGGCCGCTGAACAGCAGGTGCCCAGGGTTGGAGGCGCGCACCCGGCAGAGCTCGTTTCGCCCATCCAGGGCGATCCCGTAGAAGTTCTGCTCCGGCATCCAGAAGTGGCGCTCCACCGTCTCGCGGATCCGCTCGGCGCGCTGGCTCCAGCGCTCGGCCTCGTCCAGGTGGCCGCGGCGGGCGGTCAGCAAGGCCATGGTGCGGTAGGCGGCGTAGGCGTAGCCCTGCACCTCCACCAGCGCGATGGGTCCCTCGGGAAAACTGCCATCGGCGTGGAAGATGGAGTCGCCGGAGTCCTTCCAGCCCTGGTTGGAGAGGCCGCTCTCGGCCCCCCGCTCATAGGCCAAGAGCCCCAGCGGATGGCTGGCCGCGCTCTCCAGGATCCAGCCGCAGGCGCGCTCCAGGGCCGGCCACCAGCGGTCCAGCTGCTCGAAGTCGCCGGTGCGCTCGGCGTAGGCGCCGGCCAGGGCCACGAACAGCGGGGTGGTGTCGACGCCGCCGTAGTAGCGCCCGAACGGCACCTCCCCCAGAGCGGCCATCTCCCCGCGCCGGGTCTCGTGCATGATCTTGCCGGGGGCGGAGTCGCGGAAGGCGGAGGTCTCCTGCGCCTGGTGCTCGGCGAGGTAGGACAGGACCCCCCGCGCCAGGGCCGGCTCGAACCAGAGGATCTGCCAGGCGGTGATGATCCCGTCGCGGCCGAACGCGGTGGAGAACCAGGGGATGCCGGCATAGGGATAGGGGCCGGTGCGCATCGGCGTCGTCAGGAGGGCGAGGTCGGCGCGCGACTTGTCGATCCAGGCGTTGAACAGGCGGCCATTGGTGCTGATCCGCGCACCTTGCCGACGCCGGCCGCGCATGGCGAAGCGCGCCCGGGCCGCCGCGGCGCGGAACCGGCCGCGGCTGGGCGCCTCGGCCTCGGCGGCGCCCACCTCGATGAAGATCTCGCGGCAGTCGTCGCGCGCCAGCTCCAGCTCGTACAGCGCCTCGTCCTCGTTCAGCGTCAGCGGCGGCTCGGAGAACGACAGCACGCTCTCGCGCGCCACCTGGTCCAGGCCCTGGTAGCGGAAGCGCACCGTGCTGGCGCCCACCAGCGGCGCCAGGGTGCGGCCCCGATTGCGCCGGATCGCGCCGCGAACCTCGAACATGTCGCGGAAGTCGGCCTCGAACTGGAAGACCAGCGGCAGGCACATGGTCTCGCGGCTGTAGTTCGTCAGCCGGATCCGCTCGTACATGCGGTCGTGCCAGAGGAAGCGCTTGCGCTCCAGGTGCACCACGCCCGGCGGGGAGCTCGGGCCGCCCGGCACCGGGATCGCCCGGTTCAGGCCGTGGGAGGTGAAGTAGACGTTGTCCTGGCTGACCGCCCCCGAGAGCAGGGTGGGCGAGCGGTCGCCCAGGGTCAGCTCCCACCGCGACAGGATGCGGGTGTCGTTGTGGAACAGGCCGTCCGCGGCGCCCACGATGTCGCCATGGCTGTCGGCCACCAGGAAGGTGTCCCGGTCCTTGAGCGCATAGAGCCGATGGGGAACCCGCGGTTCCTCGATGTCCCCCCATTCCACGGGGGCTTCCTGGGCGGGCGCTAGGTCGTTCATCGGTCCTTCGGAGTCAGGCGGCCTGGGTCAGCTTGGCCTCCTCCTGGGGGAGTTTCTGATAGATCTCGAGATAGCGTTTGGCCATGGCGACGGATGAGAAGCGCTCCTCGAATCGCGCCCGGACCGCCTGGCGGCTGAGCTGGGGCAGCCGCGCGATGGCGGCCAGGGCCTCGGTCTCGGAGCGGACGATGAAGCCGGTCAGGCCGTCGTCGACGATCTCCGGCACCGAGCCGCAGTCCCAGGCGATGACCGGCGTGCCGCAGGCCATGGCCTCGATCATCACCAGGCCGAAGGGCTCGGGCCAGTCGATGGGGAACAGCAGGGCGTCGGCGCCGCCCAGGAAGGCGGACTTCGCGCCGTCGCCGATCTCGCCCACATATTCGACCCGCGGGTTGAGCATCAGCGGTTCGATCTTCTCCTCGAAATAGCTCCGGTCGGCGGGATCCACCTTCGCGGCCATCTTCAGCTGCCGGCCGGCGGCCGCGGCGATGGCGATGGCGCGGTCGGGACGCTTCTCCGGCGAAATGCGGCCGAGGAAGGCAAGGTACCCCTGCGGCCGCGAGGTGAAGCGGTAGGCGTCGGCGCTCATGCCGTGGTGGACCGTGGCCGCCCAGTTTGCATGCGGCAGGGGCCGCCGCTGGGCGTCGCTGATCGAGACCAGGCGGAACTGCCGCCAGCGGCGGTAGACCTCGGGCAGGTCCTTCAGGTCCAGCCGCCCGTGCAGGGTGGTCAGTGTCCGCTGGGCCCGGTCCTCGAACATCGGGAAGTGGATCATGTCGGTGTGGAAGTGGATGACGTCGAACTCGGCGGCCCTGCGGCGCACTTCCGACAGCTGGTAGAGGTGCGCCGCCAGATCGGACTTGAGCCGGGCCGGGTCCAGCCGGATGGCCTGATCGCGCACGATGGCCAGCCGGCCCTTGGTCTGGGCCTCGGCGCTGGTGAACAGGGTCACCTCGTGCCCCAGGGCGACCAGGGCGTCGGTCAGATGGGCCACCACCCGCTCGGTTCCGCCGTAGAGCCGCGGCGGCACGGCTTCGTACAGGGGCGGGACCTGGGCGATACGCATGACGACTCCGCAAGAAACCGCCGCATCCTGTGTGCGGCGCCCGACACAGATGAGACGCGGCTGGCCCATGCGCGGTTCCATGGCGCAGGCGAAATCCCTGTTCATTTGATGGGCCGGCGCGGGTATCGCGGCGTTATGGAGGCCGCATGATCGAGACCTATCCTTCCGCCGAGGCCCTGGCGGACGCGGCTGCCCACGCGGTGTCGGCCAATCTCGCCGAGGCGTTGCGGCTGCGGCCCCGCGCCTCGCTCGTCGCCACGGGCGGACGCGCGCCCGGGCCCGTCTACGACCGCCTCCGCGACGGGCCGCCGGACTGGAGCCGGGTGATCGTCACCCTCTCCGACGACCGCTGCGTGCCGGCCGATGACCCGGCCTCCAACGCAGGCTTGGTGCGCAGTCGCCTGCTGCAGCATGGCGCGGGCCGCGCGCACCTGCTGCCGCTGTGGCCCGAGCCGGAGCCGGCGGCGCTTGCGGCGCTCCTGCCGTTCGACGCGGTGCTGCTGGGCATGGGCGAGGACGGGCACATCGCCTCGCTGATCCCGGGCGACCCGGGGCTGGAGGACGCCCTGACCACCCAGGACCTGACGCGCGCCGTGCCGGCGGGCCTCGGCAATCCGCCCCTGGCGCGGGTCACTCTGACGCTTAGCGCGCTCTTGGATGCGCGCGCCATCTTCCTTCTGATCGCCGGGGACGCTAAGCGCGGGGTGATCGAGCGGGCGTCCGCCGGCGCGGACCTGCCCGTCGCCCGGCTGCTCTCGCAAGCCCGCGCGCCCGTGCGCATCTTGTGGTCTCCGCACCACGGAGGTTGAAGGCCATGCATCCCGTCACCGAGGCGGTCACGAACCGCATCGTCGAGCGCAGCAAGGACAGCCGCGCCGACTATCTGGAACGGATGGAGGCGGCGCGCGCCGCGGGACCGGGTCGGGGCAAGCTGTCCTGCGCCAACTGGGCCCACGCCTTCGCCGCTTCCCCCGAGGGCGACAAGCAGCGGATGCGCGACCCCACCGCGCCGAACGTGGCCATCGTCTCGGCCTACAACGACATGCTCTCGGCTCACCAGCCGTACGAGCGCTTCCCCCCGATCATCCGCAAGGCGGCCCATGAGGTCGGCGCCACCGCGCAGTACGCAGGTGGGGTGCCGGCCATGTGCGACGGCGTCACCCAGGGTCGGCCGGGCATGGAGCTGTCGCTGTTCTCCCGCGACGTGATCGCCATGGCCACGGCCGTTTCCCTGACCCACGACGCCTTCGACGCCGCCCTCATGCTGGGGATCTGCGACAAGATCGTGCCGGGGCTGTTCATCGGGGCGGCGGCGTTCGGCCACCTGCCGGTGATCTTCGTGCCGGGCGGGCCGATGACCAGCGGCATCTCCAACGCCGAGAAGGCCAGGACCCGCGCGCTCTACGCCGAGGGCAAGGCCACGCGCGACGAGCTGCTCACCTCCGAGATGAAGAGCTACCACGGCCCCGGCACCTGCACCTTCTACGGCACGGCCAACTCCAACCAGATGATGATGGAGATGACCGGCCTGCACCTGCCGGGCGCGGCCTTCGTCACGCCGAACACGCCGCTGCGCGACGCCCTCACCGCCGCCGCGCCGAAGCGGGCGGTGGAGATCCGCGACGGCGGCAACGCCTACACGCCGTTCTCCGCGGTGGTGGACGAGAAGAGCATCGTCAACGCCATCGCCGGCCTCCTGGCCACCGGCGGGTCGACGAACCACACCCTGCACATCGTGGCCATGGCCCGGGCCGCCGGGGTGCGGATCGCCTGGGAGGACTTCCATGACCTGTCGAAGGTCACGCCGCTGATCGCGCGGGTCTATCCGAACGGCTCGGAGGACGTGAACGCCTTCCACGCCGCCGGCGGGATGAGCTTCGTCACCCGCACCCTGCTGGACGCGGGCCTCGTGCACGATGACGTGGTCACGGTGGCCGGCGCCGGCCTGCGCCGCTACCAGCAGGAGCCATTCCTTCAGGACGGCCAGCTGGTCTGGCGCGAAGGGCCCGCCGCCAGCCTGAACCGCGACATCCTGCGCCCCGCCGACGATCCGTTCGAGGCCGAGGGGGGCTTGCGGGTGCTGGAGGGGCCGCTGGGCCGCGGCGTGATGAAGACCTCCGCCGTCAAGCCGCAGCACCGCATCGTCGAGGCGCCGGCCCTGGTGTTCGAGGACCAGGACGCCCTCTTGGCGGCGCACAAGGCCGGCCAGCTGAACCGCGACTTCATCGCGGTGGTCCGCTTCCAGGGGCCCAAGGCCAATGGCATGCCCGAGCTGCACTCGCTGACGCCGGCGCTGGGCGTGCAGCTGGACAAGGGCTTCCAGGTGGCGCTGGTCACCGACGGACGGATGTCGGGCGCCAGTGGCAAGGTGCCGGCGGCCATCCACGTGACGCCCGAGGCGGCGGCGGGCGGACCGCTGGCCTATGTGCGCGACGGCGACATCATCCGCGTTGACGCCGAAAAAGGGGTCCTGGACATCAAGCTGGACCCTCGCGAGCTGATGGCCCGAACGCCGGCCAAGGCCCCACCGTCGGCGCCCGGCTACGGCCGCGAGCTGTTCGGCTGGATGCGGCGCGCCGCCGGCACGGCCGACACCGGCGCCTGCAGCCTGTTCGAGGCCGCCTGATGCGGCCGGCGTGGGCGGGACTGGTCGGCGACGTCGGCGGCACCAATGCGCGGCTGGCGGTGGTGGATCACCAGGGGCACGTGCGCAATCCGCGGGCCTATCTCTGCAAGGACTACGCGAGCCTGGCCGACATCATCGCCGAGTACCTGGACCGCACGGTCGGCAAGGCGCGCCCGGCGAAGGCGGTGCTGGCGGTGGCCGGTCCGGTGATCGACGGGGAGATCGAGTTCACCAACCTGGCCTGGCGGGTGTCGGAGGGGGACCTGCTGGCCCACTTCGAGTTCGAGGCGGTGGAGCTGATCAACGACTTCGCCGCCCAGGCTCTGGCCTGCCCGATGCTGGAGAACGACGAGCTGCGGGTGCTGGGCCCGTCGCTCGGCCGCGGGGCGCATGACGCCCCGATCCTGGCCCTGGGCGCCGGCACCGGTTTCGGCGTCGCGGCCCTGGCGCGCAGCGACCGCGGCGACGTGCCGATCTCCACCGAGGGCGGGCACGCGGCCTTCGCGCCCCTCGACGACGTGGAGGTGGAGATCTGGCGGCGGCTGCACGCCAAGCACGGGCGGGTCTCGATCGAGCGGCTGCTGTCGGGCCCGGGCCTCTACGACATCTACTGCGTGCTTGCGGGCCAGGCCGGCCAGGAGGCCGTGCTGGCCGACGAGGTGGCGGTGACCAAGGAGGGGCTCGTGGGTGACGCCCTGGCCTCCTCGGCCCTGGACCGGTTCGCGCGGATCTATGGGGCGGTGGCCGGCGACCTGGCCCTGACCTACGGCGCCCGCGGCGGCGTCTATGTCTCGGGCGGGATCGCGCCGCGGATCGCCGAGCGGATGTCGGGCGGCGCCTTCCGCAGCCGCTTCGAGGACAAGGGCCGGCTCTCCGACTATGTGAAGGGGATCCCGACCTTCCTGGTGCTGCACCCCTATCCGGCCATCGTCGGGGCGGCGCGCCAGCTCGACCAGCTGGAGCGGCTCTAGGTGAGCGAGCAGCTGGCCTGGGTCCTGGCCGCCCGCGCGCGGCCCGCCGAGCCGGGCTGCGCCGTGGTCAGCGTCGTCGCCCGCAACGCCCTGATCCCGGAGCTGGCCTTCGACATGGCGGTCGACTGGCACCCGGGCGCCGAGGCGCCGGACGTGGAGGGCCGCGCGCTGGTGATCCTGTCGCTGCTGTTCAAGGAACTGGCGGCGGAGTGCGACCGGGCGGCGGCGCACCGGTTCAGCGCGGGGTAGGGGCGAAGCAGCGCCCTCCCAGGTAAGACCGGCCCTACCGCCCGGCGAAGTTCCCTGGCCGGCGTTCGGCCACCGAGCGGACGCCCTCCTTGAAGTCCTCCGTGGCGCGCAGGATCGCCTGCTCGCGGTGCTCGATGTCGGTGCGGGCCTTGACCGCCTCGGCCAGGCCCGCGCGCAGGGTCTTGCGGGTGGAGACCACCGCCAGGGGCGCGTTCTCGGCGATCTCGGCGGCCAGGCGCAGGGCCGCGGCGCGCAGCTCCTCGGCCGGGGCCAGCTCGTCCGCCAGACCCCAGGCCAGCGCCTCTTCGCCCTTGATCCGCCGGCCGGTGAGCATCATCAGCGCCGCCTTCTGCTCGCCGACGATGCGCGGCAGGGCCAGGCTGATGCCGAAGCCCGGGTGGAAGCCCAGCTTCACGAAGTTGGCCGCGAACCGCGCCTCGGGGCTGACCACCCGGAAATCGGCCACCAGCGCCAGGCCCAGGCCCGCGCCCACCGCCGCGCCCTGCACCGCCGCCACCATCGGGGTCTCCACCGAATAGAGCCGCACGGCCTCGACATAGAGGTCGTTGATGCCGCCCATGCCGGACGCCACGCGGTCGTTGGGCGAGGCGAAGTCCGCGCCGCCCGAGAAGGTCTTGCCCTCGGTCTGCAGCACGATGGCCCGGGCCGCCGGCTCGGCGTCCACCGCCGCGCAGGCGTCGGCCAGGTCGCGCATGAACTCCACCGAGACGAAGTTGTGCGGCGGCCGGTTCAGGGTGACCACCGCGACACTGCCGTCCAGCGCGACCGTCACATGGTCGCCGAAAGCGCTCTTCATCGTCTCGTCCCCAACAGGTTCCTGGCCACGACCCACTTATGCACCTCGGTGGGCCCGTCGTAGATGCGCATGGTGCGCAGCTTCGCCTGCATCAGCTGCAGCGGTAGTTCCTTGGTCATACCCATGGCCCCGAAGGTCTGCATGGCGCGGTCCACGGTCTCATAGGCCATCTCGGTGGCGAACCACTTGATCATGCTGATCTCGGAGCGCACGTCGCGGCCGTTGTCCAGCTTCCAGGCGCAGTCGTAGGCCATCAGCCGGGCGGCGTGGATCTTGGTCGCCGCCTCCGCCACCCAGAACTGGATCGCCTGACGCTCGGAAAGGGGCAGGCCAAAGGTCTTCCGCTGGGGGGCGTACTCGATGATCATGTCCAGCGCCCGCTGGGCCATGCCCACCGACCAGGCGGCCATCTGGATGCGGCGGGTGCCGAGGCGGGTTTGCATCGGTGCAAACCCCGCGCCCTCCTGGCCCAGCAGCTTCCAGCCCTCGACCCGGCAGTCCTCCAGCGCCACCTCGTAGGTGTAGGCGCCGGCGATCATCGGGATGCGGCGCAGGACGTTGAAGCCGGGCGTGCCCTTGTCGACCAGGAAGGCGGAGATGCCGCCGCGGGCGCGCTTCTCCTGGTCGGTCACCGCCATCAGGATGGTGAAGTCGGCGTCGGCGGCGCGGCTGATCCAGATCTTGCGGCCGTTGATCACCCAGTCGTCGCCGTCGCGGACGGCGCGGGTGGTCATGGCGGCGGGATCGGAGCCCGCGCCCGGCTCGGAAATGCCGATGGCCGAGGTGGTCTTACCGGCGACGTAGGGGGCCAGGTAGGCCTCGCGCTGGCGGTCGGTCACCGTCTGCATCAGCATGCGAAGGTTCGGGCTGTCCGGCGGCAGGGTGTAGGGGGTGACGGTCCGGCCGATCTCCTCCTCGACGCCCACCATGGCCATCATCGGCAGGTCAGACCCGCCCACGTCCTCGGGCGCGTCCAGGCCGAACAGGCCCAGCTCCCCGGCCACCTTGTCGAGGCGCGCGTGCTCGGCCTCGCCGATGCCCAGGCCCTTGCCCTCGGCCTCGCGCTGCATGACCGACGCTTCCAGCGGCATCAGCTCGTCGCGGACGAACTTCGACACCAGGTCCTTCAGCATGCGGTGCTCTTCGGAGAGCTCGAAGTGCATGGCGTTTCCTCGTCCTGTCGTTGCGGCCATTGAACAGGGCCGGGCGAACGGATACTAGGTCTACGGGCTAAGGCCCATATGTGGATCGAATTTCCACATATGTGGAACATAAGTCATCCTTGAGGGAAACGTGGCGGCGGACGCGGTGAAGTCGGCGAAGCGGGCGCTGGAGATCCTCGAGGTCTTCGCGCGCCATCGCCGGCCGCTGGCCCTGAAGGAGGTGCTGGACGAGCTGGGCTATCCCACCTCTTCCGGCTCGGCCCTGATGAAGTCGCTCGTGGCCCTGGGCTACCTCGACTACGACCGCGAGCGGCGCACCTATTTCCCGACCATGCGGATCGCCGCCCTGGGCAACTGGGTGCCCGGCGTGCTGTTCGGCGACGGGCCGCTGCTGGGCGGACTGGAAGAGCTGAACCGCAAGACCGGCGAGACCGTGATCCTGGCGGTGCAGAGCGACCTGCACGCCCAGTATGTCCACGTCATACATTCCGCTGAGCCGCTGCAGCTGCGCGTGCCGCCCGGCACGCTGCGGCCCCTGGCCCGGTCAGGCCTGGGCCTGGTGCTGCTGTCGGCCAAGCGCGACGCGGAGATCGAGCGCCTGCGCCGCCGCATCAACGCCGCGGGCGAAGGCGCGGGCCAGAGCCGCGAGGACATGATGGCGCGGGTGACCGAGGTGCGGGCGCGCGGCTACGCCTTTTCCCGCAACGCCATCTCGCCGGGCGTGGGCGTGATCGCCGCGGCCCTGCCCAAGGGCCCGTTCGGCCGGACCTTCGCCGTGGGCGTGGCCGGCCGCGTGGCCAGCCTGGAAGAGAAGCAGGATCACATCGTGGGCGAGCTGCGGGGCTTGATCCACCGCCTCGATCCGCATTGAGCTTCAAGACAATGAAAGGAACCGCATGACCCGCCTGGCGGACAAGCCCACCGGACCCTTGAGCGGGATCCGCATCCTGGACCTGACCAGCGTGGTCAACGGCGCCTACGGCACCCAGATCCTGGCCGACCAGGGCGCGGACGTGATCAAGGTGGAGGATCCGGGCTCCGGCCGCGGCGACGGCGGCGACATCATGCGCTGGGCCGGCCACCTGCCGCCGGGCTGCCCGAAGGGCATGGGGCCGATCTTCCTGACCATCAACCGCAACAAGCGCTCGGTCGTCCTCGACATGAAGTCCGAGCGCGGCCAGCGGGCGATGCGGCGGCTGATCAAGAGCTGCGACGTGGTGGCCAGCTCGATCCGCTACGACGGCATGAAGCGGCTGGGCCTCTCCTACGAGGAGGTGGCGGCGATCCGGCCGGACATCGTCTTTGTCCACGCCGCGGGCTACGGCTCGGACGGGCCCTACGCGGGCGAGCCGGCCTATGACGACCTGATCCAGTCGATCTCCGGCATGGCCGACCTGCTGCCGCGCACCGACGGCAACCCCGCGCCGCGCATCCTGCCGACCCTGGTGGCCGACAAGGTCTCCGGCCTCTTCCTCTCCCAGGCGGTCACCGCCGCCCTGCTGCACCGCGCCCGCACCGGCGAGGGGCAGTTCGTTGAGGTGCCGATGTTCGAGTGCGTGACCAGCTTCCTGCTGGTGGAGCACCTCTACGACCACACCTTCGAGCCGCCGACCGGCCAGTGGGGCTACCAGCGGGTGATCAACCCCAACCGCAAGCCGTTCAAGACCAAGGACGGCCACATCGGCCTGCTGCCCTACACCGACAAGCAGTGGGACTATTTCTTCGACGCCGCCGGCTTCGGCGAGCAGGTGAAGACCGACCCCCGCTTCGCCGACTACGCCACGCGCGCCAAGCACACCCGCGAGCTCTACGGCATGATCGAACAGGCGGCGCTCACCAAGACCACCCAGGAGTGGCTGGATATCCTGAAGCCGCTGTCGATCCCGGTGGTGAAGACCAACACCCTCGATGAGCTGCCGGCCGACCCGCACCTGCAGGCGGTGGGCTTCTTCCAGGGCTACGACCACCCCGAGGTGGGCGCCTATCGCCAGATGAAGCCGCCGGTGAAGTTCGCCAAGACCCCGTCCAACATCCGCCGCCACCCGCCCAAGCTGGGCGAGCATACGGACGAGGTGCTGGCGGAACTGGGGGCGGGCGAGGAGGCGTAGGGGCAGGGCCCGCCCTGCCGCCGCTGCAAGGTCAGCTTGACGGCTCGGACGGCGAAGATCAGCGTTACGAGGTGGCAAGGGCCAGGCTTGGAGGCGATCATGCGCCGAGTTGGACTGATGCTGTTCCTCTGGCTGTCGTGCGCGACGGCGACCTTCGCGGCGGACGCGACAACGCTCACCCCCGCTGACGTGCGCTATCTGGCTTCGCTGGGGCAGTCGCAAGCGGATCTGGCGGCCAGTCGGCCAACGTCCGAGATGCTCCAACAGCTGCATCAGGCGATCAACGATCCGGGCACGGCGGGCAAGCCGAAGGCGCGAGCCGACGCCGTCTACCACCTTCTCGACCACATCCAGGCCCAGTTCGTCTGGTGCAGCGACCACCCCACCGACAAGGGCTGCGGCAGCGAGAAGGCCGCCAGCGCGCAGTAGCGGACGGCCCGTTCGCGCCGCGCTTGACGCATTCCAACTGTCATCCCAGTTTTCGCCGCAGGCGGAAGACCGGGACCCAAGAGCAGGCGAGGCGGCGGCGTTGGCCCTTGGGCAGGGCGTCGATGCCGGATCCCTTCTTGACGCTCGGCGTGGCGATCGGTTGGGTCCCGGTCTTCGGCTGCGCCGAAACCGGGATGACACGGTATTTTAGGGGAGGCGCAGGGCGACGATGCGGGTCTCGGTGACCGGAACCTCGGGTTCGGGCAAGACCACCTTCGCCCGCACCTTGGCCGCGGCCGTGGGGGGTGCGCACATCGACCTGGACGCCATCAACTGGCAGGCCGGGTGGTACGATCTCAACCGCAACGAGCCGGAGGAATTCCGCCGGCGGGTGGCCGCGGCGGTGGCGGCCGAGCGCTGGGCGGCGTGCGGCAACTACAGCCGGGTGCGCGACCTCATCCAGGCGCGGGCCACCCACATCGTCTGGCTGGACTATCCCAAGTGGATCGTCATGGCCCGGGTCTTCCGCCGCTCCTTCGCGCGGGCCTGGAGCGGCGAGGAGCTCTGGCCCGGCACCGGCAACACCGAGACCTTCGCCCGATGGCTCGATGCGGAGCACCCGATCCGCTGGGCCTGGGACACCTACGCCCTGCGCCGGGAAAAGAACGCCGCCGAATTCGCCGACCCGGCCCTGGCCCACGTGCAGAAGATCCGCTTGACCCACCCGCGCGAGGCGGGGCCGCTGATCCGGCGGCTGGCCGTGGGATGACGAGTTGGGGGGTGGATCCCCAGCCGCAGCCATCGGTCGCACCTGCCAAGCCTCGATTTATTCGGGCTTTTCGGCCAACCGTGCGGCGGTCTCGTCGGGGAGTTTCACCTGTGACCGCCAAAGGCCTTTTGCTGCGCACCGGCCTCGTCTGCGCCGCCGCCTGCCTGCTCTCCGGCTGCCTCGCCGTGGGCGTCGCCACCACAGCCGTTGGCGCGGCCGGCGCGGTGGTCGGCACGGGCGTAAAGGCGACCGGGGCGGTCGTGGGCGCTGTCGTTCCCCACGGCTCCCACAAGGACTGACGCCGGCCTTACGCCGGCGCGAAGACCGGCGCCGGCGGCCCGCCCTCGGTGGGCTGGAACTTCACCTTCACCCGCATGCCGATCGAGAGCCCGTCCGGCGCCACGTCGACGAAGTTGGTCAGCATCGCCGGCCCCTCGTCGAGGGTGACGTAGCCGATGGCGTAGGGGCCGGTCGGCGAGCGCCACATCACCGAATAGGTGTAGATCACGCCCGTCCCCGGGCTCTCCTCCCACACCGTCTCCGGCGAATGGCAGTGTGGGCAGACGCTGCGCGGATACCAGTGGGCCTCGCCGCAGGCGGTGCAGCGCTTGATCAGGAACCGCCCCTCGGCGGCGGCGTCGAAGAAGGGCTTGGATTCCAGCGTCACGGCGGGGGCCGGGAGCGGGCGGCTCATCAGGGCCGGGGCTTCTTGGGTGTCGGACATGCTCAGGCCTCCCGTTCCAGGATCACGGTCGCCGACCCGTGGCGCACGCCCAGCGAGCCGCCGGTGCCGTGGGCCAGGACCAGGTCGCAGCTGGGGACCTGCACCTTCGGGTGCGCCTCGCCGCGCGCCTGGCGCACGGCCTCGATGATCTTGGTCATGCCGCCGCGGTTGGTGGGGTGGTTGTTGCAGAGGCCGCCGCCGTCGGTGTTGAACGGCAGCTTGCCGACGCCGGAGATCAGGTTGCCGTCGGCCACGAACCGGCCGCCCTCGCCCTTCTTGCAGAAGCCCAGGTCCTCGAGCTGCATCAGCACGGTGATGGTGAAGCTGTCGTAGATCGAGACGTACTTGATGTCGGCCGGCGTGACCCCGGCCTCCTCGAAGGCCCGCGGGCCCGACCACACCGCGCCGGAATAGGTGAGGTCCAGGCCCCGGCCGCCCTGCTGCACCTTCGGCGCCTCGCCCGCCCCCAGCACCCGCACCTTCGGCCGCTTCAGGCTGCGGGCCACCTGCGGCGAGGTCACCACCACCGCCCCGCCGCCGTCGGTCACCACGCAGCAGTCGAGGAGGTGCAGCGGGTCGGCGATCATGCGCGAGTTCACCACCTCCTCCACCGTGACCACGTTCTTCAGGAAGGCGTGCGCGTTCCACTGGGCGTGGTGGCTGGCGGCGACCTTGATCCAGGCCAGCTGCTCGGAGGTGGTGCCGTACTCGTACATGTGGCGCATGGCGCACATGCCGTAGGTGTTGTGCGTGGAGCCGCCGTAGATGCTCTCGAACCCCGCCTCCGGCGCGCCATCCGAGAGCCCCGTGGGCGCGCGGCCGCCGCCGCCTGCGCCGGGCCGGTTTCCGCCGTTGCGCGGTCGCCCCGCCAGGGTGATCAGCGCCACCTGGCACTTGCCCGCCGCGATGGCCTGGGCCGCGTGGCCCAGGTGGACGAGGTAGGAGGAGCCGCCGGTCTCGGTGGTGTCCATGTGGCGGATGTTGCGCAGGCCCATGTAGTCGATCATCGACATGGCCCCGAACCCGGGCGCGTCGCCGGCGCAGAAATAGGCGTCCACGTCGTCGAACGAGAGCCCGGCGTCGTCCAGGGCGCCGCGCGCGCACTCGGCGTGCAGCTGGGCGGTGGTCTTGTCGGGGGCGTCGCGCGTCGGGTGCTCGTAGGCGCCCATCACATAGGCCTGGCCCTTGATGCTCATGGCGTCTCCTCGAAGGTCCGGTCTGGCTTAGCCGCCGGGCGCGCGCCCATCAACGCTGACCGCGCGTCAGCCGCCCGCTTGCGACAGCCTGCGCCTGCGCGAGAGCGGCCCCTTGCGTGAGAGGGGCCGGATGAGTAGTAGTCGCCGCTCGCTCAGCCGGCCCTCCTTCCGGAGGCGCCGCGCAGCCCGTCGGAGAGGTGGCTGAGTGGTTGAAAGCACCGCACTCGAAATGCGGCATACTCGCAAGGGTATCGAGGGTTCGAATCCCTCCCTCTCCGCCATCCTGTTCCATCGCTGAAAGCCGGGGTTCCGGCCGCCGGTCGCATCGGGCCTTTGCGGCCGCGCGTGGGCGCGATACCCAATCTACGACAAAGGCAGGTGGAGCGGCGCATGCGGATTCAGGGACTTGCGGCGGCGGTTTCGGTCGTGGGGGTCGGGCTGGCGGGCGCGGCGGCGCTGCTGGCGGCAGGCGGGCCTGCGGTCGGCGCTGCAGCGGCCAAGGCCGGTGGGTGCGGCGGCGACAATGGCGGGCTCTCGCTGCCGCCGGGGTTCTGCGCCACGGTGTTCGCCGACGACCTGGGCCATGTGCGCCAGCTGACAGTCGCGCCCAACGGGGTCGTCTACGCCAACATCTGGAGCGGGCGGTACTATCCGAGCGGCGGGACGCCCGAGGGCGGCTTCCTCGTCGCCCTGCAGGACACCAACGGCGACGGCGTGGCCGACAAGACCAGCCGCTTCGGGCTGACCGCGGCCGAGGGCTCGGCCGGCGGCACGGGCGTGGCGGTCTACAAGGGCTACGTCTACGCCGAGATGAACGACAAGATCGTGCGCTATGCGCTGCCCGCGGGCGGGACGGTCCCGGCGGGCAAGCCGCAGACGGTGCTGTCCGGGATGCCCCTCGGCGGCGACCACCCGATGCACCCGTTCATCATCGACGCCAAGGGCGCGCTCTTCGTGGACATGGGCTCGGCCACCAACGCCTGCCAGCCCAAGAACCGGGTCCCCGGCGTGGCGGGGGCCGAGCCCTGCACGGAGACCGAAACACGGGCGGGGATCTGGAAATACGACGCCAACCGCCTGGACCAGGCGTTCTCGCCGCGCGAGCGGTTCGCCACCGGCCTGCGCAACGCCGAGGGCCTGGCGATCGACACGGCCGGGCGCCTCTTCGCCACCCAGCATGGCCGCGACCAGCTGATCCAGAACTGGCCGAAGCTCTATCCCGACGCCAAGGCGGCCACCGACCTGCCGGCCGAGGAGCTGGTGGTCGTCAAGGCCGGCGCCGACTATGGCTGGCCGCGCTGCTACTACGACGGCGCGCAGAAGAAGCTGGTGCTGGCGCCGGAGTACGGCGGCGACGGCGGCAAGGCTGTCGGCGGCTGCGCCGGCAAGTCGCCGCCGGTGGCCGCCTTCCCCGGCCACTGGGCGCCCAACGCCCTGGCGCTCTACAACGCCAAGGGCTTCCCGGCCGCCTATCAGGGCGGCGCCTTCATCGCCTTCCACGGCTCGTGGAACCGCGCGCCGGAGCCCCAGGGCGGGTTCAATGTGGTGTTCCAGCCGCTGCGCGACGGCAAGGCTTCGGGGCCGTGGAGCGTGTTCGCCGACGGCTTCGGGGGACCGGGCAAGGCGCTGGGCCGCGCCGCGCACCGGCCGATGGGCGTGGCGGTGGCGCCCGACGGGGCGCTCTACATCTCCGACGACGTGAAGGGCCGCATCTGGCGGGTGACCTACCGCGGCGCGCCCGGCGCGGCGGTGGCCGCCGCGGCGCCGCCGTCGCCTGAGCCGGAGGCCAAGGCCGCCCCCGCCGCCAGTGCAGCGCCCCCGCCGACGCCCCCGGGCGCCACAGCCGAGCAGGTGGCCGCCGGCGACAAGCTGTTCCACAGCTCGACCTGCGCCGCCTGCCACGGCGCCGACGCCAAGGGCACGGCCCTGGGCCCCGACCTCACCGCCGGGACCTGGCTTTGGAGCGACGGCGCGCTGGCAGCCCTGCGCGAGACCATCCAGAAGGGCGTCCCGGCGCCCAAACGCTACCGCAGCCCGATGCCGCCGATGGGCGGGGCGCAGCTGTCGGACGCGGACCTCTCAGCCGTGGCCGCCTACGTCTGGGCTGTGGGGCACAAGGCTCCCTGAGGCTGGGGGGGGGGCAGGGTGCGGTCCACCTGCCCGGCGGCGCGACGCATGCGCTCGAGGTCGGAGAACACCACCCGACCCGCGCGGAAGACGATCAGCTCGTCGCGGCGCAGCTGCTGCAGGATGCGGTTCACGTGCACGGCGCTGAGGCCCAGGATGTCGGACAACACCTCCTGGGTCAGGCGCAGCGGCATGCTGCGTTCGTCAGCCTGGCCGGACCGGCGCTGGCGGTCGTGCAGCTCCAGGAAAAGGCTGGCGGTCCGCTCATACGCCGATAGCCGGCCCAGGCGCAGGACGTGGTGGATCATGCGGTCGGCGGCGGCCCGGCGCGCCCGCGCCCAGGCCTCCGAGAGCCCGGGATAGGGCCGGTCCGGCCGCTCCGCCAGGGCGATCAGGCGCGAGGCGTCGCCGGTCTGGGCGATGCCGATCGGCGCGTAGCCGACATGCACGCCCTCCACCGGCCCGCCGTCCAGCAGCTCGCCCGGCAGGGCCAGGGAGATGATCTGCCGCCGCCCATCCGGGATGTGGGCCACCCAGGCCATCCAGCCGGACAGCACCATCCGTCGCCGACCGCCGGCTTCGGCGGCCCGGAGTTCGCTCCCACGCTGGTGGCTGTGGACGTCGGTGATCGCATTGTGGACCACCTCGATCTCCTCGGCCGTCAGGCGGTGGAAGCTGGAGAGCTTGGATTCTATCGGCCGGCAAAGGCTCCGGCGGTCCACGGACGCCATCGTGAGCATCATGTCCCTCGTCGTCGGGCGTCGCACCGGTCGCGGCCCGTGCAGATTATGTGAGCGGTGCATTAACTGCCAAGGCGAGTTCTGGTTCAACCACAACGCGACCCCCCCCCCGCGAATATTTAAGAAAACTAGGCGCTTAGGTGTCAGGTATTCGACAGGCCGCCAGGGACAGGCCGCCAGGACAGGCCCTAGAGCACGCAGTCGGTGAGCCCTTGGCGCCGCACCACGCCGGCGTTTCGCTCGATGCGGCCCGAGCGGCGCTGGACGTAGGGGCCGGGCCGCGCCGCCTTCCAGGCCAAGGGCTTGGGCACGATGGCCGCCAGCCGATCGGCCTGGGCGGCGGTGAGGTCGCGGGCGTGGATGTGGAAGTTGGCCTGGGCCGCGGCCTCGGCGCCGTAGACGCCGGGACCCCACTCGATGGTGTTGAGGTAGACCTCCATGATCCGCTCCTTGCCCCAGCCCACCTCGATGAGCACCGTGAACCAGGCCTCCAGGCCCTTGCGGACCCAGTCGCGGTGCGGCCAGAGGAAGACGTTCTTGGCGGTCTGCTGGCTGATGGTGGAGCCGCCCCGCAGCTTCTTGCCGGCGTCGTTCGCGGCCATGGCCTTCTGAATGGCGCTCACGTCGAAGCCGTGATGCTCGCAGAAGCGGGCGTCCTCGGCGGCGATCAGGGCGCGGACCAGGTTCGGCGAGATCTGCCGCAGCGGCACCCAGCGCCGGTCCAGGCCGTGGCCCTCGAACAGCCGCTCGATCATCAGGACCGTCAGCGGCGGGGGCACGAAGCGGTAGATGGCCACCGTGATCACCGGGCCGACGAAGAGCACGATGATCGCCGCGGCCAGGACCGCGCGCACGAGCCGGCCGAACGCGCCGCCGCGTCGGCCGCGCTTGGCCTTGCCCGGCCTCGAACCTTTCGGCGGCCTTGAACCCTTCGCCGGTTTCGCCGCCCCTTGCCTGGCCACGCGTGTCGCCTTCCGTTGCGGATGCGATGCTAGGGACGATTCTCTGAGGGTCGGTCAACAGGCCGATGGGGCAAAAGGATCGGCGATGGACGTCAGCGAGGCGATCGAACGGCGGATCTCGGTGCGCGCCTTCCGGCCGGACCCGGTGCCGCGCGCCCTGGTGGCTGAGATCCTGGAGCGCGCCGCCCGGGCGCCCTCCGGGGGCAACCTGCAGCCCTGGCGGGTCTACGCCCTGGCCGGCAAGCCCCTGGCGGCCTTCACCGCGGCGGTGGCGCAGAAGCCGGCGGGCGAGCCCATGGAGTACCACGTCTATCCGCCGGACCTGTGGGACCCCTTCCGCACGCGCCGCTTCGAGAACGGCGAGCAGCTCTACGCCTCGGTCGGCGTGGGCCGCGAGAACAAGGCCGAGCGCCTGCGCTGGTTCGCGCGCAACGCCCAGTTCTTCGGCGCGCCCGTGGGCCTCTTCTTCTGCCTCGACCGCAAGCTGGGCCCGCCGCAGTGGGCGGACCTCGGCATGTACATGCAGAGCGTCATGCTGCTGGCGGTGGAGCGCGGGCTGGACACCTGCCCGCAGGAGTTCTGGGCCCGCTATCCGCAGACCGTCGCCGCCCACGTGGGCCTGCCGGAGGACCACATGGTCTTCTCAGGCATGGCGCTGGGCTACCGCGACCCGGAGCATCCCATCAACGCCTGGCGCTCCACCCGCGACCACGCCGACCTCTGGCTCGAGCTGAAGGGCTTCGCGTGAAGCCCGCCTCGCTGGTCCTCGCCGCCGCGGTGGTCGCCGGCGTCAGCTATGTGGGCGGCTGGTTCCTGCCCCTGCCGGTTCCGCTCAGCGTGGCCTGGAAGGGGGCGGGCGTGGCCCTCCTGGCGCTCTACGCGGTGCTGGGGGCGCGGAGCCTGGACGGGTGGCTGCTGGCGGCGGTGCTGGCGTTCGGGGCGGCTGGCGACGTGCTGCTGGAGACCAGCGGCCGCACGATCGGGGCCCTGGCCTTCCTCGCGGGACACCTGACGGCCGTCGCGCTCTACCTGCGCAACGCCCGGTCGGGGATGAAGCCGGCCGAGGTGGCGTTCGGCCTCGCCCTGGTGCCGGCCATCGTGGTGGGTGCCTTCCTGCTGCCGCCGGACCGCGCCGCGGCGGGCCCGATCGCCCTCTACGCCACCGGCCTGGCGCTGATGACCGCCACGGCCTGGCTCTCACGCTTCCCGCGCACCCTGACGGCGGCGGGCGCCCTGATGTTCGCGGTCTCGGACCTGCTGATCTTCCTGCGCACCGGCCGCCCGGCGCTGGACATCCTGCCCATGGGCCTGGCGGTGTGGGGGCTCTATTTCGCCGGGCAGACGCTGATCTGCCTGGGCGTGAGCCGGACGCTGGACGCATCGCGCGCGGAGGGCTGATCGGCCGCCGACCTCATCCAAGCGTCGCCGCAGCGCGTATCTGGGGCTCGAAGGCGCAGCTCCTCCCCCGCCGCGCGCAAGGACCCGCTCATGACCCACGACAAGATCGCCCTGGTGAAGTCCAGCTTCGCCGAGGTGGCCAAGATTTCCGAGTCGGCCGCCGCCCTGTTCTACGGCCGGCTGTTCGACGTGGCGCCGTCGGTGCAGACGCTGTTCAAGGGCGATCTCACCGCCCAGGGCCGCAAGCTGATGGCGGCCCTGGCCATGGTGGTGGGCAGCCTGGACCGCATGGACCAGATCCTGCCGCAGCTGGAGCACCTGGCCCGCCGGCATGTGGCCTATGGCGCGGAGGCGGGGCACTACGAAGTGGTGGGCGACACCCTGCTCTGGACCCTGGAACAGGGCTTGGGCGAGGCCTTCACCCCGGCGGTGCGCCAGGCCTGGGCCGAGGCCTATGCGGGCCTGGCCGGCGCGATGATGGCCGCGGCCCGGAGCGTGGAGGCCCCGGCCGCCTAGATAGCTTGCCGGTGGGCGGGAGCCGGGCGTAGCAATTCGCCCATGCCGCGCCCCAGCCTGTTCTTCCTCCTCGCCGCGCTCGCCGCGGCCGCGTCCGCCGCCCCCGCATCCGCCGCCGACCGGGCTGCGGCGATCAGGGACCCCGACACCCGCGCCTGGTGGCAGATCGCCGAGGCGCTGTCGTCCGACGCCATGGAGGGCCGCGACATCGGCTCGCCCGGCCACGTGCGCGCCCAGGAATGGGTGGCTGCGCGGCTAAAGGCGGCGGGGCTGAAGCCGGCCGGCGACAACGGCGGCTGGTTCCAGAGCTTCCCGGTCCACGAGAGCCGCGTGGACGTCGCCGACGTCAGCGTCGTGCGCGAGGGCAAGACCATCGCCTTCAAGTTCCTGCAGGAATTCTCCGTCCGGGCCGCCGACGACCTGCCGGCCGGGCTGGACGCGCCCATGACCTTCGCCGGCTATTGCCGCGCCGAGGACCTGACCGACGCCAAGGGACAGGTGGCGGTCTGCATCAACACCCGCCGCCGGGGCCTGACCACCTCGGCCGAGCGCCTGCGAAACGCCGAGGCGGCGGGGGCGGTGGGCCTCATCCAGGTGGACGATCCGGGTTTCACGATTGAGCCACCGCGCTGGCCGGCCGCCTACGCCCGCACCGTGACCATCGCCGACGGCCCCGCGCCCCGCACCAACCACTTCGTGGCCATGACCATGAGCGCCGAGGCCTTCACCCAGCTGGCCCGCGGCTCCGGCCGCGACGGGGCGGCGGTGCTGAAGTCGGCGGCGGCCAAGGAGCCCCTGACCGCCTTCGACCTGAAGGGCCAGCTGCACGCCGCCTTCAAGGTCAGCGTCCGCGACTTCACGGCGGCCAATGTGCTGGCGATCCTGCCCGGGTCGGATCCGAAGCTCGCGGCCGAACACCTGGTGCTGTCGGCCCACCTGGACGGCTACGGCTATGGGGAGCCGGTGGCGGGCGACAAGCTCTACAACGGGACCCTGGACGATGCGGCCTATGTGGGGACCCTGATCCGCTTTGCCGAGACCCATGCGGGCAAGCCGCTGAAGCGCAGCGTGCTCATCGCGGCCTTCACGGGCGAGGAGAAGGGCCTCTTGGGCGCGCGCTGGTTCACGGCTCATCCCACCGTGCCCAAGGCGTCGATCGTGGCCGACATCAACCTCGACCAGCTGCGGCCGCTGTTCCCGCTGAAGCTGATGACCGTGCTGGCGCTGGACGACAGCACGCTGGGGGCCACGGTGCGCCAGGTGGCCGGTGCGCGCGGCATCCGCGTCCAGCCCGACCCCGAGCCCGAGCGCAGCCTGCTGACCCGCGCCGACCACTATCCGTTCCTGCAGATCGGCGTGCCGGCCACCGGCTTCATCTTCGGCTACGAGCCCGGGACCGAGGCCGAGCGGCGCTACCGCGAATGGTACGAGATCCGCTACCACCGCCCGCAGGACGACCTGACCCAGCCGGTGGACTTCCAGGCGGCGGGGGACTTCAACCGCTTCTTCTACGCCCTGGCCGAGACGGTGGCCGATGCGCCCGAGCGGCCGGCGTGGACGGCCGGGAGCCGGTACGCGCCCAAGCCGTAGGCGGCGCTGGTCTGGGCTCAGAGCCCGTAGAACGCCTTGAAGCTCTCGATCGGCGCCACGGTCGTCATCACCGGCAGCGGGAACGCGCGCCACGGCGCGGCGGGATCCAGGCCGGGGAGCGCGGCGAGCACGGCCTCGGCGATCTGCGGCTTCGGCCGCTCCCAGCTGTCGATGGTCTGGCCCCACAGCGAATTGCCGTGCAGGTGCACCGGACCGTCGGTCGGCCGCGCCGAGGCGGCGTAGTCGGGCGGGAAGACCCGGCGGTAGGCCTCGAGGTTGTAGAGCCAGGACTTGCCGCGGATGTGGCGCGCGACCGGATGCTCGTCGCGCAGGCTGCGGACCATCGCCGCGATCTCCGCGCGGCGCTGCGCCAGCTTGCCGCCTGTCAGCGGCCCTCCGGCTTCGTCGGTGTCGAGGTTCAGGAAGTGGATCGAGACCGAACCGTCCGCGGTCGGGGGTTCGCAGGCGAAGCAGCCGAACGCCCGTCGGCCCGTCTCGTGCCCGCCTTCTTCCGGCATCCCAAGGAAGGCGCGGTAGGTGACCTCGACCTGGGCGTCGGGGTCGGGCGCCGCCTCCAGCGCTTCGGCATAGGCGGCCCAGGCCGGCGCGGGCGCGGCCGCCAGCCGGCCGAGGCCGAAGCGGCGGTGGAAGTTGGTGTAGCGGGCGGCCGCCGCGCCCAGGGGCGCGCCGGTCAACTCGGACATGCGCCGCGCCAGCGCGAGCTGCAGCGCGAAGTACCCACGCATCCGCTCGGCCCGGGCGAGGCGTTCCGGGGTCATGCGATCTCCGCCACCCCGGCGTTGCCGTCTTCGTCGCCCCACGCCACGCGCCTGGCGTCCGGGCTCATGGCCAGGGCCGAGATCGCCGCGCCCTTCTCGGCCTTCAGCGGGGCCAGCCGCTCGCCGGTGACGTCGGCGGCCCAGACCCGCCCGTCGTCCAGCCCGGCGGCCAGCCAGCTCTTGTCGGGCGCGGCGGCGATGCGGGTGGTCAGCGCAGCCTCGTCGTAGCCGATCTCGGCGGCCTGCTTGCCCATCGGCCCCGTGGCGCCGGCGAACGGCCAGCAGACCGCGCCATTGGCGCCGGAGGTGGCCATCAGCTGGCCCTTGGACATGAAGGCCAGGCTCTTCACCTTCGACGGATAGCCGCCCATGCGCATGTTCTTCTCGTCGGCCACGCGCCAGCCATGCAGCTGGTTCTCCTGCATGGCGCTGAGCAGGAATTTGCCGTCCGGGCTCCAGCACACGGCGATGTGGCTGCCGGCCCACTTCAGCACGACCGGCTTCTGGTCGGCGATGCGGGCGTACCAGAGCCAGACGCCGCCGTAGGTCCCCACCGCCAGCCGCCGGCCCTTGGGGTCGAAGGCGATGTCGGCCACCGACTTCTCGTGGGCGAAGACGCGGGCGAACGCCGCGTCGGCCGGATCGCGCACGTGCAGCTCGCGCCCGGCGGAAAAGGCGACCAGCCCCGAATCGGGCGACGCGGCGACCGCGTCGATCCAGCGGCCGGGGACCTTGGCGAACTCGCTCCCGCCGGCGGGCGTGGAAATCACCACGCGGCCGTCGTCGCCGCCGGTCAGCAGCCCCTCGCCCTTGGGCGGCAGGCAGGCTGAGAGGCAGGCGCCGTCGTGGGCCTCCACCACCTCGCCGCCCTCGAAACGCACCGTGCCGTCGCCCAGGGCGAATCCGGCCCGGCCGCCGCGATCGAACAGGGCGGCCGTCACAAAGGCGTCGAAACTGAAGCTCATGGCCGGTTCCCTACGGCCTCTGCCCCGCGCGGGGCAAGCGTGCGGCGTTTGTCGCGGGCGAACGCCGTTCGAGTGCTTTGCCCTTTACAAGCCCAAATCGGCTTGCCAATGGTCGGCCCGACGGGCGCGGTCCTAAGCGCCTCTGGGAAGGAATACGTAGGAATGGCGGCGAAAGTCGGCGGCAAGGGCGGCGGTAAGTTCGACCTTGGCCAGAACGCGGACATGAACGTCACGCCCTTCGTGGACGTGATGCTCGTGCTCCTGATCATCTTCATGGTCTCGATTCCGGCCGCGACGGTGTCGATCAAGCTCGACCTGCCGCCCGCGATTCCGCCGCCCCCCGGCACCAAGGTGAAGGAGCCCACGCTGATCAACGTGCAGCGTGGCGGCGCGGTCTTCATCGGCGAGCATCCCACCTCGCTCGAGCGCCTGACCGCCGACCTCGCCACCCAGCTCACCCACGACGACCCGACCACGCCCCCGACCGAACAGCGCGTCTACATCCGCGCCGACCGCGACGTGCTGTACGGGGACTTCATGAGCGTGATGAACACCCTGCAGGGCAACGGCTTCTACCAGGTCGCCCTGATCAACGAAGAGCTCTAGGCGCTTCGAACCGTTCTGCAGAGGCCCGCCGGGGGAAGCTCCGGCGGGCCTTTTGCTGTCCGCAATGCCACCGAAGAAGGGTCTTGCAGTATTGCACGAGCGTAATATCTTACAGTTGTAGCTCAACTGGGAGGCGCCAATGGCCGCCGCGCTCAATGCCCGTTCCTCACCCTGGAGCCTGGGGCAGAACGCCGAGATCAACGTCACGCCCTTCGTCGACGTGATGCTGGTGCTGCTGATCATCTTCATGGTGGCCCTGCCCACCGCCACGGTCTCGGTGAAGGTCGACCTGCCCAAGGCCCAGGCCTCGCCCGACCGCGCCCTGCCGCCGGTGGTGGTCAGCCTGACCCTCGACGGCCGCCTGTTCGTCGGCGACCGCCAGACCACCCTGCCGCAACTGGTCGCCGCCGCCTCGGCCGCCCTGGGCCAGCATCCCACCGAGCAGCGGCTCTACCTTCGGGCCGACAAGGGGGTGCGCTACGGCGAGCTGATGGCGGTGATGAACACCCTGCATGTGAACGGCTTCGACAAGGTGGCCCTGGTCAGCGAGGAGCTGTAGCCGCCAAAGCTGCCTGGTCTGGTTACCGGGCGGCTTACCTTACGCGGCGCTTCATCATTAATCGGCGGGCAACCCTGCCGGCCTTAGCCTTGCGGGGAAGACGGGATCAGAACGACCCCGAATACCAGCGCGAGGCGCGAACGATGTGGCAGTCGATTGAAGTCATGGTGGGCCTGTCGACCCACCGCGGGCGGTTCCGGGTGGAGGGCCGCCGGCTGGTCCTGGAATGGCGCGGCGGGCGCACCTTCGAATGGTGCGGCATCCTGAAGCCTGAGATCGTGGCCACCAGCCGCCTCCGACAACTCGTCTCCCGGACCCCGCTGGCCGCCTGAGCAACCCTACCTCCCCTGCGAAGCGGGGGAGGGGGACCAGTCGCCGACCCCGGCCTGGGGCCGGGGGAAGAGCGGCTGGTGGAGGGGGCAAGCCTCAGGCTCCGCGAATCGACTTGGCTATCGTGCGCTCAGTGGATGGGGCTCGCCCCCTCCACCCCCCGCTCTTCAGCCGGCTGGCGCCGGCTTCGGCGGGCGGTCCCCCTCCCGCCGCTTCGCGGGGGAGGTAAGATACGCCCCTACCCCGCGATGCAGCTCTCGAACCCCGCCCGCAGGCCCGCCTCGTCGAGGTTGCGGCCGATGAAGACCAGGCGGGAGTAGCGCTGGTCGGCCGCCGTCCACGGGCCCTGGAAGTCGCCTTCCAGGATCATGTGCACCGCCTGGAACACCAGCTTCCGGTCCTCGCCCTTGACGTCGAGGATGCCCTTGGCGCGCAGGATGTCGACGCCCTGGGTCTGCAGCACATTGTTGAGCCAGGCGGTGACGCGATTGCCGTCGATCGGCGTGCGGGCCGTCAGCGAGATCGAGGAGATGCCGCTCTCGGCCACGTGGTCGTGGATGTGGGCGTGGCCGTGATCGTGGTGATCATGGTCATGCGCATGGTCATGCCCGTGGTCGTGATCGTGATCATGCCCACAGTGCTCGTCGTGCACATGCCCCGCCTCGCCATGGGCCGGGTTGAGGAACTCCGGCTGCAGCTCGGTGACCCGCGCCAGGTCGAACGCGTGGCGGCCCAGGATCGTATCCAGCGGCACATTCGAGCGCTGGGCGCGGCGGATCGGGGCGATGGGGTTGAGGGTGCGGATGGCCCGCTCCACCTCGGCCAGCTCGGCCTCCGACACCAGGTCGGTCTTGTTCAGGATGATCTGGTCGGCGAAGGCGATCTGCTCGGCCGCCTCGCGGGAGTCCTTCAGGCGCAGCGGCAGGTGCTTGGCGTCGACCACGGTGGTCACGCTGTCCAGCTCGGTGCGGGCGCGCACGTCGTCGTCGACGAAGAAGGTCTGGGCCACCGGCGCGGGATCCGCCAGGCCCGTGGTCTCCACGATGATCCCGTCGAACTTGCCCTTGCGCTTCATCAGGCCCGAGAGCACCCGGATCAGGTCGCCGCGCACCGTGCAGCAGACGCAGCCGTTGTTCATCTCGAAGACCTCTTCGTCGGCGCCGACGATCAGGTCATTGTCGATGCCGACCTCCCCGAACTCGTTGACGATCACGGCGTAGCGCTTGCCGTGGTCCTCCGAGAGGATGCGGTTCAGGAGGGTGGTCTTGCCGGCGCCGAGGTAGCCGGTCAGCACGGTCACGGGGATCTTGCCGGCGGCGCCCGGCTGGGCGGAAGGCGCGGAGGTCTGGGTGGCGGTCTCGCTCATGGCAACCATCTAGTGCGTCCGGCTCACCCCGCCAACAGCGCCGCGGCGATCTTGTCGCGGGTGAGGGGCAGTTCGCGGATGCGCGCGCCCAGGGCGTGGGCGACAGCGTTGGCGATGGCGGCCATGGTCCCGCCCTGGCTGATCTCGCCCAGGCCGTAGGCGGGCGCCTCGCGCGCGTTCAGCAGTTCCACCTCGATCGGCGGGACCTCGCTGAAGCGCAGGATGGGGTAGTCGTCCCAGGTGGTGGAGGCGATCCCAGGCCCGCCCAGCTTCACCTGCTCCTTCAGGGTCCAGCTGGCGGCCATGACCACGCCGCCCTCCAGCTGGTTCTTCGCGCCATCGGGATTGACGATCAGGCCACCGTCCACCGCGCACCACAGCTTCACCAGCCGCACCTGCGCGTCGACGTCCACCTCTGCGGCTACCGCGCAACGGGCGCCGTGGCTGCGATGGCGGTCGTAGGAGATCCCCAGGCCGCGGCCGGTCCCGGTCTCCCAGCGCCGGGGCCAGTCGCTCATCTGGCCCACCCGCTCCAGCACGGCGCGCCCGCGGGGGTCGGACAGCATGGCCAGGCGATAGGCCAGCGGGTCCTGGCCGGCGATCTCGGCCAGTTCGTCCACGAAGCCCTCGCTGGCGAAGATGTTCGGCGGGCCGCCGACGCCGCGCAGCGACGAGGTGCGGACCGGCGGCTCGGCGATCACGTGCTCCACCGTGCGCGTGGCGGCGATGTCGTAGGTGGGAAGGGCGTTGAACAGACCCGCCGAGAAGCGCGGCGCGCCGGGCGGCGGCGGCGGGAACAGGGGCGGGGCCGGTGGAATGTCGCCGGGCAGGGCGGCCTCGGCCAGGGTGTGGCCGCGGCTGGTCTGCGGCCCGGTCCAGACCTCGGCGGTGTAGTCGACGAGGCGGCCGGAGGGGTCGAGCTCGCCGGCGATGTCGAAGGCCATCGCCGTGCCCACGGGCGCCCAGGCGAACTCGTCCTCGCGCCGCCATTGCACCCGCACCGGCCGGCCGGGCCGGCGCACGGCGAGGGTGGCGGCATCCACGGCCGCGTCGTCAGCGCCGTTGTGGCCGTAGCAGCCAGGCCCCTGGACGTGCCGCACCTCGATGGCGTCCGGGTCCAGGCCCAGCACGCGCGCGATCGTCCGGCGCAGCGGGTAGAGCGCCTGGTTGTGGGTCCAAACGGTCAGCCGGCCCGCCTCGAAGAGCGCGACCCCGCAGGAGGGTCCCATGGAGCCGTGGGCCAGGTAGGGCTTGCCGTAACTTGCCTGGTGCCGGCGGCGGTTCGAAGGCTCCGGTTCGGCCGCCCCCGCCGTGAACACCTCGCTGGGCAGGGTCTTGAGGGTCTGGGCTTCCGAGAGGCCGGGCGCGACGTCGGGGGCGTTTTCCCATCGCGCGGAGGCCGCGGCCGCGGCGATGGCGCGCTCGGCGTCGGCTTCCCGCCCGCACAGAACCGCAGCGAAGGCCCCGTCGACCACGATGTCGACCTCTTCGCCGGCCGCCGACCGTATCGCGGCCTCGTCGAGGCCGAGGAGGCGCGCCTGGCGGCCGGGCTGGCGGAGCACCCGCGCATGGACCATGCCCGGCAGGACCAGGTCGTGCAGGAAGGCGGCGCCGAACAGCTTCGGCGGCAGGTCCACCCGCGGCTCGCTGTCGCCGACCACCGCCAGCGCCGCGGCGCCCCGCAGCGGCGCTTCGCCAGTGGGCGCGCGCGTCAGATCCACGGCCCCCGCCAGGGTCCAGTAGGTCTCGCCGGTCGGGGTCCCGGCCCGCACCACGGCGCCGTCGAGGACGTCGAGCTCGCCGACAGCGCAGCCCAGCTTCGCCGCCGCCGCCGCGAGCACCAGGGCCCGCACCTCGGCGCAGGCGGCGCGGATCGCCGCGCCGGAGGTCTCGATGGAGATCGAGCCGAAGGTGGTGCCCTCGTCCGGCACGAGCTCGGTGGCCGGCTCGGCGATGTCCAGGCGCGAGAACGCCACGCCCAGCTCACCGGCCGCCATCTGGGCCAGGGCCGTCTGCACGCCCTGGCCATTCTCGGTCTTGCCGAACGCCACGCGCACGCGGCCCTCGGTCTCGAACCCGACCCAGCGGTCCAGCCGCGGGTTGGCCTGCAGGTTGGCGGGGATCATGCCGCGGCCTCGCGCATGCGCCGGGCGGCCAGGGCCACGGCGTCCAGGATGCGATTGTGCACGCCGCAGCGGCAGAGGTGCCAGTCCAGCGCCTGGGCGATCTCGGTCCGGCTGGGGGCCGGGTTGGCGTCCAGTAGCGCCTTGGCGCCGACCAGGATGCCGGAGAGGCAATAGCCGCACTGGCCGGCCTGCAGCTCCAGGAAGGCGGCCTGCAGCGGATGCGGCTGCTCCGGCGTGCCCAGGCCCTCGACGGTGGTCACCGCGCGGCCCTCAACGCTGGCGGCGCTGAGCGTGCAGGCCGCCTCGACCCGGCCGTCCACCAGCACCGCGCAGGCGCCGCACTGGCCCAGGCCGCAGCCGAAGCGGGCGCCGAAGACGCCCAGGTCCGCGCGCAGCACCGTGAGCAAGGTGGCCTCGCCCTCCACCTCCGCAGAGGCGGGCGCGCCGTTCAAGGTGAAGCTCAGGTTTCGTCGCATGCCGCCTCTCTGCAAAGCGGCCGGCACGAAATCGCATCCCTTGGCGGCTGGCAACGGGTCCAATTGATGTTACAGAATAACACCACGCCCGCCGGAGCCCGCCTTTTGACCGCCACTGCCGCGATGAAACGGCCGGACCCGCCGGAGACGCTGGACGCGTTCCGCGAGAACCGCACCTACCTGGGCGCGGACCATGCGCGCAACGAACGGCGCACCTGGATCGTCACCGGCATCTGCGCGGCGACCTTCGGGGTGCTGGTGGCCGGCGGTGCGGCCACCCACTCGCTGGCGGTGATGGCCAGCGGGCTGCACATGGCCGCCCACGTGGCCGCCCTGCTCGTCGCCTCGGCGGCCTACGCCCTGGCGCGCCGCCATGCGGACAATCCGGCCTTCAGCTTCGGGACCGGCAAGCTGGGCTACCTCGCCGGCTTCGCTAACGCCGTGGTGCTGGGTGTCACGGCGGTGCTGATCGCCGTGGAGAGCGTCACGCGCCTGCTCAACCCGGAAACGGTCGACTATGGCGCGGCCCTGCCCATCGCCGGCGGCGGCCTGGTGGTGAACCTCATCTGCGTCTGGCTGCTGCGGCCCAGCGGCGACCATGCGCGCCGGCACGACCCGCACGGCGACCTCAACCTCTCCGCGGCCCACCTGCACCTGTCGGCCGACGCCATCGTCGGCGTCTTCGCCCTGGCCGCCCTGCTGGCCGGCCGCCAGCTGGGCTGGTCGTTCGCCGACCCCCTGGCCGGGCTGCTGGCGGCGGGCCTGGTGGGCCAGTTCGCCTGGACCCTGCTGCATCGCGCGGGTGCGGCCCTGCTCGACATCAATCCGTCGGCGGAGCTCACCGCCGAGGTGCGCCGCCGGCTGGCGGGGGAGGGCGACCGGGTGCTGGACCTGCACCTCTGGCGCCTGGGGCCCGGGCACCATGCGGTGATCGCGGTGATCGCCGCCGCCGATCCGCGCCCTGCTGCGGCCTACCGCGCCCGGCTGGCTGGACTGGCGGGGCTATCCCATGTGACGGTCGAAGTACGCGCCGAAGGCGAGGGCGCCCACAGTCATAGTTGAGCCCATAGTTCCGTTGAGCCCAAAGTTCCGTTGAGCCATGTCACAGTTCAGCCGTTCTAGCGTCATGGCGAAGGTCCTGCGTCACCTGAAGGGCCCCTTTGGCCTGGCGCTGCTGGTCCTGGTGGGCGTGGCGGCGGCGGGCGGCGGGCTGGTCTCGGCCGACCATGCGGTGCGCCTGGCGTCGCGACCGCTCGGCGCCACACGCCTGGCCATAGGCCCGAAGAAAACCCTGCCCGCGCCCCAGGCCCTGCAGGACGACCTGGACGCCATCGCCGCGGATTTCCGCGAGCCGCTGGGCGTGGCGGTGACCGATGTCACCACAGGCTGGACGGCCGGCGTCGACAAGGACCGGCCCTATCCGCAGCAGAGCGTCTCCAAGCTCTGGGTGGCGATCACGGTGATGAAGGCCATCGACCAGCGCCGCCTGGCCTGGGACGCGCCCGTCACCCTCACCGACGCCGACCGCTCGGTGTTCTTCCAGCCGGTGGCCTACAACATCCGCGGCGACGGCTATCAGACCCACCTCTCCGACCTGCTGCGCCGGGCGCTGGTGGAGAGCGACAACGCCGCCAACGACCGGCTGATGCGCGAGATGGGCGGCCCCGGCGGCGTCGCCGCAGCGCTGGCCGACATGGGCCTGACCGGCGTCAAGGTGGGCGCCTATGAGCGGGACCTGCAGGCCCGGACCGCAGGCCTCGCCTGGCGGCCGGAGTACGGGATCGGCTGGAACTTCCAGGCGGCCCGCGAACAGCTGCCGAAGGCTGAGCGCGAGGCGGCCATGGCGGCCTATCTGGCCGAGCCCCTGGACGGCTCCTCGCCGGCGGGGATCACCACGGCGCTGGCGGCCCTGTCGCGCGGCGAGCTGCTCTCCCCTGACTCCACCCAGAAGATCCTGGCGCTGATGCACGCCGCGCGCACCGGGCCCCAGCGGCTGAAGGGCGGCCTGCCCGCCGGCTGGTCCATCGCCCACAAGACCGGCACTGGGCAGGACTTCGAAGGCTATTCCAACGGCATCAACGACGTGGGCCTGCTGACGGCGCCGGACGGCCACACCTATGCGGTGGCGGTGATGATGCGCCACACCCGCAGGCCCGTGCCCGAGCGGCTGGCTTTCATGCAGGCCGTGACCCGCGCGGTGGCGGCCCAATGGGCGCGCGACCGGAGCGGCGAGGCCTCGGCGCTCTAGGGCTTCTCCCCTTGGGGTCTCTCGCCTTGGGGCTTCTCGATGCCCTTCACGACCGTCACCTGGATGGGGTCGCCTTCCATGCTGCGCGAGGTCCAGACCGCGCCCACGTGGCCGTCGGCGGGGAAATCGGTGCAGTAGCCGAATGGGAAGGCGAAGGGCTTGGACTGCTTCAGGCAGACCTTGTCGGCGCCCTTCTGCGTCCAGTGCCCGGCCGACCACTTGCCGCGGCGGCCAATGGCCTCCCAGCTGCCGTCCGGCTTCAGCCACAGGCGCTGGAAGCGGCCATCGGTGTAGAAGGCCTTGATGGTGTTGCCGAAGGCGGCGGCCAGGCCCCGCGGCTCGCCCGGCGCGGTGGAGGCGGTGGGCGGCGCGGTGGCGGCCTGCGACGGCTGGGCGGCGAACGCCAATGCGAGCGCCAGGGCGGGCGCGGCCAACGGGGCAATCGAGGACGGGGTGAGAATGCGCATCGGTCTCAGCATGGGTCTACGCAAGATACTGCGCATCGGACGCCTGAACAGAGCCTGACCGCCCTAAACCTTGCCCTTCACCACGCTGAGGGTGATCGCGCCGCCGCCCATGTCCTTGGCCGGCCAGGACGAGCCGACCCGCGCCGAGGCCGGGAAGGTGGTGCAGTACTTCATGGGCGAGGGGATCGGCTTGGACTGCTTCAGGCACACCTCGTCGCCGTGGGCGGTCCAGTGGCCTGAGGAGGAGTGGCCGCGCCGGCCGATGGCGCGCCAGCTGCCGTCGGGCTGGAACCAGTAGCGCTGGAAGCGGCCGTCCGGGTAGGTGGCCTTGACCGTATTGCCGAAGGCGGACGCCAGGCTCTTGGGGACGTCCTTCGCGGGCGCGTCCTTCGGTGTATCGGCCGCGGCGGCGTTCAGGCCCAGGAACAGGGCGTAGGCGGCGGGCGTCAGGCGCAGGGCTCGGCGCATGCGGGTCTCCTCGGGGGCGTCGAGGGACCTAAACGGCGCAGCCGCCCGGAGGTTCAGGCGGGGCGCTCAGCGGCTGGCGGCGACCACCCGCGCGCCCACATTGGTGCGGCCGACGCCGTCCACCTCGTACAGCGCCTCGAGCGCGCGGCCCGATTGGGGGTTCAGCGCCGCCAGGGCGCCGCGGTCGGCAGCGATCTCGGCAGTCTGCATCACCCCGATGTCGCGGGCGCCGGCGAGGATGACGAAGCGGTTGCCGGCCGGGCCGCGGAAGGCCGCCAGGTAGCCGTAGTCACGGTTCAGGGCCCCGCCGGGCGCCAGGCCCGCGCCGCTCACGTAGCTGCGGCCGGTGCGCCGGTCGACCAGCTCGTCGTAGGTGGCGCCGATGGAGAAGCGCGAGCGCTGGAACACCGGCTGCTGCAAGAGCCGCAGGGCCGAGAGGTAGCCCACATAGACGATGTCGTTGGCCTTCATCATCTCGGGCGTCAGCTGCGAGGCGGTGATCACCCGCACCCGCTCGGGCCGGCCCGCCGCCTGGCGCACCAGGGGCATGATCTCGCGCAGCGCCAGGGTGGCGCCGACGGGCGTGTAGTAGGTGTCGAGGTCGATGTAGCGGCCCTGGAACTGCGGATTGTCCATCAGCCAGGCGTCGAGGTCGGCGGGCGAATTGATCTCGAAGGCGCGGATCATGCGCTGGGGCTCGGAGCCGCCGCCGGTGTCGCCGAAGATGTAGTAGTCGCCGATCACCACCAGCACCGGGCGCTCGCGCCCCAGGCCGGCCCAGAGCGGCGAAGCGGCGACGCGCGCCAGGTCGCGCGCCGGCCCCGTACGCGCCGCGACCAGCCACCAGCCGGCGAGGTTCAGCGCGAGCAGCAGGGCCGCGGCCGCGATCGCCGACCACAGCCAGACGGGCCTTCGCCGCGGCGGCGGGGCCGCCTGCGCCACCTCCACGAGGTCCAGGCGGTATTCCCCGATCGGGATCACCAGGCGGCGCGGCTCGGCCGCGCCCGGCCCGGCGTAGAACGCCTCCAGCTTCTTGCGCAGGCGGTGCACATAGACCCGCACCGAGGCGTCGCCGGACAGCTCCAGGGTGCGGCCGAAGACGTCCTGGGCCACGTCGGCTTCGCGCAGGGGCCGCCCCTGGCGCGGCGCCTGCGCCAGGTAGTCGAGCAGGCGGGCCAGGCCCTCGGAGCGGCCCAGCACGCCGCTGGCGCGCACCTTGCCGGCCTCTGCCGCGACCTCTGCCGCCACAGCGTCCGCAGGCTGCGCGGCGCTCATACCCGACCTTCGAACCCCATGCCGCGGGTGTAGCGCCCGGTCACGGCGATGGGAAGGCGGGCGGACAAGCAAAGGCCCCGCGAGCGGGCGGGCTCGCGGGGCCTTCCTCTCCTCCGGGCGTCAACCCGGCCGCGGCGGCTCTATGGCTTCTTGACCGCGTCGGCCTTGGCGTCGCCGGCCGCCTTGGCAGCGTCGGCCTGCTTGTCCATGGCCTTGGCGTCGGCCTTGGCCTGGTCCTTGGTCGCGTCGGCCTGCTGGTCCAGCTTCTGGGCCTGGGCCTCGCCGGCCGCCTTGGTGGCGTCGGCCTGGTTCTCGATCTGGGTGGCCTGGGCGTTGGCCTGGGCCTTGGTCGCGTCGGCCTGGGCGTCCGCGGCCTTGTCCTGCTTGCTGCAGGCGGCCAGGCTCAGGGCGCCAAGAGCGGCGACGGCGACGACAGTGATGCGCATGGGGTCATCCTCCTCAAATGTTGGGGAATGAGCGCACGAGAGCGTGATCGGTTCACTGGGAACCCGATTTTAGGCGCAGCCGCCGGGACGCTTCACCAGGCCGGCGGCGGTCCGGGCTTGAGCCGCTGCGCCGGCCGCTCGATCAGGAACCAGCTGGCGACGGCGAAGGGAACCACGGCGAGCACGGCGGTCAGGATGTTGAGCTTTCCCGCCTGGGCCAGCAGCTGCTGCACCGGGAAGGCGTAGATGTAGATGCCGTAGCTGAGGTCGGCCGGCAGCTTGCCCGGCCGCGACAGGCCCAGCACCGCGGTCGGCAGCACCGTCACGCCGGCGAAGGGGAACACCAGGGCCGAGGCGATCCCCAGCCACAGGGGCACGCGCTTGCCTACGAGCTGCAGGGCCGCGCCGGCGAAGAACAGGAACCCGTTGCGGGCGGTGAGGAACACGATCCGGGTCAGCTTGTCTGCCGCCCAGTGCGGCGCGGCGTCGTGCAGCGAGGCCCAGAGGATCGCGCAGATCAGCAGGATGAACATCACGAAGGAGCGCCGTGCGCCCACCAGGAGGAGCAGCAGATAGAAGCTGAACTCCAGCCGCAGGGTCCACAGGACCCCGTTCACCACCCCCGCCACCGGCACGCTCTGGAACACGCCGGGCAGGTAGTAGGTGGCCGGATAGAGCGCGGCGTTGCGCAGCACGTACATGCCCGCCGCGGGCCAGTATTCCGCCGGCGTCGCGGTGGTGACCCGGCTCAGCACCAGCACGGTCAGGACGAGGGAGGCGATCAGCGCCGGCTCGATCCGCAGGAGGCGCTTGAGGATGTAGGTCCTGGGGTTGCGCTGGTAGCTGGCGGTGACCAGGTAGCCGGAGATCACGAAGAAGATCGAGACGCCCAGCGCGCCGAAGTCCTCGACGCCCATGATCTCCAGCGCGGGCTGGCCGCTCAGGGGGAAGGTGTGGCTCACCACCACGAGCAGCGCCGCGATCAGCCGCATCAGGTCGAAGGTCATAGGCCAGCCGTTAGCATGCGTCGGGTGGAACGGGCGCCCCGGCTCGGCGATTGCCTGGGCCATGCGGATCGCGACCTACAATGTGAATGGCGTCAACGGGCGGCTGGCCAACCTCCTGGAGTGGCTGGGTGACACCCGGCCGGACGTCGCCTGCCTGCAGGAGCTGAAGGCGCCGGCCGAGCGGTTCCCGGAGGGACCGATCCGCGAGGCGGGCTATGGAGCCATCTGGCACGGGCAGAAGAGCTGGAACGGCGTGGCCATCCTGGCGCGTGGCTGCGAGCCCATCGAGACCCGCCGGGGCCTGGCCGGGGATCCGCAGGACGTCCAGAGCCGCTACATCGAGGCCGCCGTCGGCGGGGTGATCGTGGCCAGCCTCTATGCCCCCAACGGCAATCCGCAACCGGGGCCGAAGTTCGGGTTCAAGCTGAACTGGCTGGAGCGCCTGCGCCGCCACGGCCAGGCGCTGCTGGCCACCGGCCAGCCCGTGGTGCTGGCGGGAGACTTCAACATCATCCCCACGGACCTGGACGTCTATGTGCCCGAGCGCTGGCGCGACGACGCCCTGTTCCACCCGCGGGTGCGCGAGGCCTATGCGCAGATGCTGGACGACGGCTGGGTCGACGCCCTGCGCACGCGCTATCCGGACCAGCGCGTCTACACCTTCTGGAAGTACCTGCGGAACGCCTACCAGCGCGACGCGGGCCTGCGGATCGACCACCTGCTGCTGAGCCCCAGCCTGGCTCCACGGCTGCGCGACGCCGGCGTCGACCGCGAGCACCGCGGCCGCCCGCACGCCAGCGACCACGGCGCCGTCTGGATCGAGATCGCCGACGGCTAGGTCTTGACGAACGGCTGGCTCAGCGTCGGCTGGCCGGTGATGGCGAGCAGCGCATTGGCCACCGCCGGCCCGATCACCGGGGTGCCCGGCTCTCCCACGCCCGAGGGCTTGTTGGTGGAGGGGACGATATAGGTCTCCACCGTGGGGGCTTCGGAATTGCGCAGCACCCGGTAGGCGTCGAAGTTGGCCTGGTCGACCACGCCCTTGGTCAGGGTGATGGCGCCGAAGAGGGCCGCCGAGAGGCCGTAGCAGGTGCCGCCCTCCATCTGCGCCGCCACCTGGTCGGGCGCGACGGCGGTGCCGCAATCGATGGCGGTGACCACGCGGCCCACCTTGGGCTGGCCGTTCTCGAGCTTGACCTCGGCGACCTGGGCCACCACCGAGCCGAAGCTCTCGTGCACCGCGACGCCCCGGGTCCAGCCGGTGGGCGCGGGCGTGGTCCAGCCGGCCTTGTCCGCCGCCAGGTTCAGCGCGGCCAGGTGCCGATTGGCGCCGGCCTTGGTGTAGAGCGCCCGGCGGTACTCGACGGAATCCTTGCCTGCCTTGCGCGCCAGCTGCTCGATGGTGTGCTCCATCACATAGGCGGTGTGGGTCGCGCCCACCGAGCGCCACCACAGGACCGTGACACCGACGTCAGGCGTCAGCGCCTGGGCGTCCACCACCGGCGTCGCCTTGAGGTAGGGCGAGCCCATGGCCCCCTCCACCGCGGTGGTGTCCAGGCCCTTCCCGCCCGGCGACCCGGGGGGCGCGCCCTTCATGATCGACTGGGTGACGATCCGGTGGCGCCAGGTGGCGGGATAGCCGTCCTTGTCGACGGTCACCCGCACCGTGTGGTGGACCATCGGCCGGTAGTGGCCGCCGCGCATGTCGTCCTCGCGGGTCCACACCAGCTTCACCGGGCGTCCGCCACCCACCTTCTTGGCGATGTGGACGCACTCGACGACGTAGTCGGACTGGAAGTTGGCCCTGCGGCCGAACGAGCCGCCGGTGGCCAGGGTCTCGATCTCCACCGAGCCGGGCAGGGCCCCGACCACGCCGGCGCAGTTCACCTGGTCCAGGGTCGGCACCTGGGCGCCGTACATCAGCCGGGCGGGGCCCTTGCCCACCATCGCCACGCAGTTCATCGGCTCCATGGAGGCGTGGGCGAGGTAGGGGAAGTCGTAGGCCACCTCGACGGCGGCGGTCCCGCCGGCGGCCTTGGCCGCGTCGCCGTGGCTGCTGAACGGCTGCCAGCCGTCCTTGCCGCTGGGCGCGACGGTCTTGCCCGAGGCGTAGTCCTTGAACACCTGCAGGATCTCCGCCGAGCCGCGCTTCTCGGCCTTGCTGTCGTCCCAGTCGACCTTCAGCGCGTCGCGGGCCTGGCGGGCGGCGTAGGTGGAGGTTGCGACCACCGCGACACCGGTGGGGATCTGGTAGGTGGCGACGTACCCGGGGACCTTGCGCGCGGCGCTGTCGTCGAACGACTTCACCTTGCCGCCGAAGCGGGGCGAGTGGGCGACCATGGCGGTCAGCATGTCCGGCAGGTGGACGTCCTGGGTGTAGCGCGCCTTCCCGGTGGCCTTCAGGCCGGAGTCCTTGCGCTTCACCCGCGGGGTGCCGATCAGGGTGAAGCTGTTGGGGTCCTTCAGCGTCGGCGCCTGGGGCGGCTTGACCTTGGCCGCGTCGGCCAGGAGCTCGCCGAAGCCGGCCTGCTTGCCGGATTTGTGCGCCACCACGCCATTGGCCACCGTGACCTCGCCCGCCGCCACGCCCCACTTGGTCGCCGCCGCCTGGACGAACATCGCGCGCGCCGCCGCGCCGGCCGTGCGCAGCTGCTTCCAGCTGTTGGCGATGGCGGACGATCCGCCGGTGCCCTGCAGCCCACCCATCAGGTAGTTGCCGTAGAGCTTGGCGTTGGCCGGGGCCTGCTCGACCTTCACCTTGTCCCAGTCGGCGTCCAGCTCCTCAGCGGCGATGGCCGCCAGGCCCGCGTGGTTGCCCTGGCCGAACTCGATGTGCTTGGAGAGCACGGTCACCGACCCGTCGGGATCGAACTTCAGGAAGGCCCCGAAGGCGCCGGGCTTCACCGGCGAGCCCGCGGAGAGGATGGTGGGCAGCGAGCAGCCGACCAGCAGGGACGAGCCGGCCAGGGTGGCGCCCACGGCCAGCACCTCGCGGCGCGAGGCGGCGCGGACGATGTCGTTCAGCGGCTTGTTCATCGCAGGATCCTCGCTCAGGCCTTGGGGGCCGGCGCGGCGAGCGCGGGCGACGGCACGGCCACCGACGGCATGCCCGCGGCCTCCTTGATGGCGGCGCGGATCCGCTGGTAGGCGCCGCAGCGGCAGATGTTGCCGTCCATGGCCTCGGTGATCGCCGCATCGTCCGGCTTGGCGTTCTGGGCCAGGAGCGCGGTGGCGCTCATGATCTGGCCCGACTGGCAGTAGCCGCACTGGGGCACGTCCAGCTTCACCCAGGCCTGCTGCAGCGGGGTCGCGCCGCCCAGGCCCTCGATCGTGGTGATCTTGGCCGCGCCAAGGGCCGAGACGGGCATCTGGCACGAGCGGATCGGATTGCCGTCGGCCAGCACCGTGCAGGCGCCGCACTGGGCGATGCCGCAGCCGTACTTCGTGCCGGTCAGGCCCAGTTCATCGCGCAGCACCCACAACAGCGGCGTGTCGGGCGGTGAACTGACGTTATAGCTGCGTCCGTTCACGTCCACCGTCGTCGCCATGGAGTCCTCCCGAACGCTGATTTGGCGCGCAATCCTAACGTCGTTCAGACCACCGCGTAAATCGTGGCGTGGCCAAGGCCCCCGCCGCGGGCTAATTCCTGCCTTGGCTACGAATCCTGATCCCCCGTTCCCGGAGTTCGCATGCTTCGCACCCTCGCCGTTTCCGCCGCCCTCGCCCTGACCGCCGCCCCTGCGCTGGCGGCCGACGGCGGACAGCTCTTCAACCTGCAATGCAAGATGTGCCACGGCGGCACGCCCATGGCGCCCAGCCTGGCCGGGGTCGCCGGCGCACCGATCGCCAGCAAGGAAGGCTTCGCCTATTCGCCGGCCCTGAAGGCCAAGGGCGGGACCTGGACCGACGCCAACCTGGATGCGTTCCTCAAGGCGCCGTCGGCCTTCGCGCCCGGGACCAAGATGATGATCTCGGTGCCGTCCGACGAGAATCGCGCCGCGATCATCGCCTACCTCAAGACCCTGAAATAATGGACGCCTTCCCCGCCTTCTTCCCGCTGGCCGGCCGCACGGTGGTCATCGCGGGCGAGGGCGAGGCGGCCGAGGCCAAGGCGCGCCTGTTCGAGGGCTCGCCGGCGACGATCGTACGGCTGACCGGGGCGGAGGCCCTGGATCCGCGCGCCTATGCGGGCGCGAGCCTGGCGTTCGTGGCCGCGGAGGACGATGGCTGGGCCCGGGCCGCGGCGGAGGCGGCGCGCGCGGCCGGCGTGCCGGTCAACGCCGTCGACCGCCCGGCGCTCTGCGACTTCACCACCCCGGCGGTGATCGACCGTGGCGAGGTGGTGGCGGCCATCGGCACGGGCGGCGCCTCGCCCATGCTGGCCACCATGCTGCGCCACGACATCGAGGCCCGGGTGCCGGAGGGCACGGGCCGGATCGCCGCCCTCTTCCGCCTGATGCAGGACGAGGTGCGCGGCGCCCTGCCCGACGCCCACGCCCGCCGCCGGTTCCTGCGCGCGGCCCTGAACGGCCCCGCGGCCGAAGCGGCGGTGGCGGGTGACATGGAGGGCGCCCGCGAGCGGCTGCGCGCGGCGCTGTTCGACACGCCGCAACTGGCGGGCCGGGTCCTTTATGTGGACGCGCGCGGTCCGGCTGATCTCCTGACGCTGCGCGCCGCCCGGGCGCTGGCGGCGGCCGACGTCCTGGCCTGCGATCCCGAGGCGCACGCCGACGTGCTGGCCCTGGCCCGGCGAGACGCGGAGCGGCTGGAGGGCGTGTCGGTGGCCGAGCTGGTGGACCTAGCGGCCGAGGGCCTGCACGTGGCCCGACTGATCACCGGCTCGTCGTGGCGCACCGAACAGGCGGCCCTGGACGCCGCCGGCGTGAGCACAGAGGTGCTGCCGATCGCCAGCTGAGTGGCGGTCCTTGCGCCGGCGTCCGTTGACTCAGAGGGTGGCGGCTGGACGCCGAGTCGGGGAGATGACCATGCGCACGAAGATGGCCGCTGCGGCGGCGTGGCTGCTCGCGGGCGCCGCCCTGCCCGCCCTGGCCCAAGCTCAAACCCAATCCCAGGCCCAATCTCAGGCCGTGGACCCGAAGATCGCCGCGCGGGTGGATAAGGTGCTGCAGAAGACCCCGCTGATCGACGGCCACAACGACCTGGCCTGGGAGATCCGCGCCCGGGCGGGCGGCCAGGTCGACAAGCTGGACCTGCGCGCCGACACCTCGCACCTGGCGCCGCCCAAGGACCAGCCGGACGCGCCCGGCCTGATGACCGACATCCCGCGCCTGAAGGCCGGCCATCTCGGCGGCCAGTTCTGGTCGGTGTTCATCCCGCCCAACATCACCGGTCCGGCGGCCGTGAAGCTGACCCTGGAGCAGATCGACATCGTCAAGGGGCTGGCGGCTCGCTACCCCGATGTCTTCGAGATGGCCTATTCCGCCGACGACGTGGTCCGCATCCACAAGGCCGGCCGGATCGCCTCGCTGATCGGCGTCGAGGGCGGCCACCAGATCGACGACAGCCTGCCCACCCTGCGCCAGGTCTACGCGTCCGGCGCGCGCTACATGACCCTGAGCCACGCCATCAACAACCACTGGGCCGACAGCGCCACCGCCAATCCCGAGCACAATGGCCTGACCCCGTTCGGCAAGGCGGTGGTGGGCGAGATGAACCGGCTGGGCATGCTGGTGGACCTGAGCCACGTGTCCGAGAAGACCATGCGCGACGCCCTGGCGGTGACCCAGGCGCCGGTGATCTTCTCGCACTCCGGGGCCAAGGGCGTCGACGACCACGCCCGCAACGTCTCCGACGAGGTGCTGAAGCTGGTGGCCCAGAACCACGGGGTGGTGATGGCCAATTTCGCCACCACCTATGTCTCGGCCGAGCGCAACCGCTGGGCCGCCGACCGCTCCGCCGAACAGGCCCGCTACAACGCCCCGCCGTTCGGCGGCCTCTATATCGGCCAGCCGGACAAGGCCAAGGCGGCGCTGGCGGCCTGGGACAAGGCCCATCCGGCCCCGCCGGTGACCCTGGCCATGGTCGCCGACCACATCGAGCACATCGCCAAGGTCTGCGGCGTGGACTGCGTGGGTATCGGCTCCGACTTCGACGGCATCGGCGAGACGCCGGTGGGCCTGGAGGGCGTGGACAAGTACCCGGCCCTGCTGGCCGAACTGGCCCGCCGCGGCTGGAGCGACGAGGACCTCGCCAAGGTGGCCGGCGGCAACGTCCTGCGGGTCCTGCGCGAGGCCGAGGCGGTGGCCAAGAAGCTCCAGGCAACCACCCAGCCGTCCTACGCGACCATCGCCGAGCTGGACGGGGCGAAGTAGGCCGGGTTCTTCCTTGAGCCGCCGCGCCAGCGGAGGCTCCGTCATTTATCCACGAACCACACGAACCACACGAACGGGGGTGCTCACCGCCACCGGAGCCTCGGCAGGCCTAGCGCCGCTGTTCGTGTCGTTCGTGTGGTTCGTGGACCAAATAGGAGCGCGCCGCTTCGCGGCCTGGAAAACGGCCGTCCCTCAGGCGTCCAGCGGCTTTCCCCGGGTTTCGGGCAGGAGCAGCAGGCAGGTGACGACGGAGATCGCGGTGAACACGAACGGGAACCACAGCCCCGCGTAGAGGTCGCCCACGGTGGTGACGATGGCGAAGGCGGTGAAGGGCACGAAGCCGCCCACCCAGCCGGTGCCGATGTGGTAGGGCAGGCTCAGGGCCGTGTAGCGCACCCGCGTGGGGAACAGCTCCACCAGGCAGGCGGCGATGGGGCCATAGAGCGCCGTGGCGGCCACCACGAACACCAGCATCACCAGGAGCGCGCCGGCGAGGTTCATCCGCTTCGGGTCGGCCTTGGGCGGATAGCCGCTCTGGGCCAGGGCGGTCTTCAGTCGGGCCTCGACGCTGGCCTTCACCGCCTTGGCCACCGGCGCCGGCAAGCCGCTCGCCGCGGTCGACGGAATGGTCTGGGCCCCGATGCGCACCAGGGCGACCTCGCCGGGCGCGCCGGGTGCGTTGCGGTAGGAGACGCCCGCATTGGCCAGGGTCGACTTGGCGATGTCGCAGGACGACAGGAAGTTGGCCTTGCCCACCGGGTCGAACTGCAGGGAGCAGTCGGCCGGGTCGGCCACCACGGTCACCGGCGTCTTGGCCTCCGCCTCGGCCAGGGCCGGGTTCAGGGTGCGGGCCAGCATGTGGAAGCCGGGGAAATAGGCGACCAGCATCAGGGTCATGCCGAACAGCAGCACCGGCTTGCGGCCCACCCTGTCCGACAGCCAGCCGAAGAAGACGTACAGCGGTGCGCTGGCGGCGACGGCGCACAGCATGAGGAAATTGATGGTCTCCGGCGGGGCCTTCAGGAAGCGCTCCATGAAGGTCTGCACGTAGAAGAAGGCCGTGTACCAGACGGCCCCCTGCGCGAACATGATCGCCGCGAGGGCGATCAGCACCAGCTTCAGGTTGGGCCAGCGGCCGAAGGCCTCGCGGTAGGGCGCGTGGCTGACCTCGCCCTCGAGCTGCAGCTTGGCGAAGGAGGGGCTCTCCGACAGCTTCAGCCGCATCCAGATCGAGACGATCAGCAGCAGGCCCGAGACCAGGAACGGGATCCGCCAGCCCCAGGCGTCGAAGGCGGCGGAGCCCACGCCCAGCCGCGTGCCCTGGATCACCATGAGGGCGGCGAAGAGACCGAACGCGGCCGAGGTCTGGATCCAGCTGGTCGCGCCGCCGCGGCCGTTCGACGGCGCGTGCTCGGCCACATAGATCGCCGCCCCGCCATATTCGCCGCCCAGGGCGAACCCCTGGATGATCCGCATCAGGATCAAGAGGCCCGGGCCCACCATGCCCGCCTGGTGGTAGCTGGGCAGCAGGCCGATGGCGACGGTGGCGCCGCCCATCAGCAGCACGGTGGCCAGGAACGCGCCCTTTCGGCCCACCCGGTCGCCGATCCGCCCGAACACCAGGGCGCCCAGCGGCCGGAACAGGAAGCCTGCGCCGAACAGCGCCAGGGCCGCCGCCAGCCCTGCCGTCTCGGGCAGGCCGGAGAAGAAGGTCTTGGAGATGACGCCGGTCAGGCTGCCGAAGACGAAGAAGTCGTACCACTCGAAGGTGGTGCCGGCCGAGGAGGCGGCGACGACGGTCCGCAGCGATGCGGCCGGAGCCTCCGGCGCGCCCGCGCCCGCGGCGATCCCCGCCATTCCTGTGTACTCCCGGAGCTTTCTTGTTGTGGGCTGTTCTATAGCCGCTTCGCGCCGCTCCGAAAGCGACCAGATCCGTGCCCCGCCGTGTGGAGGGTCACGGGCGGGCGCATCGCACAGAGATTGAGCGGGCGCGCGCCGCAGGCGCTTCCAAAGCCTGAAGGGGACCGCCAAGACGCCAAGGACGCCAAGCTTGATCAGGCCCTTTGGCGTTCTTGGCGTCTTGGCGGTGCTCTTAGTCGCCTGCGGCGTAACGGAGACCGGCGCTCACACCAGCGTCGTTTTCACCACCTGCTCCAGCACCACCAGCGGCAGGCGCCCGCGGCGCAGGACCTCGTGGAACTGCTTGAGGTCGAAACGGTCGCCCTGGCGGGCGCGCGCCTCGTCGCGCAGGCGCTCCCACGCATTGTGGCCCACCTTGTAGCTGCAGGCCTGGCCCGGCCAGACGCAGTAGCGGTCGATCTCGCGCTGCATCCCGCCCCGCGGCCGGCCGGTGGCGGCGACCATGTAGTCGGTGGCCTTCTCGCGGCTCCAGCGCTTGGCGTGCATGCCGGTGTCCACCACCAGGCGCACCGCCCGGAACAGCAGCGACTGCAGGAGCCCGATCTTGCCCAGCGGGTCGCCGTCGTAGACTCCCAGCTCGTCGGCCAGCTGCTCGGAATAGAGCGCCCAGCCCTCGCCATAGGCCGCAAAGCCCCCGCCCTGGCGGCGGATCATCGGCAGCTCGGTGGAGGCCTGGGCGATGGCGCCCTGCCATTGGTGGCCGGGATAGCCCTCATGATAGGCCAGGGTCGGCAGGGAGAACCTGGGCCACTCGGCCGTGTCCTTCAGGTTGATGTAGAACCGCCCCGGCCGCTTGCCGTCCAGCGTGGCCGGCTGGGCGTAGCCGTTGGCCGCGCCATCCTCGATCGCCGGAGGCACCCGTACGATTTCCATGGGCGCGGCCGGCACGGTGGCGAACACCTTCGGCAGGCGGGTGCGCACGTCGGCGATGCGGCCGTTCAGATAGGCCAGGATCTCGGCGCGGCCGGCGTCGGTGTTGGCGAAGACCTGGTCGGGGCGGGTGTTGAGCGCCACCAGCCGCTCGGTCACCGTCCCGCTCGTCAGGCCCTGGGCGCGGAGCAGGGGATCGATCTGGGCGGTCAGGGCCTTCACCTGCTCCAGCCCCAGCTGGTGCGCCTCCTCCGGCGTCAGGGCGGTGGTGGTCTGGAAGGCGAGCGCGCCGGCGTAATAGGCCTCCCCGTCCGGCAGCCGCCAGACGCCGGGCTCGTGGCTGGCCTTGGGCTTCAGCGCCTCCACCGCCAGCCGCTGCCGCTCGGCCGCCGGCCGCAGCGCCTGGTCCAGCGCCTGGCGGGCCCGCGCCTCCCAGTCGCCGGGCAGACCCGCCGCTGCGGCCTTCTTCGCCAGGCCCATGGCCAGGGCGTCGGAGTCGCGCAGCTTGGCCAACTGCGCTGCGGCGGCCTCGAGCAGGAAGTCGGGCGCCAGCACGCCCTTCGCCGCCTCCGCTTTCAGGCTCTCGGTCGAGTCGTCGATGGCGGCGCCGATCAGGCGCAGGCGGGTGAGATAGGCCTCGGCGTCCGCGCTGGTCTGGACCGGATGCTTGGAGTCCAAGAAGTCCGGCAGCGCCTGGTACGGACCGGAGAGCTGGCTCACCACATAGGGCGAATAGGGCGCGTAGGAGAAGCCGGCCGAGGCGCCCTCGCCGAACCGGAACCGCTCGGCCCCCTCCACCCCGCGCTGGTACTGGTAGGCGACCACGTCGTAGTCGATCTGCGACGCCGGCGAGAGGCGGGTCCGGTCGACCGTGCGCAGCCGCGCCAGCCGGCTCGCGGCGCGCTGGAACATCGCCGTCCGCCCGGCCTGCGAATAGTTGCTGACCTGGCTGCGCAGGATGGCCCGGGCGCCGGTGTCGAGGCCGAGCGTGGTGGCGGCCTCGGGGCTCTCGTCGATCTGTTCCTCCCAGAACGCGTCCAGCAACGTGCGCAGGCGAGGGTCCTCGCTCCCCTGCGCGAGAGCCGGCGAAGCGGCGGCCAGCGCCGCGGCCGAGGCGGCGGTGAGGAACTGTCGACGGTGCATGGCGCCTACTTCGCCTCGACGTAGGTCTTCACCAGGTCGAACAGGTAGTCGCGGCCGTCGTAGAGCGAGGCCACGCGCAGGCGCTCGTTCAGGCCGTGGACGCCGTTGCCGTCCGGGTCGCCAAAGACGCCCGGCACGCCGTAGATCGGCATCTTGATCTGGCCGAAGTAGACCGCGTCGCTGGCGCCCGACGACATCGCGGGCAGCAGGGGGACGCCCGGAAAGTGCTTGGCGGCGACCGCCTTCATCGGCCCGATCACCTTCGGGTCCAGGGGCGGGGCGATGGCGATGGGCTTGTCGGCCGCCAGGGGCACGATGGTGACCGCGGGGTCGCCCATCACCTTGATCAGGGTCTGGCGCGTGCCCTCGACCGTTTCGCCGGGGAAGATGCGGCAGTTGACGATGGCGGTGGCGCGCTGGGGCAGGGCGTTCATGGCGTGGCCGGCGTCCAGCATGGTGGCGACGCAGTTGGTGTGCAGGATCGAGTTCACATTGACGTCGGTGCTCGCGACCTTGGCCGCCTCGGCGTCGTCGGGGTTGGCCAGCAGGGTCTTCAGGGCGCTCGCCACCGCGTCGCCCCGCTGGGCCCGCAGGTCGAAGCCGACGCGGGTGGTGTCGGAGATCTTCGCCGGGAAGGCGTAGGCGCGGATCTTCTCCAGCGCGTCGGCCAGCTGGTAGATGGCGTTGTCGGGCCGCGGCCGGGAGGAGTGGCCGCCGGGGTTGGTCACGGTCAGGCGGAAGTTCTGCGAGGCCTTCTCGCCCACCTGCACCGACAGCACCTCGCGCTTGCCGTCAGCGGTCAGGCGCCCGCCGCCGCCCTCGTTGAGACCGAAGTCGGCGCGGACCAGCTCAGGCTTGTTGGCGGCCAGCCAGTTGGCGCCGTTGAAGGCCTCGTTGGTCTCCTCGCCGCAGGTCAGGGCCAGCTTCAGGGTGCGCCGGGGCGGGGCCTTGGCCTGTTTCAGCCGGATCAGGGTGTCGATCCAGATGGCGTCCAGGCTCTTCATGTCGGCGGCGCCGCGGCCGTAGAAGTAGCCGTTCTCCTCGATCAGGGTGAAGGGGTCGCGCGTCCAGTCCTCCCGGCGCGCCTCGACCACGTCCAGGTGGCCCAGCAGCAGCACCGCGCCGGCCTTGGGATCGGCGCCGTGCAGGATGGCGGTGACCCCGCCCTCCTTCGGATGGTCCGGCGTGGAGAACGGGACGACGTCGGCGTCCGCGAAGCCCGCGGCCTTCAGCCGGCCCGCGACCTTGGCGGCGAGGTCCGTGCAGCTGCCGTTGGAGAGCTCGGTATTGGTCTCCACCAGCTCCTTGTAGATCTCGCGGAAGGCCGCCTGGTCCGCCCGGGGCGCCGGCGCCTGGGCCAGGGCCGCCCCCGGAAGCGCCAGAGCCAGCCCCAACAGTCCCGTCGCCAAAACGCGCATCGAAGCCCCCAGCCGAATCCCGAAAGACCGGTACTGAAGCATGGCGCGGGGAGCGGCGGAAGCGGCCGGCCCCGCGCGACCCCAATGAGGCGGCCCGGCGCGCTGGCGCGATCAGGCCCCGGATGTCGCGGGGCGCAGGGCGCGCGACCTGCCGGGCAGTCTGCGGCCCAGTTCCGAAACCACCTGGGAGCGCATCAGCCGCGACCAGGCCCAGTTGGCCGCCAGGCCCACGACCACGACCGCCACCATGCGAGCCGGCCTGTGAAACCCGAGCTCGTTCAGCTTGGAGCCTATCGGAATGTGCAGCAGATAGATGAACAGCGTAGCGTCGGCGAGCATGTACAGCGGGCGGAGGAGCCACCGCGGCGCGCGCAGGTCGGTGACGAACACCAGGGCCAGGGCCGCCGCCAGGGCGAGTCCCCCCTCCGCCGCGAAGCCTCCGAACCACGACAGGCCCGCGCCGACGGCCAGGAGCGCCAAGGCCGTCCACACGCGCCATCGGCCGCGGGTCGAGGCCAGCATGGCGCCGCAGCCGAAGACGAACATCTGGCCCAGGAACGTGTAGCGCCACCAGCCGCCCGCAAGGTCGTGCTTGGCATGGTGCAGATCGCGGACGAAATGCGGGGTCACGAAGGTGACGAAGGCGCCGGCGACGATGAACGTCCCGGCGATCAGCACCTCCGGATCGAGCGGGCGACCTTGTTCGCGTCGGGCAAGCCAACCGGCCAGCTTGCTCTGGGCGATCCACCCGAGGGCGGTCGCCGCCAGCAGAATGTGAACCAGGGCGTGGACGTACCAGAGGTACCCCAGGCTTCCGCCGGCCAGATCCGACATCAGGAACAGGCTCTGGGTGTCCAGCGGAATCCCGCACAGCATCGCGACCGGAAAGAACACCAGATAATAGGCGCCCAGCAGTTGCATGGCCGGGAGCAGGAACTTCAGGACGTTCTTCTTGTCGGCTTCGCCGGCGAGGTGCGAGGCCCCGAAGAAGAAGCCGGACAACAGCATCATGGCGCCGACCGCGCCCGTATCGACGGCTGTGAGGCCGAAGTGGCCCATGAGCACCAGGATGATTGCGATCGCACGGACGAGGGCGGGAATGTCGACGCGCCGCCAGCGGACGGTTTCCTGGGGCGCGACGCTGCGCGCCAGGTCGGCGATCGAGCGACGTGTCCAGTCGGCGGGCAGCGAGCCGAGGTGCCGCTCCGACTCCAGCAGGGTGTTGATGTAGCTGAGGCTGTCGCCTTCCAGCGCCGCGAAGGTGGTCGATGGGCCGACGTCGCGCCCGGGAAACAGACGCGACCAGGCGGACACCAGGTTCGCCTCGATGTCCTTGGCGCCCGCAGCGATCGGCTGGCGCTGGGCGGCGCCGCTCAGGTGGGCGGCGACGAGGGCCTTGCGATCGACCTTGCCGTTCTGGTTCAGCAGCAGTTGCTCGACGCGCACGATGCGAGACGGCGCCATGTAGACGGGCAGGACCTCTTCGCACGCCGCGACAATGCGCTCGTCTGAGACGCTCGCCCCCACCACGAAGGCGACCAGCCCATCCGCGCCGCCGGCCTCGTTGGTCGGCCAGGGCGCGACCGCCACCTCGCGCGTCCCGGCGGCGGCGCGAACCGCTTCCTCCACCTCGAGCAGTTCGATCCGATAGCCCCTGACCTTAACCTGGTCGTCGATGCGCGACAGAAACACCAGGTCGCCGTCCGCCGCGCGCTCGACCAGATCGCCGGTCCGGTACCACCGGCGGCTGGCGAAGCCGGGGAAGCTGTGCTCGACGAAGCGCCGCTGCGTCTCCTCGGGATTGTTCACATAGCCGGCCACCACCTGGGGCCCGCCGATCCACAGCTCGCCGCGCTCCGGATTGGGTTCCACCTTGCCGTGCTCGGCGACCAGCACGACTTCACCGCCGGGGTTCGCGACCCCGATCGGCACCGACGCGTGCGTCCAGGTCTCCAAGTCGTCCGCCCCGAAGGCGCGGGCGGTGATGGTGATCGTGCCCTCTGTCGGACCATAGAGATTGAAGCCCATGGCCTTGGGGCAAGCGGCGAGCCACTGCTTCGCCAGCCCGACCGAGAGCGCTTCACCCGCGAAAAGGCAGTAGCGAAGATCGGGCAGGGCGTTCGGCGCGAGCCAGCCGTTGCGATCCGCCAGCGCGATCGCGGAGGGCACGGAGTACCAGCAGTCGATCCGCCGGGCCTTGGCGAACGCCACCATGTTCGCCCCGTCCTCCGGACCCATCGGGCAAAGCACGCCGCCGGCGAACCAGGTGTAGAACATGTCGTGGACCGAGACGTCGAAGGACAGCTCGAAGAACTGCGAGCAGCGGGCCCCGATCGGCAGCTTCACGACGTCATCGATGGTCCTGAGGTAGGCGGCGAGGTTGTCGCGCATCACCTCCACGCCCTTGGGGCGCCCCGTCGTCCCCGAGGTGAACATGTAGTAGACCGGCGATTGCCCGCCCTGGGCGGCGCGGGCGGGCGGCTCCGAAGCTCCGGACCGGGAACTGGCCTCCAGCCCCGCCATCAGTTCAAGGCGGCGCGGCGCCGTTTCGCCATCCGCGACGATCACGCGGCACCGGCTTTCCCGCGCGATGTGGAGCTGCCGCGCCAGCGGGAACTTCATGTTGAGCGAGACATAGGGCCGCCGCGCGATCACCGCGCCCAGCACGCCGACATAGGCCTCGAGCGAACGCTGCGGCAGGATGCCAACCGCGCCGTCGGCGCCCAGCACGTCGCGCTGCGCGTCCGCAAAGGCTTGGGCGCGCGCCCACAGGTCGCCGTAGGTGTAGGCCTCGCGGCCGATTTCCAAGGCGATTTCCGCGCCATGGCGCTGGAACGCTGCAGACAGCAGGTCCCCCAGATCGTCGATACGCATAGAACCCCCCGGTCGGGGGGATGACGAACGAATCTGCTGCGGGCCGCCTTGCTCACGCATGCGGTGCAGTGGAAGCGGCGCGCCGATGTCCAGCGCCGGCACGGCCGGATCACACCCCGTGACCCAGCCCCAGCTATGGAACCCGCGAGCCCCATAGAAAGCTCGCCCCCCGATAGCTGAAGGGTAGAAGCAACCCGTCCCACGCGAAATCTGGGCTTGCGATAGGGGCGGGCGCCTAACCTTTGATAGGGCGTCGTTTGGCCGCGGCGCCTGGGATTGTCTGAAAGCTTGGCCTGTGCGCCGTTTCGTCGGCTGTCGCGGGCGGCCGAACTGGCGTTCAGTGCGCGCACGGCCAAACCCGGCATGGGCAGCCGGGACGTGGGCAAGCCGGAAACCGGCGGGCTCGGAATTGGGGCGGACGATCCGGTGAACGGGGGCCAGCTGTTTTCGGTGCGCAGCGCACGCGTGGTCGCCCTCGGCCGCGCGGCCATGGCCGTGTTCCTCGTGGTGTCGTTCCTGCTGTCCCCCTCTGCGGAGCCGGGCGCCACGCGCGCCGTGGGCCTGCTGATGGCGGGCAACCTGCTCTGGAGCCTGGTGCTGCTGGGCGCCAGCCGCAGCCAGGTCTTCGTCTACCAGATGGGCCGCTTCGCCGCCCTGCTGCCGGCCATCGACCTCGTGATCTACACCGCCGTGCTGTACCTCACCGGCGACGCCGAGAGCCCGTTCTTCAGTCCCTTCGTCATGCTGATCCTGGCCGCCACCATCCAGTGGGGCTCGCGCGGCGCGGTGGTGATGGGCCTGCTGACCCTGGGCGTCTTCGCGCCGGCCGGCTGGCAAGTCTTCCTGGTGGAACGCAGCCAGCAGGCCATGCAGGTGTTCGTGCTGCGCACCGGCTATGTGGGCGTGGTCTCGGTGATGCTGGTGGCCTTCGGGCGGCACGTGGAGCGGGTGGTGGAGGAGCTGGCGCGCCTCTCCGATCCCCTGGCCGAGGAGGCGCCCGACGCGGGCCCGCCGATCCGCGAATGCCTGCGCCATGCGCTGTGGGTGTTCGGGGCCGAGCGCGGCATGTTCCTATGGGAGGAGGCGGACGAGCCCTACGCCACCCTCGCCACCCTGACCGGAGCCCGGTTCGACACGCGCAAGCTGGCGCCGGCCGGCGACGACTGGATCGCGCCCCAGGCCGCCGAGTCGGTGTTCCTGCACCACCCGGGCAGCGGTTCGACGGTCATCCGCCACGGCCGCTCAACGGTGTCCGGCCCCCGCGCGCCGATCGCGCCGGCGCTGATCGCGAAGGCGCCGTTCGAGCGGGCGCTGGTGATCCCGGCCTCGAGCCGCGGCCTTTCCGGCTGGGTCTTCGTGTTCGACCATAACGAGCCGGCGAACGAGGACCTGGCCGTGGGCGCCATGGTCTCGGCCCAGGTTTCGGTGGCGCTGGAGCGCTGGGAAAGCCACCGCACGCGGCGCGAAGCCGCCGCCGCGGAGGACCGGGTGCGGCTGGCGCGCGACCTGCACGATGGCGTCCTGCAGTTCCTGGCGGGGGCGGGGCTCCAGCTCGACAGCCTGGCGCGGCTGGAGCTTCCGGCCGATGGCGCCGAGCGCCTGGCCACCCTGCGCGAGGCGGTGGCGGACGAGCAGCGGGAGCTGCGCGGCTTCATCTCCACCCTTCGGCCCACCCGCGCCCAGGCGGCGCTGCCCCAGCGGCCGCTGGCGGAAGACCTGGCGCAGCTGGCCGAGCGCCTCTCGCGCTATTGGACCATCGAGGTCACGGCCCAGGTGGAGCCCGGCGACCTCAATGTGTCCGGCCGCGTCGGCTACGACCTCAGCCGCATCGTGCGCGAGGCGGTGGCCAATGCGGTGCGCCATGGCGGGGCGCGGACCGTGCGCGTCACGGCGCAGGCGCAGGGCGAGCGGCTGGCCATCCGCATCGACGACGACGGCCGCGGCTTCGCCTTCGAGGGCGAGGTGGCCGCCGAGCAGCTGGAGCGGTCCGGCGAGGCGCCGCGGTCGCTGCACGAGCGGGTGCGGGCGCTGGACGGGCGGCTGGAGCTGCGCTCCTCGCCGCGCGGCGCCAGCGTGATGATCGATGTGCCGCTGAGGGCCGCCTGATGACGACCCGCCGCGGGCCCACAGTGGTGGTCGCCGACGACCACCCGCTGATGCTGGATGCGGTGGCCGGGCTGATGGCCGGCGCGGGGTTCAAGGTGGCCGCCCGGTGCCAGGACGGGGCCCAGGCGCGGGCGGCGATCCTGGCGCACGCGCCGGACCTGGCGATCCTGGACGTGCACATGCCGCACCTCACTGGGCTGCAGCTGCTGGCCGAGGCCCGCGCCCAGGGCTGGACGACGCGCATCCTGCTGCTCACCGCCGGCCTGGACCCGGAGCCCATCGTCGCGGCGATCCGCCTGAAGGTGGACGGGCTGATCCTGAAGGGCGCGGCGGGCGATGTACTGGTGCGGGCCGCCGAGATGGTGGCGGCGGGCGGCCAGTGGATCGACAAGGAGGCCATGGAGCAGGCCCTGGGCCTGCTGGACGCGCCGGAGTCGCGCGTCGCTATGGTGGGCCTGACGCCCCGCGAGACGGACGTGGTGCGCTGCGTCGCCCAGGGCCAGCGCAACAAGGAGATCGCCCGCGACCTCGGGATCTCCGAGGGCACCGTGAAGATGCACCTGCATAATCTCTACGAGAAGCTGGACGTCTCCTCGCGCACGGAGCTGGCCATCCTCGCCCGCGAGCACCGGCTGGACAGGCTTTAGCCGGCGTAGGCCGCCTCGGCCTCGCCCATCAGGGCTTCGCGCCGCGCCGCCGCCTGGGCGATCTCGGCCACCAGGACAGCGGGCGCGATGGGCTTGCCGACCACGCCGTCCATGCCCGCTTCGAGATAGCTCTGGCGTTGGTGCGCCAGGACGTTGGCGGTGAGCGCGACGATGGGCGTCGCCGCCGCGGCCCCGCCCAGGGCGCGGATCCGGCGCGCGGCCTCGACCCCGTCGATGCCCGGCATCTGGATATCCATCAGGATCAGGTCGAACCCGCCCTGCGCGGCGGCCTCCACCCCGACATAGCCGTCGACGGCCGTCTCCACGTCGGCGCCGAGGTGCTCGAGCAGCTTGGTGGCGATCAGACGGTTGGTGGGGTTGTCCTCCACCACCAGCACCCGCACGCCCTCCAGCAGGCCCTCGCCCAGCTCCGACATCACCGGCTGAGCCTCCGCCGCCTCGGCGCGCACCTCCAGCCAGAACGTCGAGCCGCGGCCCTCGGACGAGGTGAAGCCCACCTCGCCCTGCATCAGCTCGGCCAGCTTGCGGGTGATCGCCAGCCCCAGGCCCGAGCCGCCGAACTTGCGGGTCGTGGAGGCGTCGGCCTGGTTGAAGCGCTCGAACAGCCGGCCCTGGGCGTCCGCGGCGATGCCGACACCCGTGTCCTCGACCTCGAAGCGCACCACGCCGGGATCGGCCTGCCGGCAGCGGACCACCACGTGGCCCTTCTCGGTGAACTTCACCGCGTTGCCGACCAGGTTGAACAGGGCCTGGCGCAGGCGCACCGGGTCCGACCGCACCCAGCCCAGCCGCTCGTCGGCCTCCACCACCAGCTGCAGGCCCTTGGCGCGGGCCTGCGGCTCCAGCAGGCGCACGACGCCGCGCACCAGGGCGCAGGGGTCCACCGGCTCGCTGGCCAGCTCCAGCCGGCCGGCCTCGATCTTGGAGAAGTCGATCACGTCGTTGAGCAGCTCGGCCAGCATCTGGCCGCAGGACATGGCCTCGCGGAGCAGCGCCCGGCCCTCGTCCGACAGCGACTCGGCGCCGAGCAGGTGCAGCACGCCCATGACGCCGTTCATCGGCGTGCGGATCTCGTGGCTCATGTTGGCGAGGAACGCCGACTTGGCCTCGGCGGCGGCTTCGGCGGCGCGCTGGGCCTCCAGCAGCGCCAGTTCCTGGCGCTTGGAGACCGTGCAGTCCTGCACCAGGCCGACGGCGCGCAGCCAGCGGCCGTTCTTGCTGACCATCAGGTGGTGGAAGACCCGCACCCAGCGCTCGGTCCCGTCCGGGCGGATGATCCGCGCCTCGAAACATTCGCCGGACTTCTTGTCGCCCCGGTGCAGGGCGCGGAACGAGGCGCGCACATGGTCCAGGTCGTCGACGTGGAAGCCGGGGTAGCGGAGCTCGGTCGCTTCCTCGTAGCTGGAGTTCCTGCGGCCGGTGATCCGCTCGAACTCGGGCGAGCACCAGAAGGTCTTCCTGACGTGGTCGATCTCGTAGACGCCGGCCTCGGCGGCCTCGAGCGCCAGGTTCAGGCGGCCGGCGTTGGCGCCCACCTCACGGCGGGCCTTGCGCGCCTTCTGCTCCCCCAGGCGCGCCGCGTCGCGCGCATCGGCCAGTTCGGTGATGTCCTCGGAGATGCCCTTCAGGCTGTAGACGCCCGCAGGCGTCGCCTGGGTCTGGACGGTGACCCGCATGGTGATCCAGTGGTCGCGCGCCCAGATGCGGTGTTCCAGCCGGCGCGGCTGGCCCGTCTCCACCGCGTCCGACATGATCGCCTCCAGCCGGGCGCGGTCGCGCGGATGGACGAAGGTGAGGAACAGCTGCGGCGTCCAGTCCTGGTCCGGGTCGAAGCCGGTCAGGCCCAGGATCTCGTCCGACCACCAGATGCGGTCGGCGATCGGGTCGAACTCCCAGATGCCCAGGCCCGCCGCCGCGCCCAGCTCCTTGCGGGTGCGCCGGGCCTCCTCGATCTCCTCGCGGTAAGCGCGCTCGGCGGTGATGTCGCGCATGTTGCCGATGAACGAGCCGTCGCTCATCACCTGGCGGCGCGCGGCGACCCAGCGCCAGCCGCCGTCGCGGCCGCGCAGGCGAACCTCCGAGGCGCTGATGTCGCCAGGCCCGGCGCCCAGGGCGCGCTCGCGGATCGCGGCCACCTCGTCCGGGTGGCAGAAGTCCAGCACCGAGCGGGTCAGGAGCTCGGCTTCCGTCAGGCCGCTGAACTCCAGCCACGCGCGGTTGACGTGCAGGAACCGGCCATCGGGCGCGACGACCTGCATGAGGTCGTGGCTGTTCTCGAACAGCCACTGGACCATCTCGGTCTTGTCGGCGGCGCCTGATGCGCTCTTCCGGACCATGGAACGCTTCACTCCCAAAGCGGCGAAGGCTTACGTTGGGAGACGTAAATTTAGAGTTGTGAATCCGGCCGTTGCATCAAATGCTAAATATACCAGAGAGCCGCCGCAGATTTGGCCCGCGACAGGTCTGTTCAGGCCAAGCTCGGTCGGCTACCCGACGCTTCAGAATGCGCTCTCGCCAGTGATCGCCCGGCCCAGGATCAGGGCGTGGACGTCGTGGGCGCCCTCGTAGGTGTTGACCGTCTCCAGGTTCGAGGCGTGGCGCATCACGTGGTACTCGCCGGAGATGCCGTTGCCGCCGTGCATGTCGCGGGCGACGCGGGCGATCTCCAGCGCCTTGCCGCAGTTGTTGCGCTTCAGCATGGAGATGGCTTCCGGGACCCAGGCCCCCTCGTCGATCAGCCGCCCCAGGGCCAGGGCGCCCTCGAAGCCGAGCGCGATGTCCGTGGACATGTCGGCCAGCTTCTTCTGCACCAGCTGGCGCGAGGCCAGGGTGCGGCCGAACAGGCTGCGGCTCGACACATAGTCGCGGCTGGCGTGGAAGCAGAACTCCGCCGCGCCCATGGCGCCCCAGGCAATTCCGTAGCGGGCCTTGTTCAGGCACGAGAACGGCCCACGCAGGCCCTCCACGTTCGGCAGCATGGCGTCCTCAGGCACGAAGACGTCCGAGAGCGCGATCTCGCCGGTGACGGAGGCGCGCAGGGAGAGCTTGTTCTGGATCTTCGGCGTCTCGAAGCCCTTCGATCCCCGCTCCACAAGGAAGCCGCGGATCTTGCCGTCCAGCTTGGCCCAGACCAGGGCCACGTCACTGACCGGCGAATTGGTGATCCACATCTTGGCGCCGTTCAGGACGAAGCCGCCGTCGACCCGCTTGGCCACGGTGCGCATGGAGGCGGGGTCCGAGCCGCCGTCGGGCTCGGTCAGGCCGAAGCAGCCGATGATCCGTCCCGCCGCCATGCCCGGCAGCCACTTGCGGCGCTGGTCCTCGGAGCCGAAGGCGTAGATCGGGTACATGACCAGCGAGCTCTGCACGCTCATGGCTGAGCGGTAGCCACTGTCGATGGCCTCGATCTCCCGGGCGATCAGGCCGTAGGCGACGTGGTTGACCCCGGCGCAGCCGTACTCCTCGGGCAGCGTCGGGCCCAGGAAGCCCAGCTCGCCCATCTCGGTCATGATCTCGCGGTCGAACCGCTCCTCGGCATAGGCCGAGACCACCCGGGGCAGCAGCTTCTCGCGGGCGTAGGCGCGGGCGGCTTCCCAGACCATGCGCTCGTCCTCCGAGAGCCGGGAGGAGAGGTCCAGGGGATCATCCCAGCGGTAGGTCTTCTGGGGCGCGCCTGCATCGGCCGGCATGGAGAGGCTCCTTCGCGTGGTCGGGGCGGGATACCGGCTTTTCCGGCCGGCGTGTAGCCGCCTTCGCACGTCGCTTTTGCAACTCATTCTCATTGCAAGGCCGCATCGCCGCAATTAAGAACTATTCGCAATAAGGGAGAGTGCGCGTGCGTGGGCGGTCATCGGGCGTCATCGGCTATGCGCGGCCGCGCGCGGCGCTGGGCTGGGGCGTCGCAGCGCTGGCAGGTGCGGCGGTGCTGGCGGGAGGTGCGCGCGCGGCGGATGAGGCCGTCGACGGCGGCGCTGAGGTCGATCCCGTGACGGTCCATGGCCGGCGCACCGCGCTCGACCGGCCCACCGAACTCCCCGGACTGCCGGCCACCGTGCAGGACACGCCGCAGGCCGTGAACGTCATCGACGCGGCCCAGCTGAAGGCCCAGGGCGTGAGCTCACTGGAGCAGGCCCTGCGCAACGTGCCGGGCATCACGGTCGCCATCGGCGAGGGCGGGACCCTCAACGGCGACCAGTTCAAGATCCGGGGGTTCGACTCCAAGGACGACGTCTACGTCGACGGCCTGCGCGACTTCGGCGTCTACACCCGCGACAGCTTCAACTACGAAGAGGTCCAGGTCCTGAAGGGACCCTCGGGCGCCCTCTTCGGCCGCGGCACGACCGGCGGGGCGATCAACACCCTCTCCAAGCGCCCGAAGCTGGAGGACTTCGCCAGCGCCGACGTCTATGCCGGGAACGGCCGCTACTACCGCGCCCTGGCCGACGTCGACCGCCGGCTGGGCGAGACCACCGCCGCGCGGGTGGCGCTGATGGCCAGCTCCACCGGCGTCGCCGACCGCGACATGATCTACTCCCACCGCTGGGGCGCCGCGGCCGCCGTGGCCACGGGCCTCGGAACCGACACGCAGGCCTCGCTGAGCTACCTGCACCAGCACGACCGCCGCCGGCCGGACTATGGGATCATCATCGTCCAGCGGCCCGGCGACCTCATCGCCCTGCCAGCCAGCGAATATGGCGTGGGCGTCGAGCGCTCCAGTTTCCTCGGCTTCCGGGACGACCGCGACGTGACCGACGCCGACATCGTCACCCTGCGCGTCAGCCACCGGGCCAGCGAGCACCTGACCTTCACGTCCGACACCCGCTACGGCCGCTATCGCCGCTATTTCCAGTACACGACCCTGGACCAGTGCACCGCCGCCTGCACCGCGGCCCTGTTCGACGGCGACCCGGCCACCGAGGCGTTCGGCGGCATCGGCGGGTCCAGCCCCTACGGCATGCGCGCCTCCGGCCTGCAGAACATCACCACGGCGCGGATCGACGGTGCGATCGGCGGTCTGCGCAACCAGGCGGTCCTCGGCTTCGACCTCTCGCGGCAGGTGAACGACAAGGCCTTCCTCGCCTACACCCTGCCGCCGGGCGTCACGACGCGGCCGGCGGTCCCGCACCCGATCGTCAGCCCCAACCCGGACTTCCCCGCCGGCTACGGCGTGTTCACGCCGGTCCCCGGTGTCAACCTGTTCTGTCCCGCCACCGGCAACTGCACCACGACGGTCACGGGGACGACCAGCAACGTCGCCGGCACGGGCACGCTCTCCAGCCGCGGCGTCGCCACCGATCTCGGCGCCTTCCTCACCGACCGGCTCTGGCTGACGCCCAGCCTCTCGCTGATCGGTTTCATGCGACTGGACCGCTACCGCGCCAGCCTCGACGCCGTGCTCTACACCGGCGCGGCGGCTCCCTCGGTCACCGCACGGTCCACCCTGAAGAGTCCGCGGCTCAGCGCGGTCTTCGAGCCGCGCGGCGACCAGACCTTCTACCTCTCCTGGGGCCGCTCGGAGACGCCGCAGGGCACGTCGGTGGTGGGCGCCGGCACGGCGCTGACGGTCGCCGCCAAGGACCTGGAGCCTGAGGTCTCCAGGATCGTCGAGGCGGGGGCCAAGGTCGGTGTCCCGCAGACGGCGCTCACCGCGACGGCCTCAGTCTTCCGCATCGACAAGTCCAACGCCCTGCAGGTGGACCCCGCGACGGGCTTCCTGCAGGCCCAGTCCGGCGAGCGGCAGCGGGCGACTGGCGTCGAGCTCGGCCTCACCGGCCGCATCACGCCGCGGTGGAGCCTCAGCGCCGGCTACGCCTATGTGGACGCCAAGATCCGCTCGTCGTTCTCGAACTGCACGGTCCCGACCGCGACCACCGGGACCCCCAGCGGCATCGTCTGTCCGGTCGGCGTCACCACGGCGATTCCCATCGCCAACCCCGTGGCCATCGGCCGGCAGGTGACCAGCGCGCCGCGGCATTCCGGCTCGCTCTATTCCACCTATGAGCTGACCGACCATCTCACGGTGGGCGGCGACCTCGTCTACCAGGGCCGCATGGCGGTGCAGTACCAGGCCCGCAGCCTCAGCTATGCCGACCGCGCCACCCTGGTCCCGCTGCGCATCGCGCAGGTCCCCAAGAGCGTCACCCTGGACGCCTTCATCGCCTACCGCACCGGCCCCTACCGGGTGAGCCTCAACCTCTACAACCTGACCGACCGGCTGAACTACGCCCAGGTCTTCGCCAACCGGGCCGTGCCCGCGGCGGGGCGCACGGCGATCGTGTCGCTCGGCGCGAGCTTCTGACCATGATCCTGCATATCGAAGGCGTGCTGGCGGCCGGACAGGTGGCCGAGTTCCGCGAGCGCCTGGCGGCGGCCGAGTGGGTGGACGGCCGGGTCACCGCCGGCGAGCAGTCGGCGCGCGCCAAGCGCAACCTGCAGGTCCCCGAGGACAGTCCCCTGGCCCGTGAGCTGGGCGATACGATCCTGGGCGCCCTGGGTCGCCATCCGCAGTTCATCTCCGCCGCCCTGCCGCAGCGGGTCTTCCCGCCGCTCTTCAACCGCTACGAGGCGGGCATGGCGTTCGACACCCATGTGGACAACGCCATCCGCTTCTCCGGGCCGGTACGCTTCCGTACGGACGTCTCCTGCACGCTCTTCCTCAGCGATCCGGCCGACTACGACGGCGGCGAGCTGGTCGTGGACGACGCCTATGGCGAGCACGCCATCAAGCTGCCGGCCGGCCACATGGCGCTCTATCCGGCCACCAGCCTGCACCGGGTGGCGCCGATCACCCGCGGCGCACGCTGGGCCAGTTTCTTCTGGGCGCAGTCGATGGTGCGCTCGGACGAGAAGCGCACCCTGCTGCACGACCTGGACGGCGCCATCCAGCGCCTCTCCGCCAAGGTGGGGCAGGGCGATCCCGACGTGGTGGCCCTGGCCGGGACCTACCACAACCTCCTGCGCCAGTGGGCCGAGGTCTAGGCCGCCCGCAGCGCCCGCCGGCGCGCCCGCCGGCGCAGCCACATCACCAGGCCGCTGAGGCCAAGGATGGTCGGCATCGCGCCGGCCGCGGTGATCACCAGCCGCCAAGCCAGGCCCATGTCCGTCCCGTCGTGGATCTGCCGCATCAGCCGGGAGGTCGGATCCGGGGCGGCGCGGCGCTCGGCCGGCGCGCGAGCGGGGCTCACCAGACCGGTGGCGTCCTCCACCTGAAGCGGCGCGCCATGGCCGGCCGGCATGAGCTTCCAGGCGGGCGCGCGGCCCTGACTGGGCCAGTCGAGCTGGGCGACGGCGCCCGGCGCCTCGGCGCTCGCGGCCGCCAGCGCCTGGTCCACGCCGAGCCGAGGACGGTCCAGCAGCGGCGGCGTCTGGCGAGCGGACCGCACTGGCGGCGGGGGCGCGCCGACGAGGGCGTGGCTGGCCTGGGGGAAGGCGATGTAGACGCCGGTGAGCGACAGCACCGCCAGCGGCAGGCAGGTCCAGAAGCCGACCATGTGGTGCAGGTTGAAGAGCTGGGAGGCGCCGCGTCGCCAGCGCAGGGCGCGCAGCACGCCGCCATGCCGCGGCCACCAGAGCCACAGGCCGGTGGCGCTGGAGACGAACATCGCCCAGCCCAGCCAGCCCACCACCTGGCGGCCGACGTCCTGGATCAGCAGCGAGCCGTGCAGGCGGTGGACCACCATGGTCGCCTGCTGCGCCACCTCGGCCACGTCCAGCACCCGCGCCGTGGGCGGATCGATCCAGGCGTTCAGGGTCCGCGGGCGACCGCCGGGTCCTGGAGGGCCCGCAATCCGCCCCACCGCCACCACCGGGTCCCCCGCGCGCTGCGGCAGGCGCAGCTGGAAGAGGCGCGCCCGCGGTCCAAACGCCTGCTCGGCCGCGGCCGCGTAGTCTGCAACCCGGCGTGAAGCCAAGGCCCCGCTTGTTGCGTACCTCTGGCTGTAGAGGGCGCGGTCGATCGCATCGTGCCAGACCAGGATGGATCCCGTGACGCTCAGCGGAACGAGCACGATCAGAAGTCCGGCGCCGATCCACAGGTGGACGTCCAGCCAGAGGCGTCGCAGGCGGGCGAGCGGCGTCATCGAGGTCTCCGGCCGGACGGTGGAAGCGCCTTCATCTGCTAATGCGAACTATTCGCAAAAACAAGCCTGCCGGACCGCGCAACGGCTGTCACCGGCGCGTGTTGATCTCCAGGTAACCGAAGGGAGCGAGGCTCCGATTCGCGCCATGACGATCCTGAAGCCCTTCTTCCTTGTCGCCTGCGTCGCCTTCGTGACGGGCTTCGCGGGCTATTGCGCGCTCTACCGCCTGCGCACCCCGCCCGCGGAGGTCGCCAGCACGCCCGGGCCGCTGCAGTCGGCGGTCGCCGAGCCGGCCCCGTCGGAAGACCTGATCCCCGGTCGGCGCATCTAGCCCGCGGAAAGCTCCGAAGGCACGGGAGGGGCCCGCCAAACGCGGTCGGCCGGCCTTCCCCAAACTCCCGTGCCTTCGGTCCTTTCCGTGGAAGCTGCGGCTCCGTGCCCTATCCGCCCCGCGCCACGAACCAGCCGTTGCGGAAGCCGTCGCCGGCCTTGCCGTAGACCACTGGTCCGCCCTCGGGCGTGCGGACGGTTCCCCCCGCGGCCTCGAGCACGGCGTGGCCGGCGGCGATGTCCCACTCCATGGTCGGGCCGTGGCGCGGATAGACGTCCGCGGCGCCCTCGGCGATGCGGCAGAACTTGATGGAGGAGTCCATCGGCTCGCGCAGGTCGAAGCCGTATTCGGCCGCCAGCTTGACGGCGGTCTCTTCCTTCATGGTGTGGCTGACCAGGGCCACCGCCGAGCCCTTGGGCCATGGGCGCACGCGCACCGGCTGGGCCGGGCCGCCGATCATCCGCTTCAGCGCCCGGCCCCCCTTGGTGAACCAGGTCTCCCCGCTGGGCGGCGCGGTCACGGCGCCGGCCACGGTGCGGCCGTCCTCGATCAGGGCGATGTTGACCGTGAAGTTGGGATCGCCGCGCACGAAGGCCTTGGTGCCGTCCAACGGGTCGACCAGGAAGAAGCGCGGGCCGATGGCCTCTGGGGCGCCGAACTCGCTGGCGTCCTCTTCGGACACCACAGGCACGCCGGGGAACGCCGCCGCCAGCCGCTCCAGGATCAGCTTCTCGCCGCGCTGGTCGGCCTCGGTGACCGGGCTCTCGTCGGCCTTGGTCAGCACCTCCACGCCGGTGCGCCACAGGGGCAGGATCAGGGCCGCGGCCGCCTCGCAGATCTCGGCGAGGGTCTCGCCCACATCGTTCCGGCCCACGTCGTTCCGGCCCACGTCGTTCTTATCGGTCAACTCGTCCCCTTCCCGCCGCGCTCAGCTGCGCGGATCGTCGCCCACGAACACCAGGGTCACCACGGCCGCGTCGATGGTTCGTTTGCCGGCGTGCTCGAAGTTCACCGTCACCTTGCGCCCCGCCACCGACTGCACCTGGCCCAGGCCCCACTCCGGCTCGGACGGGTGGCGCACCAGCGCGCCGGGTTCGAGGAATGGGTCCCGCTCCATCGCCCGTTCGTTTAGAGAGGCGCGAGCGTTTCCCCAAGGCGCAAATCGCACCAGAGTCCGCCGCACATGACCGAGACCCCCGCCCCCATCCGCCCCGCGGAACTCGCCGCCTATCTGGCCGCGCGCATGTGCCACGACTTCATCAGCCCGGCGAGCGCGATCAGTTCGGGGCTGGACCTTCTGGACGACCCCTCGGCGCAGGACATGCGCGAAGAGGCCATGGGCCTGATCGTCACCTCGGCCAAGAAGCTGACCGACCTGCTGTCCTTCTGCCGCGTGGCGTTCGGGGCGTCGGCGTCGGCGGAGACCTTCGATGTGCGCGACCTGGAGAAACTGGCCCGCGGCGTCTTCGACCACATGCGGGCCGAGCTGGAGTGGACCGTGGATGCGCCGTCGCTGAACAAGCCGGCGGCCCGCACGATCCTCAACCTGGCGCAGATGGCCGGCGCGGCCCTGCCCACCGGCGGCACGGCCAAGGTTCGCGCGGTGCAGGAGGCCGCCTCCGTCGCCATCGCCATCGAGGCGGTCGGGCCGCGCGCCCGGCTGCGCGCCGAGGTGCTGGCCGGGCTGCAGGGCCATCCGCTGGGCGAAGGTCTGCACGGCCACTGGGCCCAGGCCTACTACACCCAGCTCTTCGTCGCCGACGCCGGCGGCCGCGTCTTCGCCGACGTCCAGGAAGAGCGCGTGGTCTTCGCGGCCACCCTGCCGGCCTGAGGCCCTCTAGAGGTTGACCGCGGAAAACGCGGAAAGGCGCAGAAGCGCCGCTGTAGCGCCTGCCGCAGCGCGAGATCCCCTTTTTCGCGTCCTTCCGCGTTTTCCGCGGTTCCATCTGACAGCACCCGCGGCGCGGCGCAGCGCCCGTTCGCAGACTCGGCGCTTTTGCGGCCTCGGATTCGGCCTAAGCTCGCGGAAAATCTCGGGTGAGGCGTCGGCATGCGTGGGTTTCTGAAGGCGGCGGCGGTCGTGACCGCGGGCGTCGGTCTGCTGTCTGGGGCGGCCCAGGCGCGGCCGTTCACGGCCAAGGACCTGGCCATGCTGGACCGGGTGTCGGACCCGCAGCTGTCGCCGGACGGGCGCTACCTGGCCTTCTCGGTACGGGCCACCGACTGGGCCGCCAACCACGGCGTCGGCGAGATCTGGATGCTGGACCGCCGGGCCCCCGCGCTGGCGGCCCGGCCCCTGGCGATCTCGGAGAAGCCGGCGAACCAGCCGCGCTGGTCGGCGGATGGGCGCACGCTCTACTTCCTTTCCGCCCGCACCGGCGTGCAGCAGGTCTGGCGCACCGACGCCGACGGGGCGGTGGCGACGCCCGTCACCGACCTGCCGATCCACGCCAGCAGCTTCCGCATCAGCCCCGACGGCCGCACCCTGGTGGTGGCGCTGAACGTCTTCCCCGACTGCGACACCCTGGCCTGCACCAAGCAACGGCAGGATGCGCGCAAGACCGGCCAGGTCTCGGCCCAGGGCTTCGACCACCTGCCGATGTTCATCTGGGATGACTGGCAGGCCGGTGAGCGGGCGCAGCTGTTCGCCATCAAGCTCAACGCCGACGGCGCGCCGGTCAGCGCCCCGGTCCCCCTGACGAAGGGCCTGGACAGCGACGCCCCCGACAAGCCGTTCGGCGACGACAGCGACTATGCGGTCTCCAACACCCAGGTGATCTTCTCGGCCCTGGAGCCGGGCAAGCCCTGGGGTGGCGGATCGCGCTACCAGCTGTTCGCCGCGCCGCTGGACGGCTCGGCGCCGCCGAAGGCTCTGGCGGGCTTCGGCGAGGGCTCGCTGGGCAAGCCCACCCTGTCGCCCGACGGGACGCGGCTGGCCTATCTCACGCGCAAGGACAGCTCCGACGACGTGCGCTCGGCGGTGATGGTGCGCGACCTCAAGAGCGGCGCGCCGCATGAGGCCGATCCCGGCTTCGACCGATCCGCGGACGCCCTGCGTTGGAGCCCGGACGGCAAGACCCTCTACGCCACCATGGGCGACCTGGGCCGCGAGAAGCTGTTCGCCATCGACGTGGCCGCCGGCAAGGTGAAGCCCCTGACCGAAGAGGGCCAGGTGAGCGGCGTGACCGCGGCCGCCGACCGCGTGGTGGTGGCCCGCGACAGCCTGACCGGCCCGGCCCAGCTCTACGAGATCGTCCGCGCCGGCGAGGCGCCGCTCACCAACCAGAACGCCCGGGTGCTGGCCGACTTCGCCTTTTCCAGGCCCGAGCAGTTCAGCTTCAAGGGCTGGAATGACGAGACCGTCTACGGCTACGTCCTGCCACCGCAGGGCTACCAGCCCGGGAAGAAGTATCCCGTCGCCTTCCTGATCCACGGCGGCCCGCACGGGACCTTCGGCGACGCCTGGAGCTACCGCTGGAACCCCCAGGTCTGGACCGGCATGGGCTTTGCCGTGGTGATGGTCGATTTCCACGGCTCGTCCGGCTACGGCGAGGCCTTCGCCCATTCGATCGTCGGCCACTGGGGCGACCGGCCACTGGAGGACCTGCAGAAGGGCTGGGCCACGGCCCTGGCCAAGTACCCGTACCTGGACGGCGGCCGCGCTTGCGCCCTGGGCGGCTCCTACGGCGGCTACATGATCGCCTGGATCGCCGGCAACTGGAACGCGCCCTGGAAGTGCCTGGTCGACCACGACGGCGTCTTCGAGACCCGCACCATGGCCCTGACCACCGACATCCCCGGCTTCTCGGAATACGAGACCAACGGCCTGGTCTGGGAGCACGGCGCCGACTACGAGCGGTTCAACCCGATCAACCACCTGGCCGACTGGAAGACGCCGATCCTGGTGATCCACGGCGGCAAGGACTACCGCGTCCCGCTGGGCCAGGGCCTGGGGGCCTTCACCGCCGCCCAGCGCAAGGGCGTGCCGTCGCGCTTCCTCTACTATCCCGACGAGAACCACTGGGTGCTGAAGCCGCAGAACTCGGTGGAATGGTACCGCAACGTCGAGGCCTGGATGCGCCGCTGGCTGCCGGCGCCGGCGACTGCGGCGGATTGACCGGACTTCCGGCCCCGCTTTCGAACCGGGCGTTAACCAACGCGGGCGGACAACGCTTCCGCCCATGGGAAGGAGCGGACGGCCTTGCTGACCTGCCTCGTCGTCGACGACAGCCGCGTGATCCGCAAGGTCTCGCGCCGGATCCTCGAGGACCTGGGGTTCGAGGTGGCGGAGGCGTCCGACGGCGTCGAAGCGCTGGCCTGGTGCAACGCCATGATGCCCGATGCGATTCTGCTGGACTGGCGCATGCCCGGCATGGACGGCCTGGAGTTCCTGCGCCGCCTGCGCGCCGCGCCCGGCGGCGACCGGCCCAAGGTGATCTTCTGCAGCGTCGAGAACGAGATCGAGCGCATCCGCGAGGCGCTGGACGCCGGCGCCGACGAATACATCATGAAGCCCTTCGACGGCGGGATCGTCGCGGGCAAGCTCAGCTACCTGGGGATGGTCGCATGATCAGCGCGGCCGACCGCATGTTCGTGGCCGCCCTGTGCCTGGCCCGCGCCGGCCTCAAGGTCGATGTCGAGAAGTCCTATCTGATGGAGAGCCGCCTGGCGCCGGTGGCGCGGCGGGAGGGCTACAGCTCCGCCCACGAGTTCGTGGCCGCCCTGCGCGACCGCGGCGAGGAACGCCAGGGCTGGGCGGCGGTCGAGGCCATGGCCGTGCCCGAGTGCGAGTTCTTCCGCGACCGGGGGATGTTCCACGCCCTGGCCGGCAGCGTGCTGCCTGCCCTCGCCCAGGCGCGGGCCGGCGAGACGGTGCGGGTCTGGAGCGCGGCCTGCGGCGGCGGCCAGGAGATCTACTCCCTGGCCATGATGCTGGCCGACGCCCCGCCGCTGGCCGCCAAGGTCGAGCTCTTCGCCTCCGACCTCTCGGAGCGCAGCCTGGAGAAGGCCCAGGCCGGGCTCTACTCCCAGTTCGAGGTCCAGTGCGGCCTGCCGGCGCGCATGCTGGTCCGCCATTTCGAGAAGCAGGGCGAGGCCTTCGCGCTCTCGCCGCGGATCCGCCAGATGGTGCGCTGGCGGCGGGTGAACCTGCTGGACGACCTCAGCCGCGTGGGCCAGTTCGAGCTCATCCTCTGCCGCAACCTGCTGGGCCAGCTGGCGCCCGAGGCGCAGGGGCGCATCACCGCCTCCCTGCGCCGCGCGCTGGCGCCGGGCGGCCGCCTGGCCGTGGGCGGGCGCGATCCGGTGGATCCGCAACTGGCGCCTATCCGTCCGGAACTCGGGCTCTATGCCGCCGAGGCGGACACGCCGCGCTCCGCCGCCGCCTGAGCCGCCGGCGTTCTTCCTAAGGGTCCAAGGTTGTGCTTCCGTCCGTCGGCGCCGCGCGGCGCGGGGAGGCTGCAACATGTGCGACGACGAAATCCACCAGGGCCTGGGGTCCGAGACCGCGCTTTCGCGCCGGGCGTTCGGCGCCCTGACCACCGCCGCGGTGGCCGGCGGCTTCGCCGGCTCGGCCCTGGCGGCCGACGTGGTCGAGAAGGACGTGGACATCAAGACGCCGGACGGGACCTGCGATGCAGCGCTGTTCCATCCGGCCGGCAAGGGCACCTGGCCGGCAGTCCTGATCTGGACCGACATCGCCGGCCTTCGCCCGGTGTTCCGCGACATGGGCCGGCGCCTCGCCGCCCAGGGCTATGTGGTGCTCGTGCCCAACCCCTTCTACCGCTCGGCCCACGCCCCGGTGGTCGACGCCACCTTCGACTTCAACAAGCCGGAGGACCGGGCCCGGGTGTTCGGCTATCGCGCAGCCATGACCAACGCGGGCGTGGACAAGGACGCCGTGGCCTTCCTCGCCTTCCTGGACAGTCAGCCGCAGACCAACCGCAAGGCGCGGGCGGGGGTGCAGGGTCGCCTGCTGCGTGGCGCAGAATGACGACAAGCGCGAGCCGGACGCCAAGGACGTGCTGAAGGCCGCCTTCGCCGCGGCCAACCGCAAGGCCACGGTGGAGGTCTATCCCGCCGACCACGGCTGGTGCGTCAAGGGCGGGGCCGTCTACAACGAGGCCGCCGCCGAGAAGGCCTGGGGCGTTCTCACCGAGCTCTACCGGACGAACCTGGCGTAGGCGGAGCGAAGCTCGCTTTTGAACCGCGGAAAACGCGGAAAGGCGCGGAAGGCGGGCCATCCCGGCCGCCCTGCTACGAGCCCCTTTCCGCGTCCTTCCGCGTTTTCCGCGGTTATCTTTCCTTGCCGCTTCGCGGCCTACTTCGCTGGCTGGGGGCCGCCGCGCTCGAATGTGCCGGCGGGGCCGGGGAAGACCACAGGGCTTTCGAAGCCGTCGGCGCCGAGCGCGCTGACGCCGAAGAACCAGTCGTCGATGTTGACGCCGGCGAGCTTGGCCTGGCCGCTCACGCCCACCAGCCGCGAGAAGCGCCACTGCGGCTCGGTGGTGGAGCGCCACCAGACCCGGTACTGGGCCGCGTCCGGGGCCGGGGCCCACTTCACGGTGGTGTCGGGGCTGACGGCGCCGGAGATCTCCACGCCCGTCGGCGGGGCGGGCGCGCTGGCCAGGGCCGCCAGGGTCACCGCGTTCAGCCGGGTCACCTGGGCCAGGTAGGCGAAGTCCACGCCCTCCGGCACGTCGCCGTAGCGGACGCCGTTCTCCACCCGCACGTCCTGGTGCTGGCGCGTGTAGTTCTCGGTGGCCTCGGTGACCCGCACCGCCGGGAAGCCGGCCTTCAGCATCTCTACCTGGTCCCCGCCGCGCGCGAAGCGGTCGGTGCGGTAGACCATCACCACGTCCAGGTTGGTCAGGTACTGGTCGGCCAGCCGGTCCATGTAGCGGGCGAGGTTGCGCGAGGGGCTGTCCACCTCGCCGCCGTTGTAGCGCCGCTTGTCGGCCTGGGCGGGCGTCTCGGTGGTGCGGGTGCCCTCGGAGAAGACGCGGACGTGGGTGTTGTCGCGCACCCCGCCGATGCCCTCGGTGTTGCCGACGATATCGTTGTTGAGGTCGGCCTCCACCCGCCAGCCCTTCTGCACCGCATAGTCGGCCAGCACCTTGCCGCCAAGCAGGCCCTCCTCCTCGCCGGCCAGGGCCGCGAACACCACCGTGGCGCGGAACTGGTGCTTACAGAGCGCCCGCGCGGCCTCGATCACGGCCGCCGTGCCCGAGCCGTCGTCGTTGGCCCCCGGCGCGTCGCGCACCGCGTCCTTCGCGTCGGAGTTGCGGCTGTCGTAGTGGCCGCTGATCACCACCACCCGGCCGGGATCGCTGGTCCCCGGCAGGATGGCCAGGACGTCCATGATTTCGGTGGGACCGGCCAGGCGCTCGGCGGTCATCACCTGCGACGGCGTCTCGATCTGCAGCCGGCCGCCACAATCCTTCGATATTGAATTGAATTCTGAAGCAATCCAACGACGGGCCGCGCCGATGCCGCGCTTGTCCGACTTGGTGTCCGACCCGGCGTGGCGGGTGCCGAAGCCCACCAGCTTCTCGATGGTGGCTCGCTGGCGCTCGGGCGAGACGCTGGCGGCCGCCTCGCGGAGGAGGGGCTGTTCCCCGCCCAGGGGCGGCGCCGTGGGCTCGGCAAGGGCGGGAAAGGCGGCGGCCAGGGCTGCCGCGGCGGAAAGGATCACGAGGGTGCGCATGGGCGCGGAGCTTGCCCTCGCCGCCGGAGCGGAGCAATACGCCGCGCAGAAGGCGGTCCCCCGGCGACGGGGGCCAAGAGGGAACCGGGGTGTGACTCCCCGGCTGTGCCCGCAACTGTGAGCGGCGAGGGCCGCGTCCATTCCCCCATCCCACACCTGGGCCGGGGGCGTCACTGGGGACCCATGTCGGGCGACCGGGAAGGCGAGGGCGCCGGCGTGATGACCCGTGAGCCAGGAGACCTGCCGTCTTCTCACGTCGCTCGTCCGTGGCCCGGGACCAGGCCAAGGACCGGCAGAGCCTCATCCGCTCTCCCGTCGCAGCGACTCCGAAGACGGAGGCTGAACGACCCATGCGTACCCTGCTTTTCACGACCGCCGCGCTCACCGCGCTCACCGCCCTGCCCGCCCGGGCCGAGACCTCGGTGGACGAGCTGATCGTCACCGCCACCCGCCTGCCCACCGAGGCGGCGGCCATCACTGGCGTCCACGTCATCGACCGCGCCGAGATCGAGGCGCGGAACCTGACCTTCGCCACGGACCTGCTCTCCACCGTGCCGGGCGTGGGCATCGCCCGCACCGGCGCGTTCGGCGGCGCGGCGGCGATCCGCATCCGCGGCGCCTCGCCGGACAAGACCCTGGTTCTGGTGGACGGCGTCCCGGTGGACGATCCCTCCGACCCCAACGGCGCCTATGACGCCTCCTCGCTGCAGACCACCGACCTGGAGCGGATCGAGGTGCTGAACGGCCCGCAGAGCTCGCTCTGGGGCTCCGACGCCATCGGCGGCGTCGTCAGCTTCACGACGCGCGAGCTGGACGGCGTGCGCGCCGAGGCCGAGGGGGGCTCCTTCACCAGCTTCCGCGGCTTCGCGGGCGCGGGCGTGAAGACCGACCGCTACGGTTTCAGCGCCAATGTCGCCGGCTTCCGCACCGACGGGATCTCCAAGGCCGACACCGGGACCGAGCGCGACGGCTTCCGGACCTGGACGGCCAACGCCAACGGCCGCGTGACGCTGTCCGACGCGGTGAAGCTGGACGGGCGCCTGCGCTACACCCGCTCCACGGTGGACCTGGACGGGTTCGCCCCGCCCACCTTTGCGCTGGGCGACACGCCGGACAGCTCGAAGAGCCGCGCCTGGCAGGGCTTCGGCCGGGCCACGATCGAGGCCCTGGGCCTGACGCACGAGCTCAGCGTCAACGCCTACGACATCCACCGCGACAACCGCTCGTCCTTTCCCTCCAGCTTCGACGCCGACCGGCAGGTCTATCGCTGGACGGCGACCCGCGGGGAGCTGTTCGAGGTGGGCGCCGAGCACCAGCGGACCTCGGCGGACCTGTCGTCGGGCAAGAGCCTCGACCTCTCCGACACCGCGGTCTTCGGCGTCGCCCACGTGAAGCTGCAGCGCCTGACCCTCACCGGCAGCGCCCGCTACGACGATCCCAAGGCCTACAAGTCCAAGGCCACCGCCCGCGCCTCGGCGGCGGTCGACCTGGGCGCCGGCTTCAGCGCCGTCGCCTCGGCCGGTACGGGCTTCAAGACCCCCACCATCAGCGAGGCGGTGTGCGACTTCTGCTTCGCCCCGGCCGTGCCGCTGAAACCCGAGCGGTCGGAGGGCTACGACCTGCGCCTGCGCTGGGCGAACGACCGGGTCGAGGCTTCGGTCACCGCCTACCGCCTGCTCGTCCGCGACCAGATCAGCTATGTCGCCTCCCGCTACATCAACATCGCCAAGACCAGTTCCGCGGGCGTGGAGGCGTCGCTCGACGCGCGGCTCACCGACGCCCTGCGGCTGAAGCTTGGCTATGCCTATCTGGACGCCATCGACCGCTCCACCACCCGCAGTCTGCTGCGCGTCCCGGACCACTCCGGCTCGGCGGCGCTGTTCTGGGCGCAGGGCCCGTGGGAAGGCGCGGTGACGGTGCGCGGCGAATCCAGCCAGTCCGACACCGCCCGCGATGGCTTCAGCCGCGCCGTGCGCCCGGGCTTCGTCACCGCGGACGTCGCCGGCGCCTATGCGGTCAACGACCGCCTGAGCCTGACCGCCCGGGTGGAGAACCTCACCGACAAGCGCTTCGAGGAGGTGCTGGGCTACCGCGAGCCGGGGTTGGCCGCCTACGTCGGCGTGCGGTTCCGGAACTAGCGGTCCAACGCCGGGACTGGGGCGAGGGCATACCGCGCCAGCGCCTCATAGTGCGGGCGCGCGGCGTCGGCGATGCGCTGCAGGGCGTCCGGCAGCGGCGGATAGGGCCGCCGCTCCGGCGCCTCGAAGCCGGTGGAGCGCTCGACGGCGTCGTACCAGGCCGGGGCCCAGACCCCGTCGCTGGTGCGGCGTCCCGCGGGCCAAGCCAGCATCTCGTCGCGGAACGGGATGCCGAGCGCGGCGCACAGGGCCCGCAGCAGGCCGGGCGGATCGGCCAGCACGTCGGCGCCGCGCACCACCGGCGGCGCGCGGCCCAGCCGGTCGGCCTCACGCTCGAACAGCTCGCGCTGCTGGACGGCGCCGATGTCGTCCAGGGTCACCGCGCCGCGCTTGGCGGTGTAGGAGGCCAAGACCTCCGCCGGGTCGCGGATCAGGAAGGCGTTGCGCCGCCGCGCTGTCCAGTCGAGGCCGAACTCGGGCAGCATGTGGTGCGCCATCTGCTTCTCGTAGACGAGCGGCGCCGCGATCGCATCCAGCCCCGCCACCACCTCGCGCCAGTCCCATGGCTGGGACGCCAGCACCTCGTTGGCCAGGGGATGGTCCAGCTCGGTGTGAGCGAGGTAGGCGGCATAGAAGGGCTCGTCGACCACGGCGCAGTCCGGCCGGTTCTCGAAGCTGCGCATCATGGCCGTGGAGATGTTGCGCGGCCCCGACCACATGGCGACACGGACGGTCATGGGGCGGCCTCCAGGGCCCCGCCGCCGTTGGCCGCGGCGTCCTCGTCCTTCAAGGCCTCATAGGCCTCGCGCAGCCGGCGCGTCACCGGTCCCGGAAGGGGCGCCGCCAGCTCATGCCCGTCGATGGCGCGCACCGGGGTGAGCCCGCCGAAGGTGCCGGTGACGAAGGCCTCGTCGGCGGCATGCACGTCGGCCAGCTCGAAGTCGCCCAGGGTGATCGGTATCCCATGTCGCCGGCAGAGCTCGATCACATTGGCGCGCGTCACGCCGTTGAAGCAGTAGTCGCCGGTAGAGGTCATCACGCGGCCGTCCTTCACCCAGAAGAAGTTGGTCGCATTGCAACTGGAGACGAACCCGTTGGGGTCCAGCATCAGCGCTTCGTCGCCCCCCGCCTCGATGGCATCCAGCAGGGCGCGGATCAGCGCCAGGCGGCTGTGGGAGTTCAGCCGCATGTCGAACATCTCCGCCGGCGTGCAGCGGATCCGCGATGTGGCCAGGGCCAGCCCGCGGGTGGCGAGCTGCGGCGACGGCGACTTGTATTCGGCCGTGATCACGATCGTCGGCTTGCCCAGCCAGTTGCGCGGATCCTGGTTGACCGCCGCCTTCTCGCCGCGGGTGATCATCACCCGCAGGTGCGCGCCGTGGGTCATGCCGTTGGCGTCGAGCGTGCGCTGGATCTCGGCGGCCAGCTCGGCCTTGCCGAGCGGCAGGTCCAGGGCGATGTCCGCCAGACCCGCCCACAGCCGCTCCAGGTGGGTCTCCAGGAACAGCAGGCGGCCCTTGTGCAGCCGCAAGCCCTCCCAGACCCCGTCGCCGAGCACGAACCCGGCGTCGAACACCGAGACCTTGGCCGCGTCCCGGGGAACGAGCGCCCCATTCAGATAGATCCTGAGGTCCGCGTTGCGCGGGTCCGCGGCGAAGTCCTGACTACCGGCCATGCAACTGAGACTAGCCGCAGACACCCCCGCCCTGTCAGCCGGATTCGGCGAGCCCGCGTTCTGCCGCTGGCGAGCGTCCGCCAGAACGCCTAGGTTCCCTGGCACAAGGGCAGATTGAGAAGCCGAGAGACCAACATGGATGCGACCCCCGACAAGGCCTATGACGCCGCGCGCTACCGCCGCTCGGGCCGGGGCAGGATCTTCGATTCCATCCTCGACCTGGTGGGCGATACGCCGCTGGTGCGCCTGCCGCACCTCAGCGCCGCCCTGAAGCCCAAGGCCGAGGTCGTGGCCAAGCTGGAGTTCTTCAACCCGATCGCCTCGGTCAAGGACCGGATCGGCGTGGCCATGGTGGAGTACCTCGAGGCCAAGGGCGTGCTGCAGCCGGGCGGCCTGATCGTCGAGCCCACGTCGGGCAACACCGGCATAGCCCTGGCCTTCGTGGCCGCCGCCAAGGGCTACAAGCTGACCCTGGTGATGCCCGAGAGCATGTCCATGGAGCGGCGCAAGATGCTGCTCCTGCTGGGCGCCAACCTGGAGCTGACCCCGGCCGAACGCGGCATGGCCGGCGCCGTCGCCCGCGCCAAGGAGATCGTCGAGGCGACGCCCGGCGCGGTGATGCCGCAGCAGTTCGACAATGTCGCCAACCCGCTGATCCACCGGGTCTCCACCGCCGAGGAGATCTGGAACGACACCGAGGGCCGGGTCGACGCGGTGATCTCCGGCGTCGGCACCGGCGGCACCATCACCGGCGTCGGCCAGGTGCTGAAGGCCCGCAAGCCATCGGTGCGCATGGTGGCCGTGGAGCCTGAGAACTCGCCCGTCCTGTCAGGCGGCCAGCCCGGCCCGCACAAGATCCAGGGCATCGGGGCGGGCTTCGTGCCCTCGATCCTGGACCGGGGCGTGATCGACGACGTGGTGCAGGTCTCCAACGACGACAGCTTCGCCATGGCCCGGCGCGTGGCGCGGGAGGAGGGCATCCCGGTGGGCATCTCCTCCGGCGCGGCCCTGACCGCGGCCTTCGAGATCGCCAGCCGCGACGACATGGCCGGCAAGCTGGTCGTGGCCATCATCCCCAGCTTCGCCGAGCGCTACATCTCCACGGCGCTGTTCGACGGGCTGTGAGCGGCGGCGGCTCCGGCACCGACGTCTACGGGCCGGAGAAGCGCTCCGCCGTCATGCGGCGGGTGAAGGCGCGAAACACCACGCCCGAGCTGGTGGTGCGCAAGGCCCTGACCCGGCTGGGCGCCCGCTACCGGCTGCATCGCGCCGACCTGCCGGGAAAGCCCGACATCGTGCTGCCGGGCCGGCGCCTGGCCCTGTTCGTCCACGGCTGCTTCTGGCACGGCCACGACTGCGCCCGCGGCGCGCGGGTGCCGAAGCAGAACCGCGACTACTGGGTGGCCAAGGTCGGCCGCAACGCCGCCCGCGACGCCCGCACCCGCGAAGCCCTCAGCGCGGCCGGCTGGCGGGTCGAGACGCTGTGGGAGTGCGAGCTCAAGGACCCGGCGGCCCTGGAAACCCGGCTGCGCGCGCTGCTCGACCTCTAACCGACCACGCCCTCGGGCCGGCCGTCCTTCGCCGGCGGGGCGGGGCAGTTCCCCGCGCGGGCCTGGACCACGTAGAGCAGGGCGCGGCTGTGGGCGAAGGCGTTGTGCTCGGCCAGCGGATTGGTGGGCTGGCCAGTGATCAGGCTGGCGGACTCGTCGGCGCCGTCGGGCTGGGCCACCGCGGCCTGGTTCCAGCGGACCAGGGCCGTGCTGCAGGCCACCGTCGCGGCCTCGGCGACCGATTCCGCCGGATCGCGGGAGGTGGCAAGGCTGTAGGCCCAGCGGCGGACGCACTCGTCCACCGTGGCCGCGCCCTCGGGCGCGCCGGGCGCGACGCCGGCGTTGGCCAGCTTGAAGTTGGCGCAGATGCTGCCGTTGGAGGCGGGCGCCGACGCCGTCTTGGCGCAGGCGCCCAGCGCCGCGGCCGCCATCAGCGCCGCAGCGAGGGGCTTGCCGCTCATCGGCGCGCGTACGCCGGCTCGGAGCCGACCGGGTTGCCGTACTGGTCGTAATAGACCTTGCGGGTCGGATGGCCGTAGCGGTCGTTGTGCGAATAGCGCGTGTGGCTCGTCCGGTAGTAGGCCACGTGGCGGCAGCCGCTCTTGCCGATCTGGTGGCCGACAACCGCGCCGCCGAGGCCGCCGATCACCGCCCCGCCCCCGCCGTGGGAGATGGAGTTGCCGATCAGGGCGCCGCCGACGCCGCCCAGGATCGTGCCGGTCGTCTTGCGGCTCTGGCACGAAGCGCTGGCGTCCGTCGGACCAGCCACAAGCGGCAGGGCGATCAAGGCGGCGAGGCCCGCATAGGTCAGGGTCTTGCGCATGGCGTTCGAATGGCTCCGGTTACGTCCCGGGGACTGTAACGCACCAGGCTCTGTCGGGATGCAGACAAAAGTGAAGCTTGGCAAAAGCGAAGCTTGGCAAAAGTGAAGCTTGGTCGCTGAAGGTGGATCGCGCCGCAGCCTGGGGGCTGGCTGGCCGGCGTTAAGGGCCCGTCGCCATGAATGTGAGGCCGAAGAGCTTCCCGCCCCGCTCGTCGCGGACGTCCACGCACCACTTGTCGCCGTCCCAGAACTTGTCTGCCTCGTCGGCGAGCATGCGACCCGCGAGCTCAGCCGCGGCGCGGCGGGCCGCGGCCTCGTCCGGCAGCTCGGTGCCATCGTCGTCAATGCTGGAAGAGCCGTCGTGAACGTCGAAGAAAAAGCGAGGCATGAGCGCTCCCTGGTGAGGCGGGAGCACACACTGTCTCTCAGGCGCCGACGCCCGGTTGCCGGTCAGCGATGAAATGATAATGCGCGAAGCTGGACCAGGCTCCGCAAACCCTCAAATGACGCGATCTACGCCACCGGCTCCCGCTCCTCGACGGTCACCTCAGTCTTCACCGAATTGGCGATGAAGCACTCCTCGTGGGCCTGGTGGTGCAGGTGGTCGCGCTCGCCAGATGTGGGCCGGCGGCCTTCGTAGGTGATCTCCGGATGCAGGGTGACGCGGGTGACCGCCATCCGGCCCTCAGGCGTCTTCTCCATCACGCCCACCGCCGCGTCGCGGTAGTGGGTGACCACGAAGCCGGCCAGCCGCGCCATGTGCAGGAAGGTCAGCATGTGGCAGTTCGACAGCGAGGCGACGAACATCTCCTCGGGGTCGACTGCGCCGGGCGCGGCCCACTTGCCGACCACGTGGGCCGAGGCGGTGGCGGGCACCACATGCTCGGCGAAGCTCACCGTATGGCCGCGGCTGTAGCGGCCCTTCAGGAAGTCGCCCCCCGGCTCCAGGCTCCATTCGATGGTCGCGCGGTACTCGGCCACGGGTCTCTCCCGGTCAGAACGCCTCGGCGGGCAGCTTCATCATCAGATCGGCGCCGGCCTTCAGCTTGGCAAGCCGGCTGGCGGTCTCGGGCAGCACGCGTTCGACGTAATAGCGGCCGACCGTGACCTTGCGGTCATAGAAGGGATCGCTGTCCCCCGCCGCGATCCGCGCCAAGGCCGCCTTGGCCTGCAGCGCCCACATATAGGCCAGAGCCGTCAGCCCGAAGAGGTGCAGGTAGTCGGTGGAGGCCGCGCCTGCGTTGTCGGGGTTGGCCAGGCCGTTCTGCATCAGCCACAGGGTCGCCTCCTGCAGCTCGCCCTTGGCCTTGGCCAGGGGATCGGTGAAGGGTTTCATGGCCGCGTCGGTCTCGCCCTCCACGAAGGCGTCCAGCTCGGCGAAGAAGCTCATCACCGCGCGCCCGCCGTCGGCGGCCAGCTTGCGGCCCACCAGGTCCAGGGCCTGCACCCCGTTGGTCCCCTCGTAGATCAGGGCGATGCGCACGTCGCGCAGGTACTGGCTGGCCGCGAAGTGCTCGGTGAAGCCCGACCCGCCGTGCACCTGCATGGCGTCGGAGCACACCTGGAAGCCGCGGTCGGTCAGGAACGCCTTCACCACCGGGGTCATCAGCCCCATGTAGTCGCGGCCCTTCTGGCGCACGGCCTCGTCGGGGCTGGCGTGGCTGAGGTCGCCGTGCAGGGCGGTCCAGGCCATGAAGGCGCGGCCGCCTTCGACGATCGCCCTGGCGTCCATCAGCATGCGCCGCACGTCCGGGTGGACGATGATCGGGTCGGCGGGGCCGTCCGGATTCTTCGGGCCGGTGAGCGAGCGGCCCTGCAGCCGGTCCTTGGCGAAGGCGGCGGCGGCCTGGTAGGCGGCCTCGGCCTGGGCGATGCCCTGCAGGCCCACGCCCAGCCGCGCCTCGTTCATCATCACGAACATCAGGTTGAGGCCGCGGTTCTCCTCGCCGATCAGCCAGCCGGTGGCCTCCTCGTGGCTGATCACGCAGGTGGCGTTGCCGTGGATGCCCATCTTCTCTTCCAGGCCCAGGCACTTGACCGAATTGCGCGCCCCCGGATTGCCGTCCGCGTCGGGAATGAACTTCGGCACGATGAAGAGGCTGATGCCGCGGGTGCCCATGGGCGCGCCCTCGATCCGCGCCAGCACCAGGTGGACGATGTTCTCGGTCAGGTCCTGCTCGCCGCCGGAAATCCAGATCTTCTGCCCCGTGATCCGGTAGGTCCCGTCGCCCTGCGGGACCGCCTTGGTGCGCAGGAGGCCGAGGTCGGTGCCGCAGTGCGGCTCGGTCAGGTTCATGGTGCCGGCCCACTGGAACGAGGCTAGCTTGGGCAGGTAGAGCGCCTTCTGCTCGTCGCTGCCGCCCTCCAGGATCGCCGAATAGGCCCCGTGGGTCAGGCCCGGGTACATGGAGAAGGCCATGTTGGCCGAGGAGCTCATCTCCGAGAACGCCACATTGACCACGTGCGGCAGCCCCTGGCCCCCGAACGCCGGGTCCGAGCCCAGGGCGGGCCAGCCCCCGGCCACCAGCTGGGCGTAGGCGTCCTTGAACCCGTCCGGCGTCTTGACCGAGAAGTCGGGGCTCCAGGCGCAGCCCTGCTTGTCGCCGACGGGGTTCAGCGGCGCCAGCACCTCGGAGGTGAACTTGCCCGCCTCCTCCAGGATCGCGTCCACGGTGTCCATGGAGGCGTCGGCGAAGGCGGACAGGTTGGCGTAGCGCTCCAGCTGCAGCACGTCGCGCAACAGGAAGGCGTAGTCCCGGACGGGGGCCTGGTAGGTCATGGGGGCTCCGGAAAGGCAGATGCCGTGAGGTTTAGCCCAGCTTCCCCCGCTTGCGCAGGGGCGGTCTTACGCCTCCGCCCCGTCCAGCTGGCGGCGCAGCACCTGGTCGTAGTCGGCGGCGCGGGGCAGGAGGTCGGGCCGGGTCTCGGTCAGGCGCTTCTCCATGGCCTCGATGCCGCGCTGCAGCTCGCGGATGGCCTCGTCGATGTCGCGCTTCTGCTGCTCCAGGGCGACGATCCGCTCGCGGAACTTGCGCAGCGACCGCGCCGCCTGCTGAGCGCCGCTCTCGTCGGCGTCGTAGAGGTCGAGGATCTCGCCGATCTCGGCCAGCGACAGGCCCACCCGCTTGCCGCGCAGGATCAGCACCAGCCGGCCGCGGTCCTTGTAGGAATAGACGCGGTTCATCCCGTCGCGGGCGGGATTGAGCAGCCCCTTATCCTCATAGAAGCGCAGGGCGCGTGGGGTGCATTTGAACTCCAGGCACAGCTGGCGGATCGTATAGGTCCGGGCCGGGCGCCGCAGGTCCGTGGGCATGGTCATCCTCCCTTGGGTCTTTTCGTTGATTGACAGCGTAAACGCCTCGCTTCCGTTTACGTCAAGGGATAGCCGCAGCGTCAGGCGGGCTAGGTGATCACGCCTAAGTGATCATTGGTAAGGTGACCGGTTACCTCCACATTGTCCCGTCATTGTCCCCGTCCGCAGGCGCGACTGGATACGACCCGATCCGGTGACTAGGGTGCGCCTTCGCTCGATCGGGGGTTGCCAGTGAAGACGCGTTTGTGGGCCAGCGCAGGCTGCGCAGTGATGTGGGCGGTGCTGGCGGGACCCGTGCCTGCGTGGGCGGCGAAGGACGCCGCGCCGCCGGACGTGCTGGCCGGGCTGGCGCGCCAGGAGGGGCTGGTCCCGGTCTATGCCGACGCCGCCAAGGGCCGGATCCTGGTGGCCCTGCCCGCGCCTGGGCCGGACGGGGTCGCCGGGCGCTACCTCTATGTCTCGGCGCTGAAGACCGGCCTCGGCTCGGCGCCCGTGGGCCTGGACCGCGCCAAGCTGGGCGACACCCAGGTGCTCGTCTTCCGCCGCGTGGGGCCCAAGGTCCTGGCCGAGTTCGAGAACCCGCGGTTCCGCGCCGCCGGCGCGCCCGCCGCCGAACAGGCCGCCGCTCGCGACGCCTTCGCCACCTCGGTGGTCTGGACCGGCCAGATCGCGGGGACCACGCCGGACGGGCGGCTGCTGGTCGACCTCGCGGGCTTCCTGACCCGCGACGTGCTGGGCGTGGCCGACGCCCTGAAACAGGGGGGCGAGCCGGGCTACAAGCCGGTGGCCGACCTTTCCCTGGTGGACGTCGGCGCGGTGAAGGTGTTCCCGCAGAACGTCGAGTTCGAGGCGATCCAGACCTACGCCTCCGACACGCCCGGCCCGGAGGTCCGCAACATCGCGCCCGAACCGCGCGTGGTGACCCTGGTGGTGCGCCACAGCCTGGTGAAGCTGCCGGAGCCCGGGTACCAGCCGCGCCCGTTCGACCCGCGCTCCGGCGCCTTCGACAACATCGTGCTCGACTACGCCGCGCCGCTGGACAAGGACGTGGTCCAGCGGCTGGCCCACCGCTTCCGGCTGGAGAAGACCGACCCGGCCGCGGCGGTCTCGCCGGTAAAGCAACCCATCGTCTTCTATGTGGACCGCGCCGCGCCCGAGCCGATCCGCTCGGCCCTGCGCGAAGGCGCGTCCTGGTGGGCCGCCGCGTTCGAGGCGGCCGGCTACAAGGACGCCTACCGGGTGGAGATCCTGCCCGAGGGCGCCGACCCGCTGGACGTCCGCTACAACGTCATCAACTGGGTGGACCGCGCCACCCGCGGCTGGTCCTACGGCCAGTCCATCGTCGATCCGCGCACCGGCGAGATCGTCAAGGGCTCGGTGCTGCTGGGCGCCCTGCGGGTCCGTCAGGACATGCTGATCTTCGAGGGCTTGGTGGGCGCGGGCCAGGACGGCCAGGGCGGCCCGAACGATCCGATCCAGGTGTCCCTCGCCCGCCTGCGCCAGCTGGCGGCGCACGAGGTGGGCCACTCGCTGGGCTTTGCCCACAACTTCGCCGCCTCGTCCCAGGACCGCGCCTCGGTGATGGACTACCCCCCGCCGCGGGTGAAGCTGACCGGCGGCCAGGTCGACCTCAGCGACGCCTATGGCGTGGGCGTGGGCGCCTGGGACCGCTTCCTGGTGGACTGGCTCTACGGCGACGGCGATCCCACGGCCAAGGCGGCGAAGGCGCAGGCGAGCCTGCGCTATGTGACCGACCAGGACGCGCGCGCGGTCTCGACCGGCCAGCCGCATGCGGCGATCTGGGACGACGGCGCCGATCCGGTCACCGAGCTCGCCCGGCTGATGCAGGTGCGGCGCGTGGCGCTGGACCGCTTCGGCCCGCAGGCTCTGCGCCCCGGCGAGGCGGCCCAGGCGCTGAAGCGCAAGTTCGTGCCGATCTATCTGCTCCACCGCTACCAGTTGGAGGCGGCGGCCAAGGTGCTGGGCGGCGTCGACTTCAGCTATGCGGTCAAGGGCGATGCGGCCATGACCGCGAAGGTCGTCCCGGCCGACCAGCAGCGCGCCGCGCTCGCCGGCCTGCTGGCGGCCATGGCGCCGGCCGAGCTCGATACGCCCGAGGCCCTGATCCCGCTGCTCTCGTCGGGCCAGTCGGGCGACACCGACCGCCAGTACGAGATTGAGGTATTCGAGGGCGCGGGCGGGCCGGTGTTCGACAGCCTCGCCGCCGCGGACGTGGGCGCGAGCCTGGTGCTGGATGCGCTGCTGTCGCCGCCGCGCCTGGCGCGCCTGGTGGACCAGCATCGGCGAGACCCGGGGCAGCCCGGCGTGGACGAGGTGGTGGGCCAACTGGTCGCCCAGGCCTTCAGCCCGGCGCCGGGCCGGCTCGCCGAGATCGCCCGCCGGGTGCAGACCCGCACCGCGCTTGAGCTTGCGGCCGCGGCCCGCCGGCCGGATGTCCCGGCCGAGGCGCGCGAGCTGATCGACCAGCGCCTGGCGGACCTGGCGGCGAAGCTGAAGGCCCAGCCCGGCGCCGATCCGGCCGAGCGCGCGCACCGCCTCAGCCTGGCGGCCCTGCTGACCGACAAGGTCGAACTGGCCCGTGTGCTCGCCCAGCCCAAGCGCCGGCCCGAAGCGCCGCCCGGCATGCCGATCGGCGACGACGAGAGCTGAGGGACGCCCCGACGCCCCCTCCACCCCTTCGGGGTCCCCCTCCCCCGCGGGCGGGGGAGGAACTGGAGAGGCCGACATAGCTAGTTCCTCCCCCGTGCCAACGGGGGAGGGGGACCGCGAAGCGGTGGAGGGGGCGCTGGATTGTCCCGCCCTACGCCGCCACCAGCTCCCCGGCCAGGGCGCGCTCGATCAGCTGGAGGGTGCGGTCGACGCCGAAGATCGCGACGAAGCTGCCGAAGCGGGGGCCCTGGCTCTGGCCCAGCAACACCTCGTACAGCGCCGAGAACCAGGCCCGCAGGGGCTCGAAACCGGCCGCCTTGCCGACTTCGAACACCTCATCCTGGATCGCCTCGGCGCTGGCGCCGGCCGGCAGGGCCTTCAGCTTGCCCACCAGGGCCTCCATGGCCGCCCGCTCCTGGTCGGTCGGCGCGCGGAAGCGCTTCGCGGGCTTCACGAAGTCCTCGTAGTAGTTGATCGCATAGCCGGCGAGCCGGTCGAGCAGCGGCTCGCTCTGCGGCGTCGCGCCGGGCAGGTAGCGGGCGATGAAGGCCCAGAGCAGGTCCTTGGTGGAGGCGTCGGCCGCCGAGACCAGGTTCAAGAGCAGGGAGAAGCTGACCGGCGAGCCCTTGTCCGGCGGCGTCCCGCGGTGGACGTGCCAGCCGGGATTGTCGAGCTGGACGGCGTTGTCCCCCTCGGCGCGCTTCTTGTTCAGGGCGTCCAGCTGCTGCAGATACTCGTCCGTGGCCTTGGGGATCACGTCGAAATAGAGCCGCTTTGCCGACTTCGGCGACTGGTACATGTAGTAGGTCAGGCTCTCGGGCGTGCCGTAGCGCAGCCACTCCTCCATGGTCAGGCCATTGCCCTTGGTCTTCGAGATCTTCTGGTTGTTCTCGTCCATGAAGAGCTCGTAGTTGAACCCGGCCGGTGGCGTGCCGCCCAGCACCTTGCAGACCTGGTTGGAGAGCCGGACGCTGTCGATGAGGTCCTTGCCGGACATCTCGTAGTCGACGCCGAGCGCGGTCCAGCGCAGGCCCCAGTCCGGACGCCACTGCAGCTTCACATGGCCGCCGGTCACCGGCAGCTCGGTCAGAGTCCCGTCCTCGTCGGCGAAGACGATGGTGCCGCGGTCCACATGCCGCTCCAGCGTCGGCACATAGAGCACCCGCCCAGTCTTGGGGCTGATCGGGATGAACGGCGAATAGGTGGCCCGCCGCTCCTCGCCGAGCGAGGGCAGCATGATCTTCTGGATCTCGTCGAACCGCGCCAGGGCGGTCAGCAGGGTCGGGTCGAACCGGCCGCTGCGATAGCAGTCGGTGGACGAGGCGAATTCGTAGTCGAAGCCGAAGCTGTCCAGGAAGGCGCGCAGCCGGGCGTTGTTGTGCGCCCCGAAGCTGTCGTGCGTGCCGTAGGGGTCGCGCACCACGGTCAGCGGCTTGTCGATGTCCTGCGCCAACAGCTCGCCGTTGGGCACGTTGGGCGGAACCTTGCGCATGCCGTCCATGTCGTCGCTGAAGGCGATCAGGCGCGTGGGGATGGCGTCGTCGGTGAGGGCGCGGAAGGCCATGCGCACCATGGTGGTGCGCGCAACCTCGCCGAAGGTGCCCAGGTGCGGCAGGCCGGAGGGCCCGTAGCCGGTCTCGAAGACCACCGGCCGCGCCAGGGCCGGCAGGGCGGCGACGGCCTCACCGAACTTGCCCTGCTGGAACAGGGTGGCGGCCAGATCGCGCTCGGCGTCCGAGAGGCGCACGCGGGTGATGCGCTCCAGCAGCAGCCGCGCCTGCTCGAACGGCCAGCTCTTGGCCTCGCGGGCGGCGTGGGACAGTCCTTGGAGGGTGGGGCCTTGCGACATGGCGGGCGGGGTACAGGGCCGGGCCCCATCGCGCAACCGTCACAGACGCCGCTTACGTCGGACCCCCGAGCCGCTAAGCTCGCGGCGTTTCGAGATGCGCGGCCGCCGAATCGCCGCGCCGGGGAGGGGACATGGACCGTCGCATCATCCTGGGCCTGATGGCCGCCGCGGCTCTGGCCGGCTGCAGCAAGCCGGCCCCGCCGCCCAAGACCGAGCTGGTCTTCTCGATCCTGTCAGCCGAGAGCCAGTCCAGCGCGCAGAAGGACTGGGCGCCCTTCCTGGCCGACATGTCCAAGGCGGTGGGCCTGCCGGTGAAGGCGTTCTACGCCTCGAACTACACCGCCCTGATCGAGGCCATGCGCTTCAAGCAGACCGACCTCGGCTGGTTCACCAACCAGTCGGGCCTGGAGGCGGTGCGGCGGTCGGGCGCCGAGGTCTTCGCGCGCTCGGTGAACCCCAGCGGCGTCGACGGCTACAACGCCGTGATCATCGTCAAGAAGGGCTCGGGCCTAACCCTGGATCGCATCCTGACGTGCGACCGGACCCTGAACTTCGGCATGGGCGATCCGAAGTCGACCTCCGGCACCCTGGCGCCGATGACCTACCTCTTCGCGCCGCACAACATCGACCCGGCCACCTGCTTCAGGACGGTGAAATCGGCCAACCACGAGACCAACCTGTTCTCGGTGGCCGGTGGTCTGCTGGACGCGGCGACCAACAACACCGCCTCCATGGACCGGCTGAGCCTGCTGCATACCGACATCGCCAAGCGGACGCTGGAGAACGTGCAGGTGGTCTGGACCTCGCCGCGGATCCCGGAGGACCCGATCCTCTGGCGCAAGGACCTGGACCCGGCGCTGAAGAAGAAGATCGCCGACTTCATGTTCTCCTACGGCGTCGGCGACACGCCCGAGGCGAAGCGCCAGCACGCCATCCTGGTGCAGATCCAGACCTTGCCGTTCAAGCGGGCCGACGATTCCCACCTGCTTCCGGTCCGCGAGATGGAGGCCACCGGCCAGCTGGTGGAGGCCCGCAACCACAAGGACGCCGCCGCCGAAGCCAAGGCCCAGGCGGCCCTGGCGGAGATCCAGAAGGAAAAGGCGGCGCATCCGGCCGGGTGACCGCCCCGCTGTTCCTCTCCCACAAAGTGGGAGAGGAACAACCTTCACCCCCGCAGCAGAAAGTGCCCGGTCAGGCCGGCCACCGGCTGGGCGCGGCTTTCCTGCCAGGCCTCGACCTGGACGTTGGCGACGCGGCGGCCGACCTTGCGCAGGATGGCGCGGGCGTAGGTCGCGCTGGGGCGGGCCGGGCGCAGGTACTCGATGGTGACGTCGATGGTCTTGGGCGTCCGGGCGCCGCCCTGGGCGAGCGACAGCTGCGCCAGGGCGGTCATCTCCATGAACGCGCCGATGACGCCGCCGTGCAGGGCCGGGATCATCGGGTTGCCCACCAGGTGCTGGGCGAACGGCAGCACGGCCGTCATCTCATCGCCCGCCAGCTCCACGCCCATGCCGAGGAAGCGCACATAGGGCACGCGCTGCATGAAGGCCTGCAGGCCCTCGATGGTCGGGGTCGCCGCGTCTTCCGCCATGGCCTATCCCCTCGGGCTCAGCATGAACGAGCCCTGGGCGATGGCCACCAGGTCGTTGCGGTCGGTGTCCCAGGCCTCGGCGCGCACGAAGCCGACGGTGCGCGTGAGCTTGACGCAGCGGGCCTCGGCGGTGATCCCTGCCCGCGGCGCGGCCGCGCGCAGGTAGTCGATCCGCAGGTCCAGGGTGGCGATGGGCATCGGGGCCTCCGCCGCCGAGTTCACGGCCAGGCCGCAGGTGTGGTCCAGCAGGGCGGTCACCACGCCGCTGGCGATCACTCCGGTCTCGGGATCGCCCACCAGCTCCTCGCGCCAGGGGGTCTGCATCACGCCCACGCCCTTCTCGCAGCTGACCAGGGTCATGCCGAGGGCGGCGGCGTGCGGCACGAAGGTGGTCATGCGCTGGTCGAGCGGCGCGGTCTCGTAGGTGTCGGCCATGATCCATCGGGTAGGGGCCGGCCCCGGCGGAAGTCAATGCGGAGCCGAACGGCCGCGCCTACATTCATGCTCGATGATCCGTCCGCAGGACCTGCTCTGTCCCAAGCCCGAAGGCCTCTACTGCGCCCCGGGCGACTTCTACATCGACCCGGTGCGGCCGGTGGCGCGCGCGGTGATCACCCATGGCCACGCCGACCACGCCCGGGCCGGCCACGGCGCCGTGCTGGCCACCCGCGAGACCCTGGACATCATGGGTGAGCGCTACGGCCTGGGCTTCGCGCAGGCGGCGCAGGCTGCGGCCTATGGCGAGGCCGTGCCTCGCGACGCGGTGGAGGTCACCCTGGTCCCCGCCGGCCACGTGCTGGGCTCGGCCCAGGCGGTGGTGCGCTGGAAGGGCCTGACCATGGTGGTCAGCGGCGACTACAAGCGCCGGCGCGACCCGACCTGCCCGCCGTTCGAGCCGGTCCCGTGCGACGTGTTCATCTCGGAGGCGACCTTCGGCCTGCCGGTGTTTCGCCATCCGGACGACCGCGAGGAGGTGGCGCGCCTCTTGCGCTCGGTCGCGCAGTTCCCCGAGCGCAGCCACCTGGTCGGCGCCTACGCCCTGGGCAAGGCCCAGCGGATCATCCGCCTCCTGCGCGAGGCGGGCTGGGACCGGCCCATCTATGTCCACGGCGCGCTGGAGCGGCTGAACGCGCTCTACGAGAAGCACGGCATCGATCTTGGCCCCCTGGCGCCGGCCACCACGACGAAGAAGGCCGATTTCGCCGGCCAGATCATCGTCGCCCCGCCCTCGACCCTGCAGGACCGTTGGAGCCGGCGCTTCCCCGACCCGGTGGCCGCCTTCGCCTCCGGCTGGATGCAGATCCGCGCCCGCGCCCGCCAGCGCGCCGTGGAGCTGCCGCTGGTGATCTCCGACCATGCCGACTGGGACGAGCTCACCGCCACGGTCGACGAGCTGCGCCCCGGCGAACTCTGGATCACCCACGGCCGCGAAGAAGCCCTGGCGCGCTGGGCGTCGCTGCACGACATCCCCGCCCGGGCCTTGGCGCTGGTGGGCTATGAGGACGAGGGGGATGACTGAAATGACGAGCGACTGGTGGCGGGCCTCCACGCAGATCGACGACCTACGTCCGGCGTTTTCGAGGGGGCCAGGTCGCGCTTTCAGGCTTCACAGCCCGGGCGTGGGGGTCGAGATCAGGTTTCCGTGGTGGGACCACAAGGCGGACGCGCGGGAATTTCTCGATTGGCTCAAAACAGCCCCGGACGGCGGCCAATGGTCTGATCTTGACCAGGCTTGGCAGATCGACGCCGTTCGAAGCGGCGATCACTTCCATTTCCTCGACCGCAATTTCGATACTGGAGAGGTTTTCGCCAACCTCTCCGTGACGCGGGACCAACTCTTGAGGGCCTTGGCGGAGGCGGAGGCCAGCGACGACTGAATGCGCGCCTTCGCCGAGCTCCTGGATCGCCTGTCGCTGACGGCGTCGCGCAACGCCAAGCTGACCCTGGTGCGCGACTATCTGCGCGAGACGCCGGATCCCGACCGGGGCTGGGCGCTGGCCGCCTTGACCGGGGAGCTGACCTTCGCGGCGGCCAAGCCGGCCTTCATCCGCAAGGCCGTCGAGAGCCGGATGGACCCCCAGCTCTTCTGGTGGAGCTACGACTATGTGGGCGACCTGGCCGAGGCGGTGTCGCTGGTCTGGCCCGCCCGGCCCGGCGCCAACCGCGAGCCGGACCTCGCCGAGGTGATCGAGGGGCTGAAGAGCGCCACGCGGGCGGAGGCGCAGGGCCGGATCGAGGCCTGGCTCGACGCCCTGCCGCAGCCGCGCGAGCGCTGGGCGCTCCTGAAGCTGGTCACCGGGGGCCTGCGGGTGGGCCTGTCGGCGCGGCTGGCCAAGCAGGCTGCGGCCGACCTGGGCGGCGTGGCGGTCGGCGAGGTGGAGGAGCTGTGGCACGCCCTGCGCCCGCCCTACGAGGACCTGTTCGCCTGGCTGGAGGGGCGGTCGGAAAAGCCGTCCTCGGAGAACCCGGCCCGCTTCCGGCCGGTGATGCTGGCCCAGGCGATCGACGAGGCGGTGGACTTCGGCAAGCTGGACCCCGCCGACTATTGCGCCGAGTGGAAGTGGGACGGCATCCGCGTCCAGGCCGCGCACGAGGGCGGCGTGCGGCGGCTCTACACCCGCACCGGGGACGACATCTCGCGCACCTTCCCCGACATCCTGGACGCCCTGGACGACGAGGGGGTGATCGACGGCGAGCTGCTGGTGATCCGCGGCGGCCGGGTGGCGAGCTTCGCCGACCTGCAGCAGCGGCTGAACCGCAAGGCCGTGGACGCCAAGCTGATGGCCGCCTACCCCGCCGCCATCCGCGCCTATGACATCCTGCAGGACGGGCCCGAGGACACCCGCACCCTGCCCTTCACCGCCCGCCGCGCCCGGCTGGAGGCCTTCGTGGCCCGCCAGGCCAGCCCGCGCATCGACCTCTCGCCCCTGCAGCCCTTCGAGAGCTGGGCCGAGCTGACCCAGCTGCGGGCCGACCCGCCGCCCGGCGATCCGCAGATCGCGGAGGGCGTGATGCTGAAGCGCAAAGACTCCGCCTACGAGGCCGGTCGCCCGAAGGGGCCGTGGTTCAAGTGGAAGCGCGACCCGCACCTGGTGGACGCGGTGCTGATGTACGCCCAGCGCGGCCACGGCAAGCGCTCGAGCTTCTACTCCGACTACACCTTCGGGGTGTGGACTGAGGACGCCCTGGGCCAGCGCGCGCTGACCCCGGTGGGCAAGGCCTATTTCGGCTTCACCGACGAGGAGCTGAAGCAGATCGACAAGTTCGTGCGCGACAACACCATCGAGCGGTTCGGGCCGGTGCGCTCGGTGCGGGCCGAGCCGCATGCCGGCCTGGTGTTCGAGGTGGCCTTCGAGGGCCTGCAGCGCTCCACCCGCCACAAGAGCGGCGTCGCCATGCGCTTCCCCCGCATCAACCGCATCCGCTGGGACAAGCCGCCCGGTGAGGCCGATGAGCTGGAGGTCCTCGAGCGCCTGCTGCAGCAGATGGAGGGGCGGTAGGGTTTGGCGGAGGGCTCCCGCCAGCGCCCCCTCCACCCCTTCGGGGTCCCCCTCCCCCGCTGAAGCGGGGGAGGAACTGGGGAGTTCAATGCAGCAAGTTCCTCCCCCGCCTGCGGGGGAGGGGGACCACGAAGTGGTGGAGGGGGCGCTATCTTGGCGTCCCAGCCTAGAACCCGACCTCGCCCAAATCCTTCAGGCGGGGCAGGGTGTGGTCTTTGCCGGAGAGCACCGGCTGGCCCTTGATCGGCCAGGGGATGGCCAGGTCCGGGTCGTTCCAGATGATCCCGCCCTCGCTGGCGGGCGCATAGGGGCCGTCGACCTTGTAGAAGATCTCGCAATCGGTGGTCAGGGTGACGTAGCCGTGGGCGAAGCCGCGCGGCACCCACAGCTGCTCGCCGCCATCGGCGGTCAGCTCGGCGCTGACCCACTGGCCGAAGGTCTCCGAGCCGGTGCGCAGGTCCACGGCGACGTCGTAGATCGCGCCCTTCAGGGCCCGGATCAGCTTGCCCTGGGCGTCGGCGCCCTTCTGGAAGTGCAGGCCGCGCAGAGTGCCCATCTGGGCGCTGAAGGCCTGGTTGTCCTGCACGAAGCTGGTGTCGGCGGCGGTGCCCTCGAGGGCCCGCGTGCTCCAGGTCTCGGAGAACCAACCGCGCGCATCGCCATGCCGCTTGGGCGTGATAAGCAGCACATCGGGAATGGCGAGCGGCGTGATCGTCGTCATTTAGGATCCAGGTCGATCGGGTATAGCCGTCGCATGCCGCAGCGCAGCAGGGATGACAAGGCCGAAGGGCCCGCGCTGAGCGTTTGCGTGATCGCCTACAACTCCGGGCCGACGTTGCGGGCCTGTCTCAACCGCCTGCAGGCCCAGACCTTCCGGGATTTCGAGACCCTCGTTATCGACAACGCCTCGCCCGATCCGGGTGATTCGGCGATCGCCGCCGAGTTCCCGGACGTGCGGCTGGTGCGCAATGCGGAGAACCTGGGCTTCACCGGCGCCGGCAACCAGGGCGTCCGGCTGGCCCGCGGCCGCTGGTACGTGCTGCTCAACCCCGACGCCTATCCCGAGCCCGACTGGCTGGCGCAGCTCGCCGCCGCCGCCGCGCGTCATCCGAGGGTGCGGTCCTTCACCTCGCGCCAGATGGTAGCCGAGGAGCCCGGTCTGCTGGACGGGCTGGGCGACGTGATGAGCGTGTTCGGCATCCCCTACCGCGGCGGCTACCTCAGCCCGGACCGGGGCCAGGCGCGGGAGGGCGAGGTGTTCAGCCCCTGCGGCGCGGCCATGATGATCGACCGCCAGCTGTTCCTCGACCTCGGCGGCTTCGACGAGGACTTCTTCTGCTACGGCGAGGATGTGGACCTGGGCTACCGGCTGCAGCTGGCGGGCGAGCCGACCTTGCTCGTGCCGACGGCCACCATCCACCATGTGGGCTCGGCGTCGACCGGCGGGCGCAAGAGCGAGTTCGCGGTCTTCCACGGCACGCGCAACCGCTTCTGGGTGCTGGCTTCTGGGTGCTGTTCAAGAATACGCCGTGGCCGCTGCTCGTGCTGATGACGCCGCTGCACCTGATGGCCCTGGTGCTGATCTACCTGCGCCGCGAGAACCGCCCACACATCCGCCTGATCGCCCGCGCGGTCCGGGCGGCCTTCGCCGGAGCGCCGAAGATGTTCCGCAGCCGGGCCAAGGTACAGAAGCTGCGCAGGGCGTCCCTGGGCCAGCTTGCGGCGGCGATGACCTGGAACCCGCGGGATCTGTCGGGGCGCAGGCCGGTGATCCGGCCGCTTAGGGAGCTTTAGGTCGTCGGAGGGGATTCAGCGCCCCCTCCACCGCTTCGCGGTCCCCCTCCCCCGCACGCGGGGGAGGAACTGGAGCTATGTTCCTCCCCCGTGCAACGGGGGAGGGGGACCCCGAAGGGGTGGAGGAGGCGCTGGGTCCCTATCCCTATCCCTCGCTCGCCCACTCGATCAGGCGGCGCATGAACTGGGCGCCGCGCTGCATCTGGGAGACCTCGACATATTCGTCCGGCTGGTGGGCCTGGTCGATGGAGCCGGGGCCGCAGATCACGGTGGAGAAGCCGGCGCCCTGGAACTGGCCGGCCTCGGCCGCATAGGCGACGACCCGCGGCGGGCCGTTGTCGCCGGCGAGGCGGCGGGCGAAGGCCTCGGCCGCGCCGCCGGGCTCGGGCGCGAAGGGCGGCACATTGGTGTGTAGTTCGACCACGACGCCAGCCTCCGGCGCGCGGGACTTGAGCGCCCGGTCCAGCGCCTCGGCCTCGGCCAGGAACGGCGCGATCACCGTCTCCGGCGTCAGGGGCGGCGGGCAGCGCAGGTCGAAGACGAACGTGCATTCCCGGGCGATGATGTTGTGGGCGGTTCCGCCGTGGACCATGCCGATGGTCAGGGTCGGCCACTTCGGGGTGAAGGGGCTGGCCGGGTCGGCCTGCGCCTCCAGCCGTGCCGCCAAGGCGTTCAGCGAGGCCATCAGCCGCGTCGCCTCCATCACCGCCGAGACGCCCAGGTGCGGCTGGCTGGAATGCGCCTCGCGGCCGGTGACGGTGACGTGGAAGGTGGCGATGCCCTTGTGGCCGTTCACCGCCTCCATGTTGGTGGGCTCGCCGACCACCACATAGGCCGGGGCGGGCAGGCTGGCGCGGATCTCCTCGATCATCGCCGGCGCGCCCAGGCAGCCGATCTCCTCGTCGTAGGAGAAGGCCAGGTGCACCGGCTTCGACAGCGTCGCCCTGGCCAGCTCGGGCGCCGCGGCCAGCGCCAGGGCCAGGAACCCCTTCATGTCGCAGGTCCCGCGGCCGTAGAGGCGGCCGTCGCGCTCGACCACCGAGAACGGATCCGTGCGCCAGGGCTGGCCATCCACCGGCACCACGTCGGTATGGCCCGAGAGCACGACCCCGCCGGCCGCGGCCGGGCCGATGGTGGCCATCAGGTTGGACTTGGTCCCGTCGGCGTTGGGCACGCGCCGGCTGGGGATGCCGAGATGGGCCAGGTAACCCTCGACCCACTGGATCAGCGCCAGGTTGGAATCGCGCGAGGTGGTGTCGAAGCTGACCAGCTGGCCCAGCAGGTCGCGGGCGGCGGGATAGAGGTCGGTGGTCATCGGCGATGCTTAGACCTGTCGCTGTCGCGCCTCAAAGGAAAGCGGCGCAAGGTGGGCGGCAGGAGGTGGTGATGGCGGATATCCGAGCGGCGGATCCGCGGCCGGTGACGCCGGCGCTGCTGGCCGCCTTCCTGCTCTTCGCCACGGCGATGGCCGGGTTGGCGGCGGTGACCCTACTGCGCCCCGGCGGCCCGTTGGATGCGGCGTGGCGGATCAAGCCGGCCGAGTACGCCCAGCTGCGCGCCATGGGCCCGTGGGTCGGCGCGGGCTTCGCTGCGCTCAGCGCAGCGGCGGGCTTGCTGGCGCTCGGTGTCTTACGGCGTCGCCTGTGGGCCTGGCGCGGCGCGGTCTTCGGCCTGGCCGTCAACGGGCTGGCCGATGCGATCCGGGGCCTCTCCGGCTCCTGGATCGAAGGCGTGCTGGGCGTGACGGTGACGGGTCTGTTCGTCTGGTGGCTGACGCGCCCGCGGGTGCGGGCCCTGTTTCGGCGCTAGCCTTGCTGGATATGCCCCGGACCGGGCAGCACGTCGATCAGCTCGATGCGGAACTCCAGCGGCGCGCCCGGCGGGATCTCGCCGCCCGCGCCCTCGTCGCCGTAGCCCAGGTTGGAGGGCACATAGAGGATCCACTCGTCGCCCGGCCGCATCAGCTGCAGCGCCTCCTGCCAGCCGGGGATCAGGCCCTTCAGCGGCATGGCGGCGGGCTGGCCGCGCTCGTAGGACGAATCGAAGACGTGGCCGTTGGCCAGCTTGCCCTCGTAGTTGACTTTCACCTCGTCCATCAGCTGCGGCCGCAGGCCCGTGGCCGGGCCCGAATGGACGATCTTGTAGGCCAGGCCCGAAGGCAGCACCTTCACGCCCGGCTCCTTGGCGACCTTGGCGATGAAGGCCTTGCTCTCGGCCGACGGCGCGGGCGGCGCGCCGGGCGGGCCCGCGTGCTCGGCGGCCTTGGGATGGCAGGCGGCCAGGGCCAGGACGGCGACGGCCAGGATCATCACGCGCTTCATCGGAACACCCTCAGACAACCCGCGGCGGGTAGCCGCGTTCGCGCAGCGCATCCATGACTTCCTGGGTGTGCTGGGCGTCGCGGGTCTCGATCATCACGTCGAACTCCGCGCCCTTGGCGGGCACGTCCAGGGCCAGGCGGTTGTGCGCCACCTCGATGATATTGGCGCCCATCTGGCCGATGATCGCCGACACGTTGGCGAGCAGGCCGGGGCGGTCGTCGCCGATGATCCGCAGCGAGACGATCCGGCTCTCGCGCACCAGCTCGCGGGTCAGCACCGAGGCCAGCAGCCGCGTGTCGATATTGCCGCCGGTGATCACCAGGCCGCACTTCTTGCCGCGGAACTTCTCCGGATAGGCCAGCAGGGCGGCCAGCGAGGCCGCGCCGGCGCCCTCCGCCACGGTCTTCTCCACATTGCAGTAGAGGGCGATGCCGCGCTCGAAGAACGGCTCCTCCACCAGCACCACCTCGTCGATCAGCGGCCGGGCGACGGCGTAGGTGTGCTCGCCCACCTCCTTGACCGCGATGCCCTCGGCGATGGTGGACCCGCCGCCGTTCTGGGCCGTGCGGACGCCGCGCATCTTGGCGGTGAACGAGGGGAACATGGCCGGCTCGACGCCGACGATGCGGATGTCCTTCTTCAGGTGCTTGGCCGCGGTGGCCATGCCGGCGATCAGGCCGCCACCGCCGATCGGGATCGGCAGCACCTCCAGGTCCGGCGCGTCCTCCAGCATCTCCAGCGCCACCGTGCCCTGGCCGGCCATCACGTCCAGGTCGTCGAACGGGTGGACGAAGGTCAGCTCGCGGTCGGCGCACAGCTCGCGCGCCTTGGCCGCGGCCTCGTCGTAGCCGTCGCCCTCGATGACGACCTCGGCGCCATGGGCCCTGGTCTGCTGCACCTTCATGAAGGGCGTGGCCTTGGGCATGACGATGGTCACCGGGATGCCCAGGCGGGCGGCATGGTAGGCCAGGCCCTGGCTATGGTTGCCGGCCGAGGCGGCGATCACCCCGCGCGAGCGCACGTTCTCGCCCAGCTGCAAGAGCTTGTTGAGCGCCCCGCGCTCCTTGTAGGCGGCGGTGAACTGCAGGTTCTCGAACTTCACCCACACCTCGGCGCCGGTGATCTCCGACAGGGTGCGCGAATAGCGGCACGGCGTGCGCTCGATATGACCCTGCAGCCGCTTCTGGGCGTCCAGGATGTCGTCGAAGGCAAGGGTCATGAGGTTCGCGCTGTCAGGGGCCGGGGGCCGAAAAAGTCGCGCAACCTAGCGGCCGAGGTGGCCGGGTGCAACTTGCGCCAAGATAAGAACAAACATAGAACGATTCCTTCTCCCCTCGCGGGAGAAGGTGGCCGGCGGAGCCGGTCGGATGAGGGGGCGAACCGTTGGATCCCGGGTGGGAAAGGAAGGCGACTGTCCGCCAAGCCCGGGCTTTCCGGAGGCGGAGCTCCGAAACGGAACGAAGCCTTTGGAAGCTGTTGCGAAACCGTCGTCTGGAAGGACTGAAGTTCCGTCGCCAAGTCCCGCTTGGACGCTATGTGGTCGACTTCGCTTGCCTGGAACACCGGCTGATCGTCGAGGCGGATGGTCCCTTCCACGATCCGGATCATGACGCGGAGCGGGACCAATGGCTGGCGAGCCAGGGTTTTCGTGTGCTGAGGTTTCCCAACGATCGGATCAATGGCCGTGACTGGGAGGTGGCGGACGACATTCTCGCGGCGGTCAGGGCGCCGCCTGCAAGCCGGTAATGCAAGGCCCCTCATCCGTCAGGCTTCGCCTGCCACCTTCTCCCGCAAGGGGAGAAGGCAGGTGGCGCGGACCGCAACCTCGCGAATTCATCATCTCCGACTGAAGCTTCCTAACCGGCCCCCCTGACCCGCCTCCGCTCGACCGCCGGGTCCGGGACCGGGACGGCGGCGATCAGGGCGCGGGTGTAGGCGTGCTGGGGGTCGCGCCAGATGCGGTCGCGGTCGGCCAGCTCCACCGCCTGCCCGCGGTAGAGCACCAGCACCCGGTGGCTGAGCTCGCGCACCACCGCCAGGTCGTGGGTGATAAACACCATGGCCAGGCCCGTGTCCTTCTGCAGCCCGATCAACAGGTCGACGATCTGGGCGCGGATCGAGACGTCCAGGGCGGTCACCGCCTCGTCGCAGACCACCAGGCGCGGTTTCAGGATCATGGCGCGGGCAATGCCGACGCGCTGGTTCTGGCCGCCGGAAAGCTCGTGCGGGTAGCGGTTGATGAGCCCCGGATCCAGCTCGACCCGCGCCATCATCGCGCGGACCTCGGCCTCGCGACCGGCGCGGTCCAGGTCGGCCCGAAAGACGCCCAGCGGCTCGGCGATCGAGGTCCCCACGGTCATCCGCGGGTCGAGGCTGGCCAGGGGGTCCTGGAAGACGATCTGCAGGTCCTTGCGCGCCGCCTGCAGCCGCTGGCCCTCGGCCGCGCCGATGTCGCGCCCGAGGAGGGTGATGACTCCGGCGTCGGCCGGCAGCAGGCGCAGCACCGCCCGCGCCAGGGTCGACTTGCCCGAGCCGCTCTCGCCCACCACGCCCAGGGTCTCGCCGGCGCGCACCGAGAAGGAGACGCCGTCCACCGCCGCCAGCATCTGCGGGCGACGGAACAGCGGCCGGTCGAGTGGGAAACGGACCCGGATGTCGCGAGCCTCGAGCACCACCGGCGCGTCCGCCGCGACCGGGACGATCTGCGGTCGCCCGCCGCGATCCTCCCGGTCCAGCCGCGGCACGGCGGCCAGCAGGGCGCGGGTGTAGGCGGTGCGCGGCGCGTGGAACACCTCGGCCGCGCCCCCAGCCTCGACGAAGCCGCCCGTCCGCATCACGCACACCCGGTCGGCGAGGCGCGCCACCACCCCCATGTCGTGGGTGATCAGCACCAGGGCGGTCCCCGTCTCCCGCTGCAGCTCGGCGATCAGGTCCAGGATCTCGGCCTGGACCGTGACGTCCAGGGCGGTGGTGGGCTCGTCGGCGATCAGCACCTCCGGCCCGGGGGCCAGGGCGGCGGCGATCATCACCCGCTGGCGCATGCCGCCCGACAGCTCGTGCGGATATTGGCGCAGGCGCCGCGCCGCGTCGGGGATGCGTACCCGGTCCAGCCACGCGTGGGCCTGGCGCATCGCCTCGGCGTGGGAGAGGCCCAGGTGCTGGCGCAGCGGCTCTGCGATCTGCTCGCCGATCCGCAGGTGCGGGGTGAGCGCGGTCAGCGGGTCCTGGAAGATCATGGTCAGCTTGGAGCCGCGGACCCGGTTCAGCGCCGCGGGCGGCAGGCCCAGCAGCTCCTGGCCATGCAGCCGGGCCGAGCCGCCCACGTGGCCGTTGGCGGCGACCAGGCCCATGACCGCCAGGAAGGTCTGGCTCTTGCCCGAGCCGCTCTCGCCGACCACGCCCAGGGTCTCGCCGCGCGCCACGCTGAGCGAGACGCCGCGCACGGCGTCCACCGGACCGTCCGGCGTTGCGAACCGCACCGTCAGGTCGTCGAGGGTCAGGACGGCGGCCAAGGGCGGGTCACCTCGCGGAGCAATGCGTCCGGCTTGAAGAACCGTTAGGGCGCCTTCAGGCATTTTGAAATCGGACCGTCACCCGCCAGCCCCTATAGTCCCGCCGTGCCCGCCCCATCCACCCGCCCCGCCCTGAAGCCCGCCCTGTTCCTGGATCGCGACGGGGTGCTGAACGAGGACCAGGGCTTCGTGCACCGCTGGGAGGACTTCCGCTGGATCCCCGGCGCCAAGGAGGTGGTGGCGGCCTTCAACCGCGCCGGCTGGCTGGTGATCCTGGTGACCAATCAGTCGGGCGTGGGGCGCGGCTACTACACCGAGGCCGACATGCACGCCCTGCACGCCAAGATGCAGGCCGAGCTAAGCGCCGCGGGCGCGCGGATCGACGCCGTCTACCATGCGCCACAGCACCCCGAGGCGCCGCTGGAAGCCTATCGCCACCCCGACCCACCGCTGCGCAAGCCCAACCCCGGCATGCTCCTGCAGGCGATGCAGGACTGGCCCATCGACCGCGGCGCCTCGCTGCTGGTGGGCGACAAGCCTTCCGACCTGGAGGCTGCGCTGCGCGCCGGCGTCCGCGGCGTGCTGTTCACCGGCGGCAACCTGAAGACCTTCCTGGAGGCCCAGGCGCTGCTGCCGCTGGGCTAGGAGCCCTACGCCATCGCGAGCAGGGCCGGCGGCAGGACGTCGGTGGCGAGGTGGTCGCCGGGCGAGCCTTCGATCAGGAACGCGACGCCGTCCGAATTCTGCGTTCGCAGCGGCAGGATCGCCTGGTAGGCCGGCGAGGCGTACCAGGCCCGCGCCGCGGTCATGTCGGGAAAGCCGATGACGATCAGCGTGCCGGTCCAGTCACCCTCCAGGCGCTGCGGCTCGCCGCCGTGGATGACGAACCGGCCCCCGAACGGGGCGAGGGTGGCGTCGATACGGCGCAGGTACTCGACCACGGGCGGGCCGAGGCGGACGTTGGTCAGGTTGGCGACGGCGTAGGCGGACATGCAAAGCCTCCGGACTGGAACTGGAGTCAGGCTGCCCGGCTCGCGTAGCGGGGTCGATTACCCCTCAGGTAAGGCGCCGGCCCATTCATCGGCGACCTGCGGCTCGGTCTCGGACGCCGCGCGCGCTGAGCGCAGGGCCGCGAACTCCGCCCCCGGCAGCAGCTGCGACAGCGCCCAGACCGCCGCCCCGCGCACCAATGGCGAGGCGTCGTCCAGCAGGCGCTCAGCCTCGGCCACCAGCTGCGGCTGGCCCGAGTTGCCGATGGCGTAAAGCACGTTGCGCACGAAGCGGTCGCGGCCGATGCGCTTGACCGGGCTCTTGCGGAAGAGCTCGCGGAACGCCGCGTCGTCCAGGCGCGAGAGGTCCGCCAGGGCCGGCGCCTGCAGGGCTTCGCGGGCGTGCAGCTTCTGCTCGCGGGCGGCCTGGGCGAACTTGTTCCACGGGCAGACCGCCAGGCAGTCGTCGCAGCCGTAGATGCGGTTGCCCAGGGCCTGACGGAATTCGCGCGGGATCGGCCCCTTCAGCTCGATGGTCAGGTAGGAGATGCAGCGCCGGGCATCCAGCTGGAACGGGGCGGGGAAGGCCTTGGTCGGGCAGACGTCGAGGCAGGCGCGGCAGGTCCCGCAGGCCATGGGCTCCGGCGCGTCGGCCGCCAGGTCCAGGCTGGTCAGGATCGAGCCCAGGAAGAGCCACGACCCGAATTCGCGGCTGACCAGGTTGGTGTGCCGGCCCTGCCAGCCGACGCCGGCGCGCTCGGCCAGGGGCTTTTCCAGGAGCGGCGCGGTGTCCACGAACACCTTCAGCTCGCCGCCAAACCGGGCCTGCAGCCAGCCGCCCAGCTGCTTCAGCCGGCCCTTGATCACCTCGTGGTAGTCGTCGCCCTGGGCGTAGACGCTGATCGCGCCGCGCTCGGGCTGCTGCAGCACCGCCAGCGGATCGTGTTCGGGCCCGTAGTTGACGCCCAGGACGATGGCGGAGCGTGCGCCCTCCCACATGGCCCGCGGGTGGCGGCGGCGTTCCGCGGTCTCCGCCATCCAGCCCATCTCGCCGTGGCGGCCGGCCTCCACGAATTGCGCCAATCGCCCGGCGGCGGGCCAGGCCTCGTCGATATCGGTGAAGCGGCAGAGGTCGAAGCCGAGCCGGAGGGCCTCGGCGCGGATCAGGTCGCGCGGGTCAGAAGTCGAGGTCGTCATAGTGCCCGGCCGGCGCCAAGCCCGGCCAGCGGTCCGTCAGCAGCGGCCGGAACGCCGGCCGGGATTTCAGCTTCATGTACCAGGTCTTGAGCGCCGGGAACTCCCGCCACGGCATGTCGCCGAAATAGTCGATCACCGAGAGGTGCGCGGCGGCGGCGAAGTCGGCCAGCGACAGGCGCTTGCCCGCCAGCCACTCGCGGCCCTGCAGCAGCTCGTCGAACACGAAGAGGTGCCGCTTCAGGCCGTCGCGGCCCAGGCGCAGGTTGCCAAGGTCCGGCGGCCCCAGGCTGAGCAGGCGCTTCTCGATCTTCTCGTGCAGGATGTAGCCGGAGGCCTCGAACTCGAACTTGCGGTCCAGCCAGGTGAGCAGGCGCCGCGCCTCGGCCCGCTCCACCGGGTCGTCGGCCATCAGCGCCGGATCGGGATGGGCGTCCTCCAGGTGGCCCAGGATCGCGCGGCCCTCGCACAGCACCAGCGGCGCCTTGCCTTCCTCGCGCTCCACCAGCACCGGGATCATGCCCGATGGGTTGAGCTTGGTGAGCTCGCGCGGGCGTTCCCAATAGCGCACCTGGACATCGGTGAAGGCCAGCCGCTTCTCGCCCAGCGCCAGGCGCACCTGGCGCGAGGTGGGGTCGAGCGGGAAATGGTGGAGAGTGCGTTCGACGCTCATCGGGGCAGCAGGCTGGGCGAGGTCTCTGGACGAATCGGAAGGGGCCCAACAGACGCCCCGCGTCTTAAGAGGCCGTTTACTACACCCCCTCGCGCTGGTCGTGGGGCGCCTCGGCGAAGGCGCCGCCGTGGGGTTCGGCGCGGCCGCGCGGGTCGGCGTGGATGATGATGTCGGCGGCGGGGAACTGCTCGAGGATCCGCTTCTCGGCGGCGACCACCACCTGGTGCGCCGCCTCCAGCGACATCTCTGGGTCCAGGTCCATGTGCATCTGCATGTGGACATAGGGGCCGGAGGCGCGGGTGCGCAGCTGGTGCACTCCGGAGAGGCGGCCGTCGTCGCTGGCCAGGCGCACGATCTCGGCGCGCTGCTCCGGCGGCAGCTCGTGGTCCAGCAGCTGGCTGGACGCCTCGCGGAAGACGCCGATGGCGCCCCAGAGCAGCAGGGCCGCCACCGCCAGGGCCGCGGCGGCGTCGAAGCCGTTGACCCCCAGCCAGGCCGAAACCGCGATCCCCACCAGGGCGATCACGTTGGAGGCGAGGTCGGAGGCGTAGTGCGCGCGGTCGCCGGACACGGCCACGGAGCTGGTCTGGCGCAGCACGCGGGTCTGGGCGGTGATCAGGAGGGCGGTGAGGCCGGTGGAGACCGCCATCACCGCCACGGCCCAGCCCTCCTGGCGCAACGGATGCGGCGTCAGGAAGTCGCCCACCGCCTCGCGCCCGATCAGGGCGGCGGAGGCGAAGACCAGGCCCGCCTGCACCAGGCTCGCGAAGGCCTCGGCCTTGCCGTGCCCGAACCGGTGCTCGGCGTCGGGCGGCGCCACGGCGTAGCGAACGGCCCAGAAGGTCACCAGCGACGCCACCAGGTCCAGCGCCGAATCCGCCAGCGAGGCGAGCAGCGCCGTCGAGCCCGACGCCAGCCAGGCCGCCAGCTTGATGGCCACCAGAGTCACCGCCGTCGCCACCGACAGCAGGGTGACGCGCCGGGTGAGGGCGGCAGTCTGGTCAGCCGGCATCTGGGCGGAGGTCATGGGGCGTAGATAGCGACGAGCGGCTTCACGCCCCAGCGCAAACGACTCGCAACGCCGCCCCATCCCTCCTCTTCAGGGGAGGGACAGGCTGCGAAGCAGCCAGGGTGGGGGGACCACGATCTGGACGCCGAGCGAGGGCCAGAATCCCCCACCCCGCTCGCCGCGGGCGAGTCGACCCTCCCCTGAAGAGGAGGGATGATCTCTCTAAGCCGCCTTCTTCGGCGTGGGGCCGACGTAGACGCTCGCCGGCCGGATCAGGCGGCCGCCGGCCAGCTGCTCGCGGGAATGGGCCAGCCAGCCGGCGACCCGGCCCATGGCGAAGACGCAGGTGAAGGCGCTGGGCGGGAAGGCGAGGGCCTCCAGCAGCAGGGCGGTGTAGAACTCCACATTGGTCTGCAGCGAACGGTTCGGCTTGCGCTCGCGCAGGATGGCCAGGGCCGCGGCCTCCACCGCCTCGGCGAACTCCAGCCGCCCCTGGCGCGCGTCCAGCCAGCGGACGGCGGCCTTGAGCGCGTCGGCGCGCGGGTCGCGCACCTTGTAGACCCGGTGGCCGAAGCCCATCAGCCGGTCGCCGCGGTCTAGGGCCGCCTCGATCCAGGCGCGGGCGTTCGACGGCGTTCCGATCTCGTCCAGCATCTCGATCACCGGCCCCGGCGCGCCGCCGTGCAGCGGCCCTTTGAGGGCGCTGATCCCGGCCAGCACCGCCGAGCCCAGGCCGGCGCGCGTGGAGGCCACCACCCGGGCGGCGAAGGTCGAGGCGTTGAGGCCGTGGTCGGCGACGGTCACCAAATAGGTGTCCAGGGCGTCGGCTTCGGCCTTGGAGGCGGGCCGGCCCCGCAGCATACGCAGGATGTCGGCCGCGTGGCCCATGGCCGGGTCGGGGGCCACCGGCGCCTCGCCGGCCTGGGCCCGCACCACCGCCGCGGTGAACACCGCCGGCGCGGCCAGCAGGCGGAAGGCGACCTCGGCGTCGTCGCCGTCGGCCAGCCGGGCGGTGAGCGCACGCATCGCCTCGATCGGCGTGCGGTCCAAGAGGCCCGTGTCCAGGGCCGAGACCTCCTGGAACACCTCGACCCGCGCCCGGCCCAGCGCGGCCGGCACGTCGGCCGGCAGGTCCTCGAAGAAGCCGGTGAACAACAGGGCCACGATGTCCTCGTAGCGGGTGCGGCCGGCCAGCTCGTCCAGCGAATGGCCGCGGATGATCAGGCGGCCCGCGGCGCCGTCCACCTCGCTCAGCACCGTCTGGGCGGCCACCACGCCTTCCAGGCCGTCCGAACCATCGATTAGTTGCGCGGTCATTTCGCTCGTCTCCATGTCTCTTGCGGGATGACGAAAACGCCGGCAATGTGGATTGGTCAATCTTGATCAATGTAATCAATATATGTCGCAGACCGACTGGATCGCCGCCGAAGACGCCCGCGCCCGCCTGGGGGTCCGCTCCCAGACGCTCTATGCCTATGTGAGCCGCGGACGGGTGCAGGTGCGGGCCGATCCGCACGATCTGCGCCGCAGCCTCTATCGCGCCGCCGACATCGCGGCCCTGGCCGAGCGCAAGCAGCGCAGCCGGAAGATCTCGGACGTCGCCGCCGGCGCGATCAGCTGGGGCGAGCCGGTGCTGGCCTCGGAGATCACCACGGTCAGCGCGGGCCGGCTCTACTACCGCGGCCGCGACGCCATCCGCTTGGCCGAGACCGAGACCCTGGAGTCGGTGGCGCGGCTGCTGCGCGGCGGTCACGGCGCGGCCCTGAAGCGTACGGAGCGGCCGAACCCGCCCGAGAGCCCGGACATGACCGCCCGCGCCTTCCTGGCCCTGGCCGGACGGGCGGCGGCGGATCCGCCGGCCCGGGGGCGCGCGCCGCTGGCGCTGGCGGTCGAGGCGGCGACCCTGCTGGACGTGCTGACCGATGCGGTGGCCGGCGCGGTGGGTGGCGGGGCGATCCACAACCGCCTGGCCCTGGCGTGGGGGCTTGGTCCCGGCGGGCCAGGCGCGGACGTGATCCGCCGCATCCTGGTGCTGGTGGCCGACCACGAGCTCAACGCCTCGGCCTTCGCGGCGCGGGTGGCGGCCTCCACCGGGGCTTCGCTGGCGGCCTCAGCCCTGGCGGGACTCTCGACGCTCTCGGGCCCGCGGCACGGCGGGGCCACGGCGGCGGTGCGCAAGTTCGCGGCGGAGGCGGCGCAGCTGGGCCCGCGCGAGGCCATCGCCAGCCGGCTCACCGACGACCGGGCGCTGCCCGGCTTCGGCCACCCGCTCTATCCGGACGGCGACCCGCGGGCCGCGGCCCTGCTGGCGCATTTCACGCCGCCGCCGGAGCTTGCGCGCCTGGCGGAGCTGGTGGAGGCGATCACCGGCCAGCCGCCGAATGTGGACTTCACGCTGATGGCCGGCTGCGAGGCGCTGAAGCTGCCGAAGGATGCGCCCTTCGCCCTCTTCGCCGTGGCCCGCTGCGCCGGCTGGATCGCCCACGCCATCGAGCAGGGCCAGACCGACAGCCTGATCCGCCCCCGCGCCCGCTACATCGGCCCGGAGCCCGAGTCGGTCCCATGACGGGGTCCCTCCCTTAATGGGGAGGGACAGGCGATGCAGTCGCCAGGGTGGGGCGGCCGCGACCGGACCCCGCGCCTGAAGGCCTGGCGCCCGACCTCGCACGCCGCGCCCAGTCGGGGCCGCCCCACCCTGATCGCTGCGCGATCTGTCCCTCCCCATTAAGGGAGGGCCGGGGAGGGGAGGGACTTACTCTACGCCCGCTCGTGGACGCGTTCTTCGGCCTCGAGCACATGGTCCAGGCGGCCGACCATCTCCTTGGGCGTCACCTGCCAGAAGTGCTCCAGGGCCAGGTCCCAGTTGCGCAGCAGGTCGTCGGCCAGGGCCGAGTTGGTCTCGCGGTGGTGCTCTTCCAAGAGCCGCCGCAGCACACCCTGCCAGTGGGCGCTGACCACGCGGTTGACCACCACGCTCTCGGTGTTCAGCACCGCCTTGAAGCGCCCGTTGGTGTCGTGGACGAAGGCCATGCCGCCGGTCATGCCGGCCGCAAAGTTGAAGCCCACGGGCCCCAGGATCGCGACCAGGCCGCCAGTCATGTACTCGCAGCCGTTGGCCCCGCAGCCCTCGATCACCGCCGTCGCGCCGGAGTTGCGCACGGCGAACCGCTCGCCGGCCAGCCCCGCCGCGAACAGCCGCCCGGAGGTCGCGCCATAGAGCACGGTGTTGCCGAGGATGGCGTTGCGGGAGGGGTTGGCCAGGGTCGGGGTCGGCTTGATCACGATGGTCGCGCCGGAGAGGCCCTTGCCCACATAGTCGTTGGCCTCGCCGGTCACCTCCAGGCGCAGGCCCTGGACCGCGAAGGCGCCCAGGCTCTGGCCGGCGGAGCCCTTCAGCTGCACCGTCAGGTGGCCCGGCGGCAGGCCGTCGAGCCCGAAGGTGCGCACCATGTGCGAGGAGGTCCGGGTGCCGATGGCCCGCGCCGTGTTCTGCACGGTGTAGGTCAGCTGCATCTTCTCGCCCCGCTCCAGCATGGGGGCGGCGTCGCGGACGATCTGGGCGTCCAGGGTGTCGGGCACCTCGTTGCGGCCCTCGATGGTGCAGAAGGGCTTGCCCGCGCCCGGGTCGGCCTTCACCAGCAGGGGGTTGAGGTCGAGGTCGTCCAGGTGCTCGCCGCCGCGGCTCACCTGCATGAGCAGGTCGGTGCGGCCGACCACGTCCTGCAGCGAGCGCACGCCCAGCTTGGCCAGGATCTCGCGCACCTCCTCGGCGATGAAGGTGAAGAGGTTGATCACCTTGTCCGGCGTGCCGGTGAACTTCGAGCGCAGGCCCTCGTCCTGGGTGCAGACGCCCACCGGGCAGGTGTTGGAGTGGCACTGGCGCACCATGATGCAGCCCATGGCCACCAGGCTGGCGGTGCCGATGCCGTACTCCTCGGCGCCGAGCATGGCGGCGATGACCACGTCGCGGCCGGTGCGGATGCCGCCGTCCGTGCGCAGCCGCACGAAGTGGCGCAGGTTGTTCAGGCTCAGCACCTGGTGGGCCTCGGAGAGGCCCATCTCCCACGGCCCGCCGGCGTACTTGATCGAGGTCTGGGGCGAGGCGCCGGTGCCGCCGACGTTGCCGGAGATCAGGATCACGTCGGCCTTGGCCTTGGCCACGCCCGCGGCGATCGCCCCGATGCCGGTCATGGCCACCAGCTTCACGGTGACCCTGGCGTCCGGGTTGATCTGCTTCAGGTCGTAGATGAGCTGGGCCAGGTCCTCGATCGAATAGATGTCGTGGTGCGGCGGCGGGCTGATCAGCATCACGCCGGGCGTGGCGTGGCGCAGACGTGCGATCATCTCCGTGACCTTGAAGCCGGGAAGTTGCCCGCCCTCGCCGGGCTTGGCGCCCTGGCTGACCTTGATCTCGATCTCACGGCACTGGTTCAGGTATTCGGCCGTGACGCCGAAGCGGCCGGACGCCACCTGCTTGACCGCCGAGTTGGGGTTGTCCCCGTTCGGCAGCGGCTGGTAGCGCGCACGGTCCTCGCCGCCCTCGCCGGAGACGCTCTTGGCCCCGATCCGGTTCATGGCGATGTTGAGGGCGCCGTGCGCCTCGGGGCCGAGGGCGCCCAGGCTCATGCCGGGCGTGACGAAGCGCTTGCGGATCTCGTTGACGCTCTCGACCTCGTCGATCAGCACCGGCTTGGCGTCGGCGCGGATGTCCAGGAGGTCGCGCAGCTGGATCGCCGGCAGGGTGCGCATGCCGTCGGAGAAGCGCTTGAAGACGGCGTAGTCGCCGGTGTCGCACGCCCGCTGCAGGGTGTGGATCATCCGCGCCTCGAAGGCGTGGGCCTCGCCCGAGCGGCGCGCCTTGTAGAAGCCGCCCACCGGCAGACTGATGGCGGACGGGTCCCAGGCCTTTGTGTGCAGGGCCACCGCCTTGCGCTCCAGTCCGGCCAGGCCGATGCCTGAGATGCGTGAGGGCATGCCGGGGAAGAACTCGGCCACCAGGCTGCGCGACAGGCCCACGGCCTCGAAGTTGTAGCCGCCCCGGTAGGACGAGATCACCGAGATGCCCATCTTGGAGATGATCTTGAGCAGCCCGCCCTCGATGGCCTTCTTGTGGTTCAGGCAGAGGTCGCGCAGCGTCAGGTCGCCGGTCAGGCCCCGCTCCAGGCGGTCCAGGTAGCTTTCCTGCGTCAGGTAGGCGTTCACCGCGGTCGCGCCGACCCCGACCAGCACCGCGAAATAGTGCGTGTCCAGGCACTCGGCCGCGCGCACGATGATCGAGACGTAGCTGCGCAGGCCCTTGGCCACCAGCCAGGCGTGGACGCCGCCGGTGGCCAGGATCATCGGCAGGGCCACGCGCTGCGGCCCGGCGCCGGTGTCGGTGAGCACGATGGTGGAGCAGCCGCGCAGCGCCGCTTCCTCCGCCTCGGCGCGGATGCGGTCCAGCGCCGCGCGCAGGGCGTCGCCCTCGCGGGCGTCCGCCGCCGGGATCGGCATGGTGCAGTCGATCTGGGCGACGTTCTTCTCGCCGATCACCTCGACCACGCGCTCGTACATGCCGGTGGTCAGGACCGGGCTTTCCATTACGAAGACGTCGGTCTGGGCCTCGCTCTCGGCCAGGATGTTGCCCAGGTTCTTGAACCGGGTCTTCAGGCTCATCACCGCCGTCTCCCGCAGGGAGTCGATGGGCGGGTTGGTCACCTGGCTGAAGTTCTGGCGGAAGAAGTGGCTGAGCGGCCGGTACTCGTCCGACAGCACCGCCAGCGGGGTGTCGTCGCCCATGGAGCCCACCGCCTCCTTGGCGTCCTCCACCATGGGGGCCAGGATCAGCTCCAGCTCCTCCAGGGTCAGGCCGGCGGCGGCCTGGCGGCGCACCAGTTCCTCGCGGCCGAACAGGCGCGGCTCGGGCCCGGGGCCGATCTTCTCCTCGAGGTTGACCATGTTGCCCAGCCAGCGGTCGTAGGGATGCTGGGCGGCCAGGCGATCGACCACGCCCTCCTCGTCGTAGAGGCGGCCCTCGATCAGGTCGACGGCCAGCATGCGGCCGGGCTCGATGTGGGCCTTGCGCACGATGCGGGCCTCGTCGACGCGGCACATGCCGGCTTCCGAGCCCACGATCAAAAGGCCGTCCGAGGTCTGGGCCACGCGCAGCGGGCGAAGGCCATTGCGGTCCTTGCCGGCCACCACCCAGCGCCCGTCGGTGGCGCAGACGGCGGCGGGGCCGTCCCACGGCTCCATCACCGCGTTGCAGTAGGAATAGAGCGCCCGGTGGGTGGGCTTCATCTGGGCGTCGGAGCGGGTGTTCCAGGCCTCCGGGATCAGCAGGGTCTTGGCCATGGGCGCATCGCGCCCGGCGCGGACGAGCACCTCGAAGGTGTTGTCCAGAGCCGCCGAGTCCGAGCCGCCCGGCTGTATCACCGGCTTGATGTCGTCCTGGTAGTCGCCGAACGCCTGGGCGGCCATGCGGATCTCATGGCTCTTCATCCAGTTGATGTTGCCCTTCAGCGTGTTGATCTCGCCGTTGTGGGCCAGCATCCGGAACGGCTGGGCCAGCCGCCACTCCGGGAAGGTGTTGGTGGAATAGCGCTGGTGGAAGATCGCCACCGCCGCCTGGAACCGCGGGTCCGTCAGGTCGGGGTAGAAGGTGTCTATGTGCTCGGCCAGGAACATGCCCTTGTAGATCAGGGCCCGGGCCGACAGGGAGCACATGTAGAAGTGCTGGATATTGGCCTGGTCGATGCGCTTCTCGATGCGCTTGCGGCAGAGGAACAGCGCCCGCTCCAGCGCCTCGCCGTCCATGCCGCGCGGCGGCGACAGCATGATCTGCTCGATCTCCGGGCGGGTCGCCTTGGCCTTCTCGCCGATCACCGAGGTGTCCACCGGCACCTGGCGCCAGCCGTAGATGTAGAAGCCGAAGCGCAGGACCTCGCTCTCCACGATGGTCCGGGCCGCCTCCTGGGCGCCCAGGTCGGTGCGCGGCAGGAAGACCTGGCCCACCGCGATGGGGCCCGGGCGCACCACGTGGCCGATCCGCTCCACATGGGCGGCGAAGAAGTCCTGCGGGACCGAGACCAGCACGCCGGCGCCGTCGCCGGTCATGCCGTCGGCGTCCACCGCGCCGCGGTGCCAGACCGCCTTCAGCGCCCGGATGGCCAGTTCCACCACCTCACGGCGCGGCTTGCCGTCGATGGCGCAGACCAGCCCTACGCCGCAGGCGTCGTGCTGGGCGGTGATGTCATAGCCGTTGGCCTCGATCAGGCGCTGACGGTCGCGCTCGTAGCGGGTCAGGAAGTCGGTCATTGCGGGCGTCCTTTTTCGGGCGTCCGGAGCCGCGTGGGCCAGCCCACGCGCACCAGGGTCTCATCGGGATCGGAAAGCGCGAACTCGTACATGCCCCAGGGTTGCTCCTTGGGCGGATGCAGCAAGAGGTCGGCGACGGTCGCGGCCAGGGCGTCCACCGCCTCGGCGTAGAGGTAGAGGCCGAAGGGATTGCGGCCGGGGACCAGCCAGCCCTCGACGGCCGCGGTCAGGTGCAGTTCCCCGCCCTGGCCGTCCTCCAGCATGCGGTAGTCACTGTGGTCGCCGCCCTCGGCCAAGCGGAAGCCCAGGCGTGCGTAGAAGGCCTGGCTGGCCTCCAGGTCGTTGCAGGGCAGGATGGCGACGAGGCGGCTCACCGCCCTACTCCGCAGCCACGAGGGCGTCGGCCGCCGCGTGGGCGGAAAGGTAGCGGTGGATGGCCTCGGCGGCGTCGCGGCCGTCGCGGATCGCCCAGACCACCAGGCTCGCGCCGCGCACGATGTCGCCGGCGGCGAAGACGCCCGGGATCGAGGTCATCAGGTTGCGCAGGTCGGCCTTGACCGTGCCCCAGCGGGTGACGGCCAGGTCCGGCGCGGCGAAGGCGGTCTGCAGGTCCTCCGGATCGAAGCCCAGGGCCTTGATCACGAGGTCGGCGGAGAGCTCGAAGTCCGCCCCCTCTACCTCTTCGGGCGACTGGCGGCCGGAAGCGTCGGGCGGGCCGAGGCGCATGCGCGCGGCGCGCAGGCCGGCGGCCTTCAGGGCCTCGCCGGTCACCGCCTTGGGCGCGGCCAGCCATTCGAACACCACGCCCTCTTCCTCGGCATGGGAGACCTCGCGGTCCGAGCCCGGCATGTTGGCGCGGTCGCGGCGGTAGAGGCAGGTGACGGACGCCGCGCCCTGGCGGATCGCCGTGCGCACGCAGTCCATGGCGGTGTCGCCGCCGCCCACCACCACCACGTCCTTGCCCGCGGCGTCGAGGCGGCCGGAATCGAACTCGGCGGCCGCGTCGCCCAGGCCCTTGCGGTTGGAGGCGATCAGATAGTCCAGCGCCGCCACGACGCCTTCGGACCCCGCGCCCGGCACGGTCATGTCGCGCGCCGCATAGACGCCGGTGGCGATCAGTACGCTGTCGTGCTTGTCGCGCAGCTGCTCCAGGGTGGCGTCGCGGCCGACCTCGAAGCCCAGCACATATTCGACGCCGCCCTCGGCCAGCCGGCGGGTGCGGCGGGCCACGACCTCCTTCTCCAGCTTGAAGCCAGGGATGCCATAGATCAGCAGGCCGCCCGGCCGGTCGTGCCGGTCGTAGACGGTGACCGCATAGCCCAGCTCGCGCAGGCGCTCGGCGGCGGCCAGGCCGGCCGGCCCCGCCCCGACGATCCCCACCGAGCGGCCGCGGTCGGCGCCGGCCTTCAGCGGCCGCACCCAGCCTTCTTCCCAGGCCTTGTCGGAGAGGTAGCGCTCCACGGCCCCGATGGTCACCGTGCCGTGGCCCGACTGCTCGATCACGCAGTTGCCCTCGCACAGGCGGTCCTGCGGGCAGATGCGGCCGCAGATCTCGGGCATGGAATTGGTGGCCTGGCTGAGGGCATAGGCCTCTTCCAGCCGGCCTTCGGCGGTCATCCGCAGCCAGTCGGGGATGTTGTTGTGCAGCGGGCAGTGGGTCTGACAGAACGGCACGCCGCATTGCGAGCAGCGCGAGGCCTGTTCGGAGGCCTTGGCGTCGATGAAGTCGCGGTAGATCTCGTGGAAGTCGTGCGCCCGCGTGTCGGCCTCCCGCTTCTCGGGGGTCGCCCTGGGCGTCACCGTAAACTTCAGCATGCGCTCGGCCATGGCCTTCCCGCTCTCCGTCTTCGAGCGGCCATCTAGGGGCAGGAAATGCCTCTGCAAAGCCGGTAGACCAATAAAGGGACTATAAGAGTCGCGACATGACGCTGATGTTACGGCCCCGCCTGTTCTATATGCAGAATTAGTCCAATTTGGGGATGAACCGGTTATTCACCATAGTCCCCGCCCTCTCAGCCGCAGCTGATTTGCCCAGGAGCCGCCTACCGTGTCCGACTGGATTTCCGCGATCATCCTCGGGATCGTCGAGGGGCTGACCGAGTTCATTCCGGTCTCCTCCACCGGCATGCTGCTGCTGACCAAACAGGCCCTGGGGCTGAAGGATCCCTTCTGGGACACCTTCGCGGTGCTGATCCAGCTGGGCGCGATCCTGGCGGTGGTGGTGCTCTATTTCCGCCAGCTGTGGCGCATCGCGCTCCTGATCCCCACCCAGCCGCGCGCCCGCGGCTTCGTGCTGAGCCTCCTGGTGGCGTTCCTGCCGGCGGCGGTCCTGGGCCTGGCGCTGCACGACGTGATCAAGCGGGTGTTCTTCGAGAGCCCGATGCTGATCTGCGGTTCGCTGATCGCCGGCGGCGTGGTGCTGCTGCTGATCGACCGCTTCGCCCCGCCCCCCACCAAGAGGGACGCCATGGCGATCCCCCTGGGCACCTCGCTGGCCATCGGCTTCTTCCAGTGCCTGGCCCTCTTCCCCGGCGTCTCGCGCTCGGGCGCCACCATCGTCGGCTCGATGGTCATGGGCGTGGAGAAGCGGGTGGCGGCCGAGTTCTCGTTCCTGCTGGCGATCCCGGTGATGGCCGGCGCCTTCACCGTCGACGCCTGGAAGAACCGCGCCCAGCTCACCACCCAGCACATCGACCTGGTGGCCGTGGGCTTCGTGGTCTCGTTCCTGGTGGCCCTGGTGGTGATCCGCGGCATGCTGGCCATCGTCACCCGCCGCGGCTTCGCCCCCTTCGGCTGGCTGCGGATCGCGGTGGGTGTCGCGGGCCTCGCGCTGTTGAAGTTCGCGGTCTAGAGGCCTTCGCCGGTCTTCAGCCAGTGGGCGCAATCCGCGCCCAGCTTCTCCGCCGCCATCCGCTCGTAGGCGAGGCTCTCGGCCGGCGAGAGCACGTCGGCCCAGCGGCCGTTGACACCCTTGTTGACGAAGGTGTTGGCGCCGCCCTCCCAGAACGCGCCCCCCATCGGCGCCACCTGTTCGGCATGGGCCTTCATGTAGTCGAAGGTGCAGTGCTCGACACAGGCCGGCCAGCGGTCCTCGGGGATCGCGATGTCCAGGAAGTCGGCGATGGCGCGCATCTCGCCCTCCAGGTCGGCCTTCAGCCTGGCGAAGTGGACGAGGCGCACGTTCGGCAGCTGGCGGGCCGTCCACCAGGTCAGGACATTCTCCCAGAACGACCAGTAGGGCGCCCCGTCCTCCTCCAGCCAGTGGTTGAAGTAGCGGCGGATGTCCGGGTCGGCCCTGCCCAGGGGCGGGCCCACCAGGCCGGGCGCGCCGTTCAGGATCTCGAACGCTTCGGCGGTGTGGTTGGCGTGGTGGTTGTGCAGGCTCCACACCACATCGCGGCCATCGCGGGCCACGTAGAGGTACTTGGCCTTGGGTGACAGGACCAGGGCGTCCAGGGGCAGGTGGGTCTTCAGCACCCGGCGTCCCGGCGCGGCCACCACGGCGTCGCGCACCTCGGGCGGGAGGATGCGCATGTCCCACCACGGCGAGGTCATGCCCACCGAAATCTCGGGATCACCGTGGTGGATCAGCTGGGCCACGATCTGCTGCGTCCAGGTCGTGCCGGCCTTGGCGTAGGTGGCGACGACCACGTCGTCGTCGCGGAACGCAAAGTCGTTCCACTGCGTGGAGTCCATGTGGTGGTTGTGCAGCTCACGCGTCTTGCGCGGCCAGTCGCCGACGATCTCGCTCATTTCGGTCCCCCCTAGACGAAGACCGACATATACCGCGGAAATGTCGAGCTGGATGCAGCTACAGCTGAGCCAGCGCGCGGTCTTCCTGGTCGGCGTACTGGCCGCCCTTGCGGTAGCGGTAGAGGTAGGTGGGCAGCACCGCCTCGACCGTCGTCGCCGTGAGACCCAGCGCCGGCAGGCCCGGGTACTGGCCGCTGACGACATTGTCCGCCTTCAGGAGCTCCACCTGGTCGGCGCTGATCGGGGGCGGGACCAGGCCCGCCGCGAGATCGAAGGTGGCGCCGAGAACGCGGGCCGCCGCAAAGGGGATCGGCAGCAGCAGGCGCCGCCGGTCCGTCTCGGCCAGCACCAGCTCCATCAGCTCGCGGAAGCTGAACGTCGCGGGGCCGCCCAGCTCATAGGTCTGGCCGGCGGAGACCGGGTCGGTGACGATGCGCGCCAGAGCCTGGCCCACGTCGCCCACATATACCGGTTGGAAACGGGTAAGGCCGCCGCCCACCAGGGGCAGGGCCGGGCTCATCTGGGCCATGGCGGCGAAGCGCTCGAAGAGGCCGTCCCCGGGGCCGAACACCACCGAAGGGCGCACGATCGCCGCATCCGGATAGATCGCCCGGACGGCCGCCTCGCCCTCGGCCTTGGTGCGGGCGTACTTGGCGGGCGACTGCGGATCGGCGCCGAGGGCGGACATCTGGATCACGCGGGTCACGCCGGTCGCCCGCGCGGCCTCGGCGACGTTCCTGGCGCCCATCACATGGATCGCCTGGAAGCCCTGGCGGCCGCGGTCCTGCATGACGCCGACCAGGTTCAGCGACGCCTGGGCGCCCTCGAGCGCCCGGACCAGCGAATCGCGGTTGCGGACATTGGCCTGCACGACGTCGATCTGCCCCACGTCGCCCATCAGGCGCATCTTGTAGGCCAGGTTGGGGTTGCGCACGGCGACCCGGATCCGCCAGCCGGCCTTGGCCAGGTAGCGGACGGCCTGGATCCCCACGAAGCCGGAGCCGCCGAAGACGGTGACGAGGTTCTGCATGGCGCGCGGCCCAAGGTCCTTGAGGCAGTCAGGAGCCTGCGATTAGACGATGCCGCCCAAGGCCGCAACGGCATGGGTCAAACCCGCCGTTGACCCGGCCTGGGCCTTGCCATATGTAGCCGCCTCCCGATCCGACGGACCGGGCCCAGGTGGCGGAATTGGTAGACGCGCTGGCTTCAGGTGCCAGTGGCTTAACGGCCGTGAAGGTTCGAGTCCTTTCCTGGGCACCATCGGGTGGTTTCAACCCGACGAGGGCGCGCCCCAAGTCCTTATCCGGCGCCTCCTTTCCTGGGCGCCCCCCCTAAGATAAACCGGGGTCGAACGTCGGAGTCCCAAAGGCCAGTGACGACCTTCTTGCATGACGCGGACCTGCCGGCGGACGCGCTCGCCGGGGCCTCGGCGGTCGCCGTTGATTCGGAAACCATGGGCCTGCGGCTCGGCCGCGACCCGCTGTGCGTGGTGCAGCTGTCGGACGGCGAAGGCGACGCCCACGTGGTGCGCCTGGACCGCTCGAACTACGACGCGCCGAACCTCAAGCGCCTGCTCACCGATCCGGCGGTGACCAAGATCTTCCACTTCGGCCGCTTCGATATCGCCATGTTCTGGCTGCACCTTGGGGTGGTGACCACGCCCGTCTACTGCACCAAGATCGCCTCCAAGCTGGCGCGGACCTACACCGACCGTCACGGCCTGAAGGACGTGACCAAGGAACTCCTGGGCATCGACATCTCCAAGGCCCAGCAGAGCTCGGACTGGGGCGCGGCCAAGCTCTCCGACGACCAGGTGGCCTATGCGGCCTCCGACGTGCTGCACCTGCATGCCCTGCGCGAGCGGCTGGACGAGATGCTGGCGCGCGAGCGGCGCGACCATCTGGCCCGCGCCGCGTTTGACTTCCTGCCCCACCGGGCCCTGCTCGACGTCGCCGGGTGGGAAGACGTCGACATCTTCGCGCATACGTGAGGCCGGCATGACGCTCGCCCACAGCCCCGTCCCCGGCCAGCCGCCCCGCGCGGTCCAGCCTCGACGCACGGACTTCGAGCGCTGGCGCCGCCGCTCGCGCCTGATCCGCACCCTGCGTGTCGCCCTGCCGGCGACCATCGCGGTGATCTTCCTGGGCCTGGCCGGCAGCGTGGCCTGGTCCACCTACACCTCCCAGCCCAAGCAGGCGAAGAGCACCGACGAGCCGATCCGGCTGGTGACCCCCCGCTTCGTGGGCCGCGACGACAAGGGCCGTCCGTTCGTGCTCACCGCCGAATCGGCGACCCGTGACCGGCTCGACTACCAGCGGGTGATCCTCAAGCACCCGGCCCTGGTGCTGGACGAGGGCGGGCCGGACCAGATGCGGCTGAACGGCGCCGACGGGGTGTTCCACGAGCAGAACGGCAAGCTGGAGCTTTCCGGCGGCGTGCACATGCAGGACACCAAGAGCACGTTCGAAACCGCCTCGTCCCTGTTCGACACCAAGACCGGCGAAGTGGTCGGTTCAGGCCCCATTCAGGGCGCCGGTGGTCTTGGAGAAATCCAGGCAAAGTCCTATGGCGTTTACGGCAAGGGCGAGCGCATGGTCTTCCAGGGCGGCGTGCACACGCGAATTCAACCGAAGAAGTAACGGCAGAACCGGACCAGCTCGAAGGCAGTCATGAAGTCCCTCTTCACCAGCACCGTCCTCGTCCTGGCCCTCGCGGCCGGCACGGCCCTGACGCTTGGCGCCCCCGCGCGCGCGCAGCGGCTGGGCCCGCACTCGGATGGCCCGATCGACATCACCGCCGACGAGCTGGAGGTCCAGAACAAGGCCTGCATCTCGATCTGGCGCGGCAAGGCCGAGGCGCTGCAGGGCACCGCCCGCGTGCGCGCCGACGTGATGAAGGCGTTCATGGAGCCCAAGCCCGGCAAGGCCGGCGCCACCGGCACGGGCGCCTGCGGCGACCTGATCCGCATCGAGGCCGACGGCTCGGTCTACTACCTCACCGACAAGGACCAGCGCGCCCGCGGCGACCACGGCGTCTATGAGGCCTCCTCCGACACCGTCACCCTCACCGGCGACGTGGTGGCGGTGCAGGGCCAGAACGTGCTGCGCGGCACCCGCATGGTGTTCAACACCCAGACCGGCGAGGGCCACCTGACCGGCAACGCGGCGGGCCGCAACACCGCCGAGCGGCCGCGCGGGGTGTTCTATCCGTCCAAGAAGAAGGACCAGGCCCAGCAACAGCAGCCGAGCGGCGCCCAGTGAACGCGCCGCAACGGGTCGAGGCCCGCGCCGCCATCCCCACCGAGGGGCTGGTCGTCGACAACATCGGCAAGTCGTTCCGTGGCCGTCCGGTGGTGAAGGGCGTGTCCCTGCGCCTCTCGCGGGGCGAGGTCGCCGGCCTGCTCGGCCCCAACGGCGCCGGCAAGACCACCTGCTTCTACATGATCACCGGCCTGATCCCGGCCGACTACGGCGCCATCTACCTCGACGGCGAGAACATCACCGCCCAGCCCATGTACCAACGCGCCCGCATGGGCGTCGGCTACCTGCCGCAGGAGACCTCGATCTTCCGCGGCATGAGCGTTTGGGAGAACGTGATGGCGGTGGTGGAGCTGCGCCAGCGCGACAACCGCGCCGCCCGCGCCACCGTGACCCAGCTCCTGGAAGAGCTGCACATCGAGCATCTTCGCAACGCCCCCGCGGTGTCGCTGTCCGGCGGCGAGCGGCGCCGGGTGGAGATCGCGCGGGCTCTGGCGTCCGAGCCCAGCTTCATGCTCCTGGACGAGCCCTTCGCCGGCATCGACCCCCTCGCCATCGCCGACATCCGCGAGGTGATCAGCTACCTGAAGCAGCGCGGCATCGGCATCCTGATCACCGACCACAACGTCCGCGAGACGCTCGACATCATCGACCGCGCCTCGATCATCCACGCGGGCGAGGTGCTGTTCGAAGGCAGTCCCGACGAGATCGTCGACGACCCGGAAGTGCGGCGCGTGTACCTGGGCGACCGGTTCAGCTGAGCCGCGCGGAGCGCTCTCAGACGGGCATCGCCTCGAGCTGCAGATAGGTAGGATCGAACTCCGCCAGGTCGGCGAGGCGCGACCAGTCGAGGATGTTCAGGCACCCGCCTTTCCACGCGATCAGGCCCTGCGCGCGCAGCGTCTGGACCGCGCCGTTGATGCTCGCGCGCGAGCCTCCCAGCACATCGGCCAGCTGCGACTGATTGAGCTCCAGCTCGAAGTCGCGGTCCGAGGCGAGGCCGACCACCTGCAGGCGCCGGAACAGCTCGCAGAAGAGGTGGGCCGTGTTGCCGAGAATGGTGCGACGGCCGATGCCCACGATCCACTGGCGATGGATCGCCGCGTCCAGCAGCGTGGACAGCCAGAGCAGCCGCCCCAGGTGGGGATACTGGCTGGTCAGCTGGCGCAGGCGGCTGTGCTGCATCCTGACCAGGGCGCAGTCGGTCAGGGCGACGACCCCGTGGTCCATGCGACGCAGCAGGAAGCTGTGCAGGTCCACGAAGTCGCCGCCGATGTGCAGCGCCGTCACCTGCTGGGATCCGTCCTGCAGCGTGCTGACCCGGCCGGTCACGCCCTCCAGAAGCAGGGTGCTGGCGTCCGGGCTGGAGCTCTGGGCGACGATCTCCGTGCCCGCCGACACCTGCTGCGGGCGCCCGAAACTGCCTTCCAGGGCGCGGCGCTCGTCCGGATGCAGGGGGTCTCTCAACTCCAGCTTCTTGAGCAGTCGCTCGATCATGGCCGCCTCACGCCTCTCGGCCGCCGATCCAGTCGGCCGCAAAGCAGGAACGCGCCAGGCTCGGCCTAGGGTTTCGGCTGCGGCGCGCCCTGGCCGAGGCGCGGCTCGATCCCCGCCAGCAGCCGGCGAATGTTGGCGCGGTGGCGCGCGACCACATAGAGGCCGCCCGCGATCACCAGCAGCCGATAGGCCAGCGGCTGGTCCAGCGTGCAGATGAGGGCGATGGCCGTCAGCGCCGCCAGCATCGAGCTCAGGGAGACGATCCGCGATACCGCCAGCACCGCGGCGAAGGCCGCTGCGGCGCCAAGCCCGACGGGCCAGGATATCGCCAGCAGCACGCCGAGCCCGGCGGCCGCGGCCTTGCCGCCGGTGAAGTTCAGCCAGATCGACCGGTTGTGTCCCAGCAGGACGGCCAGGCCTGCGATGCAGACCGCCCACGGCGTCCAGGCCTGCGCCTCCAGCCCTGCGGGCGGCGCGAGCGCCGGGGAGGCGTAGACCCAGGTCAGCAGCCGCCGGACGACGGCGACCGCCGCCGCGCCCTTGCCCAGGTCGACCAGCAGCACGACCAGGGCCGGCCACTTGCCCAGGGTCCGCAAGGCATTGGTCGCCCCGACGGACTTCGACCCGTGCTCCCGGATGTCGATGCCCCTCAGCACCCGTCCGGCCACATAGGCGGTGGGTATCGAGCCGAGCAGGTAGGCGATCGCCCATCCCACCGCATTCGCCAGCCAGAACCCCATCGCAGTCCCTCCCCAGGGTCGGGCGGCAGACGACCACCGCCGATGGTCCAGGTCTAGAGGTTTGGCCCCTTCACATAGGCGCATGCCCCACAACGCGGGCCTGCAAGCGGCCGGCTTTCAGTCTGGGAGTGCAGGCGCTATCGTCGGCCGAGCTTGCGTTGGGGGACGGATGCTGCGGTTCGCGTTGGGCGTTGTGGTGGGTGTCTGGGCAGGGCTCGCCGTCTCGGGGGCGGCCTGGGCCGCCGACAAGCTGGCGGTCGCGCCGCCGGCGGACTGGGTCAAGCCGGGCCCTGAGCTCACCGCGGTGGGCCCGCCGCCGGCGACGGGTCCGGCGGTGCGCGTGGTGCGCCTGGACGAACAGCTCCGGTTCGGTCCGACCGGCGACGCCGTCTACCTCGAGCGCGCGGCGCAGGTGCGCACCTCCCTTGGCCTCATGTCCATGGGCACGATCAGCATCTCCTGGGACCCCTCGCGCGACAGCGTGACGGTCCACAGGGTGAGGATCATTCGCGACGGCAAGCCCATCGACGTCCTGGCCCGGCAGTCCTTCAGCGTCATCCGCCGCGAAACCAACCTGACCGAGGTGGTGGACGGGCGGCTGACCGCCACCCTGCAGCCGGAGGACCTGCGGGTCGGCGACGTGCTGGACGTGGCCTATACCATGACCCACCTCGACCCGATCCTGGCCGGGCGGACCGACATGGCCTTTGCCCTCGGCGGCTTCTCGCAGCTGGACGCGCTCAGCCTGCGCGCCAGCTGGCCCTCGGCCCAGCCCGTCGCCTGGCGCGTCGGCGACGACCTGCAGCGGCCCAAGGTCACCCGGCATGGCGACACCACCGAGCTGACGCTGGACCTGAAGGATCTTCCCGAGCCGAAGGTCCCCTTTGGCGCGCCGCGCCGCTACTGGCCGTCGCGGGACCTGGAGTTCTCCGGGTTCAAGTCCTGGGCCGAGGTGGCGGCGACGGTCGCGCCGTTGTTCGACAAGGCCGCCACACTGGCGCCGGACTCGCCGCTGCGGGCGGAGGTCGAGAAGATCCGGGCCGCGACGCCTGACCCGAAGGCGCGGGCCGCCCTGGCGCTGAAGCTGGTGCAGGACCAGGTGCGCTACCTCGGCCTCCTGCTCACTGACGGCGGCTATACGCCCGTCGCCGCCGACAAGACCTGGGCGCGGCGTTTCGGGGAGTGCAAGGCCAAGTCGGTGCTGCTGGTCGCCCTGTTGCGCGAACTGGGGATCAAGGCCGAGCCGGCGCTGGTCAATGCCTATGGCGGCGAGCGCCTGGACCAGGGTCTGCCGCGCATGGGCGCCTTCAACCATGCGATCGTGCGCGCCGAGATCGGCGGCAAGGTCTACTGGCTGGATGGCACGCGCGCCGGCGATGGCGGCCTGGACGCCATCGACATCCCGCCGTTCGGCTGGGCCCTGCCGCTGCGCGCGGAAGGGGCGCAGCTGATCCCGCTGGTCCGCACACCGCGCGAGAAGCCCGACAGCGAGATCGCCGTCTCCGTCGATGCGACGGGAGGCCTGGAGGCGGCGGCGCCGGCCAAGGGCGAGATGGTGATGCGCGGCGAGGCCGGCCTCTGGCCCGGCCTGATCGCGGCGAACCTGCCGACCACCCAGCGCGACGAGATGCTGAAGGCGATGTGGTGGCGCTTCCCCTGGCTGGAGGTGAAGTCGGTGAGCGCCAGCCGCGATCCGGAGACCGGCGAGAGCCGCCTGAAGATGGAGGGCGTGGCCAAGCTGCGCTGGTACGGCGCCGGCGGCGGCTCGGTGCTGTTCCTGCCGGAGGCCTCGGTCGGCGCGCCGTCCAACTTCAAGCGCGATCCGCCCGGCCCGCATGACGACGCCCCCTACGCGGTCCCGTTCCCGTCGTCGACGACGCTGAAGCTGGCCGTGAAGCTTCCGCTGAAGGGCGCCGGCTTCAAGGTGACCGGGCCGGACGTGGACAAGCAGGTCGCGGGCCGCGCCTTCTTTCGCCACACCGGCCTGGACGGCGACACCCTGACCGTGGAGACGCGGGTCCGCGCGCTGGCGCCGGAATTCCCCGCCGTCGAGGCCAAGGCGGCGGCCGAGGCCCTGGCCGAAATGGGCAGCGCGCGGGTGTTCCTGACCGCGCCCGCCACCTATGTCGCCACGGCCGGCGACGTCGCCGCCTGGGAGGCGCAGGAGCCGAAGACCGCGCTCGACTACGCCATGCGTGGCTCGAAGTTCGGCCAGGCCCGGCGCCACGCCCAGGCAATGGCGGACTTCGACAAGGCCATCGCTCTCGATCCGACCCTCTCCGGCGCCTATTCGGCGCGCGGCCTGGTGAAGCTGGGGCAGAACGACGTGGCCGGCGCCAAGGCCGACTACGACAAGGCGCTGGCGCTGGAGCCGCGCAACGCCCAGGCCTACGCCGGCCTCGGGGCCCTGGCGATGCGCGAGGACCGGCCGCTCGATGCGGTCGACGCCTTCACCCATGCCGCCTATCTGGCGCCCAGCAATTACGCGGCCCTGGGCGCGCGGGCGGAGGCCTATCGCCAGCTCGCCGACTTCGACCATGCGCTGGCCGATTCCGACGAGGTTCTGCGGCTGGACCCGAAGAACCTTCCGATCCGCTTCCTACGCCTGCAGGTCTACGCCGCGCGCCGCGACTACGACCGCGCGCTGGCCGAGGTGGACGTCGCCGCCGGACTTGCGCCAAGCGACCCCATGCCGGCCATCTACCGCGGCGCCCTGCTGGTGAAGATGGGCCGGCGCGACGAGGCGGAGAAGAGCTTTGCGGCGGCCATCGCCCAACGCCCCACCGCCATGGTCTTCCTGACCCGCGCCGCCAACCGGCCGAAGACCGACACCGCCGCGCGGCTGGCGGACGTCGCCGCCGCCGAGAAGCTGGACCCGAAGGAGCCCGAGATCGTGGCGACGCGGGCGCGGGTGCTGATGGACGCCGGGCGTTATCCCGAGGCGATCCAGGTGCTGAGCGGCGTCCTGAAGACCGACCCCACGTGGCGGGGCGCGCTCAGCCAACGGGCCATGGCCTATGCGAAGGCGGGCCAGTCCGACCTGGCGCTCAAGGACTTCGCCGCCCTGCGCGACAAGGCGGCCGGCAGCCCCGGCGCGCTCAACGCCCTGTGCTGGAACCAGGCGACCGTGGGCCTGGCCCTGGATGCGGCCCTGGCCGACTGCACGGCCGCGCTCAAGGTCGCGCCGACTTCGCCGCATATCCTGGACAGCGAGGGCTTCGTGCTGCTGCGCCTGGGGCGCCTGAAGGAATCGATCGAGGCCTATGACGCGGCGATCCGGCAGCAACCGCGCCTGGCGCCGTCGCTATACGGGCGGGGCCTCGCGAAACTGCGCCTGGGCCAGTCCGCCGACGGCGAGGCCGACCTCGCCGCCGCCCACGCCGCCTCGCCCGAGGTCGAGGAGGAGTTCACCGGCTACGGCGTTACGCGGCCCGCGAAATAGGTCCAGACGCCGGACCCTCAGTTCGGGCTTGACGCGCAAGTGATCGCTTGCATATAAAAAGGCAAGAAATAGCTTGCCTATGGCCATGCCCGAACGCGACGACACCGACCTGCTGTTCAAGGCCCTGGCCGACCCCAGCCGCCGCAAGCTGCTGGACCTGCTGTACGCCCACGACGGCCGCACGCTGGGCCAGCTCTGCGAGCACCTGGCGATGACGCGGCAGGGCGTGACCCAGCACCTCGGCCTGCTGGAGGCCGCGCACCTGGTGGTCGCCGTTCGGCGCGGTCGCGAGAAGCTGCACTTCCTCAACCCGGTCCCGCTGCAGGAAATCTACGAGCGCTGGATCGCGAAGTTCGAGGCGCCCCGCCTCAAGGCCTTGGAAAACCTGAAGCAAAACCTGGAGAAAGACCATGGCTAGGTCGCAGTTCATCTATGTCGCCTATATCCGGACGACGCCCGAGAAGCTCTGGTCCGCCCTGACGGACGCCGAGTTCATGAAGCAGTACTGGTTCGGCAACCACTGTGAGAGCGCCTGGACCGCCGGCTCGCCGTGGAAGCTCGTCGCCGGCGATGGCCAGGTCCTCGACGATGGCGAGATCCTCGAGGCGGACCCGCCGCATCGCCTGGTCATCCAGTGGACCCAGCGGAGCCGCCCTGAACTCACCGCGGAAGGACCCTCGCGCTGCGTCATGGAGCTGGAGCCGACCGGCGGGGCGGTGAAGCTCTCCATCACCCATACGGTCGAGCGCGATCCCTCGCAGCTGGTCACGGCGGTGTCCGGCGGCTGGCCGAAGATCGTCTCCAACCTGAAGTCGCTGCTGGAGACCGGCGCGGTGGCCCTGGCCGAGGCCTATCCGGTCGGCAACGCGGCTTGAGCGCGGCCACACAAGCCGCTTGATCCCCGCTTGCCCGGCGCCCTAAGCGGTCCGCCCGCGCGCCCTTACCGGACGCGCCAAGGATCAGGGCTCGGACGGCGGATGGCGGCGATACAGAGGGACAACCGGGCGCTTGCAGCCGCGGCGACGTTCGGGGTCGTGGCGGTGGCGGGGCTGCTCTACGTCAAGTGGCTGCCCTACTGGAACCGGGCCTTCGTGGCGGCGGCCCATCATGCGATCGGCAAGTCGATCCTGATGGGCGCGGCCGACCGTCCGCCCGCGCCGTCCCTGGACGCGGCCGTGGCCTACGCCCTGGCCTACGGCAAGGCGATCTGGCAGGCGATGGTGCTGGGGCTCCTGCTGGGTTCGGGCGTCCAGGCCCTGCTGCCGGCGGACGGCGTGCGCCGGCTGCTGGGCGGGCGAGGGTTCGGCAGCGCCCTTGCGGGCGGCCTGCTCGCCCTGCCGGGGATGATGTGCACCTGCTGCGCCGCGCCGGTGGTGGTGGGCCTGCGGCGCCAGAGGGCGGCGGCGGGGTCGGCGATCGCCTTCTGGCTCGGCAATTCGGTGCTCAATCCGGCGACCCTGGTCTTCATCGGCTTCGTGCTGGGCTGGAAGTGGACGGCCCTGCGCCTGGCCCTGGGCGTGCCGATGGTGTTCGGCCTGGGCTATGCGGCCAATCGGATGACCTCGCCTGCCGAAGCGGCGGAGGTGGAGGTCGAGGTGGAGATCGCCACGACGACGGCGACGCCTGCGCCACGGGAGGGCCCCTTCCGCCGCTGGCTGCGGCTCTTCGTGAGCATGGCCCTGCGGATCGTGCCGGAATACCTGGTGATCGTCCTGCTGCTGGGCGCGGCGCGGGCCTGGCTCTTCCCGGCCATCGGGCCGGAGATCGGCAACCAGCTGGTCTGGGTGGCGGCCTTCGCGGTGGCGGGCATGCTGTTCGTGATCCCCACGGCCGGCGAGGCGCCGATCATCCAGGCGATGCTGGCGCTGGGCATGGGCGTCGGACCCGCGGGTGCGCTGCTGATGACCCTGCCGCCGGTCAGCGTGCCTTCGCTGGCGATCGTGGTCCGGTCGTTCCCGGCGCGCCTGCTCGGACTTGTCGCCCTCGCCGTGGTGCTGTTCGGCCTGGCCGCCGGCGGGCTGGCGGTCGCGCTGGACTTCTGACGGAGCCGTTCACTCGGCCGCCGCCGCCTGGCGCGCCCGCATCGCCGCGTGGTGCTCCTCCCGACGCCGCCGCCAGCGGGCGCGCAGCGAGGCCGGACGGTCGGGATAGCGCTCCTCCAGGAAGGCCGCGGCCGAGATGCGGTCGGTGCGGAAGCTGCGGAAGTCGCCGCGCAGCTCGCACCAGGCGACCAGCAGCCGGCTGGTCTCGAAATAGCCGATGGCGAACGGCCAGACCCGGCGGCGGGAAACCCGCAGCTGCTCGTCCTCGTAGGTGAACTCCACCTTGTGGCCGGCGCGGATGGCGCCGCGCAGCGCCGCCATGTCCACATTGTCCGGGGTGGCCCGCCAGTTCGGCGCGGCGTGGGTGGCCGGCTCCAGCACCAGCGGGCGCAGGGCCTCGGGGATCACCGCCCCGATCTTGGCGATCAGGTCCTGGGCGGCGCGGCTGAGCGCGGCGTCGCCCCGTGCGGCCACCATCTGGGCGCCCACCACCGCGGCCTCCACCTCCTCCGGCGTCAGCATCAGCGGCGGCAGGTCGAAGCCGTCCTCCAGCACATAGCCGACGCCCGCCTCGCCGCGGATCGGCGCCCGCTGGCCGATCAGGTCGGCGATGTCGCGGTAGACGGTGCGTTTGGAGGTCTCCAGCTCCTCGGCGATCGCGTCGGCCGTGATCGGCCGGCGCGTGCGGCGCAGGATCTGGATGATCTGGAACAGCCGGTCGGCCCTGCGCATGCGTTCGCGACTCGTTCTGCTGACAGAATGCTGTCAGCAAGCCCCTGCCATCCTCTCCCTGTCAACACGAGAGAGACGGAGAGAGGACGATGATCACGCTCTATGGCGTCGGCGCGGGGTTCGGCCTCCCCGAGATCAGCCCCTATGTGATGAAGACCGAGGTGCAGCTGAAGATGGCGGGCCTCGCCTACGAGAAGCGGCGCGGGATGCGCGAGGAGGCGCCCAAGGGCCAGGTGCCGTTCATCGACACCGACGAGGGCGTGCGGATCGGCGACTCCACCTTCATCCGCGGCTACCTGGAGCGCACCTATGGCCTGGACTTCGACGAGGGCCTGACGGCGCGGGAGCGGGCCGAGGCCTGGGCCATCGAGCGGATGATGGAGAACCACTTCTCCTGGGCCATGACCCAGTCGCGCTGGCTGGACCCGCAGAACTTCGCCAAGGGCCCGGCGCAGTTCTTCGACGGCGCCCCGCCCGCCGTGCGCGAGGGCGTGCTGGAGCAGGTGCGCCAGAACGTGCACGCGGTGGGGATCGGCCGGCATTCGGAGCTGGAGGTCGTGGCCCTGGCGGTGCGATCCATGGCCGCGGTGGCGGCGATCCTGGAGGACAAGCCCTACCTGTTCGGCAAGCGGCCGTGCGGGGCGGACGCCACCGTCTTCGCCCTGCTCGCGGCCATCCTGACCCCGTTCTTCCCCAGCGAGCTGAAGCGCCGGGCGGAGGGGTTCGGGACCCTGGTGGCCTATGTCGACCGCCTGATGGCCCAGTTCTATCCGGAGTTCGAATGGGACTTGGAAGGCGCCGTGCGACGCCCGGTCGCCGCCTAAGCTGCGCCCGTTAACCACTCAGTGGGGATCGCCCTCTAGCTTGTGAAGCAAGAAACAGGCCAGGGGGCGGTTCGTGGCGCTAAGCGCACGTCTTGAAATTCGGCAGGGGCAGGGGCTGGTCATCACGCCCCAGCTGCAGCAGGCGATCAAGCTGCTGCAGATGTCGAATCTCGAGGTCGAGGCCTTCATCGACGCCGAGCTGGAGCGCAATCCGCTGCTGGCCCGCGACGAGGCCGAGCCCGCCGCCGATGACGCGCCCGACCTGGACGGCCCGGCCGTCTCCGAACAGGCTGCCGACGCCGAGGCGCGGGCCGACCTGGACACCACCCACGACGAATCCTCGCCCGGCGAACGCGCCACCGGCGATGCGCCCGAGGCGGCGGACGCCGGCGGCGCCATCGACTGGTCCCGCGCCGGCAAGGGCGGCAGCTTCGACGGGGATGGCGAGGGCATGGAAGGCGCCCTCAGCCGCGAGAAGACCCTCTCCGAGCACCTGCACGAACAGCTGGCCGCCTCCGGCCTCTCGCCTGCCGAGACGGTGATCGCCGGCGTCCTGATCGACGGCGTGGACGAGGGCGGCTACCTGCGCCTCGACCTGGCCGAGACCGCCGAGCGCCTGGGCTGCGCCGAGGCGCGGGTGGAGAGCGTGCTGCAGGTCATCCAGGGGTTCGACCCTGTGGGCGTGGCCGCGCGCGATGTGCGCGAATGCCTGATGCTGCAGCTGAAGGACCAGAACCGCTACGATCCCGCGATCGCCGCCCTGCTCGACAACCTGCCCCTCCTGGCCCGCCGCGACCTGGCCGCCCTGAAGAAGCTCTGCGGCGTCGACGACGAGGACCTGCGCGAGATGATCGCCGAGATCCGGGGCCTGACGCCCCGGCCCGGCGCGGCGTTCCCGGGCGGCGAGGCGGCGACGGCGGTGGCGCCCGACGTCTTCGTGCGCGAAGGCCCTGGCGGCCTCTGGCTGGTGGAGCTCAATTCCGACACCCTGCCGCGGCTGCTGCTGGACCAGCGCTACCACGCCCGCGTCTCGGGCCAGGCCCGCAGCGACCAGGAGCGGACCTTCGTCTCCGACTGCCTGGCCCAGGCCAACTGGCTGATGAAGAGCCTGGACCAGCGCGCCCGCACCATCCTGAAGGTCTCCTCCGAGATCGTGCGCCAGCAGGACGCCTTCCTCGCCTTCGGCGTCGAGCACCTGCGCCCGCTGAACCTGAAGACCGTGGCCGAGGCCATCGGCATGCACGAATCCACCGTCAGCCGGGTGACCTCCAACAAGTACATGGCCACTCCGCGCGGCCTCTTCGAGATGAAGTTCTTCTTCACCTCGGCCATCGCCTCGTCGGAGGGCGGCGAGGCCCACTCCGCCGAGAGCGTGCGCCACAAGATCAAGCAGCTGATCGACGGCGAGGTCCGCGAAGCCGACGTGCTCTCCGACGACCGGCTGGTGGAGATCCTCAAGGAAGCCGGCGTCGACATCGCCCGCCGCACGGTCGCCAAGTACCGCGAAGCCATGCGGATCCCGTCGTCTGTCGAACGCCGGCGGCAGCTGAAGGAACCGGCTTAGGGGATTGCGGCCTCCGGGCCGGCCGAGCCCCGACGCATCGTCCGCGCGCGTCAGCTCCTCTCCCAAGCGCGCAGCGCTGTGGGAGAGGCCGGGTGACGGCGGCGCGGCCTCGCCGCCACGACACCTCTGGATCAAGTATCGATTGGCGCCATTGCCTTCCAGCCACCAACCAGACTCCCCCAGCCCTACCTACCCAATCCGCGCCCCCGGCCTTGGCCCCGCCACGTTGCGGGGCCAGATGGAGCGGATGAGCCCTCAGCCCCTCTCCGCGATCCTCACCGACATCGTCGAGACCGACCGCGACCACCTCACCCTGGCCGACCTGACCGCGCGGTTCGGCGGGCGGGCGATCGGGGCGCTGTTGTTCGTGTTGGGCTTGGCCTGCACGCTGCCGCTGCCGCCGGGCGCCACGACCATCTTCGGCCTGCCGCTCCTGGCGCTGGCGGCGCAGCTGGCGCTGGGCGCGACCCAGCCCTGGCTGCCGGAGCGGGTGAAGGCGCGGGAGATCCCGGCAGCGAAGCTGCGCAGCGGCCTGGCGCGGGCGATCCCGTGGCTGCGGCGGGTCGAGGCGGTGTCGCGCCCGCGCCTGGCGGGGATGTTCAGCCCGCTGGGCCAGCGGCTGATCGGCGGCGTCTGCACGTTGCTGGCGGTGGTGCTGATCCTGCCGATCCCGCTGGGCAATATGCTGCCGGCGCTGGCGGTCTCGACCCTGTCCTTCTCCCTGATCCAGCGGGACGGGCTGATCGCGATCCTGGGCCACGCCGCGGCGGTGGCCAGCGCCGGCGTGCTGGCCCTGGCTGGTCACATTATCGTCAGGGCGTTGCAGCAGGCGTGGGCCCTGGTCGCAGCGGCTTGACACCTTCCCGAGCCGGGCGCGTTGATCATCGCATGCAAGTCCAAGTCACCGGCAAGCATGTCGATGTCGGGGAGGCTCTGCGCTCGCGAGTCACCGACGAACTGACCAACAGCATCGCCAAGTACTTCGATCGCGGCGGCGGCGCCGACGTGGTCGTGAGCCGCGAGGGTACGGCCTTCAAGGTCGACTGCGCGGTGACCTTGGCGTCGGGCCAGCAGCTCACCACCCACGGTGTCGGGGGTGACGCGCACATGGCCTTCGACTCGGCCATGGAGAAGATGTCCAAGCGGATCCGGCGCTACAAGAACCGGCTCAAGGATCACCACGGCCAGGCGGTGGCCAAGCAGGACGAGACCGCCGCCTATTTCGTCATCGCCGCGCCCGACGCGGATGACGACGAGGACGAGGCGGTGGACGGTCAGGCCTTCGCCGAGCCGATGATCATCGCCGAGACCGAGCGGCCGATCCGTTCGATGACGGTTTCTATGGCGGTCATGGACCTGGACCTGACCGAAGCTCAAACAATCGTGTTCCGAAACGCCGCGCACGGCGGCCTTTCGGTGGTATATCGCCGCCCCGACGGCAACATCGGATGGATCGATCCAGAGCGGACGCGTAACGGTTCAGGGGGGGACGGAACCGGTTCGGCGCATTAATTGCTTCTCAGGCCCGCGGCGGGTGCTCCCGGTCGGCCGCGCGGATAGGGTTAGTTCTCGAAGACCATGAACATCGGCGAATTGCTGGATCGCTCGGCGATCTCGTTGCGCGTGAGCGCGACCAACAAGCGGAAGGTGCTGGCCGTGATCGCCGAGATCGCCGCCCGCAACTTCGGGGTCGAGGCCAGCGACGTCCTCGACGCGCTGACCGAGCGCGAGGCCGCCGGCTCCACCGGTGTGGGCCACGGCGTGGCCGTGCCGCACGCGCGCCTCGAAGGCCTGCAGCGCATGCGCGGGATCTTCGTGCGTCTGGAGCAGCCGGTGGAGTTCGAGGCGGTGGACGACCAGCCGGTGGACCTGCTGTTCGCCCTTTTCGCGCCGAAACAGGCCGGCGCCGACCACCTGCGCGCCCTGGCCCGCGTCTCGCGCCTCCTGCGCCAGTCCGAGCTGCGCGAACAGCTGCGCAAGGCCCGCACCGCCGACGCCGTCCACGCCCTCCTCGTCCAGGAAGTCACGGCTCGCCCCTCGGCGGCGTAGGGCGCGCAAGCGCCGTTCAATTGTCCACGAATTCACACCAATGAACACGAATGGCTCCGCGCTATTCGGGTGTCTTCGTGTGCATTCGTGGCTCCAAAAAAGAGGACGGCGCTACGCGCAAGACCCGCGGAAAACGCGGAAGGACGCGGAAAAGAGGCGAAGCTTCCCTTCCGCGCCTTTCCGCGTCTTCCGCGGTTCAAATCGACGGAGCCTCGGCTTACTCGACGCTCGATTGGGACACGAAAAAGCCGGCCCGAAGGCCGGCTTCTCCAGATCGGCAGGGCTTGGCAGCCTCAGTGCACGGACACCGGCGCCAGCTCGTGCGCCAGGGCGGCGGCCATGGCCGAGTCGCGGTCGGTCAGCACCGCGAGGCGCTCGCCGTCGGCGCGGTGCACCGCATAAAGGGTTTGCTCGGGATCCAGCTCGAAGCTCTCGATCTGCGCCGCGGGCACGCTGGCGATGATCTCGGCGGCCTTGATAGGCCGGACATAGACGAGATTCGGCGCGCCCAGGGCGGCAAAGGCTTCAGTCGAAAGAACAGGCGTCATCATGACCACCTCCGTAAAACTCAACGCTCCGAAAGGCCGCGGGTTCAGCGCGCCTTTCCTTTGATCGGGCCCCGGATCATCCGGCAGCCCCTTGGCCAACGACTTCGCTAAGCTCAGCCGGCGGTCCGGATCGGGATCGATTGCACCCGTTTTTCCGGTTCCGGCCGCGCCAGATCGATGTGGAGCAGGCCGTGCTCCAGGGTCGCGCCTTCCACCACCATGCCGTCGGCGAGCACGAAGCTTCGTAGGAAGCCCCGGGCGGCGATGCCGCGGTGGAGATAGGCCTCTTCGGACTTGGCCTGGCCTTCGCGCCGGCCGGCGATCACCAGCTGGCGGTCTTCCACGCTCACCTGCAACTGGTCGGGCGAGAACCCGGCCACCGCGAGGGTGATGCGCAGGCCGCCGTCGCCGCGATCCTCCACATTGTAGGGGGGATAGCTCTCGGCGGCCGCCTTGGCCGCCCGCTCGATCAGGTTTCGGGTGTGCTCGAAGCCCAGCAGGAACGGGCTGTCGAAGATCAGGCTACGGCTCATGACGCAAGAGTCCTCAAAGAAGCGACTCTCCGACCGAACCGCCCGGCATCGGCTCGGTTCAGCCGGACAGTTCCTATGTGGGAACCGGCCGGCTGGTTTGCAATGCAGCAGCGTCTTCGGGGTGCGCGCCCCGCGGGGCGTAAGGGTTGGCCTAGTAGACCAGGTGGCCCAGCACGCAGACCGACTTGCCGTCGGCCAGGATGCCGTAGGTGTCCACCGGCCCCAGGGTGCGGCTGGTGTAGGCGGCCCAGCCGGTGGTGGGCGAGGTGATCTCGGGCTTGACCTTGTTGACGTCGGGGCGGGCGATCCCGGTCTCGCCGACGCCGGCCACCAGGCCGGTGATGTCCACCAGCAGGACGCGGGCGATCGGCGCCTTGGCGGCCGGGTCCCAGCCCCAGCCGACGATCTGGACGCCGGGCGAGGCGCCGCCGTACTTCTGCTCGACGTTGTCGGTGTTGCCGACGCAGGTCTTGGGCGGGCCGGGGAACAGGGTGGCGATCGGCTTGCCCATATAGTCGTTGGCCCAGGCGGGCAGGGCCGGCATCGGCGAGCCGCCGGGCGCGGCCGGCGCGGGGCCGGTGGTGTCCATGGCCGCAGCCGGAGGCGCAGGCGCGCGCGGCTTGGCCTTGTCGCAGGCCGAAAGGCTGAGGGCGGCGGTGGCGGCGAGGCCGAGGGCGATCTGGGCGCGGGTCATTGTTTCGCGTTCTGTCCGAGCCTAGGCAGCCGGTCAAGCCAGCCGCGCTTCGGCGCAGGCCGCGGCGCGGGCGCGGTCCGCGGCTTCGGCGTGACGATCTCGTCGAATTCCCGCCGCCACTCGATGTTTTCGCGCACCACCCGCGCCGGCGTGCCGACGGCCAGGCAGTGGGGCGGAATCTCGCCCACCACCATCGAGCCGCCGCCCACCACCGCGCCCTCGCCGATCCGCGCCCCCTTGTTGAGGAACACGCGCGTGCCGATCCAGACGTGGTTGCCGATGATGATGTCGCGGGGCGGATTGACCCGCTCACCGGTGGCCCGGTCGTAGATCGGGTGCATGTCGCTGACGTCCATGTGCACGTCGGTGGAGAACATGCAGTCCTCGCCGATCTCGATGCGGCCGGCCTCGTGCATGGACATGCCGACGCCGTTGAAGGTGGTCCGGTCGCCGATGCGGATGATGCCGCCTTCGCCGCGCACCACGTGGATGCCGCCGTTCAGGGTGCAGCGGTCGCCGATCTCCAGCACCGTGCCCGCGCCCTGCAGCCAGATGTGGCAGTTGACCACCGCGTGCTTGCCGATGCGCACCACGCAGCGCTTGCCGTGCACCGCCAGCCGGCCCTCGGGCATGCTGCCCAGCTGCAGGATGGTGTCGTCCTGGACCTTCTCGATCGGCATGGCCGCAAATTGGCCATGCGTCGCGAGGCGCGGGAAGCGAAAAGCCGGCGACGGTTCCTGGTGCGCGTCGAGATCTGCCCCGCCTGACGCCGAAGCTGCGCGCATGGCAGGCCGGGCCTGTGCGGTGCGGGTTCGAATCGAGGCCGGGAAGTCGCTATACGCCAGGTGTCGACGGGGACCGGATCGCCATGGCAGCGCGCAAGAAGACGGCTGATACGCCGACCGAACCGGCCGAACCAGCTGCTTTGGAGCCGCCGCCGCGGAAGCCGGGGGTGCGCCAGGAGCGCCTGCAAAAGACGCGCGAGGCGATCCTGCAAAGCGCCCTGGACCATTTCGCCGTCTACGGCTTCGAAGGCGCCTCGATCCGGGCGATCGCCGCCAAGGCCGGCGTGAACCACGGCATGATCCGGCACATCTATGGCGGCAAGGACGAGCTGTGGCGCCAGGCGGTGGTCTATCTGTTCGAGCGGGCGCGGGCCGAGCTGACCCAGGATTTCGACCGCAAGGGCCTGACCGACCGGGAAGCCTTCATCCGCGGCATGCGCCGCTACGTCCACTACTGCGCGCGGCATCCGGAACACGCCCGGATGATGATCCAGCAGTCGATCATCGCCGGCCCCAAGCTGACATGGGCGGCCGAGGAGCTGATCCGCGCGCGCCACACGGTCTACCTGCCGCTCTACGAGCGACTGAAGGCGTCGGGCGACCTGCCGGACGTCGACACCTCCTCGCTGATCTTCATCATCTCGGCGGCCTGCCAGATGACCTATGTGCTCGCCCCCGAGGTCCAGGCCCTCACCGGCCGCGATCCGTTCGCGCCGGAGGCGGTCGAGCGGCATGTCGACGCCGTGGTGAAGATCTTCCTGCGCTGAGCCCGGCCGCCAACGGCTTGCCAATCCGGATCGCCGCGCTCATGATCGCTATCCAATTGGATAGCGAATGAGGAGAGGCCCTTGTCTTCGCTGGATGTGCGTCGGCGGCGCGGCTTCGTGGCGGTGGGCTTGGCGGTCGCCAGCCTGGCGCTGTCGCCCGTGGGCCCTGACCTCGCCCTGGCGGCGCCCGCGCGGCAAAAGCCCGCTGCTCCTAGCTGCGCGCCGGCACGTATGGCGCAGGCCGGCGCCGGCGCCCTGGTCTTCGAAGGCCAGGCCCGCAGCTACCTCCTGGCCCTGCCCAGCGGCTACGACGGGCGGCGGCCTTATCCGCTGATCCTCGACTTCCACGGCCACAACGGCAGCAAGGAGAAGCATGACGCGGCCACGCAGATGAGCGCCAAGGGCGCAGCCCGCGGCTTCATCGTCGTGACGCCCGACGCCATCCCGCCGAACTGGAACGTCCGGGAAGAGGCGGGCCGCGCGCACGACTTCGCCTTCGTGGAGGCCTTGCTGGCCGAGCTGGGCGCGACGCTCTGCATCGACGAGGCGCGGATCTATGCGGCGGGCTTCTCCAACGGCTCGGCCTTCGCCGGGCTGCTGGCCTGCCGCCCGCCGAACCGCTTCGCGGCGGTGGCCATGGCCGCCGGCACGCCGCCCCTGACCTGTCCCAAGGACGTGGCGCCGCCCACGCTGTTCATCCGCGGCACGGGGGATCTCACCGTGCCCTACCAGGGCGGCGTCCTGGGCGGCGCGCTCACCTCCACCGCCCGCTATGCGGCCGCCTACGGCTGTTCGCCGGACCCGGCGCACGAGCCCGTGATGGCGGGCGTGGAGCGCCTGCGCTACGGCGGCTGCCGCGACGGGGGCGAGGTCATCCTGGACACGGTGGAGGGCGGGGCGCACGTCTGGGCCGGCGGGCCCAAGGCGGCCCTGATGCCGGGCAACTCCGAGGCCAGCCGCAGCTTTCCCGCCACGGACGAGGTCCTGTCGTTCTTCGAGCGTCATGCGGGCCGCCCCTGGGCGCATCCCGCCTCCTGAGCCGGCGGCGGGTTCAGGGCGACGGGACACGGTCGCCGCGCACCCACACCGCCACGATGTTGCGGCTCATGCGGATATCCTTCGTCGGGTCGCCCTCGACCAGGAGGAGATCGGCGCGCCGGCCCGGCTGGATGCGGCCGCGATCGTTTAGCCGGAACGCGTCGGCCGGCGCGGAGGTGGCGGCGGTCAAGGCCTGGAGCGGGGTCAGCCCGTCGTCCGTCAAGAGCGCCAGCTCGGCGTGCAGCGTGGCCCCGAAGCCCAGCACGCCATAGGGCCCGATCGGCCGGGGCGCCGTGTCGGTGCCGGCCAGGATCGGCACGCGGCGGGCCGCCAGGGGCGCCAGCACCGCCCGGCTCGCGGCGCAGAGGTGGTTGCGCGAGGGCGTCGGCGCCTTGGCCATCAGCGGCTTGTCCTGGTCCCGCAGCCGCGCCGCGATCCGGGGGTCGGACAGCAATCCAGGCTCCACGGGCTCGCCGCACAGGCTGTGCAGGATGGTGAGCGTGGGCGTGATGAACACATGCGCTTGCGCCGCCAAGTCCGGGAAATCCGCGCCAGCCGCGTCGCCGATGAAGAGATGCGCCAGTCCGTCAGCCCCCGCGGCGATCGCCTCGCGCGCCTTGGCCTCGGCCAGCACATGGACCACCACCAGACGCCCGCGCTGGTGGGCCGCGCGCACGATGGCCGCCAGGGTGTCCTGGCTGAGCGGACCGCCCTCGTTCTCGTCGTAGACCACCTTGATGTAGTCCGAGCCCTCGGCGATGCGGGCGTCGACCCAGGCCTCAGCCTCCGCCGGCCCGTCCACCGTCGGCCAGGGCTGGCCGGTCATGCGCGAGAGCAGGCTTCCGGGCGCGGTGGCGCCATAGCCGGCGACGCGCGCATCGGCGAGGCCGGCTTGCGGATCGGCACGAAGCTTCCTGACCGCCTCCAGGGTCTTCGGTCCGCTGAACATGTCCAGCACGGTGGTGACCCCGAAACGGGCGGACTGGCGCAGCGCGCCCTCCGCATCCCCCAGCAGGTGGACGTGGGCGTCGATGAGGCCGGGCAGCAGGGTTCGCCCGCGGCCATCGACCACCTCGGCCCCCGGGGCGTTTAGCCGCCGGTCGCTCACGCGGACGATCACCCCGTCCTGGAACAGCACGCTGCGATGTTCCTGCACCCGATCGCCGTCGAACAGGCGCACGTCCCGGACCAGTGTGGGCGCCGCCGCGGCCGGTCCGGCGCAGCCGATGGCCAGCGCGGCGAGGAGCAGGAGGCGGGGCAGCCTCATAGGCTCTTGGGATCGAAGATCTGCGCCTCCGGGCGGTAGGCGCCCTTGAGCACCAGGGCCAGATAGCGCCCCGCATTCCCTAGGTACTGATCCTTGCCGGCCGCCGCCGCCTCGATCGCCGGCAGGGCCCGAAGGGCCGCGGGTCCGATGAAGGTCAGGGCATTGAGCGCCTGCAGCCGGACCCGCGCGTCCGCCTGCGTCGCCAGCAGGCCGCCCAGCAGGTCGGCGGCGGTGTCGGCCTCGTCCAGATGCGCCAGCGCCTCGGCGGCTGCGACGCGCACGCGCGGCGAGGCGTCGCCCTTGGCACACGCCGACAGTTGGCTGTGCGCCGGCGCGGCCTTGGCGCCCAGCATCAGCAGGCCCTGGGCCGCCCAGAACCGGATCACCTCGTTCGGGTCCGACAGCTGGGCGGCGAACGCGGGCGCCAGGGCGGCGTTCCGGCGGATCGCCTGGGCGGCCAGGCGCATGACGCGGCGCAGCGGATAGGCGCCCGGCGCCCGGCTCTCGGCGTATCCCTCCAGCGGCGAGCCCTCCGGAATGAAGCCGGCGTCGTGGATCGCCAGCATGTGGGCGTCGAGGGCGCGGCGCATCCGGGCGATGCGGGCCTGCTGGTCCGGCCGCTCGATGAGGTTGTCGAGCTGGTCGCGGTCGCTCGCCAGGTCGTAGAATTCCTCCGCCGGCTTCTCACCCCAGAACCGCGACTGGGCGGCGTTCAAGCGCCCGGCCAGGCGTTCGCGCTCCCACGATTGGTACGAGGCCAGCTGCCACTCGAACGCCTCGTGCTGCGCCCAAGGACGGTGCGGCGCGTAGTTGCGGATATAGCGGAAGCGGCCGTCGGTGACGGTGCGCATCATGTCGTAGCGCTCGTCCATGCGGTCGCGCCCGCCGAAGGCCAGGGCCCGACGCGGCGGCTTGGGACCCAGCACGGGCCGTCCCTGGAAATGGGCCGGCGCCCGCACCCCCGCCAGCGCCAGGACGGTGGGCGCAAGATCCAGGAAGGTGGCGGGATCGGCGATGCGCGACCCCGGTGGCGCGGGCGACAGGTGCGCCCACTTCGGCGGCACGCGGACCGCCATCGCGCAGCGCATGCCCTCGTCGTAGCAATAGCGCTTGCTGCGCGGCAGCACCCCGCCGTTGTCGGAGTAGTAGAAGACGATGGTGTCGTCGGCGAGCCCGTCCGCCTCGAGCTCGGCCAGGCGCGCGCCCAGTTCGCGGTCCATGGCCTCGATGAGGTTGTAGTAGCTGGCGATGTCCTCCCGGACCTCAGCCGTGTCGGGCAGGTAGGCCGGCACGCGGACCTGGCCGGGCGTCACGCGTCCCGGGGCCGGCTTGAAGAGCCGCGATTCATGGGTCGTCTCGTAGTTGAAGACGGCGAAGAAGGGCGCGCCCGCGGGCCGCTTGCGCCAGTGGGCCACACCGCTGGAGTCGTCCCAGACCTGGGCCGGATCCAGGTCGCAGTTGTAGTCGGTCTTGGCGTTGTTGGTGCAGTAGTAGCCCGCCTGCCGCAGGCGCGGCGGAAAGGCCCCGATCCGGGCCGGCAGCCGCGCCCGGGCGCGCATATGCTGGGCCGGCGCGCAGCTCTGGGCGGCCATGCCGGTGATGATCGAGAAACGCGACGGGGCGCACACCGGCGCCGTCGAATAGACGTTGCTGAAGACCAGCCCCTCCGCCGCCAGACGGTCGATGGTGGGGGTGTGGGCCAGGGGGTCGCCATAGGCGCCGATGAAGGGGTTGTTGTCCTCGCTGACCAGCCAAAGGATGTTGGGCCGCGCGCCTACGGGCCGCGCCTGAGCCGTGCTTGCCGCACCGGCCGCCGTGGCCGCCAGGCTGGCCACCACGGCGCGGCGGGATACTTTTGTGCGGAGGGACGATCCGGGTTCTGGGCTCATGTCCGGCCTCAATAGACGGACTCGGTGACGCGCCCGCACACCTGGACGTCGGCGACCCGGTGGACCGGCCAACGCGGCTTGGCGAGGCCGGCCTCCCACTGCGCGAGGCGGCCGGACAGCGCGCGCACCACGTCGGCATGCTGCGCCGAGACGTCCGTGGTCTCCCCGGGATCCGTCGTCAGGTCGTAGAGCCGCGTGGCCTTCTCGTCCTTGGATGTCCACAGCTTCCAGCGGCCCATGCGGACCGAGGCGACGGGATCCTGGCGCCAGAACAGCGGGCGCTCGTCAGGCGTCCGGCCGCCCCCGCCAGCGGACAACAGATCGCGTCCATCCAGCCCCAGCGGGCCGACCTCGGCGCCGGCCGCCTTCAGGATCGTCGGCGCGATGTCCAGCGATGACACGGGCGTGTCCACGATCCCCGCCGGCTTGATGGCCCCCGGCCACGACATCATGAAGGGCACGCGCACGCCACCCTCCAGCTGGGTGAACTTGCCGGCGCCCAGCGGATGGCCGCAGTCGCAGAAGCCGAACTGGATCGGGCAGCCGTTGTCGCTGAGGAAGATCACCAGCGTGTCCTTGGCCACGCCGTCGCGCTGCAGCGCGTCCAGCACCCGGCCGACGCCGTCGTCCATGGCCGCGATCATCGCCACATAGGTGCGCCGGACCGGATCCTGGATGTCGCTGAAGCGGTCGTAGTAGGCCTTGGGGACCTGCATCGGCCAGTGCGGGGCGTTGTAGGCCAGGTAGAGGAAGAACGGCGTCTGCGCCTTGCTGTTGGCGTCGATGTACTGCACCGCGCGGTCCGTGAGTTCGCCGGTGAGGTACTTGTCGAAGTTGCGCACCACCCGGCCGTCGGGACCCTCCACGATCTCCTGCTGGGGCTTGCGCGCGCCGATGGGGCGGTCGGCCTTGGTGGGCGTCGTCACCATCCCCGGCGTGGCCGGATCGACATAGATCGTTTCGCCCGCCAGGAAGCCGAAGAACTCGTCGAAGCCGCGGCGGATCGGATAGTAGGGCGCGGTGTAGCCCTGGTGCCACTTGCCCACGAGCCCGGTGTGGTAGCCGAGGCCTCGCAGCCGGTCGGCGATGGTCGGCTGATCGACCGGCAGCCCATCCTCGAAGTTGTGGACGTCATCCAGATTGTACTCGAAGCCGAACCGCTGCGGGCTGCGTCCGGTGAGCAGGCCGGCGCGCGAGACCGCACAGACGGGGCCGGCCACATAGGCGTTCGAGAACGCCACGCCCTGGGCGGCGATCCGATCGAGGTTGGGCGTGGCGACGCGCCTGAGCCCGTAGGTGGAGACGTCCGGCCAGCCCAGGTCGTCCACCATGATCAGGACGACGTTGGGCCGCGGGGCCGCCAGGGCCGCCATCGGCAGGAACAGCAGCGCCAGGGCCACCAGCAGCAGGGCGGGGGCCACCAGGGTGGCGATCGGTCCAGCTCGCACGCGCTCTACTCCACGCCGGCGCGGCCCAACACCGGGCCGCGCCGTTCACAGGCTCCAGGGATCAGAACGAGACGTCCAGCGTCGCGCCCACGTAGCGGTCCGAGTTCTTGGAGATCCGGGCCACCAGGTCGTTGGTGTTGTTCACGCTGGCCAGCAGCGCGTTGTGGTCGATCGACTGGTAGAAGGTCTGGTCGAACAGGTTCTTCACGAAGAACGTCAGCCGGTAGCGGCCGTCGTTGGTGTGGGCCTCGAGGCTGGCGTCCACCAGGGTGTAGGCCTTCTGGGTCTGCAGGGGGTCCTGCTCCAGGGCGAAGTTCTGCTTGGCCTGGTAGGCGACGTTCACCTGCACGCTGCCGCTGTGCGCCGCGCCCAGCGCGAAGCGGTATTGCGGCGCGAGGCTGATGCGCCAACGCGGCGAGGCGGGCAGGGCGCCGTCGCGAATGTCCTGGATCGGCGGGCCCACCACGTTCTGGCCGGCGGCATTGTGCGTGGTCGGCCGGTAGCAGGCGCCGATCGGCGTGACGCCCCCGAACGGAATGATGGGCGCGGCCGCCTGGAACTGGATGGGGCAGTTCTGGCCGTCGATGTTGATGGTGGCCTTCGCATAGGTGACCGCGCCGGTGACCGAGAGGCTGTCGGTGGGGTTCCACTGCCCCTCGACCTCGACGCCCTTGGTGCGCGCGCTGCCGGCGTTGGTCTGCACGAACTGGATGACGCCGGTGGTAGTGTCCGAGCGGTTCGCCTGGATCTGCAGGTTCGTATAGTCCTGCAGGAACAGGGCGACGGCGACCGAGGCCCTGCGGTCGGCCGTCTGGCCCTTGAAGCCGATCTCGTAGGCGTTGACGTGCTCGGGCAGGATGGGCGCCTGGGCCGCGAAGTCCGCCTGGATCTCGGTACTGAACCCCAGGCCCTTGTAGCCGCGGGTGTAGGTCGCATAGGCCTGGGCGCGCCGGCTGAACTCGTACTTCAGGCCCAGCTTCCCGGTGACCGCCGTGTCGGCGGCGTTCTGGCCGGCGTTGACCGAGGGCGTGCCGCTGAACAGCGTATCACCCGGGAACAGCGGCCCATAGCGGAAGCCCTCCACCGAGACCCGCTCGCGCTGCACGCGCAGGCCGCCGATCAGCTTGAGCTTGTCCACCAGCCGGTATTCCGCCTGGCCGAAGCCCGCCACGTGGGTCGACTGCAGCAGCGAATAGGCGCCGAGCGACTGCCACTGGACGGGCGTGCAGGGCGAGCCGATCTGGTTGGCGCCGGCGGTGCAATAGGCCCGACGGCGCTCGAACGGCCGGTCGAGCTCCAGCCAGAAGTAGTAGGTCCCCAACACATAGGTCAGCCGCTGGTCGCTGGGCGAGGCCAGGCGCAGCTCCTGGGAGAACTGCTCCAGGTGCACGAGGCCGTGGTTGACATCGAACTTGGAGTAGTTGCTCCCCCCGGTCGAGCCGACGAACACCGGCGAGGGGTTGAAGATGTTGTCGACCTCGTTGTTCGCGTCCTGCTTGTAGTGCTGGTAGGCCGTGATCGAGGTCACCGTGCTCCAGCCGAGGTCGAGGTCGCCCTCCACCGAATAGGTCGCCTGCACCTGGTTGGTGAAGGCCAGGCCGTTGTTGGAGACTTCCCGGTTGTCCGGCGAGGCCACCACCGGGGCCAGCAGCTTGACCAGCGCCGGCGTGGTCGCGACGATCGAGACCGGCTGGCAGCAGTTGGCGAGGTTCTGCCGGTATTCCGCCGTGCCCAGGATCTCGAGGTTCTCGGTCGGGCGCCACAGCAGCTTGCCCCGCGCGCCCCAGCTCTCGTAGCCGTTCTCCCAGCCGCCGGCGCCGCGGTTGCGGACGTAGCCGCGGACATCGTTGTAGTAGGCCGTCAGCCGCCCCGCGAGTTTGTCGCCGAGCGGGCCGGTGACCGTACCGGACACCCGTCGCTCGCCGCCCTCCGCCAGAGTGAGCGTGGCCTTGCCGGCGAAGGACTGTGATGGCCGCGCGGTCACCACATTGATCACGCCAGCGGTGGCGTTCTTGCCGAAGAGCGTGCCCTGCGGGCCGCGCAGCACCTCGATCCGCTCGATATCGGCCAGGTCCGTGAAGCTCTGCGAGCCGCGCGCCATGACGACACCGTCCAGCACCACCGAGACCGACGATTCCAGCCCCTGGCCGAACAGGGACGTGCCGATGCCGCGGATCCGGAAGCTGGTGTTCGTCGGGTTCTGCCCCTGCTGGTAGGTCAGCGAGGGCGCCACCTGGATCAGGGTGTTGGTGTCGTTGATCTGCAGGCGCTGCAGCGTCTCGCCGCTCACCGCGGTCACGGCCAGGGGCACATCCTGCAGGCGCTCGACCCGCTTTTGCGCCGTGACGATCACCTCCTCGATCGTTCCGACCGGGGCAGGCTCGCCGGCGCTTTCCGCGCGCGCCGCAGGCGCGGTCAGCGCCACCCCGGACGAGAGCGCGAAGATCGCGCAGGAACGAAATAGCAGACCCTTCATGTCGTCTCCCCCTCAAGGCCATTCGGCTTGTTTGTACAACGTTGTCATTCCGGGTCGGTCTCGTCAACCGGGCGGATAGCGGGATCGATTATCTACAACGTTGTCATTTTCGCTTCGTCAGGGACCTTCGAGTGGCCACTCGGCCCTCCGCAGGCCGTTTCGCTATCCAACTGGTTGACAATTCCGCGCGTGCAACGCCAAAACGCCGTGGCCAGCCTTGGACGGATCGTTCCTCCACCCTGGGCCGGGCCGAGCGCCCGGCCCGTTTTTCTTGCGGCCGCCAAGGCTGCCGCGTCGAAATTTTTCGCATCATCGGTGTAGTGATACAACGTTGTCAATCTGATGCGATCTTGACGTGCTTTAGGGAATGCGACGCGGATCGCCGCCGTCATACGACACCGTTGTCATTCCTGGCCCACGGCCAGGTGGCAGGAGGAATGAACGTGCAGAGAGCAACCCCAGGCCTGAATGCCGGCCGCCGCAGTGACGGGTCCCCTGGGCGCGGGCCAAGTCGGCTGGGCCTGGCCTTGCGTCTGGCGACCGGCGCCTGCTGCGCCATCCTGGCCGCAGCGGCCCTCCCGCCCCCAGCCCGGGCCCAGCCGGCCACGCGGGGCGCTGCGCCGGCGGCGGCGGGCGCGCGGCCGAACATCGTGCTGATCCTAGCCGACGACCTGGGAGCCGAGGCGATCAACGCCTATGGCGGCGAGTACTTCACCCCGCGGATCGACGAACTGGCGCGCCAGGGGGTGCTGTTCACCAACGCCCACGCCATGCCCCTCTGCACGCCCACGCGGGTGCGCCTGATGACCGGCCGCGAAAGCGCGAAGAACTACAAGGCGTTCGGCTATCTCGATCCGAAGGAGCGCACGATCGGCAATGTGCTCAAGGACGCCGGCTACGCCACCGGCATCGTGGGCAAGTGGCAGCTCTCCGGGAACGGCTTCGACGGCCGGGTGGGCGCCTCGCCGCAGCCGGCGGGCTTCGACGAGTCGCTGCTGTGGCAGGAGAAGGCGCTGGACGCCAAGGGCTCGCGCTACTGGGGCCCGACCCTCTCCACCAACGGCCAGAACCGCATCAACGAGTCCGGCTTCGGCCCCGACGTCCAGGCGGGCTTCGCGCTCGATTTCATCCAGCGCCACAAGGACGAGCCGTTCTTCCTCTACTACCCGATGGTCCTGACGCACCCGCCCTTCGTGCCGACGCCCGACAGCCCAGGCGCCAAGGACGACAAGACCCGCTTCGCCGGCATGGTCACCTACATGGACAAGCTGGTCGGCCAGGTGACGGACCAGCTCAAGGCGCTGGGCCTGGACAAGAATACGATCGTGATCTTCACCGGCGACAACGGCACGGCCAAGCAGATCCTGAGCTACCAGAACGGCTATCCGGTGCGCGGCGGCAAGGGGCAGGCGACGTTCGCCGGCACACACGTCCCGCTCATCGCCCGCTGGCCGGGCCAGCTGCCGGCCGGCGAGACCCGCGCCGGACTGTTCGACCTGATGGACATGCTGCCCACCCTGGCGGACTTCGCCGGCGCTCCGGTGGCGGCTGGCGGCATCGACGGGGTGGACCAGGCGCCGGTCATGCGCGGCGAGACGGCGGCGGCGCGCGACTGGATCTTCATGCATTACGCGCCGGTCTGGATCCAGACGCCCGCCCGCCTGGTGTTCGACGACAAGTGGAAGCTCTACGGCGACGGCCGGTTCGTGGCGATCGACGGCGTCCGCGCCACCGAGACGCCGGTGGAGTCCGCCCCGCCGCACTCGGCCGCCGCGGCCCGGCGCGCGGCGTTCCAGCACGTGCTCGACGCCATGCACGATGGTCCCCTGGACCAGGACCGCTATCCCATGTGCATCGGCAAGCCGTCGCTCGATCCCAAGCTGCCGTCCGTCCGCGCCGGCTGCAGGTTCAGCGAGGGCGCGGTCGAATAGGGCTCAGCGCAGCACGCAGCGGAAGCCGATGTGGCTGGTGGAGCTGTCGATCATCTGGGGGTGGCGCGCGGCGGGGCGATAGCGCTGGCAGTAGTTCTCGGCGCAGAGGTGCGAGCCGCCCTTGATCACCCGGCGGGGGATGGCGACCTGCGGCATCTGCGGGTCGAAGCTCTCCTCGCGGGTGGCCCCGCGCGGCGCCTGTGGGGCGCAGCAGGTTCGGCCGGAGGCCGCCGCCACGCCGTACCAGTCGCAGGTCCATTCCCAGACGTTGCCGATCATGTCGTAGAGGCCGTGGCCGTTCGGCGGAAAGGCGCGGACCGGCGAGGTGCGCTCCCAGCCGTCGAGCTTCAGGTTCTGCCGCGGGAACTCGCCCTGCCAGTAGTTCGCGAGCATCTGGCCCTGCGGCGCGAGTTCGTCGCCCCAGGCGAACTCGGCGTCCTCTAGCCCGCCGCGCGCAGCGAACTCCCACTCCGCTTCGGTCGGCAGGCTCTTGCCCGCCCAGGCGGCGTAGGCCTCCGCGTCCGGATAGGCGACGTGCACGACCGGGTGGTCGTCCTGCGCCCGCGGCCCGTGGACGCCCTGCGGCCGGCGCCAGTTCGCGCCGAAGCGGAATTCCCACCACCGGGTCGCGTCGTCGAGCGACACGGGCCGCGCCGGCGGCGAAAACACCGCCGAGCCGGCCCGCTGCATGCGCTTCGGCAGGCCGGGATAGTCGGCGGGGTCCGGCGGGATCTCGGCGAGGGTCTGATAGCCGGTCGCCTGCACGAAGTCCGCGAACTGGCGGTTCGTGACCGGGACCTCGTCAATCCAGAACGCGTCGACCTTGACCGGCCGGGCCGGGCGCTCCTCCGGATAGAACCGGTCCGAGCCCATCCGGAACACGCCGCCCTCCAGCCGTCGCATGCCAGCGGTTCGTTCGGGGCTGATCGTCAGGCTTTCCATTGCGGGCTCAGTCTAGGCGGGCGGGCCGCAGGTTTCATGCGGCTATTCCGTCGCAGCCGTCAACGTTGTCATCCGGCATCGGGCGGTGCGCCGTCGACCAGGCGCTTGACAGGCCAGAAATACAACGGCCAAGCTGGATAGACAACGTTGTCTATATAGGGAGCGAGATTGAGTCGTCGGCGCGCGTCGAAGTCAGGAGGTTGGGCCCGACATGCCGCCGGACCTGGCGCGCCCGCGGCCGGTGCGCTGGCCAGCTGGAAAGGCCTGGCCAGCGCACGCGGCCGATCCGCGAGGGGACGACGACCTGGTCTGGCCCGTCCGTGAGCGGCCTCCGGAACCGGCCGCCGCTGGCGACGATCCACGATGTCGCCCAGCTGGCCGGCGTGTCGATCAAGACCGTCTCGCGGGTGGTGAACCGCGAACCACACGTGAGCGCGGGGACGCGCGCGCGGGTCGACCGTGCAATCCAGGTCCTCAACTATCGCCCGAACATCGCCGCGCGGACCCTGGCCGGCTCGCGGGCCTATCTGGTCGGGCTCTATTTCGACAATCCCAGCGCCGGCTATGTCAGCCAGATGCAGTCGGGCGCCCTGCGCGCCTGTCGCGCGGCGGGCTACCACCTGGTGATCGAGCAGCTCGCGGGCTCCAGCGTCGAGGTCCAGAACCAGCTGCGCCAATCGCTCGCCGCGGTCCGAATGGACGGCGTGGTGCTCTCCCCGCCGGTGTGCGACCGCGGGGAGGTGCTGGATCTGCTGGACGCCCTGGCCGTGCCCCATGTGCGCATCGCGCCGGCGCGCGAGCTCGGGCGCGGCCCCTATGTCTGCATGGACGACGGCCGGGCCGCCCAGGAGATGGCGCGGCGCCTGCTGGCGCTGGGCCATCGTCGCTTCGGCTTCATCAAGGGCCATCCCGATCATGCCGCCGCCGAGATCCGCTGGCGCGGCTTTGCGAATGCGCTGGCGGCGGCGGGGCTGATCCTCGGGCCGCGGGACACCTGGCAGGGCGACTTCTCCTTCCGCTCGGGATCGGAGGGCGCCCGGCGCCTGCTGTCGCGAGGGCCCCGCCCGACCGCGATCTTCGCCAGCAACGACGACATGGCCCTGGGCGCGATCGCCATGGCCCACCGGCTGGGCCTGCGGATCCCGGACGACCTCTCCGTAGCCGGCTTCGACGATTCTCCGGGCGCCGAGGCGGTCTGGCCGCCGCTGACCACGATCCGCCAGCCCGTGGCCGAGATGACGGCGGGCGCAGTGAACATGCTGATCGACGGCCATGGACCGGGGCGCTCCGAGCCGCAGCTGTTCGACTTCGAGCTGGTGGTCCGCGGATCGACCGGCCCACCGCCGATCGTGGACCTGGCCGCCGGGCTCTGATCGCAACCACCGCCACGCCTGCGGCCGGCGCGACAACGTTGCCCACTTGTGGCTAGGCGGCAGGGACCGGGCCCACGGAATCGCGTTTCACCAGCTGGAAATCGAGCAGCACCGAGGCCGGTGATTCGGGCTCCTCGCGCTGCAGCAGGAGGTCGACGGCCGCGGCGCTCATGTCGGCCAGCGGCTGGCGGATGGTGGTGAGCTGCGGCCAGACCACCTGGGCCGTCGGGCTGTCGTCGAACCCGGCGACCGAGAGCTCCTGCGGCACCGACACGCCGAGCCGCGCCGCCGCCACCATGGCGCCCAGGGCCATGCCGTCGTTCGCCGCGAAGATCGCCGTCGGCCGGCGCGGCAGCTTCAGCAGCTCCCGCGCGGCGCTCTCGCCGGAGCGGAACAGGAAATCCCCAACCGCCTGCAGCTCGGGCCGCGGCGCGATCCGGGCCGTCTCCAGCGCCGCCAGGTAGCCGGCCCGCCGCTCCCGCGAGGCTCGCCGTTCGCCCCCGGAGATGAAGGCGATGTCGCGGTGGCCGAGGCCGATGAGGTGCTCGGTCATCTCCTGCGCCGCCCGGCGGTCGTCCATCGAGACGCTGGGCGCTGCGTGCTCGCCCTCCTCGGGTGAGATGAGCACGTAGCGCAGGCCCCGTTCGCGCAGCGCCTCGCGCAGGGTCTCCCGCTGCGAGACGGGCGGGGTCAGGATCACCCCGTCCACCTTGAGGGCCTTGAGCCGCTCGGCCACCTCGACCTCCGCGCCGCGGCGCGCCTCCTCCACGATCAGGTGGTAGCCGGCGGCCCGGCAGCGCGCGATGGCGCCGGCCTGCGCCCGGGCGAGATAGTCGACCGCGATGTCGAACAGCATCGCGATCAGGAACGAGCGGTCGCTGCGCAGCTGGCGGGCCGAGATATTGGGGCTGTAGTTGAGCATCTTCATGGCCCGGAGCACGGCCTCGCGCATCTCTGGCTTGACGCTCGGCTCCTGGTTGACGACGCGCGCCACGGTCTTGAAGGAGACGCCGGCCAGCTTCGCGACCTCCTTGATCGTGGGGCGGCGGATGGCCGACGGCGCTGGCTTCATTCGCATCCCTTTGTCAGGCCAGAGCGCCTGGCCGCCATTCGAACCTACCGCCGCTTCAATCGCAACGCGCGCGGACGATCAAGATTGACAACGTTGTCCAATCTTACTGATATGACGGTGCGCGCGGCCAAGCCGGCGCGAACCTCCAACAGGAACCCGAGACGACGCATGCAGAGTTTTGCGAAGGCGCTTCGCGCCGCGTTCGTGGCCATGGCTGCGTTCATGGCCCCCCTCGCAGCTCGCGCCGCGCCCCCGCCGCCCAAGCCATACAACATTGTCTTCGTCCTGGTGGATGATCTTCGCTACGACGCCATGGGCTTTCTCATGCCGGGCCTGAAGACGCCCAACATCGACTTCCTGGCGAAGAACGGGACCTACTTCCCGAACGCGGTGGTGACCTCGTCCCTGTGCTCGCCCAGCCGGGCGACGATCCTGACCGGCCAGACCACGCGCAACCACCACATCGTCGACAACAACAATTCGTCGGAAGCCGGCCTCGTCTATTTCCCGAAGTACCTGCAGGACGCCGGCTATCAGACGGCCTTCTTCGGCAAGTGGCACATGGGCGCCGACAACGACTCGCCCCGGCCCGGCTTCGACAGGTGGGTCAGCTTCAAGGGGCAGGGGACCTATCTTCCGACCGACGGCTTCACCGATGCGGAGATCGCGGCCGGCAAGCGGCGCCTGCTGAACGTCGACGGCCAGCCCGTGCCGCAGAAGGGCTACATTACCGACGAGCTGACCGACTATGTGGTCGACTGGCTGGACCATGGCCGCGACCCGGCCAAGCCCTTCTTCATCTACCTCGGGCACAAGGCCGTGCATTCGGAGGCCGTGCCCGCCGAGCGCCACGCGCGCCAGTACGTGGACCTCGACATCAAGATGCCAGAAAGCATGGCCAACACGCCAGCCAACAACCGAGGAAAGCCCATGTGGGTGCTGAACCAGCGCAACAGCTGGCACGGCGTGGACTTCTTCTATCACACCGACCGCGACCTCAAGGAATACTACCGAGAATACCTCAAGACGCTCAGCGCCGTGGACGACAGCCTGGGCCGCATCCTGGCCGACCTCAAGCGCCAGCACCTCGACAAGAACACCATGGTGGTCTTCTACAGCGACAACGGCTTCCTGATGGGCGAGCACGGCCTGATCGACAAGCGCAACGCCTATGAGCCGTCGATCCGGGTGCCGATGGTGGTCTACGCCCCGGGGCTCGCGCCGGCCGGCGTGACCAATCCTGTCAGGTTCCGCAACCTGGACCTGGCGCCCACCTTCCTGGACGTCGCCGGGGTCAAGGCCCCGCCGCAGTTCGAGGGCAAGAGCCTGCTGCCGGTGCTGGATGGCAAGGTCGCGCCAAAGGACTGGCCGGAGGACGACTTCGTCTACGAGTACTATTGGGAGTGGACCTATCCGCAGACGCCCACGACGTTCGCCATCGAGCACGGCCGGATTAAGTACATCCAGTACCACGGCGTCTGGGACCTCGAGGAGCTGTACGACCTCGCCAAGGATCCGGACGAGATGCACAACCTCATCGACGAGCCGGCCTATCTGGAGACCAAGGTCGACCTGCGCAAACGGCTCTTCCGGGCGCTCGCGAACCGCGAGGGCAGCCACAGCGTGCCCTACACCGGGCGCTACAGCGAAGGCGTGGTCTGGCGGAACGAGAACGGACCCGGCGCGGCCGATTTCCCGAGCCGGTGGCTGAAGGCGCCGGACCGGCCGGACCGCATGAACGGCGTCTATCCGGACAGTCCGGAAAAGGCCGCCGCGGACAACGCCGGCGAAGCCTTCCGCCCGCAGCCCAAGGAAGGGCCGCGGTAGGGGCCGTCCTATAAGGGCGTCGACGGCGGGTACGGGCGCAGTCCGACGAATCTCGCCGCCGCCGTGTCGGCGCGGCATCGACACGCTCCGCCATTCACGGCCTAGACTGCGGGGATGCAAGATTCGACGTCCCCCTCCATGACGGCCCGGCTGCTTGGTCGCAGCCTGCGGCTCTGGCGACTTGGTCTTGCGGCCTGCCTCTCGCTGACCGCGACGACGCTGCAGGCCGCCTCTCCGGAACCCGTCGCCGGCTCCGACGGCATGGTGGTGAGCGCGCAGCATCTGGCTTCCGACATCGGCGCCGATGTCCTTCGCCACGGCGGCAATGCCGTCGACGCCGCGGTGGCCGTCGGCTACGCCCTGGCCGTGGTCTATCCGCAGGCCGGCAATCTCGGCGGCGGCGGGTTCATGACGCTCCGCCTCTCGGATGGCCGCACGACCTTCCTCGATTTCCGGGAGAAGGCGCCGGGCGCCGCCACGGCGACCATGTTCCAGGACACCGCCGGCAAGGTCGTCCCCGGCCTCTCCACCGACAGCTGGAAAGCGGTCGGCGTTCCCGGGACGGTCCTTGGCCTGGAGACGGCGCGCGTCCGGTATGGAACCCTGCCGCGGAGCGTCCTGATGGCGCCGGCGATCAAGCTGGCGCGCGAGGGCTTCACGCTGGGCCAGGGCGACGTCGGCGCGCTCGTCCAGGAATCCACGGCGCTGGCCCGCGATCCCGCCGCGCGGCGGATCTTCCTGCCGTCCGGCCGGCCGCTGACCAAGGGCGACCGCCTGGTGCAGGCGGACCTGGCGAAGACCTTGGCCCTGATCTCGGCGAAGGGGCCGGCGGCCGTCTACGAAGGCCCGATCGGCGCGGCGATCGCGGAGGCGTCCGCCAAGGGCGGGGGGATCCTCACGACGGCGGATTTCAAGCGCTACCGCGTGCGGGAGCTGAAGCCGGTGGAATGCGACTACCGGGGCTTTCACGTGATTTCGGCGCCGCCGCCCAGTTCCGGCGGCGTGGCGATCTGCGAGGCGCTGAACATCCTCTCCGGCTACGACGTGGCCGCGGCGGGTTTCCATTCGGCGACCGAGACGCACGACCTCGTCGAAGCCCTGCGCCGGACCTATGTGGATCGGAATAACCGGCTCGGCGATCCGGACTTCGTGGCCAATCCGCTGGGCGAGCTGCTCGATTCCGCCTACGCCGCCCGGCTGCGGGCGGGCATCGACCCGGAGCGCCCCACGCCGTCCTCCACGCTCGGTCCCTCGGCCGCCGTCCACGAGGGGCGCAACACCACGCAATATGACGTCGTGGACAAGGCCGGGAACGCGGTTTCGGTGACCTACACGCTGAACGACTGGTTCGGCGCGCACCGGGTCGCCGGCGCGACCGGGATCCTCATGAACAACGAGATGGACGACTTCACGTCGAAGCCCGGCGTCCCGAACCTCTACGGGCTGGTCGAGGGGGCCAACAATGCGATCGCGCCCGGCAAGACCCCGCTCAGCTCGATGAGCCCCACGATCCTCACCCGGGACGGCAAGGTCGCCTTGGTGATCGGCAGTCCCGGCGGCTCGCGCATCATCACCATCACGCTGGAGGCGATCATCAACATGGTCGACCACGGCATGGACGTCCAGGAAGCCATCGACGCGCCCCGCATCCATCACCAGTGGCTGCCGGACACCATCTATCTCGAGCCCTTTGCCCTGTCGGCTGACACGCGACGCCTGCTGGAAGCCCGGGGCTACAAGCTCGAAGACGAGGGCCAGTGGGGCATCGCGGAGGGCATCGCCGTCGGCGCGCCGCGCCTGACGCCCGCCCGCCGCGCGACGGGGGCGCCGCTCTCGCTGGGCGCGCCGCCGCTCGCGGGGGCGACCCTATTCGGCGCGCACGATCCGCGGGGCGGGGCGGGTTCGGCCGTTCCCGTACGGTGAGGGTCGCGCCGGGCTCCCGGCGCGGCGTCGAGACTTCGCCGTTGAACGCTGGCAAGGTCGAGGTCCGCCCGCAAGCTGTGTGCGCCGTCAGCGGCGGATCTCCGGCGCGCCGGGACTGAAGGCGCCTTGTTCGACCTCATGGGCGCCCATAGCCAGGAGACTTCCGCATGCCCCACGCCGACCGTTTCGCCCTGACCGGCCGGACCGTCTTCCTATCGGGGGCCGCCGGGCACCTGGGGCGCGCGATGGCGATCGCCCTGGCCGAGGCGGGCGCTCACCTGATCCTGAACGGGCGCACGGCGGAGACGCTGGACGCCCTCGCCGCGGAGCTCAAGGCGCAGGGCCACAGCGCCGAGGTGGCTGTCTTCGACGTCGGCGACCTGGGCGCCTCGCGCCAGTTCTTCGCCGGCCTGAAGCGCCTCGACGTGATGATCAACAACGCCGTCTCGGGCCTCGGGCCGCAGGCGCCGGGGGCCGACCCGGCCCAGGCGTTCCGCGGGACCCTGGAGTCCGGCCTGGTGGCGGTTCATGAGAACGTGGTCGCGGCCATGCCGGCGTTCGACGCGGCAGTGACGGCGGCGGGCGAGGCGTCGATCATCAACGTCACCTCGATCTACGCCCATACCAGCCCCGACCCCAAGGTGTACGAGGGCTCGGGCATGATGTCGCCGCCGCAGTACGGGGCGACAAAGGCCGGCCTGGTGCAGCTCACCCGCTACCTGGCGGTGACCCTGGCGCCGCGCGGGATCCGCGCCAATTCCCTGAGCCCTGGCATCTTCCCCTGGGACCGGGTGGCGATCGACAAGCCTGGCTTCGTGGCCAGCGTCTCGGCCCGCAGCCCGATGGGCCGGCCCGGCCTCGCGGAGGAGATCGGCGGGCCAACCGTCTTCCTGGCTTCCAAGGCCTCGTCCTACGTCACCGGCTCCGACCTGCGTGTCGACGGCGGCTGGACGGCGATCTGAGCCGCGCCGGGAGATCGGCGCGCTCCAGAAAAGGCGAACCCCGCCAGCGGTCTGCTGGCGGGGTCCATGGTGGAGCTAAGGAGAGTCGAACTCCTGACCTCTTGAATGCCATTCAAGCGCTCTACCAACTGAGCTATAGCCCCGGGGTCCGGGTTCCTGGGAGGCTGGCCCCCCAGGAAGGCGCGGAACCTATTCAAAGCGGTTCCTGCGATCAAGCCCGGCTGGCAGGCTTTTTTCGTCGCAGGCGCCGCTTCGTGGTCTAGCGGTCGTCGTCCCCTTCGTCGGGCAGGCCCTCGATCTCGGATTCGTCGAAGTCGTCCTCGTCCTCGTCCTCCAGGAACGGCACGTCGGCGTCGTCCTCGACTTCCTCGTCGTCGGTGAACTCACCCAAGTCCTCGGAGACGGCGGCCGGCTCGGCCGTGTCGTCCTCGTCGTCGGTGACCAGCGGCGGCTCGTCGGCCACCTCGTCGAGTTCGGGGGTGACGACCTCTTCTTCCTCGTCCTCGTCCTCGACCTCCTTCTCGACCACTTGATCCTCGACCTCGTCGGCCTCGGGCGTGATCGCGCGGGCGCGGACGCGCCGGTTGCGAACGGCTTCGTCGGGATCGAACTCGGTCTGGCACTTTGGACAGTGCGCCGGACGTTTGTTGAGATCGTAGAACTTAGCCTGGCAGTTCGGGCAGATTTGCTTCGTGCCCAGTTCGGGATTGGCCAAAGGCGGCGACCCTCTAAAAAATACAGCAATGTGGCGAAAGGCGGCGTCCCTTGCCACGCGCGAACGCGGCTGTCAAAGCAATCCCCCGCAGCGTTTCCCCCCAGCTCCCATACCGTTTGAAGAGGCGTTTCCGACAGATGACGGCGGCTTTCCTGACCGCCAGGCGCACCGGGCCCCTGAAGGGCGTCGTGCGGGCGCCGGGGGATAAATCCATCAGCCATCGCGCGCTCATCCTCGGAGCGCTGGCGCACGGGCTCACCGAGATCGACGGCCTGCTCGAGGGCGACGACGTGCGGCGCACGGCGGCGGCCATGGCCGCGTTCGGCGCGGGCGTGGAGCGGCTGGGCGCAAGTCCGGACGGTGGCGGCCGCTGGCGGGTCGAGGGCCACGGCGGCTTCTCGGAACCCGTGGACGTTGTCGATTGCGGCAACGCCGGCACCGGGGTGCGGCTGGTCATGGGCGCGGCGGCCGGGTTTGACCTCGTCGCCACCTTCACCGGCGACGCCTCCCTGCGCGGCCGGCCGATGAACCGGGTGCTGAAGCCCCTGGGCGAGATGGGCGCGCGCTGGATCTGCCGCGCGGGCGGGCGGCTGCCGTTGACGCTAAAGGGTGGTGGCCTGAAGCGGATCGCCTACCGCCTGCCCGAACCATCGGCCCAGGTGAAGTCGGCGGTGCTGCTGGCGGGGCTGCACGCCGAGGGCGGGGCCGAGGTGATCGAGCCCGAGGCCACCCGCGACCACACCGAGCGCATGCTCCGGGGCTTCGGCGCCGAGGTTCAGGTCACTGAAGAGGGGACCGGCCGCCGGATCGTGCTGCCGCCGGGCCAGGCGCTGAAGGGAACCCGCATCGTGGTTCCGGGCGATCCGTCGTCCGCGGCCTTCCCCCTGGTGGCCGCCCTCATCACCCCCGGCTCGGAGGTGACGGTCCGCGGGATGCTGTTGAACCCCCTGCGCATCGGCCTCCTGGACACCCTGGGCGACATGGGCGCGGACCTCTCGGTGGCCAATGTGCGCGAGGAGGGGGGCGAGCTGGTGGGCGACGTCACCGCGCGCCACTCCGAGCTGGAGGGCGTGGAGGTGCCGCCCGAGCGGGCGCCTTCGATGATCGACGAATACCCGATCCTGGCCGTCGCGGCGGCCTTCGCCTCCGGCCGCACGGTGATGCGCGGCATCGGCGAGATGCGGGTCAAGGAGAGTGACCGGATCGCCCTGATGGCGGCGGGCCTGGCCGCCTGCGGCATCGGGGTGGAGGAAGAGCCCGAGGGCCTGATCGTGGTGGGGGCCAAGCGCTCGAACCACCTGGTGGCCGGCGGCGCGGCCGTCACCACCCACGGCGACCACCGCATCGCCATGGCCCACCTGGTCCTCGGCCTGGCCGCCGAGGCGCCGGTGCATGTGGACGAGCCGGGCATGATCGCCACCAGCTTCCCCGGCTTCGTGGAGCTGATGCGCGGCCTGGGCGCCGAGATCGCCGCCGGGCAGCCGGCGGCCGTCTGATGGGAAAGCCCAAGGCCGAGAGCTTCGCCGAGAGCTTCATCGTCGCCGTGGACGGCCCTGCGGCCTCCGGCAAGGGCACCATCGCCACGCGGCTCGGCGAGGCCCTGGACCTGCCTGTCCTGGACACCGGCCTGCTCTACCGGGCCGTGGGCGTGCTGACCGCCGAGGCTGGCGGCCACATGGACGACGAGGGCGCCGCGGCGGCCGCCGCAGTGATGCTGACCGCCGAGCAGCTGGACGACCCCAAGCTTCGGACCCGCGCCGCCGGCGAGCTGGCCAGCCGCGTGGCGGTGCACCCGCGCGTGCGGGCGGCCCTGCTGGACTTCCAGCATACCTTCGCGCGCCAGGAGGGCGGGGCGATCCTGGACGGGCGCGACATCGGCACGATCATCTGCCCCGAGGCGCCGGTGAAGCTCTATGTCACCGCCCGGCCTGAGGTGCGGGCCGAGCGTCGCTGGAAGCAGCTGACCGCCCAGGGCGAGGCCGTGAGCTACGAGGACGTGCTCACCGACATCCGCCGGCGCGACGCCCGGGACGGCGGCCGCGACGCCGCGCCCATGAAGCCGGCGCCGGACGCCGTCTTGCTGGATACCTCTGAAATGACTATAGAGCAGGCCGCCGATGCGGCCCGCCGCATCGTCGAGGCGGCGCGCGCCCGCTGGGAGGCCTCGCAAGAGGCGTCCTGAAGGGCAAATCCAACCACGCCATTCCCTCGGACGGCTGCGGGCAAATCTCACCGCGCAGGCTTAAGCCTGCGTCTTCGGTTGCAACCCCTGACCCGACATGGGGCGTCCGTCCGACACCAGTGGTGCGCGGGCCCTCAGGTCATTTGAGACGAAAGTACGAAATGGCTGACGATCTGAGCCTCAACCCCTCGCGCGACGACTTCGCCGCGCTGCTCGACGAGTCCCTCGGCGGGCGTGATTTCATGGAAGGCCAAGTGGTCCACGGCAAGGTCGTGGCCATCGAGAAGGACTTCGCGATCATCGACGTCGGTCTGAAGACCGAGGGCCGCGTGTCGCTGAAGGAATTCTCGGTTCCCGGCGAAGAGCGGCCCCCGATGAAGGTCGGCGACACGGTCGAGGTCTTCCTCGAGCGCGTCGAGAACGCCATGGGCGAGGCGGTGATCAGCCGCGAGAAGGCCCGCCGCGAGGAAGCCTGGACCCGCCTGGAAGAGGTCTACGCCAAGAACGAGCCGGTGATGGGCGTCATCGTCGGCCGCGTGAAGGGCGGCTTCACCGTTGACCTGGGCGGCGCCTCGGCGTTCCTGCCGGGCAGCCAGGTGGACATCCGTCCGGTGCGCGACGTCGGCCCGCTGATGGGCCGCGAGCAGCCGTTCGCGATCCTGTAGATGGACCGCCCGCGCGGCAACATCGTCGTCTCCCGTCGTGCGATCCTGGAAGAAGCCCGCGCCGAGCAGCGCACCGAGCTGGTCAGCCAGCTGCAGGAAGGCGAAGTCCGCGAAGGCGTGGTCAAGAACATCACCGACTACGGCGCGTTCGTGGACCTGGGCGGCATCGACGGCCTGCTGCACGTCACCGACATGAGCTGGAAGC
>JAEKKJ010000051.1 GCA_019510435.1 Caulobacterales bacterium | reverse complement strand
ACAACGAGCCGCGCTACCAGCGCTTCCCGGTGTGCCAGCGGGTGCATCGCAAGGAAGAACAGCAGCAGGAGCGCGGCGCGGGGCAGTGAGCGCGCCGCAGGACGGGCCCCTCCCGTCATCCTGCGCGAAGTCGCAGGATGTGCGCCTGCCGATACGCTTCTCCAGGGGTGGATCCTGCGACTCCGCTTCGCTCCGCGCAGGATGACAGGCTCGCAGAGCGCCGACGCACCCCGCCTGTCCGCGCCGGCGCGCCCCGCCTGTCAGCGCCGACGGCCCCGCCCGCCATCACCGACGCACCCCCGCCCGTCATCCTGCGCGAAGTCGCGGGATCCAGGCCGGCCGATATGGCATTCAGCCCGACGGATATGCGGAATGACCGCGGCCCGACATGGCCAGCCGCATGGAATCCGCCTGTCCACCACGTATCTCGCCGTAAACAGAACCTTGTGCTGCGGTTCTTACACCTTCGGCCGTTTCGGAGCCCGCCTCGCTGGTCATATATTGGTCATCACCGCATCATGCGCCGTACCCGCGCCGGGTTCGAAGCAGGTCGCGGCACACCCATGACGAGGAGAGCCCCGAAATGACCCATGCCCCCCGCGCCGATCGGCGCAGACGACTCGAGAGACTGGCCCTGCTGTCGGCGGCGGTCGCCGGCAGCACGCTGGCATCCGCCGGCGCGCAGGCCGCCACCAGCTGCCAGCCCTGGAATGCCTCCACGGCGTATGTCGGCGGCGACACCGTCACCGAGAACGGCAACACCTACAAGGCCAACTGGTGGACGCAGGGCAACGACCCCGCGACCAGCAACGGCGCGTCCGGCAGCGGCCAGCCCTGGACGCTGGCCACCGGCTGCTCGACCACGCCACCCCCGCCGACGCCCACGCCGCCGCCCACCCCGACCCCGCCGCCGCCGGCACCGACACCCGCGCCGCCGCCGTCGTCGTGCGCAGCCTGGAACGCGAGCACGGCCTACAACGGCGGTGCCACCGTCACCGAGAACGGCAAGATCTACAAGGCCAACTGGTGGACGCAGGGCGACGACCCCGCGACCCACAACGGCCCGAGCGGCTCCGGCCAGCCCTGGACGGTGACCACCACCTGCAGCGGCACCACCCCGCCGCCGCCCACGCCCGCTCCGCCGCCGCCAACCCCCACGCCGCCACCACCCACGCCGACCCCGCCGCCCCCGACGCCGGCACCGCCGCCCTCGAACGGCGACCTGCGGCCCCATGTCCTGATGGGCTACTGGCAGAATTTCAACAACGGCGCGCCCGTGCTGACCATCGCCCAGGTGCCGACCACCTACGACATCATCGCGGTGGCCTTCGCCAACGCCACCGGCGTGCCGGGCCAGATCAGCTTTGCGATCGACCCCGGAGTCACCGGCTACAGCGACGCGCAGTTCAAGGCCGACATCGTCACGGCCCATGGTCGCGGCCAGAAGGTCGTGCTGTCCGTCGGTGGCCAGAACGGCTCGATCTCGGTCAACGACGCATCCAGCGCCTCCGCCTTCGCCAACAGCGCGGCGGCCATCATGGCGAACTACGGCTTCGACGGCATCGACATCGACCTCGAGAACGGCATCAACCCGTCCTCGATGGCGTCGGCGATCAGCCAGCTCAAGGCCGCCCGGCCCGCAGCCCTGGTCACCGCCGCGCCGCAGACGCTGGACACGCAGAACTCGCAGAGCTCGTACTTCTCGTTCGCCTCGATGATCGGCGCGAACATGACGATGATGAACACGCAGTACTACAACTCCGGCTCGATGCTGGGTTGCGACGGCGG
>JAEKKJ010000050.1 GCA_019510435.1 Caulobacterales bacterium | reverse complement strand
TCGAACAGGCGATTGGCGAAGGCCGCCTCCTCGGGGCCGTGCATCTTGGGCTTGACGATGTAGATCGAGCCCTCGCGGCTGTTTCGGAAGCGGCCCGCGCCCTTCAGGTCGTGCAGGCCGATCAGGCTGGTGACGACCGCGTCGAGGATCCCTTCCGGCGCCTCGCGCCCGTCGGGCAGGCGCACGGCCGGCGTAGTCATCAGGTGGCCGACGTTGCGCACGAACAGCAAGGAGCGGCCGGGCAGGGTGAGTTCGCGCCCGTCGGCGCCAATGTAGACGCGGTCCGGCTCCAGGGCGCGGATCAGGGTCCGCCCACCCTTCTCGAAGGCGGCCTCGAGATCGCCGCGCATCAGGCCCAGCCAGTTGCAGTAGGCTTCGACCTTGTCCTCTGCGTCGACTGCGGCGATCGAGTCCTCCAGGTCGACGATGGTGGTGAGCGCGGCTTCCAGCACCACGTCGGCGATTCCCGCCGGGTCGTCGCGGCCGATCGGGTGGGCGCGGTCGACCACCACCTCGATGTGCAGGCCGTTGTGGCGGAAGAGCAGGGTCTCGCCCCGGCGGCCGACCAGCTGGGCGGGGTGCTTCAGCGGCGGCTCGCCGCCCTTGAAGTCGGCCCACTTGCCTTCGGCGAACGGGACCGCCTCGTCGAGGAAGGCCTTGGCCCAGGCGATCACCTGGGCGCCGCGGGCCGGGTCGTAGCCGGGGCCGGCGGCCTGGCCGGAAATCGCGTCGGCGCCGTAGAGCGCGTCGTAGAGGCTGCCCCAGCGGGCGTTGGCGGCGTTCAGCACGAAGCGGGCGTTCAGCACCGGCACCACCAGCTGCGGCCCGGCGAGCCTCGCCACCTCGTCGTCGACCCCGGCAGGCGCAACCTGGAAGGGCGCAGGCTCGGGAACCAGATAGCCGATCTCGGTCAGGAAGGCCTGGTAGGCGGGCTGCTCGATCGGCTGGCCGGCGCGGACCTGGTGCCATGCGTCCATTGCCGCCTGTAGCCGGTCGCGACGCCAGAGCAGGGCGGCGTTCTCCGGCTCCAGCTCCGCATAGATGGCCGCCAGGCCGAACCAGAAGGCGGCTGGCTCGATCCCGATCCCGGGCAGAGCCTGCGCCTCGATGAAGCGCACCAGCGGCTCGGCGACAGCGAGCGTCGCCCTTGTTACCATTTTCGTCATTCTTGTTCTCTCTTCGACTTGCCGCACTCCGGCCTTGGACCTGCTCTGCGATTGCGAGCCGAACGCCATGGACACGACACCACAAGATCGTCGCCGCGAGGCCGGCCATGCTCAGCAGCTAAGAGCGCTATGCGGCGGTGTTTTTGGCCTTGAGCATGTCGAGGGCGACGTCGACGATCATGTCCTCCTGGCCGCCGACCATCTTGCGTCGGCCGAGCTCGACGAGGATCTCGCGCACGTCGAGGCCGTGGTCCTGGGCGGCCTTTTCGGCGTGGCGCAGGAAGCTGGAGTAGACGCCGGCGTAGCCGAGCGAGAGGGTCTCGCGGTCGACGCGCACCGGCCGGTCCTGCAGCGGGCGCACGAGGTCCTCGGCGGCGTCCATCAGGGCCATGACGTCGCAGCCGTTGCGCCAGCCCTTGCGGTCGGCGGCGGCGATGAAGACTTCCAGCGGCGCATTGCCGGCGCCGGCGCCCATGCCGGTCAGGCTGGCGTCGATGCGCACGGCGCCTTCCTGGGCGGCGACGATCGAGTTGGCGACGCCGAGG
>JAEKKJ010000009.1 GCA_019510435.1 Caulobacterales bacterium | reverse complement strand
GGCGACCGATCCCAGGGCGATGGCGGCGCGGGAGATGAGGCCGTCCTCCAGCTCGATCGCAGCCGCCGCGGAGACCAGGGCATATTCATAACTCGCCCGTTCGCGGACCTTGACGTAGGCGGAGCGCGCGCCGCGCCGGATGGGCACGCGGTAGCCGGTGATCACCTCGCCCGGCGCCAGCCGGGTCTCAGCCAGGGCGGGGTCGAGGCCCTCGCTGGCCGCCTCCTCGGGGGTGAGATGGAGCGCGGCCGCGGCCAGCTCGCGGCGGCCTTGCGGACCCGCGATGGCCAGTTGCGCGTCAAGGGCGGCCAGGGCGACGATCGGGTCCGAAGGCTGAACGGCGACGCACGCGTCCGTCCAGCCGAAGATCGCATGCCGGTCGTTGAGGCCCTCGAGCGCCGCACAGCCGGATCCCGCACGGCGCTTGTTGCACGGCCAGGGCAGCGGTTCTTCCGCCCGGAAATAGGCGCAGCGCGTCTTCTGCAGCGGGTTGCCGCCCAGGGTGGCGCGGTTGCGCACCTGGGGCGAGGCCGCTGCTACGCAGGCCTGGGCCAGCACCGCGGCATGCGCCTTGACCTCGGGGTTCTCGCCGACCTCCGCCAGGGTTGCGAGCGCGCCGATGGAGAGCTGCTGGCCGTCGCTGCGGATGCCGCGCAGGTCCTCGACGCCCGCCAGGTCGATGACCTGGTCGGGTGCGGCTATGCCCAGGCGAAACCAGTTCAGGAGTTCGGTGCCGCCGGCGATCGCCATGCGTCCGGCGCCGTCCGCCGCGTAGGCGTCGCTGAGGTCGCGCGCCCGGGAATAGCTGAAGTCACGCATGGCGCTCAGGCCCCGACTGACGGGCCGCGTCCAGCACTGCGGCGGTGATCTGCGGATAGGCCGAGCAGCGGCAGATGTTGCCGCTCATCCATTCGCGCACGGTGTCGGGATCGGTGGCGTGCCCCTCGGCGATGCAGGCGATGGCCGAGAGGATCTGGCCCGGGGTGCAGTAGCCGCACTGCAGCGCGTCGTGGGCGATGAACGCCTGCTGCACCGGATGCAGCGCCTCGGCCGACCCGACGCCCTCGATGGTGGTGATCTCGCGGCCTTCGCACTGGATGGCCAGGGTGAGGCAGGCGTTCATGCGCTTGCCGTCGACCAGCACCGTGCACGTGCCGCAGGCGCCCTCGTTGCAGCCCTTCTTGACGCCGGTCAGCCGCAGGCGGTCGCGCAGGAAATCGAGCAGGGTGGTGCGCGCCTCGACCTCCGCGGCGACGGGCTGGCGGTTGACCCGGCAGGTGAGTTGCAGGCGCGATCCAGGCGGCGTCTGGTCCATTCGAATACCTCTGACGATCGTTCGCGAACGCCGGCAGGGCCTATGCTGGCGCAGACGCCTGCGAGGGTTGAGGGTGAAGCGTGCGGGCGGATCCGGAGTTTGGCTGGACAGGCCTGCAGCGCAGCTTGAGCCACGCCTGGCGCGTTCGGCCTTACCGCAGACGAACCTTCGTCAGGCGCGCGCGGTTCCCGCGGAGGTCAAGCGGCCGCTGACCCGCATTATCCCAGGCGGTCCTGCAGCGGCTTGCGGTAGCGCCGGCTGAGCCGCAGCCGCACGCCGGACTTCAGCACGACCTCATATTCCCCCGCGCTGTGCAGCTCGAGCCCCTCGACCCGGTCGAGGTTGACGATGCTCGAGCGGTGGATGCGGGCGAAGCTTTCGTCGCCCAGGTCGCGCTCGAGCTCGGAAAGGGTTCGGCGGATCAGGTGGGTGGCCGGGCCCACGTGGAGGCAGGCGTAGTAGCTCGCGGCCTCGATCCAATCGACGTCGGAGGGCGCCACGAAGAGCAGCTGGCCGGGGGACCTGACGACCAGCCGCCGGACCGGCTGCTGCGCGGTCGGAGCATAGCGCGCGATCCTGTCCTTGGCGCGGGCCAGGGCGCGCACGAAGCGTGCGTCGTCGAACGGTTTCAGCAGGTAGTCGAGGGCGCCCGTCTCGAACGCCTGGAGCGCATAGGCGTCGTAGGCGGTCACGAAGATGATGGTCTGCGGTGCGTCGGCGCCCAGCAGCTCCAGGACATCGAAGCCGTCGCACTCGGGCATCTGCACGTCGAGGAACACCAGGTCGGGCCGCCAGCGTCGGATGAGCTCGACGGCCTCGGCCCCGGACCCGCACTCGAGGATGGATCCCACATCGGGGTCACGCTGCAGCAGGACGACGAGATTGCGACGGGCCAGCGGCTCGTCGTCGACCACCAGGGTGCGGATCGGGGCCAGGCCTTGGTCGAGCAGCGCCATTCAGGCCTCCGCCAGGGGCAGGGTCACGCGCACCTCCACGCCTCGCTCCCCGGCGCGCGTCATGCTGAGGTCCGCGGCCTCGCCGTGGAGGATCTGCAGTCGCCTGCGCAGGTTGGCGAGACCGATCCCGGCGCCGTTGGTCTCCCAGTCCGGCGGGAAGCCGGGCCCGTCGTTGTAGACGCTGAGGCAAAGGGCGCCCTCACGGCGGGCGCCGGCGACGCGGACCGCCCCGCCCGCGACCCGCTTGGCGACGCCGTGCTTGATGGCGTTCTCCACGAGCGGCTGCAGCAGGAGGCTTGGAACCTGCACGTCCAGGAGGTCGGGCGGGACATCGACGCTGATGCCGAGCCGCTCGCCGAAGCGGACCTTCTGGATGTCGATGTACCGCTGCAGGTACTCGACCTCCTCGGCGAGGGTGACCTGCGGCCGATGCGAATCCTCCGTCGCGCGGCGCAGGAACTCGCTCAGCCCCACCACCATGCTCACCGCCGCGTCGTTGCGGTTGTCGCGCACCAGCCCGGCGATGGAGTTGAGCGCGTTGAACATGAAGTGGGGCTCCATCTGCCGCCGCAGCGCGGCCAGCTGGGCCTTGGAGAGCTCCTCGTTGAGCCGCGCGGCCTCCGTCGCCTGCCGCGTGAGCCTGTCTCGCGAGTCCACCAGATAGGTGATGGTCAGGATCAGGGCGTAGGCCGCCAGGCAGTTCAGGGCCTGGTAGATGAGCGTGGTGGTCCAGGTGTCCCAGAACGTCGGCGGCCGCCGGTGCCCCCACGGATTGAAGAGCATCTGCAGCGCAGCCGACCAGGCCTCGGCGGTCAGGCTGATGGCCACCAGGGCGAAGAGGTGCGTCGCCGCGCCCCGCGCCGTGCCGCCGCGAAGGATCGGATATCGGCGCGCCAGGCCGATGACGAGCGGCGTGGCCAGGGCCCACGGCAGCCAGGTGACGAACTCGGTCGCCAGCAGCCGCAGCTCGCCTTGATGCTTGCCCTCGGAGTGCAGCATGAAGATGGACTGGCTGGCTTCGAACAGCGCCGCCGCGCACCAGAAGGCGGCGATCCAGCGCCCGCGGATCGCGGACGCGCCTGCGACGGGCCCTGTCATGCCCGTCACTCTACGCCAAGGCGCCGGCGGCGGCCCACCTTTGCAGTGAACCGCCAGGCCGCTGCAGCGAGCGGCCTGCATCCCGCGATCCGCCGCCCCTAGGCTTGCGTCCAGGGCTCCAGGAATGACGCCAATCGCGGCGCCTGGCCGGAGCCGCCGCCGGGACCACGCCCATGTCACGCCTCTCAGGTATCGTTCTCGCGCTGCTGGCCGCCGCGCCGGCCGCGGCGCAGGAGAACGCGGTCAAGTCCGCCGCCGACGCCTTCGGGCAGCGGGTCGGGACCGAGCAGTCGGGCCTCTACAGCGAGAGCCAGGTCCGCGGATTCGACCTCAACGACAGCGGCGCCTACCGCATCGACGACGCCTACTTCAGCCGCGCCTCGCAGCTGGACGACACCGTGCTCGCCGGCGTCGGCGTGCGGGTGGGGGTGAACGCCGCCCGCCTGGCCTATCCGGCGCCCTCCGGCGTGGTGAACTATCGCCTGCGCGAGGCCGGGCCGGTGAACCAGCTGCGCCTCGGCGCGGGGTTCCGGGACTTCGGCACGCAGGTGGTCCAGGGGGACGGATCCTATCGCGCCGGCGATTTCAGCCTCGCCGGCGGGTTCGTGTGGCGTCCCCTGCTGCGCTTCGCCCAGGGCTACAAGGGCCGGGGCTTCAGCTTCGGCGCGGTCGGTGCGTGGAATGTGGCGCCCGGCCAGCGGGTGCGCCTGTTCGGATCGGTGAGCCAGCGCGGCTACGATGGCGACTACGCCGTGGTTCCGTCCGGCGCCGCGCCGCCGCCGCGCCTCAAGACGTTCCACCAGTATTCGCCCGCCTGGGCGGAAACCCGGGCCGTGAACACGAACCTCGGGGTCCTCTACGACGGGCAGGTCGATGGCTTCACGATCGACCTGGCCGCCTTCCACTCGGTCTTCGACATCGACATCAACGACTTCACCCTGATCTTTGCCGACCCCTTGGGCCGCGCCTCCGCCACCACCTACCGCACGCCCGGCCGCGCCACGCGCGCGGACTCCGTCGAGGCGCGACTGGGACGGACGTTCGAAACCGGCGACGTCAGCCACCTTCTCACGGTGTCGGTGCGCGGCGGCCGCACGATCACGGGCCTGACCTCCAGCACGGTCCTGCCGCTTGGCGCCTTCGATCTTCGCGGCGACGATCCGCCGGATGGCCCCGCGACGCCGTGGTCCGGGACGCGCGGCAGGGACACCGCCGAGCAGACCACCGCCTCGGTGGGCTACGGCCTGGCCTGGCGCGACCGCGCCGAGCTTCGCGTCGCTGCGCACCGCACGCGCTACGACAAGGCGGTGCTGTCCACCGCGGGGGTGAAGACTCGCCGCGTCAGCGAGAGCACGCACTACAACGTCTCCACCGTCGTCAAGCTCAGCCGCCGCACCGACCTGTTCGGCAGCTGGGTGACCGGCCTCGAGGAAGCCGGCGTTGCGCCGACCACGGCGAGCAATCGCGACGCGGTGCTGCCGCCGGTGGAGGCCGAGCAGTTCGAGCTGGGAATCCGGCATGCGCTCACGCCGAAGCTGACCCTCATCGGCGCCCTGTTCGACGTCTCGAAGCCCACGCAGGGCTTCCGCGAGGACCAGTCCTTCGGCCTGGTGGGCCAGGTGCGCCACCGCGGCGTTGAGGCCTCGATCGCCGGCGAGGTGGACGCAAGGACCAGCGTGGTCCTGGGCGCCGTCGCGTTTCAGCCGCGGGTGACAGGACCGCTTGTGGCGGCCGGCCTGGTTGGGTCGCACGACGCCGGCGTCTCCCACGTGGTGGTCAACGCCAATGCCGAGCGGCAGCTGGGGGCGGGCTGGTCGGTCGACGCGGGTTTCAGCTATCTCGGCGGACGCTGGGCCGACACCGCCAACACGATCAGGATGCCCGCCGTCACGACCCTGAGCCTCGGCGCCCGTCGCCGCTTCACCCTGGCCGGCCGCCCGGCCGAATTCCGGGTGCTGAGCTCCAACCTCACCGGCGCCAAAGGCTATCTGGCGGCGCCGTCGGGGCTTCTCTCCCCCATCGCGCCGCGGACGATCCGGGCGGTCCTGACGCTCACGATCGGCCCGAACGGCTAAGCCTCGGCCGCCGTGGACCCTTCGGTCGCGGCCCTCGCCAGGGTGCGCGCGGCCTCGGCGCCGGCGGCCAGGATCCGGTCCGACTGGGCCTTCGAAGGCACGGCGCGGGCGAGCTGCAGTGCGCCGACCAGCGTGGCGTAGATGCCGAGAGCGACGCCCTGCGCGTCGGGCGTCTGCGGCGGCAGGGTCTGCGCGAACTGGGCGACGAGGCCGGCCACCTGCTCGGCGAACATCTCGCGGGTCTCGTCCGGCTGGCGGCCGACTTCCGGCAGCAGCGCGGCCGAGGCGCAGCCTGCGCCCGGATTGTCGCGATGCTCCGCGGACAGGTAGACGGACAGGATCGCCTCCAGGCCCCCGCTCGCCAGGGCCTGCCGCAGCTGGTCCGCCTGCTCGTCGAGCGCGGCCTTCAGGCTTTCGCGGACCAGGTCGGCCTTCGACCGGAAGTGCGGATAGAAGGCGCCGTTGGTGAGGCCGGCGTCGCTCATGATCCCGGCCAGGCCGGAGGCGGCGATCCCGTCGCGGCGGAATCGCTCGGCCGCGATCTCGGTGATCCGGCGGCGGGAAACGTCCTTACGGCCCTTTTCGTAGCGCATGCGCCCTCATAGCGGCTCGGCCAGTTGCATTACGATCATCATGACATATTATGAGTATAATGTAAAATTGTCCGGCGCCGCTGTTGGCTCGGGCCTGGAGGTCACATGACACTATCCACCGGGCAGACGGCGATCGCGACGGGCGCGTCCACGGGCATCGGGCGCGCCACCGCCGAGGCGCTGGCCCAGAGGGGGTTCACCGTCTTCGGGACCAGTCGCCGGGCCACGAACACGGGCCCGAAGCAGGTCTCGATGCTGGCCTGCGACGTGACCGACGACGAGTCTGTCCGGGGCATGGTCGCGAGCGTGCTGTCGCGGACCGGTCGCATCGACGTGCTGGTCAACAACGCCGGCATCGGCCTGCAGGGCGGCGCCGAGGAGTCCTCGATCGCCCAGGTCCAGGCGCTGTTCGACGTCAACCTGTTCGGCGTCATCCGGGCCACCAACGCGGTGCTGCCGGCCATGCGCCAGCGGGGCCGGGGGCGCATCATCAACATCAGCTCGGTGCTGGGCCTGATCCCCGCGCCCTATTCGGCGCACTATTCGGCCACCAAGCATGCGCTGGAGGGCTATTCGGAGTCGCTCGACCACGAGCTGCGGGCCTTCGACATCCGGGTCTCGCTGGTGGAGCCGGCCTATACGCGCAGCGTCTTCGACCAGAACGCCTTGCCGGCGGACTCCCCGCTTCGCGAGTACGACCAGGCCCGCAGCGGCCTGCGCGCCCTGCTGGACGACGCCATGGCCGCGGCCGATCCCCCGGAGCTCGTGGCTGAGACGGTGGTCCTTGCGGCCACCGCCAGCCGTCCGCGCCGCCGCTATCCCGTGGGCAAGATCGCGCGCCAGATCAGCGTCCTGCGCCGGTTCGTCCCCGCCGACGCCTTCGACAAGAGCCTGCGCAAGCAGATGCGCCTGCCCGCCTAGTCGCGCCTCCGGCGCGTGCCCAAGGAACACCGAATGATCGACGACGCCTTCGAGATGCACGCGCCCCGCAAGGGCGCGGCCACCGTCCTGGCGCCGCTGGAGCGGCGGCTGCCGCCGCCCGGCCCCGGGGAGGTCCGGGTGGCCATCGAGGCCGCCGGCGTCGCCTATGCCGACATCATGCTGCGCCAGGGCGTGTACGCAGGGGAGTCGCTGCCGGCCACGCCGGGCTACGATTTCGTCGGCCGGGTCGAAGCGGTCGGGCCGGGCGTGGTCGGGCTGCCGGTCGGCCAGCGGGTGGCCGGCGTGACGGTCACAGGGTCCTATGCGACCCGGCGCAATGTCGACGCCCGGTGGCTGGCGCACGCGCCGGAGGGCGCCGACGCGGCCAAGCTGGTGGCCGCGGTGCTGAACGGCGTCACCGCCTGGCAGATGTTCCACCGGATCGCCAACCCGGCCCCCGGCGAGTGGGTGCTGGTGCACGGCGCGGCGGGCGGCGTCGGCAGCCTGCTGCTGGACCTGGCCCGGCTTGCCGGCGTCAAGGCGGTCGGCAGCGCCTCGGCCGCCAAGGCCGACGTCGTCCGTTCCTACGGGGCCGAGCCGGTCGACTACCGCATCGAGGATGTGGCGGCCCGGACGCGCGCCCTGAGCGGCGGCGGGGTGGTGGCCGCCTTCGACCACCTGGGCGGCAAGCACTTCAGGAAGGTCTCCATGGCCGCGCTCCGGCCCGGCGGCACGGGCGTGCTCTACGGCGCCTACGACATGACCCGCGACGGCAAGGTCAATCCGCTGGCGATCGCCGACCTCCTGATCAACGCGCGCTTCTCCAGCTTGGCCCTGTTCGGAAAGGGCCAGGGGGTCGCCACCTACTCGGCGCAGCCCTGGCGCGACGGGCGCCCGCTCGCGTACCGCGAGGACCTCGCCCAGGTGCTGAAACTCGTCGGAGACGGCGTCCTGTCGCCGCTGATCGGCGCGACCTTCGCCCTGCGCGACGCCGCCCAGGCCCAGCGGGCCCTGGAGAGCCGCTCGGTCGCCGGCAAGATCGTGCTGCTCGCCGCGTGAGCCCGGCCACGCACATGATCCTGCGCGGCGCCTTCGCCGCCTCGCGCTGAGCGCGTTCTACGTCCAGCGCAGCAGGAAGTGCGCGACCGCCATATAGGCCGGCGGCGCCGTGGTGATCAGCCAGATCGCGGCGACCTGGCTGGCGAAGACGATGGGGATGCCGAGGGCGTAGACCGGGTTCAACCGTCGGGTCAGCCGCCACTCCCATGCTGCGGCCGCGACCATCAGCCCGTCGGTCAGGAACGGCTGGATCTCGTGGTTGAGGCCGGGAAAGCGGACGAAGGCGGCAGCGGTCAGCGAGGCGGTGGCCAGCACCATCAGCGGCCGGTGGCGGTGGCTGGACTTGCGCCAGAGCGCCGCCAGGCTGAACGGCACGGCGAACATCAGCAGGCTCAGCATCGGGATCGCCAGAAAGGCCACGGCCTCTTCGCCGCGGCCGGAGGCGACGTCGGCCCGCCGCAGGACGATGACCGTGATGTAGCCCACCACGCAGACCACCGCGCCCAGGGCCAGGCCCCAGAGACCGAGCCGCCGATGCAGCGCCACGCTGCGGCTCCGTACCAGGGCCGCCTGGACGACGAGCAGCGCCAGCCAGGCGCTCGACACCGCCACGTGGACATAGAGGATGGGCGGCGGGGCGGTCTTGAAGTGGATCAGGCGCTCATCGACCGTGTGGCCGAAGCCATAGATCGCGATCGCGCTGACGAGCATCCCCAGGATCAGGACGAAGGCGGACCGGGGCGGCAGGGGGCGGGTGCTGACGGTCATGCCATGGTCAAGCTAGCGCCGCCAGCCCCCGCCGCCACTGCACATTTTTGACCCTGCGCCCCGTGAAGCCGCCGAGCCCGCGTTGCGCCGCGGCGAAGCGCGAAGTCTAGGCGAACGCTGGCTTGCAGAGCAGGACGTCGACCTTCTGCACCTGGGCCGGTCGCGCGAGGATGCGGTTCATCCGCGCCACGTCGCGGAAGATGTCGCCGCCGCCGCCCGCCACGTGGGCATTGCGCCCCGCGATGCTGGGGAAGGCCTCGAAGATGGCGAAGGTGGTCGGCGAATGCCGCACGGCATACCAGGGGCCGGTCTCGGGTTCGTCCTCCACGCAGGCCCGGATGTCGCGGAGCATCCGGAGGACTTCGTCCTCGCGGCCCGGCCGGGCCTCGACCAGGATGTAGAAGGCCTTGCGGCCTTCCTCGCCATCGTCGCCGGTCATCACGACGCCGCGGTGCTGCGGTGCGCCTTGGCTGGGCACGGCGCGGTTTCCCGCCGCTGGGGCGAGGTCGGCGAGGGCTGCGAGCACGGCGTCGGCGAGCGGCGTGCTGGACGCTGGGTTCTGTCCGCTGAGCAGGTTGCCGTCGCGAACGACGTAGGGCCCCCAGTTCGGCCCCTTCTCGTAGCGGGCGCCGGCCTTGCGCAGGGTCTCGGCCAGAAGCCAGGGCGCATTGTCCGCCGTGCCCAGCTCGACCTCTTCCTCGTCGCTGAAGGCGGTCATCGCGCGGCCTTCGAACAGCCATCCGCCATCGGGCCGGCGCGCCGCCAACAAGGCCGCCTGGCCGTGGCAGACCGGGGCGATGATGACGCCCTGGCGGTCGGCCTCGGCGAGGACCCGGCCCATGTCGGGATCCTTGTAGAGGTCCTCGACGGGGCCGTGGCCGCCGGGGATCACCACAGCGTCGTAGGCCGAGGTCTCGACGTCCGCGAGCACGAGCGGGCGGGCCAGCCGCGCCGAAATCGCCTCCAGGTAGGCCCCGAAGCGCGCGGCCGGCTCCGCGCCCACGACCCCGGCGTCCAGGCTGTGGGGATCGATAGTGGGCGGCGTCCCACCGGGCGTGGCGATGTCCACCTCGCAGCCGGCCTCGACGAACCGCTCGTCCATGGCGACGAGCTCCTCGGCCCAGACGCCGCTCGGGTAGCTGGACCCGTCCGCCCGGGTCCAGGTGTCGGCCGCCGAAAGGACGATCAGGATCTTGCTCATTTGCATCTCCGCAGGCTCGGATTTGGTTCTCGCTGGACGCGGCGGAGACCGCCCGCCGAGCGCAGCGCCTTATCGCCCGGCGACGCAGGGCCCTGTTGCCTGCTCCGGCGAAAACCTTGCCCAAAAGTCCGAGGTGGCTTTACGCTGGGCCTGGATCCGGTAGGGAGGCCGGCATGAACGACGTCCTGGGCGAGGCCATACGCCACTACGCCGAGCGCCATGCGGACGGGGAGGGCGTGGCCACCACCGCGATCCCCGGCATGACCCTGGTCCGGGCCGCCTCGCCGGGCCAGCTGCAATACGCCATCCACCGGCCGCTGATCTGCCTGGTCGCGCAGGGAACCAAGCAGGTGACCGCGGGCGCCCAGTCGCTGGCCTTCAGCGGCGGGGACTCCATGCTGCTCACCGCCGACGTTCCGACGGTGAGCCAGATCACCCGCGCCAGCGCCGCGGCTCCATACCTGTCCTTCGCGCTCTACCTCGATGCGGCGCTCATTGCCGAGCTGTCGGCGCAGATGAAGGCCGTCCCGGTCGACGGCGGCTCAGCGCTCCGGCTCCAGCCGACGGACGCCGAGGTCGCCGACACCGCCTTGCGCCTGATCCGCCTGATGGAGCGCCCGGCCGCCGTGCCGGTGCTGCAGGCCCAGCTGGTGCGCGAGATGCACTACTGGCTGCTGGCCGGACGCCATGGCGCCGGCATTCGGCGCCTGGGTTTTCCGGACAGCCAGGCACGGCGCATCGCGCGGGCCGTGGAGATCATCCGGACCGACTTCGCCTCGCCCCTGCGGGTCGCCGAGCTGGCGGCGGTCGCCGGCATGAGCCTATCGACCTTCCACCACCACTTCCGCGCGGTGACCTCGCTCTCCCCGCTGCAGTTCCAGAAACAGCTGCGGCTCATCGAGGCCCGCCGCCTCATGCTGGCCAAGGGCATGAAGCCTAGCCATGCGGCCTATCAAGTCGGCTACGAAAGCGCGCCGCAGTTCACCCGCGAGTACCGGCGGCTGTTCGGCCTGCCGCCGGCGCAGGAGACCGAGCAGGCGCGGCGCCTCAGCCAGGCGGCCTGAGCGGACGCCGAGATCCATCGGGCGACGGGGAAGGCCGCGGGCCTCAGCGCACGGATTCGTTGACCCGGGCCGTCTGGTAGTGGGCGGCCAGGTCGTTGTGCTCGGCGGTGCGGATGGCGCGCGAGACGTTCAGCCGGGTGAAGACGTGGGTGGCGCCGCGCTTGGCCGCCTTGGGCCGCTCCGCCTGCACCTTGGAGAGGTCGTTGGTCTCGCCCACCTCGAGCACGGTGAAGCCCACAGGGTCCTCGCGCACGAACACATAGTTGCCGCCCATGGGCAGGTGCGGGGCGCCGTCGGGCCAGATGCGGAAGCGGTAGCGCGCCCCCGAGGCCCCTTGCAGGTCGACGAAATCTCTCATGACGTCCCCAGCATACAGCGGGTCATGGCCTTTCGGTCGAGATGTCTGACGCATTATCCGCGATCACATCACCGTTTGTGGATAGAGCGCGGACAGGTGGTCGCAGGTGAAGGTCAGGCCTCGACCCGGCGCGCCTCGTCGGCGGTCTCGGGCGAAGCCTCGGCCAGGCGCATGATTTCGCGCAACAGCACGGCGGGCGAGACGGGTTTCCCGACCACGCCGTCCATCCCGGCGGCCAGGTAGTCGTCGCGCTGATGCGACAGGACGTTGGCGGTGAGGCCGATGATCGGCACGGTCGCGGCGGCTCCGCCCGAGGCGCGGATGCGGCGCGTGGCCTCGACTCCGTCGAGACGCGGCATCTGGATGTCCATCAGCACCAAGTCGAAGGGGCTGGCCAGGGCCGCCGCCGCGCCTTCCTCGCCGTCCTCGGCCGTGCTGACCACCGCGCCCAGGCCTTCCATCATCTTGCGCGCGATCATGCGATTGGTGGCGTTGTCCTCCACCACCAGCACCCGCAGCCCGTCCAGCGCCGGCAGGTCGGCCGCGGCCTCCTGCGCCGGGGCGGCGAGTTCGCGGACCGGCAGCTCCAGCCAGAAGGTCGAGCCCTGGCCCGGCGCGGAGATGCAGCCCACGTCGCCGCCCATCATCTGGGCGAGCCGGCGGGTGATCGCCAGGCCCAGGCCCGAGCCCCCGAAGCGGCGGGTGGTGGAGGCGTCGGCCTGGCGGAACCGCTCGAACAGCATGGGCTGGACGTCCAGGGGGATACCGATGCCAGTGTCCTCCACCTCGAACCGCAACCGGCGGCCGCCAGGGTCGCAGGCGGCGCGAACGGTCACCCGGCCCGCCGCGGTGAACTTGATGGCGTTGCCGATCAGGTTGAACAGGCATTGCCGCAGCCGCAGCGGGTCGGCCTCGATCCAGGCTGGCAGGGGGGCTAGCTCCAGGGCGAAGGCCAGGCCCTTCTCGTCGGCCAGGCGCCGCACCATGGCGCCGACGCTCTCCAGCACCGCCTGCGGGTCGACCGCCTCAGGCGCCAGCTCCAGCCGGCCCGCCTCGATGCGCGAGAAGTCCACGATGTCGTCCAGCAGGGCCTGCAGCATGCCGCCGCAGGAGAGGGCTTCCTTGACCAGGGAGGCGGCGCTGGACGGAAGGGCCTCGCGTTCCAGCAGGTGCAGCACCCCCAGCACGCCGTTCATGGGGGTGCGCAACTCGTGGCTCATATTGGCCAGGAACTGGGACTTGGCCTCGGTGGCCGCCTGGGCCGTCTGCTCGGCGGCCACCAGCGCCAGCTCCTGGCGCTTCTGGTCGTCGATGTCGATCATCAGGCTGATGGTCCGCCGGATGCGGCCTCGCGCATCGCGCTGGATCTCGTTGAAGACCCGGACCCACCGCTCGCCGCCCACGGTGTGCACGCGCACCTCCAGGGGCGCCGCGCTGGCCTTGGTCCGCCAGGCGGCCACGGCCACCTCGACAGCCGGGACGTCGGCCTCGACCACGAAGGGCCAGACCGCCTTGATCGCCTGGCGGTATTCGAGGGCGTAGCCGACCGTGGCGACGAATTCGGGCGAGTTCCAGACCGTGCGGCGCTCGTAGTCCACCTCGACCACGGCGCCCCGCGCGGCGGCGAGGGCGATTCCCAGGCGCTTGTTGTGGGCCTCCAGCTCGCCACGGGCGTGGGCGATCTCGGTGATGTCCTGCGAGATGCCGTGCACCACGTGCAGCCCCTCGGCGATCGGCTCGCCGTGCAGGTGCACCCGCAGCGACAGCCAGCGGCCATCGCCCGCCCGGATCCGATAGTCGAAGGCGGCCGCCTCGCCGCGCTGGATCGCCGCCTCCATGCGGGCGTTGACCATGGCCAGGTCGTCAGGATGGCAGGCCTTGGCGAATTCCGCGGGCGTGCTCATGGCGATGCCCGCGTCGGCGAGCAGGCGGGCCCATTCCTGCGACCAGATCAGCCGCTCGGTGCGCGGATCGAAGCGCCAGAGGCCGACGCCGGCGGTCTCGGACAGCAGCGCCTGCACGCGGCCGCCCTGCTTCAGCGCCTCCGCCCGGCGGTACTCTTCGGTCACATCGCGTTGGACGCCCATCATCTCGCCGTGCGGACCACGGCGGACGTAGCCTTCGAGCCAGATCCAGCGACCGTCCTTGCAGCGCAGTTGCATCCGGGAAGGGACATCGCCGTCCCGGGCCACGCTACGCCCCATCTCGATCACGGGGTCGCGGCTGTCCTCATGCAGGAACTCCAGGAGGTTGCGGCCCAGGAGCTCTTCGGCGGCCCATCCTGTCGTGGCGGTCCAGGCGGGGTTGACCTCCAGGAACACGCCCAGCGGCGAGACCACGCCGAACAGGTCGCGCGCGTTCTCGAAGAACCAGCTGGCGGTCTGGCCGCCCGCGCGGTCGCCGCCAGCGGCTGAGGTCTGGCTGTCCGGCATGGACTCCCCCCGGTTTCGGGCGGAGTAGACCGCCGGGTCGTAAATCTCTGCTTGCCCCGAACGGCGGTGTGTCACTTTGTCCCGCGGCGCAGCCGTTTCACCGGCCGCCGAGCTTGGCCGACGCCGGCATATCGCGCTATCCAAGGGCCATGCGCCGCGCCATCTGGATCCTCGCGGGCCTTGCCGCCCTGACCGCCGCCAGCGCCGCGGCGCGCCCGTTCTACATTGTCCAGTCCGGGCCCGACGCCTGGACGGTAATGGACCCGCAGGGGATCGAGCGGGACGGGGCCGTGCGCAAGGCCTGGGCGGTGCGCGTCCAGCGAAATATCCTCAATGGCAATCCGCCCCAGGCCGGCTACGTCCGCACGCTCACCGAATACGACTGCGACCAGCAGCGGACCCGCTGGCGCGAGGTGTTCGCCTTCTCCCGCGCCGGCGCGCAGCTGGCCCACACCGTCAACGCGCGCCCCGAATGGGGGCCCGCCGCCGAGGACTCCGACGTTGAGGCGGCCTATCGCGTGATCTGCGAGGGCGGGGGCGGCGGCTCTGTGGTGGCGGCCGACAGCGTCGCCAAGGTGGTGATCGGCCTCATGGGTAGCTGGGACGCCCTGCCGGCGGCGCCCGCCGCGCCGGCTCTGCCTGCCCCTGGGCCGGGGCCCAAGCCGGCTGCGGCCAAGGGCGCCTCGTCAAAGGACGCCGCTCCGAAGGCCGCTTCCGTCAAGCCTGCTTCCGCCAAGGCTGTTCCGGCCAAGGCTGCTCCGGCCAAGGCTGCGCCGGCGGCCAAGCCGGCGCAGCCCAAGGCCTGAGGGCTACTTCGCGAGCTGGCCGCGGACCGCCCCACCGGGGAAGGCGGCCGAGTGGACGTTGACGTAGTAGCCGCCCGGATTGGCGGCGATGTCCTTGACCACGGCGGCGTCGGCGCTGGCGCAGCCCTGGCTCTTGCCGCTGGAGTCCGGCGGCGACAGCGGCACGGCCACCGGACCGGCCACGTCGGCGCCGCCCTTGTGGATGTGGGCCATGGTGCCGGCGAGCCCCTCGACCTTCAGCTCGTAGCAGACCTGGTTCTTGGCCGTGTCGAGCTTGACCGTGGCCGAGCCGGACCCCTTCGGATCGCCCGGCGGCTTCTCGGCCGCGCCGGTCAGCTTGGCCTTCAGGGTGGTCTCCTGGGCCGTGGCCACGCCCGCCATCGCCGCAGCCGCCAGGGCGAGCGCGATCGTCGCTGCAATCTTCATCGTTATTTTCCCTCCGCGCCTCCCCCGAGGCTTGAGCGTGCGGAGGAAACCCCGGCCGGACGGCCGCGTCAATTGCGCGTCGGGATCACCACGGGTAGGGCCTCATAGCCCTTCACGAAGGACGACAGCACCCGCTGCGGGCGGCCCACCACGTCGATCCGCGGGAAGCGCTTCAGGATCTCTTCCCAGATGATCTTCAGCTGCAGCTCGGCCAGGCGGTTGCCCACGCAGCGATGGATGCCGAAGCCAAAGGACAGGTGCTGGCGCACGCGCGGGCGCTGGATCCAGTAGTCGTTGGGCCGCTCGATGACTTCCTCGTCGCGGTTGCCCGAGACGTACCACATGGCGACCTTCTCGCCCTTCTTGATGGTCTTGCCGCCGATCTCGTAGTCCTCCAGCGCGGTGCGGCGCATGTAGGCCAGCGGCGTCTGCCAGCGGATGGTCTCGGAGACCATGGCGGGGATCAGGCTGTGGTCGGCGCGCAGGAGGCGTTCCTGGTCGGGGTTCTGGCTGAGGGCCAGGATCGAGCCGGTGATGGAGTTGCGGGTGGTGTCGTTGCCGCCCACGATCAGCAGGATCAAATTTCCCAGGTACTCCATCCGGTCCATGTTCCGGGTGGACTCGCCGTGGGCCAGCATGGAGATCAGGTCGGGCTGCGGCGGGGCGTTCACGCGCTCGTTCCAGAGCCGCATGAAGTAGTCGACGCACTCGAACAGCTCGGCGCGGCGCTCCTGCTCGGCGATCTCCGGATCGGTGCTGGAGAAGAGGCCGGAGTCCGGCGAGGCGGTGGCCACGTCCGACCAGCGGGTCAGCTTGCGGCGATCTTCCCAGGGGAAGTCGAACAGCGTCGCCAGGGTCATGGTGGTCAGCTCGATCGAGACCTTGTCGACCCAGTTGAACTCCTGGCCGATCGGCAGGTCGTCCAGAATCGTCGCGGCGCGCTCGCGGATGATCGGCTCGAGATAGGCCAGGTTCGCCGGCGAGACGATCGGGCTGACCGTCTTGCGCTGCACGTCGTGCTTGGGCTGGTCCATGGCGATGAACATCGGCATCGTGAAGTCTTCCGCCGGGTCGGGCAGCACGATGGTCGGCTCGGACGAGAACACCTGGTGGTTGGTGTCGATCGCCATGATGTCGTTGTACTTGGTCACCGACCAGTAGCCGCCGATGTCCTCGAAGCCGCTGTCGGCGGTGTAGTGGACCGGGTCCTCCTTCCGCAGGCGCTCGAAGTAGGGCCACATGGTGTCGGTGCGGAAGAGCTCGGGATCGGCCGGGTTGATCAGCTCCAGCGGCATCGAATAGGCCGCGTCGCGCGCCGCTCGTTGCAGGTCGATCGAGGCGTCGTCCATGGTCATCCTCCGGCAGAAGAGCGGGTCTGCGGCGCCCGCATGTTTCCAAACTGAACGATGATCCCTTGAGACGGGCGAGTCAATCAAAGATGACGGAGGCGTCAACTTCGGCGCGGCTTGACGCGGCGGCGCGTTCCCGTTTCGTCTTTGGCGCTAAGGGAGTGACGCCATGAACGGATTGGAGGGCGGCTGCGCGTGCGGCGCGGTGCGCTACCGGCTGAAGTCCGGGCCGATGTTCGTCCACTGCTGCCACTGCAGCGACTGCCAGCGCCAAGTGGGCAGCGCCTTCGTGATCAACGCCCTGATCGAGACCGACCGCATCGAGGTGCTGAGCGGGGAGCTCGCGCCCACCGCCATGCCCACCGACTCCGGCCGGCCGCACCTGGTCTATCGCTGCACGGCCTGCGGGACGACGATCTGGTCGGACTACGGCGACCGCAAGGTGATGAGCTTCCTGCGCGCCACCACCCTGGACGACCGCGCCGCCCTGCCGCCCGACGTGCACATCTTCACGCGCTCCAAACTGCCCTGGGTGCGGCTGCCGGAGGGGGCGCGGGCCTTCGAGGTTTACTACGACATGCAGGCGGAGTGGCCCGCCGAGAGCCTGGCCCGCCGCGAGGCGCTGCTGGGGACAGGCCGGTAGGGCGGTCTCGCGCGGGGTGGAGGCGGCCCCAGCTTTTCTGATGTCGCGCGGCGGCGACTGTGGGCTAAACAAGCGTTTGAACGCCCCTGCGCAGGAACCGCCCATGGCCTCCGACGTCCTCTTCACGCCCTTCCGCTTCAAGGGCCTCGCCCTGCCGAACCGGATCGTCATGGCGCCCATGACCCGCTCGTTCTCGCCGGGCGGCGTGGCGACCGACGACGTGGCGGCCTACTACCGGCGGCGGGCCGAGAACGGCGTCGGCCTGATCGTCACCGAGGGCACGGGCGTGGATCGCCCCGCTTCGCTGAACGACCCGAACATCCCCCGCTTCCACGGCGAGCCGGCGCTCGCGGCCTGGCAGCGGGTGGCCGCCGAGGTCCACGCCGGCGGCGGCCTGATCGCCCCGCAGCTCTGGCACGTGGGCGCAGTCCGCAGCCAGGCGAAGGACTGGACGCCGCCCGGCCCCTACGACAGCCCCTCGGGCCTCTCGAGGCCGGACAAGCGGTTCGGCGAGCCGATGAGCGAAGAGGACGTGGCCGACGCCATCCGCGCCTTCGCCGACGCCGCCGGCGCGGCCAAGGCCCGCGGCTTCGACGCGGTGGAGCTGCACGGCGCCCACGGCTATCTGATCGATCAGTTCTTCTGGGACGGCACCAATGTGCGCGAGGACGCCTACGGGTCCAAGGAGCTGCCGGGCCGCGCCCGCTTCGCCGCCGACATCCTGCGGGCAGTGCGCAAGGCCGTTGGCCCCGACTTCCCCGTGATCCTGCGCGTCAGCCAGTGGAAGCAGCAGGACTATGAGGTGAAGCTGGCGGCCGACCCCAAGGCGCTGGAGGCCTGGCTGGGCGCGCTGGTCGAGGCCGGCGCCGACATCATCCACTGCTCGCAGCGGAGGTTCTGGGAACCGGAGTTCGAGGGCTCGGACCTCAACTTCGCCGGCTGGGCCAAGAAGGTCACCGGGGTCCCGACCATCACCGTCGGGTCGGTGGGCCTCTCCGGCGAGTTCATCGCCGGTTTCGGCGGCGAGCGCAGCGAACCGGCCTCGCTGGAGCGCCTGGAGCAGATGCTGGACCGCGGCGACTTCGACCTGGTGGGCGTCGGCCGCGCCCTGCTGCAGGACCCCGAGTGGGTGTTGAAGATCCGCGACGGCCGCCGCCACGAACTCCAGCCCTTCGACCGCTCGGCCATGGCGACCCTGTACTGAGCTTTCCCTCCCTTGATGGGGAGGGACAGATCGCGAAGCGATCAGGGTGAGGGAGTGTGGGCCAGGCGGCGGAGTCGGAGCTTGATCGCGACTCCCTCACCCTGGCTTGGCTTCGCCAAGCCTGTCCCTCCCCATCAAGGGAGGGACCTACCCGTTGAAGTTCAACCGTAGCCCCGGCCTGGCCCAGCGCGTGCGGTAGAGCTTGCCGGTGGAGGAGGCGGTGATCCAGGCGGTCATCATGTCCGCTCCGCCGAAGCAGATGTTGGTGGTCACGAGGTCCGGGATCGGCACGTGCTCGGTGGAGCCGTCGGGATCGAAGGCGGTGACGCCGCCGTTGATGATGGTGGCCACGCAGACCTTGCCGCCGGCCTCCACCGCCAGCGAATCCAGCAGCTGGTAGCCCGGCAGGTTGCAGACCACGCGCCCCGGCGCGAAGCCGGGCGGCGGCGCGAGCACGCCGGGGCTCTCCACGTCGAAGGCCCAGAGCCGGCCCAGCTGGGTGTCGGCCAGGTAGACCACGTCCTCGGCCGGCGAGAGGCCGATGCCGTTGGGCGAGATCAGGTGGTCGCGCTGGCGGCTGATGAAGCTGCCGTCGGTCTTGGCGTAGTAGATGCCGCCGAACTTGCGCCCCTCGGGCGTGCCGCAGCCGTGGTCGGAGAACCACATGCCGCCGGCCTTGTCGAAGACGATGTCGTTGGGGCCCACCAGCCGGCGGCCGTCGCAGCTGTCGTAGACCGTCGAGAGCTGGCCGGTCTTGAGGTCGAAGCGCTGGATGTAGCCGCCGGTGTGGCTGGCGGGCGTGGGGCCGGGGATGCAGAGGCCCTGCATGTCCAGCCACTCGAACGAGCCGCCATTGTTGGTGATGTAGATCGCCCCATCCGGGCCGATGGCCGCGCCGTTCGGGCCGCCGCCGGTCTCCACCACCGTCGACTTGGTCCCGTCGGGCGTGACGCGGGTCAGCCGCTGGCCCTTGATCTCGGTCAGGATGACCGAGCCGTCCGCCATGGCGATCGGGCCTTCTGGAAACTCCAGCCCCTCGCAGACCAGTTCGACGTCCATGGCGCGCTCCCAGCTTTCCTTGTTGGGCGCGACCATACCGCGGGCGGGCGACTGCGCCAGCGGTGACGCCGCGTCAGCTCAACGCCGCTCCAGCACCCGCACGGTGAAGGGAAAGTCGTCATCCGGCCCGGGTTCGTGCCGCTCGGCGCGCACCTCGGTCCACCGGCTCTCGTCGAAGGCCGCCAGCGTCACGTCGCCCTCCGCCTCGGCGTCCACCTCCGTGAGGTAGATCCGGCGCGCGCGCGGCAGGGCCAGGGCGAAGAGCGAGGCGCCGCCGATGACGCACACCTCGCGGGCGCCGTCCTCCTCGGCCTGCTCGCGGGCGATGCTGACCGCCTCGGCGAAGTCCTCGCACACCAGCGCGCCCCGAGGCTCGAACGAGCCGTCGCGGCTCAGCACGATGTTGGTGCGGCCCACCAGGGGCTTCTTCGGCAGGCTCTCCCAGGTCTTGCGGCCCATGATCACCGGCTTGCCCATGGTGATGGCGCGGAAGATGGCCAGGTCCGACTTCAGCCGCCACGGCAGCGTTCCGCCCTGGCCAATCACGCCGTTGCGGGCGCGGGCGATCGGGCCGGCGGCGAGGATCACGTGCGAGGCGGAGGCGGGCATGGGCGCTGTCTAACCTGCGTTCGGCGCGTCACCAATCCGCCCGCCAGCCGTTAAGCGCCCCATGGCCGGGGATTCCAGGTTCGCGATCTATGCCGCCGCCGGGGGCAACCTCGCCATCGCGGTGAGCAAGTTCGCCGCCTTCGCGGTGACCGGCAGCTCGGCCATGCTCACCGAGGCCGTCCACTCGATGGTGGATACCGGCAACCAGGGCCTCTTGCTGCTGGGCCTGCGCAGAGCCGCCCAGCCGCCGGATGCGGCCCACCCCTTCGGCCACGGGATGGAGCTCTATTTCTGGTCGTTCATCGTGGCGCTGATGGTGTTCAGCCTGGGCGGCGCCTTCTCGATCTACGAGGGCTGGCTGAAGGTCATGAACCCCGAGCCCATGGACCGGCCGTGGATCAACTTCCTGGTCCTGGGCGTGGCGGTGCTGTTCGAGGGCGGCTCGTTCCTGGTGGCCTTCCGCGAGCACCGAAGGCGGGGCGGCAAGGGCTCGCGGCTGCTCAGCGCCATCCGCTCCAGCAAGGACCCCAGCCTGTTCGCCATCCTGCTCGAGGACGCCGGGGCCCTGATCGGCCTCCTGATCGCCCTCCTGGGCGTCGGCGCGGCGACCCTGCTCGGCGTGCCCCAGGCCGACGGCGTGGCCTCGATCTTCATCGGCCTGCTGCTGACGGCGATCGCGGTCTTCATGGCCAACGAGACGCGCAGCCTGCTGACCGGGGAGGCCGCCTCGCCCAAGGTGCTGTTCGACGTCAAGGCGATCCTGGCCGCCGACCGCTGCGTGGTCGAGGTGGTGGAGGTGCTGAGCCTGCACCTGGGCCCGCGGGAGATCCTGCTGGGCGTGACCCTGGACTTCCGCGATGACCTGCCGGGCGGGGAGATCGAGCGCGCCGCTTCTGCGCTCAGCCGCCGCATCCAGGAACAGCATCCGGAGATCACCCGGGTCTTCCTGCGCCCCGGCAGCCGCAAGGAGCTGGTGGCGTCAGCCGACCAGCCGCCCTGGCCGGCGGACGCCCCTCAGGCCGTGGGTTCAAGCCAGGTCAGCCACTTGCGCCGCACCGCCGCGTCCGGGTCGATGCCGAACCGGCGGCAGTAGAGCAGCAGCATGCACAGGACGTCGGCGGCCTCGTCGGCGCGGTCGTGCTCGGTGGCCTCGCCGCGGCCGCGGCTGGAGAGGCGCAGGTGCGCCTGGGCCAGCTCGCCCAGCTCCTCCTGCAGCTTCAAGAGGTACCAGTCGTCGTCGCGGGCGACGGCGTACTTGCGGGCGTAGATGTCGGAGATCCGCGCCGCCGCCTCAGAGACATCGCCGAGGGTGAGGGGCGGGGGCGGCATCGGGGTCAGACCGCGATCGGGGCGGCGATGGACGGGTGGGCCTGGTAGCCCCTCAGCTTGAAGTCGTCGTAGTCGAAGGCGAACAGGTCGTCCTTGTCGGCGATCTCCAGCACCGGGAATGGGAAGGGCTCGCGCCGCACCTGCTCGCGCGCCTGGTCCAGGTGGTTCAGGTAGAGGTGGGCGTCGCCCAGGGTGTGGATGAACTCGCCCGGCTCATAGCCGGTCACCTTGGCCATCATCAGGGTGAGCAGGGCGTAGCTGGCGATGTTGAACGGCACGCCCAGGAAGACGTCGGCCGAGCGCTGGTACAGCTGGCAGCTCAGCCGCCCGTCGGCGACGAAGAACTGGAACAGGCAATGGCAGGGCGGCAGGGCCATGTCCTCCACCTCGGCCGGGTTCCAGGCCGAGACGATGTGGCGGCGGCTCTCGGGATTGGTCTGCAGGCTCTTCACCACGCCGGCGATCTGGTCGATCACCCGCCCGTCGGGCGCGGCCCAGGAGCGCCACTGCTTGCCGTAGACCGGGCCCAGTTCGCCCTCGGCGTCGGCCCATTCGTTCCAGATGCTGACGCCGCGCTCCTGCAACCAGCGCACGTTGGTGTCGCCGCGCAGGAACCACAGCAGCTCCAGGATGATCGACTTCCTGTGCAGCTTCTTGGTGGTCAGCAGGGGGAAGCCCTGGCGCAGGTCGAAGCGCATCTGCCGGCCGAAGACGCCCAAAGTGCCGGTGCCGGTGCGGTCGCCGCGTCGGGCGCCGTTGGCCAGGATGTCGGCCAGCAGGTCCAGGTACTGCTGCTCCGGGTGGGCCGGGGCGGCGTCATAGCGCGGGGCGAGGGCGGCGTGAGCGTTCATCTCGTGGCTCCAGAACGCGCACCGTGCCTGATTCGCACATCGCTTTCGTGTCTGCCGAACGGCGGCCCACAGAAACCGGCCGTCCTGTGGATAGGGTCGCGGGGATTGGCGTCGTGGCCAGGCTCGCAGAGCGGCGTTCGCCCGGATACCGGTCAGACCCACCCGATCCGGCGCGGCGCAGCGCAAAAAGCGGCCTGTTCACCAAGGTTGACGAATTCTTACTTGTGGCCGCGCCGCCGGCTCCTTACGCGGTAAAACTTTGCAGTCGCCTGAGAGTTGTCATGTTCCTAGCCTCAATCCTGGCTGCCGCCGCCATGGCCGCGACGCCTGAGACCACCACGACCCCGGCTCCGGCCACGGCCGCGCCCCCGGCCGCAACGGCCGCGGCCGCCCCGGCCCAGCCGGCCATGCACAAGGTCTGCTACCAGTACGAAGTCAGCGGCACGAGCGTGCCGAAGAAGAAGTGCGTCATGGAGCCCGTGAAGGACGCCAAGGCCGACGCGCCCGCCAAGAAGGACGCGCCGAAGGTCGAGTAGGCGTCCCGAGAGGGGGTCTTTCAGCCGGAAAAGCCGCCGCTGTCGAGGAACGCCTGTTCCTCGGCCGTGGTCGCGCGCGCCAGCGCGGCGTTGCGGTGGGGAAAGCGGCCGAAGCGCACGATGATGTCGCGGTGGATGTGCATCCACTTGACGATCTCCGGGTCGCCCAGCGGCTCGGCGAGGGCCAGGCCGTGGTCCTGGTCGGCCAGGTCCTCGGAATGTTCGAACGGCAGCAGCATGAACTGTCGCAGCTCCGGCGCGACCGTTGCGTGCCAGCCCCTGGCCGCCGCCGCGCGGGCGATGGCGCGCGCCTTGGGGTCGGTGGCCCAGGCGTGGGCCGAGCCGCGGTAGAGGTTGCGGGGGAACTGGTCCAGCAGGATCAGCAGGGCCAGGGCGCCCTCGGCGCTCCCCGCCCATCCATCGGAGTCGCCGCGGGCCGCGGCGTGGTGCTCGGCCTCGAAGCGCCGCCGGATCTCCGCATCGAAGCCGTCGTCGCGGGCGTACCATTTGGCGGGCCCGGCCTCGGTCCAGAAGGCGACGATCTCATGCGGTTCGACGGTCAAGGGCGGCCTCCGGCGGATGGGCCTGAGTTGGGGCGCGATGGAAACCCGTTCAAGCGGGGTTCAGCCTGGACATAGCAGCGTGCGGACATGGGACCACCCGGCCGCGCGATCCGCGGCGCAGAACGGATGACACACATGAAGATGGCGATGACGGCCCTGGCCGTCGTGTTCCTGGCCGGGGGTGCGCCGGCGCTGGCGCGGGCCCAGGACAACCCCGACCGCCCGGGCGCCGTCGACCACGATCGCCCGCACCGCGACGGCGAACGGTCCATGGGCCAGGCCCCACGCCCGCCTGAGGCCCGCTCGCCTGAGGCCCGCCCGCCTGAGGCCCGACAGGCGCCGACCCCACCGCCGCCGGCCGCCGCGCCGGCCGCCGCCGAACAGCATGGCGGCGGGCGCTGGTCGCCTGGCGCCGGCGGCTACCCGGGCCGTGGCGGCGTCTGGACGCCCAACCGCGGCGCGCCGCCGGCGGCGCAGCCCGCCGCCCCGCCGCCCGCCCAGACGCGGACACCCGACCGGCATGACGGCGACCGCTTCAACGGCGGCGACCGCTTCGGCGGCGGCGCGCGCCCCGACTGGCGTGGCGGCGATGGGCAGGACCGCAGCCATGACGGCGACCGCGACCGCAATCGAGGCGGCGACCGCGGCCGCGATGGAGATCGAGACCGCGCTCACGATGGCGACCGCCACGATGGCGACCGCCGTGATGGCGACCGCTACCGCGACGGTGACCGGCGCGACGGCGACCGCCGCGACTGGGGCCGCTACGAAGGCGACAGCCGCAACTGGGGCCGGTACGACTTCGATCGTCGCTGGGCCGGCCACGAGGACCGCCCGCGCTGGGAGCGTGGACGCTACCCGCAGGTCTATGTGAGCCCGCACCGCTACCGCGGCTACGCCTGGCGCCCGCCGTCGGGCTACTACCTCCGCACGTGGGGCTTCGGGGACTTCCTGCCGCGCGGCTGGTACGGCCCCGACTGGTTCCTCGACGACCCCTGGGCGTTCGACCTGCCCATCCCGCCGCCGGGCTTCGACTGGGTGCGCGTGGGCTACGACGCCATCATGGTCGACGACTACACCGGCCGCGTGGTGCAGGTGGTCCGCAACGTCTTCTGGTGATGCTGAAGGCCGGTGGGGCGGGAGCGCATGCTCCTGCCCCGTCACCGATACGGGCGTCTCGGGCGCTGTAATTTCCACACCAAGGACCACCAGAACCACAAAGGCCACGAAGATGCCCTGCGGCGGCAGGCGTCCCCGGACGCCTTCGTGGTCTTGGCGTCCCTGGTGGCCTTTGTGTTCGAATGGATGCTTCCGCGCGGCGGGCGTCCAAGTGAAGGGCGCTGCCGCGACCTTCCGGCGGCCTCAGGCCTCGCGGCAGGCGGCGCAGAGGCCGCGGGCTTCCAGGGTGACTGAGCGGACGGCGTAGCCGGCGGCTTCCGCGGCCGCGAGCTGCGGGCCGAAGTCGGGCTCGAACTCCTGGGCCGCCCCGCAGCAGTCGCAGATCAGGAAAGCCGCCGCGTGTCCGCCCTCGATCTGGCACGCCACGTAGGCGTTGAGGCTCTCGATGCGGTGCGCGAAGCCCAGGCGCTCCAGGAACTCCAGCGCCCGGTAGACGGTCGGCGGCTTAGCCGGCTCGCCCTGGTCGCCATAGGCGGCGATCAGGTCATAGGCCTTCTGCGGCCCCTCGGCCTGGAGCAGCAGCTCCAGCACCCGGCGGCGCGGCGGCGTCAGCCGCTCCTGGGTCTCGGCGCAGCGGGTCTCGGCCACGCCCAGGGCGTGGCGCAGGGCCGTCCCGGCCAGGCCGTGGTGGTGGTGGTCGTCATGGTGCTGGCATGGGTTCGCCATGGCCATCAGCTAATCCGTTTCACCGTTACGCCGCAATCCGGATGGCAGCTGGCGTCGCTGGACCACGCGGGAAGCCGACCGGGCTCCGCGCCCGGTCGCGGTTTCCCTACCCTGATCACTGCGCGATCTTTCCCTCCCCATGAAGGGGAGGGATGGGGATCAGTCGTCGCTGTCGGCTGGGGCAGGGGCGCCTTCGCCGGCTTCGAAGCTGCGCGGGGCGCGCCGGCGGCGGGGCTTGGGCTTGTCCTCGGCGGCGGCCTCGGGCGCGGGGACCGCGGGCCGGGCCTGCAGGAAGGCCGGGGCGTGGCTTTCGCCGCCGTCGGAGTCCCTCAGCACCGCGCCGCGTTCCCGTGAACGGGGTTCACGCGGAGCGCGCTCCTCGCGCGGCGCGCGCTCTTCGCGCGGCGCCCGTTCCTCGCGCACGAACTCGGGCTGGGCCTGGGGCTGCACGACCGCGAGCGGATCGCGCTCCGGGCGCTCGGCGCGGTCCGGACGCTCGCCGCGCTCCTGGCGGTCGAAGCGCTCCCGGCGCTCCTCGCCCTCGGCGCGGGGCCTGTCTTCGCGGGGCCGATCATCCCTGGGCCGGTCATCCCTGGGCCGGTCGTCCCTGGGACGGTCGTCGCGGTTGCGATTGCGATCGCGGTCACGCCAGCGGCCCCCGTCGCGATCGTCTCTCGGGCGGTCGTCGCGGGGCCGGTCATCCCGGGGCCGGTCATCCCTCGGACGGTCGTCGCGAGCCCGGTCATCTCTGGGCCGATCATCTCTGGGCCGATCATCTCTGGAGCGGTCGTCGCGCGGCCGGTCATCACGGGGCCGGTCGTCGCGGCCTCGGTTCTGGTCGCGGCCCTGCCACTCGCCGCGGTCGCGGTCGCGCCCCCGGTTCTGGTCGCGGTTCTGGTCGCGGTCGCGGCCGTCGTCGTCACGGCCCTCGCCGCCCTCCGCGGCCTCGTCGGCGGCGGCGGCCTGCGCCTGGCCGCTCTCGTCCTCGAAGTCGATGTCATAGCCCGAGGCGAACTGGTCGCGCCCGAGGATCTCGCTGGCCGGACGATTCGGCTGGATGGCGCGCAGCAGGCGGAAATAGTGCTCGGCGTGCTGCAGGTGGTTCTCGGCCAGCACCCGGTCCCCGGCCGCGTTCGCGTCGCGCGCCAGCTGCTGGTACTTCTCGAAGACGTGCTGGGCGTTGCCGCGCACCTTGACCCCTTCGGGGCCGTTCGAGTCGAAGGCCCGATTGGCGTTCTGGGTCGGCTTGCTGTTGCCGCCACCGCCGCCACCACCCCGATTGCGCCCACGCTGGCGCTTCATACCCTTGAAATCTCTCATAATCTGGAAACCGTTTGGCTCTTTCCTGAGCGCCTAGATCGGCGGCTTGGCCTTCAGCTCTTCGGGCGCGGCCCGGCAGCGATGTGAAGACGTAAGTGTTCCCCGTCTTCCGCCCGGAAGCTCGTCAGCGAGAGGCCTCTACGATGAAAAGCGTCGCGCCTGCCGGTTCGGGAGGGCGTCCCGCAAGGGGGCGCATCTACCTGTGACACCGGCGAATTTGGGTGGAGACGTTCTCTGATGTAGCGAGTCAGTCCGCCGTTTCCAAGGGCTTTTTCGCGCCGGCCACCACCCGGTCCCGGTCGCCGAGGTCGCGGATCGTGCTGACACCGATGGCGCCGGCTTCGCGGAACAGGGCCTCCACCGCCGCCTTCTGGTCGTAGCCGATCTCCACCGCGAAGCGGCCGCCCGGCTTCAGCACGCGCAGGATCTCCGGCGCCAGGACCCGGTAGTGGTCGAGCCCGTCCGCGCCGCCTTCCAGCGCCAGGCGCGGCTCGTGGTCCTTCACCTCGGGCTCCAGGGTCTCGATCACGGCGCTGGCGATATAGGGCGGATTGGCCACCACCAGGTCGAAGCTCTCGCCGTCCAGGCCGGCGGTCCAGTCGCCGCGCAGCAGGGCGGTGCGGCCGCCCAGACCCAGGCCTGCGGCATTGTCGCGCGCCACCGCCAGGGCCTCCTCCGAGACGTCCACGCCCAGCCCGCGCGCCGCCGGGCGCTCGGCCAGGATCGCCAGAAGGATGGCCCCCGAGCCGACGCCCAGGTCCAGCACCCGCCAGGCGGCGCGCTCGGGGAAGTCCCGCAGGACGTATTCCACCACCGTCTCGGTGTCCGGCCGCGGCGTCAGCACGTCGGGCGTCACCTTCAGCATGATCTTCCAGAAGCCCTTGCGGCCCAGGATGTGGCTGACCGGCTCGCGGCGCTCGCGGCGGGCGACGTAGTCCTCCAGCGTCGCCTCCTGGTCCGCGGTGAGCGGCCGGTGGGGGTCGGTGACGATGTCGGTGCGCGTGGCGTCCGCCGCCGCCTCCACCAGGAGCCGTGCGTCGATCACCGGCCCGGCCAGCCCGGCCGCCTCCAGCCGGGCCCGCGCGCCCTTCCAGGCCTGGACCAGGTTCAGGCTCACGCGGGGACCTCCTCCAGCGCCTGGGGCGCCGTGACGGCGTCGCCGACGCCCACCCGGCCGGCCGTGGTCACCTGCAGGTAGACGCCGCAATGCATGTGGCCATAGTTGTCGAACAAGGCCTTCACCACCTCGAGGTCGCGGACCGCCGTCGTGGGGTCCACCTCGGTCGCCGCGCAGCGGACGATGGGCTTGAACACCTTCGCCCGCGCCCAGCCCAGCATCAACTCGCGGCCGCTCCAATCGTTCTCGGCCCAGGCCGGCCAGCCATCGACGTAGACGTTGGCCCGAAAGCGCAGCGGGTCCAGCGCCACGCCCATCTTCGCCGACAGGTCGCGTACGCTGGCGAGGTTGATCACCGAGACCTGGCCCAGGGGGTGGTCGGTGAAGCGGAACGCCCCCTGCGCGGCCACCACCTTCAGCGGCCCGCGCACGTCCTCGCCCAGGAGGTCCGTCAGCCAGGCGGCGAGGGCCGCGCGGTCGGCGGCGTCGGCGAGGCGTCCGGCGTAGGCCGGCGCGCCGGCGGTCTCGGCCGTGAAGACGCCGGTGGCCTCGTCGTAGCGCGTGCGCGCCGCGGCGACCTTGGGGATCGCGGCCAGAACGGTGAACTTCTGCTTGGGCACGAAGGCTGGCGCGGCGGGATCGTAGCCTGAGGGGCCATTCTCCACCGCCCACAGGCGGTCGTTCGGGAAGCCCTCGCCGGGGGCGAGGTCCGCATGGGTGAGACTCTCGGGCGTGAAGCCCTTCACGGGGTGGCGGAAGATCGCCGCGACAAGGCCGCTCATGGCTGGGCAATAGGCGCAAACGGCCCGCGGCGCCAAGCGCGCCGCGATCAAGTGATGGGGTGGCGCCAAGCGCGCCGCGATCTAGTGATGGGATGGCGCCAAGCGGGCCGCGATCAAGTGATGGCGCGCGGAACGCAGGCACGGATGACGGGTTCTTCGCCTCGCCGCTTCCGGAGGGCGCCTTGGCCGCGAAAGATCCGCAGCAGTTCGACCGCGAGGAGCCCGGACGCGGCCGCGCCGCAAAGGCGCCCTGGCGCATTCCCTGGCGCGGCTGGCGCGACATCCTCTGGCGCAGCGCCTGGCAGGTGAGCCGCGACAAGCTCACCACCGTGGCCGGCAGCGTGACCTACTACACCCTGCTCGCCATCTTCCCGGCCATCGGCGTCTTCGTCTCGATCTACGGCCTGGTGGCGGACGTGACCACGGTCCAGCGCCACCTGACCCAGATGGCGGCCTTCTTCCCCGCCTCGGTGGTGCAGCTGGTGGGCGAGCAGATGGTCCGGCTGGCCGAGGGGCGGACCAGCGACCTGTCGCTCGCCTTCCTGGTCAGCCTGGCGCTGTCGATCTGGAGCGCCAACGCGGGGATGAAGTCGCTCTTCGACGGGGTCAACACCGCCTACAACGAGGTCGAGCGGCGCAACTACGTCCAGCGCACGCTGCTGACCTATGGCTTCACCGCCGCGCTGCTGGTGTTCCTGACCGCGGTGACCGCCCTCATGGTGGCCGCACCGCTGTCTGTGGCCTCCTGGGAGCCGATCCACCCGGTGGTGATCGTCGCGCGCTGGATCGCGCTCTTCGTGATGGCCTCCGCAGCCTTCACCGGGGTCTACCGCTTCGCCCCGTCCCGACGGCAGGCGCGCTGGCGCTGGCTTGTCCCCGGCGGCGTGGCGGCGGCGCTGCTCTGGCTGGGCGTCTCGGCCAGCTTCTCCTGGTACGTGAACCATCTGACCCGGCTGGACGCCACCTACGGCTCGCTGGGCGCGGTGATCGCCTTCATGCTGTGGGTGTGGTTCTCGGTGATGGCGGTGCTGGTGGGGGCGGAGTTCGCCTCCGAGATCGAGCACCAGACCGCCTGCGACACCACGGTCGGCCCGGCCAGGCCGATGGGCGAGCGCCACGCCGTCATGGCCGACACCGTGGGGCCGGCGTTCGTCGGCGTGCATGCGCTGGAAGGCAGGCTGCGCGGCCTGCTGGGCCGCCTGCGCCTCAGCCGAACTCGTCCTCCAGGGCCGCAAGCCGCGCGGCCTGGTCCTCGGCGATCAGCGGGTCGATGACATCGTCCAGCGCCTCGCCCTCCATCACCTTGGGCAGGTTGTAGAGCGTCAGGTTGATGCGGTGGTCGGTCACCCGCCCCTGCGGGAAGTTGTAGGTGCGGATGCGCTCGGACCGGTCGCCGGACCCCACCTGGCTCTTGCGGTTCTCGGCCCGGGCGCTGTCCAGCGCCTCGCGCTGCTGCTCGTAGAGCCGCGCTTTCAGCACCTTCATCGCCCGCGCCCGGTTCTGGTGCTGCGACTTCTCCGACGAGGTCACCACGATGCCGCTGGGCATGTGGGTGATGCGCACCGCCGAGTCGGTCTTGTTGACGTGCTGGCCGCCCGCGCCGGACGAGCGGTAGGTGTCGATGCGGATGTCCTGGTCGCGGATCTCGATCTCCACGTCCTCCACCTCCGGCAGCACCGCCACCGTGGCGGCCGAGGTGTGGATGCGCCCCTGGGCCTCGGTGTCGGGCACCCGCTGGACGCGGTGGACCCCGCTCTCGAACTTCAGACGGCCGAACACGCCGTCGCCGCTGATCGAGGCGATGATCTCCTTGTAGCCGCCCATCTCGCCCTCGGAGACGGAGTCCACCTCCACCTTCCAGCCGCGGTTCTGGGCGTAGCGCTGGTACATGCGGAAGAGGTCGCCGGCGAACAGGGCCGCCTCATCGCCGCCCGTCCCGGCCCGCACCTCCAGGATCGCCGAAGCGTGCTCGTCCTTGTCCTTCGGCGCCAGCAGCAGCGCCACCTCGTGCTCCAGGGCCGGCAAGCGCGCCTTGAGCGCGTCCAGCTCATCGCGGGCCAGGGAGGCCATCTCCGGATCGCCGGCCGCGGCCATCTCCTCCAGCTCGGGCTGCTCGGCCCGCGCCTTCTCCAGCGTCAGCACGGCGTCGGCCACGGGCTTGAGCTCCGCATGCTCCTTGGACAGGCGCACGATCTCGGCCCCGTCGGCGGCCGCGCCCATCCGCGCCTCGATCTCGCGGAAGCGGTCGAGCACCTGGTCGAGCCTGGCCTGGGGAAGTCGCATGGGAGGCGGTGTCTAGCCGACCGCGCGGCCGGCGCCAAATTTGGTATGATGGCGCGGGCGGAGGGACGCGACATGGCCATGTACCACGACGGCAACCGAGCGCTTCAGGACGCCTTCGGCAGCCGGGCGCTGGCCGACCGTCTGGAGGCGAAGCTGCGCCGCGACCGCTTCAACGACGATGACGCCGCCTTCATCGCCGCCCAGCCCTTCTTCTTCCTGGCGACAGCGGATGCGCAAGGGCGCCCCGACTGCTCCTTCAAGGGCGGCGCCCCCGGGTTCGTGCGGATTGCGGCCCCCGATTTGCTGGTCTTCCCTGACTACGACGGCAACGGCATGTTCAAGAGCCTGGGCAACCTTGCGGCCAATCCGCATGTCGGGTTGCTGTTCATCGCCATCGGCGACGCGCCGCGGCGGCTGCGGGTGAATGGCCGGGCGGAGGTTGTCCAGGGGGACCCGACCATGGCGGCGCTCCCCGGCGCCCAGCTGCTGGTCAAGGTGACGCCGCTGGACATCTTCCCCAACTGCCCGCGCTACATCCCGCGGATGACGCTCGAGGAGCCGTCGGTCTACGTCCCCTCGGCCGAAACGGCCCCCGTCGAGCCGAAATGGAAAGCGTTCCCGGACTTCGCCGATGTGGTCCCGCCCCGCCGGGCCTGACGGAACGGCGTGGCCTTCCGCGTGTTTCCGCCCCGGTGATACGAGGAGACCATCAAATGGCGACCGAACGCGTGACCGAGCGCAACGACGGCCTGACCAACGAGCGCGTCGTCGAACGCGACGGCGGCGGCACCACCTATGTGGACCGCGGCGGCGGCTCGGGGATTGGCGGGGTGATCATCGGGGTGGCGGTGCTGGCCCTGGTGGCCATCGTCGCCTTCTTCCTGCTGCAGTCCAACCGCAACGACGCGATCCGCACCGACGCGGTGACCAGCGCCGCGTCCAGCGTGGCCGGCAGCGCGTCCAATGCGGCGCAGGACGTGGGCAACGCCGCGGGCCAGGCGGCCAACGCGGTCAATCCGAACAAGTAGGATTCAAAAAGGCCCTCTCCGTCGCCGGAGAGGGCCCTATTGATCAGCCGATCGGGCTGGGCCTTAGGCGCGCACGCCCGTCAGCGCGGCGTTGCCGAACATGCCGAGCTTGACGTTGCCGGTCATGTTGTCGCCCTCGACCTTGGCCGTGAACTCCAGCTTCATGGGCATGGGGCTGGTGATGTCGGCGCTCCAGGTGAGGGTGTCGCCGGCCACCTTGCCGCTGACTTCCTGCTGGCCCATCTGGCCCTTGGTGACGCCGGTGAAGGTGTCGCCGTTGGTCTTGATCTCAGCGTCGACCACCTGCGCGCCCATCGGCGTGTTGATGGTGATCTTCCAGTTGCCGTCCGCGGACATTCGTCCCTCCCGAGAATTCTGGCCCAAAGAATTGGAGCGCCACCTAACCGCGGAAGCGCGAGCCGCGCAAGAGTGACGCGGGCGTCATTTTTCTTCCCTCCTTGATGGGGAGGGACAGGCTGCGCAGCCGCCAGGGTGAGGCGGCCACGACCGGACGCTGCGCCTGATCGCTACCCCCTCACCCTGATCGCTGCGCGGTCTGTCCCCCCATCAAGGGAGGGAAGTCACTCCGCCGCCAGGGCCTCGGCCGCCTTCGTCGCCTCGATTTCCGCGGCGCGGGCCTCGACCAGGCCCACGATGTGGTCGACCATGCCGGTGTTGTCCTGCTTGTGGTCGGGCTTGCCGGCCACATAGACCATGCCGGCGCCCTTGCCGCCGCCGGTGAAGCCCAGGTCGGTCATCAGCGCCTCGCCCGGCCCGTTCACGACGCAGCCGATGATCGACAGGCTCATGGGCGTGGAGATGTGCGCCAGCCGCTGCTCCAGGGCCTCCACCGTCTCGATCACGTTGAAGCCCTGCCGCGCGCAGGAGGGGCAGGCGATGATGTTCACGCCGCGGTGGCGCAGGCCCAGGCTCTTGAGGATATCGAAGCCGACCTTGACCTCCTCCACCGGATCCGCCGCCAGGCTGACGCGGATGGTGTCGCCGATGCCGGCCCAGAGCAGGGAGCCGATGCCCAGGGCGCTCTTCACCGTGCCAGACCGGGTCGCGCCGGCCTCGGTGACGCCCAGGTGCAGCGGGCAGTCGATGGCCTCGGCCAGCTGCTGGTAGGCGGCCACCGTCATGAAGGGGTCGGACGCCTTCACGCTGATCTTGAACTCGTGGAAGTCGTGGTCCTGCAGGATGCGGGCGTGGCGCAGGGCGCTCTCGACCATCGCCGCGGGGCAGGGCTCGCCGAACTGTTCCAGAAGGTCACGCTCCAGCGAGCCGGCGTTGACCCCGATCCGCATGGAGCAGCCGTGGTCGCGGGCCGCCTGCACCACGTCGCGCACGCGCTGCGGATTGCCGATGTTGCCGGGGTTGATCCGCAGGCACGCCGCGCCCGCCTCGGCCGCCTCGATGCCGCGCTTGTAGTGGAAGTGGATGTCGGCCACGAGCGGGACCTTGGCGGCCTTGGCGATGGCCTTGAACGCGGCCGTGGAGTCCTCGTCCGGGCAGGAGACCCGCACGATGTCGGCGCCGGCCTCCTCCAGCTGGCGCACCTGTTCGATGGTGGCGGCCGCGTCGGCGGTGACGGTGTTGGTCATCGACTGCACGGTGATCGGGGCGTCGCCCCCCACCTCCACCGAGCCCACCCGGATCTTGCGGCTCTTGCGGCGATCGATCGCCCGCCAGGGGCGGACAGAGGTGTGGGCTTCGACGGTCATGGCCCGCAAAATAGTCGGAGCGCGTGACGAACCCAAGTGTCGCGGCCCAGGCGCGGGATTTTGCCCCGGTGCGAATTCTGCTTTTCTGCCACCTGGGGTGTTTGTGCGGGGGGCGTAGATGGTTTCGCGGCGTGGGGTCCTGGCCGGTGCAGGCGGGCTTGCAGTGCTGTCGGCCTTTGAACGGGCGCTGGCCCAGGACCGGCTGCCCAGTCTGGACGAGCTCTATGCGCCGCCGTCGACCGCTGACGTGGCCTTGTCTCCGTCGGGAAACCGCATTGCGATCCTGCGCAACGCCAAGACCGCCAAGGGCGTCCATGCCTGGGTCGAGCTTGTCGACGCACGCGATCCCGCCGGACCGCGCAAGACCCTGAACCTCGGCGATCAGGAATGCAGCGGCATCGAGTGGGCGCGCGAGACCCGCGTGATGATCTGGGTCGTCTACGACGTGACCCGCAAGGGTTTCCCGCCGGAGAAGATCCGGCGGATCGTGACGCTCTCCGACGACGGCACGCACCCAGCCGCGATGTTCGGAACCCGGGGGGCCGCGCTCGAGTACATCCACGACCTGGGCGCGGTCATCGACATGCTGCCTGACGATCCGGACAATGTGCTGATGCAGGCCAACGAGCCGCAACGGGGCCTGCCGGCGCTGTTCAAGGTCAATGTGAACACCGGCGTGGCCAGCGTGCTCGAGTATGGGGCGCCGAGGACCATCGACTGGCTGACGCAGGGCGGCGTGGCGATGGTCCGCCGCGACTCCGACAAGAACGGCGCCATGACGCGAGTGATGGCGCGGGCGCCGGGCGAGCCCGGCTGGAAGTTCGTGGGCGCCTATCGGAGCGATCAGGACGCCGGGTTCGGCGTACTGGGCGCGTCGGACCAGCCGGGCTTCTTCTTCGTCACCGGGCGGTTCGCCGATGAGGATAGGGGCTCCTATCGCGAGATCGACCTGCGCACCCTGTCGGTCGGGCCGCCACTCCTGACGCCTGCGAAAGTCGATGCCGCTGACGCCCTGTTCGATCGTCACGGCCGGCGGGTCGCCTGGCGCTGGGAGGAGGATCGCGGCGTCTACGCCTTCGCCGACGAGGGGTTCGGTTCGCACTTTGCGGCTATCGAGGCCAACTTTGGGCCCGAACACAGCGTTGAGCTGACCACGGTCAGCGACGATCACGCCCGCTGGTTGGGCGTGGCGTCCGGACCCAGGGCGCCCGGGACCTTCTTCATCTACGACACCGCGACCAAGGCCGTCACCGAGCTCGGCCGGATGCAGCCGGCGCTGGAGCCCGACCGCCTCGCCCGAATGACCGTGCTGCCGGTCAAGACCCGGGATGGCGCGGGGCTCACGGCCTATTTGACCCGCCCGGCCTCCGGCAGGCCGGGGCCGTTGGTGGTGGCGCCGCACGGCGGCCCCGAGGCACGCGACACCTGGGGCTACGACACCTGGGCCCAGGCGATGGCGGCGCGTGGCTGGTGGGTCCTGCACGTGAACTTCCGGGGGTCGGGCGGCTATGGCGCAGCCTTCGCCAAAGCGGGCTGGCGGCGCTGGGGCGACCGGATGCAGGACGACGTCGACGATGCGGTTTCGGCGGCCGTGACACAGAATGGATTGGATGCCCGCAAGGTGGCCATCTGTGGCGGGAGCTACGGTGGCTACGCGGCGCTGATGGGCGGGGTGCGGCGGCCTGAGGCCTATTGCGCAGTGGTCGCGATCGCGGGGGTCAGCGACCTGCCGCAGTTCCTCAAATGGGTCGATGACGAGGACGACACGCCGAACAAGGACGGCCTGGCCTTCTGGCGCGCGCGAATTGGCGATCCGGTTGCTGACGCCGAGATGCTGGCCAAGGCCTCGCCGCGCCAGCATGCGGCGCAGGTCCAGGCCCCGGTTCTGCTGATCCACGGCACCTGGGATGCGACGGTGCCGATCGAGCAGTCGCGGATGATGGCGAAGGCGCTGACTGACGCGGGCAAGCGGGTCGAGCTGGTCGAGATCAAGCGCGCCGACCACAGCGCCTATTCGCGCCAGGCCGACCGCGAACGCCTGGCCAAGGTGCTGGACTTCCTCAGCGCCAGCTTCGCCTAGAGCCTGTCCCGTTTTGATGGAAACCATCAAGACGGGAGGAACAGGCTCGTCACTTTAGTCGACGAGCACGATTCAGACTTTTGTCGATTCCGACAAAAGCCATCGTGCTCTAGGTCGGCTTGGACGTCGCAGCCTTTGGGGCCTCTGGCTTGGCGGGGGCGGGCTTTGCCGCGGCGGGCGGCGGCATCGGTGGGGTGATCCGGATGGGCGCGGACGGGGCGGCCGCGGTGGCGGCCGGGGCGGCGAGCTTGGCGGCCAGGACCTGGGCGGCGGGCAGGACGCCCTTCGACTGGCCGTACACGAACACCTGGATGTCGTGCGGTTCGGAGACGTCGAGGGTCAGGCCGGCCAGGTTCGGCACCTTGTAGGCGTCGCCGGCCGAGAGCTGGCGGGCGAAATAGACCGAGCCGTCGGCGCCGCGCACGATCAGCGAGGCGGGCTTCAGCGCCTGGATGGTGACGGGCGAGAGCGGCTGGCTGGGCCCGGCGTCATAGACCTTGCCCTTGACCTGGAAGGTAGGCGGCAGGGCGGCGAGGTCGACGGCGGATGGCTCATTGGCGGGCTTGGGCCGCGGCGGCGCGTTGGGATCCAACTTTCCCATGGCGGCGGCCAGGCCGGGGGTCTCATAGGGCGGCGGGGTGGTGGACTCCACGGGCGCTGGCAGCGGCGCGCCCAGCTGCACCTCGGCCGGCTTGATGCCGCGCAGGGCCTTGTCGACGAAGGCCTGGGGCGCGAGCGGCGGCGGCGGAGCGCCCGCCTTCATCGAGCGCTGGGCCACGTTCCAGAAGATGATCGCCGCGATGATCGCCACCGCGCCGATCATGAAGGCCGCCACCCGCGGGTCGCGCTCGTCCGGCACGCCGATGGGGTTGCGCAGCGGCTCGTCCAGCACCGGCTCCTCGGCCTTGAACCGGTCGACCGCCGCATCGGGATCGAGCCCGAGGGCGAGGGCGTAGGCGCGGATATAGCCGATGGTGAAGGGGCGCGAGGGCAGGGCGTCCAGCCGCATGTCCTCGATCGCCTCCAGGTAGGCGCGGCGGACCCGGGTGCTCTCGGCCAGGGACTCGAGCGAGAGGCCGTTGGCCTCGCGGATGGCCTTCAGCGCCTCGCCCAGGGTCTCGTGGGCGAAGAGAGGGTCGAGCGGCTCCGGCGGGAGTGGCGGCGCGAGGTCATCGCCGGGCGCAGCCGTGGGCGCCTCGCCGCCCAGGTTTAGGGCGCCGTAGCGCGGGCCGCCGCGCCGGCGGGCGTCCGCGGCCTTCTGGGATGTTCGCTTGCCAAACAGTTCGAGACGCTCCGGCGCGTGTCGTCAGACCTTAGAGTGCGTCGTGGTCAGACGGCGAGGTAGAGTTTGCGGGCCAGGGTTTCAATCTCGTTGCGCACCGAGCCCGCGCTGGATTTCAGCAACTGCGAGACGCCGCGTCGAGCCGCCTCGCGGTCGCAGGAAAGCACCATCTGCTTGACCGGCCCGACGCCGGCCGGCGGCATCGACAGGCGCTCGAAGCCCAGGGCCACCAGGGCGAAGGCCTCCAGCGGCCGGCCGCCCATCTCGCCGCAGATCGAGACCGGGGTGCCGGTCTCGGCGCAGGCGCGCTGGATCGCCTCCAGGGCCCTCAGCGCGGGCGGCGACAGGAAGTCGTAGCGCTCGGCCACCCGCGGGTTCCCGCGGTCGGCGGCGAACAGGTACTGCATCAGGTCGTTGGTGCCGACGCTGACGAAATCGGTCATCGGCAGCAGGGCGTCCAGGTGCCAGATCAGCGAGGGCGCCTCGATCATGGCGCCCACGTCCAGCCGCGACGGCGCCGGGCGGCCGCGGCGCTGGGCCCAGGCCACCTCGGTCTCCACCAGGGCGCGGGCGGCGCGGAACTCGTCGCAGCTGGCCACCAGGGGGAACATGATCCGCAGCGGCCGGCCGCGGGCGGCGGCGATCAGGGCGCGCAGCTGCAGCCGCAGCAGGGCGGGACGGTCCAGGCCCATCCGGATGGCGCGCCAGCCCAGGGCCGGATTGTCCTCCCGCTCGGCCTCCATGTACGGCAGCACCTTGTCGCCGCCGAGGTCGAGGGTGCGGAAGGTGACGGGCAGGTCGCCGGCCGCGTCCATCACCCGCGAATAGAGCGCGGTCTGGGCGTTGAAGCGCGGCATCTCCTCGGAGACCATGAACTGGAACTCGGTGCGGAAGAGGCCGATGCCTTCCGCGCCGGTGTCGGCCAGCACCTCCAGGTCCACGTCCAGGCCGGCGTTCATCAAGAGGGTGATCTTGTGGCCGTCGCGGGTGAAGGCGGGCGTGTCCTTCAGCTTGGCGAACTCGGCCTGCCGCTGGCGGCGCACGTCGATGCGGGTCTGGATCGCCTTCACCACGTCCGGGCGCGGGCGCAGGTAGGTCTCGGCGGTCTCGGCGTCGACGATGACCGGGTCGCCCTCGGAGACCTTGTCGCGCAGGCCCTGCAGGCGGCCGACGCAGGGGATGTCCAGCGCCCGGGCCACGATGGCCGCGTGGCTGGCCGACGAGCCCTCCTCCAGCAGCAGGCCGCGCAGCTTGGTGCGGTCGTATTCCAAGAGGTCGGCGGGCCCGAGGTTCCGGGCGATCAGGATGGCGTTGTCCGGCAGCTCGCGGGCCATGGCGCCGTCGCCGGACAGGTGGCGCAGCAGCCGGTCGTTAAGGTCCTCCAGGTCGTGCAGCCGCTCGCGCAGATAGGGGTCGCGCGCCTGGCCCAGCCGGGCGCGGTGCTCCGAGCGCACGCGCTCGACGGCCGCCTCGGCCGTGAGGCCGTTCTTCACGGCGTCCTCGAGGCTGCGGTTCCAGCTCGTGGAGTTGGCGAACATCCGGTAGCTCTCGAGCACCTCGTAGGAGGCGTCGACCAGGCCGCTCTGGCCCTCCAGCATCTTGTCGATCTGGGCCTTCAGGCCGGCCAGAGCCGCCGCCAGCCGCTTCTCCTCGGCCGCCACGTCGTCGGACAGCAGTTGCGAGGACGCCACCGGCGGCTCGTGCAGCACGGCCACGCCGAACGCCAGGCCGTCGGCGAACTTGGAGCCCTTCACCCGCTCCGGGCGGCGGGGCGCGATCTCCACGCCCTCCAGCTCGTTGACGGTGATCAGCTCGCCGGACGCCACCATCTCGGCCAGGACCATGGCGACGATCTGCAGGTCCTCGACCTCGTCCTCGGTATAGGTGCGCTCGGTGCGGTTCTGGACCACCAGCACGCCGATCACCCGGCCGCCCCGCAGCAGCGGCACGCCGAGGAAGGCGTGGTAAGGGTCTTCCCCCGTCTCCGGACGGTAGGAGAAGGCCTCGTGGCTGGGGGCGTTGGCCAGGTTCAGCGGGCTGCCCTGGCGCATGATCTCGCCCACCAGGCCTTCGCCCGGCTTCATCCGGGTGACGTGGACCGCGCCCGGATCCAGGCCTTCGGTGGCGAACAGCTCCATCTCGCCGGTGGCCCGGCGCAGGTAGATCGAGCAGACCTCGGCCACCATGGAGAGCGCGATGATCCGCACCACCATGTCGAGGCGCTGCTGGGCCGGGCCGCCGCCCGCAAGGGCTTCGCGGATCTGCCGAAGCAGACTCCGCTGTCCGCGAATGGCGACCGGCGCGGCCATGATCCTACGAAACGTCCTCCCAGTCCTTTGGCCCTGACTAGCAGTTCCCTCTTTCAAAACCGAGAACCAAAGACCGGTCATGCCCCGGACATTTGAAACCGCCGGAGGTTGAGGCATGGCGGTTCGCCGATCGCGGGCCTAGCTTGGACATGTGTCCACGATAGATGTCGCCACGGCCCGGCTGGTTCCGCCGGCGGTGAACCCGCCGGAGAAGCCGCTGCCCTATCTCCAGGGCCTCTGGAAGCTGCTGGACAACCCGATCGAGGCCTGGTCGCGGGCGGTCTACGAGGAGCCGTATGTCCTGCGCGGCAACGACCGGCAGACGCTGCTCTACGCCACCGATCCGGCGATGCTGAAGGACATCCTGCTCGACCGCATGGCGGCGTTCCCGAAGGACTGGATGTCCGACCGGGTGACCAAGCCGGCGCTCGGGGAGGGCCTGCTGACCGCCCAGGGCGAGGCCTGGCGCTGGCAGCGCCGCGCCGCCGCGCCGGGCTTCCGCCCCGATAACGTCGCCGGCATGACATCGGTGATGGTGGCCGCGGCCGAGGCGGCCCTGACCCGCTGGCGCGAGATGGGCGACGGGGCGCGGCTCGATATCGCCACCGAGATGACGGCCATCACCTTCCAGGTGATCCTCGACACCATGCTGTCGGGCGGGGAGGGGATCGACGTGCCGGTCGCGGCGGCGAGGATCACCGACTACCTGGAGACCCTGGGCAAGGTCTCGGTTCCCGACCTGCTGCAATGGCCGACCTGGACCCGTATCGCCCTCGCGCCACGCGGCTATCGGGCGATCGTCTATCTGAAGGCCATGGTCGACCGCATGGTGGCGCGCCGGCGCCGCGAGGCTGGGCGCGGCGATCTCGTCGACCTCCTGATGCAGGCGCAGGACCCCGAGAGCGGGCGGCGCATGGACGATGGGCTGCTGCGCGACAACCTCCTGACCTTCATCGGCGCCGGCCACGAGACCACGGCCCTGTCGCTGACCTGGTCGCTGTACCTGCTGGGCCTTGACCCCGGGACGGCGGCGCGGGTGCGCGCCGAGGTGTCCGAGATCGCCGGCGAGGCCGCGATCACCCACGAGGTCGCCGAGCGCCTCGTCTTCACCCGCCAGGTGGTGCAGGAGGCCATGCGCCTCTATCCGCCGCTGCCGCTGGTCACCCGCATGTGCGGCGAGGACACCGAGGCCGGCGGCGTGGCGATCAAGGCCGGGACCTTCGTCTTCATCCCGATCTACGCCCTGCATCGCCACCGCCGCCTGTGGCGGGACCCCGACGCCTTCGACCCCGACCGCTTCGCGCCGGAGGAAAGCGCCGGCCGCCACCGCTTCGCCTATCTGCCGTTCGGCGGCGGGCCCCGGGTCTGCATCGGCCAGACCTTCGCCATGATCGAGGCGGTGGCGATCCTGGCCACCCTGGTCCGCGGGGCCGAGCTGACGCCGGATCCTGGACACCGCATCCGCCCGCTGGTGCGCGTCTCGATGCGGCCGCAGGGCGGGATGCCGATGACGCTGCGGCTGCGCCCCTGAGCCGCCGCGGCGCGGCTTGAGCTTCGCCGCGCGTCGGCCCATCGTCCGGCCAACGATAAGGGTTCGGGGCGAGACGGCATGGGCAAGTGGCTGGGCTTTGCGCTGGCCTGGGTGTTGATCCTGGGCGGCGGCTATCTGGCGCACCAGGTGCAGACCGACGGCGGGCGCGTGCAGGTCTCCGAGGTGCGCATCCCGGCGGCGCAGGGCGTCACCGTCTCGGGCCTGCTCTACACGCCGAAGACCGCCACCGCGGCCCATCCCGCCCCGGCGGTGCTGGCAGCCCACGGCTACATCAATACCCGCGAGATGCAGAGCCCGTTCGCCATCGAGCTCTCGCGCCGCGGCTATGTGGTGCTGGCCATGGACATGACCGGCCACGGCTACTCCGGCGGCATCGTCGGCACGGACGACTTCGGCGGCCCGGCGGCGCTGGCCTACCTGCGCAGCCTGCCGGTCGTGGACAAGGCCCGGGTCGGCATGGAGGGTCACTCGATGGGCGGCGGACCGGTGATGGCCGCCGCCGCCGAGCTTCCGGACGGCTATTCGGCGGTGGTGCTGGAGGGCTCCACGCCGGGACTGCTGGGGGCCAAGGCGCCGGAGAACCCGAAGAACCTCGCCGTGGTCTTCGGCCAGTACGACGAGTTCGCGGGCCTGATGTGGCAGGTCCCCAAGGGCGCGATGGTGGCCTCTTCGCCGCGGCTGCAGAAGCTGTTCGGCCTGTCAGGCCCGATCGAGGTCGGCCGCATCTATGGGGACCGGGCGGCGGGAACGGCGCGGATGCTGGTCAATCCGCCGGTGACCCACCCCTGGGAGCACTTTTCCCGCGCCGGGGTCGGGGCGGCCATCGAGTGGCTGCAGCTGACCGTGCCTACGGCCACGCCCGCATCGCCGCAGGCGCAGGTCTGGCTCTGGAAGGAGATCGGGACCCTCGTCGCCTTCCTCGGGATGGTCGCGCTGATCCTGGCGACGTTCGAGCTCCTGCTCGACACGCCGCTGTTCCACGCCCTGGCCCGTCCGGCTGAGCCCGCCGCCGAGCGCCGCGACCTGCGCTGGTGGCTGGCGCTGGCCCTCACCGCGGCCTTGCCGGCGCTCACCTATTTCCCGTTTATGAAGCTGGGCCAGGCCTTCCTGCCGATGGCGCTGTTCCCGCAGTGGATCCAGAACCAGCTGCTGGTCTGGGCGCTGGGGACGGCGGCGATCAGTTTCGTCCTCGGCCAGCTGCTACGCAGGCCAGTGCGCTTCACGCCGCAGTGGGCGCTGTCCGTCGGGGCGGCCGTCGTGACCATGGCGGTGGCCTATCTGTCGCTGGTCGTGGTGGATGCGCTGTTCAAGGTCGACTACCGCTTCTGGGTCGTGGGCCTGAAGCCGCTGAGCGCCGCGCGATGGGCGGAGCTTCCGGCCTATCTGGCGCTCTGGACGGTCTTCTTCCTTGTCACGCTCCGCGGGCTGGCGGCCCATATCGCGGTGCGCGGGGAGGGGCTGTTCGCGGCGATCGCCTGGGGCAAGATCGCCATGGCGCTGGGCTTCGGCGTGCTGGTGATCTGGGAATACGCCACGCTCTTCCGCACCGGCTTCCTGGGGACGCCGACCGAGCCGCTGAACGTGATCGTCGCCATCCAGTTCGTGCCGCTGCTGGGCGTCATCGGGATCGTCGGCGCCTGGACCTACCGGCGCACGAACTCCTACGTGCCCGGCGCCCTGATCTGCGCCCTGCTGATCAGCTGGTACGTCACCTCCGGCACCGCCAACCACTGGGCGCCCGGCTTCAAGCCGCAGCTGCCTGGCGCGGCCCAGAAGCGGTGATGCGGTAGGCGCAGCGGCGGGCGCCGGCCAGGATGTGGTCGCAGCGTTCGACGCTGACGCCCGGCCCCAGCGCCTGGCGGAACACCTCCAGCTCGGCGCGGCAGAATCCCTGGCAGGCGGCCGCCGCCGCGCAGATCGGGCAGTGGTTCTCCACGAGGAGGAAGCCGCCGCCAGGGTCGGACGTCCAGTCGGCCATGTAGCCTTCCGCCGTCCGAAGCTCGGCCAGCCGCGCGACGCGGGACTGAAGGTCCCCCGCCGGGGCCAGCGCTGTCTGATAGGCCGCCGCCGTCGCCGCCTCGCGCCGGGCGATCAGCCGGTCCACGCCCGCCTCGCCGAACTCCGCGCGCACGGCGTCCAGGAGCTCGACGGTCAGCTGGGCATGGGTGTCCGGGAAGCGCGCCTGGGCGGCCGCCGTCAGGCGCCAGGTGCGACGTGGCCGTCCCACCCCGCGTCGTTCGTCGCTATGCTCGACCAGGCCCGCAGCGACCAGGCGCTCCAGGTGCTGCAGGGCGGCCTGGCGGCTGATCGCCAGCCCGCCGGCCAGCGCGAGGGTCTCCGCGGGGCCCCGCGTCTTCAGCTGCAGGAGGATGCGTTCGGTGGGCGTGTGCATTTGACAACTGTCTTGTTGCAAAATCCAAGGCCCAGGTCTACCGCTATTTGACATGTCCGAGGTTGTCAAAATCGAGCCGGCGACTCCGGACACCAGCTGGGGCGACCTGCTGGCCGAGGGCCGACTGCCGCGGTTCGCAGTGATCTGCCTGGGCGTTTGGCTGAACGCCGCCGACAGCCTGGTCACCGCCACGATCATGCCCAGCGTCGGGGCGGATCTCGGCGGCTACGCCTACTTCGCCTGGGCGACAGCGGGCTTCCTGGTGGGGGCGATCCTGGCTGGCGCCAGTTCCGGTCGCCTCTCCGAGCTGTTCGGCCTGCGCAGCGCCACCGCCGTGGCGGGGATGATCATGGCCGTGGGCTGCCTGATCAGCGCCGCCGCACCGAACGTCGGCCTGTTCCTGGCCGGGCGGCTGCTGCAGGGGCTGGGCTCGGGCTGGATCTCGGGCTTCGCCATGGTGGCCATCGCCTTCCTGTTCCCCGAGCGCCACCTCCCCAAGGTGTTCGCCAGCGTGACCTTCATCTGGGGCGTCGCCACCCTGCTGGGCCCCCTGTTCGGCGGCGTGGTGGTGGAGAGCGGGAACTGGCGCGACGTGTTCTGGCTGTTCGCGGCCCAGGCGGGGCTGTTCAGCCTGGCCGCGCCGCTCCTGCTGGGGCGCGCGGTGCGCGGCGACGGCGGGCCGGGCATCCCCTGGGCCCAGCTCGGCATCCTGGGCGTTGGCGTGGGCGCGATCGCCGTGGCCGACGTGCTGACGCAGCCTGGGCCGTCCATCGGCCTGGTGTCGGCCGGCCTGGCGATCCTGGCGCTGGTGGTCTGGATCGACCCGAAGATGCGCATCCGCCTGCTGCCGCACCGGGCCGGCGACCTCTCCACCGTCTGTGGCTCGGGCTATTTCGCCATGTTCGCGCTGACGGCCGCCACCATGGGCTTCGCCATCTACGGTCCGCCGATCCTGCAGCAACTGCGCGGCTTCACGCCGCTGTGGGCCGGGTATGCGATCGGGGCGGAGTCGCTGGCCTGGACGGTCGCGGCCATGGCGGTGGCCAACGCCACCGGGGTCTGGGACGCCCGCTGGATCCGCTTCGGGACGCTGTGCCTGATCGCCAGCCTGGCGATCCTGACGGTCACCATGGCCGACGGGCCGCTGGCCTGGGTGCTGACCGGTGGGGCGCTGATGGGGGCGGCGTTCGGCTTCTCCTGGGCCTTCATGAGCCGCCGGTTGCTGGCCGCGCTGAGCGACGAGGACCGGGCCATCGGCTCCTCGGCCATCACCGCGGTGCGCCAGACCGGGGCGGCGGCCGGCGCGGCGATCTCGGGCGTCGCCGCGAACCTCGCCGGCTTCTCAGCGGGCCTCACAGACGCCAGCGCCCGGGCCGCCTCGGTCTGGGTGTTCGCCGCGGTGATCCCGCTGGCCCTGGTCGGGACCTGGGCCGCGTTCCGGCTCACCGGGAGCGCCCAGCGCGCCTGAAACGGCGACGATTCTGAACGAGCTTCACCGTAGGCAGGCTTGAAGCTTCGCCCCGGCGCAGCGTTAATGCTGCTTGATGGATCCGCCCCTTCAGCCCCTGGAGGCGACGAGCGGCCGGGAAGAGGTCCTGGGCCGCCTGTCGCTCGCCTTCCTCCTGGACGAGGTCACCGGCGGCATGGCCGGTCTGGAGCCGCTGGAAGCCCTGCTGGTCATGGCGATCAACCAGGCCAACATCATCCCGCTCACCCGCGATCCCGCCGCCCGCGCCCGCTACGGCCAGCTAGATGCGCCGGCGCTGGACACCGAGCGGCGGCCGGTCAGCATCAATGCGGTGGCCGGATCGCTGGGCCTGCCGTTCGAGACAGCGCGGCGGCGGATCAAGCGGCTGGTGGAGGCGGGGGCCTGCGTGGCCACCCGCGACGGCGTGGTCGTGCCGGCGGCCTTCCTGGTCTCGCCGGCCTATCTGCAGTCCGTGCTGGCCGCGCACGACCGCCTGCGCCGGTTCTATCTCGACCTCAAGGCCGCGGGCCTGGCCGAGGGCCTGCCGCCGCCGAACTATTCCCTCGAGGGCAGCATCCCGGTGCGCGCCGCGGCGCGGCTGCTCTCGGACTACATCCTGCGCACCTCCGAGGGCCTGATGCGCGAGGCCGGCAATGTGATCTCGGCGCTGGTCTTCGTGGCCCTGCTGGACGGCGCGGCCAAGCGCGCCGCGGGAGCGCCGGACGCGCGGCCGACGCAGTCGCTGACGGCGCTTTCCAGCCAGCTCAGCCTCGCCCCGGAGACGGTGCGCCGCCACGTGGGCCAGCTGCTGGAGCGGGGTCGCTGCGTGCGCACGGCCACCGGCGTGACGCTCGCGCCGGAGATGCTGGCCGAACCCGGCGTGCGCCAGCTGTTCGCCGACAACGCCATCAACGTCCACCGCCTGCTGGCGGGCCTGGCCGAGCGCGGCGTGATCCTGGCCTGGGAGACCGGCGGCGCGCTGGACGGCCGCGAGATCGCCTGACGCGACTCGCGCCTAGAGCTGGTCCAGCCCGTAGGCGGCGTGCAGGGCGCGCACCGCCAGCTCCGTATAGGCCGCGTCGATCAGCACGCTGATCTTGATCTCCGACGTCGAGATCACCTGGATGTTCACGCCCTTGGCGGCCAGGGCCTCGAACATGCTCTTGGCGACGCCGGTGTGGCTGCGCATGCCGACGCCGATCACCGAGACCTTGGCCACGTCCTCATCGACGCGCACGTCCTCGAAGCCGATCTTCGCCTGCGCGCCACGGATGATCTCCACCGCGCGCTGGGCGTCGCGCTTGCCGACGGTGAACTCCATGTTGGCGGTGTCGGCGGTGCGCGCGTGGCTCTGGACGATCATGTCCACGTTCACGTTCGCATCGGCCAGGGCGCCGAAGACGTTGGACGACACGCCCGGGTGGTCGGGCAGGCCGAAGAGGCTGATCTTCGCCTCGTCGCGGCTGTAGGCCACGCCGCTCACGATCCGCTTCTCCACGATCTCCTCCTCGTCGCACACGATGGTGCCCTGACCTGGCGCTTCGCCCGGTTCCACGAAACTTGAAAGCACCCGGACCGGCACGCCATAGGCCATGGCGAGCTCGACCGAGCGGGTCTGCAGCACCTTGGCGCCCAGGGACGCCATCTCCAGCATCTCCTCGTAGGAGATCTTGGCCAGCTTGCGGGCCTTGGATTCGATCCGGGGGTCGGTGGTGTAGACCCCGTCCACGTCGGTGTAGATGTCGCAGGGCGCATTCAGCGCCGCGGCGATGGCCACCGCCGAGGTGTCCGAGCCGCCGCGGCCCAGAGTGGCGATGCGCCCGTCGCGGGTCACGCCCTGGAAGCCGGCGATCACCGCCACCTCGCCCGCGTCCATGGCGGCGCCCAGTTTCTCGGGCGGGATGTCGTCGATGCGCGAGCGGCCGTGGGCGTCGTCGGCGATGATCGGGATCTGCCAGCCCATCCAGGAGCGGGCGGCCACGCCCATGTTGCGCAGGGTCATGGCCAGCAGGCCGGCGGTCACCTGCTCGCCGGAGGCCACCACCACGTCATATTCGTCGTCGGAGGCCGGCAGGCCTTGCGCCGCGGCGCCGGCGCCGTCGGTCCAGGCCACCAGCTCATTGGTCTTGCCGGCCATGGCCGAGACCACCACCGCCACCTTGTGACCGGCGGCGACCTCGGCGGCCACCAGCCGGCCCACCCGGCGGATGCGCTCCAGGTCGGCCACGGACGTGCCACCGAATTTCATGACCAGGCGGGACATGTGAGGGCAGGGGTTCCGTTTGCTGCGCCGCCGAAAAGGGCTGCGCCTTCTAGCGAGGCGCAGGCCGCACGGCAACGCCTAGAATCTTGCGTATTCGCCGCAGCTTGCGTGCAGGTTGAGGCAAGCTTTGCCCCTGCCGCTGGCGACGCCTTCCGCCGCTGGCCAGTCAGCGTTCCCATGACGCGCGATCCGCCCTAGAACGCCCGCCATGGCCGTTTCCTCCATCGATCCCGCCGAGGTCGAGCGCTTCTCGCGAATCGCCGCGGAGTGGTGGGACCCGAAGGGCAAGTTCGCCCCGCTGCACAAGTTCAACCCGGTGCGCCTGGCCTTCATCCGCGACCAGGCGCTCTACCGCTTCGGCCGCGACGGCGCCCAGCGGCGCCCGTTCGAGGGCCTGCGCCTGCTGGACATCGGCTGCGGCGGCGGCCTGCTCAGCGAGCCCATGACGCGCCTGGGCTTTGCGGTGACCGGCGTCGACGCCTCCGAGCGCAACATCGCCACCGCCGCCACGCACGCGGCTGCCCAGGGCCTGTCCATCGACTACCGGGCCTCCACCGCCGAGGCCCTGGTCGAGGCCGGCGAGCCGCCGTTCGACGTGATCCTCAACATGGAGGTGATCGAGCACGTGGCCGACCCGGGCGACTACCTGCGCACCTGCGCCGGCCTCCTGAAGCCGGGCGGCCTGATGATCGTCGCCACCCTGAACCGCACCCTGAAGGCCCTGGCCCTGGCCAAGGTCGGCGCGGAATATGTCCTGCGCTGGCTGCCGGCCGGCACCCACGACTGGACGAAGTTCCTGAAGCCCGACCAGATCCGCGACTTCCTGGCGCAAGAACCCGTCGTTGTGGACGGCCCGTTCGGCGTCGTATTCAACCCGCTCACCGGCCGATGGACGGAATCGACCGACACGGACGTGAACTACATGATGACGGTGGTGCGCGACGCGGCCTAAGGGGCGCCGGCCGCTGGGGGCGGATGGGAGATTGGATGCCTTCGCTACGCGTGCTGGGTCACGCGTTCCGCGCCTGGCGGCGGAACAAGACCTGGGCCAAGCATGAGCCCGAGACGCCGTACATCGCCGACCTGCTCTCGGGCGCGCCGGTGTGCCTGCACGTGGGCGCCAGCGACGGCCGCCATTCCTATGTGATGACCCAGGTGGCGCCCAAGGCGCGAATCTGGGCCTTCGAGCCCTCGGCCTTCGCCTTCGAGGTGCTGCGCACCTGCATGGCCTGGCATGGCCTCACCAAGCAGGTGACGCCGATCCACGCGGCGGTGGCCGACAAGCCGGGCGAACTCCTGCTGGTCACCCCGAAGAAGACCTCCGGCCGCATGGGCCGCGCCTACGCCTATGTCGCCGAGACCCGACCCAACGGCGCCGCCCGCCCGGACCTTGAGGACACCGGGATGGAGGTCCAGCCCACGCCCGTGGTCACCCTGGACGCCTTCTGCGCCGAGCGCGGCGTCGAGCGGGTGGACTTCATCCGCATGGACATCGAGGGCGCCGAGCTGAAGGCCCTGACCGGGGCGCTCACCATCCTCGACCGCGACCGCCCGCACGTCCTGCTCGAGATCCACCCGGACATGCTGCAGGCCCGCTTCGGCGCTTCCGGCGAGGCGGTGCTGGAGCTGTTCCGGACCCTCGGCTACCGCATGTTCGCCCTCAACGGCGACCGGCTGGAGGAGCGCACGACCCTGGTCGAGGGCCTGCCGTGGAAGGACTATTTCTTCATCCACCCGACCCGCGCCGCGCGCCTGCCGGATGGCGTCTTCAAGGCGCGGATGGCGGCGTGAGCCCGGAGCTGGACGGCCTTTGGCTGTTCGACGGGGTCTGCAACTTCTGCTCCGGCTCGGTGCGGATCGCCCTGCGCCTGGACCGCCGGGGTGTGCTGCGCTTCACGCCGCTGCAGTCGCCGTTCGGCCAGGCCATCGCCCGGCGCTACGGCCTGGACCTGCAGAACCCGGCCAGCTTCCTCTATTTCGACCGCGGGCGGGCGCTGGAGTCGTCCGATGCGGTGCTGGCGCTGGCGCGGCGGCTGGGGCCGCCGTGGTCGGCCTTGGCGATGCTCCGGATCGTGCCGAAGCGGTGGCGGGACGGCGCCTACGGCCTGTTGGCGCGCAACCGCTACCGGCTGTTGGGCAAGCGTGACGCCTGCATGGTTCCGACGCCGGCGCAGCGGGCGCGCTTCGTCCTGGATCCGCCCCCGGACTGGACGCCGGACTGGGCATGAGCCGCCGCATCGTCCTGGTGGGCGCCACCGGCGCGTTCGGGGCGCGGCTGGCCCGGATGATCGCGTCGTGGGACGGGGTGGAGCTGGTGCTCGCGGCGCGCCGCATTCAGCCGCTCCAGGCGATGGCGGCGAGCCTGCCCGGCCCGCCAGAGGTCGCCGTCTTCGACCGCGAGGCGCCGGACCTCAGCGCGCTGCGCCCCTGGGCGGTGGTTGATGTCGCCGGGTCGTTCCAGGCGAGCGACCTGCGCCTGGCCCGCGCGGCCATCGCCGCCGGCGCGCACTATGTGGACATCGCCGACGGCCGCGATTTCGTGGCGACCTTCCCGGCCGCGCTGGATTGCGCCGCACGCGCAGCGGGGGTGCTGGCGGTCACCGGGGCGAGTTCGACCCCGGCGCTCTCCAATGCCGTCCTGGAGGCGATCACCGCCGGCTGGTCGGCGGTCGACGAGGTGCAGGTGGCCATCTCGCCCGGCGCGCGGGCGCCGCGCGGGCGCTCGGTGGTGCGGGCGATCCTCTCCTATGTCGGACGGCCGGTGCGCGTGTTCACGGGCGGCGCCTGGACCGTGTGGCCGGGCTGGAGCGGCCTGCGGCGCATCTACATCCCGCGGCTCGGGCGGCGGTCGGTGGCGCTGTGCGAGACCCCGGACCTCGACCTGATCCCGCAGCGGTTCGCCGTCCGGCGCGAGGCCCTGTTCCTGGCCGGGCTGGAGCAGGGGCCCCTGAACCTCGGCTTGTGGCTGCTGGGCGGCCTGGTGCGCCTGCGGCTGCTGCGGGACCTCACGCCCCTCGCCGAGCCCCTGCGCGCCGCCGCGGGCCTGGTCGCCGGCCTGGGCTCGGACCGGGGTGGCATGGTGGTTCTCGCGCGCGGCCGGGACGGGCAGGGGCGGGCCCGGCGCGCGCGCTGGTCGCTGGCGGCGGCGGCCAAACCGGGGACCCGACACGCCGGTGGCGGCGGCTGCGGCGGTGCTGCGCGGGCTGCTGGCGGGCGAGATCGCGGCGCGCGGCGCCTGCGCCTGCGTGGGCCTCCTGCGGCTGGACCAGATCGCGCGCGAGTTGGTGGGGCCCGCCTTCGCCACCGAGACCCTGAGCGTGGCCGAGGATGAAACGGTCCTCTTCCGCCGCGCGCTGGGGGAGGCCTTCGACCGCCTGCCGCCCGAGCTGCGCCGGATCCATGGCGCGCAAGGCCGCGCGACCTACGAGGGTCGGGGGCGGGCCCGTGGTTCGCGCACCGTCCCGGTGGCGCTGGTGCGCCGGCTGCTGGGCCTGCCGCAGCCCGGCGCCTATCCGCAGCTGCGGGTGACGGTGGCGCCGGGCGGCCGTGGCGAGACCTGGACGCGGGCGTTCGGCGACAGCGCCTTCGCCTCCCGCCTCGGCGCCGGCCGCGAGATGGGGCAGTTCGAGGAACGGTTCGGGCCGCTCGGCTTCACCTTCGAGGCTGAGCCGCGGCTGGCCGGCTTCAGCTGGCGGTTCGTGGGCTGGCGCCTCGGCGCGCTGCCACTGCCCCTCGGCCTCGCGCCGCGCCTCCGGGCCCGCGCCTTCGAACGGGACGGGACCTACCGGTTCAGCGTCGCGGCGGCCCACCCGTGGCTGGGCCTGCTCTTCGCCTACGCCGGGCGCCTGCGCTGATCCGCCCTGGGGCGGATCTGACATGATTGATGTTCACAATGCCCCGGCCGCGCGTAATAGTCGTCCTGCTGGTGAGGTGACGGGCGCCGGCGAGTCATGTTGAGTTAGCGCCCGAGACGCCACAGATGCCGCAAGTCGATCTCTCTACCCTGGGCGGGCAGGAGCTTCGCCGACTGCTCGACTCCAGCCGCCGCCGCGGGCAGGCGGCGCTGTCGTATCAGATCCTCCAGGAAATGGCCGCGCGCCGCGAGCAGCGCGAACATCGCACCGGGCCGAGCCTGTTCGCCGCGTCGCGGCGCGGGGGCGAGCCGCGGGTGATCGCCCTGGACCTGGGCGACCCGGTGGCGGTGGACGAGGATGAAGCGCCGCCGGAGCTGCACGCGGCCGAGCCGGCCGCCCCGGAGGCGTCCTGGGACGAGCCGGCGGTGGAGACCGAAGCCGAGGTCGACGCAGAGCCGCCGCTGACGCTGGAGCCCGTGGCGGGGCCAGCCCGCAAGGCCAAGGCCGCTCGCAAGGCCAAGCCCCCCCGCGAGCCGCGCCCGGTCCGAGCGCCCAAGCCCAAGCCCGAGCGCGCGGCGCCTTCGGACCGGACGCCGCGGCGCTCGCGCTGGGCCGCCGCGGGCTTCATCGCGGGCGTCGCCGTCGGCGTCGTCGTCGGACTGGGTGTCAGCCAGGAGGTCTGGCCGACGCCGTCTCCGGCCCCCGCGCCGCTGCCGGTCGCCACCGCCCTGCCGCCATCGATGCCTGTGGCCGCGGTGACGACGCCCACGCCGATCCCCGAGGCCGCGCCCGAACTCCCGGCGCCGCCGCCGCCTCCGACCGCGGCCGAGATGGCGGCGGAAACCGCGCCTGCCGCGGCGCCCGCGCCGCCTGTCGCAGCCCAGCCTGCGCCGGCCCCGGAGGCTCCCGTGGCGGAGCCTGCCCCGACGGCTGCGACCGCCGGCGACTGCGCCGCGGCGACGACCCCGGCCGACCGGACGATCTGCCAGGATCCGCGTCTGCAGCGCCTGCAGCGCGAGCTGCGCCAGGCCTACGCCCGCGCTCTGGACGCCCATGAGGACCGCGCGCTCCTGCGCGAGCACCAGTTGGCCTGGCGCGATGGGCGCAACGAGGTCTCCGACCCCGACCGCCTGGCCCAGCTCTACGAGGAGCGCATCCACAAGCTGGACGCGGCCACGGCCGAGGCCCGCCGCCTGCGCTGAGGCGGGTCCGCCGCCGCAGCTAGTAGGCCGAGCCGTCCTTGTGCACGAACCGCCCGTCGGCGGCGGCGCTCATCATGTCGATGTCGGAGCAGGTGGTGAGGTCGTGCGGATCGCGCGAGCCGACCTCGAGATAGACCGCCGTCGTGTTCGAGCGGTTGATCATGTGGTGACCGTTTCCGGACCCCTTGGGGAAGGCGGCGGCGTCTCCGGCCCGCAGCACCGTCTCGCCACCGTCCTCGACCAGGACGAGCTCGCCGGCCAGCACATAGACGAACTCGTCCTCGTGGCTGTGCCAGTGGCGCTGGCTGGACCAGCCGCCCGGCGGCAGGCGCATCAGGTTGACGCCGAAGTCCTGGAGCCCGGCCGCGTTCCCCAGCCGCTGGCGCACCCGCTCGGCGCAGGGCGCGTCGAACGGCGGGGGGTAGCCGCAGCCGCGGTGTTCCGGCACGGCGGCGATGTCGATCTTCGGCATGGCGGTCTCCCGGCTGCGCAAAGGCTAAGCACGCCAGCGGCGATGCGCTAGCCTTGGCCCCACGACGAGAGGATACCCGCCCCGATGCTCGCCCTCATGATGGACCGCCCGCTGACCCTGCCGTCGATCCTGGAGCACGCGGCCCGCTACCATGGCGAGCGCGAGGTGGTGAGCCGCAGTGTCGAGGGGCCGATCCACCGCTACGGCTATGCCGATGCGCTCAGCCGGGTGAAGAAGATGGCCAAGGCCCTGCTGGCCCTGGGCGTGAAGCCGGGGGACCGGGTGGCGACCCTGGCCTGGAGCACCCACCGCCACTTCGAGCTCTATTTCGCGGTCACCGGGATCGGCGCGGTGCTGCACACCATCAACCCGCGCCTGCACGACGACCAGATCGTCTGGGTGGCGCGACACGCCGAGGACAGCGTCCTCTTCTTCGACATCACCTTCTCCGAACAGGTGGCGCAGCTGGCCCCGCGCATCGCCTCGGTGAAGACCCTGGTGGCCATGACCGACCGGCGCCACGCACCCGACGGCGTGCTGGTCTACGAGGACCTCATCGCCGCCGAGACCGACGACTTCGACTGGCCGGAGCTGGACGAGCGGCAGGCCTCGGGCCTCTGCTACACCTCCGGCACCACGGGCAATCCGAAGGGGGTGCTCTACGGCCACCGCTCGACGGTGCTGCACGCCCTGGCCCTGGCCCTGCCCGACGCCTTCGACCTCTCGGCCCGCGACGTGGTGCTGCCCTGCGCCCAGATGTACCACGCCAACGCCTGGTGCACGCCCTACGCCGCCCCGCTGGTGGGCGCCAAGCTGGTGCTGCCGGGCCGCCAGCTGGACGGGCCCGCGGTGTGCGAGCTGATCGAGAAGGAAGAGGTGAGCTTCCTCCTGGGCGTGCCGACCATCTGGGTGGGCGTGGCGGACCACCTGGACCAGACCGGCGGGACGCTGACCTCCGTGCGCACGATCGCCATCGGCGGCTCGGCGCCGACGGCGGCGCTGATCTCGCGCATCGAACAGCGCCTGGGCGGCCAGGTGCGCCAGATCTGGGGCATGACCGAGACCTCGCCCCTGGGCGTGATCAACACGCCGCTGCCCGCCCACGGCGGCGAGACCGAAGGCGAGACCCTGCAACGCAAGCTGAAGCAGGGTCGCGGCCTCTGGGGCGTGGAGCTGCGCATCCTCGGCGAGGACGGCCGCGAGCTGCCGCGCGACGGCAGGAGCTCGGGCGCGCTGCAGGTGCGCGGGCCCTGGGTCAGCTCGGCCTATTTCAAGCAGGACGGGGCCGCCGCCTTCACCGACGATGGCTGGTTCGACACCGGCGACATCGCCACGATCGACGCGGAGGGCTACCTGCGCCTGACCGACCGCGCCAAGGACGTGATCAAGTCGGGCGGCGAATGGATCTCCACCCTGGACCTGGAGGACGCGGTCTGCTCGCACCCGGCGGTCGCCATGGCGGCGGCGATCGGGGTGCCGCACCCGAAGTGGGACGAGCGGCCCCTGTTGCTGGTGACCCTGCGCCCGGGCCGTACGGCCGAGCCGGAGGCGCTCAAGGCGCATGTGGCCGAACGGGTGGCCAAGTGGTGGACGCCGGACGAGGTCCGCATCGTCGACGAACTGCCGCTGGGGCCTACCGGAAAGGTTCTGAAACGAGAGTTGCGCGAGAAGCTCGCCATTTCTGCAACAGCATCACAGTCATGACCAAAAGCTAACAGAACCCCGCCTTGAACGGTGCGTTAGTGCCTCCACGTCATGATGTAAGAGACTGGAGTTGCGCACGTGCCAAGGAAGCGGCCCAAGGGCCTACTGGCGATGGGTTGGGCGGCCGTCGAGGCGGCGGTCCACGGCCGGTCCGAGCATGTGCCGACAGAGGCGCGGTTCCCCGAAAATGTGGTGCGGCGCACCAGCTTCATGGCGGGTGGCGGCCACGGCTGGCGCATCTCGGCGCTGGAGACCCCGCGCGCGACGCCGGCCCCCTGGAAGATCGTGGTGATCACCGGAGCGCCGTCCTGGGCCGAATACTGGGCCGAGACCCTCAGCGAGCTGCCGCCGGACCGCGAGATGATCGTGGTGGACCGGCCGGGCTATGCGGGCTCCGAGCCGCTGCATCCTGTCACCGACATCCGCGTGCAGGCCGAGGCCCTGGCCCCGGTGCTGAACGCCGCGCCGCGCCAGAAGGTGCTGCTGGTGGGCCAGAGCTATGGCGCGGCCATCGCCTCGATCATGGCCGACCAGAACCCCGGCAAGGTGGCGGGCCTGGTGCTGCTCTCCGGCTTCTTCGGCGAGGCGGGCCCCACCGCCAAGTGGCTGCTGGACGTGGGCTCGCGGGCCTTGAAGGTGATCCCGCGCGACCTGCGCCATGCGGTGATCGAGGTCACCGGCCAGAAGCCCCAGCTGCGCCACGCCAAGCGCGCCCTGGCCCGGCTGAACATCCCGATCCACATGATCCACGGCGACCAGGACGACTTCGCGCCCCTGGAGGCGGCCGAGCAACTGGCCGCCGAGACGGTTACCCGCCGGCCGATCCGCGTGGTGCGCACCGAGGGCGCCAACCACTTCCTGAACGACGGGCCCGTCGAGGTGCTGCTGAACGCCCTGGAGAGCTGCATCCCGCGGCACGAGCCGGCCTGGACCTTCCGCTGGCCCAAGCTGCCGCAGCTGTGGGCCCCGAAGCTGCCGAAGGCCGCGCCGTCGAACCCGCCCGCGGCGGCGTAGCGGACCCCAGCTAGATCGACTGCGGCAGGAAGAATCCGGTCGCGCCGGCGAAGCCCAGGACCACCAGCCACGGCGGCGCCTTGGCGATCTGCAGGAAGATGAAGGCGGCCGCCACCAGGGCCCAGTCGGCCCGGCGGTGGACGGCGGTCATCAGCACCGGGTCCCACAGCGCCGCGGCCAGCACGCCCACGACGGTTGCGCCGACGCCGGCCACCAGGCCCCGCGCCCAGCCCTCCCGCTTCAGCTGGTCCCAGAACGGCAGCACGCCGATCACCAGCAGCAGGCTGGGCAGGAAGATCGCGAACAGGGCGATCAGCCCGCCCGTCACCCCCATGGGCCCGTAGGACTGGGTCGCGCCCACATAGGCCGAGACGCTGAACAGCGGCCCGGGCAAGGCCTGCACGAACCCATAGCCGGCCAGGAAGGTATCCTGGTCCAGCCAGCCGCGGGCCACCACTTCACGCTCCATCAGCGGCAGCACCACATGGCCGCCGCCGAACACCAGGGCGCCGATCCGGTAGAACACGCTAGCCAGGCCCAGGCCCGGATTGCGCAGCCATCCGGCCAGGAAGGGCAGGGCGACCAGCAGCGCCGCGAAGAGGCCGAGGGCGATCAGGGCGCTGTCGCGGTCGACGGTGGGCGCGGCGTCCGCCGTGTCGGACGGGGGCGAGGGCTCCTCGCGCAGCAGCGCCAGGCCGAACGCGCCGCCCACCGCCAGCGCCGCCACCTGGGCCGCCGCGGAGTCGCGCACGAGGAAGAGGCCGGCCGCCGCGCCGATGGCGATGCCGGCCCGGATCGGCCCGCGCGCCAAGGTGCGGGCCATCTGCACCACCGCCTGGGCCACCACGGCCGCGGCCGCCACCTGCAGCCCGTGCATCCAGCCGTCGCCGATCAGGCCGCGCAGGCCCGGCGCGAACTCCGCGAAGGCCAGCATCGCCACCGCGGCCGGCAGGGTGAAGCCGGCGAACGCCGCCAGGGCGCCGGCCAGGCCCGCCTGCCGCAGGCCGATGGCCATGCCCATCTGGCTGGACGCCGGCCCCGGCAGGAAGTGGCACAGCGCCAAGAGGTCGGCGAAGGCGGCCTCGGAGATCCAGCCGCGCCGCTCCACGAACTCGCGCCGGAAGTAGCCGATGTGCGCCACCGGCCCGCCGAACGCTGTCAGCCCCTGCTTCAGGAACGCGAAGAACACGTCCAGCGGCGTGACGGCCTTGGCGACGGGGGCGGCGTCCATGGCCCCTAGATGAAAGCCCGTTGCGGCCTTGTCGAGGCGCGATGCGATTTGCGGCGGATAGGGGCTTCCCACGCCCATCTGAACGACGATAAGTCTCTTGCCAAATCCAACGAGGAACAGGGGAAGACGCGATGAAGGCTGCTGTGCTGCGTGAGGTGGGCAAGCCGCTTCTGATCGAGGATGTGCAGATCTCCAAGCCGGGCCCGCACGAGGTGCTGATCCGCACCGCCGCCGCCGGCGTCTGCCACTCCGACCTGCACTTCGTGGAGGGCAAGTATCCCCACCCGCTGCCGGCCGTGCTGGGCCACGAGAGCGCCGGCGTCGTCGAGGCGATCGGGTCCGAGGTGCGCACGGTGAAGGTGGGCGACCATGTGATCACCTGCCTGTCGGCCTTCTGCGGCCACTGCGAGCACTGCCTGACCGGTCACATGAGCCTGTGCGTGTCGCCCGACACCAAGCGCGGCCCGGACGCCGAACCGCGGATCACCTCGGCCAAGGGGCCGATGGTGCAGTACCTGAACCTCTCCAGCTTCGCCGAGCAGATGCTGATCCACGAGCACGCGTGCGTGGCCATCCGCAAGGACATGCCGCTGGACCGCGCCGCCCTGATCGGCTGCGGCGTGATGACCGGCGTCGGCGCGGTGATCCACACCTCCAACGTGCGGCCGGGCGACAGCGTGGCCGTGATCGGCTGCGGCGGCGTGGGTCTGGCGGCGATCAACGGCGCGGCCATGGCCGGCGCCGGGCGGATCATCGCCATCGACATGGCGGCCGGTAAGGAGAACCTCGCCAAGTCCATGGGGGCCACCGACTTCCTGCTGGGCGGCGACGACGTGGTGAAGCAGGTCATGGACCTGACCTCCGGCGGCGTGCAGCACAGCTTTGAGGCGATCGGCCTGGCCAAGACGGCCGAGCAGGCCTTCAACATGCTGCGCCGCGGCGGCACGGCCAATGTGATCGGCATGATCCCGGTGGGCCAGACCATCAGCCTGATGGGCGCGGCCTTCCTGGGCGAAAAGCGTATCCAGGGCTCGCTGATGGGTTCCAACCGCTTCCCGGTGGACATGCCCCGGCTGGTCGACGCCTACATGGCCGGCAAGCTGCACCTGGACGACATGGTCTCGCGCCGCATCAAGCTGGAGCAGGTCAACGAGGCGTTCGAGGAGATGAAGACCGGCGCGGTCGCCCGCTCGGTGATCGTCTTCGACGCGTAAGGTTCGCCAGGCCGCGGTCCCCCCTTCCCACCGCGTGGGAAGGGAAGGGCTAGTTCAGGACAGCCCGCACTTCGCGGAGCGGGTCGTCCTCGATCCGGCTCTCCAGGTCGAACATCTTCGTCGTCCGGTGGGTCGGCTCGTAGGCGGGCCAGCCTGGATCGCCGGTGCGGGCGAAGGCCAGCCAGGCCTCGCTCATCTGGTCGGCCACCTTCTGGGGCTCGTCGCCGCGGCCGACGAAGTTGCGGGCTTTCTCGACATTGTCGAAGACCAGCGGGATCTCGACCGCGTGCGGGCTGCGCAGCCGGCCCTTCGCCACCGGTGTCTCCCAGGTCAGCATGTACATATAGGCCGGGGCGGCCCCCAGCGCGGCCTTGCGCTCGGCCAGGCGGACCGAGCCGATCCACATGCCGGCGGCGGTCTGGCAGGCGGCGCCGAGGTGGGTGGGCGAATAGTCGGGGTAGGCCTCGCGCAAGGCGGCCAGCAGCGCCTCGGCCTTCTCCCCCGCCGCGTCCCGCGCCAGCTTCGCCACGTCCTCGTCCGTGAAGTGGCCGAACCGCGGGTGGCCCAGCAGGAAGAGTGTGGTCTCGTCCTTGTTGGTGCCGATCAGCACGGGCACGTCGGCGTTCAGCGCCGCGGCGTCGGGCTCGAACGGATCGCGGGGGATCGCGACGCCGTCCCGCACGGGGGTGTAGAGGCGCATGATCTCGCCCGGCACGGCGACGCTGGCCTTCGACAGCACCGCGGTGGGCACGGCGGCCAGGGCCTCGGGGGTCGTGACGCCCAGGGCCTCAAGCAACGCCCGGGTGGTCTTCGCCGCCGCCTCAGGGGGTTTGGCCGTGAGGCCGGGGCCGCTCTGGATCGCCGCCTTGTGGAAGAGGCCGCGGGCGGACGGCATGGCCAGCAAGAGGCTGACCTTCCAGCCGCCGCCGCTCTCGCCGAAGATGGTGACGTTGTCCGGGTCGCCGCCGAACGCCTCGATATTGTCGCGCACCCACTCGAGCGCCTGGACGATGTCCAGCATGCCGGCGACGCCCGACTGGGCGTAGTCCGGCCCGAAGGCCTCCGCCAGGTGCAGGTAGCCGAAGACGTTCAGGCGGTGGTTGACGGTCACGGTGACCACCTCGCCGCGGCGGGCGAGGGCGCCGCCGTCGTACATGGCCGCGCCGCCGGAGCCGTTGGCGAAGCCGCCGCCGTGCAGCCAGACCATGACCGGCCGCCGGGCCGGGTCCAATCCGGGCGTCCAGACGTTCAGGAAGAGGCAGTCCTCCGAGCAGTCGGGCTCCCCAGGAGCGGGCGGATCGCCGACCGAGGAACCGCGCTCCCCCGGGCCCAGGCCCGACTGGATCGCCGGCGCGCCATAGGCGACGGCGTCAGCGGGCGCGGTCCAGGGCTCTGGCGGACGCGGCGGCTTGAAGCGCTCGAGCCCGGTCGGCGGGGCGCCATAGCGCAGGCCCTTGAACACCTGCAGGCCGTCCTCGCGGTAACCGCGGACGGGACCGTTGGATGTGCTGACCGGGTCGGTGCGCATCAGGGGCGCGAGGGCGAGATCGTCCGCCATGCCGGGATCCTCCAAGATCGCGGGCGTCTGGCGCGCCCGTCCGGCCGGCATCTTGGCGCCGCCAGGCCGTACCGCAAATCCGAATTCGACGGCCCGCGCTCAGGCGGCGGATTTGGGCCGCATCACCAGCCAGGGCGTGGGCGAATAGCGCCACTCCCAGACCGCCAGCAGCTGGTCCAGGTGCGACAGCTCCTGCAGCCACCAGGGGATCTGCAGGTCTTTCGGCTGCTGTTCGACCCTGACGATGTCGTGGGTCGCCGCAAATCGGCTTCGTACGGTCTCCAGGGCGCCCGTCCGCAGGCCGTCGTGGGTCTCGACGATGATGTCCATGTAGGCGAGCGCCGGCGCGCGATCGGGCTGCAGGATGTCGACCTCGGCGCCCTCGGCGTCCACCAGCACCAGGGTCCGGCGCCCCGCATAGGCCTGGAAATCCTCAGGCTGCATCTCGCCGCCGACAACCACCCGCGCGCTGACGCCATTGCGCGCCGCCAATTCGGCGCAGGCCACCTGGGCGCTCTCCAGGATGTCGTGGGCATAGACGGTGAGGTTCGGCCAGCGGTGGGCCAGGCCGACCGCGTAGTAGCCCTCGGCGCACCCCACATCGATCACGCAGTCCACCTGCGGGCAGATGGCTTCGAAGTGGGGGTGAAGCTCGGACTCATAGGCGCCCAGCAGGCGGGGCATCAGGGCGCCCTCGATCGGGTGGTCCACATAGGCCATGCCGGCGAACGGGCCCTGCAGGATCTTGGCGCCTTCGCGTGCGACGTAGGTTCGCGCCAGCATGTTCGAGCGCCAGCGGGAGAGGGCGTTGAGCATGTGGAACAGGTCGTCCGCCGACGGCGTCTCGGTCCACCCGTCGATGTGGCCCTTCAGGAAGGCCGCTATCGCCTCGCGCCGGGCGAACTGCGCCATCAGAGCAGGCCCAGCACCAGCTCCGCCGGGCGGCATAGGGCGGCGCCCTTGGGGGTGACCACGATCGGGCGGTTGACCAGGATCGGCTCGATGATCATCGCCGCGATCAGGGCCTCGTCAGAGACCCCGGGCGCCGTCAGGCCCAGCTCTTCCGCGTTGGTGCCGCGCACGCGCAGGATGTCGTGGGCGCCGCAGCCCATCTGCTGCAGCAGGGCCTCGAGCTGGGGCTTGGTCCAGCCCGCCTTCACATATTCGACCACCGTCGGCTCGACCCCCTTTTCGCGCAGGAGGGCCAGGGTGTTCCGAGAGGTGCCACAGCCGGGATTGTGGTAGATCGTCACGCCGCTCATGCCCAACCGGATAACCGGTTCAGCCGCGATCACCAAGCGTAGGCGCGGGTCCCGGCCACGAAGGTGGAATCGGAGTCGTCCCAGGGCATGATGTCCGTCGGCCGCTGGGGCAGGGCGGCCACGTCCCTGGGCCAGTCGTCGAAGGCCGCCACGTAGCGGACGTCCAGACGGCCGGGCCCAGCCGCCTGCAGCGCCAGGGCCAGCGGCCCCTTGGACGCCATCCAGCGCACCCGCACCCACTGGCCGGGCGGCAGGGCGAGGTCGTCCGCCACGCCCGCCACCGCGGTGATCCGTGCAACCGTGCTGGCCCGCAGCTGCAGGTTCAGCACCCGCGCGCCGGGCGGCGCGGCGGCGGTGAGGGCCAGGCCGCCGGCGGCCGTGCGGGCAAGGTCGATGGCCGGCGGCGGGACGGTGACGACCCTGGCGGGCGCGGCCAGCATGGGCTTGCGCCAGGACCAATGGGTGAGGGTGGCCACCTGGCCGCCATCGCCGCGCAGGGCCTGCTCGTCCCAGCCGCTGGAGGTCTCCGGCGGGGAGAAGCGCCAGGCTTTGCCGATATCCTGGTCGACCGTGTAGCCGATGTAGCTGATGTCGGGGTAGCGCGGGCTCCAGGGGTCGGCCGAGCGCACGATCAGGGTCAGCGCCAGGCCCCCGACCAGCAGCCCGATGCCCACGTAGCGCGCGGGGGTCAGGCCCGGCTCCGGCTGGGCCAGGGGCCAGAGGACGAGGCCGGCCGTCACCATCGGCAGGGCGAAGATCGGCACAAGGTCCAGCGCCTCGAAGGCGAAGTGCGAGAGCCCGCCCTGCCAGCCCAGGCTGATGGCGGCCAGCGCCATGAGCACCGAGAAGGCGATCATCCCACGACGCGCGCCCAGCGCCGTCGCCGCCGCGCCCAGGGTCCCGACCAGCAGCGGCCAAGCCACCACATAGGCGGCGCCGGGCGCCAGCGCCTGGAGCAGGACGGTGACGATCAGGCCGAGGAGCAGGGCGCCGGCCCAGGCGCCCTTGCGGCTGGTCTCGCGGCCATAGGCGAAGATGCCGATCGCGGCCGCCAGCACGCCGCAGACCGCGCCGATCATGTCGAACTCGCCGAACGCCGAACAAGCCAGCCCCGCCGCCAGCGGCACCAGGGCCACCCAGCGGCGCTGCTTCTGCGCCAACTCCTCGGCGGAGATCATCAGGAAGCCCAGGGCGATCAGCATCACCGCCCACTCCCAGCGCAGCGACTGGGCCAGCAGGAACCGCTGTTCGAGGTAGCCGAAGGAGGCGCCGGTCAGCCGCCGGGCGAACTCCAGCACCGCCGCCGCGCCCAGGGCGCCGAAGGCCAGCGCGCCCATGCCGCGCAGGATGTCGGCGGCGGGGAACTCGCCGGCCAGCCGCGCACGCCGCACGGCGAAGGCCAGGAGCAGGGCGGCCGCGACGATGATCACCCAGCCCACCCAGGCCGGATAGGCGATCAGCACATCGCCGAAGAGGTTGGAATAGACGAGCAAGGGCGCCCGCGCGGGCAGCTGCGGCGCGAAGGCCGCGGCGCCCGCGGCGGCCAGCACCTGGGTTCCCATGTCCTGCAGCGAGCCGCGGTCGAGGTTCTCCGGCGTGGCGGTGGGGCTGTGGTAGTCGAACTGGCTGCCGATGATGGCGTAGTTCAGTCCCGCGATCCCCGCCTTCAGCGTCTCGGTCAGGTCGGTGTCGTTGGGCATCTTCTCGTAGACCAGCACCGCCAGCGACGAGGACGAGGGCTTGCGCGCCGTCCGCTGGAAGAGGTCGATCAGCCCGCCGTTCTGAGGGCTGGTCTGGAACATCTGGGCGCGGCCGGCCGAGCCGCGGGCCTCCATGTTGAAGACCAGGCCGATGCGGCGCGACAGCGGGTCGCGGCGGAAGAAGGCGTTGGCGCCCAGGAGGCCCGCCTCCTCCCCGTCGGTGATCACCACCATCACGTCGCGGGCCGGGACGCCGCGGGCCTTGATGGCGCGGATGGTCTCCAGGGCGCTGGCCACGCCGATGATGTCGTCCGCGGCGCCTGGCGATCCCGGCACGCTGTCGTAGTGGGCCATCAGGGCGATGGCGGGGGCGTTGCGGTCACGGCCGGGCAGGACGCCGACGATATTCTCCACGGGCGCGGCGATCAGCGAGCCGCGCGCCCGCTTGGACTGCAGGACGCCTACGCCCGGCCGCACCTGCGGATTGAGGCCCAGCAGCAGCATGCGCCCGACGATGGCGTCGCGCACGGCGGCGTTGGCGGGCGAGCCGATCGGGTGGGGCACGGGGCCCATGAAGTTGACGTCGGCGAAGGCGCGCTCACCGGCGAACTCGGTGGCCGGCGTGCTGACCGGCAGGGACTCCGGCAGCTTCTCGTTGGTGAACGCGATCCAGCTGCCTACGACGAGAGCCGCCAGCAGCGCCAGCAATCGCCCCATGCCGTCCCTCCCGTACGCTTTGGGAGGACGCTACCCCGCGTCGCCAAAAACGAAAACGCCCGCCGGGAGGGCGGGCGTCTCGTGAGGTGCGATGCCGCGCCGATCAGGCGGCGACGGCGCCTTCCATCGGGTCGCGCAGCACATAGCCGCGGCCCCAGACGGTCTCGATGTGGTGCTTGCCGTCGGCCGCAGCCGCCAGCTTCTTGCGCAGCTTGCAGATGAAGACGTCGATGATCTTCAGCTCGGGCTCGTCCATGCCGCCGTAGAGGTGGTTCAGGAACATTTCCTTGGTGAGCGTCGTGCCCTTGCGCAGCGAGAGCAGCTCCAGCATCTGGTATTCCTTGCCGGTCAGATGCACGCGGATGCCGTTCACTTCCACGGTCTTGGCGTCAAGGTTGACGACGATGTCGCCGGTCTTGATCACCGACTGGGCGTGGCCCTTGGAACGGCGCACGACAGCGTGGATGCGGGCGACCAGTTCGTCCTTATGGAACGGCTTGGTCATGTAGTCGTCGGCGCCGCCGGAGAAGGTCTTAACCTTCGTCTCGATCTCGGCCGTGCCCGACAGGATCATGATCGGAGTATTGATCTTGCCGACCCGCAGCGTCCGCAGGACGTCCATGCCGCTCATGTCCGGCAGATTCAGGTCCAGGAGGATCAGGTCGTAGTCGTAGATCTTCCCCAGATCCACGCCTTCCTCGCCGAGATCGGTTGTATAGACGTTGAAGCCCTCCGACTTCAGCATCAACTCGATGCTCTGCGCGGTCGCGCTGTCGTCCTCGATCAACAATACGCGCATTCGCCTCTCCTACCCGCGTCCCCAGCAGCCCTGCGAATTCTGGTGAATCCGCCGAACGGATCGGGCGTTAACCTGCCCTACCGTCCTTTAAGACCGGTTAATGGACGCCTCTCCATCGCTCGAATCGTTAATCTGATTTGAGAATCGGACTCAAGCTGAGCCACCCCCTGGTCGAGTCCGCAGGGTGTTGAATCTTTTGTGATTGGACCGCGGCGCCGAAACGGGGGGCGGGAACAGCTTGGCGGGCAAGGGGTTGTGATGGCGACGCCAGGGCCCCGGAGACCGCCATGACCGATCGTCCCGACACCCTCGACCAATACCGCCTGCCGCTGAACCGCGGCCAGATGAAGCAGGCCGGCGCCCTGGCCCCGGCGCTGAAGTACGTGCCGAAAAACCCCTTCATCTGGATCGGCGCCGCCGTCGTGGGGGTGGCGGGCGTGTTGGCCTGGCGCAATCGCGAGAAGATCGCCAACGCCGCTGCGCCAGTGATCGCCGACGCCCGCGCCAAGGGCGAGGCGCTGATCGACCAGGCCAGCGTCAAGGGTCACGAGCTGATCGAGGAGGCCAAGGCCAAGAGCGAGGCGGTGGTCGCCAAGGCCAAGAGCGTGCGTCGAGGCGCCGCGCCGAAAATCCCTCCGGCCGAGGTCCACTAGGCCGGAGTCTTCACCAGCCCTTAAGCCGACGCGCGCGATACCCGCAGCGTAGCTGAGGGGCGTGCGTGAAAAGTCTGGTTGCCGCGGTCGAGCGGCTGGATCCCCTGACGGTGTCGGGCCGCGTGGCCGCGGTGAACGGCTTGCTGATCGAGGCGCGCGGCGGCCTGTCGCGGCTGGCGATCGGCGCCCGCGCCGAAATCGACCGCTTCTCCGACAAGCCGGTGGCCGCCGAGGTGGTGGGCTTCCGCGAAAACCGCGCCCTCCTGATGCCGTTCGGCCCCGTGGAGGGTGTCGCCCCCGGCGCCGAGATTCGCATCCAGCCCCTGGGCTCGGCCGTGCGACCCACCAAGGCCTGGCTCGGCCGCATCGTCGACGCCTTCGGCGAGCCGATCGACGGCAAGGGCCCGTTGCCGCAGGGCATCGTCGGCTATCCGCTGCGCGCCTCGCCGCCGTCGGCCCATGCCCGCGCCCGGGTGGGCGAGCGGCTGGACCTGGGCGTGCGGGCCATGAACGTCTTCACCACCTGCTGCCGCGGCCAGCGCCTGGGCGTCTTCGCCGGCTCCGGCGTCGGCAAGTCGGTGCTGCTCTCGATGCTGGCCAAGAACGCCGACTGCGACGCCGTCGTGGTGGGCCTGATCGGCGAGCGGGGCCGCGAGGTGCGCGAGTTCATCGAGGAGACCCTGGGCGAGGCGGGCCTGAAGCGCGCCATCGTGGTGGTGGCGACCTCCGACGAGCCGGCCCTGAAGCGCCGCCAGGCCGCCTACATGACCATGGCCATCGCCGAGTTCCTGCGCGACCAGGACCTGGAGGTCCTGTGCCTGATGGACTCGGTCACCCGTTTCGCCATGGCCCAGCGCGAGATCGGCCTCGCCGCCGGCGAGCCCCCGACCACCAAGGGCTATACGCCCACCGTCTTCACCGAGCTGCCCAAGCTCCTGGAGCGCGCCGGCCCGGGCCCCGTCCGCCCGGACGGCACCAAGGCGGGGCCGATCACCGGCCTCTTCACCGTGTTGGTGGACGGCGACGACCACAACGAGCCCATCGCCGATGCGGTGCGCGGGATCCTGGACGGCCACATCGTCATGGAGCGGGCCATCGCCGAGCGCGGCCGCTTCCCGGCGATCAACGTCCTGAAGTCCATCAGCCGGACCATGCCGGGCTGCCAGGCGCCGGACGAACGCCAGGTGGTGCGCCAGGCGCGCGAGGCGCTCTCGGCCTACGCCAATATGGAAGAGCTGATCCGCATCGGCGCCTATCGCGCCGGCGCCGATCCGCTGATCGACCGGGCCATCGCCCTGAACCCGGCCGTCGAGGGCTTCCTCAGCCAGGACAAGGACGACGCCACCAGCCTGGAGGCCTCGTTCGCCGGCCTCGCCCAGATCCTGAACGGAGCCGCGTGACATGAGCTGGGCCCAGTCGCTCATCAAGCTTTCCACCTACGAGGCCGAGGTGCTGCAGAAGCGCCTGGCCGAGATCGTCGACCGGCGCGTCGCCTGCGAGCTGCGGCTGGCCATGCTGGAGGCCGAGGGCGAGGCGGAGGCCATGTTCTCCGCCCAGGAGGCCGCCGCGGGCATCTACCGCGCCGGGTTCTTCGAGGGCCTGAAGATCCGCAAGGCCAAGGTGCAGGCCGAGATCGACGTGATCCTGGTGGAGGAGCAGGGCGCGCGCGACGCGCTGGGCGAAGCCTTCGAGACCCAGAAGAAGTACGAGCAGATCGCCGAGAACCTGGCGGTCGAACAGCGCAAGGAACTGGGCCGCCGCGAAAGCGCCGCCCTGGACGAGCTGGGCCTGCGCAAGCGAGCCGGATAGAGACCGCAAGTTCCGCCCCCACAGAGGGAGGAATGGGTTACGCCGCCCGCCGCTCGTTGCCCGGCGTCAGCAGCGCCAGGGCCGCCGCGACCGCGGGTGACGCCGCGTCGGCGCGGCGGTAGGCGATCCCCACCTCCCGCTGCAGGTTGAGATCGGCCAGCGGGCGCAACTCCACCCGGGTGTTCGCCGGCGCGGCGCCCTCGGGAATGACGGTGAGACCGACGCCGGCTTCCACCAGGGCGATCGCCCACTCCTCCGTTGTGGCGACCGCGGCGATCTCGGGCCGAAAGCCGAGGTCGGCGGTCGCCTGGGCGTTCTCGCAGTTGCAGCGCGCCACCATCCGCTGGCCCTTGAGGTCCGCCAGCACCAGCGAGGGCTTGAAACGAAGCTCGTGCTGGGGCGGCAGGGCGACCACGTAGCGCTCGGCCCAGAGCGGCGCGAACGCCTCGTCATCCGCCGCCATTCCGCGGGCGATGATCCGCAGATCGCAGGGTGCGTCCGCCTCGACCAGCGAGAGCTGCAGCTCTCGAGCCAGCGGCTTCAAGAGGTCGAGGGCGCGCGGGATGTCCAGGCTGCGCATCAGGCCGACGCTGACCTGGGCCGCCGGCTCGACCGCGAAGATCGACTTCAGCGCCAGGGCGTCGTCCACCAGGGACCGGGCCCGGACATAGAGCTGCTCCGCCGCCGGGGTTGGGCTGACGCCCTTGCGGTGGCGGGCGAAGAGGACCGCGCCGAGTTCGGCTTCCAGGGCCGCGATGGCGGCGGAGATCGAGGGTTGCGAGATGAAGCAGCGACGGGCGGCCGCCGTGATGCTGCCGGTCTCGAAGACCGCCAGGAAGTAGCGCAGCTCTCGCAGTTCCATAGGCCTCACCTATAGAAGGGGTCAGTGGTCCATATTTTACCTGGGTATGCGGCACGCGCAATGGTCGGGCTTCGAAGGAGAAGACCATGCCCCGATCCCAGAACCTGCTCACCCTGTCGGCGTTGTGCGCCGCCCTCGCCATCGCCGGCTGCGCTGCGCCGCCGGCTGCCGCCCAGCTGGCCCCGCCGGCCGCGCCGCCGGAGCCCCATCCGCCTGCCGGGACGACCCTGACCGCCATCGCCTCGGGCTCCACCCACGCCACGGCTGCGATGGCGTACGAGGGGGGCCGCTCAGACGACATGCGGACCTTCGTCGCCGGCGCCATCCTGGTGCAGCACCCCAAGGGGCGGCTGCTGTTCGATGCGGGCTACGGCCATGACCTGGCCGAGCACTTCAAGACTGCGCCCAAGCTCATGCAGCTGGCGGCCAAGCCCCATCTGGACGAGACGGTCGCCGCCCAGCTCGCGGCCGCGGGCGTTCCAGCCTCGAGCCTGACCGCCGTGGTCCTGACCCACGCCCATTGGGACCATGTGAGCGGGGTGGCGGACCTGCCGGGCGTGCCGGTCTGGGTGAGCGGCGCGGAAATGGGCTTCATCCGCAGCGGCGACAGCGACGCCGAACTCGCGCGGCGGATCGGCCTGGCCGCGTACCACGCCTATGACTTCCCCGATGGGCCCTACCTGGGCTTTGCCCGCAGCTGGGACGTGTTCAAGGACGGCAGCGTGGTGCTTGTGCCCGCGCCGGGCCACACGCCGGGCTCCATCGTCGCCTTCGTCAACACCTCGGACGGCAAGCGCTACGCCCTCATCGGCGACGCCGCCTGGCAGTCCGAAGGTGTCGAGCTACCGGCGCAGAAGCCGCTGCTGACCCGTTTCGTGGACAAGGATCCTGCGGCGACGTGGCAGACGCTGCGGCAGCTTCACGCCGCCAAGCAGACGCTGCCCGATCTGATCGTGGTGCCGGCGCACGATGCGCGGGTGTGGGCCAGGCTGCCGCACCTGGCGCCCGGCGGCTAAGTCGGATCAGCGACCCTGGCGGGTGCGTTCGGCCTCGACGTCCTGGCGCAGGACGGCGAGGTCCTCGCTGATCTTGAAGATGGTCACGTAGAACTCGCAGAAGGCGCGCCACAGCAGGGCCGCGGCGCCGACGCCCAGGACGCCGATCGCCAGCACGCCCAGGGCCAGCAGCACGCCCATGATGGTGCCTTCGCGGATCGCGACGCCAATGGTCGCGCCCAGCACGCCGAAGGCCATGACGCCAATGATGCCGAGTCCAGCCCAGTAGACGAGGTGCACCACGGTCCCGGCGATCAACCGCTCGAAGGTGAGCAGGTCCCAGAGGAACTGTCCGCCCGAACCCTCAGGCCGCTGAAGAGGTCGCCGCATCCGAAATCCGAGACTCAAAATGAGGGTGGGGCCCTCTTCCGGCTCGAACCGCTATCAGCCGGGGCCGCCGGCTGCAACGGCGCAGAATGTCCGCCTAAGCCAGCAGCTTGCCGACGGCGCCGCCGACCAGCCCCGCCACGGCCGACCCCAGCGTGCCGACGAAGAGGATCTGGGCCGCGGTGTCCTTCAAGGCCACGGAAACCGCGATGCCCAGCAGGGCGCAGGCCCCGCCGGCGACCAGGCCCCCGAGCAGGCTGGGCGGCCAGCCGGCGTGCGCCGTGCGCGCGAACCACAGGCCGGCGGCCAGGGAGATCGCCATGCCGCCCACGGCGAAGAGGTTGTCCCGGACGAAGGGCAGGTAGTGGCCCGCGATCACCATGGCGAGTTGGGCTGAGAGGCCGGCGGCCGCGGCGGGCAGGAGGGCGGGGTTCATCTCACTTCTTCCCCTGCACCTTGTCGGCCGCCGCCTGGGCCTGGGCGCGTGCTTCGGCGGCCTTCCAGTCGATCGGGCCCTTCGTGAAGCTCAACTTCAGCTTGGCCAGGGTGTAGGCGTCGCCCCAGCCGAAGTGCGTGTAGAGGTCGTCGAAGGCCGGCGTCGGCCGGTAGCCGACCGCGGTGAGCGTGACCTTGGTGGCGCCTGTCCCACTGTCCTCGAACTCCATCATGGTCACGATCTCGCGGAAGGCGTCGCGGTTGGGGAGGTCGGCGGGCGCCTGGGCGTTCTGGATCGCCATCCAGCGGCCGGGGACGTAGGCGACGATCCGGTTCTTGATGTTGTCCGGATCGCCGATCTTGGCGTGGGAGTCGTAGCTGGCCTCGATCATGCCGCCGAGGCCGAAGTCGATCCTCGCCATCGGGGTCGCCCAGCGGACATAGCCGGCGGTGGTGGTGACCTGCTCCCACACGGCCTGGCGCGCGGCCGGGATGACGATCGACAGCTGCAGCACCTTGTCGCCGTTGGCTTCGACGAAGGAGGTGTCGGTGACGTCCGGGTAGTCCTTGATGGAGGGCTCGGCCGCCCGGGCGGCGCCCGCGGCGAGCGCCAGCAGCGAAGCGGCGGCGACGGCTATGGCCTTCATGATGGTCTCCCGTGGGCAGTGTTCTGATGCCGTTCGACCGCGGCGGCCCGTTCCAGCCGGTCGATGTAGTCGCGCAGGCCCGCGACCGACTGGTCGAAGGCTTGCAATGTGCGGTGGGTGCGCGACTGCATCACGCCTCCCTCCATGATGGTCAGGGTCATGACGGCCAGCTGGCGCCGGTCCAGATCGGCCGGCAGCCGTTCGCCCGCGGCCACGAAACAGGCCTCCACATGGTCGACCCAGCCGTCGAAGTTCACCGACAACAGGTCGCGCACCGGCGGGTCGGGCTCATGCAGCTCCAGGGCGATGGAGCCGATGGGGCAGCCGTAGAGGCAGTCGGTGATCTCCAGCCGGGTTCGGTAGGCGCCGAGCAGGGCGAACACCCGCTCGATCGGGTCCTCGACGCCCTCCCACGCCGGGGCCAGCAGCATCGGCGCGATCCCCTGGCGGTAGAGGTCGAGGACGGCCAGCAGCACGTCCTGCTTGGTGGGGAAGGCGTGGTAGAGGCTGCCGGCGTTGGCGCCCGCCTCGCGCAGGATGTCCTGCACCGAGGTGGAGAGGTAGCCCTTCTCCCCGAACAGCTTCATCGCCGCGAAGATCAGCCGGTCACGGGTGGGCAGCTCGTCCATACGGCGTAGAGGCTCTTGGTTGATCGTTCAACCCAGACAAAAGCACAGCTTGAACGATCGTTCAAGCGATTCATCTGAGATGAAGATCGGACGGCTTTCGACGGCCGCTAGATCGACCCGACGGTCTTGAGCCGCGCCTTGGGGTGGATCTCGTTCTGGCTCATCACCGAGGTCTGGCCGCGGAACCGCTCGATGATCGAGCGTACATAGGGCCGCACGGTGGGGCTGGTGAGGAGCACCGGGCTGTCGCCGGCCATGCCGGCGCGCTCGAACGTCTCGCGCACGCCGCGGATGAATTCCTGCAGGCGCGAGGGGGCCAGGGCCAGTTGCTTGTCGTCGCCCGTGCCCACCAGGGCGTCGGCGAAGGCGTTCTCCCACTCGGCCGAGAGGGTGACGATCGGCAGGGCGCCGTCGTCGCCGCGGTAGGCGTAGCAGAGCTGGCGGGCCAGGCGCGCGCGCACCTGCTCGACCAGGAGGGTGATGGAGGCGGTGTGCGGCGCGGCCTCGCCGATCCCTTCCAGGATGGCGGGCAGGTCGCGGATCGAGACCCGTTCGCGCAGCAGCGCCTGCAGCACCCGCTGGACGGTGGCGGCCGAGACGACGCTGGGGATCAGGTCCTCGGCCAGCTTCTTCTGCTCGGCCGGCAGGTCCTTGATCAGCTTCTGGACCTCGGCATAGGTCAAGAGGTCCGGCATGTTGTCCTTGAGGATCTCGGTGAGGTGCGTGGTCAGCACCGTGGCAGGGTCCACGATCGTGTAGCCGCGGAAGCTGGCTTCCTCGCGCAGCTGGTCGTCGATCCAGGTGGCGGGCAGGCCGAACGCCGGCTCCTTCACGTGCTCGCCGGGCAGCTCCACCTGGCCGCCGCGCGGGTCCATGGCCATCAGGTAGCCGATCCGCACCTCGCCGGCGCCGGCCTCCATCTCCTTGATGCGCAGGGCATAGCCCTGGGAGGGCAGGCGCATGTTGTCGAGGATCCGCACGCTGGGCATCACGAAGCCGAAGTCGGCGGCGAGGGTGCGGCGCAGGGCCTTGATCTGGTCGGTGAGGCGGCGGCCCTCCAGGTCGTTGATCAGCGGCAGCAGGCCATAGCCCAGCTCGATCTTGATCTCGTCGATGGCCAGGGTCTGGGCGATCGGCTCGTCCTCAGGCTCGGCCGAAGCGACGGGAGCGATCTCCACCACCGGCTCGGCCGCTTGCTGCGAGCGGCGCCACGCCAGGGCGCCGGCCCCGAGCGACAGGGCCGCGAACGGGATGATCGGCATGCCCGGGATGATCGCCAGCACGCCCGCCGCGGCCGAGACCATGCCCAGGCTGATCGGGTTGGTGGCCAGCTGGGTCACCAGGGCCTTGTCGGCCGAGCCCTCGACGCCGGCCTTGGAGACCAGGAAGCCCGCGGCGATCGAGATGATCAGGGCCGGGATCTGGGAGACCAGGCCGTCGCCGATCGACATGATCGTGTAGCTGGAGAAGGCCTGGGCCAGCGGCACATGGTGCTGGACCATGCCGATGATGATCCCGCCCACCACGTTGATGCCCAGGATCACCAGGCCCGCCACGGCGTCGCCGCGCACGAACTTAGAGGCGCCGTCCATGGCGCCGAAGAAGGTGCTCTCCTGCTCCAGCTCCTTGCGGCGCAGCTTGGCGGTGTCTTGGTCGATCAGGCCGGACGACAGGTCGGCGTCGATGGCCATCTGCTTGCCGGGCATGGAGTCCAGGGTGAAGCGGGCCGCCACCTCGGCGATCCGGCCCGAACCCTTGGTGATGACCACGAAGTTCACCACCACCAGGATGGCGAAGACGATGATGCCGATGGCGAAGTTGCCGCCCATCATCAGCTTGCCGAAGGTCTCGATCACCGCGCCGGCGCCGTGGCTGCCCTCGTGCCCGTGGCCGAGGATCAGGCGGGTCGTGGCGATGTTGAGCGCCAGCCGGTACAGCGTCGCCACCAGCAGCACCGTCGGGAAGGCGGTGAACTCCAGCGGCCGCTTGATCAGGATCGAGGTCATCAGGATCAGGACCGCCGAGGCGATCGAGATCGAGAGCAGCCCGTCCAGCATGAAGGCCGGGATCGGCAGGATCAAAAGGACGATGATGCCGATGACGCCCAGCGCCATGGCCACGTCGCCGCGCGCGACCCATCCCCAGATCTCCCGCGGGGAGGGCGCCGCGCCCAGGCGCGCCTGAAGGCCGGTGTCAGCCATCTAGGTCAGGCCGCGCTCGCCGCGCCCATCTGCGGGGCGGGCACCGGGACGCCGGCCTCGGTGTATTCCTTCAGCTTGTTGCGCAGCGTGCGGATCGAGATGCCCAGGATGTTGGCCGCGTGGGTGCGGTTGCCGAAGCAGTGTTCCAGGGTCTCGATGATCAGGGTCTGCTCCATCTCGGCGACCGTCTGGCCGACGAACGAGCGGCTGGCGCTCTCGGCGGCCGCAGCGGCGGCCTGGGCCGTGCGGGCCATGGGGTCGGCGGGCGCCAGCGGCTGGCCGTCGGGCAGGCGGATGGCCATCTCGTCGATCTCGGGGCCGACCGCCAGCAGTACCGCGCGGTGCATGGCGTTCTCAAGTTCGCGCACGTTGCCGGGCCAGCGGTGGGCCGCCAGGCGGCGCTTGGCTTCCGACGACAGCGGCCGCTCGGCCGCGCCGTTGGCGGCGGCGTACTTCTTGACGAAGAACTCGGCCATGGCGACCACGTCGCCGGGACGCTCGCGCAGCGGCGGCAGGCGCAGGTTCACGACGTTCAGGCGGTAGAGTAGGTCCTCACGGAAGGTCCCGTCCTTCACCGCCAGGGCCAGGTCGCGGTTGGAGGTGGCCAGGATGCGGATGTCCACCTTCACCGGCTTGGTGCCACCGACCCGGTCGATCTCGCGCTCCTGGATCGCGCGCAGCAGCTTGGCCTGCAGGCGGGTGTCCATCTCGCTGATCTCGTCGAGCAGCAGGGTGCCGCCGTTGGCCTCCTCGAACTTGCCGATCCGGCGGGCGAGGGCGCCGGTGAAAGCGCCCTTCTCGTGGCCGAACAGCTCGCTCTCCAGCAGGTTCTCCGGGATGGCGGCGCAGTTGACGGAGATGAACGGCCGGTTGGCGCGGCGCGACTTCTGGTGGACGTAGCGGGCGACGACTTCCTTACCGACGCCGCTCTCGCCGGTGATCAGGATCGAGGCGTCGGACGGCGCCACCTGGTCGGCCAGCTGGATCACCTGCTGCATCGAGGGGTCGCGCACCACCATCGGGCGGTTGTCGTCGCTGACCGCGGCCAGCACCGCGGCGATCAGCTGCGCCTCGGGCGGCAGCGGGATGAACTCCTTGGCCCCGGCGCGGATGGCGTCGGAGGCGCGCTTGGGGTCGGCGGCGATGCCGCAGGCCACCACCGGCACATGGATCCGCTCCGCCTCGTTGGCGGCGATCAGGCCGGCGATGTCCAGGTCGTAGTCGACCATCAAGAGGTCGGCGCCCTGGCCCGCGCGCAGGGCGTGGGTGGCGGCCTCGATGGTCTCCACGTGGCTCACCTTGGCGCCTGCGCTCATCGCCATCTTCACGGCGGTGGACAGCTGCCCGCTCAATTTCCCGACGACCAGAAGCCGCATGTTCTAACTCCTTCAGTCCGCGCCGAACGTCAGTTCTGCGCGTCGCCGTCCTTGATGATTTCCGTCATGGTCACGCCCAGGCGCTCGTCGACGATGACGACCTCGCCGCGCGCCACCAGGCGGTTGTTCACATAGATGTCGATGGCCTCGCCGACCTTGCGGTCCAGCTCCAGCACCGAGCCCTGTGCCAGCTGCAGCAGCTGGGCGACCGACATGGTCGAGCGCCCCAGCACCGCCGAGATCGCCACCGGCACGTCGAAGACAGGGGCCAGGTCGCCGGCCGTCTTGTCCTCGTGGTGGGTGTCGGGGAGCATCCCGTCTTCGGAGGGGAACTCGTCGAGTTTGAGGTCGTCGTCGGCCATGGGATCAGCTTTCTGAGCCGGGGATCAGGGGTTCGGCGTGCAGGCCCTCGGCGGCCAGGGCCGCGTGCAGGGCCTGGGTCACGCGCTCGGCGGCGGCGGCCGGATCGAACGCGGCCTGGCCGTCGCCGAAGTCGAGGATGAAGGCGTGGGGCCGGAAGGTCCCCTCGGGCTTGACCACCACGGCGCCTTCGAAGCCCATCCGGCGGGCGGTCTCTTCCAGCGTGGTCTGCAGCGCCGCGGCGAGGGCGGGGTCCGCAGAGACCACGAGGCGCGGCTGGGCCTCGATCTCGCGGGCGAGGGACTCCAGGGCCGCGTGCACGGGCCCCTGCGGGAAGCGGTCCAGCGCCGAGGCGGCGATGGCGCGGGCGCAGGCCAGCGACAGGGCCGCCGAGCTCTCGCGGTGCTCGTGGGCCACCTCGGCCAGCTTCGGCAGGGCCTGGGCGCAGGCGGCGGCGATCTGGCCGAGCGCATTGGCCTGCTGGGCCGCGACGCTGGCCAGGGCCGCGCGTTCGCCCTCGGCGTAGGCGGCCGCGCGGATCTGCTCGACCTCCTCGACCGGGAACAGGCGCTTGGGCCGCGGCGTGTGGGACGCGATCCCGCCGCGACCGTCGAAGACGGTGTCGAAGCTGAATTTCTGGATGGGCTGGGTCATCAGTAGATCAGCTCATCGTCGCCGCTGGAACCGGCCAGCATGATCTCGCCCTTGTTGGCGAGGTCCTTGGCGATCTGGACGATGGCCATCTGCGCCTGGTCGACGTCGCGCAGGCGCACCGGGCCCATGCTCTCCATGTCCTCGCGCATGATCTTGGCGGCGCGCTCGGACATGTTGGAGAAGAACATCTCGCGCAGGCTGTCGGACGCGCCCTTCATGCCGAGGGCCAGCTGGTCCTTCTCGACGCCGCGCAGCAGGGTCTGCACGCCGCCCGGGTCCAGCTTGGAGAGGTCCTCGAACACGAACATCAGGGCCCGGATGCGCTCGGCGGCCTCGCGGTTGCGCTCTTCCAGGGCGGTGATGAAGCGGGCCTCGGTCTGGCGGTCGAAGGCGTTGAAGATGTCGGCCATCATCTCGTGGCTGTCGCGCTTGGACGTGCGCGCCAGGTTCGACATGAACTCGTTGCGCAGGGTCTGCTCGATCTTGTCCAGGATCTCGCGCTGCACCGGCTCCATGCGCAGCATGCGCATGACGCACTCCAGGGCGAAGTCCTCGGGCAGCGAGGACAGCACGCGCGCCGCGTGCTCGGACTTGATCTTGGACAGCACCACCGCGACGGTCTGCGGGTATTCGTTCTTCAGGTAGTTGGCGAGCACGGCCTCGTTCACGTTGCCGAGCTTGTCCCACATGGTGCGGCCGGCCGGGCCCCGGATCTCCTCCATCAGGGAGTCGACCTTCTCGGCCGGCATGATCGAGGCGAGCAGCTTCTGGGTCTGCTCGAACGAGCCCATGATCGCGCCCGTGCCGGCCATGCCGGACACGAACTCCACCAGCAGGTCCTCGACCACCGCGGCGGTGACGTTGCCCAGGCTGGCCATGGCCTGGGAGATCTCCTTGATCTCCTCCTCGTCCAGCGACTGCCAGACGTGGGCATGCTCCTCGCCGAGGGCGAGCAGGATCACGGCGCACTTCTCCGCCCCGTTCAGGCGGGAGGCGTCGACGATGTTCTTGTTGCTGCTGCGGACCGCCATCAGGTGGTCTCATGCAGCCAGGAGCGCAGGATCGCGACCGACTCGTCGGGGTGCGAGCTGACGAACTCCGAGACCTTCTTGACGGTGCTGTGGCGCACACCGCCCTCGACGCGGGCCATGTCGATGCGGCTCTCGCCGTCGGCGTGGGGGCCGGGCAGGGCCAGGTGGCTGATGGAGCCGTCCGCGCCCAGCTGCATCTGCTGGCCGTCCGGCGTGACCATGATCCGGGTCATCGGCGGGGGCCCGGTCAGGGCGCCGCCCGCGCCGCCGCCGCGCCGCCCACCACCGGCGGGGCCTGCGCCACCCAGTAGGGGCCGGGCGACGAAGAAGATCATCAGGATGCCGACGACCGCCAGCACCGCCAGCTCGGCGGCGCGCATGATGTCGTTCTTGTCGAAGCCCATCAGCGGGTTGGCCGCGGTGACGCCGCCGGCGTCGTCTGCCGCCGGGAACTTGATGTTGATCACGCTGACCTGGTCGCCGCGCTGCTGGTTGTAGCCGACGGCGGTGCGGACCAGCTGCTCGATGCGCTGCATCTCCTCGGCCGAGCGCGGGGTGTAGGGGCCGGCCTTGCCGTTCTTGCCCACCGCGGTGAGGCCGTCGACCGCCACCGCCACCGAGAGGCGCTTGATCGTGCCCGGCTCCTGCACCTCGGTGCGGACGGACTTGGAGATCTCGTAGTTGGTGGTCGATTCCTGCTTGCCGCTGGCCGAGCCGCTGGAGCTGGAGTCGGCGCCCGCCGCGCCGGGGACGTTGGCGGCCACGGAGGCCTGGCCCGAGCCGTTGGCCTGGTTGTCGCGGCTGTTCTCGTCGGTGGTGGACTCCGAGCGGACCACCTGGCCGTCCGGGTCGAACTTCTCTTCCTGGGTGGTGACCCGGGCCATGTCGACCTCGGCGGAGACGTTCACCCGCGCCTTGCCGGCGCCGACGATGCCTTCGACCATGGCCTTCACCTGCTTGGCGATGCGCTGCTCGATCTCGGTCTTGCGGCCATCCGCCTCGGCGGCCATGCCGGTGTCGCCACCGGACAGGGTCTTGGCGTGCTGGTCGACCACGGTGACGCGGTCGGGCTTCAGGTTGGGCACGGCGCCGGCCACCAGGTTCTGCATGGCGCGGACCTGGTCGGGGCCCGGCTCGCGGCCGCCGACGCCGATGGTCACCGCAGCGGAGGGCTGCTCGGCCTCGTCCTCGAACAGCTGGCGCTTGGGCAGCACCAGGTGCACGCGGACCGAGGTGATGCCATCCAGACCGCGGATGGTGCGGGCCAGTTCGCCCTCCAGGGCGCGCTGGCGGTTCAGCTGCTGGACGAAGTCGGTCTGGCCCAGGGCGTTGGCGTTGTCGAAGATCTCGTAGCCGACCGACCCGGCGGTCGGCAGGCCCTTGCTCGAGAGCATCAGGCGGGTGGAGGCCACCTGATCGCGGCCGACCATGATGGTCGAGCCGTCGCCCTTGACCTCGTACTTGATGCCGGCCTGGTCCAGGGCGGCGGTGATGGTGCCGGCTTCCTTGAGGTCCAGGTTCGAATAGAGCAGGGCCTTGGGCTGGCCCAGGTTCATGAACACGGCGGCCAGCACGGCGGCCAGGCCTGCGCCGATGCCCAGGATGGCGGCCAGCCGGCCGATCCCGAATCTCTGCAACGCGGCCACAAGCTGGTTCAAGAGTGCTCGCCCCTTCCAAGACACGCGGGAAGGCGCTGAAAACTGCCGCCCCGCCCCTCTGGTAGGCAGGAATTTCCCAGTCCTTGGTTAAAGGCGGGTTTAGACCCGTTAATCCGAAGCTCAGCCGCTCCAGGGTTCGAGCGCGCCGCCCATGGCCAGGACCACCGAGAGGGTGGCGTAGATGAGCACGGTGAGCGTGAAGAAGGCCTTGCGGCTCACGGTCCACGAATCGACCCGCCGCCCGCCCTGCCACACGGCCGGCAGCGCGGCGATGGTGACCAGGCTGAGGCCCGCCGCCACGAGGGCGCAGGCCGAGGCGGTGACGATGAGCGGTCCCGGCCAGCCGTACATCAGCGCCTGGGCGTCGGCGCTGGCCCGCCACCAGGCGGCGAACAGGCCGAACGCGGTGAGCCAAAGCCCGGCCTGGATGTTCTGCACCAGGCCGGCGCGGGCCTGGACGGCATTCTGTCGCAGCTCGCGGCGGCTGCGGAACGCCGAGCCCATCAGGGTCGCCAGGGCGGCCAGGGCGGCCAGCACGCCCAGCGTCAGGAAGGTCGAGGGCCGCTCCCACAGGGGCGCGCGCTCGAAAAGTTCGGCGCCGTTGGACGGCTGGAAGCCCCAGGCCTGGCCCGACCGGACGTGGAAAGCCAGGTGGTCGTCGCCGGTGGTGGAGACGAACCGGACGGCGGCTGATTCGGCCTGTGCGGCGGCCTCCAGCGTCCAGGCGTCGCGGTGGCGCAGCCGGGCCACGATCAGCCGCCCGCCCGGGGTGACGCGCACGTCCGCCCCATGCTGCAGCAGGCCGACGAAGCCCTCCAGCCCGCCATAGGCCCGGCGCGTGGAGAGGTAGTGGCCGTCGTAGACCGGCCCCTGGCCCACGAGCTGGGGCGAGCCGAGGCGCGGATAGACGGCCGCCGGTGCGTAGAAATGCCTCACCAGGGCGGCGGGCAGGCCGTCGGCCACGGCGCGGCCGCGCTCGCTGTTGGTCACGACGAAGACGCCGAGGCCGAGATCGGGCGCGAGGACCATGTTCGACTGGAACGCGATCGCGTCACCGCTGTGGCCATAGCCCGGGCGGCTGCCGGGCAGGGCGATGTTCATGAACCCATGGGCCCAGCCGTTGATCCCGGCGGGCGTCAGCCGCATCGGCGACCGGAAGGCCTTCGCCGCCAGGGGGCCGAACAGGGCGCCGGTCTCGGTGCGCCCGTCGGCCAGCAGCATGCGCATGTAGCGGGCCATGTCGGCGGCCGTGGACGAGGCGCCGAGGGCGGGCGCGACCTGGCCCACATATTCGTAGGAGTCGGCCATGAACCCCACGTCGCGCCAGCCGTAGCCGCGGGCGAGGTCGGCCCGGAGCGCGGCGGGCATGGCCGCCGGCAGGCCGCGGCGGTCGTCCCGGGGTTCGCGGAAGGTGGTGTGCGCCATGCCCAGGGGCTGGAAGACCTGGTCCTCGGCCCGCCGCTCGAACGTCTGCCCGGCCACGAAGCCCACGGCTTCGCCGGCCAGGGCGCTGTCGTAGCTGGCGTAGCTGGAGAGCAGGCCGGGTGCGCGCACCACCGACGGGCGGTTCTCCCGCAGGTACAGCTCCAGCGGCCGCACGCGGCGGAGGTTGTCCTCCTCCAGCCGCCCCAGGGCGCGTTCCTCGAACCCGGCCGAATGGTCGAGCAGCTGGCCCACCATCACGTTGCGCCCGCGGCCCGGAAGGCGGACCTTCTCGGGCAGGTAGAGGTTGATCGGCCGGTCCAGGCGGATGCGCCCCGCCTCCACCTCCTTCATCAGCAGCACCCAGGTGAAGGTCTGCGACAGGCTGCCGAGCCGGAAGAGGGTGGTGTCGGGATCGACAGCCCGGCGCGGGTCGAGGTCGGCGAAGCCGTAGCCCTTCTTCAGCACCACCTGGCCGTTCTGGACGATCGCGACCGCCGCGCCCGGCGTGTGGGTGCGGGCCATGGCCTCGGCCATCCAGCCATCCACGAAGGCCTCCAGCGCTGCCGGGGGCAGGCCGGGCCCCTGGGGCGCGACGGGAAGAGCCGCGGGGTGGGGGGTTACGGCCGCGGGATGCGGGGTTGGGCCGGCGGCGTGCGGGGTGGCGGCGGCCGGATGAGCGGGCGTGTGAGACGGCGGCGTTGCAGCGCCCGGCGCGACAGGCGGATGCGGCGTCGCGGCGGCCCCGGTCGAGGCCTTCGTGGTCGAGCTCGCGGGGGCGGCGGCAGGCTTGGTGGATGCCGTCGTGGCCGGGAGCTTTGGTTTCGGCTTCGGCGCGAGGCGCGAATAGGGCACCGGCCGCTTCGGCAAGGCGACGTCCGGTCCCGGCGCCTGGGCCGCGGCGGGCGAGCCCATCGTGAGGGGTCCCGCCGCGAGCGCCAGCGCCATCAGGACCGCCTTGCCCAGACCCCTTATCCTCACGCGTCACTCCCGCCGTTCCGCCAACCCTAGCACCTGGGTCGAGTCGCCGAGCCCCTCCGTAACGTGCGCCGGCTAGTTCGTTCGCCCGGCGCCATCGAAGGCGTAGAGGGGCAGGACCGGGGCCAGTTGCGCGCCGACCCAAAGCTGGGGCTCGGACGGCGGGCTCATCTTCTCGGCGATCTCGCGCGTGCGTACGCACTCCCGGGTGGCCAGGGCCAGGGCCTGGAAGTCGTGGGCGCCGCCGATGGACGACAGGAAGCAGTCGTCGAAATAGGGGTACTTGTTGTCCTGGCCGCAGCCGAACGAGGTGCGGTCGGGGCGGGCCGCGGTGAGCACCATGCGGTTGGGCCGCGCCAGGGTGGGCACGAAGACCCCCGAGAAACAGGCCGAGATCACCACCACCGTCGGCCGCTTGCCGCAGCTCTGGTCCAGCATGCTGGCGAGGGCACTGGGCAGCAGCAGGCCCTGGTCGAACACCGCCCCCTGCGGCGCGCCGTGCGAGGAGATGTAGAACAGGCACCCGCCCTGGGTCTTGGCGGAGAGGTCGCTGAGGGCCTGGAAGACCCCCTGCAGCTCGGTCTTCTCAGGGCGGGTGTCCTTGTAGCGCTCGGGCCGCACGGAGAACTGGCGAATGTTCTGCGGCTGGAAGCCGGCCCGGGCCAGGGCCGCGCTGACGTCGCGCCGGGCGTTGTCGAAGCCCTCGGAGGGTCCGCCGTCATGGGCGTGCCAGTCGCCGGCCACCACCACCGCGCCCCAGTCCGCAAAGGCCGAGGCGGCCTGCGCCGCGCCCGCGGCCGCCGCCAGCCAGAGGCTCAGCGCCAAGGCGAGGAGGCGGAGGGCGGGCCGCATCTACTTCTTGTAGTTGGCGAAGGGGGTCGGGATCGCCGTGCCGGTGGCCTTGGCCAGGACCCGGCCCTCGGGGTCGTAGAGCGTCCCCTCGGTGAAGGCTACCTGGCGGCCCCACTTCACCACCTGGCCGACGCCGCGGATCTTCCCGGGCGCGCCGGGACGGAAGAAGCTGGTCTTCATCTCCAGCGTCGGCGCCACGGCGGTCATGCCCGAGGCCACCATGCAGGCGACGCTCATGCATTCGTCCAGCATGGCGCAGAGGTAGCCGCCCTGGATCTGCTTCATGGGGTTGAGCAAGAGCTCGGCCTTGGCGTCGAACTCCACCTCCACCGACTTGTCGGCCTGGCTCACCGACACCAGGCGGAAGCCCAGGGTCTGGGAGCCGGTGGGCTGGTTCTTGGTGCGCGTGAAGCGCTGCAGGATGGCCTCGTCGGTCAGGGCCTCAGGCTCGGGGCTCGCGACGTCGCTCATGCAGGCTACTTCTTCCGGAATTGGTCCAGGGAGACGATCTTGGCCTCGCCTTCGGCCTTGGGCGCTGCGGCGGGCGCATCCTCGGCGGGCTTGGCCTCGGCCGCCGGCGCGGCGCGGGCCTCGGCAGGCGCGGCCGGGGGCGGCTCGAACTGCAGCAGGAACTGCACCGAGGGATCGTAGAAGCGGGTGATGGCGGCGTAGGGGATCGACAGCCGCTTGGGCTGGCCGCCGAACTGCAGGGTCACCGAGAAGAAGGTCTCGCCGGGCGCCAGGTCCCAGTACTGGTGCTGCAGAACGATGGTCATCTCGTCCGGATATTTCGACAGGAGGTCCACGGGGCCCGAGACGCCGGCCGCGTCGGTCTTGAAGGTGATATAGAAGTGGTGCGAGCCGGGCAGGCCCTCGGGCGCAGCGGCCCGCTTCAGCGCCGCCTTCGCCACGCCGCGCAGCGCATCCTGCGCCATCGCCTCGTAGTTCATCAGGTCCTGGGCCGGCGGATCCTGGGCCAACACACACTCCAGCGATTACGGAACCCACGGAAGGTAACCGCTGCGGGGTTCGGCGCAAGGCTTGGGCGACCGATTGTCTCTGAGTTGTCGTGAAGGAAGTGGGAGGGATTCTGTTGCCAGGCTCCCTCCAGACCCTCGCTTTGGATGGAGGGGCGCCGCACGGCGGAGGAAGTGGAGGGCTTCTGTTGGCAGGCGCCCTCCGGGCCCCGCCTGAGGATCTGAACCCCCAGGGCTTAGGTCGGAATTCTACCGAACCGCATTACGCGGCCAGGCGGATTTCCTCAGCGAAGTTATCGTTCGCATTTAGTTTAAAGACCCGGGACGGTGGGTCAGGCCGAGAGAAAGCAACGCCTTTACACGTCTGTCGATGCTGATCGGCCCCATAGTTCCCGGCGATAACCCGGAAGGATTTGGTGGAGCCGCCGGGAATCGCACCCGGGTCCAGTCCGCTTATTTCGCGCGCGTTTATCTCCATAGTCGGGCGAACCCGACAGCGGACATATAGGCGCTCGGGCCGGGGATTTCCAGTGCGCTGAAGGGCTTAGGCCTGGCCGGCGAAGGCCTGGCGGTCGCGCGCCTGTCGGCTGCCGGCCACGTAGTAGGGCGCGCTCCAGGCGTCGTCGTCGGCAAGGCCCATGCCGACGCTGGCGGGATCGGCTGCTGCTGCGGCGGAGGGGATCTTGGGCGCGTCCGGATCCGCCGCCGCGCCCTTGGCCGCCTCCTCCTTCCGGGCCAGGTGGTAGCGGAAGAGGTAGTGCTCGAACATGCGCATGAAGTCGGCGACGTAGATGTCGGTCACCGCGGTGTCGCCGCGGAAGATAAGGACGTTGGAATCGTTGCTGGTGGTCGAGTTCGACGAGAAGTTCGCCGAGCCCATGATCAGGATCGGGTCGGGGCCCAGCGGGTCGGCGGCGATGATCTTGGAGTGCACGTGCACCCCGGCGTGGTGGAAGCTCTCCTTGCCCTCCAGGAGCTTGCTCTGGAAATCATGCAAGGGCGTCTGCAGCTGGGTCGCCACCGCGGCGGCGAAGGCTGGGTCGCGTTCCATGATCTCCACGGCCTCGGCGCCGCCAAGCGACCCATCCTTGTCGGCCAGCACGTAGCGCAGCACGTCCGCGCCCGCGGGCGACTTCAGCGCCGCCTTTATGAGGTCGTGCAGCTCGAACGGCGCTGACACCATCAACAGCTTCGCCGTGCGGCAGACGTCCGCGTAGAGCTCCAGCATGCCGAGGTCGCTCTGCGGCGAGAACAGCGGGGTGATCCCGTGCGGGATCGCCTCGCGCGCCTTGCCGGGCAGGGGCGTGATCTTGGCGTTGGCGGCCTTGGTGGCCTTGGGGTCCGGGTCGCCCTTGAGCAGCTGGAAGCTCTGCTCATAGGCGGCGGCAACCGCGACGTCGTCGATGGCGTGGCCCACGTTGAGCTGGCCGTAGAGGCCGCCGTCGGTCCAGTTGGTGGAGCCGGTCCAGACCGCGACCGGCTGTCCCTTGTTGAGCAGCACCACATATTTGTCGTGCATGATCGCGCTGGCGTTCGAGGCGCGGGGCTTGGGGGCGAAGCCGAACTGCGCGGCGGCGATCGCGGCCTCGTTCTTGGCCTTGGTGCTGCCCTTCGGCTTTCCGGCGGCCACGGCCTTGGCGTCGGCCTTGGCCTCGGCGCTGCTGAGGCGCGCATGGAACACCACCTCCACGGCTGCGCCGCGGTCGGACGCCGCCTTTAGCCCGGCCAGCAGCTCCGCCTTCTGGAACTCGTAGACGACGGCGTGCAGGGCCCATTCGCCGTCCTGCGCCCGGGCCAGGAAGGCCAGCAGCGCCGCCTCCAGCCCGCGCGAGAGCCATTCCTTGGCGGCGGGAATCCCGTCCGGGTCGTTGTCGCCGAACTTGTCGTTGTAGGCCTTGCTGGCCGCCGCGCCGCGGTTGAAGAACACCGCGGTGGCGGCCTGGCGGTTGTCCTCGGTGCGCAGCTCCACCGTCACACCGCCCGGCACGGCGTCGAACCCGCCCGGGCGCTCGGCCAGCACGCCATCGGCCAGCACCTGGGCCGAGGTCCCGTAGCGGGCCACGGCGCGGTAGCGATAGCGCCTGCCGGGCTCGACCGTGTAGTCGCCCCAGCGGAACTTCTGCAGCGGCGCCGAGGCGGTGGTGATCCAGGTGGATGGCGGCCGCGCATCGGCCCGCAGCCGCAGCAGGTTCGGCAGCCAGCGCCGGTCGCCGGTGTCCAGGTCGGTGCGCTCGATGGAAAAGCCGAGGCAGCCCGCGCGCCGCGCCTCCGCCAGGTCCAGCCCCAGCAGCACCGCGTGGGTCCCGGCGATGACGCGCAGCGTGACGCCGTCCTTGGATGCCTTCACCCGCACGTTTCAGCCCCCCGCCTCGACTGCCACAGGTTGCACCCGGCGGCCTCGGCGCGCCAGTCGGAAAAACAGCGTTCGACCGTGCATTTTCCGTTCGCGAAGCGTGAGCGGCAGGGCGGTTTTCGCGGACGGCCACCTGGGCTTCGCGGACGGATTCACGGCTCCCCGCGGCAGCTGCCAGTTTGTGGGCCTCGGAATTCATTGGAGTTTCACCCGATGCGGCACTTCCTCTTCGCCCTGCGCGGCCTGTTTGCGGACCTCGCGCCCAGCTTCTTGTTCATGGCCCTGGTGGCGGTCACGCACCAGCCGCTGCTGGCCACCGGCGTGGCCATCGCGGTGGGCGTCGGGCAGGTGGCCCTGGCCCTGCTGCAGCGGCGCAAGGTCTCCAGCATGCAATGGATGGGCTTCGGCCTGGTGGTGGCGATGGGGAGCGCGACCCTGATCAGCCACGACGCGCGGTTCATGATGCTGAAGCCGACGATCATCGACTTCGCCATCGGGGCCGTGATGCTGCAGCCCGGCTGGATGCTGCGCTATGTGTCGCCCGACGCCATGCCGCATGTCTCGCGGCAGACCATGACGGCGTGGGGCTATGTCTGGGCCTGGCTGATGTTCCTCACCGGCGTGCTGAACGCGGGCTTCGCCTGGTTCGGCGGCTTCGCGGCCTGGAGCGCCTATACCGCCATCTTCCCGCTGGGCTCGAAGCTGGCGCTGTTCGCGATCCAGTATGCGACCGTCAACGTCCTGACGCGGCGCCGGTATGCGGCGCAGGCGCAGGTCCAGGGCGAGGCCCAGGCCCAGGTCCGGGCTCCGGCTCGGGCGCCGGCCTAGGTTCCTCACCAGGCTTGGGGCGGCGCGCCTCCGGATTGGGGCGCAGCCGCCCGCCGCCGGCGATCAGCTCGCGATAGGCGTCCCGGGCGCCGGCGAAGCTGGCGCCGCCCCGGAACAGCACGTCGAAGCGCGCGTCATGGCCGAGGGCGGCTCCCAGCACCGCCTCCAGGACGTCGGCCGCCTCGCCGATCTCGGCCGGATCGCAGGCCCGGTGCAGCGTGACGGTCCGCCCGGGCGTCGCCAGGGTGATGTCGTAGCCGGACCCCTCCACGCAGACCGCCCCGGCCGCGCCCTGCTCCTCGGCCTGGACGTCGCGCGGCGAGCTCCAGAGCGGCAGGGCCTTCAGCGCCCGGAACCGCTGGGCCGAGCCGGCCGGCAGTTCCGCATCGAAGCCCATCCGCCGCCCGATGCCCGCCTCGCAACAGGCCAGGCCCGCCCGGCCCTCCACGAAGGCCGCGCCGTCGTCGCGCACCACGATGCGGGTGACCGTCTGGCGCACGCTGTTGGACGGGCGGGTCCAGACCTCCAGGATCATCTCGTCGCCGCGCAGCACCTGCCACTGCAGCGGCATCAGGCCCCAGAGGCGGTAGGTGGAGGCGTCGACCCCGTTGTCCGGCTCCGGCAACCGCTCGCCCCGGCGCACCCGCCGGCCCCCCAGCGGATCGGCCGCCTCGTCCGGCTTCGGGCGCTTGTCGTCCCACCAGCTCGTCGGGTCGGGCGGCGGGAAGGGCCAGATCTCGGCCTCGGCCGGCGGCGTGCCCTTGGGCGGTCCGGCCTGCCGGGGCCCCAGGCGGATCAGCTGGGCATGCGCCGGCGCCGCGAGAGCCGCGGCAAGCGTCAGCGCAAGGGCAGGGCGCAGGTCCACGGCCGGGAAAGCCCTGGACGGCAAGCGAGGTTCCTCAGAACACCTCGACGCCGCGCTGCAGCGACAGGACCCCGGTCCGCGAGACCTCCACCAGGCCCAGGCCGCGCATCAGGTCCACGAACTTGTCGATCTTGGTCGGCGCGCCGGTCAGCTCGAACACGAAGCTCTCGTGGGTGGTGTCGATCACCTTGGCGCGGAAGATGTCGGAGACGCGCAGGGCTTCCACCCGGTCGACCCCCGCGCCGCGCACCTTCACCAGCGCCAGTTCGCGCTCGATGCCGTTGGGGTCCTTGGTCACGTCCTGCACGTGGCGCGTCGACACCATCTTCTGCAGCTGGGCCTCGATCTGGGCCAGCACCTGGGGCGTCCCGCGGGTGACGATGGTGATGCGGCTGGTGTGGGCGTTCTGGTCGGTCTCGGCGACCGTCAGGCTGTCGATGTTGTAGCCGCGCGCCGCGAAGAGGCCGACCACCCGGTGCAGCACCCCCGGCTCGTTGTCCACCAGCACCGCGAATGTCGCCCGGCTCTCCGGAACGTCGGTGTGGGCCAGGTCGTAGACGGAGGCGGGCTGGGTGTCGGTCATCGGAGCTGTCCTGCGCGGTCGGCGTCAGGTGTCACAGGGCGGGCCTCGCCGCAAGTCGCCGCCGGGGCGTCATGCGGGAGATAGAGGGCGGGCTGGAGCGCTCGCAGAGCCTCATCATAGCCCACCTCCCAAGGCAGACGCCCGTCGTTGTCCGACAGGACAAACTGGAAGGCCTCGAGACCGAACCGCTTGCCGGTCACCCGCGCACGGCGGTGCAGCGCAAGGGTGAACCAGCCCTCTTCGCAGTCGATGTGGCTAGGGTGGACCTTTCGCCAGACGCAGGCGTGAGGCTCGCCGGGCGGCCAGATCATGCCATCCTCCAGGATGAGCAGCCCGGCGCGAAGCTCTTTGAAGACCTTCTCGAACAGCACCGCCGCCGACCGGCTGGGGACATCGAACACGATGACCTCGGGCTGATTGAGCGTTTCGTCGAACCCGATCGTGTAGCCCCACGCCGGACCTGTCCGGTAGTCGCCGACGTACATGCCGGTCCAGCCATGCCGTTTCACCCTGCGGGCGAGATTGGCTCCGACCCAAACAAGGAATAGCCGGCGCAATATTCTCATAGTCTCGAACAATTCAAGAACATTGAGATCGAGTCAACGGCAGGGCTTGCGCAGGAGCGCCGTCTCGACGGTCGCCACACCAGCGTGGCCTTAGGGCCACAGCTCATCTCAAGGTTTCGTTTCGCTCGAAACAAACCTGGTGACAGCCTCGCCGGCCGTGCTATCCGCCGCCGCCTCAAGGAGAGAGACCCGTGTTCAACCGCCCAACCAACAAGCCGCTCGTGAGCGCCTACGACCGCCAGGTCGAGGGTGTGAGCGCGTGCGCGTGGGAGGTCGGTTCGGCATAGGTCTCAAGCAAACTTGAGGTCCACCCGAAGAACCCCTCCCGGCCCGGCCGCGGAGGGGTTCTTCGTTTCGGAAGGACGTTTCGCCGCCGCGGAGGCCGGGAGGGGACGAAGTGTCAGGAGAGGTCGGATGAGCGGATTTGAAGTGATCGAAAGCGACGCGGGGTTGATCAAGGCGTGGACGCGCGGCGTCCAGGTCGAGGACAGCGCCAAGGCGCAGCTGCGCAACGTCGCCGGCCTGCCGTTCATCCACCGCCACATCGCGGTGATGCCGGATGTGCACTGGGGCATGGGCGCGACCGTGGGTTCGGTGATCCCGACCGTGGGCGCGATCATCCCGGCGGCGGTCGGCGTGGACATCGGCTGCGGCATGATGGCGGTGAAGACCTCCATCCGCGCCGAACACCTGCCGGACAACCTCGGCGCGCTGCGCTCCGCCATCGAGGCGGCCGTCCCGCACGGGCGGACCGACAACGGCGGGCGCAACGACGTCGGGGCCCACCAGGGCGATCCGCCGGCGCTGGCGCAGGCCAGGTGGGCCGAGCTCGCCTCAGGCTACGACGCCATCGTCGAGCGCGATGCGAAGGCGGCGCACCCGCGCGGCCTGGGCCACCTCGGCACGCTGGGCACGGGCAACCACTTCATCGAGCTCTGCCTCGATGAGGCCGGGGCGCTGTGGGTGATGCTGCACTCCGGCTCGCGCGGCGTCGGCAACCGCTTCGGGTCCTACTTCGTCGAGAAGGCGAAGAAGGACATGGCGCGGTGGTTCATCAACCTGCCGGACAAGGACCTGGCCTACTTCCCGGAAGGGTCGGAGGGCTTCGTCTCCTACATCCGGGCGGTGAGCTGGGCGCAGAAGTACGCCCTGGCCAACCGCGAGGTGATGATGGACCAGGTGCTGGCCGTGCTGCGGGACGCGTTCCCGGACCTGGCGACGGACGCGGTGGCGGTGAACTGCCACCACAACTACGTCACCCAGGAGCGGCACTTCGGCAAGGACGTCTGGCTGACCCGGAAGGGTGCGGTGCGGGCGGGACTCGGCGAGCTCGGGATCATCCCGGGGTCGATGGGGGCCCGGTCGTTCATCGTGCGCGGCAAGGGCGATCCGGACTCGTTCTGCACCTGCTCGCACGGCGCCGGCCGGGCCATGTCCCGGGCGGAGGCCAAGCGGCGCTTCACGCTCGACGACCACGTGGCCGCCACGGCGGGCGTCGAGTGCCGGAAGGACGCGGACGTGATCGACGAAACGCCGATGGCCTACAAGGACATCGACGCGGTGATGGCGGCCCAGGCCGACCTGGTCGAGATCGTCCACACCCTGCGGCAGGTGGTGTGCGTGAAAGGGTAGGGACGGGCGCGCTGAAGTTCGCTGTTGCATTATGCATCATGCCGGATTATCAGCGCGTCCTCTCCGCTCCGGTGGAGAGGCGCCGGTGGCGTTGAAGGCGGTTACTTCGTTTGAGATACGACCGATGCCGCCTTCGCCTGTTCCCCGGTGTCTGACGCTAGTGGCGTAGAGGTCGGTTACTTCGGCTGTTAACCGGGAGGTCGCGGGTTCGAGTCCCGCCGTGGGGCGCAAGTTTCACGTAGCTCAGTGGATAGAGCGCCAGGGCGCCGCCTCGCCTGTTCCCTAGTGTCTTCAATGTCGTCGGCCGCATCTGCGGATCGAGCCCTGCATGGGTTCGCCCGTCGAGCGACCGGCGTCGGTGTGTCATCTCTGGTGGCGGCAGGACTCGGATCCATCGCTCCAAACGAAAGGGCGGCCAGGCCAGTCCCGACGCGGCATGCAGGCGCGCCGGGAGGAAGCGAGGTCCACGGTCGCGAGCCGTTGGCGGAAGCGCCCTCCGAGGCCGAACATTCCCCGGAGATGACTCATCTTTACCGTTGCATAATGCAACAGGCATGCTAGAGCTGCATAGTCATCGACACCGGGGTGGTGCGGGCCTTTCGTTCCGCCCGCTTCCGGCGTCCGATGATCCGGATCGGTGGCGCAGAGGACGATTCCTTCGATGGTACGGCTCCCAAGCCTAGCGGGTTCGAAGCCCGCACCCTGACTGAACGGCCCTCGGGCCCGAGGTCAGGGATAGGCGTCCTCGCCCGTTCCCCGATCCGGTCCCCGAGTTGAAGTCAGAGGAGGCGCCGACCATGCGTCTGAACATCTTCGCGCCGCGCCCGCGCACCACGCACGAGGGCGCCCCCGCCGCGGTCCTGACCGCCGAGCAGGCCCTGCGCCGCTCGGTGGCCTCGTGCCTGCTCTGGGAAAACGAGTTCTACGAGGACGGCCAGTCCATCGCCGACCGCATTGCGGCCCTGGCCATGGATGTGGCGCCGCAGGTCCTGGCCGACCTGGCGGTGGAGGCGCACGAGCGCTTCAACCTGCGCCATGCGCCGCTGATGCTGCTCGTGGGCCTCGTGCGCCATGGCGGACCCTTGGTCGCGCCGACGATCGAGCGGGTGATCCAGCGCGCCGACGACATGAGCGAGGTCCTGGCCATCTATTGGCGGAACGGCAAGCGGCCGCTGTCCAAGCAGATGAAGCTGGGCCTCGCCCGCGCCTTCGCCAAGTTCGACGCCTACCAGTTGGCGAAGTACGACCGCGAGGGCCCGGTGAAGCTGCGCGACGTCTTGTTCCTGGTCCACGCCAAGCCGCGGGACGAGGCCCAGGCCGCGCTGTGGAAGCAGGTCGCCGAGCGCAGCCTCGCCGCGCCCGACACCTGGGAGGTCGCCCTCTCCGCCGGCGCCGACAAGCGCGAGACCTTCGAGCGCCTGCTGGCCGAGCGGAAGCTGGGCTACCTGGCCCTGTTGCGGAACCTGCGCAACATGGACCAGGTCGGCGTCGACGAGGCCCTGGTGGCCGAGGCGATCCTGGCGCGTCGCGGCGCGGGCCGCGTGCTGCCGTTCCGCTATGTGGCGGCGGCGCGCGCCGCCCCGCGCTTCGAGCGCTGGCTGGACGAGGCGCTGATGGAGGCGGTCCTGGAGGGCCCGGTGTTCGACGGCCGCACCCTGGTGCTGGTCGACGTCTCCGGCTCGATGGCCGCGCCGCTGTCGGCCCGTTCGGACCTGACCCGGATGGACGCGGCGGCGACGCTGGCCTCGATCATCCCGGGCGATGTGCGGGTCTTCACCTTCTCCAACGGGGTGGTGGAGGTCCCGGCGCGCCGCGGGATGGCGGGGGTCGATGCGATCATGCGCTCGCAGCCGAACGGCGGGACCCTGCTGGGCAAGGCGGTGGAGCACGTGAACCGCCTGCCGCACGAGCGCCTGATCGTGATCACCGACGAACAGTCGGCGGACACGGTCCCGGCGCCCAAGGCGGCCAAGGCCTACATGGTCAACGTCGCCAGCGCCCGAAACGGCGTCGGCTACGGCGCCTGGACCCACATCGACGGCTTCTCCGAGGCGGTCCTGGGCTACATCCGCGAGCATGATCGGCTCGTGGCCGGGACCCAGGGATGACAGCGGAGCAGCTGCGACAGGCGGCGATCCTTCTCTTCGGCGACCGGGGCTGGATGTCCCGGCTCGCCGAGGCGTTGGACGTCGACCGGTCCACGGTCTCCAGATGGTTCGCGGGCCTGCCCATTCCCGGGCCGGTCGCCGCGGCCATCTGGAGCTGGCTGCTGCTCCACAAGATCACCGGCCAGACGCCGGAACACCTCAACGTCCACGCGCGCCGCCGGCCGGAGCCGTGACCGCGCGGCCACAGGGCGTTCACCATCTTGCGCCGCGAGGTCAGCTCCACCTTGCGTTGCGCGCGCCGCTGTGGGATCGGGCGGCCTCGACCAACGCGAGCTGCCGAATGACGACGCGCAATCTCATGCCAGCCCAGGATCGCCCTCCGGCGTCCGCTGGCCTGCTGCGTCTCGGCGACACCGCCCCGGCGCGCCCCACCCGACACTGATCCGCGCGGACGCTCCCTGAAGAGGCGCCGCCGCGCCTCCTCGGAGCTTCCCATGTTGTTCCCCGTCCTGGCTCTGATCCCGGCGACCCGGACCGAGCCTTCGTCGTTGCTGAAGCTGCTGGCGGGCGAGTTCGCGGCCCAGGTCGCCGCGACCTGGCCGGAACCGCACGCCGCCTTCCTGGCCGCCCCCGCGGCGCGCCGCCACCTGACGTGCCTGGCCCTGGCGCTGGGGCGTGACCTGCCGCCGATCGCCGAGCGTCTGCTGGGCGGGCGGCTGCGCCACGCCATCCGCCTGGTGCTGGACCCCGCGCCGAGCGGGTTGGAGCGCCTGCTGGGCCGGCTGGGCGAGTTGGCCTGGGACGCCGAGGACTATCGCACCCTGCTGCGCCTGCTGGCCCAGCGCGCACCGGCCAAGGTGCTGCGCCACGCCCAGCAGGTCGAGCCTGGCGCGGTGCGCCGCCTGGCCGGCCTGCCCGAACCGATGGGCGAGGCCGTGGGACTGGCGCTGGAGCTCACCGCCGAGGGCGTGTTGGTGCTGCGCGAGGCCTATGACGCCCTGCGCCTGCGCGACGGGCCGGAGGCGGCGGACGTCGCGGCGTCCGGCTGGGCCCGCGCGGGCAGCGGCAAGGCGCTGTTCGAGGCGGTGCGCGACGACCTCACGCCTGAGCCCCTGGCGCCGCCGCATGCCGGCACCACGCACCTCAGGCCGCTGCGCAGCAAGGCTGAGCTGCGGGAGGCGGCGCGGCGCTACCGCAACTGCCTGGGCGACCGGCTGTCGGACGCGGCCACCGGCTGGCAGGCCTTCTACGAGTGGGAGGGCCCGCCCGGAGCGATCATCGGCATCCAGCGCGACCCGATCTTCGGATGGCGGCTGGAGGAGGCGCGGGTCGGGGGCAACGGCGCCGTGCCCGAGGCGGCGCGCGAGGCGATCGTCTCGGAGCTGGCGCTGATGGGTGTCCACGTCGGCCGCAGCGGCTGGCGGCTGGAGCGGCTGCTGCGCGACGACGTGGGCCGCGGCTACCGCTACTGGCCGCCCTCGCAGGACGTGGCGGAGGCGTTCGGCGACGAGGATTGACGCCTCGTCGCCGGCGCTGCTGCCAGAACGCTGTCACCAGGCGCGCCTAGGATGGCCTTCCCAACCCCCAAGGAGGCCGTCATGAGCGAAGTTCAAGAGCGCAGCACCGTGCAGGAGGTCGCCCAGGGCCTGGCCGCCATGTGCAAGGCCGGCCAGTTCGGCGAGTCCGGCGAGAAGTACTGGGCCGACGACGTGGTCAGCCTCGAGCCCATGCCGGGCGACATGGCGCGCATCGAAGGCAAGGCGGGGGTCCGCGCCAAGGGCGAGTGGTGGGCCGCCAACCACGAGGTCCACGGGGTCGAGGTGGAAGGGCCCTATGTCCACGGCGACCAGTTCGTGGTGCGCTTCAAGCTGGACGTCACCCCCAAGGGCGGCCAGCGGACGCAGATGGACGAGGTCGCGCTCTACACCGTGAAGAACGGCAAGATCGCCGAGGAGCGGTTCTTCTTCGGCGGCTGACTGCAGCACGGCTTGCCCGGTCCTGCTTGCCCCAGTCCTGCTTGCCCCAGTACCGCTTGCGTCGCGGCGGCGCGGCGCCAACATGGCGCCGATGTCGTCGCTTCGCATGCCCCAGAGCCTCTCCGCACGCCTCAAGGTCGAGACCGGCGAGGCGATCCTGCGCTACGAGCTGCTCGAGGAGCAGGCCCAGTCGCTGGGCCGCGCCGGCCGCAAGGTCGAGGCGGCCCTGGCGGCGCTGCGCGACCACGACGCCGGGCCGGGCGGCGAGGGGCGTCCGGCGCTGCTGAAGACCGCTTCCGACGCGGTCTGGGCCTTCTTCGTCCAGCGCGAGGTGATGGGCCTGCGCGACCGCGCCGCCGTCATCGCCCAGTACGGGATCCCGCGCGAGGTGCTGGCGCGCCTGGGCGCGCGCTGACCGGCCGCTTCACAAAACCGGGAGCGGCCGCGCAACCCCTGTGGGGGTGATATGGTTGGGCACGGTGATCCCCGAGAGCCCATGGAGGCGGCATGTCCGCACTCAGACTGCCTCAGCATCTCGCCGAACCCGCGCACGTGGACAGCGGCGAGGCGCACCTGCGTTTCGACCTGCTCGAAGACCTCGATTCCGCGGTCGGCCACACCGAGCGGCAGGTGGAACGGGCGCTGCGGGCGCTGCGGGCGCACGACCTCGCCGGCATCGACCCCTCGGCCCGTCCGCGGCTGGTGGAGGCCGCCGCGGACGCCGTCTGGCGTCTGCTGGTCCAGCACGAGGCGTGCGACTGCGCCGACCACCGCGAGCTGATCGTCCGCTACCGGATCCCCGCCGAGGTGCTGGCGCGGGTGGGCAGCATCCACCCGGTCAGCTGATCGCGGCGACCCGCGCGCCCAGGGCCCGCACCAGGTCCGCCGGCGCGAGCCGGGCCTGCAGCCCGCGCTGGCCGGCGTTCACGAACGCCGCGGTCAGGGCGGCGGCCGGCGCGTCCACCACGGTCGGCACGGCGCGCTTCTGCCCGAACGGACTGACGCCGCCGACCCGGTAGCCGGTGAGCCGCTCGGCGTCGGCGGGCTTCATCATCTCGGCCGACTTTGCGCCCAGCGCCGCGGCCAGCTTCTTCATCGCGACTTCGCGGTCCGAGGCCAGGACCACGCAAGCGGGCTTGCCGTCGGCGCGCACCATCAGGGTCTTCAGGACCTCGCCCGGTGGCGCGCCCAGGGCCTCAGCCGCCTGCAGCCCGACACGCTCGCCGCCGGGGTCGTAGTCGTAGCTGGCCAGGGTGTAGGCCACGCCGGCGCGATCGAGCGCGAGGGTCGCCGGCGTGGTCTTGGACATGCCAGGCTCAGGCCGCCTTGGCGCCCAGAAGGGCGAACGCGGCGCCCTGCGGATCGACGCCCTGCAGCACCCAGGCGCCGCTGGGCACCTCCATGGGCCCCATCCGCAGCTGCCCGCCCGCGGCCTTCACCCGGTCCGCCGCGGCCTCGATGTCACCCACCTGGAAATAGTAGACCCAGACCGGCTGCGGGATGTGGTCCGGTTTGCGCATCATTCCCCCGACCTGACCGTCGGGCGTGTTGAACAGCTGGTAGATCCCCATGGGCCCCATGTCGTGGGCCTCCGCCTTGGTCCAGCCGAACAGAGCGCCATAGAAGTCGAAGCCCCTGGCCGGATCGGCGCCATAGAGCTCGTGCCAGGCCGGGCCGCCCTCGGCGCCCGGCGGCAACTGCGGCCGCGGCTGCTCGGGCGGGACCGGCGTCATGATCGCGATCACCGCGCCCGCGGGGTCGGCGACGATGGCGAAGCGGCCGATGCCGGGAATGTCCTGCGGCGGGCGCATCACCGACCCGCCCAGCTGGTCGACCTGTTTCGCCGAGGCGCCCACGTCGTCGACGCAGACATAGGCGGTCCAGTTCGGCGGCACGCCGGCTGCCTTGTGTTCCTCGCCCAGCGGCATCATCCCGCCGACGCCGGCGCCGCCCACGTCGAACACCGTATAGGGCGGGCTATCGCCGACAGGCATGTCTTGCGCCTGCCAGCCGACCACCTGGCGATAGAAGGTCTTCGCCGCCGCGGGGTGGGGGGTCATCAGCTCGTACCAGATGAAACGGCCATGGGTGTCGGACATGCGCGCCTCCATTTGAGCGGCGCGCACCCTAATCCCGCGATCGCGACAGATGAATGCGGTTCGCGTCGAACGGTGTGACTAGAGCCTGTCCGCTTTGATGGAACCATCAAAGCGGGAAGAACAGGCTCGCCACTTTTCGTCGACGAGCACGATTCAGACTCTTGTCGATTCCGACAAAAGTCATCGTGCTCTAGGCCTTCGGCTCCAGCGCATAGCCCGCCTCGCGCCAACCCGTCATGCCGCCGTCGAGAGCGGTGGCGCGCGTGAAGCCGAGCTCGCGAAGGGTGGCGGCGGCCAGGGTGGAGATCTTGCCGAACTCGCAGCAGGTGACGATGCGCACCGTTGGGTCGGGCAGCTCGGTGTTGACCCGAAGCTCCAGCTGGCCGCGCGGCAGGTGCCTGGCGCCGGTGATGTGGCCCGACTCGAAGGCGTCCTTCTCGCGAAGGTCGATCACCACCAGGTCGCGGCTGTTGTCGCCGAGCCGGCTGTTCAGCTCGGCCAGCGACATGAACGGCACGCCGCTCGCCGCCTCCGCCAGCAGCTGGGCGACGGTCTTGCCGCCGCTCATGTTGGTGCGCAGAGCCTCGGTCAGGTGGGTCGGCGCAGCCAGGTCGAGGGCCTGCATCATCGCCACGAAGTCCGCCCGCTCGGTCTTCTGCAGCCGCGGGTTGGCGGCGATCTCCTCGGCGATGGTCGAGTGGCCGCGGCCCTTGTAGTCGTGGGCCGGATAGACCAGCGTCTCGCCGGGCAGCTTGAGCAGCTTTTCGAACAGGCTCTCGTAGAGGTCGTGCGGATCGCCGGTGGGCAGGTCCGAGCGGCCCGTGCCACCGATGAGCAGGGTGTCGCCGGTGAAGACCCGGTCGGCCATCACCAGGCACATGGAATCGCGCGTGTGCCCGGGCGTGTGCAGGGCGGTCAGCTTCAGCCCGCCCGCGATCAGCATGTCGCCGTCGTCCAGCCGCAGGTCCGGGTAGGGCGCGGCGCTGAGCCGGTGCATGACCACGGGCGCGCCCGTAAGCTTGCCGAGCTGGCGGCTGGCAGAGAAGTGGTCGGCGTGGGTGTGGGTGTCGACGACGTAGCGGAGCGTCAGCCCCTTCTGCAGCAGGTGGCCGCGATAGTGGTCGACCAGGCTGAGCTCAGGATCGATCAGCACCGCGGCGCAAGAGGCCTCGCACCCGACCACGTACGAGCGGCAGCCCCCGGCGCTGAAGGTCTCGAAATGCACCGGCCTGTCTCGGTTCCTGTTCCGACGAAGGTCGCGGCCCCCACGCCCCCGCGTCGAGGTTTCCGCCCGTCAACGTTGGTACGGCAACGACGGCGGGTCCGCAACGAACCTCGGTCATCCGCGGCGAGCGCTGCACGCCAATGCTCAGGCCGCATCCTCGAGGAAGTCGGTGATCGAATCCCGGCTGGGCGTCAGGCCCTTCAGCTGCAGGACCGCGCCGGCGTTGCCGCGGTGATAGGTCCCGTGCAGGCAGACGTGCAGCAGGATCTCCCCGCGCGTCATCCGCGCCGGCTTGCCGCTGGTGAAGGTGAAGTCGACGGCCTGGGCGACCTCCTTGGCCGAAAGGCTGCGCACGTACGATGCGTACCAGTCGTCCGTCTCCTGCAAGCTCTCGATCAGCGGCCGGAGCTCCGGCAGGACGTCGGAGCGCGCCGCCTGGAACCCGTGCGTCGAGCCCTGCAGGTGGTGGCGGAAGATCCGGTCGACCACGTGGATGTGGTCGAGGATGCGGACCATGATCGAGGCCTCCTGCGCCGATAGCTGCTCGATGGTCTGGGCGGCCGCCTCGCAGAGGCCGCGGTCGGCCCAACGCTTGACGTCGATCAGCTGGACATAGGGCGTCGGGGTCATGGCGGGGGTCCTTCCCTGGGTTTCCATTCCCCTGGATAATATGAGCGATAGCTCGTATTGCGGTACTCGCATTGGGAGCGCGGAACGATGCCGCTCAAGGCCGCCATGACTCCGAGGAAGCGGGCGTCCCAGGCCCGCTCGCGCGCCACGGTCGAGGCCCTGGTGGAGGCCACCGCTCGCATTCTGGTGCGGGAGGGGTTCGACGCGGCCAGCACCAACCGCATCGCCCGCGAAGCGGGCGTCAGCATCGGCTCGCTCTACCAGTACTTCCCCAGCAAGGAGGCGCTCGTGGTCGCCGTCGTCGAGCGGCACAACCGCGAGCTCGTCACCGTGGTCCGCGAGGCCCTGGGCGAGGTGGCGGACCAGCCGTTCGAGGTGGCGGTGCGCCGGCTGGTCGCCGCCGCCATCGCCGCGCATCGCGTCGATCCCAAGCTGCACCGGGTCCTCAGCGAGCAGACCCCGCGCACAGGCGCCCTCGAAAATGTGGAAGCCTTCAACAGCGAGACCTACGGCCTCTTCCAGGCCTTCCTCGACGCCCGGCGGGACCAGCTTCGGCCCCTCGACCTCGAGCTCGCGGCCTTCGTGTGCGTGACCTCGATCGAGGCCCTGACCCACACCGCGGTCCTGCACCGGCCCGAGATCCTGTCGGACGCGGCGGCCGAAACCCTGGTCGACGAGGCGACGCGCCTGGTGGTGGGCTACCTGGCGCCGGCCTTCATGTGATCGATGAAGACGCGCAGCTTGGGAAGGATCTGGCGGCGGTCGGGGTAGTAGAGGAAGACGCCCGGCGTCACCGCGGCGACGTCAGCCAGCACCAGCTCCAACTTTCCCTCCGCGATCGGCCGCTCGGTGAGCGGCTGCGGCGCCTGCACGAGGCCGAGGCCGCGCACCGCCGCGCCCAGCAGCGTCGGATAGTCGTGGGCGATCAGGGGGCCGGTGACCACGGCCTCGATCGCGGTGTTGTCGGCCAGGAAGAGCCAGGGGGCGATCCCGCCGCCGGCGCGACGCAGCCGCAGGCAGGCGTGGTGGCGCAGGTCCTGCGGCCGCTGCGGGCGACCGTGGCGGGCGAGGTAGGCCCGGCTGGCCACCACGGCCATGGGCAAGGGCGGGGTCAGGCGCACCGCGACCATGTCGGGCGCGATGAACTCGCCGAGGCGGATGCCGGCGTCGAACCCGCCGGCCGCCAGGTCGACCATCTCGTCGCTGGCGGCGATCTCCAGCTCGATCTCGGGATAGGCGTCGCAGAAAGAACCGATCACCGGCTCCAGGATCAGGGGCACCACGCCGCGGGGGACCGAGAGGCGCAGCAGTCCAGTGGGGCGCTGGCCGAGATCGCGCGCCGCCTCGCCGGCCGCCACCAGCTCCTCGAACGCTGGCGCCGCCCGGTCGAAATAGCGCTGCCCCGCCTCGGTCAGACCGACGCTGCGCGTGGTGCGGATGAACAGCGCCGCGCCCACCCGCGCTTCCAGGGTGCGCACCGCCTGGCTCACGGCTGATGGGGTCACGCCGAGGTCCGCGGCCGCGCGGCGGAAGCTGCGGCGGCGGGCCACCGCCAGGAAGGCCTCGACGCCCTCCAGCGCGCTTCGCCGCACTGTGTAGTTCTGCTTCACAGCCTGTAGCGATTACGCCGGATGGGCGCGCGATGGAAGCCGGCGTAGACAGCGGCCCTGCCCGAGAGGAGGCCCCATGTCGCCCACGATCATCTTCATGAGCCATCTCGTCCTGGGCTATGCGCCCTGGCTGTTGTGGTTCGGCGCCTATGGGGCGCCCAAGCTGCGCGGCATGGAGCCGGTCGCCGCGCATCGCGCCATCGCCACCCTGCACAGCTTCCGCTTCTTCGGCCTGGTCTTCCTGTTGCCGGGCTTCGTCGGCGCGGACCTGCCCATCGGGTTCGCGACGTTCGCCGCCTATGGCGACTTCGCCACCGGCCTGCTGGCAATGCTGGCGCTGGCGGCGATCCGGGTGCGCCCGCTCTTCTGGCTGCTGGTCGTGGCCTTCAACGCGATGGGGGCCGTCGACATCGTCGTCGACTACGCCCACGGCGTCCAGGTCGGCCTGCCCGAGCGCGCCGGGTCCCTAGGCGCCGCCTATGCGATCCCGATGCTCTACGTGCCCATCCTGATGATCACCCACGTCGCCGCGTTCCGCCTCCTGCTGCAAAGCCGGATGCGGCGGGGGACGATGGTCGAGGCCCAGGCCGCGGCGTCCTAGGCGGGCGCCGCCGTCCCCCGGGTCACACCAGCCGGCGGCCGCGCTCGTCGATGATCGAGCCCAGGTCGCGGGTCTCCTCGGCCATGATCATCTCGTTATGCGCCTTGCCGGACGGGATCATCGGGAAGCAGTTCTCTTCCTTGGTCACCCGGCAGTCGAACAGCACCGGCTTCTTCACCGCGATCATTTCGCGGATCTTGTCGTCCAGCTCGTCGGGATGCTCGGCGCGCAGGCCGACGCCGCCGTAGGCCTCGGCCAGCTTCACGAAGTCGGGCAGCGAGGCCGAGTAGGAGTGGCTGTAGCGCTCGCCGTGCAGGAGCTGCTGCCACTGGCGCACCATGCCCATCCACTCGTTGTTGAGGATGAAGATCTTGATCGGCAGCTCGTACTGAACCGCGGTCGACATCTCCTGCATGGTCATCTGCACGCTGGCGTCGCCGGCGATGTCGATGACCAGGCTCTCCGGGTGCGCCATCTGCACGCCCACCGCGGCCGGCAGACCGTAGCCCATGGTGCCGAGGCCGCCGGAGGTCATCCAGCGGTTCGGCTCGTCGAAGTGGTAGAACTGCGCAGCCCACATCTGGTGCTGGCCCACCTCGGTGGTGATGTAGGTGTCGTGGCCGCGGGTCAGCTCGTACAGCCGCTGGATGGCGTGCTGCGGCTTGATCAGCTTGGCGTCAGGCGCATAGCGGAAGCTGTCCCGCGCCCGCCAGGCCTCGATCTCGGTCCACCAGCCCTGCATCGCGGCCTTGTCCACCGACAGGTTGCGGCTCTTCCAGGCGGCGATCAGGTCCTCCAGCACGCTGGCCGCGTCGCCGACGATGCCGATGTCGGCGCGCACGTTCTTGCCGATGGAGCTGGCGTCGATGTCGATGTGGATCTTCTTCGAGGTCGGGGCGAAGGCGTCCAGCCGGCCGGTCACCCGGTCGTCGAAGCGCGCGCCGATGGCCACCATCACGTCGCAGTCGTGCATGGCGTTGTTGGCCTCGAAGCTGCCGTGCATGCCCACCATGCCCAGCCATTGCGGGCTGGAGGCCGGGAAGGCGCCCAGGCCCATCAGGGTGGAGGTGACCGGCGCGCCGGTCAGGGCCGCCAGTTCGCGCAGCAGGGCCGCGGCGCGCGGGCCGGCGTTGATCACGCCGCCGCCGGTGTAGAGGATCGGCTTCTTCGCCCGCGCCAAGAGGGCGGCGGCCTCGGCGATGCGGCCGGCGTCGCCCTTCACCCGCGGCGCGTAGTTGTGGCTGTGGGTCACCTCGGCCGGGCCGCGATAGGCGCCCTTGGCGAACTGCACGTCCTTGGGGATGTCGATCACCACCGGACCTGGCCGGCCGGACGTGGCGATGTGGAAGGCCTCGTGCAGGATGCGCGGCAGCTCGGCCACGTCCTTCACCAGGTAGTTGTGCTTGGTGCAGGGCCGGGTGATCCCGATGGTGTCGCACTCCTGGAAGGCGTCGGTGCCGATCAGGTGGGTGGCGACCTGGCCGGTGATCACCACCAGCGGGATGGAGTCCATCAGGGCGTCGACGATGCCGGTGACGGCGTTGGTGGCTCCGGGGCCCGAGGTGACCAGGACGACGCCGGGCTTGCCGGTGGAGCGGGCGTAGCCCTCCGCGGCGTGGGTCGCGCCCTGCTCGTGGCGCACCAGCACGTGCTGCAGCCGCGGCTCGGCGAAGAGCGCGTCGTAGATCGGCAGCACCGCGCCGCCCGGATAGCCGAACAGCACCTCCACGCCCTGGTCGATGAGGGCGCGCACGACCATTTCCGCGCCGGAGAGGGTGGTGGTTTCGGCTTCGATCGTCTGGTGGGCGGACATGGGGTGCGGCCTGGCTGGGGGGACGGATTTGGGCAATAAAAAAGGCCCGCGAGGGGCCTGGGCGAGCGACCGGTCGGTCCTGACAGTGATGTCAGTCCGTTACGGCCGCCCTACGAGTACAAGAATCTTGCGCACGAGATTTCCCGCGAAAGTCAGGGAAGGGGCTTTCGCATGCCGCGCTCAGGCCGTCAAGCCGGGGTTGAGCGCAAGAAACTGCCTCCATTGGTCGCGGGGATCCAGGCCGGTGATTCGCGGCCAGTCGCCCATCTGCCCGCGCAGCCAGGTCATCTGCCGCTTGGCGTAGCGGCGGGTCTCCTGCTGGGCGAGGGCCACCGCGGCCTCCAGGGTCATCTCGCCGCTGAGGTGGGCCGCCAACTCGCGCACGCCCACCGCCTTCATGGCCGGCAGGGCGGGATCGAGGCTGCGGGCGACCAGCGCCGCCACCTCCTGTAGCGCGCCGGCCTCGACCATGGCCGCCAAGCGCGCGTCGCAGCGGGCGTAGAGGGCCTCGCGCGGCGGCTCCAGGGCGACGCCGGCCCAGCTGCCGGGCGCCAGCAGCGGCTCGCCGGTCCCCTGCAGGTCCGACAGCGCCTGGCCGGTGGCCGACCAGACCTCCCAGGCCCGCACCAGTCGCTGGCGGTCGCCCACCGCGATCCGCGCCGCCGCCGCCGGGTCCACGGCCGCCAGGCGCGCCCGGAACGCCGCCTCGCCCAGGGCCTGGTGGTCGTTCTCTGCGGCGCGGCGCACGAACGGCGGGACCTGCGGGATCTCGGCGAGGCCTCGGGTCAGGGCGCGGAAGTAGAGCCCCGTGCCGCCGACCACGATGGCGGGCCCGTCCCGCGCGGCGAGCTCGGCCAGGGTCTCGGTGGCGGCCCGCAGCCAGCGGCCCACCGACCAGCCGTCCGCCGCATCGGCCACGCCGAACAGATGGTGCGGCGCGCGCGCCTCTTCCTCCGGCGACGGCCGTGCGGAGAGCAGGCGCAGGTCGGCGTAGAGCTGCTGGGAGTCGGCGTTGACGATCTCGCCGCCCGTCAGCTCGGCCAGGCGCAGGGCCAGGGCGGACTTGCCGCTTGCGGTGGGGCCGGCGATCAGCCAGATGCGGGACCCCATGGAACTCGTCGTCACCCTCGTGAGCCCCGATCCTGCCGCGGCCGCCCTCGCCGCCGAACGCGCACGGACAGCGCTCGCAGCCGCCGGCTGCGCCGTCAAGGCGGCGAAGCCGCTGGGGGAAGGGGCCTTCGACCTGCCCCTGCTGGCCGATCGGGCGGACGCGGAGGCCGTCCTCGCCACCGAGCTCGACGCGATGCCGGTCGACGTCTGCGTCCAGCCGGCGGCGGGCCGCAGGAAGCGCCTGCTGGTCGCCGACATGGACTCCACCATCATCAATGTCGAATGCCTGGACGAGCTGGCCGACTTCGCCGGGCTCAAGGCCGAGATCAGCGCCATCACCGAGCGCGCCATGCGCGGCGAGCTGCCCTTCGAGGGCGCCCTGCGCGAGCGGGTGGGGATGCTGAAGGGCCTGCGGGTCACCGCCCTGCAGCAGGCCTATGACGAGCGGGTGCGGCTGAACCCCGGCGCGCGGACCCTGGTGCGCACCATGGCCGCCAACGGCGCGCGCTGCGTGCTGGTCTCCGGCGGCTTCACCTTCTTCACGCGGCGGGTGGCGGAGGCGGCCGGTTTCCACGCCGACCGCGCCAACACCCTGATCGAGGCTGACGGCCATCTCACCGGCACGGTCGGCGAGCCGATCCTCGGGCGCGAGGCCAAGCTGGCGGCGCTACAGGCGGAGAGCGCGGCGATCGGCGCCGACCCGTCCGCCGCCCTGGCCGTCGGCGACGGGGCCAACGACCTGGCGATGATCCAGGCGGCGGGGCTGGGCGTGGCCTATCGCGCCAAGCCGATCGTGGCGGCCCAGGCCCATGCCAAGGTCGACCACGCCGACCTCACCGCGCTGCTCTATTTCCAGGGCTACCCGGCCGACGCGTTCGTGACCGACTGATGGCCTTTCCCCGCCCCGTCCGCGCCGTCGTCTTCGACATGGACGGCCTGCTGGTCGACACCGAGGTCGTGGTGTTCCGCGCCATGCAGCGCGCGGCCGGAAACATCGGCGGCGAGATGCCGTTCGGCACCTTCCAGCGGATGGTGGGCCTGACCCACGCTTCCAGCGACGTGATCCTGATGGAGCACTTCGGCGAGGGGTTCGATCTCGACGCCTGGTCGACCGCCGTCAGCGCCCACTTCCGCGAGGAGATGGCCGCCGGGATCGCGCTGAAGACCGGCGTGCTGGAGATCCTCGAACACCTGGACGCCGCCGGGACGCCGCGGGCCATCGCCACCTCGTCCAGCCTGCAGGCCGTCCGGCAGAGCCTGGGGCCGCACAGCCTGGTGGATCGTTTCCACGCCCTGATCACCCGCGATGTCCAGACCCGCGGCAAGCCGCACCCCGAGCCGTTCCTGAAGGCCGCCGAGGCCCTCGGTGTCGATCCGGCCGACTGCCTAGCGCTGGAGGACAGCCACAACGGCGTCCGCGCGGCCGCGGCGGCGGGGATGATGACCGTGATGGTGCCCGACATGCTGGACCCCACCGAGGAGATGCAGACCCTGTGCGTGCGGATCGCCCGCGACCTGCACGAGGTTCGCGAGCTGCTGGCGGCGCAGAGAGGCTGAAGGTGTGGGCGGGCTGAAAAGGCCGCCCCTCCCCAAGTGAGCCGAGGAGGGGCGCAAGGCGTATCGGCCGGGCTGGGGAGCTTGCGGCCGGACTGCGAGATTACGCACGTAAACACTACGCCTTACAACTGTAGTCTGCAAGCACGCGGAGGCCGCGGCGGCTATCGTCGTCGTGGCGCGCTCGCGCCGCCGGGTCCGTTCTGGAAATATTTGAAGAACGCGCTGCTGTCGGGCGAGAGCACCATGGTGGTCTGGCCATCCGCCAGCCCGGCCTCATAGGCCTGCAGCGAGCGGAAGTAGGCGGCGAACGCAGGGTCCTTGCCGAAGCTCTGGGCGAAGACCCGGGTGCGGATCGCATCGCCCTCGCCAGTGATCTGGCCGGCCTGCTCGCGGGCGCTGGCCAGGGTGACGGTCACGTCCTTGTCGGCCTCGGCCATCTTCTCGCGCTTCTGCTGCTCGCCCACGGCGCGCTTCTGCGAGGCCTCCTGCTGGCGGGAGGTGCGCATGTTGTTGAACACCGACTCCTGGATCTCCACCGGCAGGTCGGCCCGCTTGATGCGCACGTCGATGATCTCGATCCCGAGGCGCGAGGCCGTGGCGCGGCGCATCATGTCGGCCTTGATCAGCCCCATCAGCTGGCTGCGCTTCTCGGAGATGATCTCCTTCTGGGTCGCCGAGCCCAGCACCTGGCGCAGGGAGGAGTTCAGCAGGCGCTCCAGCTGGTCCGACGCGGTCTGCTCGTCATGCAGCGTGCGGTAATACTGGAGCGGCTGGGTGATGCGGTAGCGCAGGAAGGCGTCCACCACGATCCGCTGCAGGTCGGCGGCGATGATCTCCTCCTGGTCGGCCTCCTGGGCGATGTTGCGGCGGTCCAGCTTGACCACGTTCTCCAGGAACGGCGTCTTGATGTGCAGGCCGGGACCGGCGCCGGCCTCGCTGACCGCGTTCACCACCCGCACGGGGCGGCCGAGGTTCAGGACCACCGCCTGCTCGCGCTGGTCCACGGTGTAGAAGGTCTGCCAGGCGGTGACGATCGCCAGCAGGGCCAGGAAGCCGATGACGGCGGTGCGCAGGCTCATTGCGGCGTTCTCGCGGCCGAACTGGCCTCACCCTGGGCCTGGGCCTGGGTCTGGGTTTGGGCCTGGGGCGGCGGGGCTGGGGGAGTGGCCGGCCCCCTGGGCTTGAACACGTCGGGCGGCAGGATGATGGGGGCGGTGGCGCCCTTGGCGTCGACGATCACCTTGTTCGAGTTCTGCAGGATGCGCTGCATGGTCTCGATGTAGAGCCGCTGGCGGGTCACGTCCGGGGCGCGGCGGTACTCGGCGTAGAGCTGGTTGAACCGCGCCGCCTCGCCCTTGGCCTCCAGCTCGGCCTGGGCCCGATAGGCCTCGGCGCCCTGCAGGATGCGCGCCGCGTCGCCCTTCGCCTCGTTGACCACGCGGTTGTAGTAGCCGTTGGCCTCGTTGACGGCCGCCTGGCGGTCCTGGTCGGCGCGGGTCACGTCCCGGAACGCCGCCTTGACCGGCTCCGGCGGGTCGGCGGAGCGCACCTGCACCTCGACGACGGTCACCCCGGCGCCCCAGGAATCCAGGATCCGCTGCATCAGCTCCGCGGTCTGCTGCTGCACCTGCAGCCGGCCGGTGGTGGAGATCTGGTTCAGGGTGGTCTTGCCCACCACCTCGCGCATGGCGCTCTCGGCGACGGCGCGGACGGCGTCCTTCGGATTGCGGGTGGCGAAGGCGTATTGCGCGGGGTTGGCCACGCGCCAGAAGACCGTGAAGTTCAGGTCGACGATGTCCTGGTCGCCGGTGAGCATCAGGCTCTCCTGAGGCGCCTCGCCCGGCCGCGCGCCGCCGATATCCACCTTGTTGAGGCTGGTGACGGGCACCAGCTCCACGCTCTCGATGGGGAAGGGCAGGTGGTAGCGCAGGCCAGGCGGGCTGGGCCGGGAATAGGCGCCGAAGGTGAGCACCAGCCCCTGTTCGTTCGGCGCGACCACATAGAAGCCCGACGCCGCCCAGATGGCGAAGGCGACGCCGGCCACCGCGCCGACCGCGCCAGGACGCAGGCCCCCCGGCCCGCCCAGCAGCCGCCGCAGGCGCCGGCGAAGGCGGTCCAAGCCGGCCTCGAAGTCGGGACCTTCCGGGCGGCCGGGACCACGCCCGCCGGGCCGCCGCGAGCCCGGCTCGCGTCCCTCGTCCTCGCCGCGCGGCGGACCGCCCCAGGGACCGGGATTGGCGTTGTCGTTCCAGGGCATGGGCGACGGCGGTCCTCGGTGGCCGGCGGGCTTGTAAACCGGCGCTGTCAGCCGGATATGAGACCGCGCGTCCCAGTGAGGCAAGACAATCAGCATGAGCGAAGCGGCGGGTCCCGACCGGACAGCGGTCCTCCAGGCCCTGGACGGGGTCATCGACCCCAGGTCCGGCAAGGGCCTGACCAGCGCCGGCCTGGTGCGCGGCCTGGTGCTGCGCGGCGGGCGCGCGGCCTTCATGCTGGAGGTGGCGCCGGCGGACATCGACCTCTACCGGTCGGTGCGCGACCGGGCGGAAGAGACGCTGGCCGACCTCGAGGGCGTTGAGGTGGCGCAGGTGGTGCTGACCTCCGAGCTGCAGGCGCCCAGCCCGCCGCAGGTCCGTCCCGCGGCGCCGTCCCTGAAGGTGAGCCCGCGCCGGCCCTTGCCCGGCGAAGCGCCGCCGGGGCGCCGCGCCCGCATCGCTGAGGATCCCCAAGCCCAGCTGCACCCGATGGTGGACGCCCAGGGCCTGCCGCACGTGAAGAAGATCGTGGCCATCGCCAGCGGCAAGGGCGGGGTGGGCAAGTCCACGGTCTCGGTGAACCTGGCGGCCGCGCTGGCGGCCCTGGGCCATCGCGTCGGCCTGCTGGACGCCGACATCTATGGGCCCTCGGCCCCCACGATGCTGGGCGTCGACGGCGACCCGACCTTCGACGAGGACAAGCGCCTCAACCCGATGGAGGCCTGGGGCGTAAAGGTCATGTCCATCGGCTTCATCGTCGAGCCGGGCACGGCCAACATCTGGCGCGGGCCCATGGCCTCCTCCGCCCTGCGCAGCCTGATGAACGCCAACTGGGGGACGGCGCAGGCGCCGCTTGACGTCCTGATCATCGACCTGCCGCCCGGCACCGGCGACATCCAGCTGACCCTGGTCCAGAAGCTGAAGATGGACGGGGTGATCATCGTCACCACGCCCCAGGAGATCGCCCTGATCGACGCGCGCCGGGCCGCGGCCATGTTCGACAAGACCGGTGCGCCGATCCTGGGCGTCGTGGAGAACATGGCCTGGTTCGCGGATTCCTCGGGCGCCAAGGTCCCGCTGTTCGGCGCGGGCGGCGGCAAGGCCGAGGCGGAGCGCCTCAAGGTCCCGCTGCTGGCCGAGATCCCGATCGAGGTGGCCCTGCGCGAAGCCTGCGATGCGGGAAAGCCGCTGGTGGTCGAGAGCCCGCAGAGCCCTGCCGCCCAGGCGTTCCTGGCCCTGGCGCGCGAGGTTGCAGCATAGCTGGGTGCGGCAGCGTGTCGCTATAGTGATCAGGTAAAAGACAACTGCGAATTTAGTAACCGCCGATAACCGGTCCATCTTGGCGGTCACTATTAATCATCATTATCTCAATTTTTACGCATAACATGGTTCTCGTCTTGGGGTTGCGTAGGCTTCGTCCTTCAGGAGCTGGCGCAGTACAACTCCACGGAGCGGCCATGTCCTTCGACAATCTGAAGATCTCAACCAAGATCCTCGTGCTGATCGTGCTTATGGGTTCGATTACCCTGGCTATCGGGGTCTTCGCCAGCTTCAAGCTGGCCAAGTTGGATGATGATTACTCGGCGTTGATCGACCAGAAGACCGCGCTGGTGAAGACGGTCCGCGCCGCCCGCGAGGCGGAGGACATGGGGTACGCGGGCTATCGCACCATCGTCTACGACGGCGCCTCGGAAGAGGCCCGCAGCGCCGCCGCCGCGGTGGCGACGGACGCCGCGGCCGCCGAGCGCCTGATGGCCGAGACCAAGCATCTCGACCCGACGCATGCCGCGACCTACGACCAACTGGCGGCCCGGCTCCGCAGCGCTGGCGCCCAGGTCGCCGATGCCGCGGCCCTGGGCCTGCGCAACGAGAATGCCGCCGCGACCGACAAGATGCACGTCGCGGACCGCGACATCGAGGCGACGGTGAAGGACTTCGTCCAGTTCGTGGACACCCAGGTGGCGGCCAATGACGCCGCGTCTGACGTCGACAGCGCTGAGGCAGCCCTGACCCAGAAGCTGATCTGGGGCGCGTCGCTGGGCGGGCTGGCCTTGGGCGTCGGCGCGGGCCTGTGGATTGGCCGCCGCAAGATCGCCGCGCCGCTGGCGGACCTCGCGGGTCGGATGGGTCGGCTGGCGGGCGGCGAGCTGGAGATCGACGTGACGGGGCAGGAGCGCCGTGACGAGGTGGGGCTGATGGCCCGCGCCGTGCAGACCTTCAAGGTCAACGGCCTGGAGGTGCGCCGGCTGACCGCCGACGCGGAGGCCCAGCGCCAGGCGCAGGAGGAGGACCGGCGGCGCAATGAGGAGGCTCGCACCCGCACCGCCCAGGAACAGGCCCAGGTGGTCCAGGCCCTGGCGGCCGGGCTCGGCAAGCTGTCCGAAGGCGACCTGACCTTCGTGCTGAACAAGGCCTTCGCCCCGGAATACGAGGAGCTGCGCCGCGACTTCAATCAGGCCCTGGACAAGCTGAAGGGCACCATGAGCGTGGTGGTGGACAACGCCGGCGCCATCGGCTCGGGCTCGGACGAGATCAGCCAGGCCGCCGACAACCTGTCGCGCCGGACCGAGCAGCAGGCCTCGAGCCTGGAGGAGACCGCCGCGGCCCTGGACGAGATCACCGCCACCGTGCGCAAGAGCGCCGAGGGGGCGCAGCACGCCCGCACCGTCGTGGCCCAGGCCAAGACCGACGCCGAGGAGAGTGGCGAAGTGGTGCGCCGCGCGGTGACCGCCATGGGCGAGATCGAGCGGTCCGCCCGCGAGATCGGCAACATCATCGGCGTGATCGACGAGATCGCGTTCCAGACCAACCTGCTGGCCCTGAACGCCGGCGTCGAGGCGGCGCGAGCAGGTGATGCCGGCCGCGGCTTCGCCGTGGTCGCCTCGGAGGTGCGGGCCCTGGCCCAGCGGTCCGCCGAGGCCGCCAAGGAGATCAAGACCCTGATCTCGACTTCCAGCGCCCAGGTGAGCGAGGGCGTGTCGCTGGTGGGCCAGACCGGCGAGGCGCTGGCGCGGATCGTGGGGCAGGTGGCCGAGATCAACCGCTCGGTCGGCGAGATCGCCGCCTCCGCGCAGGAGCAGGCTTCGGGCCTGGCCCAGGTCAACGCCGCGGTGAACCAGATGGACCAGGTGACCCAGCAGAACGCCGCCATGGTGGAGGAGAGCACGGCCGCCAGCCACGCCCTGGCCCGCGAGGCCGAAGCGCTGCGCAAGCTGATGCGCCAATTCCGACTGGACGAGGACGGCGCGCCGGCCCGCCAGGCCGCCTGATCTGCCTCAGCTGGCGCGGGCGGCCACGTTCTCGCCGGGGCCGCCCAGCACCTCCTGCGCAGCCGCGTAGTTGCGGGATTCCAGCTCCTCCAGCGCCTGGCGGATCTCGCTCTGGCGGCGGGCGTCCAGCTTGTAGCCGATCAGGCAGGCGGAGCCGACGCAGACCAGGATGATCGGGGCGAAGACGTAGCACATGACCAGGCCCTGCAAGGCCTCCGGCGTGTTCACCGCGCCGGGCTTTGGGTCGAACTTCACCAGGTCCAGGATCGGATAGATGATCGTCACCGCCAGGGACGAGCCCAGCTTCTGGGTGAGCGTCACCAGGGCGTAGAGCACGCCGGCGCGCTCCTTGCCCGTCTGCAGTCGCAGCTCGTCGGCCACATCCGCCACCATGGCGCGGATCAAGACGATGAAGGCCGAGCCGCAGAAGCCCACCGAGAACATGCTGACGAAGGTGGGCCAGAAGAGGCCGGCGGGGATCGCCATCAGGATCGCCTGGGTCACCCCGTAGCCCACACCCGCCAGCTGCACCGTCCGGTGCTTGCCCAGCCGCTGCGCCACCTTGGCCCACAGCGGCGCGCCGAGGATCCCGGCGCCGGTGTAGGGGATCAGGAGGATGCTCACGAGGCCCGGCTCGAAGCCCTTCGCCTCGTGGAAGAAGAACAGGTAGATCGGCGCGCTGGCGCCGGGGCCCAGCACCAGGAACAGGTCCGCCGCGATCAGCCGCAGCATCGACTTGTTGGTGAAGACGGCCAGGTAGTCCTTCAGGGTCGCACGGCTGTCGGAGCCGGCGGGCGCCACCCGCTCGGGCGTGGCGATGCAGGTGATCAGCACGGCGATGGTCGCCACCACGCTGATGATCAGGCCGATCATGGGGATGCTGTGGGGGTCGGCCGGCTTGATCGCGCCGTGGGTCAGCAGCGGCAGGGCCTGCAGCATCGCGCCGCCGAAGACGCCGGCGCCCAGCATCCAGCCGAACATGCGCGAACGCTCATGGTACTCGTGGCTGATCGCGGCGGCCCAGGCCGAGTGGCCCAGCACCAGCATCGAATAGGCGACGTAGAGCAGGATGTACCAGGTGAAGAGGTAGCTGGCGTCCACGTCCATCGGAGGGTTGAACACCTTGTAGACCGCCACCCACAGCACCGGCAGGCCGGCCAGGTACCAGGGCCGATAGCGTCCCAGCGGCGTGCGGGTCTGGTCCATGAACCAGCCGAGGAACAGGTCGAGGCCCAGGTCGGCCAGCCGCAGCAGGCCGATGGTCAGGCCCACCGCCGTCAGGGTGGTGTGCATGCGGCCGGCGTAGAACGGCGGCAGGTAGGTGCTGAGCATGCTGATCAGCAGGTAGGCCGGGATGCTGCCCACCGAGAATGCGAGGAGGCGAGGCGTCGAGAGCCGGCCGCCGGCGGCGGATGAGGTGGTCACGGGGGGCGTCCTCCAGGCGCGTGTCGCCCGTTTCCCGGGCCTTGCGGTCAGCAGACCGCGCGCCCGGCGCGGGCGCAAGGCATTTTCGAACTCCAGGTACGCAATTTCAGGTCGGCCGTGGCGCGCCCAGCAGGCCCGTGTCGGCGCCGAGGCCAGCGACCGCCTGTTCCTCGGCCAGGGCCGCGTCGCGGGCGTCCAGCTGGCGACGGATCTCGGCGCTGCGTTCGGCGGTGAGCTTGTAGCCCACGAAGCAGAGCGCCCCGAGCGCCAGGAAGAAGATCGGCCCGGCCAGGAAGGCCACCGTCAGCCCGTGGATCGCCTGCGGCGTGTTGGCGTGGCCCAGGGCGGGGCGGTAGCCGATGCGCTCCAGCAGCGGATAGGTGATCGCCGTGCCGGCCACCGAGGCGATCTTGGCCGTGGAGGTGGTGAGCGAGAAGAGCAGGCCGGCGCGCGCCTTGCCCTGGGTCAGCCGGATGTCGTCGGCCACGTCGGCGACCATGGCGCGCACGATCGCCACGAAGCCGCCGCCGACGAAGCCGGCGACGAAGTTCACCGGGACCGCGGCCAGCACATTGCCCTTCGGCTGGAAGATCAGCGTCACCAGGGCCGTCGAGTAGATGAGGCAGGCGGCGATCGCGACCCGGTGCTTGCCGACCCGCGTCGCGGCCCAGCCCATCAGTGGCGCGCCGAACAGGCCGGCCAGGATGTAGACGCCCAGCAGCACGTTGGCCTGGCCGGTGGTGAACATCATCCGGTCGCGGGAGAAGAACAGGAAGAGCGCGGCCATCCAGCCGGGCCCCAGGGTCAGGCAGAGGTCGCCGACGATGATGCGCGCCATGCTGCCGTGGGTGACCAGTTCGAGGTAGTCGCGCAGCCGAAAGCGCTGGCCGGATGCCGCTGGTTCGATCCGCTCGGGCGTGAAGCCGGCCACGATCCCCACGGTCAGGGGCGTCAGCAGGATCAGGTACCAGAGCATGCCGCGCACGCCCTCGGCGTCGGTATAGCCCAGCTTCTCCATCACGATGGGCACCGCCAGGACGCCAAGCGCGCCGATGACGCCCGCGCCGCCCATGATCCCGAAGATGCGCGCGCGGGCCTCGTAGGTGGTGGCCAGGGTCGCGGCCCAGGCGGCGTGCGACAGCAGCAGGGTCGACATGCCGAGGTAGAGCACCAGCAGCCAGGCCACGAGGTACGGCTGGCCCACGCCGTGCGGCGCCGCGCCCAGCATGTAGAGGCCCAGCATCAGCAGCGGCCCGCCAGCCAGCTGCCAGACCCGGTAGCGGCCGATCCGCGTGCGCGTACGGTCCATGGCCAGGCCCAGCGCCGGCTCGACCGGGATGTCGATGAAGCGGCACATGGCGAAGGCCACGCCCACCGCCGACAGCGGCATGCCCAGGCTGGTCGCGAAATAGGCCGGCAGGTGGATGGTCATCGCCAGCACCACGGCGGCGATGGGCAGGCTGGTCGCCGAGAACGCAAGCGTGCGTCCGAGCGACACGGGCCGTGCGGCCTCGGTCATCGGCGGATCTCCTCCCTCGTGGCGCCGAGGCCTCTGGCGGGCCGCGTGCGCCGGTATGCCGTCAGCTCATAGCGCGCGTCCGGTCGCCAGTTCTGGGTCGCCGGTCAGGGTCTCCAGCGCCGCCGCCGGGTCATTCAGGGCGTCGCGCGCGTCCAGCTGGCGGCGGATCTCCGCGTGGCGCTCAGGGGTCAGGCGGTAGCCAATGAAGCAGGCGCCGGCGAGCATCACAAAGACGATCGGGCCGACGATGTAGACCAGCTGCAGGGCCTGGACGGCCTCCGGTGTGTTCACCGCGCCCGCCTTGGCCTGGTAGCCGATCTGGGCCAGCAGCACGAACGTCAGGGCGGAAAGGCCGGAGGCGATCTTGGTGGTGCCGATGGTGAGCGCGTACATCAGGCCCATCCACTCGCGGCCGGTCTCCAGCCGGATCTCGTCGGCGATGTCGCCGGTCAGGGCGCGGATCATCACGGTGAAGCCCGAGGCCATGGCGCCCACCACGAACATGCCGGGGATGAACGCCAGGAAATTGCCGGCCGGCAGCATGGGCAGGATCATCAGGCCCAGTGAGTAGATAGTCGTGGACGCCATCAGGGCCCGGTGCTTGCCGATGCGGTTGGCGATCCAGGCGGCCAGGGGCGCGCCCGCGAAGCCCGCGCCGATGTAGATCATCAGCAGGAGGTTGGCCGAGGCGGTGTCGAAGCCGCGGCTGTCCTTGAAGTAGAAAAGGTAGAGCGCCGCCATCCAGCCAGGGCCGAGCACCGCACACAGGTCGGCCGCCAGCAGGCGCAGGACATTGCCGCGCTTCAGGAGGATGAGGTAGTCGGCCGGGCGGAAGACCACGGCCGGCTGCGGCGTGATCCGCTCGCGCGTGGTGGCCAGAACCAGGGTCACCGCGAGCGGGATCGCCCCGATGATGAACCAGATCATGGCGCGCACGCCGTCGCCGTCCGAGTGGCCCATGCGCTGCACGACCACGGGGATGATCAGGACCGTGATCGCCCCGGCGACCCCCAGCCCGATGATGGCGCCGAACACCTTGGAGCGCTGCTGGTAGGTGGGCCCCAGCACGCCGCCCCAGGCGAGGTGCGAGAGGTAGACCATCGAATAGCCGACGTAGAGGAACAGCAGCATGCCCGCGAGGCCGAGCTGTGTGGTGGAGGGGTCGGCCTGCAGGATGAGATAGAGGCCGCCCATCAGCACGGGCGAACCCAGGGTCAGCCAGACCCGGTAGCGGCCGAACCGCGTGCGGGTGCGGTCCATGGCCGTGCCGAGGAAGACGTCGATGGGGATGTCCACCAGCCGCACCATGGCGAACGCCGCGCCCACCACCGCGAGCTCGAGCCCGATGTGGCTGGCGAAATAGCGCGGCAGGTGGACGCTGACGGCCAGGACCAAGGCCTGGATGGGGATGCTGGCGCTGGCGAAGGCCAGCACGGTGGGGAGCGAGAGTCCGGGCGTGGTCGTGCTCCGGGCGCCTTGCGATGCCAAACTGAACTCCTCCGAGGCTGTCTCTTAACGGACCCCCTGGAGCTAGGTTACGCGCGTTCAGTCGGGCCGGCGCAAGCGGAATTGGATTACAAAGGCGCAACGGGCGGCGGCGTGGCCGCCCGTCCCAATCCCGCGCCGGCGGCTCAACCGCCCTGCATCTTGCGGAAGAACTTCTGGGTCTGTTCGCCGCCGTTGAAGTAGGCCTTGGCGCCGGTCTCGTCGGCGATCTTGGCCCAGCTCTCGCGCACGCCCTCGACGCTGGCGCCGTGGCCCAGGTAGACGCCCTCGGTCTCGACGATGCGGCTGAGGGCGAAGGCGCCCGCGCCGGCGGTCAGGATGGCGCCGGTGGGGGCCTCGTCCGAACAGAGGAAGACCACGCCCGGCGTCACATACTCCGGCTTCAGCTGCTCCAGCACCGCGGGCGGCATCAGGTTCTCGGTCATCCGGGTGGCGGCCACCGGGCTGATCGCGTTGACGTGGATGTTGTTCTTCTGGCCCTCGAGCTTCAGCGTGTTCATGAAGCCGACGAGGCTGAGCTTGGCCGCGCCATAGTTGGCCTGGCCGAAGTTGCCGTAGAGGCCGGTGGACGAGGTGGTGACCACGATGCGCCCGTAGTTCTGGGTGCGCATGATCTCCCAGACCGCCTTGGCCGGCTTGACCGTACCGAAGAGGTGCACGTCGACCACCGACTGGAAGTCGGCCAGCTCCATCTTGGCGAAGGTCTTGTCGCGCAGGATGCCGGCGTTGGCGACCAGGATGTCGATGCGGCCCCACTTGGCCATGGCGTCGCCCACCATGCGCGCCACGCCGGCGTCGTCGGTGACCGACGAGCCGTTGGCGATGGCCTCGCCGCCGGCGGCGGTGATCTCCTCGACGACCTTCAGCGAGGCCTCCGAATGGGCGCCGGAGCCGTCGAGCGAGCCGCCCAGGTCGTTGACCACCACCTTGGCGCCGCGGCGGGCGAGTTCGAGCGCGTGGGCCCGGCCCAGGCCGCCGCCGGCGCCGGTCACGATCGCCACTTTGCCGTCGAAGCGGATGTCCGCCATCAGGATCCCCTTTGGAACAGGTGTTCGAATGCGGCGCGCGTTGTGCGGCGCAGCGGGGGTCGCGTCAAGCTGACGGGAGGGGAGGGCCTTCCCGAGGTCCGCTCGGCGACCCTAGCGGGCCCACACCACCGCTCGTGAGGGAAAGCCCCGATATGCGCCGCGGGGCCAGGCCGCATACTCCGTTCCAAGCGCGCCGGGCCGAATGTGCCTTCCGACCCCGAGCGACGAAGGGGCGTCATGGATGTGCGCGTGCGTTGCAGACCCGGAGACGCCGCGTGACGAACAGAGGTGGGAATGGCGCCGCCAATCGCGCGCGCCAGATGGTGGAAGGGATTGGCCAGGGGGTGCTGGGCCTCGACGGTGACTGGCGCATCATGGACTGCAGCGGCGCCCTGCCCCGCGTGCTCGATTGCAGCCGGCAGGATCTGGTCGGCCGCACCGTCTGGGAGATCTCCGGCTTCGAGAAGGAGAGCCCGTTCGGCGTCTTCGCCCAGCGGGTGGCGCGCACCCAGGCTTCCGAGGACGCCGAAATCAGCTATCCGGGGCAACACGGCAGACGGCTGCTCACCGCGCGGATCTTCCCCCTCGGCTCGAGTGTCGGGGCGGTGCTGCGCGATATCACCGAGGTGCGGGCGGCCGAGCGCCGCCTGGCCGACAGCGAGGCCCGCTATCGTGGACTCGCGGATGGAACGCCGGCGGCGGCGTGGCTGAGCCGGGCGGACGGCGAGCTGGAATTCATCAACCAGGCCATGGCCGACGCCCTGGGCCGGTCCCGCCAGGCGCTGCTCGGCGAGGGCTGGACGGCGGCGATCGATCCCGAGGACCGGCCGGCCATGCTGGAGGTGCGGGCGAAGGCGCGGGTCTCCCACACGGCCTTCCGCTATGAGGGGCGCTTTCGGCGGGCGGACGGAACCTTGCGGCTCATAGAGCTCTATGGCCGGCCGCGGTTCGACCGATCCGGCGCGTTCGCGGGCCATGTCGGGATGGCGACCGACGTGACCGAGGTCCGCGCCAACGAGCACCAGCAGCAGCTGCTGATCGGCGAGCTGAACCACCGGGTCAACAATACCCTGGCCACCGTCAAGGCGCTGGTCACCCAGACCCTCAGCGAAGCCGGGGTGGCCAAGGAGGTGGGGGCGGTGGTCGCCGGACGCCTGAAGGCCCTGGCGGCGGCGCACGACGTGCTCAATCTGGAGCGGTGGAACGGCGCGAACCTGGTCGACGTCGCCGAGGCGATCGTGCGGCCTTATCCCGGCGCCAAGCGGATCACCCTGGACGGGCCGCCGGCGCGGCTGGAGGCGACCGGGGCGGTGACCCTGGCGCTCGCGCTGCACGAGCTGGCGGTCAATGCCGTCAAGCACGGGGCCCTGTCGACCGCGAGCGGCGAGGTGCGGCTGACCTGGACCGCCGCCAAGAACGCCTTCGTCGTGGTGTGGACCGAGAGCGGGGGCCCGGGCGTGACGCCGCCCGAACGTTCGGGGTTCGGTTCGCGCCTGCTGGTGCAGGGGCTGCGGGCGGATCTCGACTTTGCGCCCGGGGGACTCGTCTGCCGGATCCGCGTCCCGGCCTGGCGCGATGAAGGACCCCGGCCAGGCCATTGAGCGCGCACGAGCCTGCGCATCCCGGCTTGGGCCCCGAAGGGCAGGCCCAGCCGAACCCTGGAGGGCTTTCAGGGAGTCCGGTTGTGTGATTCTCTGGGTTCATTGCTCTGCGTTCGGCTGCCTCGCGTTCGGCTGATTTGGGGGGGTGCATGGAAGCTCAGGCATCGGCGTTGCGGCTCGGGGGCCTGTTGCTCAGGCTGCTGATCGGCATGCTCTTCGTGGCCCATCTCTATTGGAAGCTCACGATCCTGCCCGGCGGGTTGGAAGCCTGGTGGGGAAACCTCGTCAAGGCCGGCTATCCGCCGTTCGTGCCCGCCTATGTGCTGTCGGCGGAGGTCGCCGGCGCCCTGCTCATGATCCCCGGGGTGCTATCCCGGTACGTGGCGCTCTACGCGGTTCCGATGATGATCGGCGCGGCGCAGTTCTGGCTCGTGCGCAAGGGCTTCTACTTCACCAAGGCCGGCGCCGAGCTTCCCCTGGTCTGGCTCGCGCTCCTCGGAATTCAGGTGGTCATCGGCGACGGCGCCTATGCGCTGGCGCCATCGCCGGACTGGCGCAGCCTCGCAGGGCGCCTGGGCGTCACCGTGCCGTCGAGGGGCTCGGCGGCCTGATCTTGGGCCTGCCGGGCCTCAGCTGACCTTGGCTGCTCCCCAAGCGCGGCTGCGTCGTCGGAAGGGTGGGCTGGCGTCGCGGGGGCGCCTTACGCGGCCGCGGCGTGGTGGTGTTCGGCGCAGGCGTCCAGGGCGCGCTCGATGGCGTCGAACAGCTTGGCGGCGTCCAGGGGCTTGGGGACCACGTCGTCCATGCCGGCGGCTTCGTAGTCGGCGGCCTGGTGCGGCATGGCGTTGGCGGTGACGGCGATGATCGGGGTCTTGGGACGGTCCTCGGCCGCCTCGGCCGCGCGGATCTGGCGCGTGGCCGTGACGCCGTCCATCACCGGCATCTGGATGTCCATCAGGATCACGTCCCAGCCGCCGCGCTTCCAGGCCTCCACGGCCTCGGCGCCGTTCTCCACCACCGTGGGCTCCAGACCGGCCTGGCTGAGGAGCGTGCGCAGGACCAGCTGGTTCACCGCATTGTCCTCGGCGGCCAGGATGCGGATCGGGACGACCTCACCGGCGTGCGCAGGCGCAGGCTCGGGCGCGGCGACCGGGGCCGGCGCGGCGATGCGCTCCATGGGCAGGGTCGCCATGAAGATCGAGCCCTTGCCCTCGACGCTGGAGACGGCGATCTGGCCGCCCATCAGCTCGGCCAGGGAGCGGCAGATGGTCAGGCCGAGGCCCGCGCCGCCATGCCGGCGGGTGGCCGAGCTGTCGCCCTGGACGAAGGGGTCGAAGAGGCCGGCCACGCGCTCGGCGGGGATGCCGCAGCCGCTGTCGGCCACCTCCAGCACCAGCTGGCCGTCGCCGTAGGACACCGCCACGCCGACGCCCCCGGACTCGGTGAACTTCAGGCCGTTGGAGACCAGGTTGTAGAGGATCTGGCGGATGCGAACCGTGTCGCCGCGGAATGTGCCCTTGGCCGCCTCGTCGATGGAGAACTCGAAGGTCAGGCCCTTCTTCACGGCCAGGGGCGCGAAGGTGGCGACCGCGCCGCGCGTCACATGCTCCATGTCGAACGGCGCGGATTGCAGCGTCAGCTTGCCGGCCTCGATCTGCGAGAAATCCAGGGCGTCGTTGAGCAGGCTGAGCAAGGTCTCGCCCGAGCGGCGGATCACGCGCAGCCGATCGCGCTGGGCGTCGGCCAGGGGTTCGGCCTGCATCGCCTGGGCCATGCCAAGGATGCCGTTCAGCGGGGTGCGGATCTCGTGGCTCATGGTGGCGAGGAAGCTGGACTTCGCGCGGCTGGCCGCCTCCGCGGCGCCCTTGGCGGTCACGAGCCGACTCCAGGCATGGGCCAGCCGCCTGCGCGAGGGCAGCAGCAGGAAGGCGTAGGTCAGCATCACCGCCGGCGGCGTCAGAGCCTTCAGCCAGGCGCCGTCGTGGAGATAGTGCAGGAAGAGCCCCCAGCTCACCAGGCCCAGCACCAGGGCGTGGGGCGCGACCGCGGCCAGGAACAGCCGGGGCGAACTGTAGAGGCGCAGCAGGATGTTGACGGCGGAGAAGCCGATCAGGGCGACGGCGAAGAGGCGCGCGCCGCCGTCCCCGGCCCGGATCAGCTCGTAGGCGGCGGCGGCATGCAGGGCCGACAGCGCGAAGGTGACGGTCAGGCCGCCGAGGTCGCGGCCGATATAGCCGCGGCGCGCCACCACCAGCCGCTCGCCAATGGTGATCAGGGCGTAGGCTGCGAACCAGACGGCGATCTCGGCGGGCGGCAGGACCGGGGTGGCGACCACACCGATGAGCAGGGCCATCGCCAGGCGCCGCCACAGGCTGGGGCGGGCCAGCAGGTCTTCCGGCGCAAGCACGGCGTCGGGCGCCGCGCGCTCCTGGCCAACCGTGTCCCTCGAACCCATGGCCGCCTCCCAGGGGAATGTGGCCTCGGTGTTGTTAAGGGATGTTTACGCGCAGGGGTTGCAGAACGTGGAAATCTTTTGCGAAACGGGTGATCCGCCCCCGCCTTAGGACGCCCGTGGGCCCTTCGCCGGGCGCAGGCCGACCAGGGCGATCACCACCGCCACCACCGACGCCAGCGACGCCACCATCAGGATGACGAGGCTGGCGGCGTCCCAGGGCGCGGTGCTGGCGACCGGGATCGCGGCGGGCGTGTCGGGGCCGCGGCCGAGCGCCGCCTTCACGATCAGGCCCAGCCAGCTCAGGTGCATGGAGACGATGAAGGTCCAGGCCCCGGCCTCGGACCACCGCGGGCCGAGCTGCAGGCGCGGCCACAGCCAGCCCACCGCCACCAGGCCGAAGCCGGCGATCAGGGCGGTGACGTGCGCGCCGTTGGCCACGTGATGGCTGTGCAGGCCGCCGACCACGAACCCGGTCAGGAGGCCCGCGAGGAGCAGCGCCATGCCGTGGCGCGCGAAGCGGAGGGTGAGGGCGTCCTGCATGTGCGTCACTTTCCCGACTGAGGGTCGGAAATTGCCGACTGTCAGTCGGTTTGTCAACGGAGGCTAGAGTTTGAGGAGGCCGCGCACGATCATGACGCCCACCGCCGTCCACGAGACCAGGTAGCAGGTCAGGCGCAACGGCACCTTGTTGACCGTAGCCTGCACCAGGGAGTGCGCCACCCGCGCGGCCAGGAAGGTCCACGCGGCCCACGCGAAGGGCGGGTCGGCCAGGCCGGCGAAGGCGATGACCAGGGCGACCGCATAGAACACCGTCGGCGCCTCGAAGAGGTGGTTGTAGTTGTCGCCGGCCTTGCGGCCCGCGGGGTCCAGGCGCGGGCGAAGGTCCTCGGTATGGGCGGCGTCCGCGAGGGTCAGCCCGGCCCGCCGCATGGCCGGCAGCCGGGTCAGGGACATCCACACGAACATCACCAGCGACAGCAGCCCCATGCCGAACACCGCCTGGAGGATCGCGTGGGCCGAGGCGTTCAAGGTCATGGGCGTCTTTCTGGGCGGAGGGGACGGCGCGAGTTATATACATACAGACTGTATGAAAGGAAAGACTACGCCGGAGCTGGCGAGCTTGGCAGCGTCAGGCTCCAATCTTCCCCCTTTGGGGGAAAGCGGCCCGACGCGCGCAGCGCGAGTGGCCGATGGGGGAAGTCGCCTTGAGGGATCCTCCCCCATCGGCGACTCGCCCCTCGGGGCTTCGCGCCGCTTTCCCCCGGAGGGGGAATGCGAAGGTGGCGAAGTTTCTGACTGCCCCTAGCTCCGCGGCGGCGCCGTCGCGGCGGCCTGTTGCTGGCCGCGGACGAACTTCACGAGCACGCGCTGGCCGATCAGGAACGGGGCGCCGGTGGAGTCGACCACCACCTCGACCACGCGGTCGTCGGTCTTCTCGTTGGGATCGTCGGACTGCAGCTTGCGCGCGCCGAAGACCGGGGCCTGGCGCAGCACCTTGCCCGCATAGACCTTGGTCGGGTCGCTCTCGGGCGACATCTGCACGCCCTGGCCGACCGCCACGTAGGGCAGGGAACCCTCGGAGACCTCGGCGCGGACGATGCGGCCGGCGCGGGGCTCCAGGTCGAACATGTTGGAGACGTTGAGGGTGGAGGCGCCGGCGCCGGGGTTGGCGTAGCGGCGCACGATCCGCCCGTCCACCGGGGCGCGGATGATCGACAGCTCCTGGTCGTAGCGGGCCTGGTTGGCGGCGGCGACGGCCGTGCCGACGATGGCCTGCTGGGCCTCGATCTTGGCCTCGGCCTCGCGGACGGCGTCGCGGGCCTGGTCCAGCTTCTGGGCGGCGACGAAGTTGCTGGGGGCCAGCCCCTCCAGCCGGTGCTGTTCGCGCTGGGCGGCGGCCAGCTGGACGTTCAGCAGCGCCAGGGCGGCATGGGCCTCGTGAACGGTGGCGTCGGCCTTGGCGGCGGCCAGGCGCGGCTCGTCGTCTTCCAGGCGGGCCAGCACCTGGCCCTGGCGGACCTGCTCGCCCTCCTGGGCCAGGACCTCGCGCACCACGCCGGCCCTGCGGGCCGCCACCTGGATGATGCCGCCTTCCACGTCGGCCTTGCCGTTGGCGATGGCGGCGTAGGGGCTGGGCTTGGCGTGGGCGACCGCGGCGGCGGTCTCGGCCTTCTTGGCCTTGGCCTGGCCCTGCATGAACATCACCCCGCCGGCGACCAGGACAGCCAGGACGAGGCCGATCCAGACGAAGCGGTTGCGGAAGAGGGCGGGCATGACGGTCAGGCTCCGATGAGCGCGGTTTGCAGGTGAGCGGGAGACGAGACGTTGGCGGCGTGCTCGGTGCGCCGATCGTCGAGGACGCGGCCGTCCTCCAGGTGGATGACGCGGTCGGCGTAGGTGGCCAGCCGCGGGTCGTGGGTGACGCAGATCACGGCCGCGCCATGGCTCTTGGCGGCCCGGTGCAGCAGCTTGATCACGATCTGCCCGTTCTCGCCGTCCAGCGCGCTGGTGGGCTCGTCCGCGAAGATCAGCTGCGGGTCCTTGGCGAGCGCCCGCGCGATGGCCACCCGCTGCTTCTCGCCGCCGGAGAGCTCCGACGGACGCTGGTGCAGCTTGGCCTCCAGGCCCACCTCCATCAGCGCATTGGCGGCGCGCTCGCGGGCCTGGCGCTTGGGCACGCCCTTGAACTTCAGGATGATCTCCACCTGCTGCAGGGCGGTCAGGGCCGAGAACAGGTTGAAGCCCTGGAAGATGAAGCCGCAGTGGTCGAGGCGGAAGCGGTCCAGGCGCGTGGCCTTCAGCTTCCAGATCTCCTCGCCCATGCTGGTCACGGCGCCCTCGTCGGGCTTCAGCAGGCCCGAGAGCGCCGCCACCAGGGTCGACTTGCCCGAGCCCGAAGGCCCCATGACCATGGTCACGTCGCCGTGCAGGGCGTCGAAGTCGACGCGCTTCAGCACCTCGATGTGGCTGCGCCCCGTCTTGAAGCGCTTGTAGAGGCCATGGGCGGCGATCGCGGTGTGGGTCGAGCTCATCGGAGGAGGTCCGCAGGCTGGCTCTTCTTGAGGACGCCGAGGGAGAAGAGGCCCGAGGCGCCGGCGATGATCAGGAGCAGGATGGCGACGCCGACGATCCATGGCGTCGGGAAGCCCATCGGCACGCCGCCCTGGAGCGCGAGCAGATAGACCCCCAGGGTCAGGACGCCGGTGGCGAAGAAGCCCGCGACCCCCACCCAGAGCGAGAGCTCGAAGACGATGCCGCGGAGCGCGCTCATCGGCACGCCGAGAGCCCGCAGGCTCGCGAACTCCTTGATGCTGGAGAGGATCGCGCCGCGCAGGGTCATGGAGGTGATCGAGCAGCCGATCACGAAGCCGATCACCACGCCGGCGGTGATGAAGAGGCCGATGATCTGCTCCTTCATCAGCGCGCCCTCGTTGGCCTTGGCCAGCTCGGTCCGGGTCCAGGCGCGGTAGGCCTTGCCGGCGGTGCTGTTCAGCTGGTCGCGGACGATCTCGGCGCGGGCGGGGTCGGCGAGGCGCACCATCAGCGGGCCGGTCTTGCCGTTCTTCTGGGCCATGCCCAGCAGGCGCAGGGTCTCGCGCGAGACGGTGATCGAGGCGTTGTTGACGTTCGGATAGCCGTGCAGCAGCGCCCGCACGCGGACAGTCTTGCCGTTGACCGAGGCCTCGTCGCCCAGCTTCACGCCCAGCCGCTTCAGCTGGCTGTCGTCGACGGCGATGGCGTAGGGCTCCATCAGCGCGCGGCGCGTGTCCTCGGTGAAGTCCACCGGCAGGGTCACCGCGCCCGGCCGCGTGTCGACCATGTTGACGTCGATGAAGGTGGTGACCGCCTTCTTGCCGTCCTTCGGATGGTTCACCCAGCGGCCGCCGTCGATGTCCCAGTCGGCGACCTCGACCACCTCGGGGTTCATGTAGATCTGCGGCTGCAGGCGGGCGGGCAGCGAGCCGCCGCCGGAATTGATCAGGCTCTCCATCTTGGCCGGCATCACGATGATGTCGGCGCGGGAGCGGTCGAGCGTGGCGGTGACGCCGCGGACGATGCCGGTGAACATGCCCACCTGGGCCAGGATCAGCAGGCCCGCGAAGGCGAGCGCGACCATGGCCGCCGTGTAGCGCCGCCATTCGTACAGCAGTGTCGCCAGCGCCAGTGACATTGTGACCATCGCCTCCCTCGAGCGCGAGGTGTCGTCGTGCGGAACGCCGGTCGCCAGTTAAATCCCGGTAAGGCGGACGGGCGAACGCCGCACTTTGCGCGCTCGAGGGGAAGAGGCGCCGAGACAAACCTGCGGATGCGGCGGGCGGGATTAAACCTTCGTAATCCGGGCGCTTAGTCGTCCATGCCTGCGCGCATGTGGTCGATGAAGGCGCGCAGGGCCGGCGAGACCTGCCGGCGGCTCGGATAGTAGACGTGGTAGCCGGGGAAGGGCGGGCACCAGTCCTCCAGCACCGCCACCAGCCGCCCCGCTTCCAGCTCGTGGCGCACGCCGGGTTCGAGCACGAAGGCGATGCCCGCGCCGTCCAGGGCCGCCTGGGTCAGGAGCTCGTTGTCGTCGGCGGTGAGCGGGCCGTCCACCACCACGCGGCGGGCGTCGCCCGGCTTCTCCAGCTCCCAGTGGTAGTAGCTGCCGCTGGGCCAGCGCAGTCGCAGGCAGGCGTGGGCGGCCAGGTCCTGCGGCGTGCGCGGCGCGCCGTGGCGGGCCAGGTAGTCGGGCGAGGCGACGGCGGCCATGCGCATGGCCGGCCCGATGCGGATGGCCACCATGTCGGCCGGCAGCCGGTCGTCGAAGCGGATCCCGGCGTCGAACCCGGCGGCGACGATGTCGGTGAGGGCGTTCTCGGTGATGATCTCGACGCGGATGTCCGAATAGGCCTTCAGGAACCCGCCCAGCCGCGGGGCCAGGAGGATGCGGGCGGCCGAGCGCGGCATGTTGAGGCGCAGGCGCCCCGCCGGGCGCTCGCGGAACGCCGCCACCTCCGCCAGGCCCGCCGAGATGTCGGCGAGGGCCGGGCCCAAGAGGCTGAGCAGTCGCTCGCCCGCCTCGGTGGGCGCGACGCTGCGGGTGGTGCGGTTGAGCAGGCGCACGCCCAGTCGGGCCTCCAGCTTGCGCAGGCGGTGGCTCAGCGCCGAGGGCGAGACCTCCAGCACGAGGGCCGCGCGGCGGAAGCTGCGCTGCTCGGCCAGCACGGCGAAGGCCGACAGGTCGGTGAGCGTGCGCGGGTCCATTACTGAATTTTGCTCAACAGTCCGGTGAGGGCGCAAGCGATTATCGCGGCGGGGCTGCGCCGCCACCTTAGGGACACGCGCCGAGGGCCGGCGCGCCAGCCGATGGAGGACAGCATGCAGACACGCAAACTCGGAACCCAGGGCCTTGAGGTCTCCGCGATCGGGCTAGGGTGCATGGGGCTGTCGGCGGTCTACGGTCCGGCGCCGGACGAGGCCCAGTCGCTGGAGGTGTTGGCCAAGGCCGTGGACCTGGGGATCACCTTCTTCGACACCGCCGAGGTCTATGGACGCCAGACCAACGAGGTGCTGGTGGGCAAGGGCCTCGCGCCCTATCGCGACCGGGTGGTGATCGCCACCAAGTTCGGCTTCGACCTGGCGGACGCGGCCAAGGCCGGCCGGCCGCGCGGCGTCGACAGCCGGCCCGAGCACGTCCGAGAGGTGACGGACGCTTCGCTGAAGCGGCTGGGCGTGGAGGTGATCGACCTGCTCTACCAGCACCGGGTGGACCCGAACGTGCCGATCGAGGACGTGGCCGGCACGGTCGGCGAGCTGGTGAAGGCCGGCAAGGTGCGGTTCTTCGGCCTCTCCGAAGCCAGCCCGCAGACGATCCGCCGGGCGCACGCGACCTTCCCGGTGAGCTGCCTGCAGAGCGAATATTCGCTGTGGACCCGCGATCCGGAACGCGCGGTGCTGCCGACCCTGCGCGAGCTGGGCATCGGCTTCGTGCCCTACAGCCCCCTGGGCCGCGGCTTCCTGGCCGGGGCGGTGGGCGCGGGCGGGCCGCCGGCCGGCGACTTCCGCAGCTTCGTGCCGCGGTTCCAGGGCGAGGCCCTGGCCAAGAACCTGGGCCTGGTGGAGACCCTGCGGGGGCTGGCGCAGGCGAAGGGCCACACCGCGGCCCAGCTGGCGCTGGCCTGGCTGCTGCACCAGGGCGACGACATCGTCCCGATCCCCGGCACCACCAAGACCGCGCGGTTGCAGGAGAACGTGGCGGCCGCCGCGATCCAGCTCTCGCCGGCCGACATCGCCGCCATCGAAGCCGCCGTGCCGGAGACCGAGGTGGCCGGCGAGCGGTACGACGACAACGGCCTGGCCCTGGTCAACCTGTAGGCCGCGGCAGGGGCGGGCGTCGGCCCGCCCTTGCGCTTCGCGCGCTTCTGGCGTGCAGTGCCCGGCTAAGCCGCTGACTCGGCGGCTATTGGGGGCTGCATCTTGGGTCTTGAGAACCTCCAGAGCCTGGTGGGCGTGGCGTTCGTGCTGGCCGCCTGCTGGGCGGTGTCGGAGAACCGGCGGCGGTTTCCCTGGAAGTTGGCGGTCGGGGCCATCGGGGTCCAGGCGGTGCTGGTGCTGCTGCTCTTCGGGGTGCCGCCGGTGCGCCAGGCCCTGCTGGGCGTGGGCGGGCTGGTCGACGGCCTGGCCTCATCCACCCAGGCGGGCGTGGCCTTCGTGTTCGGCTTCCTGGCCGGCACGCCGAACCAGCCCTATGCGCTGACCGACCCGGGCTCGCTGTTCGTCTTCGCCTTCCGGGTGCTGCCGGTGATCCTGGTGGTGTGCGCCCTGGCGGCGCTGCTCTGGCACTGGAAGATCCTGGTGTGGGTGACCCGCGCCTTCGGGGTGGTGTTCGAGCGCACCATGGGCCTGCGTGGCCCGCCCGCCCTGGCCACCGCCGCCACCGTGTTCATGGGCCAGGTTGAGGGGCCGATCTTCATCCGCAGCTACCTGCCCAGCCTCTCGCGCTCCGAACTCTTCATGCTGATCGCGGTGGGCATGGCCTGCGTCTCGGGCTCCACCATGGTGGCCTATGCGACCATCCTGAAGGACGTGCTGCCCAATGCGGCCGCCCACGTCCTGACCGCCTCCATCGTCTCGGCGCCGGCCGGGGTGCTGCTGGCCCGGATCATCATCCCGCGCGACGAGGCCATCGAGCAGGCCCAGACCTACGACCCCGCCGCGGCCAAGAAGTACGACTCGTCCATCGATGCCCTGATCAAGGGCACCACCGACGGCCTGCAGATCATGCTGAACGTGGGCGCGACCCTGATCGTGTTCGTGGCCCTGACGGCCATGGTCAACAAGATCCTCGGCGGCTTCGGCGACGTGGCCGGCGCGCCGCTTTCCGTGGAGCGCGGCCTGGGCATCCTGTTCTCGCCCCTGGCCTGGGCCATCGGCGTGCCGTGGAACGATGCCCCGGCCGCGGGCTCGCTGCTGGGCGTCAAGCTGGTGCTGACCGAGTTCACCGCCTTCATCAAGCTGGGGCAGATCCCGGTCGCGGCCATGGACCCCCGCTCGCGCGTGCTGATGACCTATGCGCTGTGCGGCTTCGCCAACGTCGCCTCGGTGGGCATCAACCTGGCCGGCTTCTCGGTCCTGGCGCCCGAGCGGCGCAACGAGATCGTCGGCATGGTCTGGAAGGCGATGATGGCCGGCTTCCTGGCCACCTGCCTCACCGCCTCGGTCGTGGGCCTGCTGCCGGCGGGGCTGTTCGCGAACGGCTAGCGAGTTCGGGCTTCGGGGGGTCAAGCCGCCGCGCTTTCGCGATCTACGCCATGGGGCTCCGCCCTTGCATGACGGGCGCGGAAGGCGGCTAGCTTGCGGCGACGCCTGGGAGGGTCTCGTCCATGAAGGTCTACATCACGCCGCTGGCGCCCAATCCGCGGCGGGTCAGCTGGTTCATGGCCGAGAAGGGGATCGACGACGTCGAGGTCGTCACGCTCAACCTCATGCAGGGCGAGCACAAGACGCCGGAGTACCTGCAGAAGGCCGGGCTCGCGAACGTGCCGATGCTGGAGCTGGACGACGGGACCTGCATCACCGAGTCCCTGGCCATCTGCCGCTACCTGGAGAGCCGCTATCCGGAGCCGAACCTGTTCGGCCGCACGCCGGAGGAGACGGCGGTGATCGAGATGTGGACCCGGCGCGCGGAGATGATGGTGGCGACGCCGATGATGGTGGGCGTGCGTCACACCCATCCGGCCATGGCGGCGCTGGAGCAGCAGCAGGCGGCGGTGGGGGAGTACAACCTGCAGGTCGGCACGCGGGCGCTGAAGGTGCTGGACCGGCGGCTGGCGGAGAGCCCGTGGCTGGCGGGCGAGCGGCTGACCATCGCCGACATCGTGGCCTTCGTCGGGATCGACTTCGGGCGGATGATCCGGTTCCGGGTGCCGGAGGACCTGGGCCACGTGGCGCGCTGGGCCGAGACGATGCGCGCCCGCCCGGCGGCCCTGGCCGGCATGCCCCAGAAGGCGACCGCGTCATGAGGGCTCTTCCGACCTTCGGGCGCCGCGCCGTGCTGGCGCTGGCCCTGGCCTTCGTCGCCGCCGGCCCGGCTCTGGCCCTCGATCCGGGAACCTCGTCCGGCAAGTTCGAGCGCGAGGGCGTGAAGCTGGGCTTCACCCACGCCGTGGCCCTGATGCAGGACAATGCCGAGGGCGTGCTGGAACACCCGCACCAGATGCGGGTGCTGCTTACCGACCGCGAGCTGCCCGCCTCGACCCTGCACGGCCTGATGTTCCCGCCGGTGCGGGCGATGGCGCGCCGGGGCGAGGTGCGCGGCGTGCTGCTGGAGTTCGATCCGGGCGACCGCAACAGCCTGCAGGTCACTGTCTTGGCCAAGCCGGACGATCCGGAGGCCTTCCTGCCTAGCGTCTCGATGTCCAACAGCACGGGCCTGTGGACCCGCCTGGACGTCAGCGACACCCGCGTCGCCGGCCAGCTGAAGCCGGACGACGACGGGCAGCTGGCGGCGAGCTTCAGCGCCCCGGTGTTCACCGACCCCATCCAGTCGGACCTGAAAGGACCGGCGGCGGCCGCGAGTGAGCCGGTGAAGGTGCTGCTGGCGCGGGCCGACGCCCTGGCCAAGGGCGACGTCGCCACCGCCTATGGGCTCTCGACAGACGAGTCCGCGGCCCAGCTGAAAGCCCTGCCGCCGGCGGTGATGAAGCAGGCCGCGGCCCAGGTCCCGGCCATGCTGCGCGAGCTGAAGGCCCCCAAGCGGGTGGTGATCCGCCGCGAGACCGCCGCGGTCCAGGGCGCCCACGGCGACTGGTTCAGCCTGGAGCTGGTGGGCGGCGCCTGGAAGGCGGCGGACTGAGCCCCCGCCGCCACGGCCAACCCTAGAGCACGATGACTTTTGTCGGAATCGACAAAAGTCCGAATCGTGCTCGTCGACTAAACGTGGCGAGCCTGTTCTTCCCGTCTTGATGTTCCATCAAAACGGGACAGGCTCTAGGTGAAGATGTAGTCCGAGCCGCTCAGCACATAGTGGTTGCTGAGCGTGATGGTCTCGGTCGCGTGGGTGACGCCGTCGGTGATGATCCAGTTGCCGGTCGTTCCCACCGCCGCGATCGTTGACCCCGCGCCGTAGCCATGGAGCTCCAGCTTGTCGCCGACCGAGAAGTCGGTGACGGTGTCGCCGGCCGCCTCTCCCGTCTGGAAGACGAAGCGGTCGGCGCCGGCCCCGCCGCTCAGCCGGTCCGCGTCCGCGCCGCCGTCCAGGGTGTCGGCGCCCGCGCCGCCAATCAGGGCGTCGCCGCCAGCCATTCCCTTCAGGACGTTGTTGCCGCCGTTGCCCGTGAGGATGTTGGCGAGGTCGTTGCCGGTGGCGTTGAGCGCGGCCGTGCCCGTCTGGGTCAGGCGCTCGACATTGGCGCTCAGGGTATAGGTGACGCTGGTGGTGACCAGGTCGTCGCCCTCGCCGGCGTTCTCGACGATCACGTCACCGGTATCGTCGACATCGTAGGAGTCGTCGCCGTTCCCGCCGGCCATCGAGTCCGCGCCGGTGCCGCCGGTCAGCTTGTCGGCGCCGTCGCCGCCCAGCAGGGTGTCGTTCCCCGCCCCGCCGGTGAGGGTGTCGACGCCGTCCAGGCCGCTCAGCACATTGTTCGCCGCGTTGCCGGTGATGGTGTTGGCCAGGGCGTTGCCCGTGCCATTGACCGCCGCCGCGCCCGTCAGGGTCAGCCGCTCGACGTTGTCGCTCAGGGTGAAGGTGGCGGTGCTGTTGACGAGGTCGTTGCCCTCGCCAGGGTTCTCCAGGACCGTGTCGCCCGGGTCGTCGACGTCATAGGTGTCGTCGCCGTTCCCGCCGGCCATCGAGTCCGCGCCGGTTCCGCCGGTCAGCTTGTCGGCCCCGTCGCCGCCCAGCAGGGTGTCGTTCCCGGCCCCGGCGGTGATGGTGTCGGCGCCGTCCAGGCCGCTCAGCAGGTTGTCGCCGGCGTTGCCGGTGATGGTATTGGCCAGGGCGTTGCCCGTGCCGTTGACCGATGCCGCCCCCGTGAGGGTCAGCCGCTCGACGGTGTCGCTGAGGGTGAAGGTGACGGTGCTGTTGACGAGGTCGTTGCCCTCGCCGGCGTTCTCCACGACCGTGTCGCCCGGATCGTCTACGTCGTAGGTGTCGTCGCCGGCGCCACCGGCCATCGAGTCCGCCCCGGCTCCGCCGGTCAGACGGTCGTTGCCGTCGCCCCCGATCAGGGTGTCGTCGCCGCCCAGCCCGGCGAGGGCGTCGGCGCCGCCGAGGCCACTCAGGTAGTTGTTGGCGGCATTGCCGTTGAGGGTGTTGGCCAGGGCGTTGCCCGTGCCGTCGATGGCGGCCGCGCCGGTCAGCGTCAGCCGCTCGACGGTGTCGGCCAGGACGTAGGTGACGCTGCTGTTGACGAGGTCGTTGCCCTCGCCGGCGTTCTCGAGAACCGTGTCGCCGGCGCTATCCACGTCGTAGCTGTCGTCCCCGGCGCCGCCGGCCATCGAGTCCGCGCCCGTCCCGCCGGTGAGGCGGTCGTTGCCGTCGCCACCGATCAGGGTGTCGTCCCCGACGCCGCCGCTGAGCGCATCGTTGCCCACGCCGCCGTCCAGCAGGTTGTTGGCGCCGTTGCCGGTGATGGTGTTGTCGAGGCCGTTGCCGGTCCCGTTGATGGCGGCCGCGCCCGTGAGCGTCAGTTTCTCGACATTCGCCGGCAGGATGTAGCTGATGCTGCTGTTGACGAGGTCGCTGCCCTCGCCGCTGTTCTCGACGACCGTGTCGCCGGCGTTGTCCACCGTGAAGGTGTCGTTGCCGGGCCCGCCGAGCAGGCGGTCCGCGCCGGGTCCGCCGTCCAGCTTGTCGTCGCCGCCCCCACCCGAGAGGGTGTCGTTGAACACGCTGGCGGCTTGCTGGCCGGGGAAGGCGCTGGTGATGGAGACGGTGTCGTTGGCGGCGCCGCCCGTCAGCGACATGCCGCCCGGCGAGGCGCTGTAGATGAAGTCGGAGACGTCCAGCCGCCCGCCGGTCACGGTCTTGCCCACCAGGGAGGCGGTGGCGAGGGTCGAGGTCAGCAGGGCCGTGCGGATCTGGTCGGCCGTGGCGCCGGGATTGGCGGCCGCGTAGGCCGCGATGGCGCCGGCCACGAACGGCGCGGCCATGGAGGTGCCGCTCATCAGCCCGTAGCTGCCGCCCATCAGGGTGGAATAGATCCCAGAGCCCGGGGCCGCGAGGTCGACGGTGTTCACGCCGTAGTTGGAGAACGACGACAGGGTCCCGGTGCTGGTGAGCGACGCCACCGCCAGCACCGCGTCATATCCGGCGCCCGCCGTCGTGGAGATGTTGGACGGATAGTTCGGCGTGGTGTCGTTGTTGTCGCCGATCTGGTCGGCGCCGCCGTTGCCGGCCGCCGCCACGAACAGGATGTTGGCGTTGGCGCCGCGGACGACCGCGTCCGTCAGGGCCTGCGACGGCCCGCCGCCCCCCCAGCTGTCGTTGGTGGCGACGATGTGGATGGCGCCGGACGCCTGCGAGGCCTGGGTCACATAGTCCAGCGCCCGCACCGCGTCGGACGTGTACCCGCCCGAGGCGTCCAGGAACTTGGCCACCACGATCTGGGTGTTCCACGTCACGCCCGCGACGCCGACGCTGTTGCCGCCCTGGGCCGCGACGATCCCGGCCACGTGGGTGCCGTGGCCGGCGTCGTCCATCGGATCGTTGTCGTTGTTCTTGAAGTCCCAGCCGATCAGGTCGTCGGTGTAGCCGTTGCCGTCCTGGTCGACGCCGTCGGACCAGCGGACGTCGTGCAGCAGGTCGCCCGCGTCGATGCGGCCGTTGGCGTTGACGTCGGTGACATAGGCGGCGTTGGCGGCGTTGTTCAGGTCGCGGAAGGTGATGCGCCCGTCGCCGTCGGTGTCGGTGAGCTTGGACTTGAAGGCGAGGGGGATCTCGGCCTGGTTCAGCCAGATGTTCAGGTAGAGGTCGGGGTGGGTGTAGTCGACGCCGGTGTCCACCACGGCCACCGCCACCTTGGTCGAGCCGGTGTAGCCGCCGACCCAGGCCTCGCCGGCCTGGCTGCCGAAGGCGTTGACGCGCGCCGTGAGGTCTCCGTACATGCCCCAGGCCTGGCCGCCGCTGATCAGCGGGTCGTTGCTGACGTCGAGGGGCGTGACGCTGTCGTCGAAGGGCTGCAGCACATAGTCGGCCTCGACGTGCTTCACGCCGGGCAGATGGCTGATCACGTCCAGCGCGTGCTGCAGGACCAGCGGGTCGTCCAGGGTCACGCTGACGAGCCCGTGGCCGACGTTGCCCTTCACGTGCCCCAGGCCCTTGAGCAGGTGATCGAGCGCCTTGGACGGCAGCGTGTCGTCCAGTTGCACCAGGACTTGTGTGGCGTGCGTCAGTCCGCCCTGGAATGACGGTGAGTCAAGATCCGGCATAGGCCCCCCTTCCGGTTCACCGAACGTAGTACGCCGACTAGGACCCAGGGCGCGACCGGATTCACGTCAGAGGCGATACAGGCGAGTTCAGCGGGGCGGCAGGGGCTGGACGATGAAGTCCGAATGGACGTCGCGCTGGCCCGTATCGCCCATCTTATGGACCGCCGCCTGCAGTTCCAGGAGGTCGGCGTAGGGCAACTCCAGGGCATGCTCGTCGGGGTGGGTGGGCGCGGCGTCGATGAAGTCCTTGCCGGACGCGCGGGTCATCTCCACGTGGGCGCCGAGGATCCAGCGCACGGGGTGGGTGCGGGTGAAGTCCACGATCCGGTCGACGCTGGCCTTGTAGTCTCCGAACATGTTGGCCGGCACGTAGAGGCGGCCGGGATAGAGCGTATCGCCGGAGAGCAGCAGGCGCTCGCGCGGGTCGTAGACCATGATGTGCGCCGGCTGGTGCCCCGGCGTCGCGACGATGCTCAGCGGGCGGCCGCCCAGGTCGTAGGTGGCGATCGTGCGCGGCCAGTCGGTGATGCCGAAAAACGCGGCCACCTCCGGCGCGGTCAGGCCCACGACGACGGTGTCGGGCCGGTCCTTGAACTCCCCATCGCCCTGGTGGTGGTCGCCGTGGCCGTGGGTGTGGGCCACGGTCAGGGGGATCGAGGCGCGGTGATGGGCGGCCAGCCACTGCGCAATGACAGCGTCCACCGCCGGGCGGATCTTCAGGCCGCCGGCGCCGGTGTCGAGGAGCAGCGCTCGGTCGTGGCCGAACAGCAGGTAGAGGAACGGGGCCTCGAAGTTGGTCTTCACCGACTGGCGGATGACGAAGGTGTCGGCGTCGATGCGCTGGACCTGGGTCTGGGGTTCGGCGGCGCCCGTCCCGTCGATCCAGGGCTGGAACGGCGGGACGGGCTTGGCCAGGACCGGCGTGGCGGCGAGCGACAAGAGCAGCGCCAGGGCGAGGGTCTTCATGACGGCTTCAGGCGCTCCAGCGAGGCGATGCGTTCGGCCAGCGACGGGCCGGTGGCCATGACGAAGAGCTCGTCGGCGCCGGCGCGCCGGGCCTTGTCGGCCAGGGCGGCGCGGACGGTCTCGGCGTCGCCGGCGATGCTGCGGCCCTCCACATCGGCCAGCAGGGGCGTGTCCTTCCACTCGGCCAGGAACGCCTCGGCGCTCTCGATGTCCGGAAAGCGGCGGCGGCGGCCCGACAGCATGGAGACCGTGCCCGCCCGCCGCGGCGCGTCGCCCCGCCAGCCGGCCTCGGCGGTCTCGCCCGCGTAGGCGATCACCGCGGTCCCGGCCCACGGCTCCGCGCGGAAGGCGGAGGGGCGGAAGCTCCGCCGATAGGCGGCGATGGCGGGGCCGGCCTCGGCGCGGGCGATGAACTCGGCGAACACCATGCCGACGCCGTTGAGCCCGGCGAAGGCGGCGCTCTCCTCGGACGTGCAGAGCACGAAGACGTCCGGGTGCGAGGGCCCGGCGGGATTGGCCTTGATGTCGTGGATCGGGTGGCTCTCGGGTAGCGGGGCCTTGCCCGAGGCGTCCAGCAGCCAGGCGGTGAGCAGCTGGAAGTACTGTGGGAAGGCGTCCGAGCCCACCGAGCGCAGGGCGCCGCCGGTGCGCGCGTCGGCGCCCAGGGCGCGGCCAAGGCCCAGGTCGATGCGGCCGGGCGCCAGGGCCTCCAGCTCCATGAAGGTCTCGGCCACCTTCAGCGGCGAATAGTTGACCAGCATCACCCCGCCGGAGCCCAGGCGGATGCGCTGGGTCTGCTGGGTCAGGGCCGCGATCAGGATCTCGGGATTGGGCGAGCCGAGGGCGGCGATGTTGTGGTGCTCGGCCATCCAGAAGCGGTGGTAGCCCAGCCGCTCGGCCGCCTTGGCCACCTCCAGGGTCTCGCGCACCGCCTGCGCCTGGGTCGCCTCTCCGGTGACGGGCGAGAGGTCGAGGACCGACAGGATCAAGCCGGCTCGTCCAGATAGGCCCAGGTGTTGGCCCCGTCGAAGGGCCGGATGCGCACCTTGTCCCAGTCCAGGTCCATCATCCGCGCGTTGATGGCCATGCGGTCGCGCGCGCCGTCCAGGCTCTGCCAGTGGGTGAGGCAGCCGCAGGTGCGGCAACGGTGGAAGGCCAGCATCCGGTCGCCCCAGACATAGGCCTCGGTGCGCGCGCCGTCGGGCAGGATGACCTCCCGCGGGCTGTAGTAGGCCCAGCGCGCGCCGGTGCGGCGGCAGATCGAGCAGTTGCACTCGGTGACCACGGAGGGGGCTTGCGGCGCGGACAGGCGCGCGGCGCCGCAGTGGCAGACGGCCTCGATCATGGGGCGCTCCGGCGTTTCCTTATGGCCCATAGCTGGGGCTGTCCGGGCCGCCTGTCCAGTCAGCCCTCGTCAGCGGCGCCGCAGCTCGATCCAGCGGGCGCGGGGGATCGACAGGAAATAGTGCACGTCGTCGGCGCCATAGGTCGCGAAACCCTCCCGCTCGTAGACGTGCTTGGCGCGCGGATTGCCGAGGGCGACGTCCAGCTTCAGGGCTTCGGCGGGCGTGTTGTCGAACACCCAATCCATCACCGCGCGCACCAGGAACGTGCCCGTGCCGCGCTCCACCTGGTCGACCGCGATCCGCCGTAGCAGCGCCGTCGGCTGGTCCAGCTCCTGCAGGATGACGAAGCCGCCGAGGCCGGCGCCGGCGCGCACGCCGAAATAGCGCACGCTCGGCAAGGAGATCTGGCGCGCGTGCTCGTCGGCCTCGAACCGCCCCACGACGGCGTCGTAGCCGGGCAGCCGTTCGATCCGCATCACCTCGGCGATGTCGGCCGCTGTCAGTTCGCTGAGCTCCGCCATGGCCGTCATCTAGAGGCCCTGCGCGCCGCGGGCGCTGTCTTTTTGTCCACGAACCACACGAACCGCACGAACGGGGCCAGCCGGCCCGACCGTGGGATCGGCCCCGCCTGTTCGTGTGGGTCGCCTGTTCGTGGGGTTCGTGGACGGATCTTCTTGAGCCGCCGCTTCCGCGGCGCCTCCAGGGCTCCAATCCAGGCGCGGAAACTTCCCCCATCGGGGGTTTCGCCCGGCGGGCGTCGCGCCGCCTTCCCCGCGCGCCGGGAAGGCGTAGGTGGCCAGGTCCCTGACGGCCGCAAGGCCTAAGCCTCAGCGGGCGACGGTGATGTCCTTGATCAGCGCCTGGACCGACGGCTTGCCGCCCAGGTTCCAGACCACCTTCAGATGGGCCAGGGTGCGGGCGGCGGCCTCGTCGTAGCGCCAGTCGCAGCCATCGAACCGGCAGTCGGCGAAGGTCGGCGGGGCGCCCCCGGAATAGACCAGCCGGCAGTCCCGGAACTCGCAGGACGAGAAGGCCTCCCCGTCCAGGGCGATGGTCTCGTGATTGTAGAAGGCGCCGCTAGGCATGCATCAGTCCTCGTTGGACGCGGGGTCGGAGCCGTCGCCCGGCGCGCCCTCGGCGGCGGCGCGGTCGCGCTCGCGCTGCTCGCGCTTGGCGTCGGCCTTGGCCGCGGTCTTGTTGGCTTTTTGACGTTCGCGCTCCGCGCGCTCGAACTGGTAGTTCGGCTTTCTCGCCATCGTCGGCTCCTCTGTGTTCGTCGGCTCAGCGCGCCTTGCGGGCGGCGTAGCGGGCGTCGCGCTTGGCCTTGGCCTCGGCCTTGGTCAGCGCCTTGCGTTCCTTGCGCTCACCGCGCTTGGCGTCCAGGGCGGCGGCCGCGATGGCCTCCTCGGACATCCGCGCGGCCTCGGCGGCGTCGGCGGCGGCCTGCAGCTTGGAGGCCTTGGCGTCGGCGCGGGCCTGGCGAACCTGCACCAGCTCGGCGGCGCGGACTTCCGCCCGCGGCTGGATCTGGTCGGCGGTGACAGTCGGGCGCGGACGCAGCTTGGCCAAAAGGGCCTGGCGGGCGTCGGCGGCGGTCTTGAGGCGCTCGGAGAAGCCCGTGCGTTGGAGTTCGTTCATGTCGGCTTTCGGCTTGGGGGCGTTGGGGTCAGGCGTCCCTCTCGGAGCGCCGGACCAGGTTTCAGGCGGATCCAACGCCTGTGCGGGCGAAGAGATCAAAATCCGGAAGATGTTCGATGAAGTCCGGGCTCGATCCAAAGAACAAGCGTGGAGAGCAACCGAACCAGTCGATCCTTGTGATTTTCCGCTTCTACCCGAATTGCTCTTCGAGCGCGAGCCAAAAGGAATGCAATTCGGCGTGGCGCGCCGCCGCAAGCTATGCGGTGCGTGGCCCCATCTTCTTCAGCACCGACGAAAAACTCATCACCGGCTCGCCCGCGCAGGTGATCAGGCCGCGCAGGAACACCATGCTGCGGCCCGCCTTGACGACCTCGCCCCGGCATTCGACGAGGTCGCCCTCATGGGCGGTGCCCACGAACTCGCCGTTGAACGTCGCGGTGACGGTCCGGGCGCCGTCGATGGCGTCGCCGGCAAGGGCGAACAGCGAGAAGTCCGCGAAGGTCATCACGCAGCCGCCGTGCAGGAAGCCGCCGCCGTTCATGTGCTTGCGCTCCGCGCGGAAGGCGCAGACGCGCCGCCCGTCCGGCTCGGTGCGGAAGTAGAACGGCCCGGCCAGGTCCTCGAAGGGATCGCCGCCCGGGTAGCAGGACCAGCCGGCCCACGCGCCCTCGGTCACCTGGATCAGCTTCGAGGCGTAGTTGTTCTCGGTCGAGCCGCCGTCCATCCTGCCTCGCCAGTCTTGTTTCCCGGTCTGCTTACAGCCTATCGGGAAGGCCCTGCGCAAGGCCGGACCGCAAACGGCCCTGGCGCGGCTTCAGGGGAGGGACACCGCATGGCGCTCGACGCCGAGACCCGCGACCAGCTGATCGACACCGTCCGCCGCTTCGTCACCGAGCGCCTGCGCCCGTTGGAGGCCAAGGTCTCCGAGGACGATGCGATCCCCCAGGACGTGCTGGACGAGATGAAGGCCCTGGGCCTCTACAGCCTGTCGATCCCCGAGGCCTATGGCGGGTTGGACCTCTCCATGGAGGACGAGTGCCTGGTGGGCATCGAGCTGGGCCGCACCAGCCCGGCCTTCCGCTCGGCCTTCGGCACCAATGTCGGGATCGGCAGCCAGGCGCTGGTGATGTTCGGGACTGAGGCCCAGAAGGAGAAGTACCTGCCCGGCATCGCGTCCGGCGAGATCATCACCTCCTTCGCCCTGACCGAGCCGGAGGCGGGCTCCGACAGCGCCGCTGTGCAGACGCGCGCGGTGCGTGATGGCGACCACTATGTGCTGAACGGCTCCAAGCGGTTCATCACCAACGCCAACAAGGCCGACGTCTTCACGGTGATGGCGCGGACCGATCCCAGCAAGCCTGGGGGCGGCGGGGTCTCGGCCTTTCTGGTGGAGCGCAGCTCGCCCGGGCTCTCGGTCGGCAAACCCGAGAAGAAGATGGGTCAGCAGGGGGCCCACATCTGCGACGTGAACTTCGACAACGTCCGTGTGCCCGCGGAAAACCGCATCGGCGCCGAGGGCGAGGGCTTCAAGGTGGCCATGCAGGTGCTGGACCGCGGGCGCCTGCACATCTCCTCGGTCTGCATCGGCGTCGCTGAGCGGCTGATCGCCGACTGCGTGGCCTACGCCTCCGACCGCAAGCAGTTCGGCCAGGCGCTGAGCCAGTTCCAGCTGATCCAGGCCATGATCGCCGACTCCAAGACCGAGAGCCTGGCGGCCAGGGCGCTGACCCTGGAGACCGCCCGCAAGCGTGACACCGGTCAGCCGGTCACCATGGAGGCCGCGGCGGCCAAGTATTTCGCCTCCGAGATGGTGGGCCGGGTGGCCGACCGGGCGGTGCAGATCTTCGGCGGCGCCGGCTACATCGCCGAATACGGCATCGAGCGCTTCTACCGCGACGTGCGCATCTTCCGGATCTACGAGGGCACCAGCCAGATCCAGCAGGTGATCATCGCCCGCGAGACCCTGAAGCGGGGCGGCTGAGCCATGAGCGAGCCTCCCGCCAACGACGCCGCGCCCGACGATCCCCCGCGCAACGACCCGATGGGCAATGACCCCGTCGCGACGACCATCTTCGCGCTCTTGGCCAAGCTGCCGGCCGGCAAGTCGGTCTCGCCGGAGGACGTCGCCCGCGCGATCGATCCGGACGGCTGGCGGCGCGGGCTTGGGCGTGTGCGCGCAACCGCGATAGGCTTGGCCAGGGCCGGCCGCCTGGTGATCACCCGCCACGGCAAGCCGGCCGATCCGGACACATTCAAGGGCGTCTACCGGCTGCGCCTGCCGGACGCGCCCGCCCAGGAGGAAGACGCGCCATGATCATCTACGGCTCCACCCTGTCGCCGTTCGTGCGCAAGACCGTCGTGTTCGCCCGGGAGAAGGGCGCCGACTTTGAACTCCGCGCGCCGCGCGACCCCTCCGGCCCCACCGCCGAGTTCCTGCGCGCCAGCCCGTTCGGCAAGATGCCGGCCATGCGGGACGGCGACTTCACCATCCCGGACTCCACGGCGATCATCACCTACATCGACGCGCTGCAGCCGCAGCCCAACCTGATCCCCACCGACCCCCAGGCGCGCGCCCGGACCATCTGGTACGAGGAGTTCGGCGACACCATCGTGGCGGCCTGCGGCGGCAAGATCTTCTTCAACCGCGTGGTCTCCCCGCGCTTCTTCGGCAAGCCGGGCGACCTGGGCGCCGCCGACGAGGCCCAGCGGACGGAGTTCCCGCGGCTGGTGGACTATCTGGAGGGGATCCTTCCGGCGTCGGGCTACCTGGTGGAGGACCGCTTCACCCTGGCCGACATCGCGGTCGCCAGCCCCTTCGCCACCATGGCCCACGCCCAGTGCGCGGTGGACGCGGCCACCCATCCCAAGACGGCCGCCTATCTCGCCGGCATCCTGGCGCGGCCGTCGTTCGCCGAGGTGGTGGCGCAGGAGAAGGCGCTGCTCGGCGCCTAAGGTCCCGAGACGGCGCACGCAGCCTCCGCGCTGGTGCGCCGTTAATCGGCGGTTGCTAGGGTCAGGGCCGACATGCGCCGCCTCGTCCTTCTCCTGCTGCTGCTGACGCTGTCGGCCTGCGCGCCGATGCTGCAGCAGGCGGCCCTCTCGCCGCCGCCCGGGTTCCGCGGGCCGCACTTCGAGGCGGACGGGGTGGTCAGCTTCGACGGCGCGCGCCTGGGCCTGATGACCTGGGAGGCCAAGGGCGAGCCCTGGGCCGTGGTCGTGGGCGTGCACGGCATGAACGACTACGCCAACGCCTTCCACCTGGCCGCCCCGCACTGGGCCGCGGCGGGCGTCACCACCATCGCCTATGACCAGCGCGGGTTCGGCCGCTCACCCCTGCGCGGCGTCTGGGCCGGCGAGGACCTGATGGTCGAGGACCTGCGCACCGTGGTGGCGCTGGCGCGGGCGAAGTATCCGCACGCCCTGATCGCTGTGGCCGGCGAGAGCATGGGCGGCTCGGTGGCCGCCGAGGCCTTCGCGAGCGACCGACCGCCGGCCGCCGACCGGCTGGTGCTGTTGTCGCCGGGGGTGTGGGGCTTCCACAGCCAGCCGCTGCCCAACAAGACACTGCTGTGGATGGCCGCCAACTTCACGGCCGCCAAGGTCTATACGCCGCCGCGCTGGCTCACCGAGCACATCTACCCCACCGACAACCGCGAGGAGCTGATCGCCATGGGGCGCGATCCGCTGATGATCTGGGGCGCGCGGTCGGACACGCTATATGGGCTGGTCAAGCTGATGGACCACGCCGCGCGGGCCGTAGGCGACGACCATGTGCCGACGCTCTACCTCTATGGGGCGCACGACGACATCATCCCCAAGAAGGCGGCCTTCGCGGCGGTGAAGCATCTGAAGCCGCAGGACCGCACCGCCTACTACGCGGCCGGACACCATTTGCTCACCCGCGACCACGAAGGTCCGATCGTGATGGACGACGTCCTGGCCTTCCTGCGCGACCCCGAGGCGCCGCTGCCGTCGGGGGCGCCGCCGATCCCCGGCGCGCCGCCGCACCAGGCCTCAGGCCGCCATTCCGCGGGGTTGTGATATGCCCTCTCAGAGCGTATTTGCAGCGAAATTCCTCCCCAAAGCCACAGAGTTCACGGCATGACCTTGTTCGATTCCCCGGCCTTCGAGGGTCATGAAGGCGTCCACGCCTTCGCCGACGAGAAGTCCGGGCTGAAGTGCATCATCGCCGTGCACTCGACGGCCCGCGGCCCTGCGGCCGGCGGCTGCCGCATGTGGCCCTATCCCAGCTCGGAAGCGGCGCTGGAGGACGCGCTGAAGCTCTCGCGGGCCATGTCCTACAAGAACGCCATGGCCGACCTGGACCTGGGCGGCGGCAAGAGCGTGATCATCGGCGACGCCCGCACCCAGAAGACGCCGGCCCTGTTCGAGGCCTTCGGCCGGGCCGTGCAGGACGTCGGCGGCAAGTATTGGACCGCCGAGGACGTGGGCGTCTCGCCGACCGACCTGATGCACGCCCGCAAGAACACCTACTATGTGGCGGGCCTGGAGGGGCATCCGGCGGCGTCTGGAGACCCCAGCCCGGTGACCGCCGAGGGCGTATTCCGCGGCGTGCGGCTGTGCGTGCAGCGCGCCTACAATCGTGACCTCGACGGCGTGCGCGTGGCGATCCAGGGCGTGGGCCATGTGGGCGCCTATCTCGCCGAGAAGCTGCACGCGGCGGGTGCGCGGCTGATCCTGACCGACGTCAACACCGAGGCCCTGGCCCGCGTGGCGGCCGCGACCGGCGCCGAGATCGTCGCGCCGAACGCGATCTTCGACGTGGACTGCGACGTCTTCGCCCCCTGCGCCCTGGGCGGGGCGGTCAGCCTCGACACCCTGCCGCGGATCCGCGCCAAGGTGATCGCGGGCGGCGCCAACAACCAGCTCGCCGACGCCGAGGCCGGACGCGAGCTGTTCAACCGCGGCGTCCTCTATGCCCCGGACTATGTGATCAACGGCGGCGGCATCATCAACGTCGCCGGCGAGATCCGCGCCCTGGACCGCGGCGAAGCCTTCGATCCGGCCTGGGTCGACGAGAAGCTGGACCGGCTGGCCCAGACGCTGGAGGAGGTGCTGGACCAGGCCCAGCGCGAGCGCCGCCCGACCCACGAGGTCGCCAACGAGATCGCCCGCGCCCGCATCGAAGGCGCCGCGGAAAAGCGCGCCGCCGCCTAGGACGCCGAATAGGGCGCGCAGCTCTGCACGAGGGCTATCCGGACATGGCTGCGCGCCATGGCCCAAGGCGCCTTTCTGCAAACTGCGGTTCACAGACCGGTGCGACGCAGGACGGGCACATTGTCCGGAGGCGCGACGCCGTGAGCCGCAAGTTCCTGATCCTGGCCCTGGCCGGCGCGCTCGCCCTCGCGCCGGCGGCCGCGTCCGCCGAGACGCGCATCACCGGGACGCCGCCGCCCGGGTTCGCGGCGGCGGTTGAGGCGATCGTCGCCAAGGGCGCCCCGGGGGTCACTGCGGTGGTGATGAAAGACGGCCGCCAGCTCTACCGGGTGGACGCCGGCGATATCGCGCCCGACGCCGAGCTGCCGGTGGCCTCGGCGTCGAAGTGGATGACCGCCGCCGTGGCCATGAGCCTGGTGGACGACGGGCATCTGGCGCTGGACGAGCCGATCGGCAAGCGCCTGCCCCAGTTCCAGGGCGCAGCCGGGACGATCACCCTGCGCCAGCTGCTGGCCCAGACCGGCGGCATGGGCAGCATCGTCAGCAATGGGCTGGACCTGCGCCAGGGCGCGCGGATGACCCTGGCGGAGTCCGCGGCCCAGGCGGCGGCGCGGCCGCTGGAGGACCCGCCGGGAACGATCTTCAAATATGGCGGCCCGGGCTTCCAGGTCGTGGGCGCCCTCGCGGAAGCGGCGACCGGACAGCGCTGGGCGGACCTGTTCGCGGCGCGGATCGCCCGCCCGCTCGGCCTCACCCATACGCGCTGGACCAGCCTGCGCGAGCCGCAGGTCCCGGCCGCCGAGACCACCAACCCGCTGCTGCAGGGCGGGGTGGTGACCAGCGCCTCGGACTATCTGAAGTTCCTGACCATGCTGGCCGGGGACGGACGGTTCGAGGGCCGCCAGGTCCTGTCGCGCACGGCGGTGGAGGAGATGGAGCGGCTGCAGACGGGCGGCGCGAAGATGGCCTGGCTGCCGCCCGGCGTGGACGGGGGCGGGCGCGGGATCGGCTATGCCCTGGGCAACTGGTGCGAGGCCTGGGATGCGGACGGGCGCTGCACCCTGGTCTCCAGCCCCGGGGCCTTCGGGACCTATCCCTGGATCGACCGCAAGAGCGGCCTCTACGGGATCTTCTTCGAGCGCCACCGCCTGCCGAAGGTGGCAACCGAGGTGAAGGCCGCGCGCGCCCTGGCCATGGGGGCGGCGCGGCCCTGAGGCCCCAACTCAGCCGCCGCGGGCCAGCCAGGCCGCTCGCGTGAGGCGCCAGACCTCGCGATCGTCGGGGCCGAAGACGAACTGCCCCGCCCTGATCTCCACAAGCTCGAAGCCCTGCTTGACCTTGATCCGGCTGGAGGCGCGGTTCGACGCGGCGTTGGTGACCCAGAGCTCGTCCCAGCCGAGGTCCTCGAAGGCGAAGCGGGTCACCGCCTCAGCCGCTTCGGTCATCAGGCCCTGGCCGGCGAGCTGGGGGTCGAGCCAGAAGCCACGCATCTCGTGGTCGCCGTCGTCCGGGCGCAGGTCGATGCGGCCGACCAGCTCGTCGTCGCCGCCCTTGAGGGTAATGGCCCAGTAGAGCTGCTCGCCACGGGCGCGCTTGGCCTTGCAGTCCGCGAAGTTGGTCGCCGCCCCGTCCGCCGGATAGGGCCACGGCACGCGGTCCAGCAGGTAGCGCACCACCTCCCACCGCGGGAAGATCCGCTGGGTCGCGGGCACGTCGCGCGCCTCCAGCGGGCGCAGGATCAGGCGGGCCGTCTCGAGGATGGGCGTCGGGGGCAGGGGGACCTGCGCGGGCGGCGTGGTGGGTTCAGTCATCTCCGGTCTCGCTTTCTGAGGAAAAGCCGGAGGCCGGGGCGCCTTCCTGAAATCTCGCAAAGCCCCGGCCGCACCGGCGGGGCTTCGAAGGGAAGGCTAGGGTGCGACCGCGCGTACGACACCGTCCCGACGCCCCGCGAGGGTGGCGGCGGTGGCGCCGGACGGATTGGCGGCCTTGCGAACCATGGCCGGCTTCGTAGCACAACCGTGCGCTGCGGCCCAGGGCGCGGCGGATTGGGAACAGTTCAACTCTTCTCGTCGCTCGTCATCACCGGCCTTGTGCCGGTGACCCATGAACTCCGATCGTGAAGATGGGCCAGGGCGCCGCCGCGGGCAGCCTTCAACGCCAGTGTTCGTGGGTGGCCCCCGCGTCGCACCGCTGTGCGGCCCGCCCGGGGCAGGCTTCCAAGCCCGGCCATGACGAGTTTTAATAATATCAACAGGATATGTAGGATCTGCCCTAGTCGAACGCGGCCGGATCGGTGGGCGGTACCGGCCGCGCGGGGCGGGCCAGGCTGCGGCCGGCGACGAACAGGCCGACGCCGATGGCCGTCGGGATGCCGCCGATGAACAGGGCCATCACCGCCAGCCCCGCACCGCCCCCGAGCTCGCCGCCGCCGCCGCCCACGACGCTGTCCACCAGGAACACCGCGGTGCAGAGCCCGCACAGCCCAGCCATCAAGGCGCCGACCACCATCAGGAGGCCGGCGAAGAAGCGTTGGACGGGGCTAGGGCGAAGGTCGGTCATGGCTTTCGAGCCTCGAGATATTTGATCAGTCCGCTGACGAACATCCAAAGGCCGACGGCGGTCGGAACACCCCCGACGAAGGGCGCAAGTCCAGCGAACTCTTGGTCCGACCCCATGACATTGAACGTACAGGCCCCGCAGACGCTCGCCATCAGGGCGCCGACCAGCATCAGCGTCGCGCCTTCACGCCGCCGGTCCTCGCGGTCCCAAGGCCCCAGTAGAGCGCCTGCCCCCGCTTCAGCGCATCCGCGCCGGCCGCGCCGGGCCGGTAGAAGGTGTTGTAGGTGTCGAAGGGGATGATGCGGCCGTCGGGTTGGACGAAGTGGACGCAGCTGCGCTTGACGGTCCCGAGGTCGAAGTTGAAGCGGTCCAGGAACTGGCTGATCACCACGCGGAAGGTGTTCTCGTAGGCGACCTCCTGTGGCACCGCGGCCTCGGGCAGGCAGCAGAGCAGGGACGCCAGCTTCTCGGAGGTGTCGGCCTGGGCGGTGGAGAGCGACAGCAGCTCGAACACCTTTTCGCGCAGCTGCGGATAGCTCTCGAAGGTGACGGTGTTGGGCGCCGCGGCCACGAACAGTTCCCGCGGCAGCATGGCCGTCACCGGCCGCACCTCGCGCCCGCTCCGCAGGCCATAGCCGATGCAGATCTGGTCGGGGTTGCAGGGCAGGGGGATCAGGTCTTCCAGGGCGAAGACGCCCGCCTCGGCGACCGCGCGGCGCACCTGGGTCAGCACCATGCGATGGCGCTTGGGATCGAAGCCGTCGTTGCGGCCGGCGTCCTGGATCGGCTGGAAGGTGACGCCGCGCACGCAGCGCCAGTCCAGGGCGTAGCGAACGATGTCGGCGATCTCCGCGTCGTTGACGCCTCGCTTCAGGGTCACCACCAGGGTGGTGGAGATGTTGGCCCGCTCCAGCGCCTCCAGGGCCTGGGTCCGCACGCGGGTGAGGTCGGCGCCGCGCAGCTCCATCAGCGCCGCGCGCTGCAGGCTGTCGAACTGCAGATAGACCTCCAGGCCCGGCATGTAGGTCGCCAGCCGCTCGGCGAAGCCGGGCTCACGGGCGATGCGCAGGCCGTTGGTGTTGATCATCAGGTGCCGGATCGGCCGCGCCTTGGCCGCGTCCAGGATCGCCCAGAAGTCTGGGTGGATGGTCGGCTCGCCGCCGGAGAGCTGGACCAGGTCGGGCTCGCCCTCGGCCGCGACAATGACGTCCAGCATGGCCTCGATCTCGGCCAGCGGCCGGTGGTCGCCGCGCCCCACCGCGCTGTCGGCGAAACAGACGGGGCAGGCGAGGTTGCAGGCCTCATTGACCTCGACGATGGCCAGGCACGAGTGCTGCTCGTGGTCAGGGCAGAGGCCGCAGTCGTAGGGGCAGCCGTGCTCGGTGCGGGTGGCGGTGGCCAGCGGCCGGTCGCCGGGTTTCAGCCAGTCGCGCTGGGACTTCCAGTAGCTGAGGTCGTCGGCCACCAGCGTCTTCTGGACGCCGTGCTCGCGGCAGCGCTTCTGGAAGAAGACGGCGTCGTCCTCGGCGATGACCTTGGTCGGGACCAGGCTAAGGCAGGTCTCGCACAGGCTCGTGGTCTGCCCCAGGAACAGGTACGGCGCAGCCTTGCGCACGGTCGCGGGCAAGGCTGGCCCGGTAGTAGACCCATCCATAGACGACCAGCCCCCCACTCAGCAGGTGGAACAGGTTAAGCGGTCCGATCAACGCCGGATAGGGCTTGAGGAACTCCCAACCGAAACGTGCCGCCCCGTACCAGAGGCACATGGCGTAGAACCCGCGGCGCAGCGCCCACGGCCGGCGCCGCGCCAAGCCTTCCAGGTAGAGCGCCAGGAAGAGGGCCATGGCCAGGCTCTCGTAGACCTCCACCGGGTGGCGGCCGATTCCGTCGCCCAGGTCCACGGCCCAGGGCAGCGCGGTGGGCGTCCCATAGGTGCCGTCGGGCAGGCCGGCGAACAGGCACCCCCAGCGGCCGATCACCACGCCGAGGCTGAAGGGGCCCACGAAGACGCCGCCGGTAGAGCCCTCGACCCCGCGCAGGGCCTTGTAGATCTCCACCGCCACGATGGCCCCGACCAGGGCCCCGACCACGCTGTGGGAGAGGGCCGGATGGGCGCCGCGCAAGGTATTCAGCGAGCCGGCCAGCCAGGCGCCGGGGATGGCGCCGGCCGCCAGCGCCACGAAGTAGCCGCCGCCAACCCGCGCGGCCACCTGCTCAGTCGCACCGCGCAGGCGCCAGTGGTAGAGGCCGCCGCTCAGCGCCAGCCCGGAGAGCCAGGCGGTGACGTCGAAGGCGGTGTGCGCCCAGATGGCGGTGGGGACGTGGATCATCCGGCCGCCATCAGCGCAGGCGAATCGCGCCGGCTCAAGCGCGGGGCGGCGCGCTCTCCAGGCGCTCGGGGCCGATCGCCGGTTGCCGCCGGGGCCGGGCCCGAACCTCCTCGGCGGCCGGCTCACCCTCGGGGCCCTCTTCGCCCTCCTCGGCGTCGAGGCGCGCGTGGATGATGCAGACGACGCCATCAGCCGGATAGGCGATGCGCACCTCGCCGTTGAGGTCGCTGGCGAGGCCCTTCTCGATCAGGCGGCTGCCGAAGCCGGCGCGGGTCGGCGGGGTGACGCGCGGTCCGTCGATCTCGCGCCAGACCATCTCCAGGTCGCGCCGGCGGCCGGCGCGGGCCAGGGTCCAGGAGAAGGTGACGTAGCCGTCGGCCCCGGAGAGCGCGCCGTACTTCACCGCATTGGTGGCCAGCTCGTGGATCGCCAGGGCGACGGCGATGGCGGCCTTGGGCGGCAGGCGCACCTTGGGGCCGCTCAGCCGAATGCGGGCCTCGCCGAGGCCGGTGCGGAACGGCTGCGCCGCCTGGGTGGCGATCTCGCCGAGGTCGGCGCCGCTCCACTGCTCGTTGGTCAGGACGTCGTGCGCCTTGGACAGCGCCAGGATGCGCGAGGTGAGCGTGTCGCGGGTCAGGGTGGAGGCGCCGCCGGCCCGCAGGGTCTGGGCCACGATGGACTGCACCGTGGCCAGGGTGTTCTTCACCCGGTGGTTCAGCTCGTTGACCATCAGGCGCAGGTGGGCCTGGTCCTCGCGCTGGCGGATCACCGCTGCGCGCAGGGTCTCCAGGCGGTCGCGGGCCTCGTACTGGCGTCGGCGGCCGCGCAGCGCCGTGCGCACGACGCTGAGCAGGGTGGTCGGATGGAACGGCCGCTCCAGGAAGACCACATTGCCCAGGGCCTCCAGCCAGCGCCCCGCCGCCGGGTTGCGCTCGAGCCCGCCGCCGCGCTTGGACAGGACCACGATCGGGAAGTCCGACCAGGCCGGCTGGCTCTCGATCCACAGGGCCAGCGGGCGGAAGTTCTCCTCCTGCAGCACCTCCTCGACGATGAGGGCCAGGCCGCCGCCCTGCTGGCACTCCCGCACCAGCTGGGGCAGGTCCGCGCAGATGTCGGCGCTGAGGCCCGCCTCCTGCAGGATGGCCGCGGCCACGGCGGCGTCGCGCCCGAACGGGGCGAGGATGAGTGCGCGCTCCGAGCCGCTGACGCCCGACTGGCTCATTCGGCGGCGGCGTCCAACAGCCCCGCCGGGCTGCCCACGAAGCTGGGCACGCCTCGAAGAACGCCCTGGAACTGGTCCAGCGGCGCGCCCAGCGTCACGCCGCCAGGGCCGATCTCGTATTCGCGGATGGTCCGCTCATGCGCGCCGGCGCGCTTCTTGACGACGGAGATGGCGCGACGAACCTGGCCCATGGCCTCGAAGTAGCGGAGCAACATCACCGTGTCCGCCAGGTAGGTGACATCCACGGGTGCGCGCATGTCGCCCACCAGGCCGTGCTGGGCGACCGTCAGGAAGGTGGTGGCGCCCTGCCGGTTCAGGAACTGCAGCAGCTCGTGCATGTGGAGCAGCAGGTAGTGCTCCTCGGGCATGGCGGCCTGGTAGCCGTTGAGGCTGTCCACCACGACGGTCTGGACGTTGTGGCTGGTGACGCAGTCGCGGACCCGGGCCGTGAACTCGCCCGGCGACATCTCCGCAGCGTCAACCTGCTCGACGATCAGGTTCTTGGTGGCGGTCAGCCCTTCCAGGTCCAGCCCGAAAGCCCGGGTCCGCTGGAAGAGCAGTCCCACCTCCTCGTCGAAGACGAAGATCGCGCTCCGCTCCCCGCGCCGCACCGCCGAGAGCGCGAAATTGACCGACAGCAACGACTTGCCGGTTCCGGCCGGGCCCAGGATCAGGGTGCTGCTGCCCCGCTCGACCCCGCCGCCCAGCAGGTCGTCCAGGCCGGGGATGTCGCTGGGCAGGGGCGCGCGCTCGAAGCGCGTGCGGTGCTCGGCCGAGACCAGGCGTGGGAAGATCTCCAGCCCGCCGGTGCGGATGGTGAAGTCGTGGAAGCCGCCGCGGAACCGCCGGCCCCGGTACTTGGTCACCCGCACGCGCCGGCGCTCGGAGCCGTAGACCGGCGCCAGCTCCTCCAGGCGCACCACCCCGTGGGCCACGCTGTGCACGGTCTTGTCGGCGACGTCGGCGGTCAGGTCGTCGAGCAGCACCACCGTGGCGCCGTGCTTGGCGAAGTAGTGCTTCAGCGCCAGCACCTGGCGGCGGTAGCGCAGGGAGCCCTGGGCCAGCAGGCGGATCTCCGACAGGCTGTCGATCACCACCCGGCTGGGGGCCGCCCGCTCGACCGCGTCGAGGATCATGCGGGTGGTCTCGCCCAGCTCCAGGTCGGAGGAATAGAGCAGGCTCTGCTGCTGCTGTTCGTCGAGCAGGTTTTCCGGCGGGACCAGCTCGAAAATCTCGATGCCGTTCAGGTCCCAGCCGTGCGAGGCGGCGGTGTCGCGCAGCTCGGTCTCGGTTTCCGAGAGGGTGACGTAGAGCGTCTTTTCCCCCGCGGCCGCGCCCGCTCGCAGGAAGCTGAGCGCGGCGGTGGTCTTGCCGGTGCCGGGGCTCCCCTCGAACAGGAACAGGCGGTTGCGCTTCAGCCCGCCGCCCAGGATGTCGTCCAGCCCGGCGATGCCCGTGGCTGCGTCATCGGCGCCTTGTGCGCCCGCTTCCCTTTCCATCTCGCCTCGTACGAACCTTGCCCCAAGGGGCCGCGCAGGCCTCCACCCGATGGCGAAAATGCCGAGCTTGCGTCTGGGTTCCCGGCGCGGCCTTACGCCAAGCGGCGGTGGCGGGGCTCGCGCACCGCCAGGAGCAGCAGCACGAGCCCCGAAGCCAGGAAGCCCAGCGAGGCGCCGAACACCACGCCGTAGCCGAAGAGGTCGGCCATCTTGCCGCCGATCAACGGGCCCAGGGTGGCGGTGATGCTCTCGGCGGTGGCCGAGACCGCGATGCGCATGGGCAGGTCGTCGCGCGCCCCGAACTCCAGGATCATGGTCTGAGCGGCCATCATGTAGCCCGCCTGCGCCGCGCCCAGGCCGAAGAACGCCAGGAAGATCGCGGGCACGGCGTGGACCTCCATGAGCAGGACCGTGGCCGCGATCCAGGCGACCAGGGAAAAGACCAGCACGAGCCGGAAGCCGGTCTTGTCGCCCAGGTAGCCCCAGACGAGGTTCGAGAGGGTGTCGGCCCCCAGGAAGGCGAAGGTGAGCAGGCCCAGCGTGCCGCCGGTCATGTGGATGCTCTTGCCCACGAAGAGGATGTAGAACGGCGTGGCGATGCGGGCCGAGGTGGCCAGCATCTGGACCAGCAGGAAGAAGCCGTAGCCGCGGTCCTGGGCGATCAGCTGGGGGAAGTCCCGCAGCCGGTCGCGGAAGCGTCCCTGCGCGCGGGTGGTCGGCGGCTCGGGCTCGCGCAACAGGATCTGCAGGGCCGAGAGGCCGAGGCTGGTGAGCACGAAGGCGAAGACGAAGGTGGTGGAATAGCCGTTCCCGAACAGGTTGGGCTGGATGAAGTAGCGCCCGGCCACCCCCGCCAACACCGCCGCGATCGCCCCGCCGGTGGCGTTGCGCCAGGCCTGCAGCCGCCCGCGCCGGCTGAGCGGGATCACCTTGGACATCAGCAGGCTGAACACCACCCGCTGGGCGCCCATGAAGATGCCGAACATCAGGATGAAGAAGAGCAGGGTCCAGATGAGGGCCGGGCCTTTGAGGAACCAGCCGGCCAGGGCCATGCACAGGATGGCCACCCGCCCCAGGCTGCCCATCCACATGGCCGCCGGCATCACCTTCTTGCGGTGCTCCACCTGGGCGCCGGCGAAGATCGGCGAGATCACGCCGCCCAGCTGCTGCAGCGCCAGCCCCAGGCCGACGATGGTGTTGGAGCCGGAGATCATGTGCAGGTAGGCCGGCAGGAAGGTCGGGGCGTTGACCAGCCGGAAGCCCGTCATGCCCAGCATGCCGTGCAGGTAGTTGCCCAGGTAGTTGCGCTTCAGGTTGTCCCAGATGAACTTCTCATAGGCGGCCTCGCGGGTCGCCAGGTCGTCCGCGCCGGGCAGGTCCGCGGGCGTCGCGTCGGGCGCGGCTTCGATCTGGGCGTCCAAGTCTTCCCCGTACGGCTTTTTCGGCGTGGTTTTTCGAAGATCCGGTGCGCCGGACCCGTCTGGCAATGCTAGGTCTACTTCACGCCGAACGCCAACTGGAACGGCTCAACCAGCTTCCACTACGCGTCCAGGGACGATCGGGGCGCTGCGGACGCGACCCCGGCGACGGCGAAGATCACCCGTCACTGCGGTGAACGATGCGCCGACCACCCACCTCTAAGGCGACCGCTGGGGGGCGGTCCCTCCCCCTGTCAGGGCTTCAGGCCCACCGTGCGGCCCGGCGCGCCGGCGGCGTCGAAGTAGTTCACGCCCTCGGCCGTCTGGCCGTTCAGGATGGTGACGAAGCCGTTGGCGGCGGGCTCGGAGCGGATCGTCCAGGCTTGGCTCGCGACCGTCGCGCCGTCGGCGGCCAGCGCCTCGCGCATCACGCGGCCCTTGAGCTGGCCACGGCCGCCCAGGTCCAGGCCCAGCACCTTGGCCAGGGTCTGGGCCCAGTCGGCGTTGCTGACCGGCGCGGGGTCGACGAAGCCCTTGCGGAAGTCGGGGCCGACCGCGGCCATGAAGTTGTGCGTGTCCTGGCGGCCCAGCGAGCCGTGGATGCCCTGGCCGAGCTGCTGGCCGCTGTCGGCGACCTCGACGCCGCACATCTCGGGCTCGGCGCAGCCGGTGGTGCTGGTGCGGAAGCTGACGGCGATGGCCGGCGGCGGCGTGCGGGACGCGCCCAGGAGGTTGATCTTGCTGGTGGGCAGGGCGCCGGGGACCGGCCCCAGGTCGTCGCGCACGAAGATCGCGGCCACATAGTCCTGGGTGGTCAGGAACTCGACCACACGGCGGGCCATGGCCTTGGGGTCCGCCCCCGGTAGCCAGATCAACTCGGTCCCGCCGTTGGGCGCGATGGCGACCTCGGGATGGACCGGGTCCGGGCCCAGGCGCGCGCCGCGCTTGGGGTAGAAGCCCTTGGCCGGTTCCACCGGCAGCCCCGCGCCATCGTGCAGCGGCAGGCCCAGGCCCTTGGCCAGGTCGATGGCGAAGAACCCGGGCGGCACGAAGCCCGGCACGACATCCGGATAACGGAATTTCGCCGAGGCGCTGGTCGGCACGTCGCGGGTCATGGTGGAAAAGCCGTGGTCGGCGGTGGTGACGATGTCGGTGGTGTCGGCCAGCCCCAGCCTGTCCAGGGTCGCGCGCAGTTCGCCCAGGTCGTGCGAGGCGTTGGCGATGGCGGCCTTGGCGGTGGGCCCGTTGATGCCCGGTTCCAGCTGGTTGAGGCTGTCGCCCTGGTCGTGCTGGGTGCCGTCCGGGTCGCGCGACCAGAAGACCAGCACGAACGGCTTGCCCTCGGCCTTGAACCTCGGGAGCAGCACCTTGGTCGCGACGGCGGTGAACCAGTCCTGCTGTTCCTTGTTGGGCACGCGCACGCCCGGCATGTTGTAGGCGCCGCCGCCGCCGTTCAGGCCCCGGTCCGGGGTTCGCGGCTCGAGACCTGCGGCCTTGATGGCCGCGGCGATCTCGGGAGCGAGGACGATGCCGTCCTCGGGCGCGCCGCCCGTCTCATCGTCGATGACGATCGTGCCCTTGCCGTCGCGCGCGGTGCTGTCCTGCACGCCGACCGGGCCCAGCTTGCCGATCACGGCGGTGGCGAAGCCCTTGGCGCGGGCGGCCTGCAAGAGGCTGGTCTCGCCCAGGTAGTTGCCGCCGAAGCGGGCGTTCATCAGGCCCAGGACCGCGTCGTCCTCCAGGCTCGCGAAGGGGGTGTTGGCGGGGACCGGCAGCGGGTCGCCCACGAAGATGGTGTTCCCGAAGTCGCCGGTGTCGCCCAGGAAGTGGCCCGTGGCGATGGCGCTGGCGTTGGCGGTGGTGACGGTGGGGTAGATCGAGTGGCTGTTGGCGAAGTCCACGCCCTCGCTGCGCACGCGGGCCAGCTCCGGGGCGCTCTCGGGCGTCACGCTCTTGTAGCGCAGGCCGTCGGCCACGAAGATGATCAGGTTATGCGGCTGGGCGTAGCCGAGGCTCGGTCCCAGCAAGAGCGCGCTGGCCGCCACCGCCCCAGCCCACCTGCGCAGAACACCCATACCGAACCCCCGACTCGCCGAAAGGCCCCTTGTGCCCCGGCTTCGTGACAGTTGCATCAGCCCGCCGCGGGGCGGGTGGCGATCGCCCCGTATTGCCGCCAAAGCAGAGCGAAGGCGCCCACCGCCGCCACAAGGCCCAGGAGGATCGCGCCCGCCAGGCTGTAGCCGGCCCCGGCGATGACGGCGGCGGCCAGGCAGCCGCTGGCGCAGCCCAGGTCCCAGCCGCCCTCGGTGGCGATGTGGAAGCGCAGGGGGCAGGGCGAGGCCTTGGCCAGGTTGTAGACCGGCGTCATCATCGCCGGCGCCTGCAGGGCCATGACCAGGGCGCCCAAGGCGTTGGCGATCACCGCCAGCCAGGGCGAGCCCAGGCTCGCGGCCCGAAGCACCACCACGCCCGCCACCACCGCATAGGCCGCCGACATGGCCGCGCGGCCATGTCCGGCGTCGATGCGCCCGCCCAGCAGCAGGCCGCCCGCGGCGCCCGCCAGGGCCGACAGGGCCATGGCGCCGCCGTAGGCCGCGTAGCTCTCCCTGAGCGTCACGAAGAGGGCGATCTGCCAGACATAGAAGTAGCAGGCCGAGAGCCAGCCGTCGGTCATCAGCATCAGGGCGCCCAGCCGCGCGGCCCGGAACCCGCCGGGCGCCTCGGTCGCCACCGCCACGTCGGGCGCGCCAAGGAGCGGAACCGCCGCCAGCACCTGCAGCGCCGCCGCCCCCGCGAACGCCAGCCAGGGGCCGCCGGTCGCCAGGGCCCAGGCGCCCGCCAGCGGGCCGACGACACCCGCCAGCGCCGCCAGGGCCTCGCGCGCGCCGATCTGGCCGCCACGGTGCTCGGCATCGCCCACCGAGGCGAAATAGGCGTGGTAGCAGGTCCAGTAGAGGACGCTGCCGACCGGCGCGGCCAGGGCCACGACCGCCAGGGCGGCGTCGGGCCCCTGCACGGTCGGCAGCAGCAGCAGGGGCAGGGCCTCCAGCAGGGCGCCGGTGATCAGGGTGCGGCGCAGGCCGATCCGCCGCACCAGCGGGATCACCAGCGGCCGCAGGACGAACCGCTGCGCCGACAGCGCGCCCTGGACGCCGAGCACCAGGGGGACGGGCACGCCCGCCCGCAGCAGGAAGACCAGGAAGAAGACGCCGCCGACGCCCTGGGCGAGGGCCTGGACGCCGTAGTGCAGGTTCACGCGGTTGACCGCGCTGTTGGTCAGGAAGCTCATGGAGGAGAACGCCTCGAGGCGCGGGCGATGACGCCAGCGCAGCCATGCGGAAGCTCAGCCTTGCGACTGGCTCAGGGCTCGATCGGGGGCTTCAGCCCCGGAGGCGTTCAGCTGTGCACATCGTTGCGCGAAGTTACGCACGGCCAAGCCGCGGGCGCAACGGCCGCGCGGGCCGGTCAGACGCGGCGGTATTCCATCTTCGAGCCGTCATCCAGCTTGCCCTGCAGCGCCGTCCAGGCGCCGCCCGCGTCGTAGAAGTCGTCGATCTCCGCCTCGCCGCGGATCGCCCAGTGGCCGGGCGCCACCTGGGTGCACTTCACCTTCAGCAGCTTGCCCTCCTGCTGGTTGAAGAGCGGCTTGCCGAAATTGCCCTGGTTCCAGTGGCTGAGCGGCAGGGCGTCGGCGGGGCCCTTGACCGTACCGGCCGGCCCGACGATCTCCACGAAGCCCGGCTGGGCGTGCGCGGCCACCTTCTGGATCTTGCCGTTGGCGTTGGTGGTCGCCTCGGCGCTGACGAACTTGCCGCCGACCCACTTCTCGACCGCCTGGTGGGTGTATTTGTAGACCGGCACTGGCCCGATCTTCACCACCATCTGGACATTGGTGGTGGCGGTGCGGGCGGTCTCGTCGCCCGTGAACACCACCTGGTGCTCGCCCACCTTGGTCCCGTTGCGGAAGACCTGGAAGGCCAGGCGGTTGGGCGCTGCGAAGGCCGCCGCCGGGGCCAGCGCCAGGCCGACGCCCCCCACCAGCAGGCCGCGCCGCGCGATCATCAGGCCTTGGCTCATCTCGACTCTCCTGGCCACGTCCCGGGCCGCACCCGAGGTCGCGCCGCGTCCAACACCACGCTGGGCCAATCTAGCGCCGCAGCCGGAAGGTTCCAGGTCGCCGGGCAAGATGCCGCAATGGCCGATGCGCGCACCGACCACCTGCCGCTATCTACGGGCGCGTTCGGAAAAGGATGATGAAAGCGCGCGCTCGCGCCGCTCAGTGGCCCGGCCGCGGCTTGCAGGTGCGCGGCTCGCGCACGGGCAGGGGCTTTTCGGGCGGTTTCTGGCCGTGCTGCGGCGTCGCCATCGACTTCGGGATGGCATAGCCGAAGCCGGGATCCTGATGCTGGAAGCCATGCGTCATGGACGTGTCCTCCGCGTTCTTGAGGCGCTGGACCGAACAATGACTCAGGCGGCGGCGCGAAGCGAATCAGCGGGCCGCACATCCACGTGAACGGTCAAGCTGGCCTGGCCGCCGTCCCCCATGATGACCCCGGTGATCGGGGTCGCCTCGTCCGGGGTCCGCGCGACGGCGACCGGGATGAGGTCGCTGCTTTCGGCCAGAGCGTTGGTGGGGTCGAACTCCGTCCAGCCCAGCTCGGGCAGGAAGACCTCGCACCAGGCGTGGGTGGCGCCGGCGCCGCGCACCTTCGCCTGCTCCGGAGAATAGAGGTAGCCGGTGACGAAGCGGGCGGCGTAGCCCAGCCGGCGCAGCGCCTCCGTCATCAGCCAGGCGAAGTCACGGCAGGTGCCGGCGCCCAGCTTCACCGTGTGGGCCGGCTCCTGCGCTGCGCCCAGGTCGCGCGCCTGGTACTCGAAGCTGTCGTGGATCGTCTGGTTCAGGCGCAGGAGGAAGTCGAGCGCCGGCTCCTGCGGGCTGCCCACCTGGCCGCGCAGCCATTTGAGGAGCTCGCCGCCCTTGTCCTCGGTCGCCGGCTCGATGAAGGGCGCCAGCACCGTGCGGTCGGCGGCGCCATAGACGATCGGCGTCGCCGTCTGGGGGTCGCTGATCTGCGGGTCCGACAGCTGGGCGGGATAGCGCTCGATCAGCAGTTCGCTGACGATCGAGAGCGCCGTGGACTGGCCCTGGGGCGTGAAGCGGCAGACGGAGTTGCCCAGGGCGTCATAGAGCCAGCGGGTCTCGCCGGGCGGGGAGACCGTCAGCATGGCGTCCACCACCCGGATGGCGTGGCTGTCGCGCGGCCGCACCAGCAGCCGGTGCTGGCCGAAGCCCACCGGGCGCTCGTAGGTGTAGAGCGTCTCGTGACGGATACGCAGGCGCGGCATGGGAGCGGCAACAGCCGGCGCCGGCCTTGGTTCCGCATCCTGTGGCGGTGGCGCCTCGGCGCCGCGCCATCCGGACGCGCGACAACATTGGCTATTTCGCCCAGGTGGGCCATATCGCAGGTTCTCGCGCAGCAGGGGCGGCGCGATGGAGGGGGGAATCAGCGTTGACCGCGTCTGGACCGCCGGAACGGCGGGCAGGGGAGGGGCGGCAGGACGACAGTCCGCTCATCCGCGCCTTCTTCGAGAAGCGGGAGAACCTGATCCTGTTCCTGGCCGCGCGCACGCGCTCGATGGCGGCGGCCGAGGACCTGGTGCAGGACCTCTACCTGCGGCTGGCCACTCAGACCCCGGCCGCCGAGGTCAAGTCGCCGGTGGCGCTGCTCTACCGCATGGCCGCGAACCTGCTGGTGGACCAGGTGCGCAGCGACCAGCGCTCGTCGCGCCGCAGCGCCCAGTGGCGCATCGAGACGCGCGCCAGCCTGGGCGGCGAGGATGTGGTGGACGAAACGCCGGCCGACGAGGCGCTGATCGCCCGCGAGCGGGTCCGGCAACTGGCCGCCGCGGTGGCCGACCTGCCGCCGCAGATGGGCCGCGCCTTCCGCCTGCACAAGCTGGAGGGCCGCTCCCAGGCCGAGACGGCCGAGGCCATGGGCGTCTCGCGCAAGATGGTCGAGGCCCACATCCAGGCCGCGGTCCGCCAGCTGTCGAAACGGCTGCGCTCATGAGCTGCGCTGAATTTTTACGGGGACCTAGGGGCGCTGCGCCGCGGCGCCGTCTCACCCAACGTTCAGCGCATTCGGCGCAGATCGGGCAGGCCAGCCGATGACCAGCATTGCCGTGCATGACGACCGGACCCCGGACGACGGGGCCATGGCCGAGGCCGGCGCCTGGGTGGCGCGGCTGCAGCGCAGCGAGGTCGGCGAGGCCGACGGCCTGGCGTTCGAGGCCTGGCTGGACGCGGCGCCCGGCAACCGCGGCGCCTATCGGCGCGCCGTGGCCATCTGGCAGGAATTCGAGGCCAACGCGGAGGCCGTCCTGGCCGAACTGGAGCCCCTGGCCCAGCCGATCCCGATCCGCCGCAAGCCCGTCCGGGGCTGGTGGGTGGGCGGCGCCGGCGTGGCGCTGGCGGCCGGCCTGGCCGTGGCGGTGGCTCCGGCCCTGATGGTCCAGCCGCTCACCCAGACCTTCGTCACCGGCAAGGGCCAGCACCAGCACGTCAAGCTGGCCGACGGCTCGGTCATCGACCTCAACGCCGAGACCCGGCTCAGCGTCACCCTGACCCGCGGCGAGCGCAAGGTGGTGCTCGGCGACGGCGAGGCGATCTTCGATGTGGCCGCGGACAAGGCGCGCCCGTTCACCGTGGCGGCCGCCGACCACCTGGTCCGCGTGGTCGGCACCCAGTTCGACGTGCGCAACCGCCAGGGCGGCCTGACCGTCACCGTGGCGCGCGGCAAGGTGCAGGTGCGGCCGCTGACCGCCGCCGTGGCCGGCCGCTCGTTCCTGCTGACGCCGGGCGAGCGCCTGGCGGTCGCGGCGGGCGGGGCCGAGGAACTGAAGGCCGTCGATCCGCAGGAAACCTTCAGCTGGCGCGCCGGCCGGCTGGTCTACCGCGACCAGCCGCTGGGCGAGGTGGTGGCCGACCTCAACCGCCAGTTCGTCGACCAGATCGAGATCGGCGATCCCGAACTCGCCAAGCTGCCGATCACCGGGGTGATCGTGCTGGATGACCCGCGCGCCGTGACGCAGCGTCTTTCCTTGATGCTGCCGGTAAGATCGGTACCTTCGGACCGGGGGCTTGTGCTTCTTCGGAAGTAGGGCCGAACGGTTTTTAGGGCGGAAGCGACGATCTCCAGGCGTCGGGAATTTGCGGCCGCGTTCGCGTGCGCCGTCGTGGCGCTTGGCGTTGGAACTCCTGCCCAGGCCGCGCCCGCGCGAATCCGATTCCACGTGGAGCCCAAGCGCTACTCCGAGGCGCTGCTCGACCTCGCCCAGCAGGCCAATGTCACCCTGATCGGCGCCGACGCCTGCGAAGGCGTCTCCCTCACGACCCTGGCGGTGGACGCCACGCTGGAGCAGGCCCTGGGCCAGCTGCTGGCCGGCGCGCCCTGCACCTGGCGGATGGTGGCGGCCGGGACCGTGGAGATCTCGCGGCCGGCGCACGCCGAATCACCGCCGCTCCGCCCCCCGCCGCCGGTGACGGTCTCGGAGCTGCTGGTCACGGCCACCAAGCGCGCCCAGGACCCGCGGCAGCTGGCGGTGGCGGTCAGCGCCATTCCGCGCAGCCAGCTGGAGGGCACCGGGGCCACCGACCTGGACGAGGCGGCCGGCCAGTTCGCGGGGGTGCTCGCGACCAACCTGGGACCCGGCCGCAACAAGCTGCTGCTGCGCGGGCTGTCGGACGGCGCCTATACCGGGCGCGCGCGCTCGACGGTGGCGACGTACCTCGACGACCTGCCGCTGAACTATAACGCCCCCGACCCGGACCTGCGCCTGGTGGACGTGGAGCGGGTGGAGGTGGCCCGCGGGCCCCAGGGCGCCCTGTTCGGCGCCGGCTCCATGAGCGGCGTCTACCGGATCGTCGCCCAGAAGCCCGACCTGCGCCGCTTCGGCGCCGGGGCGCGGCTGTCCGGCTCGACCACCTATGGCGGCGCGCCGAGCGAATCGCTGGACGGCTACCTGAACGCCCCGCTCTGGGGCGTGGTGGGCGTGCGCCTCTCCGGCTACGAGGAGATCCAGGGCGGCTACCTGGACGACACCAACCTGCAGCGAAACAACGTCGACCGCACCGAGCGGCGGGGCGCGCGCCTGATGGTCCTGGCTGAGCCCGCCGAGGGCTGGTCGATCAACCTGACGGCGGCCGGCCAGCACCTGCGCTCGGACGACACCCACTACACGACGCCGGGCCTGGGCCTGAAGCGGGCGGACCGGATCGCCGAGCCGCACGTCAACGACATCGAGTTCGCTACCGGCACCATCCGCAAGTCGTGGGGGTGGGGCGAGCTCACCTCGTCCTCAGGCTTCGTGCGCCACGCCTATTCCAGCCTGTACGACGCGACCGCCGTGCAGGATCGCTACACCGCCCTGGCCAAGACCTCCGCCTACTCCGAGCAGACCCACACCAAGATGTTCGTGCAGGACATCTACCTCACCTCGCGGGGCGCGCGGCGGGTGCAGTGGCTGGCGGGGCTCTACGGCGAATACACCTTGGTGCACTCGCCCAGCCAGCTCCTGGCGCAGAACCCCAACCTGCCGAACGTCGAGGTCTATGGCGACGACCGCCGCGACCATGTGCGCGAGGTCGCGGCCTATGGCGAGGTCTCCTACCGGCTGGCGCCGCGCTGGATCGTGGCGGCGGGCGGGCGCCTCTTCGCCACCCGGGCGCGGACCATCTCGGACGTGGTGTCGGAGCGCTTTCCGCCGCGCAGCCTCGATCGCAGCGCCAATCTGAACGGCTTCTCGCCCAAGGTGTCGCTGCAATACGCCCTGGAGGGCGGCAACCTGCTCTACGCCTCCTATTCGGAGGGCTATCGCGCCGGCGGGATCAATTCGGGCGGGGCCCTGCCGCTGCCGGCCCAGCGCGAGATCTTCAAGCCGGACCGCCTGCGCAACCTGGAAGGCGGAGTGAAGCTGCAGACGCCGGCCAAGCGCCTGGCGCTGAATGTGGCGGCCTTCTACGACCTTTGGACCGACATCCAGACCGACCAGTTCCGCGCCTCGGGCATCCCCTACACCACCAATGCGGGCGATGCGCGCATCCTGGGGCTGGAGGCGGAGCTGGCCTACAATCTGACGCCGGATCTCTTCGTCCAGCTGGACGGGCGGCTCTCGCACGCGCGCACGGTCAATTCCAACCCCGACTTCTCGTCCCAGCTGGTGGACGGACTGCCCGGCGCGCCGGCGGTGTCGGGCGGGGCCCTGGTCAGCTACCAGCGCCCGCTGGGCCACGACTGGCTGCTGCGGCTGACGGGCGAGGCGAACTACGTCGGCCGCTCGCGGGTGACCTTCGACGCCACCTTCCCCAAGATGGGCGGCTATGTGCGCACCAAGCTGCTGGCCGAGATCAGCCACGGGAAGGTCGGCGTGCAGGCCTACCTGACCAACCCGTTCAACAGCTTCAGCGACACCTTCGCCTTCGGCAATCCGTTCAACCCGGCCCTGACGCGGCAGATCACGCCGCAGCGGCCCCGAACGGTCGGCGTCACGCTCTTCGCCGCCTACTAGCTGGCGCAGTCGAAATTTTTGCCCGGGCGGAACTTTTTTTGATTCGCGACCTAGGGGTTGGCCGGGGTGGCGTCGTCATCGCCGCGACCCTCCGCTTGCTGGAGAAGCGGAGGTCGAAATGGCGCTGTTGACCCGGCGCCTCAGTCGAACGTGACGCGCGTCCCGAGCCCACAAGACGCGTCGCGGATGGCTTAAGCGCGGCCCTGGCGAGGAGAGCGCCAAGGGCCGCGCCCGCCTGCGCGCTTTTAGCCCACAGCAACGATTTGGCCAGAGCCACGCAAGATGCTAGGGTGACCTTGCTGATCCCGGCCGGCTCGGGTCGGATTAGCGCGCGCCGGTTCTCCAGTCGCCGGCTCGAATATCGCCCCGGCCCGAGGACGTCACACCTCGGCCGGGGCTTCTCTTTTCTGGGCCAGGGCTTCCCGTTCGGGAGGCCCGCCCGGCCCCGCCCTCCGACCAAATCCCGAAAATCCAGATCCTTACGGTGAAGCTGCGCCTGAAATCGGCCCAGGTCCGCCCGAAAAACGGCCCACATCGCAGCAGAGGTTGCAGCTGTGCAAGCGTGCGGTGGCGGGGCCAACCGGAAATTGGAGGAGCTTGGATGGTCCAGCGTAGGTCGCGGGTAATGGTGGCGGGGGCGGTGTTGTTGGGGGTTGTGGCCCTAGGGGGCTGCGCCACCAAGAAGTATGTGCGCGAGCAGGCGGCGGTGGTCGGCGCCCGCGTCGACACGGTCTCCTCGAGGGTGGACTCCACGGACACCCACGTGGCCGCCGTTGAAGGCACCGCCAAGGATGCGCTGGATCGCGCGACCGCGGCGGGCAAGCTGGCCGAGGGCAAGTTCCTCTATTCTGAGGTGCTGACGGACGACAGCATGAAGTTCGGCGTCAACAAGGCCGAGCTTTCGCCGGAGGCCCAGGCGCGCCTCGACGCCTTCGTCGAGAAGCTGAAGGCCGACAACCGCAACGTCTATGTCGAGGTCCAGGGCCACACCGACGCGTCGGGCGCCAAGGACTACAACTACAAGCTCGGCGAAGAGCGGGCCGAGGCCGTGCGGCGCTACCTCAACCAGCATGGCGTGGCGCTGAACCGGATCGGCACGATCTCGTACGGGCCGGACGCACCCGTCGCGCCGAACAAGGACAAGGCGGGCCGCCAGGCGAACCGCCGCGTGGTGCTGATCGTCCTCGCTTAGCGGGGGACGACAACCGGTCCGATGGGCGGTGGCGAAGCGGCGACGACTGGCGGTCGCGGCGCTGAGCGTCGCAGCCCACGTGGCGATCCTGCTGGCGCTTGTGCGCGCTCAGCCGGATTCGCCGCGGCTGGCCGAGCCGCGGGCGATCCAGGTCGCCCTGGTGACGCCGCCACCCCCGCCGGAGCCGCCCAAGCCCCCGGCGCCTGAGAAGAAGCCCGAACCGGCGAAGCCCAAGCCGCCGCGGCTGGCCGTGCGGCCGCCGCGCGTGCGCCCGCCGCCGGACGTGGCGCCGATGCCGGCGGTCAAGGGCAAGCCGACCCCGAGCGTGGTCGAGGTGAGCGACGCCGAGCTTGCGGGCGCCGGCACGGCCGAGAGCGGGTCGGGCAGCGGCGGCGGCGCCTGCAACATGACCCGGCGGCTGCAGCAGGCGCTGCGCAAGGATCCGCTGATCCAATCCACGGTCGCGCAGGCGCACCACGGCCAGGCCATCCTTGTGTGGAACGGATCGTGGGTCCGCCACGCCGAGGAAGACGGCGCGGGCCTCGCGGCCTTGCGCGAGGCGATCATGTGGGAAGTCGGCTTCGCGCCGGCGGCCTGCCGCGACGAGCGCGTGCACGGCCTGATCCTGATCTCGATGAACGACGGCCCGGGCGCAGCACGCCTGGTGGTGGGGCAGGGCGACTGGCGCTGGGTCGACCTCCTGGGCCGCCGCGGCGGGCGGACGCTCGAGCGATAGCGGCGCGGACTGCGACTACGGCTTGCCCACCCGCGCGTCGTACCAGGCCAGCCAGCGCTCCATGCGGTCCTTCAGGAAGCTGGGCCGCTTCAGCCCGTGGAACTCGCCGGGATAGATCACCAGCCGGGTGTCGACGCCGCGGCTCTTCAGGGCCTGGTACATCTGCTCGCTGTTGAGCAGGGGCACGTTGAAGTCCTTGTCGCCCACCATGAACAGGGTCGGGGTGACGATCGTCTCGTTGTGGAAGAACGGATAGCTGATCTTCATCCAGGTCGCGGGCGTCTCCCACGGCCGGCCCAGCTCCGTCTCATAGTCGCGGATGTACTGGTCTGTGCCGTAGCCAGCGAGGACGTTGGAGATCGAGGCGCCGCTGACCGCCGCCTTGAAGCGCCTGTCGCGGGCGATGGTGTAGTTCGTGAGGATGCCGCCGTAGCTCCAGCCGCCGACCACCAGCCGGTCGGGATCGGCCACGCCCTTGGCCACCACGTCGTCCACGGCGGCGAGGTCGTCCTCCACGTCCACCGTGCCCCACGCCGCATAGATCGCCTTGGCCCAGGCCTCGCCGCGGCCGGTGCCGCCGCGGTAGTTCGGGGCGACCAGCGCATAGCCGTGGCCGGCGATGATCTGCCAGAGGATCGAGAACTCGGCCGCGTTCTGCGACTGCGGCCCGCCGTGGCTGTAGAGCATGGTCGGCAGCTTGCGGCCCGCCGCGGCGCCCGCCGTCGCCCCTGGGGGCGTCACCAGGAAGCCGTGCACCTCGCTGCCGTCGCGGCTCTTGAAACTGGTGCGGGTGACCGGGGCGACGTCCACCTCCTTCAGCCAGGCCTCGTTCTGGTGGCTGAGCTGGCGCAGCTTGCCGCCAGCCTCCACCGCATAGACCTCGGCCGGCGCGGCCGGCGTGGAGAGCATCACCGCCAGGGCGCCCTTGGCGCCGGCCGACGGGGCGGAGAACTTGCGCCAGCCCTCGACCACCGGCTTCAGCGGTCCGCCCGCCGCCGGGACCTCGGCGATGCGCTGGGCCTCGTCGTCCTCCACCAGGAAGCGGATCGCCTTGCCGTCCGGCGTCCAGACGGGCGCGGCGACGTTGCGGTCGAGGCCTTCAGTGAGCACCCGGGCCGGTCCGCCCGCCGCGGGCACGACCGCGAGCTTATGGACCCCATACTCGATCAGCTTCACCGGGCCGCCCTGCAGATAGGCGATCTGGCGCCCGTCCGGGCTCCAGGCCGGGCGGCTGGCCCAGTCCGGATCGTTGTCGGCGCCCTCATAGGCGGTGAGGCGGCGCGGCTCGGCGGCCGCGGCCGCCGTCGCATCCGCCACATAGAGGTTGAAGTCGTAGGTCCGGTCGGGGTCGGGCGCGCGCTTGGAGACGAAGGCCACCTGGCGGCCATCGGGGGACCAGGCGGGCAGGGCCTCGTCGAAGTCGCCGGTGGTCAGCCGCCGCGCGGTCCTGGTCGCCAGGTCGTAGAGGAACAGGCGCTGGCGCTTCCTGCCCAGGTAGCCATCGATGTCGCGCTTGAACTGGAAGCGGTCGATGACGATCGGCTTGGGGCGCTTGGCGGTCTCGGCGTCGCCGCCCTGCGGGGTCGGGGAGGCGGCGGCCTCGGCCGGCGGGGCGCCTGGCGCAGGCGGGCTGCCGGGCTTGGCCGGAGAAGGCGTCACCGCTTCGGCGGCCGCGTTGGCCTTCTCGTCGGGATCCGGGTCCTCGACGATCACGGCCAGGGTCTTGGAGTCGGAGGCCCAGGCGTAGTCCACCACCGAGCCGGCGATCCCCGCCAGCGGCCGGCCCTCGCCGCCGGCGCGGTCCATCACCCACAGTTGGTCGTCGCCCTTGTCGCCGCCGCGCGCCGAGATGAAGGCCAGCAGCTTGCCGTCCGGACTGAACCGCGGCGTATTTTCGCTCTCCTTGGCGCGGCCGGTGAGCTGGACGGTGCGGCTGCCGTCCCAGGAGGTCATCCAGATGTGGCTGTAGGCCTTGTCGGCGGCCAGGTCGGTGCCGCCGACCGTATAGGCCACCCAGGCGCCGGCCGGATCGACCTGCGGATCGCTCACCGCCATCAGCCGTGCGATGTCCTGCGGCCCGATCGGCCGCGCCTGCGCGCCGCCCGCCGTCGCCAGCAGCGCCGCCAGCGCCAGGCTCATCCGTCTCGACATCGCAGCCCCCATTCAGCTCAGCGGGCGAGGCTAGCGGTGTTGGCCGCAGGCGGCGAGGGTCTTGCGAGCTACCCATTCTGAGGCGCCGGCTCGGCCCGTTAAGAAGTTGTTGGCCATACGGGCGCGACCTCGACCCATGAACCTGGATCTTCCCGTCGCCGCGCCGGCGCGCCGCGCCGCCACCATGGCGAGCCCCGGTCGCCGTGTGCTGACCGTGGACGACGATCCGGCGATCCTGGAGCTGGTGGGCATCCGCCTGTCGCTGGCCGGCTGCGCCATCGCCGTGGCGCGCGATGGCCTGCAGGCGCTGGACCGGCTGAAGCACTTCCGGCCGGAGGCCATGGTGCTGGACCTCAGCATGCCGCGCCTGGACGGCTTCGGGGTGCTGAGCGTGATGCGCGAGCGCGGCATCGTCTGCCCCACCCTGGTGCTGTCGGCGGGCTGCGACGCCCAGCAGGTCCGGCGGGCGATCGAACTGGGCGCCCGGGACTACCTGACCAAGCCCTTCCGCGACGACCAGCTGCTGCTGCGCGTGGCGCGCCTTCTGATCCGCAACCGGAGCGACCTGGAGCGCTGAGGCGTCAGGCGGGAACCCAGCGGGCCCGGGCCCATTCCAGCACGCGAAATGCCCCGCCTTCCCACCCTTGAGCCTGGATCCGTTGCGGCCAAGCGCCGGCCGGCCGGCGACGATCATCCGCCGGGCTCGCTGGCCGAGGTGACGGCCGGGGTCGACCACTGCCGCCGCTGCGACCTCTGGCGCGATGCGACCCAGGGCGTGCCCGGCGAGGGGCCGCCGCGGGCCAAGCTGCTGTTCGTGGGCGAGCAGCCCGGCGATCAGGAGGATCTGGCCGGCCGTCCGTTCGTGGGGCCTGCGGGCCAGGTGCTGGACAAGGCGCTGGCGGCGGCCGGCGTGCCGCGGGCCGAGACCTACGTCACCAATGCGGTGAAGCACTTCAAGCACGAACAGCGCGGCAAGCGGCGCATCCACAAGACGCCGAACGGCGGCGAGGTCACCGCCTGCCGCTGGTGGCTGGACGCCGAGCGGCGGCTGGTCAGGCCGCGGGTGATCGTGGCGCTGGGCGGCACGGCCATCGGGGCCGTGTTCGGCAAGGCCATGCCGGTCGCGAAATTCCGCCAGCAGGCGATCCAGCTGCCCGACCAGGCCCAGGGCGTGGTCACCTACCACCCGTCCTACCTGTTGCGCGTGCCGGACGCGGCGACGAAGGCCAAGGCCTATGCGCTGTTCGTGGAGGACCTGAAGTTCGCCTGGAGCCTGGCGGCGTAGGCGGCGTCAGACGGAGCCCTTCTTCTCGATCACCAGGATGCGAGCCTGGCCCAGCGGATGGGCCACGTGCTCGTCGCCGGCCTCGGCCACGAAGATGTCGGCCGGGCCGAGGCGGACCGAGCGCTCCTCGCCCCCCTCGCGCCAGCGCATCTCCACCGCGCCCTCCAGCACCAGGAACACCTCCGAGCCGTCGTTGACGTGCCAGCGGTAGGGCTGGTCGGTCCAGTGCAGGCGCACGCTGGCGCCTTCGATCTCGGCCACATCCCGGGCGCCCCAGGCGCGGTCGGCGGTGAAGGTGCGGGCGTCGGTGACGATCTGGACCATGGGCGCTAGATGGACGCGCGCGCCGACCGCGCCAAGGCCACGGCGCCCAGCAGCGCCAGGGCGGCGCCGAACGCCAGGAAGGCGGTGCGGTAGGCGCCGGCCTCGGCCACCAGCCCGAAGGCCAGGATCAGGACCGTGTTGCCGCCCTGGGTCAGGAAGCCCTTCAGCGAGGCGACCGTCGCACGGGTCTCGGGCGCCAGGCGGTGCTGGAAGCGGGCGTCGAAATTGACCTCCAGCGTGCGGGCGGCGGCGATGTAGCCCACCACCAGCAGAGCGGCCCAGGGCCGGTACGCGGCGGCCGCGGCGATCACCAGGAGACCCGCCACGGCCACCAGGGCGAAGAGCGCGCCCATCGCCAGGTCGCGGCCGCGGTGGGCCAGCCCACTGGCCACGGCGGATACGCCGCCCAGCACCGCCACGAAGAGGCCGATGCCACCCGGCGGCAGGCCCACCTGCTGGCCGAAGATCTGCCAGTAGTCCTCGCAGGCGGTGACGATGGCCATCATGGCGGCGATGAACAGCATCAGCGGCAGCACGCCGGGCAGGCGGCGCACGTCGGCGAGGCCGCGGACCAGCTGGCCCAGGTAGTGGGGCGCATCGATGGGGCGGACGCGGGGCGCCTCGGGCAGGGCCAGGGCGCTGGCCGCGGAGAGCACTCCGGCGGCGATGCTGGCGACGATGAGGGCGTCGTAGCCCAGCCGCACCGCCCCGGCGGCGATCAGGGAGGCGGCCAGGAAGCCGGCCCAGCGGGCGGCGTAGGCGCGGCCCATGGTGCGGGCGTAGTCGACGCTGCGGCCCTCGGCGGTCAGCTCGTCGTAGACCAGGGATTCGAAGGTGCCCGAGAGCAGGGCGCTCTTCAGGCCCCACATCATCAGGCCCACGAGGTAGCCCCAGAAGCCGGGCGCCAGGAGCCAGACCACGAAGCCCAGGCTGCGCAGCGCCTGGCCGGCGAACAGCAGCCAGCGGCGCGAGGTGCGGTCGGCCAGGACGCCGGCGGGGATCTCCAGCACCAGCCCGGTGGCGGACCAGGCGGCGAGGGCGATGCCGATCTGGGCGGGCGACAGGCCGCGCTCGGCGAACATCACCGTGTAGAACGGGACGATCAGCAGGAAGGTGTCGAAGAAGCGGAAGGCGCAGACCCTGGCGGTCAGGCTGGCCTTCAGGCGCGGAGTCCGAGCGCGCCCCCGCCCAGGCGGGCTCAGGCCACGAAACCGGCTTCGGCGAAGTCCAGCATGCGCTTCAGCAGGGCGTCGACGTCAGCCTCGCGGGTCAGGCCGCCGGAAAGGTGGTGCAGGCGGTCGAACTCGGCGAAGCGGTTGTTGTGGACCATGCCCAGGCAGAAGTGCAGCCGCCAGTAGACGTCCTCCTTGGCCAGGTCCGGCCGGGCGGCCATCAGGGCGTCGGCGAAGCGGGCCAGGTGGCTGACGTCGTTGCGCAGCACCTCGCGCATGTCCTCGGTGCCCTCGGAGCGGGCGCGGATGATGAACTGCACGGAGATGCGGCGGTCGTTGTCGGGCGAGGCCCAGCGCAGGGGCGGGGCGAAATAGGCGGCGAGGATCTCGCGCACCGGCGGCTTGCCGTCGTGGCGGGCGCCCGCCTCGTGCAGCAGGCGCGCGCGCTCGCGGTTCAGCTCGCTGGTCCGCCGCCGGAAGATCTCGAACAGCAGGGCGTCCTTGGAGCCGAAGTGGTAGTTCACGCTGGCCAGGTTGACGCCGGCCTCGGCGGTGATGTCGCGCACCGAGACGTTCTGGAAGCCATGCAGCGCGAACAGGCGCTCGGCCGCGTTGAACACCGCAGCCTTGGTGGCGGCCTGGGCCTCTTCGTTGTCGGCAGGATCCTGAATCAGGGGATCGTTCATGCGAATCCCTTAAGCGCCACGCGAGCTTACGCCCAGCGGCGCAAGCGACAAACTTGTGATCCTCAGCGCGAAAGCTCTTTCATCGCCTTTTCCAGCCCGTCGATGGTCAACGGGAACATCCGGTCGCCCACCAGCTGCTTCATCAGGCCGATGGAGGGCGTGTAGTCCCAGTGCCGCTCGGCCGTGGGGTTCAGCCAGACCACCCGGTCGAAGATGCCGGAGAGCCGGTCCATCCAGACCGCGCCCGCCTCCTCGTTCCAGTGCTCCACCGAACCACCCGGATAGGTGATCTCGTAGGGGCTCATGGTGGCGTCACCCACAAAGATGACTTTGTAGTCGTGGGGGAACTTGTGGAGGATGTCCCAGGTGTTCAGCTTCTCGGCGTGACGGCGCCGGTTGTCCTTCCAGACCGACTCATAGAGGCAGTTGTGGAAGTAGTAGAACTCCATGTTCTTGAATTCGGTGCGGGCCGCGCTGAACAGCTCCTCACAGATCTTGATGTGCGAATCCATCGAGCCGCCGATATCGAGGAACAGCAGCACGCTGATCTTGTTGCGCCGCTCCGGGCGCATGTTGATGTCGAGGTAGCCCTTCTCGGCCGTGCCCTTGATGGTCTTGTCCATGTCGAGCTCTTCGACGGAGCCTTCGCGGACCCATTTGCGCAGGCGGCGCAGGGCGACCTTGATGTTGCGGGTGCCGAGCTCGACCTGGTCGTCCAGGTTCTTGTACTCGCGCTTGTCCCAGACCTTGATGGCCCGGCCGTGGCGGCCCTTCTCCTGGCCGATGCGGATGCCCTCGGGATGGTAGCCGTTGGCGCCGAAGGGGGAGGAGCCGTCGGGACGGTTGCCCGGCCCGCCCTTGCCGTCGCGGTCCTGCATCTCGCGCTGCTCGCGCGCCCGCTGGGCCAGGGCCTCCATCAGCTTGTCGAAGCCGCCCATGGCCTCGATCTGGGCCTTCTCCTCCTCGGTGAGGAACTGTTCGGACATCTTCTTCAGCCACTCGGCCGGGATGTCGACGGCCATGCCCTCGTCCAGCCGCTCCAGCCCCTGGAACACATGGCCGAAGACGCGGTCGAACTTGTCGAGGTTCTTCTCGTCCTTCACCAGGGCCGAGCGCGACAGGTAGTAGAAGTCGTCGACCGTGCGGTCGATGACCTGCTTGTCCATCGCCTCCATCAGGACAAGGTATTCCTTCAGCGTCACCGGGACCTTCGCCTCGCGAAGTTCGGTGAAGAAACGCATGAACATCAGGGCGGCCTCGAACGTCCGTTTGAAAGCGAAGGATGGGGCCGCGGGTTCCCGATGTCCAGTGCGCCTTGGTCGCGGACGGCGATGGCGCACCGCAGTTCCTCCCCCGCGCGCGGGGGAGGTGTCCCACTCTCCGGATACGCCGGGACGGAGGGGGCGCTGCCGCTCGCACGGCGCGCGGCCCCAGCGCCCCCTCCACCACTTCGTGGTCCCCCTCCCCCGCGAGCGGGCGAGGAACAGGGGCTGTTGCTCATCTCCTGCTCACCCCCGCTCGCTGTCCAGCATGGCCATCTGCATCGCCGGATAGCGGTCGCCGGCGGCGGCGCCCTTGGGGACGGCGGCCTCCAGCGACGCCAGGTCGGCGGCGGAGAGCTCGGCCTTCAGGGCGCCGAGCGCTTCGGCGAGGCGCTCGGGGCGGCGGGCGCCGACCAGGGGGACGATGTCTGGCCCTTGCGCGGCCACCCAGGCGATGGCGGCCTGGGCCGGCGTCAGGCCGAGCTTTTCGGCCGCGGCGGCCAGGGCCCCGGTCAGCTGCAGGTTCCGCTCCAGGTTCTCGCCCTGGAAGCGCGGGCTGTGGGCGCGGAAGTCGCCGGGGCCGCCCAGCTGCGCCGGCCGCCCGCCGATCAGGCCGCGGGAGAGCACGCCATAGGCGGTGATGCCGATGCCCAGCTCGCGCGTGGTGGGCAGGATGCGGTCCTCGATGCCGCGCGAGAGCAGGCTGTACTCGATCTGCAGGTCGACGATCGGGTGCACGGCGGCCGCGCGACGGATGGTGTCGGGCCCGACCTCCGAGAGGCCGATGTGGCGCACATAGCCGGCCTGGACCAGTTCAGCCACGGCGCCGATGGTGTCCTCGATGGGCACGTTCGGGTCCAGGCGGGCGGGGCGGTAGATGTCGATGTGGTCCACGCCCAGGCGCTGCAGCGTGTAGGCGAGGGCGGTCTTCACCGCGGCGGGGCGGCCGTCGAAGCCCAGGAAGGCGCCGTCCGGCCCGCGCTGGGCGCCGAACTTGACGCTCAGCACCAGCCGCTCGCGCGGCAGGGTCTTCAGCGCCTCGCCGATCAGCATCTCGTTGTGGCCCATGCCGTAGAAGTCGCCGGTGTCGATCAGGGTGATCCCGGCCTCCACCGCGGCATGGAGGGTGGCCAGGCTCTCGGCGCGGTCGGCGGCGCCGTAGAAGTCGCTCATGCCCATGGCGCCCAGGCCCAGGGCGGACACCTGCGGGCCGGTCTTGCCGAGTTTGCGGGTCTGCATGGTTCGTCTCCTTGTTTGGTGACGCCGAGATAGCCCTGGCTGGCCGTCCCGATAATCGGCATTGTCCCGCACGAACTGTGCGGAATTACGAACAATGGACCGGCTCGACCTCCAGGCCCTGGACAGCTTCGCGGCGGTCGCCCGCCACCGCAACTTCCGCCGTGCGGCCATCGAGCGCGGCGTCTCGGCCTCCACCCTCAGCCAGCAGGTGCGCGCCCTGGAGAGCGGGCTGGGCGTGCGGCTGCTGAACCGCACCACCCGCTCGGTGGCGGTCACCGACGCCGGCGCGGCGCTCCTGGTCCGCCTGCAGCCGGCCCTGGCCGAGATCGCCGAGGCGGTGGGCGAGGCCCGCGCCAACCAGGCCGAGCCCTCCGGTGCCTTGCGCATCAACGCGCCCGAGCCGGCGGCCGAACTGGTGCTGGCGCCGCTGATCCCGGCCTTCCTCGCCGCCTATCCGGCCGTGCGGCTGGAGCTGACCACCGAGGCCAACCTGGTGGACATCGTGGCCGAGGGCTACGACGCCGGCGTGCGCTGGGGCGAGAGCCTGGCGCAGGACATGGTGGCCGTCTCGCTCGGGCCGCCGCAGCGCTCGGTGGTGGTGGCCACGCCCGAGCTGATCGCCCGGGTTGGCCGCCCGCAGCACCCGCGCGACCTGATCGGCAAGCCGTGCCTGCGCGTGCGCTATCCCAGCGGGGGCCAGCCGCCCTGGGAGTTCGAGAAGGACGGCGAGACGCTGCGCATCGCGCCCGAGGGCCCGCTGGTGGCCGGCAACGTCCACGTCCTGATGCGCGCGGCCCTGGCGGGGCTGGCGTTCGGCATGACCTTCGACGGCTACGCCCAGCCGCACCTGGACAGCGGCGCCCTGGTGGAGGTGCTGGCCGACTGGTCGGACCGCTTCCCGGGCCCGTTCCTCTACTACCCCAGCCGCCGCACCCTGCCCTCGCCCCTGCGGGCGTTCGTGGACTTCGTGCAGGCGCGGCGGGGGTAGGGGGCGGCGGCGGGTGCAGGAACGACTTCGATCTCCTGCGCGCATTCCAGCCTGCCGCGCCCGGCTCCTCAAGGACGAGCGCCCCGCGCTCGCCGCGAAGCGGCCGGCCAAAGGCCGGTCCTTGACCAGCCGACCCCGGCAGGCTGTGGCGGGGCAAGAGATGACGGATGCGACAGCGCGGGCGGCGGGCGTGGGTCGGCTGAAGGAATGTTTGCGGGGGAGGGGGAGAACGGCCGCGCAGGTTTAGCTGCCATTCGCCACGCGCCGTACGTTTATCGCAGGTTGTGAATTGACTTCGCTCGTCCTCAAGCCAGATCGTGGCCAACGGCTGAGCTTGGAAGGGCAATGGATTGATTGGACTTAAGGCTGGGCGCCGCCGCGCTTCGACGCCGCGGTTGCGCGACCAGGGCCCAATGCCCCCGACGATCCTCGGTGTTGTGCTGGCGCTTGGAGCGATGGCTGTCGCCGTGCCGGCGCGCGCCCTTTCGTACGTGAGCTATTCCGTCGAGGTTGATGCGGCCATCTTCAATGCTGGAGGCTCGTCGGGCCGGTCGGTGATCTACGAAACGCTGCCGCTATTCGACCCGAGGCTCGGCGCTCTGGCTTCGATCGAGCTGACGCCGCAAACCACCTATGGCTACTCAATCACGTGGGACACGCGGATCGCATCGTCAGGCGTCGAGTTCTACGACGTCGGCCTGACGGACAACGGCGGCGCTGGAATCCTTCTGTCCGAGGATGGCCACAGCTTCACCTACGGCGTCGGCTTCGGCAGTCTCCTCTTAGGCAGCGATACGCGCCGCGGAACCATCGAAGCGGGTGACTTCGGCTCGATTGTTGTTGGGCCCTTCACCCCGCTCCTTCCCAGCTACACGACGACCCAGCAACCGGCGTTGGAGGCGTTTTCGCGGGTTGGCCTGGGAACGGTCATCGTGGAGACGGGCTTCGAAGCGAACCTTGAGTGCTTCAGCGCCAACCCATGCGGCGCCCTGGTTGCGACCGCCTATGAGCACCACAACCTGAGCATCACCTACGGCTACGTGCCCGCAGGCACACCCGAGCCGGATACCTGGGCGCTCAGCCTCCTGGGCTTTGGCGGGATCGGTGCGGCGTTGCGGTTCCACCGTCGGCGAAGACGCGCTTGCGCGGCGGCGGGGATGGCCGGCCGTACCGGCGGCCAGAGCGGGACACGAAGAGGTGGGACCGGCTCCTCGCGTCATTCCCGCTCAAGGTCTTGAGGTCGTTCAGCGCCCGCCCGGGGCCTGCCGGGTCAGGTGGTCGTCCGAGCGCACGCGCCAGGTCTTGCCGCCGTCGTCGGAGGCCTCGTCGCGGAAGCTGAGGCTGTCGGGGCCGGTGGCGACGAACGACCAGCGGCTGTCGCCGGGGCCGAGGTCGGGGCTGTGCAGCACGATCCGGTCGGGCGCGGGCGGCTCGCTGGTGAACCTGGCGGTCGAGGCGTGCTCGGGGTCGACGAAGACCGCCGGCCAGGTCCCGGTCTTCGGGTCGAACCAGCGCAGGTCGCTGTAGACCTCGCGGGTCTTGCGGGCGCCCGAGGGGTCCACGATCCAGACGTCCTGCACCGCGCGGCCGTCCAGCACCCAGCTGACGATGAACTGGCCCGTCCGGTGGGTGGTGACGCCGGTCTTGGAGATATCGCCATAGTCGACGCGCCAGGTCCCGATCATGCCGTCGATGGCCCTGACCTGCTGCGGGTCGGGGCCGGCGGCGGGGGAGGTGGCCTTCAGCGCCGCGATCAGGTCGGGGAGGGGATCGGCGGCGGCGGCGCGGGCTGGGCCGCCGGCGGCGGACGTGAGGAGGCTGGTGGCCAGCAAGGCCGCGGTCAGCCGCGGGGCGAGGGAGAAGGGGATCATGGCGTGCCTTTCTCGGCTCGGACGGAGCGTCCGGGGCGGGTCTGGGGCGTCGGCGCCGGGGTTGCGCCAACCTGGCCTCAGACTAGGCGGCGGGGCGTGGAGCGTTGAGGCCGCTCGCTGCACGGGGCCGGCGGTTCGCTGCAAGGGTTGGGCTGAGGGGTTGGTCGGCGCGAGGTTCGGGTGGCCGCGCGCGCCGGCTCACGGCCGCTTCAGCCCCGCGATCAGGATGGCGATCAGGCGGCGGGCGCTGGGGGCCCATTCGGGGCGATCGTAGCCCTGGGCCAGGCCCATGATGAGCTGGGTGATGTCCTGCGGCTGGACGCCGGGGCGGACCTGGCCGCTGGCGATCAGGTGCTGGGCGAGGCGGTTCATGGCGTCGACAACCGGCGTGCCGGCCGCGGCGTAGACCCGCGCGCCCTCCGCGGAGGCCTGCAGGGCCGGGGCGACCACTCGCTTGGCGGCCAGGTAGTCGACCAGCAGGTGCAGCCAGCGGTCGAAGGCGTCGAGCGGCGGGTGCAGGGCCAGGAGCCGGTCGGCCGAGGTGGTCAGCTGCTCGACCTCCCGGCTGTAGACCGCCGCCAGCAGGGCGTCGCGGCCGGGGAAGTGGCGATAGAGGGTGCCGATGCCGACGCCGGCGCGGCGGGCCACCTCCTCGAGCGCGACGTCCGGGCCGTGGTCGGCAAAGGCCGCCTTGGCCGCGGCCAGCAACTGGTCGCGGTTGCGCTGGCTGTCCGCACGGGGCTTTCTGGCAGTGGAACTTGCGACGCCCACGAGGCTTTCCTTGCAAACCGGAGGCATCCTCCGCATATATCCGGAGGTCGCCTCCATTTAGTCATGTCGGTCGCGGCGTTCCACCCCTTATTGTCCGGAGCTAGCCCCATGAGCGAGACGATCAGCCATCCCTTCGGCGCGACCTCCACCACCGACGAGGTGCTGGCAGGCGTCGACCTCACCGGCAAGCGGGTGCTGGTCACCGGCGTCTCGGCCGGGCTGGGCGTCGAGACCGCCCGGGCGCTGGCGGCGCACGGCGCGCAGGTGGTCGGCGCGGCGCGCGACCTCGGCAAGGCGCGGAGCGCCACCGCCGCGATCGCCGGCCTGGAGCTGATCGAGCTGGACCTCGCCAGCCTGACCAGCGTGCGCGCCGCGGCTGACCGCCTGGTGGCCGATGGCCGGCCCTTCGACCTGGTGGTCAACAACGCCGGGATCATGGCGACGCCGTTCGGCAAGACCGCCGACGGCTTCGAGAGCCAGTTCGGGACCAACCACCTGGGCCACTTCCTGCTGGCCAACCGCATCGCCGCGCTGCTGAAGCCGGGCGCGCGGGTGGTGGCGCTGTCATCCGCCGGCCACCGGTTCTCGGACGTGGACCTGGAGGACCCGAACTTCGAGCGGACCCCCTACACGCCGTTCGCCGCCTATGGCCGCGCCAAGACCGCCAATGTGCTGTTCGCGGTGGAGTTCGACCGGCGCCACCGGGACCGGGGCGTGCGCGCCACGGCGGTGCATCCGGGCGGCATCCGGACCGAGCTCGGCCGGTACATGACGCCGGAGGTGATCCAGGAGATGATCGACAACCTCAACCGCGGGCAGGCCGAGGGCGACGCGCCGGCCTTCGAATGGAAGACCATCCCGCAGGGCGCGGCGACCTCGGTCTGGGCGGGCGTGGTGGCGCCGGCCGAGGCGGTGGGCGGGCGCTACTGCGAGGACTGCCATGTGGCCGAGGTGGTGGACACGGGCGCGGGCGCCGATGTCACCCGCGGCGGCATCCAGCGCTATGCCCTCGATCCCGAACGGGCCCAGGCGCTGTGGGCGCTGAGCGAGCGGATGGTGGGGGAGGCGTTCTAGCCGCGCGAGGGGACGGGCCCCGAACCGCGCTCCATCACGCCGCCGCGATCAGCCCTGCCAGAGACGCCACCAGCTGGGGCCACGCGAGAGGTTTGGGCATCAAGAGGCTGTGCGGCACGCCCATTTTCTGGAAGTCGTCGAGGGCCTGACCGGTCACATAGACCACGGGCAGGTCGCGGGTGATCTCACGGCTCAGCGCGGCGATCTGCCAGCCCTGGATGTCGCCCGGCAGGTCGATGTCGGTGATCAGGGCGTCGAACGTCGGGTCGTTGCGGAGCAGGGCGCAGGCCGTCTGGCCATCGGAGGCGAGGACGACGTCGTATCCCGCCTCCTTGAGGCACGCCTCGCCGTCCAGCTGAAGCAGACAGTCGTCTTCGACATAAAGGATGCGCAACATGAGGGCTCCCATCGGCGGGGAGCGCGGTCGCGTCTCTCAGCTGCTGATGCGCCAATCAATGTTCAGCAATCCGTCCACAAAGCGCCGGCCCTGATTTGGATGCATTTCGCCGGACCCGGGCGGTCACGCCGCCAGCGCGATGCGCCGGCCGGCGTGATGATACTGCGCCAGGATGTCGGAAAGGGCCGCGCTGGGCCGGATGTCGTCCTTGGGAATGTGACCTTCGGCGAAGATCAGAGCGAGCCGATCGCGCGCGCGGCTCACGCGGCTCTTCACCGTGCCGAGCGCGCAAGCGCACATCGCGGCGACTTCCTCGTAGGAGCACCCGCCGGCGCCGATCAGGATGAGGGCTTCGCGCTGGTCCTCCGGCAGCATCAGCATGGCGCGGCGGAGCTCGTCGAGCTCGACGGTCGCAGTCGGATCCGAGATCGCCGGGATGGTCCGCTCGGCCGTCTCCGAATCCAGGGAGACAATCCGCCAGGACCGACGCTTCTCCGAGTAGAACTGGTTGCGCATGATCATGTAGACCCACGCCTTCAAATTGGTGCCGGCCCGATAGCTGTTGCGCGCCGCCCAGGCGCTGGCCAGGCCCTCCTGGGCCAGGTCGTCACCGGCGGTGGCGTCGCCGCTCAAGGTGCGGGCGAACGCGCGCATACGCGGTATCAGGGCGATGAGGTCGCGACGGAACGCCTCGAGGTCTGTCGGGTCGAGGTTCATCTGGATGTCGCTTTCGGGCGCGGAGGCCGTTTGCCCCCATACAGCAACGCTTGCCGGCCCGCTTGGGTCCGTCGAAGACCACATTTATTTTCAGATATTTAGGCAGCGCTGGAAACGCGCGGGACGAAACTCGCGCGGGTGATGGAGACGCTGAGGCCGGGTTCGGCGTCGCGGACCTCCATGCGGGCCTCCAGCTGCTTGACCAAGGCGCCCACGATGACCGTGCCCAGACCGCCTTTGGCGGCGGGTCCGCCGAATTCCTTGCCGACGCCGTTGTCGGAAATCACCAACCGCCAGTCGCCACCGTCGCTTTCATAGGTGACCTGCACCGCCGCCCGGGCCTTGCCCGCCGGGAACGCGTACTTCAGCGCGTTGATCACCAGCTCCGTGACGATCAAGCCGATACTGACCACCTGGGCGGACCCCAGCTTGCCGTTGTCGGCCACGACCTTGAGCTTGATGGGCTGGCCCTCTGCGATCATCGAATTGGCCAGGCCGTCGCAGAGCTTGAACAGGTAGGAGCCGACCTCGATCTGGTCGATGCCGTCCGAGACGTGCAGATGCGACTGCACCGCAGCGACCGACATCACCCGCTGGTGGGCGTCGCGCAGGTGGCCGCGACTCTCCGCCGAGGTGACGGCGCGGGCCTTCATCAAGAGGATGCTGGCGATGATCTGCAGGCTGTTGGCGACCCGGTGCTCCATCTCCTGCAGCAGGACCTGTTTCTGGCGCAGAAGATCCTCGGTGCGGGCCAGCAGCTGATCCTGCTCGCGCTCGATGGCGCGACGGTCGGTGACGTCGGTAAAGGCCAGCAGGATCGTCATCGCCGGACTGGCGTCATAGAGCACCTTGCGGGCGTTGAGCAGCATGATGCGTCGGCCGAGGCCCGGGAAGTCATGGTCGACCTGGAAGTCGTCCATGGCCGCCTTCTCCGGGATGATCGTCTCCAGCAGCACCCGCAGCGCCGGGATGTCCCACTGGCCGTCGCCAAGCTCGTAGAGCAGGCAGCCCTGGGTGTGCTTCGGGTCGACCTTGAAGGTCTCATAGAACGAGCGGCTGGCGGCGAGCACGCGGAATTCGTCGTCCAGCACCAGGAAGGGCTCATGGATGGTGTCCACGATGGCATGCGCCAGAGCCTGGGCGTCGCCGACCGCCAAGAGGGGGTTTTTCAAAGGCTGGGCCATGGCCCGACTTTCTGAACGCCGAGCGCTCGCATCCGGCACGGATCCATGCCCCGGCGACAGGGTACGCCCTTTGCACCCGCCGGTTCGGAAAAAGCGAAATGGCCCATCCGAGAGAAGCGGCCCCATCCAGGACAGGGCGTGCGCTGAGGGGCCTTACGCCCGCGCGCCCTCCACCGCCTTGAGCTTGCGCCACACGGTCATGCGCGAGACGCCCAGGCGGCGGGCGATCTCCACGGGGCCGACGCCGGCGCGCTGGAGGGCGAAGATCTCCTGGGCGGGCGCGGCGGGCCGGCGGCGGCGGCCGTTGGGCCCGGCGGGCTCCAGGTCGGCGACGGCCTGCAGGACGGCGCGCAGGGTGCGGCCGGCGGCGCCCTGGCTGGAGAGCTCGGGCTCGAGCACCTGCAGGGTGGCGCCGCGGGCCTGCAGGCTGTCCAGCGCGTCCAGCAGGCCGCGGCCGGTGGGCGCGAGGCGGTCGAGGCGAGTCACCACCAGCTGGTCGCCGGGGCCGATGAAGTCGAGGATGGAGTTGAGCACGTGGCCGCCGCCGCCTGCGCCGCCGCCGAGGCCCGGCTCCTCGGCGCGGACCACCTGGCAGCCGGCGGCCTTGAGGGCGGTGGTGTCGTCCTGAGCTGCGGCGTCACGCAGCCGCACATAGCCGATCTTCAGCATCCCCATGGCCGATCTGGATTCCCGCGAACGGATCGCAAGGTCCCAAATGGCGGCGGCCTCGCCAAGATGCCGGCGGGTTAAATCTAAGCAATGAAAGAGGTTCGGCGGGCGCGAATTCAGGCGAAATTGTGTTTGTTCTCAGCCGTATTCGACGCTTGCTTAGAAAAACTCTCCGCGGTGCGGCGCAGGATGAACTCGCGGTCGACGGTGCGGCCGACCCGGAAGCCGTATTCGCCGGCCTTTTCGAAGCCGTGCCGCGCGTAGAAGCGCTGGGCGCCGTGGTTCTCGGACCAGACGCCGATCCAGACGTCGCGCGGGCCCTTGGACTGCAGCCAGCCCATGACCTCGCCGAACAGCAGCTTGCCGAGGCCGCCGCCCTGGCGGTCCTTGCGGAAGTAGATGCGCTTCAGCTCCCCGCAGGCGGGGGTGACGTCGGCGTGGGGCAGGCCGCAGGGGCCGGCCAGGGCGTAGCCGATGGCTTCGCCGTCCTGCTCCACCAGCCACAGGGCCTTGTCCGGGTCGGCAAGGTCTGCGGCCGTGCCCTCGACGCTGTAGGCCTCGACCAGATAGGCCGCCAGGTCGTCGGGGTGGTAGAGGTGGGCGAAGGTGTCGACGAAGGTCCGCTCCGCCAGGGCGGCCAGGACGGGGGCGTCGGCGGGGCCGGCGCGGCGGATCACGGGGTCACTCATCTGGGCTCGAACTTGGGTTAGGATGGGCCATGGCTGTCGCGCTTTATACCCACACCGACATGTTCGACCACCACCCCGGGCTGCGCCATCCGGAGCGGACCGAGCGGCTGGCCGCCGTGATGGGCGCCCTGACCGACTCCGGCCTGGACCTGGCCCCGCACGAGGCGCCGCTGGCTGAGGACGCCGACCTGCTGCGCGTGCACGATGCGGACTATGTGGCGGCGATCGTGCGCGGCGCGCCGGCGGCGGGGCGACTGGAGCTGGACGCCGACACCTATATGTCGCCGGGCAGCCTGACGGCGGCGCGGCGGGCGGCTGGGGCGGTGGTCCAGGCGGTGCGGGACGTGGCCGAGGGGCGGGCCGAGCGGGCGTTCTGCGCCGTGCGCCCGCCGGGCCACCACGCCGAGCCGGGCCTGCCCATGGGCTTCTGCATCTTCTCCAACGTGGCGATCGCGGCCAAGGCGGCCCAGGCGGCGGGCCTCGGCAAGGTGGCGGTGGTGGACTTCGACATCCACCACGGCAACGGCACCCAGGCCGCCCTGGCCGGGCGGCCGGACCTTTTCTTTGCGTCGATCCAGTCCTGGCCCATGTGGCCGGGCAGCGGGCACCCGTCCGAGCCGGTCCCGGCCAATATCGCCAATGCGGTCTCGCCCGAGGGCGCGCCGGCGACGGTGTGGCGGGCCGCGTTCGAGGACCTGATGGCCAAGGTGGACGCCTTCGCCCCCGACCTGATCCTGGTCTCGGCTGGGTTCGACGCGCACCGCCGCGATCCCGTCGGCGGCGGCGGCCAGAGCCTGGAGGAGGCGGACTTCGCCTGGGCGACCCGGGCCATCGCCTCGGTCGCCAACCGCCATGCCAAGGGTCGGGTTGTGTCGTCCCTCGAGGGCGGGTACGACCTCGAAGCTCTGGGCCGCTCGGCGCTGGCGCACGTCAGGGCCCTGGGCGAGGGGTGAGGGGCGAACCGGTGCGGTCTCTGGGTCCATGGCGGGCGTCTTGACGGCGGAAGGGGCGCGTTCGGACGGGACGCGTTCGGCGCCGTCTTCGGCGACCGTGCGCCATGGGGCCATCGTCCTGGCGCGGCATGGCGAGCCGGCCGTCTCGCGCAAGATCAAGCTGACCGCCGCCGGCTACCGCGCCTTCTGGGCCAATTACGAGCTCTTGGGCCTGCTGCCGGGGCAGACCCCGCCGCAACAGCTGCGCGAATTCGTGGACTCCTGCGGGGCCCTGGTCTCCTCGACCCGGCAGCGCTCCATCGAGAGCGCCCAGGCCCTGGCCGGCGAGCGGGCGTTCGACCGCCACGACGTCCTGATCGAGGCGCCGCTGCCGCCGCCGAACCTGCCGGGCTGGATCAAGCTCTCGCCGTCGGTGTGGGGGTTCCTGGCGCGGTTCTGGTGGTGGTTCTTCGACCACCATGAGGGCCAGGAGACGCGCTCGGAGGCGGAGATCCGCGCGGACCGGGCCGCCGCGCTGCTGATTGGGCTGGCGGCCAGCGGCGAGGACGTGGTGGTCCTGGCCCACGGCTTCTTCAACTACATGATCGGCCGGGCGCTGCGGCGCATGGGCTGGAAGCTGGTGAAGAGCGAGGGCTACAAGTACTGGTCGATGCGCCGGTTCGAGCGGGGATGATCTCCCTCCCTTGATGGGGAGGGACAGGCGCCCTCCCTCCCTTGATGGGGAGGGACAGATCGCGAAGCGATCAGGGTGAGGGATAGTCGATCAAGCGCCGAGCCCGGTCGTGGCCGCCTCACCCTGGCGGCTGCGCCGCCTGTCCCTCCCCATCAAGGGAGGGAAGGTCCCCATCAAGGGAGGGAGGGATGGACCCTCTCGTTTCGCACCACTAAAGAAATTGCATGTCCGAACCCGCCCCAATCGCCGCCATGAGCTTCGAGACCGCGCTTGGCGAGCTGGAGCAGATCGTCGCGCGGCTGGAGAGCGGCCAGGCGCCGCTGGAGGACTCCATCAAGATGTACGAGCGCGGCGCGGCGCTGAAGGCGCACTGCGAGGCCAAGCTCAAGGAAGCCAGCCTGCGGGTCGAGAAGATCGTGATGGGCGCGGGCGGGGCCCAGGGCGGCGCCGTGGGCGTCGAGCCCGCCGAGTTCGGCTGATGGAGCTGGCCCGCCGCGTGGCCGAGGCCGCCGACCTGGTCACCGTGGCCCTGGACGAGCTGCTGCCGCGCGCCGACGGCCCCGAGAGCCGGCTGACCGAGGCCATGCGCTATGCGGCCCTGGGGCCCGGCAAGCGGCTGCGGACCTATTTCGCCATGGAGACCGGGCGGATCTTCGACGTGGACGAGGGCTATGTGCTGCGCTCGGCCTGCGCGCTGGAGTGCATCCACGCCTACAGCCTGGTGCACGACGACCTGCCGTGCATGGACGACGACGATGTGCGCCGCGGCCGACCGACCGTGCACAAGGCCTATGACGAGATGACCGCGGTGCTGGCCGGCGACGCCCTGCAGACCGCCGCCTTCGAGATCCTGGCCCATCCCGACACCCACCCCGACGGCAATGTGCGCGCCGAGCTGGTGACCCGCCTGGCCCTGGCGTCGGGCGCGCGGGGCATGGCCGGCGGGCAGATGATCGACATGCTGGGCGTGCGCGACGACATCGGCGGGGTGGCCCGCATGCAGCGCCTGAAGACCGGCGCCTTGATCGCCTGCGCCTTCGAGCTGCCGCTGGTGCTGGCCCGGGCGCAGGACGGCGAGCGCCACGCCCTGATGGCCTTCGCCCACGACCTGGGCCTGGCCTACCAGATCGTCGACGACCTCTTGGACGCCGAGGGCGAGGCCAAGACCCTGGGCAAGGCGGCCCGCAAGGACGCCGCCAAGGGCAAGGCCAACTTCGTGACGCTGCTGGGCGTGGAGGCGGCGCGCAGCCGCCTGGATCTGCTGAAGACGCAGACGAAATCCCACCTGGATCCCTTCGGCGGGCGGGCTGATTTCCTGCGGGAGAGCGTTGATTTCGTGTTAGAGCGCCGTCAGTAGCCCCCGGTCCCTTTCAGCCCGGGCCAAGTCCGAGGACGTCCGCGTTCATGCCGCCTGAAACCCCTCTGCTCGACACGGTCGCCTCGCCGGAAGACACCCGCAGCCTCTCGATCCCGCAGCTGCGCCAGCTGGCCGACGAGCTGCGCGCGGAGACCATCGAGGCGGTGTCGCAGACCGGCGGGCACCTGGGCGCGGGGCTGGGCGTGGTCGAGCTGACGGTGGCGCTGCACCACGTCTACGAGACGCCGCGGGACATCCTGATCTGGGACGTGGGCCACCAGGCCTATCCGCACAAGATCCTAACCGGCCGGCGCGACCGCATCCGCACCCTGCGCCAGGGCGGGGGCCTGTCCGGCTTCACCAAGCGCTCGGAGAGCGAATACGACCCGTTCGGCGCCGCCCATGCGGCCACCTCGATCAGCGCCGCCCTGGGCTTCTGCGCGGCGCGCGACGCCGAGGGGCGCGACAACAAGGTGGTGGCGGTGATCGGCGACGGCTCGATGAGCGCCGGCATGGCCTATGAGGCGATGAACAACGCCTGCGAGACCACCCGCCAGCTGACTGTCATCCTCAACGACAACGACATGTCCATCGCCCCGCCGGTGGGCGGGATGAGCGCCTATATGGCGCGGCTGGTCTCCGGCGGCGGCTACCAGTCGATCCGCAACCTGGGCAAGGCGGTGACCAAGGTGTTTCCGCGGCCGATGCGCGAGGCGGCCCGCAAGGCCGAGGAATACGCCCGCGGCATGGTCACCGGCGGCACCTTCTTCGAGGAGCTGGGCTTCTACTATGTGGGCCCGATCGACGGCCACGACATGGACGCCCTGGTGCACGTGCTGCAGAACGCCCGGCGCATCGAGGACCGGCCGGTGCTGGTCCACGTGGTGACCCAGAAGGGCAAGGGCTATGGCCCGGCCGAGAGCGCGGCGGACAAGTACCACGGGGTGGTCAAGTTCGACGTGGTCACCGGCAAGCAGGCCAAGGGCCAGGCGGCCGCGCCGCAGTACACCCGCGTCTTCGCCGAGGAGCTGGTCAAGCACGCCAAGATCGACCCGAAGATCGTAGCGATCACCGCGGCCATGCCGTCCGGCACCGGGCTCGACCTCTTCGGCCAGGCGTTCCCCGACCGCACCTTCGACGTGGGCATCGCCGAGCAGCACGCGGTGACCTTCGCTGCCGGCCTGGCCGCGGACGGCATGAAGCCGTTCTGCGCCATCTATTCCACCTTCCTGCAGCGCGGCTACGACCAGGTCGTGCACGACGTGGCCATCCAGGGCCTGCCCGTGCGCTTCGCCATCGACCGGGCGGGCCTCGTGGGCGCGGACGGCGCCACGCACGCCGGCTCGTTCGACGTGGGCTACCTGGGCCAGCTGCCCGGCATGGTGATCATGGGCCCGTCGGACGAGGCGGAGCTGGCGCACGCCGTCGCCACCGCCGTCGCGCTCGACGACGCCCCCTCGGCGTTCCGCTATCCGCGCGGCGAGGGCCTGGGCGTGGCCATCCCGCAGCTCGCCGCCCCGCTGGAGATCGGCAAGGGCCGCATCGTGCGCGAGGGGACGGCGGTGGCCATCCTGTCGTTCGGCACGCGCCTTTCCGAGAGCCTGAAGGCGGCCGACATGCTGGCGGCCCGCGGCCTCTCCGCCACCGTCGCCGACGCCCGCTTCGCCAAGCCGCTGGACCTGGACCTGATCCTGCGCCTGGCCCGCGAGCACGAGGCCCTGATCACGGTGGAGGAGGGCGCGATGGGCGGCTTCGGCGCCTTCGTGCTGCACGCCCTGGCCCAGCACGGCGCCCTGGACCGCGGCCTGCGCGTGCGCACCCTGACCCTGCCCGACATCTTCCAGGACCACGACAAGCCCGAGGCGATGTACGCCCAGGCCGGCCTGGACGCCGAGGGCATCGTGCGCGGGGCCCTGGCGGCCCTGGGCGTGGACAACGCGAGCGCGACGGGGCGGCGGGCGTAGGGGGCGGGCGCTTTAGGTGCTCGTTCGGGCGCCTGGCCTCGAACCGTTTTGGCGCTTGCGCAACGTTCAACTTTGAACTCCTAGGCGGGCCTGATGCTGGTCGTACCCCAGGAGGCTTTGCCTCACCTCGTCGCTGCAGCCCGGCAAGGACTGTCGCGGCAGGAAGCTACGTCCGCCCGAGATGAAGGCGAGTGGCCGGATGAGTTCGACGGCAACGATGCCGCGTTGCTTGAAATGGCGCTCCATGCGCTTGAGGTCGCCGCATCGAATGGGTCGGAGCAGGTGGCCCTGTCTGGGAAACCCGTGTGGATCTTGACCGGATTGCTGCCGGACTATGTGAGACGGCGCCTATGCGACCTTTCAGACCGCGAGTACGAAGCGCTCAAGAGCGTGTATCGACAGGCGCCCGCTAGCCACGCCGGTGAGTTTCCGACGGGATAGGCTGCATTCCCATCTTCAACGCCACGACAGTGCGCCGACCCATCGTCCCGATGGGGACCGGGGCATAGATCTCACGGTAGATGCGAGCCTCGGGGCCTGGCGATGTCAAGGAGCGCGCTCTGCGCGCCCGCGCCGCGGCGGCCCTGCGGGCCGTCCTTGAGATCGCCAGGCCCCGAGGCAAACTGACCGCCATGAGATTTAAGTTGGGGTGGGCCGCAGGGCTGCCGGCGCTTTCGCGCTTTCCGGTGCGGGCTGTGTTTGTTCGGCCCGCCCTCCTGCGCGGGAGAGAGGCTTCGCCTAGGCGGGCGCGGCCGAGCGGCGCGGAGTGCGATAGAGCTGCGCGCCCACCGTCGCGACCCAGGCGAACCACGAGGCGAACAGCGCCCGCTGGGCCAGGCCATAGACCGGCTTCAGGTGCGGCCAGATCACCGGGTCGCGGAACATGGGGACGAGGTTGATGAGGATCGTGGCCCAGACGACGGCCGTCATCCAGCCGGAGAGCCGGACCACCTCGGCCGCCGACGGATCGCGCCGCCAGGTCAGGGCCAGCACTAGCGGCGCCTGGTAGCCGACGAGCTCGGACAGTCCGAAGACGTTGTGCAGCGGGTGCGGGAAGGCGAAGATCCCCACACCGGTCGCGGCCACCGCCATGAACGCCGTAAGATAGGCCGGCCAGCGCGAGCGGCCCGTCGCCTTGGCCAGGTCCAGCAACGCGGCGGCGCAGACCAGGATACAGGCCGCCACGGCGCAGAGCATGGCGGCGAAGGGGATCCGCATGGGCGAGCCCATCTCGCCGATCTCGCTGACCGTCTGACGGACGGGATCATAGCCCGGGACCAGGAGCGCGAGGCCCCCGACGCCGACGAGCAGGACCAGCGCCCCGAGCGGCCCGAACAGGAACCTGGAATCCCGCATCCTCGCCCCTCACGCCACCCGGCGAGGATGATGCGCCCGAAGGGTGGCCGCAAGGCTCTTGGTCGCGGTCCGGAGTCGGACGCGGGACGGGCAGGCCGGGTCGCGATTTCCACGACGGGGCGCTCGTTTCGGCGTGCGACTTGACGGTTGGACAACCATCCCGTGCGTAGGCTGTGCGGATGCGGATCGTCGTGGCCTGGCTTCGTGGGACGGTTGTCGCCCTGGCGTTGGCGGGGGAGGCGCCGGCCGGAACGACGCCCTGTGCGGAGCGGCCATATGGCGAGGCGCGGCTGACTCCCGCGCAGTCCGGTCCCGCCCGGCTCGCCGGCGTGCACAAGGCCAGCTTCGTGGCCGCCGAGTTGGACGATCGTCCCGTGCCGCAGGTCTCCCCGGATGGGGCGGCCTATTTCACGGTCCGACACCGGCTTGGGCTGCAGTTCGGGCCGGAGCCCGCGGGGTCGCCGCCGCAGGTCGTGGGGCTGCCGGAAGTCGTCGAGGTCGGGTACGGCGGCGCCGCACCCATGCCGTTCGCCTGGCAGGCGGACTCGCGGGCGGTGTTCGGGGCCAGCCAGCCGCGGATGTATCCGCGGGGCGGCTGGGCGCTGGGCGGCTGGCAGCCGCTGCGCATCTGGCGCGACGGGCGCGTCGAGCGACTGCCGAGGCTCAGCCATCCATCGGGTGAGCTCGATAGCCTTCAGTGGGCCGGGGGCAGGGGCCTTGCGCTGGCGCAGTTCGGGACGCGCGGTGGGCTCTACCGGCCGGAGCGGAAGAACCCGGAGCCGGCGTTCGCCTTCATCGACGCGGTGCGCGGTCGGGTGCTGGCGACCTTCCGCTTCGACAGGATCCCGGGCGTGAGGCCGCGCCGGGACGGCTCCGACTACGCGCTCTTCCGGCCGGCGGCGGCGGTCGTCGTCCGCCCGGACGGAAGGCTGCGCGCCGTGGTGCAGGTGGCGCGCGGCCCATGGGTGATCCTCGACCAGGGTCGGCCGCCGCGGCTGGCGCCGATTCCCGGCGGGCCCGCCGCCGCTGGTGGCGTGGCGCTGAGCGCGGATGGCCGTCGCGTCCTGATAACGCCCTCGCTCCAGGCCTCGGGAATGATCTGCGAGCGCAATCCGAATTGTCCCAAGCCGACGCCGGTGGAGGGGTCGTTCGCCGCCCTCTACGACCTGGAGACCGGCGAGCGGCTTTGGGAGCTGCGAGCTACGGTGACCGACTTCTGGACCTATCCAGTCCCGGCGCTGAACGCGGATGGGTCGCTGGCGCTGGTGGGCCTTCCCGAGGACGCGGCGGATGCCTGGCCACGCGTGGGCCTGGTGTCGACGCGCATCGGCGCGGTGGTGCAAACCTTGTGCGCCGCCGACTCCAGCTCGAACGTCCTGGCGTTCCTGCCCAACGCTCGCATGTCGCTGAGCGGCGTAGGCCACGTCGCGCTCTATGAAGTGGCGGGGCGCGGCCGGTAATCCAGGCTCCCGCCTTGAGGATGGAGTACCGGGCCAGAATTTGGCGATCCAAGCGCGTGCCCGAGGTCAACGAGACCAAGCTGAGCCGTCAAGTCGGATCAGCGAACGCAGCACCTGTGCGCCCTCCCAATAGACCGCCGCGGCTCGCCGCTCAGTAGGCGCCCCCGCTCACGGCGGCGTCCTCGGCAGCATCGCCTTGAACAGCCCCAGGAACCGGCCCGCCGCCTCGGCGTCCAGGGTGATGGCGTGGCGGACCGCCGCCGCGGCCAGGGTCATGATCAGCTGCGAGAAGGTCTCCAGCGTCGCGTCCGGCGTCTGCGGCGCCACGCGGCGGACCGCCTCGCAGAGCAGGCCCGACAGGAACGCGCCGTCCTCCTCGTCCAGGGCCTGCAGCGCGCGGTCCGCCTGGGTGGCCTGCCAGATGTGGCGCATCACCGGCTCGTCCAGGAACATCTGGTAGTAGCTGTCCACGATCCGGCAGAGCGCCGGATAGAGGTCGTCCGGCGCCGCCACGTCGGCCAGGTCCCGCGCCACGCACTCGCGGCCGACCGCGTTGTAGCGCTCGGCCAGGGTGCCGATCACCGCCGTCTTGTCCGGGAAGTACTGGTAGAGCGAGCCGAACGGCACGCCCGTGCGCTGGACAATGTCGCTCATGCGGAAGGCCTCGCCGCCCTTCTCCGCCATCAGGTCCGCAGCGGCGGCCAGGATCTTCTCGAACCGCTCGCGGCTGCGCTGCTGGGTCGGCGCCAGCCGCGGCCGCGCCGCGCCCAAGGCGCCCTCGCCGATCGCCGCCTTGTCCGCCTTCTGGGTCGCCACGCGCCTGTCCGAGCCTGCTTGACTCGCAAAATACGAGGGTTTATCGGGTTTCGCAAATACGAGAACTTCTCGTATTACATATACCAGAAGGAAACGCCCAAATGACTCAGCTTCCCGTCCTGATCCTCGGCGGCCTCGGCAAGACCGGCGCGCGCGTCGAGGCGCAGCTGCGCGCCCGCGGAATCCCCACCCGCGTGGCCTCGCGCTCCACCATCCCGGCCTTCGACTGGGACCAGCCGCAGACCTGGGCCGCGGCGCTGCAGGGCGCCTCGAAAGCCTATGTGAGTTTCCAGCCCGACCTCGCCGTGCCGGGCGCTGCGGCGGCGATGGCGCTGCTGGGCCAGCTGGCGCAGGACGCGGGGCTGGAGCAGGTGGTGCTGCTCTCGGGCCGCGGCGAGCCGGGCGCCCAGGCGGCCGAACAGGCGCTGCAGGCCAGCGGCGCGCCCTGCACCATCGTGCGGGCCAGCTGGTTCGCCCAGAACTTCTCCGAGGGCTACCTGGTGGAGGGCGTCATGGCCGGTGAGATCGCCCTGCCGGCCGGCGACGTGCCCGAGCCCTTCGTGGACGCCGACGACATCGCCGAGGTGGCCGTGGCCGCCCTGACCGACCCGCGTCACCTGGGCCAGGCCTATGAGGTGACCGGCCCGCGCGCGCTCACCTTCACCCAGGCCGCCGCCGAGATCGCCGAAGCCACGGGCCGGCCGCTCGCCTACCGCCAGATCGGCGCGGACGCCTTCGCCGAGGGCCTCCGCCCCTATGCGCCGGAGCAGGTGGTGCAGCTGCTGCTCGAGCTCTTCACCGTGGTGCTGGACGGGCGCAACGTCGCCACCGCCGACGGCGTGCCGCGGGCCCTGGGCCGCCCGGCCCGCGACTTCGGAGACTACGCGCGCGCCGCCGCCGCGGCCGGGGCCTGGGGGTAGGGGCAGGGTAGGGGGTCGGGACGCCGATCAGGCTGTGGCGGCGCCCGCGAACGCGCGGCGCCGGCGCAGCATGCCGCCCAGCCCGCCAAAGCCCATCAGCATCATGGCCCAGGTGGCCGGTTCCGGCGCGGCCCCGGCCGGCGCGGTGATGATTTCCGGGATGTTGTAGGAGGCCGTGTGGGTTCCGCCGTCGGAGCTGTAGAAGGTGGCGCTGGTGAAGCTGGTGTCCGACACCAGACCGGCGAAGACGAAGGTGCTGGTGTCGTAGACGCCGCTGCCCGCGGTCGCGGTCCCGCCCGCCGCGGTCACGACGAAATCGCCCGAGTTCGCATTCACGTTGAAGAACACGCCGACCGCATAGACCGGCGCGGCGAAGGTCACCGTCACGCCGTCGCCGCCGAAGAAGAACTGCGCCGCGCCGCCGGCCTGGTAGCCGCCCAGGCTCACGCCGCTGAAGCTGTTGAACTGGTTGGTGATGATGGTCCCGTCCAGCGCGGCGCCGCCGCTCGTCGTATAGGTGGCGCCGTCGAAGGTTCCGCCGTTGGCGATGACCTGGCCGGCCGTGCCGCTGCTGAAGTCCTCGATGACCGCGTTGCCGGCGATCGCGGCGTTGAACGCCGCCGAGCTGGTGTAGGTGGTCGTCGCCGCGTTCGCGGCGCCCGCACCCAGCGTCACCCAGGCGACCGCCGCGACCATCGAAGTCAGTTTCATAGCGGCCCCCAGCCGTTGTCGAAGCGTAACGCCACAATCGGCGCGTGCATCCGCGGAATTGGTTAACGACATTCGCCGAACCGCCAAGCGCATTCGCCCCCAGGGGGAATTTGGGCGTGGAACCGCTTTGGTTTCCGTAGCGGGCGCATCTACCTCCCCCGCGAAGCGGCGGGAGGGGGACCGCCCGCCGACGTCGGCGCCAGCGGGGTGTAGAGCGGGGGGTGGAGGGGATGAGCCTCAAGCTCGACGGAACGATCAGACGGTGTTGAGCGCGGCGCTTGACCTCGCCCCCTCCACCAGCCGCTCTTCGCTCCGCTCGGCGACTGGTCCCCCTCCCGCCGCTTCGCGGGGGAGGTAGGAGCGCCTCCAGCCACCGCGCGCCAGCGCCGGCCGCGCTGCGGCTCACCCCAGCTTAAATCTCATGGCGGCCAGGCCCCGAGGCTCGCATCTACCGTGAGATTTATGCGCCGGTCCCCATCGGGACGATGGGACTATCGCACCTACCTCCCCCGCGAAGCGGCGGGAGGGGGACCGCACGCCGAGGTCGGCGTCAGCCGGCCGTAGAGCGGGGGGTGGAGGGGGCGAGCCCCATCTGCTGAGCCTCGGACAGCCGGGTCGATCCACTGCGCTTGAAGCTCGCCCCCTCCACCACCGGCTCTCCGCTGCGCTCGGCCGGCGGTCCCCCTCCCGCCGCTTCGCGGGGGAGGTAGAGGTCCGCAATCGGTCGAACGCCGACTTCGCCGCCCCCCTACCCCTTCGCCGTCCCCGCCTTCGCCTGCGCCTGCTTCGCCGCGGCCGGGGCGACCGGCTTGGTCGGGGCCGCGGCCGCCTTGGCCGTCCCCACCGGCGCGGGCCGGGTCTTGAAGCGGCCCTTCATCTTGTCCACCCAGCCGGCGAACGTCTCGTTGTCCGCCGACACGCGGCTGAAGTCGGCCACGCTGAGCCGGCCGGTGGGCACGCCGGACAGGGCGATGCGCAGGGCCTCGGGATTGTTGGCCTTTTCGTAGAAGCCCTGGTAGCGCGCCTGCAGCCGCGCCAGCGACGCATCGTCCCCGGCCAGGCTGTAGGCGACGCCGGCGCGGATCAGCCGGCCTTCCTCGTCGGCGGTCAGCGGCGTGGCGGTCTTGTAGCGCTCGCCCAGGCCCTTCTCGAACAGCGGCCCGGCCGCGGCCCAGTCGCGCTTCTTCCAGACGATCTCGGCCCGTAGGTCGCCGGCCTCCTTCGAGGTGTCCTTCTCGATGATCTCCAGGGCGCTGTCGAACTTGCCCACGGTCATCCAGGCCCGCGCCTCGATCAACCGGCGCTCGACGTTGAGGGCGGTGGGCAGCACCGTGGTGCGCGAGGCGTTGATCGCCTCCAGCGCCATCTCCGGCTTGCGGTCCATCAGGTAGATCACCGCCAGGTCCGTGGAGACCTGGGCTCGTGGCACGCCGTCGAGGCGGTTCTCGGCCTGGTATTTCAAGAGCTCCGCCGCCTGCGGCAGCAGGTCCACGTCGACCAGCCGCTTGACCAGCTTGCGCACCATCAGGTCGCCGTCGGCGCCGATGGGGGTCAGCTCCTTGAAGTCGTAGAACAGGGCCAGGGCCTGGACCGGCTCCAGCCCATCGGCGCCGCCGTCGAGGAACAGGCCGCGGAAGGCGGCGGCCAGGTCGGACTGCAGCTGCTGCGCCTGGGGCAGATCGGGCAGCCGGCCGCCCGCCGACCGCAGCGCCTCCAGCGCCTCGCGGTAGCGGCCCTGGCTGAGGTAGAGGTTCCCGAGCGCGCGGATGGTCTCCAGCTCGGTGGCGTCGCCGCGCCAGCGGTAGCGCAGGCCGTCGAACACCCCCGCCGCCTGGGCCGGCGAGACCTGGCCCAGCTCCAGCTTGATCTGGGTGGCGCGCAGCGTGGCCGGCGCCGAGATCGAATCGATCGGCGCGCGGGCGATGGCGGCATAGACCCGAAGCGCCCGGTCCTTGTGGCCCTGCAGCTCGATCACCTTGGCCTGGACCAGGCGCGCCAGCAGCTGCTCCTCGGGCGGCAGGTCCTCCTGCAGCGCCATCTGGATGCGGTTGTCGGCGCCGACGATGTCGCCCTGGGCCAGGGCCGCCTGGGCGTCGGCGCGCGCGAAGCGGGCCTTCCAGATCGGCGCGAACAGGCCATAGGCCTGGGCGCCCTTGATGAACTGGCTGCGCGCGTCGGCGTAGTGGGCTAGCTGGCTGTCCACATAGCCGCGCCACAGGGCCGTGGAGGGATCGTCCGCCAGCACCGGCGAGGAGAAGTCCGCGTCGGCCTCGGCATAGCGGCGCGCCAGGGTGCGGGCGACGCCGCGCAGGCCCCGGAACTCCGGATCGTCCAGCATCTCCGGATGGGTGCGGGCCAGGTCGTTCAGGACGCCGATGGCCTCGAACGACAGCTCCGAGCCGATCAGGAACCGCGCCAGCGCCATCCGTGCGGCGATCGGGCTCTGGCGGTCGCGGTTGCCGCCCTCCGCCGAGGCCGCCGACAGCAGGACCTCGTAGCGGCGCAGGAAGCCGGCGGGGCCGGTCTTCGACCAGTCGGCCGGGATCATCGCCGGCATCGGCGCCGGCTGCGGCGCGCCCAGCGCGGCCTCCTCGCGGTCGCGGGTGGCCCAGGCGGGCGAGAGCGAGAGCCCCGAGCTCTTGGTGATCCGCACGATCTCGCCGTCGCGCTTGACGGCGACGTCGTCGGCCAGGGGCTCGACCGCCAGGCCCTGGATCGACGGCAGCAAGGCCGCGTCCACATAGTCCCGCCGGCTGGGCACGCCCTTGGCGGGGCCCAGGGCGGTGACCACGGTCAGGGTGTCGCCGACCACCGGGTCCGGCAGCTCGACGACGCGCGTCGCGCCCGCCACCGGCGCCTTCAGGGTGGCCGGGCCGCCGGCGGCGTCGCGGGTGACGCGGATGATCGAGGGCTGGGCCTGCGGGCCCGGTCCCAGCGAGACCGTCCAGACGTTGCCGATGGAGGAGACGAACACCGGGGCGTCCGGGTCGGCGTCGATGCGCAGGGCGGCGTGGTCGGCGCCCTTGAACGCCTGCAGGCCCTTGAGCGGCTTGACGCCCTTGGGCGCGGACGAGACGTCCAGGGTCGCCGGGGCGTCGAACACGACCCAGACGGCGTCGCCGCGGTGGAAGACCGCCGCGCCGGCCGGGTTGGCCCAGGCGAAGCTCAGCTGCACCTGCCCGTTGGCGACCTTGGTCTCCATCTTGACCACGCCGCCCTTGGGCAGCGGGTCGGGGCGCGGCGGCTCGGCCTCGGCCACCTCGACAGCGGGCGTCTCGGGCCCGGCGGCCGCCGGCGCCGGCTCGGCCTTGGCGAAGAAGTTGACGTAGGTGGCGCCGTCCGCCTGGCCGATCTTGGCGTCGGCGTCGTCGGCCAGGGTCACCACCAGCTGCAGATGGCCGCCCGCGTGGCGCTTCTCGGCGGCCTTGATCCACTTCGGCGGCTGGGCGCGCAGGTGGGCGATGTCGGGGTCGCCGTCGCGGTCGTAGCTCAGCACCACCGTCTGGCCGTCGCGCTTGGCGGTGATGCGCGCGCCGCTGGCCTCGATGCGCGTAAAGGTCTCCGCGCTCGCCACGCGCACGTCGAGGCCGCCGCGCGCCTTGGCAGAGGCGCGGGCGGCCGCTTCGGCCGCGGGGGCGGCGATGCTGGCGGGTGCGGCGACGCTGGCGATGCAGGCCGCGGCCACCCCCGAGCGGAGGGCCTGCTTCAGCGTCATCGGCTACCCGGTCTTGGCCGCGGGCGCTGCGGCGGCCGGAGCCGCGGTGGCCGGAGCCGCCGCAGCCGGCGCAGGCGTCGTCGCCTTCGCAGCGGCCGACGCATTGGCCGCCTGCTGGGTGGCGGGCGCCTTCTTGCGCGGGACCGGCTTCTTGGCGGCCGTGCGCGTGGGCTTGGCCGGGGCGGTCTTGGTCGGGTCCGAGGCGGCCTGGGCGGTCTTGTCGGCGGCGGCGCTGGCCACCTGGTCGGCCTTGGCCGCGGCGGCCATGGCGTCGGAATAGCGGCGGGCCAGGGACTCGGTCAGCTTCTTGGCGTCGGCCGCCGGCATCAGGGCGACGATCGAGGACAGCGCCCGGTCCTTCATCTTGGCGGCGATCGGGATGCGCACGCTGTCGTCCAGCAAGACGAAGCGCGGCGCGGCGTCCTTGGGCTTCATGCCCTCATAGACCTTCACCAGCCGGTCGATCTCGGCCGCCTGCTTGGCGTCGCTCTCGGTGAGCAGGCCCTGGATCTCGCCCTTCAGGCCGGTCAGGGCCTTCAGCTTGGCGTCCAGCTTGGCTTCGGCCGCGGCCATCAGCGCCAGCTGGGTGTTGAGGTCGCTCTCGCGCTGGTCCAGCTGGCCGCGGCGCTCGCCCAGGCTCTGCAACACCTGAAGCTCGGCCGGCGACAGCCCCGCCTGCTTGGCGAGCTCGGCGGCGGTGGGCGCACAGACCGGCTTCGGCGCGATGGAGGCCGGCGGCAGGGCGGCGGCAGTGTCGGTGAGCAGGCCGGTGGGCGCGGCCGTGGCCTCGGTCGGCGCAGCCGCAGTCGCGGCCGCATCCGCCTTGGCGTCCTTGGCCTTGGCCGCCTTGGCCGGCTTGCCCGCGGCGGTCTTGGCCGCGCCCTCGGCGAAGGCCTGGGCCCCGGAGAGCAGGCTCGGCAGGTCGCGCGCCCCGGCCAGGGCGTTCACGGCCAGCACGCCGCCGATGGCGACCCCGACGAGGGGCAGGATACGCGGAACGGATTTCACCAGCGGCCTCCGGCGCGGACGTTGGCCGCCGGCGCGTCTTCGAACAGGTCGTCGTCAATGGCGGCCACGCGGCGGCCGGGCAGCGGGGCGCGGCCGACCAGCGGCTCGGCCTCCACGCTGGCCACGGCCTCCATGCGGGCCACCGGCTCCACCAGGGTCTCGGGCCGCGAGCGGGCGGTGCGCACGGCGACGAGCAGGGCGCCCAGGCGCTGGTCGGCGGTGCCGCCGGCAAAGGCGGCGGCCACGTCCTCGGCGCGGGCGCGGGCGTCCTCGCGGGTCAGCTGCGGGCGGCCCGCCTGCGCGGCGGCCTGCGGCCGCGGCGCAGGGGCGGCGGGCAGGGCAGGCGCGGCGGCGGTCAGGCGCTCCAGCTTCGTGGCCAGGGCGCGACCTTTCTCGATCCGGTCGGACAGCAGGTCCGTCGCCTCGTCGGTGGCCGCGCGCAGGTCGGCCAGCCCCTGTTCGGCGCGGGCGGCGGCCATGTTCAGGTCGCGCACGGCGGCCTCGAAGTGCTGGTGGCTGTCCTTCAGCGCCTTCAGCCGGCGGTTCAGGCGCAGGCCCACGACCATGGCGGCCATTAGCAGGCCAGCCAGTAGCAGGTTCATTCCGATACCGATCAGGCTCATGACATCCTCTGCACGGCTTGGCGGGCGGCGGGCGAAAGCGGGGCTTCCACGCGCACGGCGATATGGGCGTTGCGGCGGCCCATGCGGCCGCGGGTCAGCGGGATCGTCCCGGCCCGCAGCTCGATCAGGCTGTCGGGCGTGGCGTTCAGCATCAGGGTGTCGCCGACCTTCAGGTCCAGCACCTTCTTCAGGCTGATCTGCTGCTCGTCGAGCACGGCGCGGACCTCGGTGCTGGTGGTCCAGAGCTCGGTGGCCAGGTGGCTTTCCCAGATGTTGTCGCGGCCGAACTTCTCGCCCATGAACTGCTGCAGCAGCATCTTGCGGATGGGCTCGAGGGTCGCATAGGGCAGCAGGAGCTCGATGCGCCCGCCGCGGTCTTCCATGTCGATGCGCAGCTTCACCAGGATGGCCGCGTTGGCCGGCCGGGCGATGGCCGCGAAGCGCGGATTGGTCTCCAGGCGGTCCAGGGTGAAGTGGACCGGCGTCAACGGCTCGAACGCCTCCTTGGCGTCGGCCAGCACCACCTCGACCATCCGCTGCACCAGCACCCGCTCGATGGTGGTGTAGGGCCGGCCCTCGATGCGCATGGCCGCCGTGCCGCGGCGTCCGCCTAGCAGCACGTCGACGATCGAATAGATCAGGTTCGAATCGACCGTCAGCAGGCCGTAGTTGTTCAGCTCCTCGGCCCGGAACACCGACAGGATCGCCGGCAGCGGGATCGAGTTCAGGTAGTCGCCGAAACGGATCGACGAGATGTTGTCCAGGCTGACTTCGACGTTGTCCGACGTGAAGTTGCGCAAGCTGGTCGTCATCAACCGCACCAGGCGGTCGAACACGATCTCCAGCATCGGCAGGCGTTCGTACGAGACCAGGGCCGAGTTGATGATCGCCCGGATGCCTGTGCGCTCGGCGATCTCGTCGTCGGAGAGGTCGAAGCCCAGCAGGCTGTCGATCTCGTCCTGGTTCAGGATCCGCTCGGCCGAGGCGGCCTCGGCGGCGGCGGCGGCGGCCCACGCGTCCGGGGAATCCGGGTTGATGTCCTCGGCGTCCTGCGGCTCAACGATGTCGTCGGTGTCTTCGGCCATGGATTTCGGGATGCAACCGGCGCAGGCGCGCTAGTTGATCAGCATCTCCTCGATCAGGACGGCGTTCGCCTTGGAGGGCGCGATCACCAGGTTGACCCGGCGCAGGATCTCCATGCGCAGCTGGTAGCTGCCCTGGCTGCCGCTGAGGTCTTCGGGCCGCAGCTCGCGCAGGAAGGTCTGGAACATGTCCTGCAGGCGCGGAAGGTTGGGATCCAGCTCGTCCGCCGTGTCGGCGCTGGGCAGCTCCAGGGTGAGCTTCAGCTTCAGGAACGTCGGGCGGCCGTCGGCGGTCTGCATGTTCACCACCACTTCCGGCAGGGTGTAGAAGACGACGCCGTCGGGACCTTCCTTGATCACCGGCGCGTTCTTGTCTTCCTTGCCGCCTTTCTTCTCGTCCTTCTTCTTGTCTTTCTTCTTGGCGTCCTTGCCACCCTTCTGGGCGTGCGCGGCGTCGGGCTTGGGCGAGAGGAAGACGAACGCGGCCGTGCCGCCGCCGCCCACCACGACCAGGGCCGCGGCGCCGGCGATCAGCATCATCTTCATCGGAAGCTTCTTCTTCGCCGGGGCCTCGCCCTCGACGCCGTCGGCGCCTTCCTCGGCGCCGTCCTTCGCTTCCTTGACCTTGTCCTTGGCCACCGCCCGCTTCCCCAGCCTGCCGGACTCGGCGTCCCCGGCCTGCCCACAGATGCGCGGCTTTGGTTAAGAAGCGGTTTTTAACGATTCCTAACGGGCCTGATTCCTGCCCGGCAAAATCCGCCGCGGAGCCCGCGTTAACTTTCTTGTTCGTTGATTTCTATGGGCTTTTAAGTTGGCCCGAAGCTTGCAGACCTTGAGGGCCGAAACGTCGCACTCACCAGGTCCCCCGTTAATGGACAACACGCTCTACGTCGGTCTCTCCCGCCAGATGGTGCTCCAGCGCCAGATGGACATCGTGGCCAACAACATCGCCAACATGGACACCACCGGCTTCAAGGTGGAGTCGCTGATGGAGAAGACCGACCTCGGCACGCCGGCCACCACCCAGTACATCCCGAGCCCGGTCAAGTTCGTCGCCTCCAACGGCGTGGCCCGCGACTTCGGCCAGGGCGCGCTCAGCGAGACCGGCGGGCCCCTGGACATGGCCATCGACGGCAAGGGCTTCTTCCAGGTGCAGGGTCCGAACGGTCCGCGCTTCACCCGCGATGGCCGCTTCACCCTGGACACCACCGGCAAGCTGGTCACCCAGCAGGGCCTGGCGGTGCTGGACGAGGGCGGCAGCGAGATCACCGTCGACGCCGAGAAGGGTCCGGTCTCCGTCGGCCCCGACGGCTCGCTGAGCCAGGGCCGCGACCGGGTGGGCAAGGTGGGCGTCTTCACCTTCACCAACGCCGGCGTCCTGGAGAAGGACGGCGACAACCTCTTCAAGAACGCCTCGAACCTCGCCCCCCAGCCCTCGGTCGACGCCAAGGTGCGCCAGGGCATGGTCGAGGCCTCGAACGTCAAGCCGGTCATCGAGATCACCAACATGATCCAGGTGAGCCGCGCCTACGAACAGATCGCCAAGATGATGGATTCCCAAGCCGACCTCTCCGCCCGCGCTGTCCAGCGCCTGGGCAAGGTCCAGTAAGAGGGTAGCGACAGATGCAAGCGCTTCGCACCGCGGCCACCGGCATGGCCGCTCAGCAGATGAACGTCGAGGTCATCTCGAACAACATCGCCAACATGAACACCGTCGCGTTCAAGAAGCAGCGCGCCGAGTTCCAGGACCTGCTCTACCAGACGTTCGAAGCGTCCGGCACGCAGTCCTCCGACCAGGGCACCATCGTGCCGACCGGCGTCCAGGTGGGCGCGGGCGTCAAGGCCGGCTCGGTCTACCGGATCGGCACCCAGGGCAGCCTGACCCGCACCGACAACCAGTACGACATGGCCATCGACGGCCGCGGCTACTTCCAGGTGCTGCTGCCCACCGGCGAGACCGCCTACACCCGGGCCGGCAATTTTGCGATCAACGACCAGGGCCAGCTGGTCACCCAGGACGGCTACCAGGTCCAGCCGGCGATCACGATCCCGGGCGACGCCACCCAGGTGACGGTCTCCAAGTCCGGCCAGGTCCAGGTGCAGCAGGCCGGCCAGACCGCGCCCAACACGGTCGGAGTCCTGGAGCTCGCCACCTTCGTCAACGAGGGCGGCCTGCAGGCCCTGGGCGGCAACCTCCTGAAAGAGACGGCCGCCTCCGGCGCCCCCACCACCGGCACGCCCGGCGCGGTCGGCGTCGGCACCCTGGTGCAGGGCTACACCGAAGCCTCCAACGTCGATCCGGTCTCGGAGATCACCGCCCTGATCGTCGCCCAGCGCGCCTACGAGATGAACTCCAAGGTCATCTCCACCGCCGACAGCATGCTGGCCACGGCCAACCAGGTGAAGGCGTAAGCCATGAGCCGCCTCGCCCGCCTGGCCACCCTGTTTGCGCTCGCCGCCGCCTTCGCCACGCCGGCCCTCGCCGGCACGGCCGTCACCCTCAAGGCCGACGCCGTCGACGACGACGGTGTCGTCACCCTGGGCGAGATCTTCGACGGCGCCGGCCCGGCCGCCCGCACGCCGGTGGCCACCCGCACCGGCCAGTCGGTCATGCTCAGCGCCCAAGCCGTGCGCCTGGCCGCGGCCCGCGCCGGCCTCGACTGGGCCAATGCCGAGGGCCTGCGCCAGATCGTGGTCCGCGGGGGAGCCCCCAGCGCCGCCGGCCAGGCCGCGCCCGCCGTCTCGCGCGGCAATGTCGACGTGCTCACCTGGGCCCGCAGCCTCGCCGCCGGCGAGGTGGTCCAGCCGCAGGACGTGCTCTGGGCCAAGGCCGCGAGCGCCCCCGGCAACGCCCCCCGCGACCCCGACGCCGTGGTCGGCCTAGCCGCCCGCCACGCCCTGCGCGCCGGCGCCACGATCACCGGCAATGACGTCGCCGGCGTCCAGGTGATCAAGGCCAACGAGATCGTAACCATCACCTTCGACAGTGAGGGTGTCTCCCTCGCCCTCCAGGCCAAGGCCCTCTCGGGCGGCGCGGTGGGCGAGACGATCAACGTGCAGAACGTCACGTCGAAGAAGGTCGTCCAGGCCGTGGTCACCGGACCCGGCCAGGCGGCGGTCGGCCCTGCGGCCGAGCAGCTGAAGCTGTCCAATTCAACCCGTTACGCGCTCCGTTGAAGGAAGCCTGCATGCGCCTGCGCCGCCCCGCCGCCCTCATCCTCCTCGCCCTGGGCTTGGCCCCTCTCGCCGCCTGCTCCACCGTGACCGAGGCCGTGAGGGGCCCCGAGCTGGCCCCCGTGGGCTATCCCGCCGCCCTCGCGCCCATCACCCAGCCGGTGATCTCCTCGCGCGAGCCGCTGCCCCAGCCCGCCAGCGCCAACTCGCTCTGGCGCACGGGCGCGCGCGCGTTCTTCATCGACCAGCGCGCCAGCCGCCCCGGCGACATCCTGACCGTGCTGATCGACATCGACGACAGCGCCAAGACCACCAACGCCACCCAGAGCTCGCGCACCTCCGGCATCAAGGCCGGCGTGCCCCACTTCCTGGGCCTGGAATCCACCCTCGGGAAGATTCTGCCGGGCGCTTACGATCCCGCCAACGCCATCGAGACCAACTCCACCAGCTCCAACGCCGGCGCCGGCCAGGTGAACCGCTCGGAGAAGATCAGCCTGACCATCGCCGCGGTGGTCACCGGCATCCTGCCCAACGGCAACCTGGTGATCCAGGGCACCCAGGAGGTGCGCACCAACACCGACCTGCGCCAGCTGACCGTGGCCGGCATCGTGCGGCCCGAGGATATCTCCTCCTCCAACACCGTGCGCCACACCCAGATCGCCGAAGCCCGCATCAACTACGGCGGCCGCGGCGACATCGCCCGCGTCCAGAAGACCCCGGCCGGCCAGTCGCTGGTGGAAAAGTTCAACCCGTTCTGAGGCGGGCGGTGCACCGACCCGGCCTGCTCCCGCTGTTCCTCGCCGGGCTGGTCGCCGCCAGCCTCGGCGGCTGCGCCAGCGTGGGGCCGCACGATCTCCCTGGCATGAGCTGGGTGCGCGCCGACGGCGAGGGTGGCGACGCTCGCCTCGCCCTTGGCGTCCCCGACACCGACGACCTCTTCCTGCTCCTCGCCTGCCAGCCCCGCTCGGGCGCCGTCCGCCTGACGGCCGTCAGCGCCGCCGCCGACGCCGGCGCCGTCGTCGAACTCCACTCCGGCCCGACCTGGAACCGCTACCCCGCCGCCGGCCAGGCTGACGCGGAAACCGGCGGCTACGACCTCCAGGTCACGCTCAACGCCGACGACCCCGTCCTGCGCCGCGTGGCCGACACCGGCGAGCTGACCGTCGTGCTCGGCCAGCGCCGCACAGTGACGCCCAACGCCTTCGCGCCGTTCCATGATTTCTTGGAGGCGTGTCGGGCGCGGCCGTAACGCTGCCCCAAACCTGTCATCCCGGTTTCGGCGAAGCCGAAGACCGGGACCCATCCCGCCATCGCTCTGAGGTTCCGGGCGGGCCCGGCATCGACGCCTTGCCCAAGCCCTGCGCCACCGCCTCGCACCCCTTTGGGCGCCGGTCTTCCCCTGCGGCGAAAACCCGGATGACACGCGTGGGGTGGGGGTAGGATGGGAAGGCGGCGCGCATGGACAAGGCGCTGCCACCCCCGCCCGCCTCAACTCCGCATGAACCCCAGGTTCCGCACCGGGAACGCCGCAAGCCGTGGGAACACCCCCGGCAGCTGGGCGTCCGTCACGCCCATCCAGGTCGCCATGGTCGCCAGGTAGGTCTCCACCGAGGTGGTGGGGATGAAGGCGGCGCCGGCGGCGTCGGGGTTGGCGAAGGCGGGTGTCGCGCCGCTGGCGGCCTTGTCGACGCCGAGGGTGGGATAGGTTCCGTAGACGTCGCCGCCCTTGACCGCGCCACCGACGATCAGGTGGTGGCCGCCCCAGGCGTGGTCGGTGCCGTCGCCGTTGGTGGTGAAGGTGCGGTTGAAGTCGGAGGCGGTGAAGGCGGTGAGCTTGTCGGAGAGGCCGGCGGCGGTGAGCGCCTGGTCCAGATAGGCGAGGGCGTGGTCAAGCTGGGCCATTAGCAGGCCCTGGCGGGGGTTCTCGCCATCGTGGGTGTCGAAGCCGCCCAGCTGGACGAAGAACACCTGCCGCCCGACGCCGAGGGCGGCGTGGGCCGCGGCGGTCTGGACCACGGCTTCCAGCTGGCCGGCGAGCGGGTTGACGGCGACCTTGCCGCTGATCGGGTCGGTGAAGGCCGGCGGCTTGGGGACGCTCGTGTAGGGCCCGCCCGCCGCGCCGAGCGCCGTATCGAAGGTGGTCGCACCGCCGATTGAGCGGCCGACCCCCTCGGCATAGTCCATGACCATGTCGCTGGACTGGGTGAAGCCGAGGGAGGCCTCCTGCAGGTTCAGGCGGAACTCGTCGAGGAAGCTGTCCGACTGGTTGTAGCGGCCCTTCTGGGCGGCGAGGGTGATGGTCTGGGCGCTGGCCTTGTCGCTCGCGTAGTTCACCCGGAACGAGCGGGTGGAGACCCCGGAGAGGAAGGCGGTGTTGCCCGCCGTGGTGATCGCCTGGAACGCCGGCGCGGGATTGGCGGCCTGGAAGGTGTCGGCCATCAGCCCGCCCCAGCCGGTGGCCGAGCCGTCCACCTGTCCCGACTGCCAGGCCGACTGCTGGTCGGCGTGGGAGAAGAGGCGCTGCGGCACGGGCGCGGCGGCCGTGGGGGCGAGGTACTGGGCCTTGGTCAGGGGGGCGAGCAGGGTGCCGACATTGGCGATGGCGGCGGCGCGGCCGGCGGCGAACAGGCCCTGCACGCCGCTTAGCATCGGGTGCAGGGCGAAGCTGCGGGTGTCCGGCCCACCCTGGACCTTGTTGGCGGCCGGCACGGGCTGGGGCGTGGCGACGGCGATCGGCAGGGCGCCGCCCCAGTGCTCGGGCATGTCGGGGGTGGTCACCGTGCGCTTGGTGACGGACGAGACCTGGCCGATGGGCACGGGCGGCGTGCCGGGCGGCATGATGGCGATGGGTTCGGCGCCGGCGAAACGGGCGGTCCAGTACTGGGCGAAGCTGCCCGGATCGGTGGCCAGCAGCAGGTTGTTGGAGTCGTTGCCGCCCTGCAGGAAGACGCAGACCAGGGCCCGGTAATCGGCCGAGGCGCCGGCGCTCTGGGCCGCGGCGTCCTCGATGGCCAGCAGGTTGAGGATCAGGGGCGCGGCGACGCCGGCGGAGAGGCTGCCCAGAAGCGCGCGGCGGGAGAGGCGTGGGTTCGTCATCGCCGGCTCCTAGCGCTGGACCAGATATTCGGGAGCGGTGAGCGTCAGGATCAGGGCGCTGCGCACCTTGTCGAGCCGCACGGACGCGCGCTGGTCGGCGGTCGGCGCCTTGGCCGTGGACTTGGTGGAGCTGAGCACCCGGGTCAGGCGGCCCTGCAGCACAGGACTCATGGCGCCGCCGAAATAGAGGGTGTTGATCCGGTCGATGAGGGCGCTGTCCAGGTCGGGCGCGGTGGCGGTGGGCGGCGTCAGGGCCGCGATCTCCTGGGCGTAGGTGACCTTCACGTCGCCGCCGGGCCAGCCGCGGTTCTGCACCACCTGGGCCATGAGGTTGGCGTAGGCGGCGACGGTAAGGGCGTCGACCGCCTGGAACTCCGGGGCGACCAGCTTGGCGGCGGCGATGCGCGAGCCGGTGGGCGTGAAGTCCGGGTCCCAGAAGTTGAACACCGAGGGCGCCTCCAGCGGCGCCTGGGCGAGGTAGCCGGGGTCGCCCAGGTCGGCGAACTGCACCCAGTTGCCGACGGCGGAGCCGGTCGCCGCCTGGGACGTGGCGGCCGAGGCCCGCAGCCAGTGGGCCATGCGGAGGGTCGGCTCACGCAGGCGCCCGGAGGTGGGCGAGGCGAGGGCGGCGTCGCGGTTCTGGGCCTCGGGGTCGGTCAGCACCGCCTTCAGGGTGGCGAAGAGGTCGCCGCGGGTGGCGGGCTTGGCCGGATCGCCATTGAAGGCCTGGGCCACGCGGCCGACGTAGGCGGGGCTGGGGTTGCTGGTGACGAAGCGCTGGATCAGCCGCCGGCCGATGAACGGGCCGACGTTGGGATGGGCGGCGATCACCTTCAGGGCGGTGTCCAGGCTCTTGGCCTGGTAGTCGGCGAGGGCCGCGGCGCCGGCGGGGGTGGTGGGAGCCGCGCCCGTATAGGCGGGGATGGTCGCGCCGAGGAAGGTCTTGCTCAGCTGGGAGTGCAGGGCCGGGTAGGGGATCAGGTTCTGGACGTCGGGCGCCGCGCCGCCGACGCCGTTGCCGGGCTGCTTGGCGAAGGTGTTGTTCGTGGGCTTGGCCGCGTACCAGCCCCAGCCGGTGAACACCTTGGCGAGGGCCGCGATGTCGTCGTGGGTGTAGGTGGGGATCGGGGCGCCGGCGGCGTCGGTGCGCGGCGTGCCGTCGGGCTCCAGCTGCACCAGCCCGATCGACATCAGCTGCATGATCTCGCGGGCGTAGTTCTCGTCCGGGTGGCGGGTGGGATCCTTGTCGGCCTGGGTGTTGCCGATGATGTTGAGGAAGAGCCCCATGGCCGGGTGCAGGGTCACGGCCTTCAGCAGGTCGACGTAGGACCCGAACGCGCGGGCGCTCAGCATGTCGTACCAGGATGCGGCGATGCGCGGGGTGATGGTCGAGCCCTGGAACGAGACCACGAAGATCTCGGAGAGGGCCAGGGCCATGCGGTGGCGCAGCTGGTCGTCGCCGGTGACGGCGCGGGCCCAGAAGCCTTCCTGGAACTGGTTGCGGTCGACCCGGCGGTGGTTCGGCTTCTTGGCGTTGGGGTCGGTGATGGCCGCCACGGCGGCGGCGTACTGGGCGTCGAAGTCGGCCTGGCGGCGGTCAACCCAGGCGAGGTGGAAGTTGGCCGGCGAGGCCCAGAATCCGGGCGCGCCGCCGGGGGAGGGGGCCGCGTCCTTCTGCGCCTGGAACCAGGCGTCGGTCGTGCCGGCCGCCAGCGACTGTGCCGAGGCCGCGTCGGCGCCGAAGGTGGCGCGGTTGAGGAAGCTGGCCGCCGTGGCGGTGGAGGCATTGGGCGCGCCGCCGACCAGGCTGCCCAGCTTGGGGGCGATGGCGGCGGCGGCCGCGATGGCGCCGACGACGGCGACGCCGCCCGCGATCTGCGCCGACGAGTTGCTGCTGCTGGTCAACCCCACCTACCCCGCTGCCGTCGGGATCGCAGGCGACGCCTCGACCCCGCCTGCAACCTAGCCGAGCGTGATTACGATCTAGTTCAGCCCTATGGCTAAGTTCGGGGTCAGACTGCTGAACCGCGGATGAACGGCAGAGCTGGAGGCGAAACCCTGGCGGCTCGCCCGAACGCCGTGCGCGCCGCAGGCGCTGCCTTTTCGTCCACGAACCACACGAAAAGCACGAACGGGGGGCCATCCGCCGGCGCTCTTGTTCGTGCTTTTCGTGTGGTTCGTGGACAAGCTTCCGGAGTCGCCGCTCCGCGGCCTCTCCGTTACGGCCTCTAACCGCCGCCCGGGGGGCCGTGCTGGAAGCTCTCGACCAGGCTGCCGGCGACGAGGCGCCAGCCGTCCACGAGGACGAAGAAGATCAGCTTGAAGGGCAGGCTGACCACGACCGGGGGCAGCATCATCATGCCCATGCTCATCAGGACGCTGGCCACGACGAGGTCGATGACCAGGAAGGGGACGAAGAGCAGGAAGCCGATCTCGAAGGCGCGCTTCAGCTCCGAGATCATGAAGGCGGGAGTGACCACGCGGATCGGCACGTCCATGGCCTTGGCGGGCTTGGGGATCTTGGAGAGGCGGATGAAGAGCCCCAGGTCGCCCTGGTCCACCTGGCCCAGCATGAACTGCTTCACCGGCGCGCCGGCGGCGTCGAAGGCGGCCGGCAGCTCCATCTGCTGGTTCAGCAGCGGCTTGACCCCCTCGTCGTAGGCCTTCTCGAAGGTGGGGCCCATGACGATGGCGGTGAGGAAGAGGCTGAGCGAGATGATCACCGCGTTGGGCGGGCTCTGCTGCAGGCCCAGCGCCGTGCGCAGCAGGGACAGCACCACCACGATCCGCACGAAGGAGGTGGTCATGATCACGATAGACGGGGCCAGCGACAGCACGGTGAGCAGGCCCACCAGCTGGACCACCCGCTCGGTGAGGCCCGCGCCGGTGCCGAGGTTGACGTTGAGCGCCTGGGCCAGGGCCGCGGCCGGGAAGATCAGCGAGGCGGCGGTGGTGGCGAGGGCGATCAGGGCGGCCCTGCGCCACTCCTCGGCCGGCAGGGTGCGGACGGCTTTCCAGAGGCCGAGCATCAGCGCGACTCCGGGCGGGTCTCGGCGAGGAGCCGGCCCTCGCCCAGCAGGATCAGCCGCTCCTTGCCGTCGCACTCGACGATGGCCAGGCGCCGGGTGGGATCCAGCACCAGGCTCTCCACCAGCCGGAGCCGACGCTCCTTCTTGCTCGTCTGGGCGCCCAGACGCGCCAGGGCGTCCGGGCCGTAGCGGCGCAGGGCCCAGGCGGCCAGGCCCACCAGGCCCAGGGTCAGCGCCAGGGCGAAGACGGCCCGCAGGAAGTCGGTGAGGTTCATGGGCGTCGGCGCATGGAGCGTGGGTACGGGGGGCGTGGCTATTGGGGGCGTGAGGTCCTGTCGCCCATTGCGCCTTGAGTCTCTTAAACGTGGATTAACCCTGTTGATTAAGGATCGGCGGTCATGAACCTGGCCGACATCCCGCTCTTCAGCATGCTGCGTGGCCGCCTCGGATACCTGTCCGAGCAGCAGAAGGTCGTGGCCCAGAACATCGCCAACGCCGACACCGCCCGCTACACGCCCGAGGACCTGAAGCCGTTCAGCTTCGACGCCGCCATGCAGGCCCACGCCGGCGGGCCGACCATCCGAAACCACGCTCAACGGCAACTCCGTGGTGCTGGAGGAGGAGATGATCAAGATGAGCGATGCGCGGATGAACTACGACGCCGCCATCAGCTTCTACCAGAAGTCGCTGAACCTGATCCGGCTGGCCAGCCGCAAGCCTGGTTCGGCGTAAGGGAGACGCGCTAGATGGCCGACATCAAGCCGGTGGCGGGCGTCGCCCAGGCCGTGGCCGCCTCGGCGCTGCGGGCCCAGCAGGCGCGCATGCGCATCATCGCCGAGAACCTGGCGAACGCGGACTCCACCTCCCAGACGCCCGGCGGCGACCCCTACCGGCGCCAGGAGCCCGTGTTCTCCCCCACCAAGATCGCCGGCGCCCAGGGCGTGCGGATGGCCAAGGTGACGCCCGACCCGACCGAGTTCCGCACCCAGTACGAACCGGGCAACCCCTCGGCCGACGCCAAGGGCTATGTGAAGCTGCCCAACGTCAATCCGCTGGTCGAGGCGCTGGACATGCGCGAGGCGCAGCGCGCCTACGAGGCCAACCTGAACGTGATCGAGACGTCGCGCGCCATGCAGGAGCGCACGCTGGACCTCCTGAAGAAGTAGGGCTGAGCCATGATCACCCCGCTCGCCGCCGCCAAGGCCTACGCCTCCGCCCAGAAGAGCATGGGCGTGGGCGACTCCGGCCTGGGCTCCACCTCGGGCGTCCAGGGGGGCGCGCAGCAGGGCGGCTTCGCCGACATGCTGAAGTCGGCGATCGGGGACGCGGTGGGCGCGTCGAAGCACGCCGAGCACCAGATGGCCGCGCAGGTGGCCGGCAAGGCCGAGCTGGTGGACGTGGTCACCTCGATCTCGGCGGCGGAGTCGAGCCTGGAGACGGTCATGGCCGTCCGCGACCAGGTGATCAGCGCCTACCAGGAAATCATGCGCATGCCGATCTGATCCCTCCCTTGATGGGGAGGGACAGGCGGCGCAGCCACCAGGGTGAGGCGGCCGATCTGATGTCCCTCCCTTGATGGGGAGGGACAGGCGGCGCAGCCGCCAGGGTGAGGCGGCCACGACCGGGCTCGGAGCTTGAAGGCCTGGCTGCCGGATCCCGTAGGCTGCGCCCAGTCGTGGCCGCCTCACCCTGATCGCTGCGCGATCTGTCCCTCCCCATCAAGGGAGGGAAGGCGATGGCAAGACCGCGGATCGTGCTAGCTAGGCGCGCATGGCGGAGCCGCTGATCCAGCTCTCGGGGATCGAGAAGCGCTACGGGGCGCATCAAGCGCTGGCGGGCGTGGACTTGGCCGTCGCGCGTGGCGAGTTCGTGGCGCTGGTGGGCGGGTCGGGGTCGGGCAAGACGACGCTCTTGAAGACCATCAACCGGCTGGTGGTCCCGGACGCGGGGCGCATCACCGTGGACGGGCAGGACGTGGCCGCGGCCGAGCCGCACGTGCTGCGCCGCTCGATCGGCTATGTCTTCCAGGAGGTCGGCCTCTTCCCGCACCTGTCGGTGGCCGAGAACATCGGGATCACGCCGCGGCTGCTGGGCTGGGACGCAGCGCGTATCGCCGAACGCGTGGCCACCTTGCTGGAGCTGGTGGCCCTGCCCGCGGACGCAGCGAGCCGCGCGCCCGCTGCGCTCTCCGGCGGCCAGCGCCAGCGGGTGGGCGTGGCCCGGGCGCTGGCGGCCGAGCCGGCCGTGGTGCTGATGGACGAGCCGTTCGGCGCCCTGGACCCGCTGACCCGCGACGCCCTGGGCGGGGACTACCGCGCCCTGCACGAGCGACTGGGCCTGACCACGGTGATGGTCACCCACGACATGGCCGAGGCGGTGCTGCTGGCCGATCGGATCGTGGTGCTGGGCGGCGGACGGATCCGGGCGGACGGCGCGCCGGCGGCCCTGCTGGCCGGCGACATCGACCCCGAGGTGCGCGCGCTCCTGGAGGCGCCCAAGCGCCAGGCCGAGCGGCTGAGCGAAAGGCTGCGCGCGTGAGCCCGCGCCTCTCGGCCGCCTTCGCCCTGCTGCCGGACTACCTGGCCTGGCACGTGCTGCTGAGCGCCAGCGCCCTGGTGCTGGGCCTGGCCATCAGCCTGCCGCTGGCGGTCGCGGCGGCGCGCAGCGTGCGGCTGCGCTGGCCGGTGCTGGCGCTGGCCAGCCTGATCCAGACCATCCCCAGCCTGGCGCTGCTGGCGCTGTTCTATCCGCTGCTGCTGGCGCTTTCGTCGCTGAGCGCCATGGTCTTCGGCCACGGGTTCTCGGCCCTGGGCTTCCTGCCCTCGCTGCTGGCGCTGACGCTCTATTCGGTGCTGCCGATCCTGCGCAACGGGGTGGCCGGGATCACCGGCGTCGACCCCGCCATCGCCGAGGCCGCGGACGGGGTCGGCATGACGCCGGCGCAGAAGCTGTGGCAGGTGGAGCTGCCCCTGGCCGCGCCGGTGATCATGGCGGGCGTGCGCACCGCGGCGGTCTGGACCATCGGGGCGGCGACGCTCTCGACGCCGGTCGGGCAGACCAGCCTCGGCAACTACATCTTCGCGGGGCTGCAGACCGAGAACTGGGTCTCGGTGCTGTTCGGCTGCGCGGTGTCCGCGGCCCTGGCCATGGCGGTCGACCAGCTGCTGGGCCTGGTGGAGACGGGCCTGCGCCTGCGGCGGCGCGGCCTGGCCATCGCCGGCCTGGCGGGCCTCGTCCTCGGCGCGGCGCTGGCGCTGCTGCCGCTGGCGTCCCTGGGCAAGCCGGCGTCCTACGTGGTCGGCGCCAAGAACTTCTCCGAGCAATACATCCTGGCCGAGCTGATGGCCGATCGGCTGGAGCGGGCCGGGGCCAGCGTCACGCGCAAGGAGGACCTGGGCTCGGCCGTGGCCTACCGCGCCCTCGCGGCCGGCGAGATCGACGTCTATGTGGACTATTCGGGCACGCTCTGGACCAACGTCCTGAAGCGCCCCGACAACCCGGGTCGCGCGGCGGTGCTGGCGGGGCTGACCGCCGAGCTGAAGCGCCGCGACGGGGTGCTGGTGCTGGGCTCGCTGGGCTTCGAGAACGCCTACGCCTTCGCCATGCGGCCGGATCGCGCCCAGGCCCTGGGCGTCGCCTCGCTGAGCGACCTGGCGCGCGAGGCGCCGAAGCTGACCCTGGGCTCGGACCTGGAGTTCCTGTCGCGGCCGGAGTGGCGGGCGGTGGACGGCGCCTACCACCTGGACTTCAAGGCCAAGCGCTCGTTCCAGCCCACCTTCATGTACCGCGCCCTGGCCGGCGGCGAGGCGGACGTGATCAGCGCGTTCTCGTCCGACGGGCGGATCGCCGCCGACCGGCTGGTGGTGCTGAGCGATCCCAAGGGCGCGATCCCGCCCTATGACGCGGTGATCCTGGTCTCGCCGCGCCGGGCGCAGGACCGGCGGCTGCTCGAGGCGCTGCGGCCCCTGGTCGGGTCGATCAGCGTCGAGGCCATGCGGGCGGCCAACCTCACCGTCGACCGCGACACCGACAAGGCCACCCCGGCGCAGGCGGCCGCCATGCTGCAGCGCCGCCCGCCGGCGCCCTGAGCGCAAAAACGGGCTCGCCCTTTGGTTGATTGTTGTTGTGAAACCGTCGCCTGCTGCTGCTAACTCCTAACGAGGCGTTAAGACCGCGGAGTCTGCGGTCGCAGTTGAGTGGGGGATTTCCATGAGCTTGAAGAACCTGGCCGCCGCCGCGGCGCTGGCGGTCCTGGGCGCGGCTGTCGCTGCGGCCCCGGCCTCGGCCGTGACCATCAGCAATTCCACCGGCCAGTTCTCCGTCGGTATCGGCGCGGACGGCGAACTCTATGACGCGGGCTCGGGCGTCGGCTTCGTGCGCAGCTCGGACGGGTTCGACCCGATCGCCCCGGGCACGCCGCGCGATTCGTGGGGCGTGGGCATCGTCGGTGGCGCCAGCGCCTATGCCGACGGCCAGCTCTACGGCTCGACGGTGGCCAGCACGGCGCTCACCAGCGGCGCCCACAGCGCCCAGGCGGTCACCGACACCGGCCTCGGCCTCACGGTCACCCAGGCCTATTCGTTCGTCGGCGCGGGCAACATCCTGCGCATCGACACCTTCGTGCGCAATGACGGCCTGGACGCCCTGGACGTGGTCTTCCAGCGGGCGGTCGACTTCGACATCGGCGACGGGGAGAATGTCTCCGGCCCCTATGGCGCGTCCTCGCATGTGGCGGACAGCAGCTCTTATGGCTTCGAAAGCCCCGATCCCAACGCCGGCCCGTTCGGCTACAGCTGCTTCGGCGGCTGCAACAGCACCGGCGACCTGGGCGCTGCGATCCGCATCTCGCTGGGCAACCTGGCGGGCGGCGCGACCTCGCGGTTCAGCTACTATTACGGCCTGAACAGCGGCCGAGACAGCCTGGACGACCTGGTGGCCCAGGGCCACGCCGCCGGCGCGCAATACATCATCGGCGCCCAGGGCGCGGAGAACGGCGACTATCCCAGCCTGGGCGCCAATTCGGCGATCCTCGGGGTCGGCGGCGTGCCGGAGCCGGCCACCTGGGCGATGATGCTGATGGGCTTCTTCGGCCTGGGCGCCATGGTCCGCCGGCGGCGCGCGCTGGCCGCCTGATCGCCTTCAGATGTGAGGCTGCAAAAGCCCCCGGCGGTCCGCCCGCCGGGGGCTTTTCGTTAACGCCGCTAGCCTTCCGTTAACCATGACGGACGAAGGATGAGGGGCCGACGCGCGCGCCGGCGGTGCACCCTTTTGTACGAGGTTTTCGATGAACGGCGCCGAGGTTCTGGACGTCGGGCGTGACGCCATCTGGCTGACCATCCAGCTCTGCGCGCCGGCGCTGATCGTCGGCCTGGTGGTGGGGGTCGGCATCGGCCTGCTCCAGGCCCTGACCCAGATCCAGGAACAGACCCTGATCTTCGCGCCGAAGATCGTGGCAGTGTTCGTGTCGCTCCTGATCTTCCTGCCGCTGATGGGCGCCCTGATGAGCGGCTTCATGCGCAACATCGCCGCCCGCATCGCGGGAATGTAGGGGCGCGGGTCCCGCCCCATGGAATCCTACGCCACCGCCCAGCAGGTGTTCGCCGCCGGCCTGGTGTTCGCCAGGCTGGGCGCCATCGTCATGCTGCTGCCCGGGCTGGGCGAGGCCTTCATCCCGCCGCGCATCCGGCTGGCGTTCGCGCTGTCGTTGTCGCTCATGATGTTCCCCCTGATCCACGGCGCCCCGCCGGTGCCGTCGGACGCGGGCAGCCTGGCCGGGGCGGTGCTCAAGGAGATGCTGATCGGCCTGATGATCGGCGGGGTGATCCGCCTCTTCATGAACTCCCTGGCTGCGGCCGGGGAGGTGGTCTCCCTGGCCACGACGCTGTCCTTCGCCCAGACCGCCAACCCCATGCTGGGCCAGCCGACCGCGACGCTGGGCACCTTCCTGGGCATCCTCGGCATGGTGCTGATCTTCACGACCGACCTGCATCACCTGTTCATCGCCGCGGTCGCCCAGTCGTACGACCTGTTCCCCTTCAGCCGCAGCGTGCCGGTGGCCGACGCCGGCCAGCTGGCCATCCAGACGGTGGGCCGCTCGTTCGCGCTCGGCATCCAGCTCTCGGCGCCGGTGCTGGCGTTCTCACTGATCTTCAACGTGGCCACGGGCCTGGTGGCGCGGGTGATGCCGCAGTTCCAGGTGTTCTTCGTGGCGTCGCCGGCGGCGATCCTGCTGGGCCTGTCGGTCTTCGCGCTCAGCCTGGGCGTGGTCGGCATGGTCTGGGTCGACCGCTATCGTGACCTGCTCGGAGCCTTCGCCAAGCCATGAGCGAAGGGCCCGATCGCGAGTCACGCACAGAAGAGGCGACACCCCAGCGGCTCCAGCGGGCGCGCGACGAGGGCGATGTCGTCAAGACCATGGACCTGGGCTCGTTCGCCACCCTGGCGGCCTCCACGGGCGTGGTGCTGGGCGTGGGCGGCTGGATGGCGCGCAACCTCGTTTCCCAGCTGACGCCGTTCTTCGCGCGGCCGGACTCCATCAACCTGCAGGGCGGCGGCGGGGTCGCGGTGTTCCGCTACGCCCTGATGGCGGCGGCGCCGGCGGTGCTGGTGGTGCTGCTGACCACGGGCCTCTCGGGCGCGGCGGCCAGCGTGCTGCAGACTGGCCTGCGCCTGACGCCCGGCAAGCTGAAGCCCGACTTCTCCAAGCTGTCGCTGCAGAAGGGGCTGGAGCGCCTGTTCGGCCCCGACGGGGTGGTGATGTTCCTGAAGTCGCTGGTGAAGGTGTTCATCACCGGGGCCATCGCCTGGAGCACGCTGAAGCCCTTCGTCCCGCAGATGCTGATGCTGTCGGAGCTGGATCCGATCGCCATGCTGCCGTTCTGCCTGGACGTGCTGAAGCGGCTGGTGTTCGCGGTGGCGGCCCTGACGCTCTCGATCGCCGCGGTGGATTGGCTGTGGCAGCGCCAGCGGTTCATGGCGCGCATGCGCATGAGCCACCAGGAGATCAAGGAAGACTTCAAGAACACCGACGGCGACCCGCACGTGAAGGCCCGCCAGAAGCAGATCCGCAATGAGCGGGCCCGGCGGCGGATGATGCAGGCGGTGCCGCAGGCCACCGTGGTGGTGATGAACCCGACCCACTACGCGGTGGCGCTGAAGTACGACTCCATGGAGACGCCGGCGCCGCTGTGCGTGGCCAAGGGCATGGACAGCCTGGCGCTGAAGATCCGCGCCGTGGCGGAGGAGGCCGGGGTGCCGGTGGTGGAGGACGCGCCGCTGGCCCGCGCGCTCTACGCCTCGGTCGAGATCGACGAGATGATTCCGGCGGCGCACTATGAGGCGGTCGCCAAGGTCATCGGCTTCATCCTGGGCGCCGCACGTCGGCGGGCCCGGAATCTGTAGTTCCTGGCGCGTGTGACACAATGCAGACAATCGATTCGCCGGAGGCGATGACGCCCCCCATGGCCGAGCCGCACGCCAGGACCCGCAAGACCGATCCGCTGATCGCGCTGGCGGTGCTGTTCTTCCTGCTCGCCGTGGCCTTCGCCGCCGCGCCGATGCTGAACGCGCCGGCCGAGAGCCTGGCCAGTTTCCTGCTGCTGATCGGGCTCGCCGGCGTGGCCTGCCTGGGCTTGCTGGTCCTGCGCGGCGCCCCCGAGTCGGCGGCCGAGGGCGAGGCGGGGGCCGACACCTTCCTCTCGGCCCTGGACGAGCCGGCGGCGGTGGTGGCCCCCGACGGCCGGCTGCTGAGCGTCAATCCCGCCTGGCGCGAGATCGTCGGGCGCGCGCCGCGCCTGCCCAAGACCGGAACGGCCGCCTCCGGGCTGTTCGCCGCCCTGGCGGCCGCACGCCGCGGCGAGCTGGGCCGCGCCAGCCTGCGGGCCGGCGGGCAGGACCGCGACGCCCTGGTCTCGCCGATCGGCCCGCGCCGGTTCCTGGTGCGACTGACCGGCCGCGGCGCCGGCGCCCTGGCGCTGCCGTCGTCGGCGCTGGAGGTGCTGAACGCCGTGGCGGGCGCCAAGGCCCCGCCGCCCAAGGTGCTGGACGCCTTCGCCGCCGCCTCGCCCTTCGGCGCGGCCCTGCTGGACGGCCAGGACCCCTTCGAGGCCAAGATCGTCGAGGCCAACCCGGCCCTGGCGGCGGTGGCGCACGGCGGCCAGCCGGGCACGGCGTTCGGCGACCTGATCGAGCCCGCCAGCCGCATGGACGCCGCCCTGCGCGTGGCCGGGGGCGGCGCGGGCCATGCCCCGCTGGAGGTGCGCCTGGCGCACGATCCCAGCCGCATCGCCCACCTCTACCTCTCGCAGACCGGCGGCCGCTGGGTCGTCTATCTGGTGGACGTCTCCGAGCAGAAGCAGGTGGAGCTGCAGCTGGCGCAGAGCCAGAAGATGCAGGCCATCGGCCAGCTGGCCGGCGGCGTGGCCCACGACTTCAACAACCTGCTCACCGCAATCCTGATGCAGCTGGACGTGCTGGCCACCCGCCACCCGGTGGGCGACCCCAGCTACGAGGGTCTGAACGAGATCAAGCAGACCTCGATGCGGGCCGCCGACCTAGTGCGCAAGCTGCTGGCGTTCTCGCGCAAGCAGACGGTCCAGCGCGAGATCCTGGACCTCGGCGAGATGATCTCGGAGTCGGAGGTGCTGCTGCGCCGCCTGTTGTCCGAGGACGTCAAGCTGGTCACCGACTATGGCCGCAACCTGCCGCAGGTGCGCGCCGACCGCGGCCAGCTGGACACCGCGGTGATGAACCTGGTGGTCAACGCCCGCGACGCGATCCGCAGCCATGGCGGCAGCGCGATCCGCATCCGCACCGCCCGCGTCACCCAGGAAGAGGCCCGCAACCTGGGCTATCCCAGCGCCCAGGGCGACCAAGCCATGGTCGAGGTCAGTGACGACGGGCCTGGCATCTCGCCCGACGTGATGGACAAGATCTTCGACCCGTTCTTCACCACCAAGCCGGTGGGCGAGGGGACGGGCCTGGGCCTGGCGACCGTCTACGGCATCGTCAAGCAGTCGGACGGCTGGATCGCGGTGACCTCCAAGCCGGGCGAGGGCGCGGCGTTCCGCATCTTCCTCCCGGTGCACGTGGCGCCGGCCGAGACGGCGGCGGCCCCCGCGACCCCGGCGGCCCAACCCAAGCGCCCCGCCGCCCGCGACCTCTCCGGCGCCGGTCGCATCCTGTTCGTGGAGGACGAGGACGCCGTGCGCGGCGTGGCGGCCAAGTTGCTGCGCGCCCGCGGCTACGAGGTGATCGAGGCCGCCAGCGGCGAGGAGGCCCTGGAATACGCCGAAGGCCATGCCGGCGAGATCGACCTGATGATCTCCGACGTGGTGATGCCGGGCATGCAGGGCCCCGACCTCCTGAAGCAGGCGCGGCAGTACCTGGGGAGCGCCCCGGTGATGTTCATCTCGGGCTACGCCGAGAGCGAGTTCTCCGACCTGCTGGAAGGCGAGCGGAACGTGTCGTTCCTGCCCAAGCCCATCGACATCAAGACCCTGGCCGAGCGGGTGAAGCAGGAGCTGCAGAAGGCCGCTTGATTTAGACTAGACTTATATAAGGCCGGACTGTAGTTAGCCTCGAAACGGAGGCCAAACCATGTTCGATGCAGGCGCGCGCCTGGGCGCGGAAGTCCGCCGGGTCGAGTCCCGGCAGCACGAAGGCCAGACGGTCAAGGTGGTCGAGGCCACGCGCGTCTACGACACCGATGCCGCCGACCTCTGGGACGCGCTCACCAACCCCGAGCGCATTCCGCGCTGGTTCCTGCCCGTGGAGGGCGAGCTGAAGCTGGGCGGCCGCTACCAGCTGAAGGGCAATGCAGGCGGGACCATCACCCGCTGCGACCCACCCGCAGCGCTGGACCTGACCTGGGAGTTCGGCGGCGGCATGAGCTGGGTGGCCGTGCGGCTGGAGCCGGCGGGCGGGGGGACCCGCCTGGTGCTGGAGCACCTGGCTCCGGAGAACGACCACTGGGTTCAGTACGGCCCGGGCGCGGTCGGCGTCGGCTGGGAGCTGAGCCTGATGGCGCTGGGGATGCACCTGGCCAGCGGTGGCGCGCCGGTCGATCCGGCGGAGGCGGCCGCCTGGTCGACGTCCGCCGAGGGCAAGGCCTTCATGCGCGCCAGCGCGGCGGCCTGGGGTGAGGCGGACATCGCGGCCGGCGCCGATCCCGAAGCCGCCCGCGCCGCCGCCCAGCGCACCGCCGCCTTCTACGCGCCCGACTGATGCACGCCTTCGACGTCCTGGGCGATCCCGTGCGCCGGCGGCTGCTGGAGCTGCTGGCCGAGGGCGAGCAGGCGGCGGGGGAGATCAGCGCCGTCGTGCAGGCCGAGTTCGGCATCACCCAGTCGGCGGTGTCGCAGCATCTGAAGGTGCTGCGCGAGGCCGGGTTCGCCAGCGTGCGCATCGACGGCCCGCGGCGGATCTATGCCGTCCAGGCCGGACCGATGCAGGAGGCCGACGCCTGGCTGGACCGCTTCCGCATCTTCTGGGCGCCGAAGCTGGAGGCCCTGGCGACGGAGGTGGCCCGCGGCAAACGGCGGCGCGGCGAGGGCTGACCGGCGCGGCTTGTCATCCACCGCGGGGCGGGCCATGCATCGGCCCGTGCCCGATCCCGCGCCCCAGCAACTGACCTTCGCCCAGGTCTTCGATCTCGCCGCCGCCGCCGCCCGGGAGGGCCGCTTCGCGGAGGCCGAACGGCTTTACATGGCCCTGGAGCGCAACGACGCGCCCGCCGCGGTGGCCCTGAACCTGGGCCTCGTGCTGGAGGACCAGGGCAAGTTCGCCGAGGCGGAAGCCCTCTACCGCCGCAGGCTGCAGGTCCAGCCCGGCGACCCGGCCTTCGAGCGGCGGCTGGGGTTCGTCCTGCTGCGCGACGGCGACTTCGCGGCCGGCTGGCCGCTCTACGAGCACCGGGTCGGCGCGGGCCAGGCCCTGCCGCAGCTGAGCTTTCCGGCCTGGCGGGGCGAGGCCGTGGGCTCGCTGCTGGTCCTGCCGGAGCAGGGCCTGGGCGACCAGATCATGTTCGCCCGCTACGCGCCGGCGCTGAAGGCCCGCGGGATCGAGGTGACCTGGGTCTGCCGGCCCCCGCTCACCCGCCTCTTTGCCACGCTGGGCGTGCGGGTGCTGCCGGCGGAGGGGCGGCTGGAGATCCCGCGGCACGACGCCTGGGTGCTCTCCGGCTCGCTGCCGTGGCGGATCGGCACGACGCTGGGCACGATCCCGCCGGCTCCCTTCCTGCCCAGTGCGCCGGAGGGCGTCGGCACGGGCTTCGTCGGCGCTGGCAATCCCACCCACGTCAACGACCGCAACCGCTCGCTGCCGCCGGAGGTCGCCGCCGAGATCCGGGCGCTGCCGGGCGTGGTCAGCCTCGCGCCCGAAGACACTGGCGCCGCGGACCTGGAGGACACCCGCCGGATCATCGCCGGCCTGGCGCGCGTGGTCAGCGTCGACACCGCCGTGGCGCACCTGGCCGGGGCGATGGGCAAGCCCACCCTGCTGCTGCTGCCGTTCACCCCGGACTGGCGCTGGATGCGCGAGCGGACGGACAGCCCCTGGTACCCCTCGATGCGCCTGATCCGCCAGCCGAAGCCCGGCGACTGGGCCAGCGTCGTGGCCGAGCTCCGCGCGGCGCTGGCGGCCTGACCCCATGCGACGGAACCCCCGATGAACGCCAAAGACCGCCCCGCCACCCTGCCGCCGACGGTGGCCGCCGTGATCAATCTCGGCTTCGACCTGGAAAGCCGGGGCCGTTACGACGACGCTATCGCCGTGCTGCGGGCGGGCATGGCGAAGTTCCCCCAGGCTGGCGACCTGGCCTGGCGCCTGGGCCTGATGCTGCTGCGCGAGGGCGAGATGGAGGAGGGCTGGCGGCTCTTCGAGACCCGGCCCGTGCACATGGGCGGGCGCGAGGCAGGCAAGCCGGCGCTGGGCTTTCCCGAGTGGGACGGGCGGCCGATCAAGTCGATCCTGATCCTGCAGGAACAGGGCCTGGGCGATCAGATCATGTTCGCCCGCTACGCCCACTGGTTCCGGGCGCGTGGGGTGGAGACCAGCATCCTCTGCCATCCCTTGCTGGCGCGGCTGTTCGCGCGGCTGGGGCCAGGCGTGCGCATCCTGCCGGCCCAGGGGCGGGTGGCGCTGCCGACCTGCGACGCCTGGGCGCTGGGCCCCTCGCTGCCGTTCCTGACCAAGGCCCAGCCCGGCGCGCCCTATCTGCGGGCCGGTTCCGGCGGTCAGGGGGTGGGGCTGGTGGCCCAGGGCAACCCCGGCCACGTCAACGACGCCGCCCGCTCGCTGCCGGCCAGCCTCGCCGCCGAGATGCTGGCCTGGCCGGGCGTGCGCGACCTGACCCTGGCCGCCACCGGGGCCAAGGACCTTGAGGACACGGCCGCGATCGTCGACGGCCTGGACGTGGTGGTGACGGTCGACACGGCGGTGGCGCACCTGGCCGGCGCCATGGGCAAACCCACCTTCCTGATGCTGCCCTTCGTGCCCGACTGGCGCTGGATGCGCGAGCGGGCCGACAGCCCGTGGTATCCGTCCATGCGCCTCTTCCGCCAGCCCGCGCCCGGCGACTGGCGCAGCGTGGTGGAGGCGGTGCGGGCGGCGCTGGAGGAGAGATCGCGATGAGCCAGGAGATCGTCGGGGTGCGCTCGCCCCTGCGGGCGCTGGCGGCGCTGGGCCTGGGGGCCGTAGCCCTGGGCGCGGTGGCGGTGGGGGCCATCAGCATCGGCCGCCTGGCCGTGGGCCGCATCGCCATCGGCCGCCTGCGCGTCGGCCGGCTGGAGGTGGACGAGCTGGTGGTTCGCCGCCTGCGGGAGGGCGAACCCCGCGCTTAGCGCTTGCCTCCGCCCCCCGCCCGCGCGACCGTGCGGCAAAACCAGAAAGAGCGGTATGGGAGGCGGCTTCAGATGGCGGGCGTGAATCCGAAAGGGACCCTGAAGGGCAAGACGGCCCTGGTCACCGGCGCGAGCCGCGGCATCGGCGAGGCGATCGCCGTGCGCCTGGCCATGGAGGGCGCCAGGGTGGTGGTCTCGGCCCGCACGGCGGATGAGGGCGAGAGCAAGCTGCCCGGGACTCTGCACGCCACGGTGGACCGCATCCGCGCCGCGGGCGGAACCGCCACGGCGATCAAGGCCGACCTCTCCAGCGAGGCCGAGCGCGAACGGCTCGTGCGGGAGGCGGAGGCGGCGTACGGGCCAATCGACATCCTGGTCAACGACGCGGCGGTGACCTTCTTCATCCCGGTGGAGACCTTCCCCAAGAAGCGCTTCGACCTGATGATGGAGGTCCAGGTCTGGGCGCCGATGCACCTCAGCCAGCTGGTCCTGCCATCCATGCGCGAGCGAAGGCAGGGCTGGATCGTCAACATCTCGTCCGGCGCGGGCCTGCACCCGAAGCCGCCCTATACGCGGCGCGGCGGCGGCACGGTCTACGGCATGTGCAAGGCGGCGCTGGAGCGGCTGACGACGGGGCTCGCCTCTGAAGTCTATGACGACAACATCGCGGTCAATGTGGTCTCGCCGGGCCTGGTCGACACCCCCGGCGTGGCGGTGCACGGGCTGATCAACGAGCAGACCAAGGACCGGGTGCAGCCGATCAAGTTCATCGCCGAGGCGGTCTACCAGCTCGCCAAGGGCGACCCGAAGATCATGACGGGACGTATCGACTACGCCGAGCCTTTCCTGAAAGACTTGGGAATCGCCCCCACCGAACTGGTGTGATCCAGCCATGATCGAACAGACGATCGACGTTCCCACCCGGGACGGCGCCGCCACCACCTTCATTGCCCACCCCGAGCGCGAGGGGCCGCATCCCATCGTGCTGTTCTTCATGGACGCCCCGGCGATCCGCGAGGAGCTGCGCGACATGGCCCGGCGGATCGCCACGGCCGGCTATTATGTGATGCTGCCGAACCTCTACTACCGGCGCGGGGTGCTGGAGCTGGCCGACCTGCCGCCGCTGCCGGAGGCCGAGGCCCGGGCGCGGATGTTCGACCTGATGGGCTCGATCGACATCCCGATGGTGATGGACGACACCGACGCCCTCCTGGACTACGCGGACCGGGACCCGGCCGCGAGCCCGGGCCCGGCGGCGGCCATCGGCTATTGCATGAGCGGGCGATACGCCATCAACGCGGCGGCAAGGCATCCCGAGCGGATCGCCTGCGCCGCCTCGCTCTATGGCGTGCAGCTGGTGACCGACCGGCCCGACAGCCCGCACCTGGCGGCGCAGAAGACCAAGGCCGAGCTCTACTTCGCCTGCGCCGAGCACGACACCTATGCGCCCCTGGAGATGGTCCAGGCGCTGGACGCCTGCGTGAAGGGCAGCGGCGTCAACGCCGAGGTGGAGATCTATCCCGGCGTCCACCACGGCTTCGCCTTCCCGCAGCGCGCGGTCTACGACAAGCCCGCCGCCGAGCGGCACTGGGAGCGGCTGTTCGCCCTGTTCCGGCGGAATTTGGGGTAAGGGGACGGCGGCCCAGCGCTCTAGGTGTCCGAGGCGCTGCAGGCCCGGCAAGGCGTCGAAGCCACAGGCCTTCTTCCATCGAGGAGGAAGGAGCGCCAAACACACCCAAGCTCGCGGCAGGTTCCTAACAGCGTCTACCGCTCCCGCTGCGCCACCACCGGCGGGACCCAGCCCTCTTCCAGGGCCTTGGCGGGATGGGAGGCGGTGACCATGCCCATGAAGGGCGGCCAGATGTCGTAGCCGAGCAGCTGCTGCAGGCGCTGGGGCATGGCGCGGACCTGCTCGGGCGGGATGGCCAGGAAGAAGTTCTCCTGCGGCCGGGCCCAGGGCTCGCAATACTGGTTGGTGAAGGCCAAGCGCGGGGCGGCGCTGCGGTTGGCGCCGCCGCGGTGGATCACCGTGCCGGCCATCACGAGGGCCGCGCCGGCCGGGACCGCCATGGGGACCAGCAGGGCCTCCATCTCGGCCTTGTCGTTGGGGCGGTTCGGATCGCCCGGATTGCCCCACCGGTGGCTGCCGGGGATGACCTCGGTGGCGCCGTTCTCGGCGGTGAACGGGTCCACCGCGACGATCACGGTGTAGCTGATGGCGGGGCGCGGCCGCGGCAGGCGATAGAAGCCGTCGTCGGTGTGCAGGTCCTGCGCCGCCTCGCCGGGATTGATCTGGATCGACTGGGTGGCCGTGAGCAGGTAGCCGGGCTGCAGGAAGCGGTCGAGCAGGGCGAGCAGCCGCGGCTCGATCGCCAGGCCCTCGAACACCTTGGCGCGGGCCACCAGGGTATAGACCCGCTCGGTCTTGAACCCCTCGAAGGCGTTGCGGCCGTGGTGGCTGTCGAGGAAGGGCGCCAGGCCCTCGCGGACCCGGGCGATGGTGTCGCCGTCCAGGAAATCCGGGATCACCGTGAAGCCCTGCGCGCGGATCTGCGCGGCATGGGCGTCAGCGTCGAAGCGGGCGGTCAGCTGGTCCATGAGGAGGGCCCTCCACTTGCCAGTGTAGCATCCAGCCCGAGGCGCCGCAGGACGCCGGTTGCGGCGGCCTGGCCTGTGGCGAAGCAGGCCTGCAGGAGGTAGCCGCCGGTGGGGGCTTCCCAGTCCAGCATCTCGCCGGCCACGAAGACGCCCGGGCGGGCGCGCAGCATCAGGTGCTCGTCGAGCGCGGCAAGCTCGATCCCGCCGGCGGAGGAGATGGCGCGGGCCAGGGGCTGGACGCCGGCGATCCGCAGCGGCGCGGCCTTGATCGCGGCGGCGAGGGCGGAGGGCTCGGCGGGCAGGGCCTTGCCGTGGGCCTCGCGCAGGAGGTTGGTCTCCAGCGGCGAGAGATGGAGCGCCTTGCGCAGGCGGGTGGATAGCGAGGCGCCGGCGGGGGCGCGCGCCAGGCGCTCGGCAAGCCGCGGGGCGGGGATGTCGGGCCGCAGGTCCAGGACGAGCACCGCCTCGCCGCCGGCCGCCAGGGCCTCGCGGATCGGCCCGGAAAGGGCGTAGACGATCCCGCCCTCCAGGCCATAGCGCGTGACCATCGCCTCGCCGCGGGCGGTGCGGCCGGCAAAGGCGGCGGCCAGGCCCTTCAGCGGCTGGCCGGCGAAGCCCTGCAGCACCGGGCTCCAGGCGATGTCGACGCCCATGTTGGCGGGCCGCAGAGGGGAGATGGCCACTTGCGGCAGCCGCGCGGTCCAGCCGCCGTCGGCGCCCAGGCGCGGCCAACTGGCGCCGCCCAGGGCGAGCACCGTGGCGGCTGGGCGGACGAGCGCCTCGCCCTCCGGGCCGCGCAGGCGCAGGGCGCCATCCTCGGCGAAACCCAGCCATTCGGTGCGCGGACGCAGGGCCACGCCCAGCTCGGCCAGGCGCGCCAGCCAGGCGCGCAGCAGCGGCGAGGCCTTGAGGCTCCTCGGGAAGACGCGCCCGGACGAGCCGACGAAGGTCTCCTGGCCCAGCCCCTCGGCCCAGGCGACCAGGGCGCCCGGTGGCAAGGCCTCCAGGTGCGGGCGCAGCCAGGCGGCGGCCTCGCCGTAGCGGCCGACGAAGGCTTCGAAGTCCTCGCTGTGGGTCAGGTTCAGCCCGCCGCGGCCGGCCATCAGCAGCCGTCGCCCCATGGACGGCATGCGCTCGTAGACCGTGACGCGGGTGTGCGGCGCCATGCGTTCGGCGGCGAAGAGCCCGGCGGGGCCGCCGCCGACCACCGCCACCTCGGGCGCGGAGCTGGTCAGGTCCCGGCCATGGCCAGCAGCGCCGAGAGGCCCACGCCCTGGCCCTTCAGCGCCTCGGCCGGCGCGACGTCGATCCATTCGTCCACCGCATGGGCGCGGCCGCCCTCGCCGCCGGAGCCGATGGTGACGGCGGGGATGCCCAGGCTGATGGGGATGTTGGAATCGGTGGAGCTGGCGCCCAGCACCGGCGTCAGGCCCGCCGCCTTCACGGCCGCGGCCGTGACCTGCACGATCTCGGCGTCCTCGCGCGTGGCGCCGGTGGGCCGCTCCCCGATCAGCTTCAGCTCGGCGGTGATCTTGCCCGCGCGGGTGGAGCGGGCGGCGTTCTCGGCGTCGACGGCGGCCTTGACGATCTCCTGGAAGCGGCGGTCCACCTTGGCCAGCTCCTCGGCGCTCTCGGAGCGCATGTCGACCTCCAGCCAGATGGAGTCCGGGATCGAGTTCACCGAGGTGCCGCCGCCGACCACGCTGGTCATGTAGGTGGTCTTGGGCTGGCTGGGGACCTTGATGCGGTTCATCTCCACCACCGTGGTCCCCATGGCCGCCATGGGGTTCACCAGGCCGAACGCGCCATAGGAGTGGCCGCCCGGACCCTTGAAGGTGACGCGGTAGCGCCGGGAGCCGACGGCGCCATAGGTCACCCGGTCCGCGCCGGTCCCGTCCATGGAGAAGAATGCGGCGATGCGGTCCTTGTACTTCCCCTTGCCGAACAGGTAGCGCATGCCGCGCAGGTCGCCCGGGCCCTCCTCGCCCACGTCGGCCACGAAGAGGATGTCCTTCTTCGTCCTGACCTTGGCCGCGTCGAGGGCGCGGACGTAGCCCAGCAGCACCGCCAGCGAGCGGGTGTCGTCGCCCACCCCGGGGGCATAGAGCTTGGTCCCCTCGCGGCGGACCTTCACGTTCGTGCCTTCGGGGAAGACGGTGTCCTGGTGGGCGGCGATCACCACCAGGGGGGCGCCGGCCGGGCCGGTCCCGCGGCGCAGGCCCATGACATTGCCCTCGGCGTCCATCTCGACATCGTCGAGGCCCAGGGCCTTCAGCTTGGCCATATAGGCCAGGCCCTTGGCCTTCTCCTTGAACGGCGGGGCGGGGATCTCGGTGAGCTCGATGGTCTCGGCGGTGATGCGGTCCTGGTCCTTCTCCAGCGCCGCCAGCGCCGCCTTGAAGCCCGCGCTGGCGCGCACCGCCTGCACGGTCCGGTCCGCCTGCATTGCCTTGCCGGCCGCCATGGGCCTGTCGGCCGTCATGGGCTTGTCGGCCGGCTTGCTGGCGGCGCCGGCGTCGGCGGCGAGCATCAGGGCGAGGGCGGCGGCGATGGCCAGCCGCGATGCGCGTAACATCGAAATGGAATCCTTGCTCGCAGAGTGGGTCATTTCAGCCGATCCCACCGCGCTTGCCCAGGCGCGAAGGGCAGGTTGTTCCGGATTACCGGGAATTAATGTGCGATCCATCCCGCGCCGCTTGCCGCCTCGCCGCGCCGGCCTCTAAGCCTTCGCGTCACATAAGGTAACAGGGAGGCGTCGCGCGTGCAGAGCCGTCGGCAGCTGATGATCGCCGCAGGGGCCGCCGCCCTCGCCGGGTGCGCCACCGCCAAGCCGCCGGCCGCCGCGCCGGTCCCGCCGCCGCCCGCCCCGCCGCCGGAACCGCCTCCCGCGCCGCCGCCACCCACCGCGGCCGAGCAGCTGGCCAAGACGTTCGACGACTTTTTCGCGCAGGCCCTGCAGGAGGTCCCGGAACTGGCGACCTCGCTGGGCCTCGACACCGGGCCTCACGCGGACCTGAAGGCCAAGCTGCGCCACGCCTCGGTGGCCGACCAGGCCCGGCACAAGGCGATCACCGCCGACCAGCTGGCGCGGCTTTCGGCCATCGACCGCAGCCGGCTCACGGGCATGGACGCGGTGAACTACGACACGGTGCTCTACGACCTGAAGACCACCGACGCGGCCAACAAGCGCTTCGCCTACGGCGGCGAGGGCGCGGGCCAGCCCTATCTGCTGAGCCAGATCAACGGCGCCTACCAGGAGGCCCCGGACTTCCTGGCCACCCAGCACACCATCGAGACCGCCGCCGACTGCGAGGCCTATCTGTCGCGGCTGGGCGAACTGGCGCGGCTGATGGACGACGAGATCGGGCGGGTGCGCCGCGATGCGGGCCTGGGCGTGATCGCCCCGGACTTCGCGCTGAAGGGCGCCCTGGGCTCCATGAAGTCCATGCACGTGGCGCCCGACAAGTCCGTGCTGGTGAGCGCGCTTGCGGACCGCGCCCGGGCCAAGGGGATCGCCGGCGACTGGCGGGGCCGGGCCTCCGGGCTCTATGCCCAGAAGGTGGCCCCGGCGCTGGAGCGGCAGATGGCGCTGGTCCAGGAGCTGCTGCCCAGGGCCACCCACGACGCCGGCGTCTGGAAGCTGCCGGATGGCGAGGCCTACTACGCCGCAGCGCTGCAGGCCCAGACCACCACGACCATGACGCCCGCCGAGGTCCACCAGATGGGCCTGGACGTCACCCGCGAGCTCTCCGCCCGCGCCGACGTGCTGTTCAAGAAGATCGGCATGAGCAAGCGCACGGTGGCCCAGCGCTACCAGGCGCTCTTCAAGGACAGGAAGTACATCTATCCCAACACCGACGCCGGCAAGGCCAAGCTGGTCGCCGACCTGAACGGCGTGGTCCAGGCCATGCAGAAGCGCCTGCCGCAGTACTTCGGGACCCTGCCGAAGGCCGGGCTGGAGATCCGGCGCATCCCCAAGGAGACCGAACAGGGCGCCTCGACCCACTACAACAACGGCAGCGTGGATGGCTCGCGGCCGGGGATCTACTGGCTGAACCTGCGCGACACGGCCGAGGCGCCCTACTGGGACATGCTGACGACGACCTTCCACGAGGGGCTGCCCGGTCACCACCTGCAGCTGTCGCTGCAGCAGGAGTCCGAGCTGCCGATGATCCGCAAGGTCAGCCAGTTCGGGGCCTATATCGAGGGCTGGGCGCTCTATTCCGAACAGCTGGCGCAGGAGATGGGCTTCTACGCCGACAACCCGGCCGGCGAGCTGGGCTATATCCACGACGCCCTGCTGCGCTCGGGCCGCCTGGTCACCGACACCGGCCTGCACGCCATGCGCTGGTCGCGGGAAAAGGCGGCGCAGACGCTGTCCAGCATCGACGGCGATCCGCCCTCGCTGGCCCTGCAGGAGATCGAGCGCTACTGCGTCAATCCCGGCCAGGCCTGCAGCTATATGGTGGGCAAGCTCACCCTCCTGCGGCTGCGCGACAAGGCCAAGGCGGCGCTGGGCGAGCGCTTCGATATTCGCAAGTTCCACGACGCGGTGCTGCTCTCGGGCGCCACGCCGCTGACGGTGACCGAGGCGGTGGTCGACAACTACATCGCCGCCGCCAAGGCGTGATGGACCGCCGCGCGTTCCTGGCCTCTAGCGTGGCGGCGGCGGTCGCGTCCGACGCGGGCGCCGCGGCCTCGCCGGTCGGCCAGCTGCGCGCGGTGTTCGACCGGATCTTCGCCGAGACCCTGGACGCCTCGCCGCAACTCTGCAGCCGCCTCGGCCTCGACAAGGGCGAGCGGGCGGCGGCCAAGTCGCGGCTGGACGGCGCCTCCATCGTCGACCTGGACCGGGCCAAGGACCGCACGGCCGCGCACCTCGCCCTCCTGAAGACGGTGGACCGCGCGGCGCTGCCGGCGGCGGATCAGGCTGACTATGACGCGGTGATGTTCACCCTGGCGGGCGAGGCGGCGGCGGGCCGGCGCTACGCCTACGGCTACGAGGGGGCGGGCGAGCCCTATGTGGTCTCGCAGCTGACGGGCGCCTACCAGTCGGTTCCGGACTTCCTGGCCACCCAGCACACCATCGAGACCAAGGCCGACGCCGACGCCTACCTGCAGCGGCTGGCGGGGTTCGCCCAGCAGCTGCAGGAGGAGACCGACCGGCTGCGCCGCGACCAGAGCCTGGGGGTGATCCCGCCAGACTTCGTCATCGACCGCACCCTGCAGCAGATGAAGGCGCTGAAGGTCGAGCCGGCCGCCTCGCCGATGGTGAGCTCGCTGGTGACCCGCGCGGCCGCGAAGGGGATCGAAGGGGCCTATGGCGCCGCCGCCGAGCGGGCGCTCACGGCCTATGTCTATCCGGCCCTGGACGAGCAGATGGCCGCGCTGAGCGACCTGCGCGCCAAGGCGACACCCGACGCGGGGGTCTGGGGCCTGCCGGACGGCGAGGCCTACTACCGCGACGCCCTGCGCAACTTCACCACCACCGGCCTGACGCCCAAGGAGGTCCACCAGCTGGGCCTGGACCAGGCCAAGGCCTTGAGCGCGCGGGCGGAGACGATCCTGCGCGCCCAGGGGCTGACCCAGGGCGCGGTGGGCGAGCGGGTGGCGGCTCTGTTCCGCGACCCGGCCCACCTCTATCCGAACACCGACGAGGGCAAGCAGGCGCTGATCCGGCGGCTGAACGACATCGTGCGCGAGATGCGCGGTCGGCTGCCAGCGATGTTCGCGACCCTGCCGCGGGCCGAGGTGGAGATCCGCCGCGTGCCGCCGTACCTCGAGGCCGGTGCGCCCGGCGGCTACTACAACCGCGCCGCCCTGGATGGCTCGCGGCCCGGGATCTACTGGATCAACCTGCGCGACACGGCCGAGAACCCGGACTGGACGCTCAAGACCCTGACCTACCACGAGGCGATCCCCGGCCATCACCTGCAGCGCTCGCTGCAGCAGGAGGCGGACCTGCCGATGCTGCGCAAGACCGCCGGCTTCCCGGCCTTCGCCGAGGGCTGGGCGCTCTACGCCGAGCAGCTGGCGGTGGAGATGGGCGAATACCGCGACGACCCGCTGGGCGAGCTGGGGCAGATCCAGGCCTCGCTGTTCCGCGCCGGGCGGCTGGTGGTGGACACCGGCCTGCACGCCCTGCGCTGGAGCCGCGAGAAGGCCATCGACGTCATGACCTCCATCGACGGCAGCCCCAAGAGCGCCGCGGCCACCGAGATCGAGCGCTACTGCGTGCGGCCGGGCCAGGCCTGCAGCTACATGGTGGGCAAGCTCACCTGGCTAAAGGTCCGCGCCGCCGCGCAGAGCCGGCTCGGCCCCCGCTTCGACATCCGCCAGTTCCACGACGCCGTGCTCCGCGGCGGCGCCATGCCCCTGACCGTGGTCGAGGGCGTTGCCGAGCGCTGGACCGCCAGCCAGAAAGCTTGACCAAGATGACCCAGCCGATCGACCGCCGCGCCTTCCTCGCCACCACCGCCGCGGGGGCCCTGGCCGCCGCCGCGCCGGCGCTGGCCCAGCCGGGCTCCCCCGACGCCGCGCTGCGCGCCAAGCTGGACTCCATGTTCGAGGCGCTGGTGGACGACAGCCCACGGTTCGCCACCTCGCTTGGCCTCGACAAGGGCCCGCGCGCGGCGATGAAGTCGCGCCTGGACGACAATTCCGCGGCCGCCAAGGCGCGCCGCCTGGAGCGCAGCCGCGGCTGGCTGAAGGAGCTGCGCGCCATCGACCGCGCCAAGCTCTCGGCGGCCTCCAAGGTCGACTACGACGTGGTGGTCTACCAGTACGACCAGACGGTCACGAACGGCGACAAGTGGAAGTTCGGCGACGTGGGGGGCAACTTCAGCCCCTATGTGATCAGCCAGCAGCGCGGCGCCTATGTGAACGTGCCGGACTTCCTGGACAGCCAGCACCGGGTGACCGACGCGGCCGACGCCGAGGCCTATCTCTCGCGCCTGCACGACTTCTCCCGCGCCATGGACGACGACCTGGCCCGCCAGCGCGCCGACGTGGCCATGGGCGTGGTCCCGGCGGACTTCATCTGCGACCTGACCCTGGGCCAGATGAAGACCCTGCGCGACCAGCCGGCGGAGCGGACGGTGCTGGTCTCCTCGCTGGTCAAGAAGGCCAAGGCCGCCAACCTGCCGGGCGACTGGGAGGCGCGCGCGACCAAGATCGTCAGCGGCGAAGTGTATCCGGCCCTGGACCGCCAGATCGCCGCCATGACCGCCCTGCGCGCCAAGGCCAAGCCCGACGTGGCCGCCTGGGCCCTGCCGAACGGCGACGCCTACTATGCCGATGCGGTGAAGGCCTCGACCACCACCAACTACACCCCGCAGCAGGTGCACCAGCTGGGCCTGGACCAGGTGGCCGAGATCTCGGCGCGGCTGGACACCATCTTGAAGGCCCGCGGCATGACCCAGGGCACGGTCGGCGCGCGGCTGATGGCGCTGAACGTCCAGCCGGACCAGGTCTTCCCGCCGACCGATGAGGGCCGGGCGGAGATGCTGAAGCTGCTGAACGACCACATCGGCGAGGTCTACAAGCTGCTGCCGAACGCCTTCCGCACCCTGCCCAAGGCCAAGGTGGAGGTCCGGCGCGTGCCGGTGTTCATCCAGGACGGGGCGTCCAACGGCTACTACCAGTCCGCGGCCCTGGACGGCTCGCGGCCGGCGGCGTTCTACATCAACCTGAAAGAGACCAGCGACTGGCCGCGCTACAATCTCTGGACCCTGGCGCACCACGAGACCGTGCCCGGCCACCACCTGCAGATCGCCCTGGCGCAGGAGAGCACCCAGATCCCGATCCTGCGCCGGGCGGGCTTCGGCTTCTCGGCCTTCTCGGAGGGCTGGGCGCTCTACGCCGAGCAGCTTTCGCAGGAGCTGGGCGCCAACGACGCCGACCCGCTGGGCGAGGCGGGCTACCTGCAGTCGCTGCTGTTCCGCGCCGCCCGCCTCGTGACCGACACCGGCATCCACTACAAGCGCTGGGGCCGGGCGCAGGCGACCCAGTACATGGTCGACACCATCGGCAACACCAAGAGCCGCGCCCAGCGCGAGGTAGAGCGCTACTTCGCCGGGCCGGGGCAGGCCAACAGCTACAAGGTGGGCCACACGGTCTGGGTGAAGTGCCGCGACAGCGCCAAGCAGAAGCTGGGGCCGAAGTTCGACCTCAAGGCCTACCACGACGCGGTGCTGCTCTCCGGGGCCATGCCGCTGACGGTGCTGGAGCGCCACGTGGACGAGTGGGTGGCGACCCAGGCCTGAGGGGAGCCAGCGCCCCCAGCGCCCCCTCCACCGCTTCGCGGTCCCCCTCCCCCGTTGCACGGGGGAGGAACTCGGGCGTCGACACAGCAAGTTCCTCCCCCGTGTAAACGGGGGAGGGGGACCCCGAAGGGGTGGAGGGGGCGCTGCCGCCGCACCTCCGCCTCGACACCGCCGCACAAACCGCCTTCCATGCCGCCCGGACGAAACGGGAGAACGCGATGGCGACGCTGAACCGGGGCGGGGTGAACCTCTATTATGAAGTCCACGGCGAGGGGCCGGTGGTGCTGCTGACCCACGGCTACTCGGCCACCTCGCAGATGTGGCAGGGCCAGGTGGGGCCGATCTCGGCCGGCCATAAGCTGGTGACCTGGGACATGCGCGGGCACGGCCGCTCCGACAGCCCGGACGATCCGGCGCTCTATTCGGAGGCCCACACCGTGGCCGACATGGCCGCGCTGCTGGACGCGGTGGGCGCCAAGAGCGCCATTGTCGGCGGGCTGTCGCTGGGCGGTTACATGTCCCTCGCCTTCCACCGGGTCCATCCGGAGCGGGTGAAGGCGCTGCTGATCATCGACACCGGGCCCGGGTACAAGAACGACGAGGCGCGCGACGGCTGGAACCGCAACGCCCTGAAGACCGCCCTGCGCTACGAGACCGAAGGACTGGCGGTGCTGAGCGCCGGCAGCGCCGAGCGGCGCACGGCCCAGCACGCCAGCGCCAAAGGCCTGGCCCTGGCCGCGCGCGGGATGCTGACCCAGCGCGACGCCGGGGTGATCACCTCGCTGCCCGACATCCGGGTGCCGTCCGTGGTGATCGTGGGCTCGGAGGACACGCCCTTCCTGGCCGCTTCCGACTACATGACGGCCAAGATCCCCGGCGCGCAGAAGGTGGTGATCGAGGGCGCCGGCCACGCCGCCAACCTCGACAAGCCGGAGGCGTTCAACGCCGCCTTGATGGGCTTCCTGGAGCGGTTGGGGGCGGGAACACCCGCTTAACCTGCGCCGTGGCAGACTCGCCGGCCATGGAGATCGTCAACGGCTACGTGTGCAAGAACTGCACGGACGTGGCGAACGCCAAGAAGGGTATCGACCCCGCCCATCCCAAGGATGGGCCGAACGGCGTTGACGCGAAGGACAAGTCCGGCAAGCCGGACCCCAAGGGCCACCATGGCCCCGCCGTGACCTTTGGCGGGACCCTGGCCCAGGCGGTCAATGGCGTCCAGGCGACCAACAGCGTGCAGGCCCAGACGGGCGCACCTACGGCCACCGGCGTGCAGTCGGTCGGCGCGGTGGCGCCCACGGGCGCTGCGCCCTCCACCCTCGCCGCGCCGGGCTCGACGCTCAACATCAGCGCCTGAGAGGCCCTTCCGCGGACCGTTGTTCTGCGCCACCCTCCGCCTGCGGGTTGCAGGGGAGGGGTGGCATGTTCGCACGCACGGCTCGGGCCATGATGGCGGGCGTTGGAGCGTGGGGCCTGATGGCCGCCGGCGCCGCGGCCCAGGTCCACGACATGTCCAAGATGGTGATGCTGCCGCCCATGCCGGCGCTCTATGCGGGCGAGGCGGACAAGCCCGGCGCGCCAGTGTTCAAGGGCATGGGCGACTGGAAGATGAAGATCACCGCCACGCCGGCGGCGCAGGCGTTCTTCGACCAGGGCGTGAACCTCAGCTTCGGCTTCAACCACGCCGAGGCGATCCGCTCGTTCCGTGAGGCGGCGCGGCTGGATCCCGACTGCGCCATGTGCTGGTGGGGCCTGGCCTTCGCGCTGGGCTCCAACATCAACCTGCCGATGCCCGACGACGCCATCCCGCCGGCCTGGGTGGCGCTGCAGCGGGCTGAGGCCCTGGCGCCCAAGGCCTCGCCGCGGGAGCAGGCCTGGATCGCCGCCCTGGCGAAGCGTTATGCGCCCGACAAGGCCGCCGACCGCGCCAAGCTGAACGAGGCCTTCGCCCAGGCCATGGGCGAGCTGGCGCGCAGATATCCCGACGACCTGGACGCCCAGGTGTTCTGGGCCGAGGCGATGATGGACACCCAGCCCTGGGACTACTGGCAGGTCGACGGGGCGACACCCAAGGGCCATGGCGCGGAGATCGTGGCGGCGCTGGAGAAGGTGATCGCCAGATCGCCGAACCACCCGGGCGCCTTGCACCTCTACATCCACGCGGTGGAGGCCTCGACCACGCCGGAGCGGGCCGAGGCGGCGGCCGACCGGCTGCTGGTGCTGATGCCGGGCGCCGGCCACGTGGTGCACATGCCCAGCCACATCTACTACCGCGTCGGGCGCTACGCCGACGCCGTGGCCGCCAACGAGAAGGCCGCCCTGGTCGACGAGGCCTATATCGCCGCCTGCAAGGCGCAGGGCTTCTACCCGGCGGGCTACTACGGCCACAACCTGCACTTCCTCTGGACCTCGTCGGAGATGGAGGGGCGCTTCCAGGCCTCCCTCGACGCTTCGCGGCGGCTGATCAAGGCGGTGGACGCCGACAACACCGCGCTGATGATCGCGCCGGCCGAGGTCTACACCTTCACCCCTGTGGCCACCCTGGTGCGGTTCGGCCGCTGGAAGGACGTGCTGGCCGAGCCGCGGCCCGACAAGCGCCTGGTGCTGGACACCACCATGTGGCTCTACGCCCAGGCCTTCGCCCACGCCAACCTCGGCGACCTCAAGGCCGCCGCGGCCGACCGCGAGCAGCTGGCGGGCCTCTCCAAGGCGGACCTCAGCCACTACGCCGAGTTCGGCCTGCCGGTGGGCCAGATCATCCCGGTGGCCCTGGCCTCGGTGGACGGGGAGATCGCCCGCAAGTCCGGCGACCTGCCTCGCGCCCTGGGCCACTTCCGCCTGGCCATGGAGCTGGAGCGCCAGCTGCCCTACACCGAGCCGCCCTACTGGCATCAGCCGGTGGCCCACCTGCTGGGCGCGGCGCTGCTGGAGGCGGGCAAGCCGGCCGAGGCCGAGGCGGTCTATCGCGACAGCCTGAAGAGCTACCGCCAGGATGGCTGGGCGCTGATGGGTCTTTCCAAGGCCCTGAAGGCCCAGGGCAAGGCGGCCGAGGCGGCGAAGGCCGATGCGGCGTTCGCGGAGGCGTGGCAGCGAGCCGATACCAAGATCGAGAGTTCTCGGCTGTAGCTAGAACCAGCCCGCGGCCTTCAACGCGGCCGCGTTGCTGCGGCTGACGGGGACGGTGAGGCCGCATTTCAGGCGGGCCTCGCCGCGGCCCTTTCGCCAGCGCACCTCGTCGATGGCCTCGGCGGCGACCCACCACGAGCGATGCACCTGGAAGCCCGGCGCGGCGGCCAGTTCGCGCAGGGCGTCGCCGAAGCGGGCGGTGATCAGCTCGTCCCCGGCCTCGGTGTGGACGCGCAGGTAGTGGTCCTCGGCCTCCACCGCGAACAGGCGGGCGGCGCGGCGCTTGGCCGAGAGGCGCTGGCGGAAGGCGGCCAGCGGGTCGGCGGCGGGTTCGGCCGCGCCCGCGGGCAGGGGCGCGGCCGGCGACTGGGCCCAGGCCAGCTGGCGCAGGGTCATGGCGGCGAACGAGACCACGAACACCTGGAACACGAACTGCGGCAGCACGGCCAGGGCGGGCAGGTGACCGTAGAAGCCATAGTTGATCGCGCTGATGATCCCCGTGACTGGCGGGGTCATGGCCACGCTGACCGCCAACAGGCGCGGCCAGAAGCGGCGGGTCAGCCGCAGCACGCCCTCGTCGACCGCCACCCCGGCCACGCCGCCGCCGACCATACAGGCGATCCAGTAGGCGAGGCGCTGGCCCAGCCCCACCGCGGCCGAGGTCCCGAACGGCCCGAGGAACGCCATGACGACGCCGATCGCCGCGAACAGCGCGAGGTCGGCCGCCGAGCGGCGCAGCCAGGGGGACGTGGCGGGATCAGGCATGGGGCTCCACGGCGGGATTCGTTCGCGCGAGACTGGCACGACTTGCGCGCGAGCTGAATCCGTTCGCGAAGCAACATCCCCGTTCGCGCAGCGCCCCCTGGCGGCGAGAGGGCCGCCCCTGCCATCCAGACGGCGAACGATGACGCATCACCGGGGAGCGAACCGGAATGGACACCAGACTTTCCAAGGGCCTGTGGGGCCTGGCCGCCTTTCTCAGCGTGGGGATCGCGCTCTTCTCCTATCGCTACCTGGGCCCGCCAGAGCCGACCCTCTCGCCGCAGATCCTGGCCAACCTGTTCGCCCGGCCCTGGCTGGTGGTGCACGTGGCCGGCGCGGCGACGGCGCTGCTGGTGGGAGGCTTCCAGTTCCTGCCGGCGGTGCGGCGGCGGCGGACCCTGCACCGCTGGCTGGGCCGCACCTATGCGACAGGCTGCATCATCGGCGGCTGTGGCGGCTTCGTGATGGCCTTCGGGAGCACGTCGGGGCCGGTGGCCACCGTCGGCTTCGGCCTGCTGGCGCCGATCTGGATCTACACGACGGTCCAGGGCTGGCTGACGGCGCGGGCGCGGCGGTTCGACGAGCACCGGGCCTGGATGATCCGCTCCTTCGCCCTGACCTTCGCGGCGGTGACCCTGCGGATCTACCTGCCGATCGGCCAGATGGCCGGGATGCCGTTCTCGACCATCTATCCGCTGACCGCCTGGATCTCCTGGATCCCCAACCTGCTGGCCGCCGAGCTTTACCTGCGCCGGCAATCCGCCCGCCTCGCCATCGCCTGACCTGCTGCAAGGCTGCTGACACAATGCCGTCAGCAGCCAGGGGCTTTAGTGTCCGAATGACGCCAAGGAGCACCCCGATGTCGAACGAACTGGTCTTCTACACCCACCCCATGTCGCGCGGCCGCATCATCCGCTGGATGCTGGAGGAGGTGGGCCAGCCCTACCGGACGGTGATCCTGGACTACGAGACCACGCTGAAGGGGCCGGAGTACCTGGCGATCAATCCGATGGGGAAGATCCCGGCGATCACCCACGGCGGCGTGGTGGTGACCGAGGCGGCGGCGATCTGCGCCTACCTCGCCGACGCCTTCCCGCAGGCGGGGCTGGCGCCCCCGTCTGGCAGCCCTCTGCGCGGTCCCTACTATCGCTGGCTGTTCTTCGGCGCCGGCGACATCGAGCCCGCGACCAGCGCCAAGGCCATGGGCTGGGAGTCCACGCCCGAGCGCAAGCGCATGCTGGGCTATGGCTGCATGGAGGATGTGCTGAACACCCTGGAGATCGCGCTGAAGGACCGGGAGTACATCGCCGGCGACCGCTTCACCGCCGCCGACCTCTATGTGGGCGCACAGCTGGGCTGGGGCCTGCAGTTCGGCACCATCGAGAAGCGGCCGGTGTTCGAGGCCTATGCCGGGCGCATGTGGGCGCGGCCCGCCGCGGTGCGCGCCCGCGAGATCGACGACGCCCTCATCCCGCAGCAGCAGCAGCAACCCCAGCCGCAGCCGGCTGAATGAGGTCCCACCGGTTGCCATAGAGGTCTTCGAAAACGGCGACGGTCCCATAGGGCTCGCGCCGCGGTTCCTCGAGGAACCGGACGCCGGCCGCGACCATCCTCCCCTGGTCGCGGCCGAAGTCGTCCGTCTCCAGGAACAGCCACACCCGGCCGGCGCCCTGGCGGCCGACGAGCTCGGCCTGCTCGCCCACCCCCCGCGCCAGCAGCAGCCCGGCGTCCGACCCCGGCGGCCGCACCACCACCCACCGCTTGCCGCCGCCCATGTCGGTGTCCTCGGCCAGGGTGAAGCCGGCCTGGCGGACGTAGAAGTCGATCGCCTCGTCGTAGTCGCGGACGAGGAGGGCGGTGAGGGAGAGTCGGGGCATGGGGTCTGTTACAGCGCCGACGCCTGTCCGCGAAGCCTCTGGCGGCGTCAGCGCCCCCTCCACCACTTCGTGGTCCCCCTCCCCCGTTTTACGGGGGAGGAACTCACGCTTTCGACCTCTCCAGTTCCTCCCCCGCGCGCGGGGGAGGGGGACCGCGAAGCGGTGGAGGGGGCGCTGGAGCCCCCCTAAACCCGCCCCCCCTGCGCCGCCTCTTCCGCCAGCCGTCCGTGCAGCTCGCTCATGTGGTCGAAGTCGGCTTCGAAGGCGCCCAGGCCCTGGGTCAGGCCGCGCAGCTCGGCGATGAGGTCCTGGCGCTCGCTCTGCGGCAGGTAGGCCTCGATCCGCTCCCAGCCCCGCCAGTCCTCCCGCGGGCTGAGGCCAAGGATCTGACCGCGGCGGGCGGTCAGCGCGGAGGTGACGTTCGAGGCGCTGGGCGAGGGCGAATAGACCACCAGCTTCTCGATCGGCTCCAAGAGGATGGTGCCGACCGCCTTCAGCGCCTCGTCGATCCCGAGCCGGCCCGCGGTGCGGAAAGCCATTTCGGAGGAGTCGACGCTGTGGGTCATGCCGTCCGTGAGGGTGACCTCCAGGTCGGTGACCGGGAAGCCCAGCGGGCCCTTCTGCAGGCCGTCGCGGACGCCCATCTCCACGGCGGGGATCCACTGCTTGGGCACCGCGCCGCCGACGATCCTGGACTGGAAGACGAAGCCCGAGCCGCGGGGCAGGGGCCGCACCTCGATCGTCACGTCGGCGAACTGGCCGTGGCCGCCGGACTGCTTCTTGTGCCGCGCGCGCTGGGTCGTGGCGCGCCCGATGGTCTCGCGATACGGCGTCCGGGGCTGGATGGTGTCGATCTCGACGCCGAACCGGCGCTTCAGCCGCTCGAGCGCGAGCCGCACGTGGCCCTCGCCCTGGCCGGACAGCAGCACCTGTCGCTGCTCCGGATCGTGCGTGAGGGCGAGGCCCGGATCCTCCTCCACCAGCTTGCCGAGGGCGCTGGAGAGGCGCACGTCGTCGTTGCGGTTCTTGGCGGCCAGGGCCACGGCGAACAGCGGCCGGCGGGGCCGGGCGGCGGCGCGCACCGACTGCGGCTGGCCGGTGGTGGACAGCACCTGGCCGGCGGAGGCCTGCTCGACCTTGCCGATGGCGCAGATGTCGCCCAGCGGCGCCTCCGCGATCTTCTTCAGCGCAGCCCCCTGCACCTGGAAGAGGCCGCCGCCGCGGCTCTTGCCGCCGTCGGCCATGACGAACTCGGCCCCGTCGGGCAGGGCCGCGCCGAACACCCGGGCGTAGGCCAGCTTGCCGGACTGGCCGGCATAGGCGGCTTTCAGCACATAGGCGCCCTGGGTGATCCCCAGGCGGTCGGCGGCCTTGGCGGCCGAGGGCGCCTCGTGGCGCAGGGCCTTCAAGAGACGGCGGATGCCGAAGCCGTTCTGGGCCGAGCCGAAGAAGACCGGCACGATCTGGCCGGCGTTGAGCTCCTTCACCAGGTCGCCGAACACGGCGTCGCGGCTGGGGGTGACGTCGGACAGGAGCTGTTCCATCAGCTCGTCGTCGAAGTCGGCCATCTGCTCCAGCATGTGGAAGCGCGCATCCGCCTCGACCTGCCTGAGGTCGCCGGGGATCTCGATCTGCTCTGAGGGCTTGCCCGGCCGGTAGACGAAGCAGCGTTCCAGGGCCAGGTCGATGTAGCCGGTGACCTTGTCGTCCTGCACCGTCGGGATCTGGCGGGCCACCAGCGGGGCCGAGGAGACCGGCGCCAGGGCGTCCAGCAGCTCCTGCAGGCTGCCGCGGGCCTGGTCCATCTTGTTGATGAAGAGGGCGTGGGGCACGCCCATCCGCTCCAGCTCGCGCAGCGTCGGCTGCAGCAGGATCGCCTTTGCGGGATCGGGATCGGCCACCACGATCGCCAGGTCGACGGCCGGAACGGCGGCGTCCACCTCGGCGCAGAATTCCAGGGAGCCGGGGCAGTCGACGACCACGTAGCGGTCGCCCATGAACTCGAACCCGGCCAGGTTGAGCTCCACCGAATGGCCGCGCGCGCGAGCCTCGGGCGAGCTGTCGCCGACCTCGCCCGGCCGCACCGCCTGGCCCGTCGCGGCCTCCAGCAGGGCTTCCATCAGGGCGGTCTTGCCGGCGCTTGTGGGGCCGACGAGCGCGAGCGCCCGAACCGACCCCTTGTCCTGGATTGCCATGGTCGCTTCTCCCATCACCTCGGGCGCTCTGGGCGCCCGCATGCGGGAGAGTGGGGCGCCGGAAGCGCGGGTTATGGACGGTCGTTGACCGGCTGGGTCAGCCGACGCCGCCCTCTGGAAGGAACCCTACGCCCCGGTTTCGCCGCAGCACAAACGCCGCGCGGGGCTCATCAAGACAATGTGACGGGCCTCAACCCCATTCCTTGCGGCGATCGGCGGCGAGGCGGACGGCCAGGCGCCCGTCGCCGCGGGCCGGTCCGCGGCTGACCGCGGCCAGTTCCTCGACCGGCGTTTCGGTGGCGCGGCCGTAGAGCCAGCCCTGGGCGAAATCGACACCGGCGAGGCGCACCGCCTCCTCGGCCTCGGGCGTCTCGACCATCTCGGCCAGGGTGCGCACCCCCAGCTCGCCGCACATGTTGACCAGGTGGCGCACGAAGGTGGCCTCGCGTCCGCCGTGCTGCAGGTCGCGGATGTAGCGGCCGTCGATCTTCAGGATGTCGAGGGTCAGCTGCTGCAGATAGGCCAGCGAGGCGGCGCCCGCCCCGAAATCGTCCAGGCACACCTCGCAGCCGGCCTGGCGCAGGGCCTGGATATGGCGGTCCGCCATGCCCAGGTCCTCCACCGCCGCGCTCTCCGTGAGTTCGAACAGCAGCCGGCCGCGGACGTCGGGCGCGGCCGCGATCAGCCCGATCGCGCGGGCGACATAGCCCTCGCTCATCAGGCTGCGGCCGGAGACATTGACCGCGAGGCTGAGCGCCGGCTTGCGCTTGAGCACCGCCAGGGTCTCCTCCAGCACGGCCCCGTCCAGCGCCTCGATCAGCTCCATCTCCTCGGCCATACGGATGGTGGGGAAGGGGCTGCGCTGGTCGCCGAAGCGGACCAGCACCTCGTGGTGGTGCAGGGCGCCGGTCTTGAGACCGACGACGGGCTGGAAGACCAGCTGGAAGCGCCGGTCCTTAATCGCCGCGCCGAGGTCGCCCGCCTTGGAGAGGGTCGCCTGCATCGCCTGGTCGAAGGCCGCCGAAAGGTTCTCCGGCAACGGCTGGGAAAGCCCGTCCTCCAGCACCAGGTTCAGGGCGTAGCGGATGGCGGCGGCCACCTGTTTCGGCCGGCCCCCGCCGGACATGGAGACCGAGGCGGTCTCGGCGACCACCCCCTGTACGCCGGAGCTCTGCAGGGCGCGGGTGATGCGATCGACCAGGGCTTCGACCGGCTCGTCGCTGCCGCGCACCAGGGCGTAGCGCTCGCCGCCCAGGGCGGTGGCGGCCTCGCCGCGGTAGGCCTGGGCGCGCAGGACGCCGGCCAGCAGGGCCTGCAGCCGCGCCGGGTCGCGGGCGCTCGCCTTGGCCTTGGTGAGCCCGGCCAGCTCCACGAAGGCGAGGTTCAGGTCCTGGGTGGCGCCGGCCAGCAGTTCGGCGGCGCGCGCCTCGAAGTCCTCGCGGCTCTGCAGACTGGCGGCGCCGCGGTTGCCGGCGCGGGACAGCGAGCAGGAGATGGCGTCCTGGTTCTGCGGCAGGCGAATGGCGGTGAGGCTGGCGAAGCGGGTCGGCGGACCCTCCGCGGTGACGACACCGACGACCACCGGGCCCGCGCGCGTTCCATCGTCCAGGCCGGCGAACAGGGCCTCCACCATCGGATGGTCGTCGGCGTGCACCAGGGCGGTCCAGGACTTGCCCGCCAGGGCCTGGTCGCTGACGCCCAGCACGGCCTCGCCTGCCCCGAGCGCGAAGTTGACCCGCCCGCTGCTGTGGATCTCCAGCAGCAGGTCGGCGGCCGCGAAGCCGAACCCCAGGAACCGGTGTGCTGTGGACAAGCCGCTATCTCCCTCGGCGCGAGCGTGCCTGCGGGAGCTTAAAATCGGGTGTCCGGGCCCTTCCCGTCGCCGGCGCAGCGAATAAGCTCGCGCCGCCGTGACCGATTTGCTCCCCGAACGACCAACCGCCCGCGTGCTGCTGCTGGACGCCGCAGACCGCATCCTGCTGCTCAAGGGCCGCCTGCCCGCCGCCAAGGATCGCCCCGGGGCCTGGTTCACCGTGGGCGGCGGGGTGGAGCCGGGCGAGACCTATGTGGAGGCCGCCGCGCGGGAGATCCGGGAGGAGACGGGCATCGCCGACTTCGTGCTGGGGCCGGTGGTCTGGGTGCGCGAGGGCGTCATGCGCATGCCGGAGCCGACGCTGTTCAAGGAATGCTACCTGGTGGCGCGCTGCGAGGGGGCTGAGCCGGACCGCGCGCTCTGGACCGAGATCGAGCGCGAGCTGATCGAGGATATCCGCTGGTGGACGCACGGCGACCTGGCCGCGACCGAGGAGCCGGTGTTCCCGCCAGGGCTGGCCCAGCGCCTGCCGCCGATCCTGGCGGGGCGCTTCCCGGCCGAGCCGGAGCTCATTCCCTGGCGCTGAGCGTCACCGTATTGTTCGCGTTCCAGTTTCAAGGATGACGTCATGCTCGCCACCCTGCTTGCCGCCGCCGCGGTCCACGCCGCCGCCGTCTCGCCTGCCTGCGACCTCGAGCGCCCGTCGGGCCAGCCGGGCTGCACCCGCGCCGCGGTCGACGCCCTGCCGATGAACGCCATCCAGGTGATCGGCACCCACAACAGCTACAAGCTGGCCATCGCCCCGGCCGAGATGGCCAAGCTGCGCGCCATCAATCCGAAGGGCGCCGACAGCCTGGACTACAGCCACAAGCCCCTGACCGAACAGCTGGACGACGGCGCGCGGCAGCTGGAGCTGGACTTCGTCTACGACCCGCAGGGCGGCCGCTATTCCCAGCCGCTGGGCCGCAAGATGACGCCGGACACTACGCCCTACGACCTGTCGGCCATGGCCAAGCCGGGAATGAAGGTGATCCATATCCCGGACCTGGACTACCGCGCGGTCTGCACCCTGCTGGTCGACTGCCTGCGCGAGGTGCGGACCTGGTCGAAGGCCCACCCGGACCACGTGCCGATCCTGATCATCTTCAACCTGAAGCAGGACCAGCTGAAGGTCCCGGGCGCGACGCCGCTCCTGCCGTTCGACGCCAAGGCGATGGATGCCGCCGACGCGGAGATCCGCTCGGTGTTCAAGCCGGGCGAGCTGATCACGCCCGACCTGGTCCAGGGGCGCCACAAGACCCTGCGCGAGGCGGTGGCCGCAGGGGCCTGGCCGAAGCTCAAGGCCGCGCGCGGCAAGATCATGCTGGCCATGGACGAGGCGCCGGACGTGGTTGCGGTCTATCGCGGCGGCCGCAAGTCGCTGGAGGGGCGGGCGATGTTCGTGAACATCGACGAGCGCTCGCCGGCCGCCGGCTACGTCACCCTGAACGAGCCGGTGGAGCTGGCGGACCGCATCCGCGCGGCGGTGAAGGCGGGGATCATCGTGCGCACCCGCGCCGACGCCGACACCGCCGAGGCCCGCCGCAACGACATCGCGCGCCAGGCGGCGGCCTTCGCCTCCGGGGCGCAGTACGTCTCCACCGACTACATGGACCCCGACCTGCGCTTCGGGCCGTATGTGGCCAAGCTACCGGGCGGCGGCCGGGCGCGGCTGTCGCCGGCGTGGGCGGGGCCTTAGGGCGGCAGGGACTTGGCCCCTACGCTTCCCCAGAGGGGGAAGACTTGAGGGCGCACCGCCGCGCTACCCAGGTCTCTAACCACCTCTAAGGCTGGCTTGCCCGCGGGTCCGACACCGCGACCAGGGCTGGCGCGGTGGCCGGTTCGGCGAGGGCGGGCTTGCCGGCGTCGGCGGCGGAGGGGGCGCCTTGCGAGCTCGCGACCTGGGTCACGTCCAGCTGCGGGGTGTCGGGCTCCTTCTTGTCCACCAGGCTCTTGGCCAGGTGCTTGCCGACCAGTGAGCCGGCGAACTTGCCGACCGGGCCGCCGGCCGCGCCGGCCACGCCGCCCAGGACGCCGCCGACAGTGACCGCCACCTTGCGGGTCATGTCGGAGGACTCGGGCTGCGACTTGGCCTCCACGATGACGGGGGCGACGGTGGTCGGGCCCTGGGGCGCCGGAGGCGTGATCTTCGCCGCTTCGACCTTGGGCGCCGGCCGGGCCGTCATCGGCGGGGGCGGGGCCGCCACCGGATCGGAGAAGGGGGGCTGGTTGGGGGCGAGTTCGCCCTCGGCGGCGGGCGCGACGGATTGCGCCACGGCCAGGCCTGGAACGGCGACGGCGCCGCACAGGGCGAGGGTGATCAGGGTACGCATGTCCCAAACGCTCCGCGAGGCCATCCTCGGTACGAGCGTTTTCAACGCGTTGGCGGCCGGCAAGTTCAGCGCGGCCGGAACCGGAACGGGGCCCGCTTGCGCAGGCCCCGCCGAAATCTTAGCCGGTGACCTTCAGGTTGGTCGCAGAGGTCTTGCCGCTGCGCCGGTCCTGCTCGAGGTCGAAGTTCACCGTCTGGCCTTCGTTCAGGCCGGAGAGACCCGCCTGCTCGACCGCCGAGATGTGGACGAAGATGTCCTGGCCGCCGCCCTCGGGCTTGATGAAGCCGAAGCCCTTGGTGGGGTTGAACCACTTCACCGTGCCGGAGCCGGAGCCGGCCACCACGCCGCGCGGGCGATCCGCACCGCCGCCGCCGCCGCCGCCGCCGAAGCCACGGTCCCGGCCGCCGCCGAAGCCGCCGCCACCACCGCCGTAGCCGCCGCCACCGCCGCCGTAACCGCCGCCGCCACCACCGTAGCCGCCGCGATCGCCGCCGCCGCCGAAGCCGCCGGGGGACCGCCGCGGCGCCGGAGCGCCCTGCGCCGTCACGACGATCTGCGTCGCCGCCAGCTTGCCCGAGCGTCGATCCTGCTCGAGCTCGTAGTCCACCTTGTCGCCTTCGTTCAGGGCGTCGAGCCCTGCCTGGTTCAGCGCAGAAATGTGGACGAAGATGTCAGATCCACCATCGTCGGGCTGGATAAAACCGAAACCCTTGGCCGTATTGAACCACTTGACCGTGCCGCTCGCCATTCGTCGTAACCTACCGAGATAGAAGTGCCTCACCGCCCACAGGTCGGCGCCCGGCCAATCGTGGGTGACGGGCCGCAGAGCAAGTTGTAGCGGCGGATTTTGGCCAAGGCCAGTCGTCGTGACACTGGCGCACAAACCGACTAAGGGAGCGACCCTTTCGCAACAGCTCGCCCCCGAGGTCGTCACGTGAAGAGCATCTGCGTCTATTGCGGCTCCTCGCCGGGGACCGATCCGCGGTTCATGGCGGCGGCCATCGCCTGCGGGACCGCGATCGCCGAGGCGGGCCTGACGCTGGTCTACGGCGGCGGCAAGGTGGGGCTGATGGGGGCTGTGGCGGACGCGGCCCTGGCGGCCGGCGGCAAGGTGATCGGTGTCATGCCCCAGGACCTGGTGAACCAGGAGATCGCCCACCGCGGCCTGACCGAACTGCGGGTCGTCAACTCCATGCACGAGCGCAAGTGGACGATGGCCGAGCTGGGCGACGCCTTCCTCAGCCTGCCGGGCGGGCCGGGCACCTTCGAGGAGTTCTTCGAACAGTGGACCTGGGCCCTGCTGGGCTTCCACGCCAAGCCCTGCGCCTTCGTCAACGTGGCCGGCTATTACGACCTGCTGCGCCAGACCGTGCAGCAGATGGCCGACAAGGGTTTCATCGCCCAGCAGTACGTGGACATGCTGATCTATGCCGACAGCACGGACGCGGCGATCGCGGCGTTCCGGGCGTATGTCCCCCCGCCGCCGAAGTGGGGCGTGGCGGCGGTAGAGGCGCGGTACTGAGGGCGATCCCTCCCCTTCATGGGGAGGGTGGCGAGCGCAGCGAGACGGGTGGGGAATAGTCGACTGGGCTCGGCGCCCGGTCGTGGCCTCCCCACCCTGGCGCCTGCGGCGCCTGTCCCTCCCCATAAAGGGGAGGGATTGGATCAGAGCCGGTACACGCGGCTGGCCGTCTTCGAGAACAGCGCCGCCTTCTCCGCGACCGAGGCACCGGCGGCGATGCGTTTGAAGGTGTTCCACAGGACCGCGTAGCTGCAGCTGCCCATATCGACGGGGAAGTTGGATTCGAACATGCAGCGCTCGGGTCCGAACGCCTCGATGCAGGTCTCGATATAGGGGCGCCACTCCTCGGCCAGCTGCTCGGACGGCGCCCGGGGTTCGGCCAGGAACGAGGGGAAGTTGCAGAAGGCCATGGCCAGGCCGCCCAGCTTCACCACCACGTTCGGAGACTTGGCCAGGTCCTGGATATTGGCCTTCCAGGTCGGGAAGCGCTCGGCCAGCTTGCCGGTGTAGCTGCCGCGGCCCAGGGGCGTGCCCACGTGGTCGAGGACGATGGTGGTGTCCGGGAACGCGCGCGACAGGTCGATCAGGTCGGGCAGCTGCGGCTCCAGCAGCCAGGCGTCGAAGGAGAGGCCCAGGGGCGCCAGGTGCCTGAACCCGGCGCGGAAATCGTCCCGCAGGTAGAGCCCGGCTTCCAGCCGATGCAGCGGGCCCAGGACGTTGCGGTCCTCGTCCCAGGAGGCGGAGTTGCGGATGCCGCGGAAGCGCCCCCCGCCGGCGCGGAGGTGCGCCTCCAGCACCGCCTTGACCCCGTCGCCGAGCAGCAGGTCGGCGCGGCCGACGATGCCGGCGCAGGCGCGGGTCGGGCCGTAGATGCCGCTGGCGCTCATGGCCGCCTGGCCGGCCACGAACTCGGTCTCGCCCACCGGCCGCAGCTCGGGCGGGCCATCGGCGCGATAGAACGCGCCACATTCCACGAAGACGGTCGCGACGACGTTGTGGCCGCTGCGGGTGTCGGCCAGGAGCTCGTCCAGCAGATAGCGCCGGGCCGGCTCGATGGCGGTCATGAAGGGGTGGTCGGGGGAATCGTAGGGCGGGTTGATGCGCCGGTCCCAGAGATGGTGGTGCGGGTCGACGATCGGCAGCTCAGGCTCGAGGATGGCTTCCGGCATGGCGTCTCTCCCGCTGTGTTCGGCGGGAAGCTAAGGCGGCCGGCGGCCGGGTCAACCGGTGACGCGGCGCAATGCCTGGCTCAAGGACGCGGGGCTCAGGGCCGGATGGCGTCCACCGGCGGCGCCATGATCGGCGCGCCGCCCTTGCCGCGGGGCGCAGTGTGGGCGCGAGCCTTGAGCCGCTCGATGCGCACCTCCAGGGGGTGGCGGCCGCGCGCGGGCCAGTAGCAGCCGAACGGCAGGGGCTGGCCGGCCAACTGGGTCTTCAGCAGCGTGCGGGCGTAGAGGGCGCGGGCCCAGGGCCGGCGGCGCACCACCGCCTCGTCGCAGGCCAGCTCCTGGTCCAGGCGCATCAGGTGCACGGCCAGGTGGACCAGCGGGTTGAACCAGCAGAGGCATTGCCCGAGCGCGGCCACGGCCGCCGCGCGCGGGTCCTTGCGCGCCACGTGCTCGCGCTCATGGGCGCGGATCAGGTCGCGCTCGGCCGGGGTGTAGCTGCCGTCGTCGGCCGGCAGGATGATGCGGGGCGAGATGAAGCCCACGGCCGCGGGCCCGCTCTCGCCGCGGCGGGCGGCCGCCACGAAGCGAAGCTGGGCGATGGCGAAGGCGGCGGCGATGGCGGCGGCGACCAGGGCCCAGACGCCCGCGGCCAGGGCGAGATGCGGCGGGTGCGCCGCCAGGCTCACCGCCCGCTGGTCGCTGTCGCCGGGGATGAAGGCGCCGACGAGCGCCGCCAGGCCCGCCAGCGGCGGCGCGAGCCACAGGTCATAGGCCGCGGCGGCGCCGAAGATGCGGCGGGCCGGGATCCGGGCGACCGCCACGAGCGCCACCACGACCGCGGCCACCAGGTTGGCCTTGAGGAAGGCCATGGCCAGGGCGGCGGCGGGATCGGGACCGAAGAAGGCGTTCAGGTCGCTCATCCGTCTGCGCTCCGAGGCGGGTGGTCTATTTTACAGTCGTAGTCTGAACGCTACAACGATGCCGCGCACTGTCAAGCCGCCATCGCTCAGTCGCTCTCGGCGAGGGCGCGGCGGTCGTCGGTGGGCGCGCGGATCAGCAGCACCGACATGGCGCCGTGGTGCTCCTGGGCCCAGCGCACCTCGATCGGCGTCAGATGGCGGGGCGCCGGCGGCTGGGCCGTCCAGGCGGCCAGGGCGACGACGGCGAGCCCGCCGGTGATCAGGAGGTGTCCGGCCAGGCCCTCGTAGCGCACCGGCGCCTTCAGGAGGCCCACGCGCACCTCCAGGGGATGCGGGCCGCTGGCCGGCCAACGACAGCCGAAGGGCAGGGCCTGGGCCGCCAGCTGGGTCTTCAGCAGGGTGCGGGCGTAGAGCGCCCGGTCGCGCGGGCGGCGGCGCAGCACGGCCGCGTCGCAGGCCAGCTCCTGGTCGAGCCGCATGGCGTGGGCGCCCAGATGCGCGAGGGGATTGAACCAGCAGAGCGCCTGCAGGGTGGCGCAGAGGGCGCCGGCCCGCGGGTCGTGCCGGGCCAGGTGCTCGCGCTCGTGCGCCCGGATCAGCTCGCGCTCGGCCTCGGTATAGGTCCCGTCGTCGGCCGGCATGACGATGCGCGGCGCGATCACGCCCACCACTGCCGGGCCGCCGTGTCCCACGCGCGCGGCGGCGAGGAACCGGGCCTGGGCGAGTGCGAGGGCGGCGATGGCGAGGACAACGCCGGCGGCCCAGAAGGCGAGCAGCGGCACGGACACCTGCTGCACGGCCGGCGGCAGGCCGGACGCGGCCTGGTCCAGGTCTCCCGGCCGGGCCGGCAGCAGGGCGCCCAGGACCGCGAGCGGCGGCGCGGCCCAAAGGCGGTAGGCGAGTTCGGGCCCGAACATTCGCCGGGCGGGAAGGCGGAGCGCCAGCACGGCCGCCACGGCCGCGGCGCCGGCCAGGTTCATGCGCAAGACGGTCGCGAGGACGTCAGTCGTCATCGGTCTCCAGCTCCGCGATCAGGGACTTGAGCCGTGCCAGCTCTTCGGCCGAGAGGGCGCGGTGGCGCGCATAGTGGGCGACCAGCGGGGCGATCTCGCCCCCGAACAGGCGGTCGAGCAGGCCCTGGCTCTCGCCCGTCACATAGTCCTCGCGGCTGACGATGGGGCGGTAGAGCGCCCGCCCGCCGGACCGCTCCGAGGCGATGGCCTTCTTCTTCAGGAGGCGGTTGATCAGGGTCTTCACCGTCGCCTCGCCCCAGGCCTGGGGCGGCCCCACGGTCTGGACGATCTCCTCGGCCGTCATCGCGCCCTGGTCCCAGAGGGCCGCCATGATGTGGCTTTCGGCGCCGGAGATCTTCGACATCTTACACCCGTAGTTGATCGGAGGTTACGCCCGTAGTCCAGCCAGTCAAGCCCGGGATTTGGGCGCTCGCTAGGCGCGGCCCCGTGAACCGGCCATAGTCCGGTCTCGGTGCGGGGGGAATGGCGTTGGCGGAAGCGGTGGCAGGCTCGCAGGCGCCCGCGAAGGGCCGACACGGCTCCATCGGCGTCTGGGGCGCCGCGGCCCTGGTCACCGGCTCCATGGTCGGCTCGGGGGTCTATCTGCTGCCCGCCACCATGGGCGCGGTGGGCTCGATCTCGATCCTGGGCTGGGTGGCCGCAAGCCTCGCCGCGCTGGCCATCGCCGGCGTCTTTGTCTGGCTGGGGCCGGCGGCGCCGCGGGCCAAGGGACTTCCCGACTATGTGGAGGCCGGGCTCGGCCGCTTCTTCGGCGTGCAGTGCGGGGTCGCCTACTGGAGCAACAACTGGGTGGGGGACGCCGCGCTGGGCGTCGCCCTGGCGGGATCGGTGGGCTACCTGGTCCCGGGCCTGGCGACCCATGCGGCGCGGCTGCCGCTGACCCTGGCCTTCATCTGGGTGGCGGTGGCGGCCGCCTGGATCGGACCTCGCATGGTCGCCCGGGTGGAGGGGGTTACGCTTGGCGTCGGCCTGCTGCCGGTCGTGCTCGCCGCGGTGTTCGGATGGCTGGCCTTCCATCCGGCGATGTTCCTGGCCAACTGGAACCCGCAAGGCCTGGGCCTGACCCAGGCGGTCGGCGCCTCGGGGCTGACGGCGTTCTGGGGGTTCCTCGGCATCGAATGCGCGGCCGCCGTCGCGGGAGTCGTCCGCGATCCGGCCCGCAACGTGCCGCGCGCGACCCTGCTGGGAGTGGGAGGCGTGGCGGTGCTCTATATCGCCGCCTGCACGGTGCTGATGGGGATCCTGCCAGCGGGGGCGCTCGCGGCCTCCTCGGCGCCGTTCGCCGACGCCTCGCGGACCGCCTTCGGCGTCGGGGTCGGCGCGCTGATCGCCACCTGCGCGCTCCTGCGGGCGCTGGGTTGCCTGACGGGCTGGACCCTGGTCTCGGCCGAGACCACGCGCACGGCGGCGGACGGCGGCATGTTTCCGGCCCTGTTCCGCACCCGGCCCGGCGAGCGGTCCTCGGCGCCGAACCTGCTGGCCATGGGGATCCTTACCAGCCTGATGGCGATCGGGACGGTCTCTCCGACCCTGGGGCAACAGTTCTCGGTGCTGGCCAATGTCTCGGTGCTGCTGACGCTCTACTGCTATGTGCTGGCGGGCGTGTCGCTGATCCGCATCAGCGGGCCGGGCACGGCGCGACGCGCGGCCATCGTGACGACGGCGGTGCTGGCCATCGCCGCCGCGCTCGCGCTCGCAGCCTCGGCCAAGCCGCTCGAACTGGCGCTGGCGCTCGTCCCGCTCGCCTGCGCCGCCCTTCTGTATCTTTGGCTGCGGCGTCGGTAGGCTCGGCCAAAAGCAATCCCAGGAGGGCCCATGCTGCCGGTCGAGCTCTATCGGGGCGACGAGTCATTGCGCAACGACCGCACTGCGGTTCTGCGACGGACCTGGCAGTTCCTGGGCCATGAGACCCAGCTCCCCGCCGCGGGCGACTACCTGGCCGATGTCGTCGGCGGCGCGCCGGTGGTGGTGGTGCGCAAGGCCGACGGCGAGCTGGCGGCGTTCCACAACGTCTGCCGCCACAGGGCCGGCGCTCTGGTCGCCGACGGGACCGGCAACTGCGGCGAGGCCTTCACCTGCCGCTACCACGGCTGGCGCTACGCCCTGGACGGGCGGCTGCGCAACGCGGTCGACTTCGGCGCCTCCGCAGGGTTCGACCCGCGCCAGTACGGCCTGTTCCCGATCCGCGTGGAGGCCTGGCGCGGCCTGCTGTTCGTGAACCTGGAGCTGTCCGCCGAGGCGCTCGCGAGCCTGATGGCCCCGCTGGCGGCGCGCTGGGCGGAAGGCCAAGCGGCCTTCCCGCTGGTGGAGACCCGCACCCATCGCATCGGCTGCAACTGGAAGACCTATGTGGAGAACTACCTGGAGGGCTACCACCTGCCGATGGTGCATCCGGAGTTCGACCAGGACATCGTGGTCGCCGACTACCGCACCGAGATCGAGGGCGACGTAGTGTTCGCCGCCGCCCCGCCGCGGGACCGCTCGGTCTATGGGGGTCTCTGGGGCTGGCTGTGGCCCAACCTCGGCATCAATGTCTACCGCCACGGCTATATGATGGAGCGGATGACCGCGGTGGGCCCGGCCGAGACGCGGCTGGACTACTTCTACTTTTTCGATCCGGCGCGAACGGCGGAGCTGTCGCAGATGCTGGCGGTCTCCGACCTCGTCACCGCCCAGGACCTGCAGGTGTGCGAGGAGGTGCAGCGCAACCTCGAGGCCGGCGTCTACCGCGGGGGCGTGCTCTCGCCGAAGCACGAGACCGGCGTGGCCTGGTTCCAGGAGCGCATCGCGACGGCCCACGACCTGCCGCGGCCGCCCAAGCTGGCGGCGGTGTCGTGATGGAAGGCCAGGCCCTGGCGGACGCCCGCCTGCAGGTGGTCCGCGACCACATGCGGCTGGAATGCGAGCACGACTGGGATGCGGTGATCGCCACCTTCGCCCACCCGCGCTACGAGATGTACGGCGCCGGCCAGGTGTTCGACGGGGAGGACGCGGTGCGCCGGTATTTCGCGGCCTCGCGCACACCGTTCCCGGACCAGGGCAACGAGGTGATCGCCATCGCCCACGGCGGCGACACGGTGCTGGTGGAGTTCTGGCTGACCGGCACCCACCTGGGTCCGCTGCGCCTGCCGACCGGGGTGGTCGAGGCGACGGGCAAGACGTTCCGCGTGCGCATCGCGGCCAGCTTCGAGTTCGCGCCGGGCAGCGACCGGATCGTCTGCGAGCGGCCCTATTTCGACCAGGGCGCGGTGCTGCGGGCGCTGGGCCTGGCCTGAGCCGATGGCGAAGGGGTGATCCCCTCCCGCGGCTCAGGTGTTATGGTCACACCGCACCTTTGGAGCCCGACCATGAAGCTTTCCGAAGAGGACCGCGACAAGCTGGCCCTGCATAGCGCCTTTGCGGTCCACCAGATCGCCCGCTGGATCGCCACGCGCGACGACGTGCCGAAGGACATCCGCGATCGTCTGCGTGGTCACATCTCGGCCCTGGAGGGGGTGATGGTCACCAGCGGCCACGACTGGATCCGCGATGAGATGGAAGCCACCGAACAGGCGCTCAACGCCTGACGAGGGTGGTCCTGTCGCGCTGGCTGGCCGCGCCCGTGTAGAGCGCGGTGAGCAGCGGCGCGTTCAAGGCCTGGACGGCCTGGGCGAGCGCGCGGTCGGCGCAGGCGACGTCCGCCGCGGAGACGCGCGAATTGACCGCATAGCCGTCGCAGACCGCGCCAGCCGCCGCATGCAGGCGGGCGTAGAGCGCCTGGACGGCGACCGGGTCCTGCAAGTCGACGCCGGCGGTGGAGACCGCAAGCTGGGCCGGGAGCGGTTCGCTGGCGGCAAGGGCGGGGCCGCTGGCCAGCAAACCCGCGGCAAGGCAAAGCATCTTGAGCAAGATCTTCCTCCATCGTCTCGCCCGAGGGCGGCCGCTCTTGTGGCGACGCATGGACGGTGCGCGCGCCATCTGCCGATGGCAAGTCAATTCAAAGTAATCGATAGAACCATAGTGCCTTAAGGATTTGGTGAATTCATGATCACAGTCCGAAATTGTTGAAATTTTGCACTCGCAGGCGCGATGCAAAATTAGGCGATCCGCGAAAGCGCTTGAGTACAGAATATGTTACCGCAACTGCGATAGTGCAGTGCAAAAGTTGCGATGCGGACACATATCGCGCTTGCCGATAGCGGCGCCGATGAACGCAATCCTGGCGCGCTGAACCTTGCGTCAACTGCAACGGTCGATCCCAAAACTTGCTGGAAAAGACGGCGATCTGTGCAGCCAGCGGGCGCCTCACGCCGCCAAGCACCCGCTTGCGCCGATTGTCGTTCGGCGATCGGCGGTCGCTGCCTAGCGTCTGGTCAAGGTTCGACGTGACGCCCTGGCTTGGGGGCCGGGCGGCTGGCGGACCATGTCCTGGGGGGGACGCGCCCAAGAGGCCATGTGGCGACTTGGGGGATTTGGGGATGTTGCGGTTCAAGGTTGGGCTCCTGCTGGCCAGTGCGTCGGCGGGCGCCCTGGCGGCGACGGCTGCGCTGGCGGAGACGACGCCAGCGGACGTGTCGGAGGTGGTGGTCACGGGCTCCCACCTTCAGGTGGGCGGGTTCACGGCGCCGACGCCGGTGACCCAGGTCGGGGCCGACCAGTTCAAGCAACGCGCCGCGAGCAGTGTGTTCGAGGTGATCCGCGATATCCCCACGTTCAAGGGCACGTCCGGCCCCAGCGTGAACTCCACCGGCGCCCAGAGCGCCTCGAAGGCCAACCTGGACCTGCGCGGCCTCGGCTCGGTGCGCACCCTGGTGCTGGTCAATGGGCGCCGGCACGTGCCCGACGCGCCGACGGCGGTGTTCGACACCAACCTGATCCCGACCAGCCTGATCGAGCGGGTGGACATCGTCACCGGCGGCGCCTCGGCGGCCTACGGCTCGGACGCGGTCGCCGGCGTGGTGAACTTCATCCTGAAGAACCACCTGGAGGGCTTCACCGCTGACATGCGCTTCGGCGTCAGCCAGCGCGGCGACAACCAGGAATACAATCCGTCGTTCGCCTTCGGCCACAGCTTCATGGGCGGCCGCGGCCACTTCATCATCGGCGGCGACTACACCGACAGCCAGGGCACGGGGAACATGTACGCCCGCAGCTGGGGGCAGCTGGAGCCGGGGGCCATGTCGCTGCCGGCCAACCGGGCCGCGGGCCTGCCGGCCACCCTGATCCTGAACCACGTGGAGACTGCGGCCTACAACGCCAGCGGCCTGATCACGTCCGGGCCGCTGAAGGGCCTGGCGTTCGGCGAGAACGGCACGACCTATCCGTTCCAGTACGGCAGCATCGTCGGCGGCACCGAGATGATCGGCAGCGGCAACTACGGCAGCGTCGAAAACCCCGACCAGTTCCTGCGGGCCCAGTACAAGCGCGGCGCGGCCCTGACGCGGGTCGAGTACGAGTTCACCCCGTCGCTCGTGGCCTTCGCCCAGCTGCAGTATGGCGTGCTGCACACCTATGGCCGCTCGTTCGGCGCGCGGGTGCCGAACTTCAACAACTACACCGTTCAGATCGACAACCCGTTCCTGCCGCCCTCGGTGGTGGCGGCGATGAAGAAGGCGGGCGTCAACAAGTTCACTTATTCGGCCACCCGCCACGACGACCTGGGCTCGATCGCCTCGCGCAACCGCACCGAGACCCTGCAGTTCGACACCGGCATCAAGGGCGAGATCTTCGGCGACTGGAAGTGGGACATCGGCGGCGGGGCGGGCAAGGCGACCTTCGCGCCCGACATCCACAACACCCCGCGCGAGGCCGACTTCTACCACTCGGCCTATGTGGTCACCGGGCCGGACGGCAAGCCCATGTGCGGGCCGGTCGCCACCGATCCGTACTTCAACGCCCAGAACGCCATCGTGAAGGCGCGCCTGATCGCCAACCTGTCCCCGGGCTGCGTGCCCTACAACATCTTCGGGACCAACACTTCGCAGAACCTGGGGGCGCTGGCCTACTTCAACTCCGCGTCCCAGGCGGACATGGAGTTCCGCCAGTACGACGTGGCGGCCAACATCGCCGGGGCGCCCTTCCACCTGCCGGCAGGCGACGTGTCGGTGGCCGCGGGCTTGGAGTGGCGGCGCGACACGGCCGACGTGGTCAACTGCCCCGACTGCCAGAAGCTGGCGCTGATGAACCAGAACTATTCGCTCTACACCGGGGCGATCAATGTGAAGGAGATCTACGGCGAAGTGGGCGTGCCGGTGTTCCGCGACATGCCCTTCGCCAAGTCCCTGGACCTGAACGGCGCGGCCCGGCGCACCGACTATTCCACCTCCGGCGCGGTCACCACCTGGAAGGTGGGCGGCGTCTGGGACGTCACCGACTTCCTGCGCTTCCGCGCCACCCGCTCGCGCGACATCCGGGCGCCCAACATCAACGAGCTGTTCAACCCGGGCTCGGAGGGCAATCCCAACGTCGTCAACCGGGCGACCGGGGCCTCGGGCTTCACCAAGTCGAACACCGTGGGCAACCCCAACCTGATCCCGGAGACCGGCGACACCACCACCGGGGGCGTGGTGTTCCAGCCGCAGTGGGGCTGGAGCCGCGGCCTGCGCGTCTCGGTCGACTACTGGAACATCAAGATCCGCGACGTGATCTCGACCCAGAACGTGCAGGACATCCTGGACGCCGTGCTGCTGAAGCACGACCCGGTGCTGTCGCAGTTCGTGGTGCTGGATCCGTCGAGCCCGGTGGGCGTCAGCCGGGTGAACGTGCCGCAGCAGAACCTGAACGCGCTGAAGACCCACGGCTTCGACGTCGAGGTGGCCTACGCCGTGCCGATGGAGGACCTGAACCTCCCCGGCCAGTTGACCCTGCGCGCCCTGGGCAGCCGGATCGCCAAGTATCGCACCATCACGCCCACCACGGACATCGACTCCTCGGGCCTCGCCGGCACGCCGACCTGGTCGTGGAACGGGCAGGCGAGCTATCGCGAGGGCCCGTTCACCGGCACGCTGACGGTGCGCTACACCTCCAAGATCCGCTTCAGCGCCACGGCTGTGGGCCTCGACGGCCTCACGCCCGGAACGCCCGAGTACCTGGCGACGGCGGCGCTCTCCAACTCGGTGAACCAGAACATCTGGCCCGAGGCGACCTACTGGTACGCCAACCTGCAGTACGCGGTCATCGACCGGCCCGACCGCAAGGTCCAGGCCTATGTCACCGTCGACAACCTGTTCGACAAGCAGCCGCCGATCGTCGCTGTCAGCATCAACGGCAGCGCCTACGACCTGATCGGCCGCAGCTTCAAGTTCGGCGTCCGCGTCTCCTACTGACCCCGCAGCCCGGCGTCCGCCGCGCGCGGACGCCGCTTCCCCGAAAGAGGCCCTCGATGACGGCGACCTTCCGCGCCCTGACCCTCACCGCCGCCCTGCTGGGGGCGCCCAGCGTGACGCTGGCCCAGGTCAAGGCCGACTATGTGCTGCGCTCTACCGTGGAGAACGTGAAGCGGGGCTTCATCTCCGCCGACACCCCGCCCGCCCTGAAGATCAAGTCCGGCCAGAGCGTGCGGATCGACACCATCTCCCACGGCGGCGTCACCGAGGATCCGGTGGCCTTCTTCGCCCAGGCGGGGATCCCCGCCGACGGGGTGCTGGACGACGTCAAGGCGATCGCCAAGGCCACCAAGGAGAACGGCTGGGCGGGCCACATCCTCACCGGCCCGATCTATGTGGAGGGCGCCGAGCCGGGGGACATGCTGGAGGTCCGCATCCTGGCTGTGGAGCCGCGCGTCCCCTACGGCGTCAACAGCGTCGGGCCGGGGGGCGCGGCCCCCGCGATCCTGAAGGACCGCGCCCAGCGGACGATCAAGTACGACGTCAAGCGCGGCGTGGTCATGAACGCCCCGGGCGTCGAGACCCCGATCGGGCCCTTCATGGGGATCATGGCCGTGGCGCCGGGTGATCCGCGCCGCATCGGCTCGCGCGCCCCGGGGCCCTACGGCGGCAACATGGACTTCGCACGACTGCAGGCGGGGGCGACGCTGTACCTGCCGGTCTTCCAACCCGGCGGCCTGTTCGTCACCGGCGACAGCCACGCCCAGCAGGGCGACGGCGAGGTCTCGGGCAATGCGGTCGAAGCCTCGATGACGCCGACCCTGCAGTTCATCGTCCACAAGGGCGAGGGCAAGGCGATGGCCGTCCCCTACGCCGAGGACGCCAAGTACTACTACATCCTGGGCATGGATCCGGACCTGGGCGTGGCCCTGACCCACGCCGTCGAGGAGACGGTGAAGTTCCTGGTGGCCAAGAAGGGCCTGACGCCGGCCGAGGCCTATTCGCTGTGCTCGACCGCGGTGGACTTCGCCGTGGCCGAGGCGGTGGACCAGAACCTGGTCATGTACGGCAAGGTCTCGAAGAGCTGGTTCAAGGCCAAGACGCCCTACTGGACGAAGTAGCGGTCACTCCGCCGCCACCGCCGACGCACGTCGGGCCTCCGCCGGCATGCGGGAGCGGTGGTAGGGCCGCTCGCCCAGGATGGTGGCCCGGTTCATCACCCGGCGGGCGGGCAGGTAGTCGTTGACCGCATAGTGCTGGGTCACCCGGTTGTCCCAGAAGGCGATGGCGTTCGGGGTCCAGCGCCAGCGCACCTGGAACTCCGGCTTCTGGATGTGGGCGAACAGCAGGCCCAGGATCGCGTCGCTCTCGGCGCGGCGCAGGCCCTTGATCCGCTCGGTAAAGCCGTAGTTCACGAAGAGCCCGTCGGCGCCGGTCTCCGGATGGGTGCGCACCACCGGGTGGATCACCGGCGGGTGCTGCTCGGCCGCCTTGGCGTGCTTGTCGGCGCCCGCCGCCTGGGCCACCACGCCGCGGGTGGGGAAGCCGCGGGCGAAGTCATGGACTGCGTCCAGGCCCGCCAGGAAGTCGCGCATCGAGGGCGACAGGGCCTCGTAGGCCGCGCGCATATTGGCCCACACCGTGTCCCCGCCGTTCGGCGGCAGGACCTTGGCGTAGAGGATCGAGCCCATGGGCGGGGTCTCGATGAAGGTGACGTCGGTGTGCCAGGCGTCATTGTCGGTGGGGTTGCCGGCGTGGTTGTCCAGGATGAACAGCTCCGGCGCCTCGGGCACGCCCGGATAGAGCGGGTGGGTGTGCAACGCGCCGAACCGCGCGGCGAAGTCGCGGTGCTGGGCGGGCGTCAGGCGCTGGTCCTCGAAGAACAGCACCTGGTGGGCCAGCAGCGCCTCGCGGATCGCGCCGGCCAGGTCGCTCGAGACGCCCTGGGCGAGGTCCACGCCCTCGACGACGGCGCCGATGGCGGGGGTCAGTGGCTTCACCTGCATGGCGGGCTCCTTCCGGCCCGAAGGGAACGCCAGAGCGGCGCAAAGGTCAAAGCCCCTTGCTTGCCGCACCGGCGCCGCCGCACGGTACATTTCAGAAGAACCGGTAGGGAAGAGCGCCCATGTCCATCGACTTCGAGATCCCGGCGGAAGCCAAGGCCATCCGCGAGCGGGTGCGCCAATGGGTGCACGACGAGTGCATCCCGGCCGAGAAGCGGCTGATCGACGGCGAGGACTACAAGACCGTGCTGGGCGAGCTGCGGACCAAGGCGCGCGCCCAGGGGCTCTGGTGCCCCTTCATCCCCAAGGAATACGGCGGCATGGGCCTGGGGCCCCTGGCCAACGCCCTGGTGCAGATGGAGCTGGGCGAGAGCTATCTGGGCGCCCTCTCCATGAACACCCAGGGTCCCGACGACGCCACCATGCTGACGATCCTGCAGAACGGGACCGAGTATCAGAAGGAGAAGTTCCTCAAGCCGCTGCTGAACGGCGAGAAGCGCGTCTGCTACTCCATGACCGAGAAGGCGGCCGGCGCCGACGCCACCGGCATGCAGACCCGGGCGGTCAAGGACGGCAACGAGAACTACATCCTGAACGGCGAGAAGTGGTTCTCCTCGGCCGCCTCGGTGGCGGACATGGCGCTGGTGATGGCCATGACCGACCCGGACGCCCCGCGCCACCAGCGCTATTCCACCTTCATCGTCGAGCTGCCGAACCCCGGCTACAACATCAAGCGCGACATCCCGACCATGGCCCTGGAGGGGCCGCTCAGCCACATCATGGGCGGCGGCCACGCCGAGATCGAGATCAAGGACCTGAAGGTCCCGGCCGAGAACCTGCTGGGCGGCGAGGGCAACGGCTTCAACATGGGCCAGCACCGCCTGGCCTACGGGCGGCTGCGCCACGGCATGCACAATGTCGCCCTCGCCCAGCGGGCGCTGGATATGGCCGCCGAGCGGGTCACTAGCCGCGAGACCTTCGGCAAGCCGCTCAGCGAGCGCCAGGCGGTCCAGTTCATGCTCGCCGAGTGCGCGACCCAGCTCTACATCTCGCGCCTGATGCTGCTGCACATCGCCTACAAGGCGGAGAAGGGCCTGGACCTGCGCCAGGAGAACGGCATCGCCAAGGTCTACCTGGCCAACATGGTCCACCAGGTGGTGGACACCGCGATCCAGCTGCACGGCTCGCTGGGCTACAGCCTCGATACGCCCCTGGCCCGCTGGTACACCCACATCCGCTCGCAGCGGCTGGTGGACGGGCCGGACGAGGTGCACCGCTGGACCACCGGCCGCAACGTCATCAAGGCGTTCAAGGCCGACGGCACCACCGCCAAGGCCTGCGGCGGGGACCTCCTCTAGACGCAGATATCGCCAAGTAACGGTCCAATAGAGTTATCCACGCAATTTGGGTGGGGGAGGGGCTGGACATCCCCTCTTCCTCCGCTCAAAAGATCAATCGCGACGTCCTGTCGCGCTAAACTGCGACAATCTGCCGCATGACTTGTGAGAACACGTTCCACGAGTCCCGGATTCGCAAAAATCTGTCCCGCAGGATCAAGCTGAGCTGTCGTTAACCATATACGGCGGACAGACCGAATCGCGTCTGGAGCTCGGCCAAGGCGGCGCAGCCCGCCCGCCAAGGACCCCTCCCCAGACCGGCTCGACCGGTGATCTGTGAGGCGTTTCTGCAATCGATGCCGACCCCCCTGAAGCTCGATCGGTCCCCCGCCGATCCCGGCGCGCCCTCGGCCAGCGCCGCCCACGACCTGAAGAACCTGCTGTCGGTGATCCTTGGGGTTTGCGAATCCCTCGCCGAACGGCTGACGGGCGCGGGCGAGCTGGCCGAGTTGGCGCGGGTGGGCCTGCTGGCGGCGGAACGCGCCGGCGCCCTGGCCAGCCAGATGCCGCCGCCGGATCCAGCGGCCCGCGGGTCCGTCGAGCCCCTGACGCCGCAGACCGGCGACGGACGCGGCCGCACGGTGCTGGTGGTGGAGGACGATCCCGACCTGCTGGGCCTGATCACCGCCGGCTTCGCGCGCGCCGGCTACCGCGCCTATTCCGCCCGCAACGGCCGCCTGGGCGTGCAGCTGCTGCGCGCGCTCAAGCCCGACCTGATGGTCACCGACATCGTCATGCCGGAGACCGAGGGCATCGCGGTGATCATCGAGGCCCGGCGCGCGACGGCGGCCACGGCGGTGATCGCCATCTCCGGCGGCGGCGCCTATGGGCGCAGCGGCTCGTTCCTGCAATGGGCGGAAGAACTGGGCGCCGATGCGGTGATGGCCAAGCCGTTCGCCATGTCGCGCCTGCTGGCGGTCGCCGGCGCAGCGCTGGATCGGCGGGCCGCCAAGCTGGGCGCCGGATAGCCAACACGAAAGCTACGAGACGGTGGGGCAGGGGCGCCGCCGGCGGATTTCACCGCAACAGGATGGCCCGCCGGCTGGCGGGGAGGAGGACTGGGACGATGCGTGTGCTGCTGATTGAAGACGACCGGGCGATGGCCCGCAGCCTGGAGCTGATGCTGACCGCCGGCGGGTTCGTGGTGGAGACGGTCGACCGCGGCGAGGAAGGCCTCGAGCTGGGCGAGGTCTATGACTACGACCTGATCCTGCTGGACCTCAACCTGCCGGACATGTCGGGCCTGGAGGTGCTGCGCGCCCTTCGCCGCGGCAAGGTGGCGACGCCGATCATGATCCTGTCCGGCACCGTCGAGATCGAGGCCAAGGTGAAGGCGCTGTCGCTCGGCGCCGACGACTACCTGACCAAGCCGTTCCACAAGGCGGAGCTGGTCGCCCGGCTGCGCGCCGTGATCCGCCGCTCCAAGGGCCACGCCCACTCGACGATCAGCATCGGCGACATGGTGCTCGACCTGGACGGCAAGCAGGTCCACGTGAACGGCCAGCGGGTTCACCTGACCGGCCGGGAATACCAGACGCTGGAACTGCTGGCCCTGCGCAAGGGCAAGACCCTGACCAAGGACGTGTTCCTCTCGAGCCTCTATGGCGGCCTGGACGAGCCGGGCGCGAAGATCATCGACGTCTTCATCTGCAAGCTGCGCAAGAAGCTGGCCCCGGCCACCGATGGCCGCCACGTGATCGAGACCGTGTGGGGCGGCGGCTATGTGCTGCGCGAGGCCGGCGGGGCGGCGGCCGTCACGGCGGCGTGAAGTGGACCGGGCGCCGCTAGGCCGCCGAGACCAGGGCGTCGGAGCGCGCGGCGGCGGCCTGGGCCGCACGGTAGGCGCTGGCGGACTGGCCGAACTTGCGCCGGAACCAATGGGCGAAGGCCGAGAGGCTGGAGAAGCCCAGGAGGTCGGCCACGCTCTGCAGCGGCCGGTCGCTGGCGGACAGCAACCCGGCGGCCATGTTGCGCCGGGTCTCGTCCAGGATCCCGGAAAAGGTCAGCTGCTCGGTCGCCAGCCGGCGGTGCAGGGTGCGGCGGTCCATGCCCAGGTGCTGGGCGACCCGCTCCACCGTGCAGAGCCCGTCCGGCAGCAGCGCCACGATCAGGTCGGCCACCTTGTCGGACAGCTGCCGCGAGCGCTCCAGGGTGAGGCGTTCGAGATAGGCCGCGATCTGGCGCGCCATCGCCGGGTCGGCGGTGGGGATGCGCACGTCCAGGTCCGCACGACGCACCACCACGGCCATGGTGTCCTGGTCGAACAGCGGGGTGACGCCGAACACCCGCCGATGGGTGTCGAGCCGCGCGGGCGCGGCGTGGGTGAAGGAGACCTCCAGCGGCCGCCACGCCTCGCCCAGTATGGCCTTCAGGTTGCGCACCACCGTGGCCAGGGACAGCTCGGCGACCTGGCGCTGCTGCCACGGTGGATAGAGAACGCGGATCACCGCCCGCTCGCCCTCTTCGCGGATGTCGATGGAATAGGCGTCGTTCTGCAGCCACTGGTAGCGGGCGTAGGCCTGCAGTGCGTGGCGCACGGTGGGCTGCTCGCGGATCACCAGGCCCACCACGCCCAGGTTGGAGAGGCGCCGCCCCACGGCCACCTGCAGGGCGAAGTCCTCGACGCCCGACTGCTCGGCGGCGGCCTCGAACATCCGCGCCATGGCTTCGACGGAGACCCGCAGGTCGGGATCGGTAAGGGCCGCCGGTGGCAGGCCGGCCGCCGCCGCCAGCTGGTAGGCGTCCACGCCCACCTTCCGCGACACCTCCAGGAACCCTGTCAGGCCCGCAGTCCGCCCGAGCTGCGACATCCTCCCACCCCAATGGACCTGCGAATGAGCTACCCAATGGCGGGCAAATGCAAGCGGCGGCGCGACCCATTTCGGGGAGCGGACAGGCCGTGACCGCTGGCCGCACCGCCGCCGCCGCCGAGGAGAAGCTGCGCCAGGCGCAGAAGATGGAGGCCATCGGCCGGCTCTCCGGCGGCATCGCGCACGACTTCAACAACCTGCTGACGGTGGTCATCGGCGCAGCCGAGACCCTGGCCGAGGCGCTGGCCGATCGGCCGGAGCTGGCCCAGGTGGCGCAGGTGGCCCTGGAGGCGGCCGAGCGGGGCGCCGAGCTGGTCTCGCAGCTGATGGCGGTCTCCCGGACCCAGCCGCTCACGCCCCAGACGGTGGACTGCAACCGCATGCTGGAGGGGCTGCTGCCGATGCTGCAGCGGACGCTCAGCCGCGACATCACGGTGCGCCTGGAGCCCTGGCCGGACCCGATCTGCTGCCGCGCCGACCTGACCCAGCTGACGTCCGCCATGCTGAACCTGTGCATCAACGCCCGCGACGCCATGCCCGAGGGCGGGCGCCTGATCCTGCGCGCCGCGCGGCAGGAGGGGCCGGACGGTCCGATGGCGGCGCTGTCGGTGGAGGACACCGGGGAGGGCATGACGCCGGAGGTCCGGGCCCGGGCCACCGAGCCCTTCTTCACGACAAAGCCGGAGGGCGCCGGCTCGGGGCTGGGGCTCAGCATGGTCTATGGCTTCGCGGCCCAGTCGGGCGGACGTCTGGACATCGAGAGCGCGCCGGGGCGCGGCAGCCGCGTCACCATCCGCCTGCCGCAGGCGCTGGACGCCGCGCCGGACCCCGGGGCGACGCGGCTCTCGCCGGCCACGCCGAGGCCGGGGCTGCGGGTGCTGCTGGTGGAGGACGACGCCCTGGTCCGCGGCCAGGTGGAGCAGCGGCTCGCCGAGCTGGGCTGCGCGACGCGGGCCTGCGCGGACGGGTACGAGGCGCTGGACGCCCTGGCGATGGGCGGCCCGTTCGACGTGCTGATGACCGACATCAACATGCCGGGCGGGCTGAACGGGCGCCAGCTGGCTGAGCACGCCCGCCTGCTGATCCCGAACCTGCGGATCCTGTTCACCTCGGGACACACCGAAGACCCGGTGCTGCGCACCCTGGGCTACGATCCGCGCGCGGCGTTCCTGGGGAAGCCGTACCGGCGCGCCGAACTGGGCCGCAAGCTGGCGGACCTGGCTGCGGTCTAGCCGGCGGGGGGTCTAGCTGGCGGCGCGGAGCGCGCCGGGGGCCTGGACCGCCTCGGCCTCGGCCTCGGCCAGGGCCGCGGACATGGCCGCCAGCAGCTCCTCCACCTGGATCGGCTTGGCCACCACCTCGTCCATGCCGGCGGCGCGGTAGCTGGCCACCTGGTGCGCCTGGACATTGGCGGTGATCGCCAGGATCGGGGTGCGCGGGCGGCCCTGCAGGCCTTCGCGGGCGCGGATGGTCATGGTGGCGGTGGGCCCGTCCATGATGGGCATCTGCACATCCATCAGGATCAGGTCCCAGTGGGCGGACTCCCAGGCCCGCACCGCCTCGGCCCCGTTCTCGACAACGGTCGGCTCCACGTCGAACTGGGCCAGCAGCGCCTTCAGCACCGTGCGGTTGATCGGATTGTCCTCGGCGGCCAGCACGCGCAGCTCGCCGTCGGGCCGCCGCTTCAGCGTGGCCGTGGGCGCCGCGGCGGCGGCCGCCCGCGCGACCTGGCGCAGGGGCAGCTCGACGGTGAAGGTGCTGCCGCGGCCGGGCGCGCTCTCGACGCCGATGGCCCCGCCCATGGCGCGGCAGAGCTCGTGGGTGATCGCCAGCCCGAGGCCCGTGCCGCTGTAGGCGCGGGTGGGCGAGCTGTCGGCCTGAACATGCTTCTCGAACAGGCGCGCGGTCCGCTCGGGCGGGATCCCGACGCCGGTGTCGGCGACCTCGAGCCGGACGCCGCTGGCGCTGGCGGCGACCCGCACGACCACCTGGCCAGCCGGGGTGAACTTGACGGCGTTGGAGACCAGGTTGCCGAGGATCTGGCGCAGGCGCACACCGTCGCCGCGCCACTGGCCGTCGATCCCCGGGTCGATCTCGAGCCGCAGGTCGAGGCGCTTGCCCGCGGCCCCGGCGGCGAAGGCCTGCCCGACCGCTTCCACCTCGGCCTTGAGGTCGAAGTCCGCGACGCTCAGCTGCAGCCGCCCGGCCTCGATGCGGGAGATCTCCAGGAGGTCGTCCAGCAGCCCCACCAGGGCCTGGCCGCTCTCGCGGATCACCTGCAGCCGGTCGCGCTGGGAGACGGTGAGGGTGTCGCGATCCATGGCCTGGGCCATGCCCAGCACGCCGTTCAGGGGCGTGCGGATCTCGTGGCTCATCACCGCCAGGAAGTCGCTCTGGGCGCGGCTGGCGGCCTCGGCGGCCTCGCGGGCCACCTGCTGGGCGCGGACCAGCGCGTGGCTGTCGGTCATGTCCACATAGGTGCCGAGGCACAGGCTCCAGGGCCGGCCTTGGCCTGCGGTCATGCGGAAGTGCGCCTGCACGATGGTCGGCGCGTCGGACTCGCCGGTCAGCTCGGCCTCGAAGGGCGGCATGACGCCGTCGGCGTCGATCTCGTTCAGCGCCTCGCAGAAGCCGTCGAGGAAGCTCTGGGAAAAGCGCCGCCGGGCGAAGTCCTCGCCGCGGAGCTCCTTCGCCGCAGCGTTGGTGTCAATCAGCTCAACCAGGTCCATCAGCGCATCGTGCGACCGGATCTCGGCATGCATCACATCCCCCAGGCGGCCCGAGGACCCGGCGCGGGCCTGCAGGAAATCGTGCAAGGCGGTGGCGTCGAAGCAGACGCGGGCGATGGGGCTGTGGTTGAAGGCCATGCGCCAGCGCTGGGCCCCCTCGGCGGCGGCGTGGCCGGCGTCGCGCAGGGCCTGGCTCTCGGCGTGCAGCCGGGCCGCCAGGCGGACGATGAAGGTGGTGAACACCAGGCCCCCCAGGGCCAGCAACAGCATGTCGCCGAGCGATAGGCCCCGCCCGGCCAGGCCCACCCACACCGGGGCCGCCACCAGCAGCAGGGAAGCGGGCCCGACGGTGGCGGCTGTCGCCAGCCGCGAGCCGGACGACTGCATGGCGTTGCCCAGCGCCACCGCGCACAGAAGCATCACCGCCTCGGCCAGGCGGATGACGTCGGGGGTGCGCAGGGGCACGGCGGCGATGGTGAGGAAGCTGAGCGTGGTCAGCAACTGTCCGGCGGCGATCCACGGCGCGGCGCGCGCCCAGCCCAGCCGGGACGGAAGCCATGCCGCCGCGGCCTCTTCGATCATCCGCACGCACAGGGCGACGACCAGCCAGAGGCCCACCAGGGGATCGTGGGTGGCGATCCAGCAGAGGCCAGCCACGACAACGACCTGGCCGGCCCTCAGGCTGATGCCCTTGGTGCGGGCCCGCACCACGCGCTTGAAAGCGTCGACGGGAGTCTCGACCTGCGCGGACGCAACCGTCATCGGGCGATGATCGGTCGTGCGTGGCGGATCGTTCGCACGCGGCTGCGCGTTTGCGCGGTCCGCGGCGGAGCGGGAAGTCTGGGGCGCATTCTGCGGGTCCCTGAATGTCGTCTAGTCGACCCTGGATTGTCCGAGCTAATTGGTGGTTAAAAGCGGCAAGGTGCGACGAACTTTCCGCAGTTTTGACTTGGCGCGGAAAATACTGATCTCAAAAAGTCGCGTTATGCCAACTAAAGATCGGCGCCGCCTCGGGTAGAGACGGCGCCGATTTCGGCAGATCTGGGAATGAGGTCTAGGTGCTGGGCAGGACGCGGGCGCGCACGCGGCGCAGGCCGTCCAGGATCGACTCGGCGTCGGCGGCGCTGACGCCCGCGCCAAGCATGGAGAGCAGGCGCACGCCGTCCACATGCACGTCGATCGCCGGCCAGCTCGGTTCCTCGCCGGTGCGGAAGCCGTCGGCCAGGTCGCACAGGCTGAAGGCCGCCTCGGACAGGGCGGTCAGGCCGAAGGAGCTGGCCAGGCCGTAGATGGCGTTGCTGATGTCGTAGATGGCGTCGAACGGCTTGGCCTGTTCGCCGCGGCGGGCGGCGGCGGCGACCTGGACCATCTGGTCCGACTTGCCGACCAGCGAGGCCAGGCTCACCTCGCGGACCGCCTCGATCCGGGTCTCGGCCGCCTTAACCGCCTGGTCGACGGTCCGGCCGCCCGGCGCGCTCACGATCTTGGCGAGGCGGTTCTCGACCTCGAAAACTTGGGCGCGGCGACTCATCCGGATACTGCTTTCGGTTTGAACAGGGCGTCGATCTCGTCCTGCTCCAGGTTGGGTGTCTTGGCGTCGCCGACCTGGGCCGACAGGTCGTCGTGGCGTCGGCCCTTCATGCCCACCGGTGGGCCGACCGCCTTCACGCGGCGGTCGGGCCCACAGTAGTCGGGCGAGGTTACGAATTTGCGCTGATCGTTCAGCAGCCAGATGATCCGCTGCATCATCACCAGCGGCGCCACGGGCTTGCGGACCACGAAGCTGGCCCCGGAATCGCGGCCGCGGAAGATCTGCGAGGGCTTGGTGTGGCCGGTGATCAGGATGACCGGCGCATAGCAGTTGGGCGCGATCTCGGAGCGGCGCAGCCAGTGGATGAATTCATAGCCCTCGGCGTCGCTGAGGGCGCTGTCCACCACCATCAGGTTCAGCATCCGGTCCTGCACCGAGGTCTTGGCCTCGACGAGGGAGAGGCAGCGCCGCGGCGTGTGCACGCCGAAACCGTGGAACATCTCGGCCAGGATGTTCAGGCCTTCGGGGTCGCCACAGGCCAGCATCACCTCGGCGGAGGAAAGATTGACGCGCTCGCCCTTGTTGAACGCCATCGCGGCCTCAGTCCCAGAACGTCGTGAGTTCGCCCCCGCCCGGGTCCGCCTGAGGCGAGAGGGCAGGGCCGGACAGGCGACGCGCCTGCTCGGAGAGGGTGAGGGCGCGAACCGCGGCCTCGATGTCGGCGGAGAGGTCGAGGGGCGCGGCGTCGGCCAAGGCGCGCACGAACAGCGCCAGGCCCGCCAGGCGCTGGCTGAGCAGGTCGGCCGCTTGCGCGTCGACCATCAGCGCCGCGTCGGAGAGGCCGCCGGCGCCGACCGCCAGGCGCGAGATCACCGTCTGGACGGTCTCGCCCAGGCGCACCAGGTCGTCGACCTCGTCGGCGACCAGGCTCAGGGACTCGGTCAGCGGCCGCACCGGCGTGAAGGGGCGCATCAGAACAGCTCCAGGGCGCCGGAGTCCTCCACCACGGGCGTCGCCGGACGGCGGCGCTCGGCGGCGAAGACGCGGGACTCGGTGGGCGCCAGCAGGATCTGCCGGGCGCGTCCGCTGGCGGGCCAGTACTGGATGCGGCGCGCGCGGTCTCCGCGCAGGGAGCCGCCGGCGAAGCTCAGGCCCTCGTCGCGGACGAAGCGTTCGGCGAAGGCGGCGTTCTGGCCGCCGACGTCGGTGAGGCCGTCGATCAGGTGCGCGCCGCCGAACAGCTTCACTTCCAGCCGCTCGCGCCGCGCGCCCATGCGCAGCAGGGCGTTGACCAGGAGTTCCATGGACTGCACGCCGTAGCGCATGCCGGCGTCACCGCTCTCGCCCGGCAGCAGGAAGTGGTTCATGCCGCCCACGCGGGCGACCGGATCGCGCATGCACGCCGCCACGCACGACCCGAGGATCGTGGTCATGACCACGTCCTCGTCGGCGATGTGGAACTCCCCCTGGATCACATGGACCTTGCGGGGTTCCCCAGGCCATCCGGCCTCCTGTGCGGGCGACGTAGACCTCACGCCAGGACGCCGAAGATCGCTTCGATCTTTTCCTTCAGCGTGCCGACGGTGAAGGGCTTGACCAGGTAGTTGTTGACCCCGAACTGCACCGCCCGCTGCACCAGCTCCTTGTCGGCCCGGCCGGTGAGCATGATGAAGGCGGTCTTCTGGATCGGCGGGTGCGAGCGGATCGCCCGCAGGAGGCCCAGGCCGTCCAGCTTCGGCATGTTGTAGTCCGAGATCACGAGGTGGATCGGCCGGGCCAGCATGTGGCGCAGCCCTTCCTCTCCGTCAGGAGCCTCGTAGATCGTCCGGAAGCCGAGTTGTTGAAGCCCGCTGCGGACGAGCGAACGCATCGTCTGCTGGTCGTCCACAACGAGGCAAGTGAGCGATGAGCTTGCCGGCATCTCAGCGTTCCGTTTCTTTGTTCGTGAGGTTGCGGATGGCGGAGGCGAGCTTCTCCAGGGGGTATTGTCGCTCGACTGCGCCCATTTCGAAAGCGGCGCGGGGCATGCCGTAGACGACGCAGGTCGCCTCGTCCTGTCCCAGGGTCCGGGCTCCGGCGCGCCGCATGGCCAGGAGCCCGCCGGCCCCGTCGCGGCCCATGCCGGTCAGGATGACCCCGACGGCGTTGGCCTTGGCTGTGCGGGCCACGGAGTTGAAGAGGACGTCCACCGACGGGCAGTGGCCGTTGACCGGATCGCCGTGGGTCACCTTGCAGCGGAACTGCTTCGCGCCCTCGATCTCCAGGTGGTAGTCGCCGCCCGGCGCCACATAGACGTGGCCGGGGAGCAGCGGGTCGCCGTTCTGGGCCTCGGTGACGGTGGCCGCGCAGGCGCGGTTGAGGCGGTCGGCGAAGCTCTTGGTGAAGCTGCCCGGCATGTGCTGGGTGATCACCGTCGGCGCGCAGTTGGCCGGCAGCCGCTCGACCAGCGTCAGCAGGGCCTCGACCCCGCCGGTGGACGAGCCGACGGCGACGATGCGGTCGGCGGGGCTGTAGGCGTCGGTGGGCGCCGGCTGGGTGTTCTGGACCCGCTGGCGCACGCGGGCGCGGGCGGCGTTCTTGACCTTCTCGGCGATGCGGCGGAAGCCGGCGGCGTCTGAGCCGCGGGGCTTTTCGATGCAGTCCACCGCACCCAGCTCCAGGGCGGCGAGGGTGGCCTCGGTGCCGCGGGCGGTGAGGGTGGAGACCATCACCACCGGCATCGGGCGCAGGCGCATGATGCGCTCGAGGAACTCGAGGCCGTTCATGTTCGGCATCTCGACGTCGAGGGTGATGACGTCGGGGTTCAGCGCCTTGATCGCCTCGCGCGCCTGCAAGGGATCGCCGGCTTCGCCGACGACCTCCAGCTCCGGATCGGCGGACAAAGCCACGCCGATCAGCTGGCGCATCACGGCGCTGTCGTCGACAACGAGGACCCGGGTCATGCGCGGCCCTCGCCAAGCTTGCGGTAGGTGGTGACGCCGTCGGGCTTGTAGACGGCGACCGCCGGGCCCTGGATGCGCTCGGAGTGGCCGATGTAGAGCGCGCCGTTGGTGTTGGTCAGGGGCGCGAACCGGCTCCAGAGGCGCGACTGGGTCTCGTCCTCGAAGTAGATGGCCACGTTGCGGCAGAAGATGGCGTCGAACCGCCCCTTCATCGGCCAGTCGCCGATCAGGTTGAGCTCGTTGAAGGTCACCAGGGCGCGGACGTCGTCGGTCATCCGCACGCCGTCCGGGGTGTTCTGCGTCCAGCGCCGCCGGTGCTCGGGCGGGACGCCCTCCAGCAGGTGCGAGGCGTACGTCGCGCCACGGCCCTCGGCGACCATGTTCGGGTCGATGTCCGTGGCGAGGATCTTGATGTCGTGTTGGGGGGCTTCTGGCATCACCGACAGGATGGTCATGGCGATCGAGAACGGCTCCTGGCCACTCGAGCAGGCGGCGGACCAGATCCGCACCTTGCCGCCCTTGCGGACGGCGTCGAGCAACTGGGGCAGCACCCGGTCGCGCAGGTGGTCGAAATGGTGCGGCTCCCGGAAGAACCGCGTGACGTTGGTGGTCAGGGCCGCGAGCATCTTCTGGCGCTCGTCCAGCCCGTCCGCACCGGCGACCAGCGCGCAGTAGTCCTTGAAGCTGGACAGCCCCAGGGCGCGCAGACGCTTGGCCAGGCGCGAATAGACCAGGGTCGCCTTGGACTCCGGCAGGGAGATGCCCGCCTCGCCATGCACCATCGCCGAAATCCTGCGGAAATCGGCTTCGGTGAAGGCGAACTCGCCATCCACCATATTGGCGCCGGGGCGCTGGTATGTGGTCGCGCCGGACGTCATCAGGCGGCTTCCAGCTCCATGTCGGGCAGCACCCGGTCCAGGCCGATCAGGCTGATCATGCGGCCGTCCATGGCGATCAGGCCGCGGACGAAGGTCTTGGCGGTCTCCGAGGCCACGTCCGGCGTCGGCTGGATCACGTCGTCGGTGACCGTGAGGATGTCGCTGACCGCGTCGACCAGCAGGCCCACCACCTGTTCGCCGATCTGGGCGACGATGATGACGTTGCGGTCGTTGGCCTGGGTGCTCTCGAAGCCCAGCCGCGAGGCCAGGTCGACGATCGGCAGCACCGCGCCGCGCAGGTTGATCACGCCCTTCACGAAGGAGGGCGACTGCGGAAGCGCCGTGGCGGCCGTCCAGCCGCGGATCTCGCGGATGGCCATGATGTCGACGCAGAACTCCTGCGCGCCGATCCGGAAGGAGATCAGCTCACGCATGCCGGCGCCCACATGTCCTGAGGGGTTTGGGGTCTGGCTCATGTTCAACCTGCCTTGCGCAGTTCGCCGCGGGAGACCGCAACGATGGTGTCGATGTCGAGGATGAGGGCCACGCGGCCGTCGCCCAGGATGGTCGCGGCGGCGACGCCGGGCACCTGGCGGTAGTTGGCCTCGAGGGACTTGATGACGACCTGGCGCTGGCCCTGGATGGCGTCGACCAGGAGCGCCGCGCGGGCCCCGCCTTCGCCTTCGATCAGCAGCGCCACGCCGCTGGTGGCGGACAGGGGCTCGGGCCGGTAGCCCAGGGCCATGCCCACGTCGATCAGCGGCACGAACCCGCCGCGGATGGAGATCACCCGGGCGTGGCCGCCCAGGCTGTGCACGTCCTCGGCCTTGGGCTGCAGCGTCTCGATGATCGCCGTGATCGGCGCCACCAGGGTCTGGCCCTCGACCGAGACCACCATGCCGTCTAGCACCGCCAGGGTCAGCGGCAGGCTCATGGTGAAGGTCGAGCCCTTGCCGGGCTTGGAGTTGATGGTGATGCGGCCGCCCAGGGCCTGGATCGACCGGCGGACCACGTCCATGCCGACGCCGCGGCCGGAGATGTCGCTGACCTCGCTGGCGGTGGAGAAGCCGGCCATGAAGATCAGGTTGTCGATCTCCTCGTCCGACAGCTGGGCTTCGGCCGAGATCAGGCCGCGCTCGACGGCGATCGACTTGACCCGCTCGCGGTTGATGCCGCCGCCGTCGTCGGAAACCTCGATGACGATCCGGCCCGAGCGATGCATCGCGGCCAGGCGCACCACGCCCTCGGCCGGCTTGCCCGCCGCCGCCCGCTTCTCCGGGCTTTCCAGCCCGTGGTCGATGGCGTTGCGGATCATGTGGGTGAGGGGGTCGGCCAGCCGTTCGATGACGGTCTTGTCGACCTCGGTGCCTTCGCCCTCGGTGACCAGGCGCACGGGCTTGCCGGTCATGGCGGCCACTTCGCGCACCAGGCGCGGCATCCGCTGGAACACCGACTTCACCGGCTGGGCGCGGATGGCCATCACGCTGTCCTGGATTTCCCGGGTCAGCTGCTCCAGCTCGTCCAGGCCCATGGCCACCGCCGAGGCGCGGGCCAGGCCCGCCTCCATCACGCGCTGGGCCAGCACGGCCTGGTTGATCACCAGCTCGCCAACCAGGTCGATCAGGCGGTCGACGCGCTCGAGGTCCACGCGGATCGTGGCGCCGGCCTCGCTCTTGCGGTGGCCGCCCAGGCCCTGGGTCTCGGCGGCGGGTTCGGGCGCGGGGCGGTTGGCGGCGAGCGGCAGCTCGACGACCGAAGCGTCCGCGAGGGGCGCCTCGGCGGCGGGGCCGTCCGCGGCCGGTGCGCCGAAGTCGCCCGCGGGGGCGTCATCCGCCGCGCCGTCGGAGACGCGGGCCAGCAGGGCGGAAAGGTCGAAATCGGGGGCGGGCGGGTCGGCGGGCGCGCCGCCGATCGGCGTCACCTCCAGCTCGCAATCGCCGTCGACGAACTCGAAGACCTCGCGGATGGTGGTCTCGTCGGTGTCGCCGTTGAGCGTGACGGTCCAGGCCAGGTAGGCCGCTTCCGGGTCCAGCTCGCCCAGCGGCGGCAGGTCCTCGGTGTCGAGTTCGACCTGGGCGTCGCCCAGACGCGACAGTTCGCGCAGCAGCAGGGCCGCTTCGTTGGCCTTGGCGTAGAGGTCGTGGCGCGGCTTGAAGCGCACGAGGAAGCCGGTGGGGGCGGGCGCAGCCTCGAAGGCCACCAGCTGCGGCTTGAACTCGAAGTCCCCCCAGTCCTCCTCGCCGCCGTCGTCCTCGCCGGCCGCGCCGCTCATGGCCTTCAGCTCGTCGGCCAGGGCCGCGGCCCGCGGGTCATCGCCCTGGGCGCCGTCGTGCGCCGCGCGCACCAGGTCGGCCAGCACGTCGGCGGCCCGCAGCATCGTCTTCAGCACGTCGGCGGTGACCGCCAGGCGGCCCGAGCGCATCTCGTCCAGCGCCGTCTCGAAGACGTGCGCGAACCGGATCAGCGCCTCGAGGCTGAAGGCCCCGGCGCCGCCCTTGATGGAGTGCACGGCGCGGAAGACGGCGTTGATCGTCTCGGGATCGCGGTCCCCGCCCTCCATGGCGAGCAGACCCGACTCGAGTTCGGCGAGCTGTTCCTCGCACTCCTGGAAGAAGGTCTCCCGGATGGCGGCCAATGGATCCACGGACGCGGTCCCCCTACGAATTCAGAAGCTTAAGCGGCGACGCGGCGGATAGCGTCCACCAGCTTCACGGGATTGAAGGGCTTGACGATCCAGCCGGTCGCGCCGGCCATGCGGGCGCGGTTCTTCTTCTCCGCGTCGCTCTCGGTGGTCAGCACCAGGATCGGGATCGCGCGGTGCTTCGGATCGCCGCGCACCTCCTCGATGAAGCCGAAGCCGTCCATGCGGGGCATGTTGATGTCGGTGACGATCACCTGCGGCGCCTCGGCCTGAAGGACCTCGAGGCCGTGGATGCCGTCTTCGGCCTGGACGACGCGGAAGCCCGCGTCGGCAAGGGCCAGGCGCAGCATCTCGCGCATGGTCCGGGAGTCATCGACGGTAAGGACAGTCATGCTCATGGGTTCAGTCCTGGACAAAGGGGGCGGCGGCGAAGCCGGGCGGGGCAAGGTGGCCCGCGCCCAGGAGGGCGAGGCCGTCGGCGAATTCGGGTGACGGATTGACGATCTCGAAGGCCTGGCCGTCGGCGGCCCAGGCCGTCTCGGCCGCCAGCAGCACCTGCAGGCACTGGCCGCCCAGGCGGCGCACGGCGGCGCCGTCCAGGGTCACGGCCTGACCGCGAACCTCGAGGAGTTCACGGTGCAGCGGACCGGCTGCGGTCATGTCCAGGCTGTCGGCCAGGGCGATGGTCTTGGGTTCGGTCATGCTCAGAACTCGTCCCACGCGTCTTCGTCGGCCTCGACCTTGGGCGCGGCGCCGCCGCGGCCCACGGTCTTCATCGCCGTGGCGGTGTGCTGCGGCCGGCGGGCGGGCGCGGCGGCGGCGGCCGGGGAGCCCGCACCCAACTGGAAGCGGGCGATCAGGCGGGCCAGGGCCTCGCTTTCGGTGACCAGCGAGTGGCTGGCGGCGGTGGCCTCTTCGACCATGGCGGCGTTCTGCTGGGTCACCTGGTCCATCTGGTTGATGGCGGTGTTCACCTGCTGCAGGCCGGTCGCCTGTTCCTGGGCGGAGGCGGCGATCTCGGTCACCACGGCGTTGATGTCGGTGACCTGGGTCAGGATGCGCTGCAGCACCTTGCCGGTCTCGCCGACCAGGTTGACGCCGCGCTCGACCTGCTGGCTGGAGGCGGAGATCAGGGCCTTGATCTCCTTGGCCGCTTCGGCCGAGCGCTGGGCTAGGGCCCGCACTTCGGAGGCGACCACCGCAAAGCCCTTGCCGGCGTCGCCGGCGCGGGCCGCTTCCACGCCGGCGTTCAGGGCCAGCAGGTTGGTCTGGAAGGCGATCTCGTCGATCACGCCGATGATCTGGCTGATCTGCTGGGCCGAGCCCTCGATCTCGCTCATGGCCGAGACGGCGTCGCGGACGACATTGCCCGAGCGTTCGGCATCGGTGCGCGCGGCGCCGACCGAGTCACGGGCATGGCCCGCGCCCTCGGCGGTCTTGCGCACGGTGGCGGTGATCTGGTCGAGGGCCGCAGCGGTCTCTTCCAGGCTGGCGGCCTGCTGTTCGGTGCGGCGCGACAGGTCGTCGGAGGCCTGGCTGATCTCGCTGGCGCCCGAGCGGACGCCGGTGGCGTTGGCGGCCACCTCGCGCAGCGTCGACTGCATCTGCTCCATGGCGGCATTGAAGTCGTTGCGCAGCTTCTCGTAGGCGGGCGGGAAGGCGTCGGTCAGGCGGAAGGTCATGACGCCGCCAGCCAGGCGCTCCAGGCCCTGGGCCAGGCCGTCGACGACCTTGGCCTGCTCGGCCGCATTGGCGTTGCGCTCGGCGTCGGTCTGCTGGCGCGATTCCTCGGCCTGGCGGCGCTGCTCGGCGCGCTCCTCGGACAGGCGCTTGTTCTCGATCGCCGCTTCCTTGAAGGTCTGGACGGCGGCGGCCATGCGGCCCACCTCGTCCTTGCGGCCCACGGCGGGCACGTCGACGTCGTTGTCGCCGGAGGCCAGCCGGGCCATGGCGTTGGTCATGGCGCTGACGGGCTTGGCGATGCCGGTGCTCAGCAGGGCGCCCATCACGATCGACAGCACCACCGAGAGCAGGCTGCCGACAGCCAGCAGAGTGATGGCGAAGGCCTGGGTCCCCGCGAGCGTGGCGGCATGCTTGCGCTGCTCGGCCTCCTTCTTGTCGATGAAGGCCTTATGCGCCTCGCGAACCTTCTCGAGCCGGCCCTTGGTCAGCAGCTGCGACATGGCGTCGGCCTGCTTGGTGGGGTCCTGCGCCATCGGGATCAGCTGGTTCTCGTCCGCGTCGACCGCTTCGACCGCGGCCTTGATGGCGCTGATCGTCGGCGCGTCTTCAGGCGCGAGCTTTTCCCAGCCGGCCATCGCCGCCTGGTACTCGTTCTCGTGCTGGGTCAGCGCCTTGAGGAACGAAGGGTCGCCGCTGGCCACCAGGCCGCGCACCGCGTTCTGGCGTTCCACGCGCGCAGTCAGCATCGCATTGGCCGCGTCGATCTCGGCCGCGACGTGCTCATTGGCCGCCACGGCCGAGCGGATGCTCATGACGCTGACAAACACGGCCGCGCACATGACGGCCACCACCGTCACGATGACGGTGAAGCCCACGATGAGCTTCTTGGAGATGTTGAGGTTGTTCAGGAAGTTCATCTGGATCTCGTCAGCGGGCGGTCGGGGAATACGAGGGGTCGGCCGGCAGGGCGTTCAGGGCGGTGCGGCCAGGGGATGCCGCGTCGCGCGCCCCGCCGGCCGCAAACGGAGCGGCGGCGTCAAGTCCAGCCACGGCGACGTCCGAGGTGTGGACGCAAGGCGAGGCGCGGAGCTCGACAGCAGGGGAACTGAACGACCGCATTGGGGAGGACCTCGCCGATTGCCGTTGTTGGCTGGGCGACACCGGTCAGGCCCCGCCGAAAGCGACATTCCCAGGGGCGGTTTGATTATTGGTAAATTGCCGGAGGAATCAGCCGGCTAGTAACGCCGCAGGCCGGGCGCCTTGCGCGCGCGGCGAATCTAGACGGCGCGAAGACTACCCTCGATTGCAACTGGGGAACGAAGGCGTAGCACGAGCGTTGCTGTCCGCCGGAAACCTCAGGAGACTCAACAAATGGGTAAAGGCATCCTGCTTTGGCTGGTCGGCATTCCGATTCCAGTGATCATTCTGCTGTTCATGTTCCACATCATCCACTGACCGGCGGCCCCACCTCGGCTCAAGGCCGCCGCGGCACGGAGCGCCGCCGCCAGGGGTGCGGCCTCCTGACGCAGGCTTCGCGAGGATCAGGCGGACGTTTAGGCGGGCGGTCAGGCGGACTGGGTGGTGTCCGGCAGGCCCAGGATCCGCTTGGAGATGATGTTGTTCTGGATCTCCGCCGACCCGCCGTAGATCGACATCGCCTTGCCGAACAGCCAGCTGCGCACGGCGTCGACCTCATCGGCGCGGAAGGCCTCGCCCTCCCAGCCGAGCCCCTGCGTCCCCATGATCTCGAGCATCAGCTCGGCCCGCGTCTGGGCCACGGTCGTGGCCGAGTTCTTCAGCACGGAGGCCGCGTTGGTGGCGCCGGACGCGCCCTTGGCCTCGGCCGCCGCGCGCGCCAGGGTCTGGCCGTGCACGCGGGCGTCCATCAGGTGGCGCGTCAGGCGGTTGCGCAGGTCCTTGTCGGCGATCCGGCCGGCCGCGTCGACGCCCACATAGGCCTTGGCGATATCCTCGAGCGGGGTGGGCCGGCCCATCGCGCCGCCGGTCTGGCTGGCGCGCTCGTGCTGCAGGAGGCGCTTGCCGACGGTCCAGCCCACGTTGAGCTGCCCGAGCAGGGCGTCCTTGGGCGCGACGGCGTCGGTGAAGAAGGTCTCGCAGAACGGGGAGGCGCCGGCGATGAGCTTGATCGGCCGGGTCTCGATGCCCGGCTGGCGCATGTCGATCAGCAGGAAGCTGATCCCCTCGTGCTTCTTGGCCTTGGGGTCGGTGCGCACGAGAGCGCCGCACCACTGCGAATACTGCGCGCCGCTGGTCCAGATCTTGGAGCCGTTGATCAGCCAGTGGTCGCCCTTGTCCTCGCAGCGGGTCTGCAGGGAGGCCAGGTCCGAGCCCGCGTTGGGTTCGGAATAGCCCACGCACCAGCGCACCTCGCCCTTCACGATGGGCGGGATGTGGGTTCGCTTCTGCTCTTCCGTCCCGTAGTCGAGGATGGTGGGGCCGATCATGGTCACGCCCATGCCGGCGGTGAGCGGATTGAACGCCCCGGCGCGCGCCATCTCCTGCTGCAGCACCCGCGCCTGCGCGCCCGAGAGGCCGCCGCCGCCGTATTCCGCCGGCCAGGTGGGCGTGCCCCAGCCCTTGGCGCCCATGGCCGCCTTCCAGCGCCCGAGGTCGCCGTCCGGCTCCGGCCCGTCCATGACCGCGGCCATCAGGCCAGCCTTGTCCTTCAAGGCCGGCGGGAAATTGGCCTCCAGCCAGGCGCGCGCCTCCGCGCGAAAGTCCTCGAGCGCCAGGTCGCCGCCGGAATCCGCCATCTCGTCCTCCCGCCGGCGCCGCCGTCAGGCGCGCCGGGTGTTGTCTTGGCCGCGAGCCTATCGCCCGCCGACCACGGCGCAAGATAACCCAGCGCAAGGGCGACGTTGGGTCATGTGGCTATAGGTCCCGCTTCCGGGCTTGCCGCGCCGCGTCCCGGCGCGTTGAATCGGCGCGAGCAGGAATTGGAGTGTCGAAGGCCATGGAACTGAAGCCCGGATCGCGCTGGCGCAGCGCAGTGTGCGACGCCGAGCTGGTGGTGGTGAAACCGGCCAAGATCCCGGTGACCCTGGAATGCGGCGGCGCGCCGGTGATCCCGCATGCGGAGGCGCGCGCCGAGGGCGCCGCCGTCGCGGCCGACCACGCGGCCGGCAGCCTGGCCGGCAAGCGCTACGCCGATCCCGAGACCGGGCTGGAGGTGCTCTGCACCAAGGCCGGGGCCGGCTCGCTCTCCATCGACGGCCGGCCGATCGGCGCCACCGAGGCCAAGAAGCTGCCGGCGTCGGACTGAGCGCGTGACCGCGGCCCGTCCAGCCAACGGGACGGCCGCCGCGGCGGCCGGCGTGCTGGCCGACCTCGTCGATCTCGGCGGCGCGGGTCTCGTGGTGACCGAGCTGGCGCCCGGCTGGACGGCGCCGGCGGTGGGGCCCGGGGCGGTGCGGGTGGGTGTTCATCGCAGCAGGGCGCGGCCCGCCGGGGACCTGGAGCGCTTCGACATCCTGCTCAGCGCCGACGCCCAGGCGCCGCGACCTTGGGTGGGCGTGGGCGCCGAGGGCGTTGATGCCGCCCTGGCGCGCCTGGCCGCGGCGGTGGACGCGCAACCCGCGGCCGCGGCGGTTGCGGCCCAGGTGTTGCGCATGAGCCTGACCTTGCCGTTCGACCAGGCCCTGGTGCTGGAGTCCCTGGCCTATTCGATGCTGCTGGCCTCCGAAGGCTTTGCCGGCTGGCGTGCCGCGAACCCGGCGCGCCTGCGGGCGGACGATGGCCGGCCTCGGGTGCAGGTCGCCGAGACTGAGAGCCGCCTTGTGATCCGGCTGGACCGAGCGGAGGCGCGCAACGCCTTCGACGCCCGGATGCGCGACGCCCTGGTGGAGGCGTTCGAGTTCGCCCTGGCGCACCCGGACGCGCCGCCCGTGGAGCTCAGCGGCCTTGGCCCGGTGTTCAGCGCCGGCGGCGACCTCGACGAGTTCGGGCGCGCCGACGACGCCGGCCTCGCCCACCTGATCCGCACGCTGCGGGCGCCGGCGCGGCTGGCGCGGGCGCTGGGGCCACGGCTGGCGGTGCGCGTGCATGGGGCGGGCATCGGGGCGGGGATCGAGGTCCCCGCCGCAGCGGCGCGGGTGACCCTCGCGCCCGGGACCGTGCTGCGGCTTCCCGAGGTCGCCATGGGCCTGATCCCTGGAGCCGGCGGCACGGCGACGATCCCGCGGCGGATCGGCCGGCGCCGCGCCGCCTGGATGGCCATCTCCGGCGCCGAGGTGGACGCCGCGACCGCGGTGAGCTGGGGCCTCGCCGATGCGCTCGGGCCGGGGCCATGAGCGCCATCGCCCCGGCGCTGGAAAGGCTGCAGGCCGAGATCGCGGCGCGCTCCGCCGCCTTCGGCCGCCCGGTCGACGTCGCCAGCCTGCGGATCACCGACCGCGCCGGCGAGCTGCCGCTGGGCGAGCCCGGGCTGGTGTCGCCGAACGGCGCATGCCGGCTGGTCCGCGCCGCCGACGGGTGGATGGCCGTGAACCTCGCGCGTGAGGAGGATCGCGACCTGATCCCGGCCTGGCTGGAGTGCGGCCTCGAGGGCGAACCCTGGGCGCTGATCGCGGCGCATGCGCCGGGGCGGACGGTGGGGGCGTTGGTGGAGGCCGCGACGCTGCTCGGGCTGCCGGCCGGGCGCGTGGGCGAGGTCGAGGCGCAAACGCTGGAGGCGCCCACGATCACGGCGGGCGCGGCGGGCGCCCCGCGAAGGCCGCTGCGGGTCGTGGACCTCTCCGCGCTCTGGGCGGGCCCGCTCTGCGGCGCGGTGCTGGCGGCGGCCGGGGCGAGGGTGACCAAGGTGGAGAGCGAGCGGCGGCCCGATCCCACCCGCACCTCCACGCCGGACTTCTTCCAGCGGCTGAATGGCGCCAAGGCCGAGTTGGCGCTCGACCTCGCTGCGCCGGAGGGCCAGGCCCGGCTGCGCGAGCTGATCGCCGGGGCGGACGTGCTGATCACCAGCGTCCGGCCGCGCGCCCTGCCGTCCCTGGGGCTCTCGGTGGCGGCGGTGTTCGGCGAGAACCCCGCCCTCACCTGGGTGGCCATCACGGGCTACGGCTGGACCGGGCCCGGCGCGCAGCGGGTGGCGTTCGGCGACGATGCCGCGGCGGCGGGCGGCTTGGTGCGCTGGACCGCGGACGGCGAGCCGCGCTTCATGGGCGATGCGCTGTCCGACCCGGTCACCGGCCTCGCCGCGGCGTCCGGCGCACTCCGGGCTGTCGCGGCGGGCGGGGGCGTGATCGTGGACGCGGCCCTGGCACGCTGTGCGGCCGGTGCGGCGGCCCTCTGTCAGCCACGGGCGGCGGCGTGAGCCTGATCCTGCGCAACGTGGAGGTCGAGGGGACCGGTGGCCTCGACGTGCGGCTGGCGGACGGCCGCATCGCGGAGATCGGCGCCCACCTGGCCGCGGGCGGGGAAGCGCTGGACGGGCGGGGCGGGGCGCTGATCCCAGGGCTGACCGACCACCACATCCACCTCCTGGCCCTCGCGGCCCAGGCGGACTCCGTCGACCTCTCCGCCGTCACGGGCCCGCGGGAGATGCGGACGCGCCTTGCCGAGGCGCTGGCCGCGCGGCCCCCCGGCGCCTGGCTGCGCGTCACCGGCTACCATGAGCGGATCGCCGGCGATCTCGGGCGCGCCGACCTGGACGCCCTAGCGCCGGCCCACCCCTTGCGGGTGCAGCACCAGACCGGGGCGCTCTGGATGCTGAACAGCCTGGCCCTGGCGCGCCTGGGCGAGGGCGAGACGCCGCCCGGCGTGGAGCGCAACGCGGCCGGCCAGCTCACGGGCCGGATCTGGCGCGAGGACGCCTGGCTCCGCCGCCGCCTCTCCGCGCCGCCCCCGCCGCTGGGGCCGATCGGCCGACGGCTGGCGGCGTTCGGGATCACCGCCCTGACCGACGCCTCGGTCACCACGGACGAGTCTGCGGCCGCGCACCTGGCCGCCGCCGTCCGGGCCGGCGACCTGCCCCAGCGGCTGACCCTGATGAGCGGCGGGCCGATGGAGGCGCCGGCGGATGGGGCGTTCGCCGTGGGGCCCTTGAAGGTGCTGCTGGACGACCACGCCCTCATCGACCTGGACGACTTCACGACGCGGATCGAGCGCGCCCGCCGCTGGGGGCGGCCGGTGGCGGTCCATTGTGTCACCGCCGGCGAACTGGCCCTGACCCTGGCGGCGTTCGAGACTGCCGGCGCCCGGCCGGGCGACCGGATCGAGCATGGGGGCCTGATCCCGCCCGCGGCCATTTCGCAGCTGAAGGGCCGGGGCCTGACCGTCGTCACCCAGTCCGCCTTCGTGGCCGAGCGGGGCGACCGCTACCTGGCCGAGGTGGACCGCGCGGAGCAGGCCGACCTCTACCGCTGCGCCAGCCTCTTGGCGGCCGGCGTGCCGGTGGCCGGCAGTTCGGACGCGCCCTACGCCTCGCCCGATCCCTGGGCGGGTATCGCGGCCGCGGTCGGCCGGCGCACACGGTCCGGCGCGGTGCTGGGCGGCGTCGAGCGCATCGGGCCCGCGGCCGCGCTCGGCCTCTATCTGGGGGCGCCCGACGACCCGGGCGGGCCGCCACGGCGCGTGGTCGTAGGGAGCCCAGCCGACCTCTGCCTGCTGCAGGTTCCCTTGGCGCAGGCGCTGGCCGAGCCGGACGCCGCCGTCGTGGCGGCCACCTTCGTGGGCGGACGGCGGGTCCATGCCGCGTCCTGATGGCGCCTCGACCCCGCCCGGCGCGCCGGGCTAGAAGGCGCTAGGAAAGGCGTCCGTTTCGGTGTGTTGTCGCCGGACGGCCCTTCGCCACAGCGGACCTCCTCAGCGCCGGTTGAGGGCGCCTTGCGCACGTGGCGTCTCAATCTTGCGCGGCGGCCGTGGCCGATCGCGCGCGGCGGATGGTGTTTGATGGCGACTGTTCCTGACGACGACGAGCTCTTCGAAGTGATCGCCAAGGAGGCGCTCGTGGATCGGGACCGGCTGGCGCGCGATGCGAAGCTGGAAGACCTGGGCATCGCGTCCCTCGACGTGATCAGCATCCTGTTCGAGGTGGAGGAGAAGTTCGGAATCCACGTCGAGGAGGACGAGCTGAAGGACTGCGTGACCCTGGGCGAACTGATGGACAAGCTCAAGGCGCGGGCGGTGAGCCCCGCGTGAGGCGGATCGCCGTCACTGGCCTGGGCGCGGTCTCCGCGCTCGGCGCTTCCCTGGACGAGAACTGGCAGGCGGTGGTCGAGGGTCGCGGCGGCATCGCGCGCCACGCGATGGGCGGCGGGCCGCGCGAGCCCGAGGCCCTGGAGCTGCCGCTGGCCCGGGTGGCCGCGGGCTACGAGAAGCTGGTGGACGAGAAGCTGGGGCGAGCGTTCGCCGCCGGACTCGATCCGTTCGCGCGCTTCGTCCTGGGCCCCAGCGTCGAGGCCCTGGCCCAGGCGGGCCTGACCGGCGATCCGGTGCTGAGCGAGCGCACGGCGGTGGTGTTCGGCCACGGCCTCTGCGGGCTGGAGACCCTGGAGGTCGCCTACGACCGCTATTTCGGCCAGCGCTCGCCGCGCCTGCACCCGGCGACCATTCCGCGCTCGATGGTGAGCGCCGGCGTCAGCGCCGCGGCGATGGCCTTCGGCATGCACGGCCCGGTGTTCGCCACCTCCAGCGCCTGCGCCTCCTCGGCCCACGCCATCGTCCAGGCGGCAGGCCTGATCGCGACCGGCCAGGCGGACGTAGCGCTGGCCGGCGGCAGCGAGGCGGTCTCCACGCCTGGCTGCCTGCGCGCCTGGGAGTCGATCCGCGCCATGTCGCCCACCGCCTGCCGCCCGTTCTCCGCCGACCGCGACGGGATGGTGCTGGGCGAGGGCGGCGCGGTGCTGGTGCTGGAGGACCTCGAGCGCGCCCGGGCGCGGGGCGCCCCGATCCTCGGCGAGCTGATCGGCTCGGGCATGTCGTCGGACGCCTACCACATCACCCAGCCGCAGGTGGAAGGCCAGGCGCGCGCCATGCGCCAGGCCGCCGCCCAGGCGCAGCTGGTCGGGCGCGAGGACATCCTGGTCTCGGCCCACGGCACCGGCACGCCGCTGAACGACGCCTCCGAGACCCAGAGCCTGGTGCAGGTGTTCGGCGAGGGCGTGCGGCGCCTGCCAGTGATCGCCACCAAGAGCGCCCACGGCCACCTGATCGGCGGCTCGGCGGCCCTGCAGGCGGCCCTGGGGCTGCGCGCCCTTGCCGAAGGCCTCGCGCCGCCGGTGCTGGGCTTCACGGCCCGCGACGAGGCCTGCGACCTCGACGTGGTGACCGGCCAGGCGCGGAAGATCAGCTCGCAGGTGCTGCTCCAGAACGCCTTCGCCTTCGGCGGCCTCAACGTCGCGCTGGCGTTCGCAGGACCGCAGGCCGTGACCTAAAGGTCCGCGAGCGCGAGCGTCCGGGGCCAGAGGGTTCAACCACGAATGCACACGAAGAACACGAATGCCGCCGGGGTCTCGGGCCTTCGGCGGCGGCAGCGCATTCGTGTGTATTTGTGTGCATTCGTGGTTCCCGCCTCAGGAGTGCGAGCGGGTTAGATCATCACCGGCTCTTCCGGAGGGATGACCGCGCCGTCTTCCATGCGCACCACGCGGGTGGCGTGTTCGATCAGGCGCGGGTCGTGGGTGACGCAGACGACGGTGGCGCCCTCATCGGTGGCGGTGCGCAGCATGCGGGTCACCTGCCGTCCGTTCTCGGAATCGAGGGCCGAGGTGGGCTCGTCGGCGAAGATCAGCTGCGGCTGCTTGGCCAGGGCGCGGGCGATCACCACCCGCTGCTTCTCGCCGCCGGAGAGTTCGGCCGGCCGGTTGCGCAGCCGGCCCGCGAGGCCCACGTGCTCCAGGGTCGCGCGCGCCCGCTGATGCGCCGGCCCGCGTTGCAGGCCCTGGCGCTCCAGCACGATGCTCACCTGCTCCAGGGCGCTCAGCGCCGGCAGCAGGTGGAAGCCCTGGAAGACGAAGCCGAAGTGCTCCAGGCGGAACTTGTCGAACGTATCGCGGCTCATGGAATCGAGGTCGCGGTCCAGCACGCGAACGCGCCCGGCCGTGGGCGTCAGCAGGCCCGAGATGATCGCCAGCAGCGTCGACTTGCCCGAGCCCGAGGGTCCCGCGACCATCACGAACTCGCCGCGCTCCACGTAGAAGTCGGTGGGCTTCAGGGCGTCGACCCGCGCCGCGCCCTCGCCATAGGACTTGCAGATCCCGACCGCTTCGAGGACGCGCTCGGTCATCGCCCGCCCATGGCCAGGGCCCGGCGTACGCGCGCTTCGGCCGCCTGGGCGGAGGCCTCGCGCCTGGCGTCGGCGGCGGCTTCCACATTGGCCTGCAGCCCGGCCAGGGCCAGGCCGTCGATGGCGCCGGCGGCGTGCCGTGTCTCGCCCACCTTCAGGATGGCGTCTGCGTCGGCGAGCTGGGCCTGGGCCAGCGCCAGCTGACGCTGGGCCGCCGCGTCGGCGGCCAGGGCGGCGCGCATCTCGTTCCAGGCCGTGCTCACCGCCTGGCGATAGGCGATGTCGGCCAGGTCCGCCTCGGCGCTGGCGGCGTGCACCGCGGCGCGGCGTGAGCCGCCGTCCAGGATCTCCTGGTTGATGGTGCCGGCGACCGCCCAGGCCAGCTGCTTGATGTCCAGCAGGGTGGCGATGCTGGGATCGGGCTGGCCGAGGGCGGCGGCGATCACGAACTGCGGGCGGGACGCGGACACCGCGGCCGCGCGGCGCGCGTCGGCGGCCTTCAGGCGGTCGAAGGCGGCCTGGACATCTGGGCGGCCATCGACCCGGTCGGACGGCGCGGCATCGGCGGCTGAGACGACGGCAGGGGGCGGACCCGGCGGCAGGGCCACGCCGGGCTGTCCGGTGAGGTCGGCCAGGCGCGCGGCCTGGACGGCGGCTTCCGCCCGGGCGGTTTCCCCGGCGGCGCTCGCGGCGGCCAGATCGCGCTTTCGAGCCGCGAGGTCCTCGGGGAGCGCTGCGCCCTCGCGCACGCGCCGCTGCGTCAGGTCCAGCGCCCGCTGGGCCAGGGCCTGGCGGCGGTCGGCCGCGGCCCCGGCGGCCTGGGCGTCGCGCAGGGCGACGTAGGCGCGCACCGTCTCGGCGCCGGCCAACAGGCGTGCGGCTTCCACGTCGGCGGCGGCCGCCTGGCGCTCCAGCCCCGCGGCCTTGCGGGCCCGGGCATAGCGGCCCCAGAGGTCGGCTTCGTAGGTGGCTTCCAGCGTCGGCGTGCCGGCTGAGCGGCTCTCGTGGAACGAGGCGCCGCCCACCGCCACCGCGGCGCCGACGGTGACATGGGCCGCGCGCGGCGTGCGCGTGATCTCGACCTCGGCGTCGGCCCGCTCGAGCCGCGCAAGGGCGGCCTTGATGTCGAGTCCGCGGGTGTCGGCGCGGCGCAGCAGGTCGGCCAGCACCGGGTCGCCCAGGTCCTCGCGCCACGGGGAAGGCCCGGCCGCGACCAGGCGCGCCACCGGGTCGGTCCGCGGGCGCTTGTCGGCGGCGGAAAGGCCGGCGCACCCGGCGAGCAGGGCCGCCAGGCCCACGGCTGCGACGAGGCGGGAAGGGGTCACGGTCCGAACCGCACCAGCACCCGCTGACCGAGCCGCAGGTCCGTGCCCTCGGGCAGCGCCAGGGTGACGGTGATCACCCGCGCGTCGGTGCGCGCCACGGCGTCCTCCGCGGCGGTCGGGCCGGCCAGCACGTCGGAGACCCGCAGCACCTTGACCTGCCAGCTCTTGCCGGCCTGGAACTCGCGGCTGACCGTGGCGACCATGCCCGGCCGAACCTGGTCGGCGAAGGCCTCGTCCAGCTCGGCGCGCACGATCCGCGGGCCGTTGGGCTCCAGCACATAGAGCGGCGTGGCGGCGGCCACATAGGCGCCCGGCGTGGTGCTGCGGCGCACGACCACGCCCGCGGCTGGCGCGCGCACGTCGCGCACCTCCACCTCATAGGCCTGCAGCCGGCGCTGGGCCTCGGCGGCGGCGAGCGCCTGCTGGGCTTGGTGATGTTCCCCGCGGGCGATGGCGGCGGCGGTCTCGGCCTGTTCGGCGTCCTGGCGGGTGGCGGCGTCGGCGGCGGCGAGCCGCTTCAGGCGCTGGGCCTCGCGCTCGGCGCCGGCGGCCTTGGCGGCGGCGACCTCCACCTGCGCGCGGCGGTCGCCCAGCTCGGCGTCGGCGGCGCCCAGCACCAGCCGCGGCTGGCGGTCCTCCATCTGGGCCAGCGGCTGGCCCGCGGCGACCTGGTCGCCTTCCTGGGCGAAGAGCTTGGCGACCACGCCATCGCGCGGGGCCAGGACGCGCATGAGCCCGCCCTGGGCCTCGATGACGCCCTTGGCCACCGCGGCGGTGGTCGGCGGCGGCGGCGGCTTGTGGGACGGCTTGGCGCCGGAACAGGCGCAGAGCGCCAGGGCGGCGAGGAGGACGATACGTTTCATACCAGGGCGCGTTTCATCGGAGGGGGCGCTTCATAGGAGGAGCGCCGCGGGGTCGGCCTGGCCCACGCGGCGCAGCGCCATGGCGCCGGATCCCAGCGCAGTCAGCACGACCAGCACGGCGGCGGCCAGCACCATCACCGGCTCCAGCACGATCGGCACCGCGCCGATTCGCGCCGCCAGCGCCAGCAGGGCGGTGAGCAGGGCCGCGCCGGCGAGGCCCGCCAGGCCGACCCAGGCGCTCTGCGCCATGACGATCCGGCGCAGCGCGCGCATGGAGAAGCCCAGCGCCCGCAGCGCCGCATATTCTTTCAGCGACCCGGCCACCGCCGCGGTCAGGGTCTGGCTGGTGATCACCACCGCCACCAGGATCGCCACGATGGAGCCGAACACGAACGCCACCCCCGCGCCGGACTCGGCCAGCCAGTAGACGGTGGTGCGCTTGGCGAAGTCGTCGCCGGTGAGCGCCTCGAACCCGCGGCCCTTGCCGACCTTGTTCAGGTCGCGCGCGATGTCGGCGGCGTTGTCCGGGTCGTCCACCTGGGCCAGCAGATAGGCCACCCGCCCGTCCGGCCCCGCCGAGGGATCCAGCCGCCGGGTCGTGGGCAGGGAGGCGATGACGTTGACGCCGCCCAGGGCCCGCAGGCCGTGGGTCACGCCGGCCACCCGCACGCGCCGGCCATTGATCTCGGCCATGCCGCCCACCTGCGTCTCCAGCTTGTGCAGGTCGGCCACGTCCACCAGCACCGAGTCCGGCTCGCCCAGCAGCGCCCGCTCCTGCGGCGTCAGGGCGTCGGACAGGGCCATGGCCTCAGGTCCGGGCTGGACCCCCACAATGTAGACGTTGACGATGCCGCGGTGGCGGGTGCGCCACTCGCCGGTGCCCCAAAGGAACGGCTCCACGCGCTTCACATGCGGGTTCATCCAGGTGAACACCTCGGCGCGGCCGTTCACGGGCCGGCCCAGGTCGATGCTCTGCACGCCCGGGTAGCCGATCCAGAGATCGGCGCTGGAGCGGGTCACGTACTGGCTGGAGAGCGAGAAGATTCCGAGGATTACGGCCGCCTGCAGCAGGACCAAGAGGCCCGAGAAGGCCACGGCCACCATGGCCGGCGCGAACCGGCGCCATTCGTAGATCAGGGACTTCAGGGCGAGCGGCATCAGGTCTCTTCCGGAGGCTCCGGCGGCGCGGAGCGTCCCATCAACCAGATTCCCGCCAAGATGATGACCCCGCCCATGATCTGCATCAGGTCGGCCCGCTCGTGGAAGACCAGCCAGCTTGTGGCCACGACCAGCACATAGCCGATCACGGTCAGCGGAAACGCCGCGCTCAGCTTCATCTCGCTCAGCACGGTCATCCAGGCGGCGAAGGCGCAGACCTCCAGCGCCAGCATCGCCTGGGCCCAGGGCTGGCGGAACAAGAGGCCGAACCATTCCAGGCCGAAGCGCGTGGGCGCCATGGCGAGGGCCGTCTCCTTGGCGGCCACCTGGTAGGCCAGGCCCAGGATCGGCATCGCCGCGCAGAGCGCCCACAGCGCCAGGCGCCGGCGGCTCCCGCGGCCGCCCGCAGCGGTGCTCCAGATGGTCATGCGGCGAGCTTCAGGACGGGATCGGGGACGAAGAGGGGCGCCACCAGCTGCAGGGCCCCATTCACCAGGGCGTTGCGGTGGCGGAAGCAGATCGAGGTGCGGATGAGGCGGCTGCCCAGCTTCAGCTTTACGTCATAGGCCGCCTGGCCGGACTGGTAGAGCTTGAGGCCGCGCTCCAGGCACAGGCGCACATTGGTGAACCAGCTGACGAAATAAAGGTTCAGCGGGCGGCCGCGCTCGGCCTCCATGCAGAAGAACTTGTCCAGCAGGGTCTCGCCATCCTGGATCAGCAGGTTGAAGCCCAGCAGCGCGTCGCCGTCGAAATAGAGCACGGCGAAAGCCCGTCCGGGCATTTTCGCCAGCACACCCTGGAAATAGGCCGGCGTCAGTTCCTCGAAGCTCATGTCGGCGCGCGCCAGGGTCTCGGCGTAGAGGGCCATCACCTGGTCCAGCACATCGTCGATGGACTCCCGGACCTCGACGCGCAGGCCTGCAGCGGCCCGCAGCTTGCGGCGCATGTCCTTGCGCGTGGCATGACTGAGCCGGGCGAAATAGGCGTCCATGTCCGGGAAGTCGATGTCGAGTTGGGCGGTCGGCAGGCTCGGCATCGGGTGGTAGCCCAGGGGCTGGGCGGCGCGCGTCCAGAGCGCCAGGTCCGCCTCGGTCACGTCCTTGGCGCCGAAGAGGCCGCAGCGGTCGCGCCGGGCGGCGCGCTCGAAGCCCTGGATCAGCCGGGTCAGCAGCTCGGCGCGGCGCGGCTCCGAAAGGCCGGGCTTGAACCCGAATTGCGCCGTCTCGGTGCAGGGCGACCCAAGGCAACCCAGGCGCAGGGTCAGGGCGTCCGGAAACGCCTTGCGCAGGCCCTGCGCCAGGTGACGACCCGGCCCGGTGAGGGTGGTCTCCAGCGGATATTCGGTGATGAAGGCGGGCGCCGCCGCCACCAGCTCCCCACCCTGGTAGGCCAGGGCGTAGCGCCAGCGGAAGTCGTCCAGTCCGGCCGCTTCGACGGCGGCCAGGTAGTCGTAGTCCTCGAGCGCGCCGGGGAACAGCGCCTGCCACTGGCCGCGGTCCGCCTCGGCCAGGCTTTCCGCGACCCGGATCTCAGGCATCGACCGTCTCGCGTGCGGGGACCGGCATGGTGGCCTCGGCGCCGAAGAACGCCGCCGTGCGGTCGCCCACCTGCACATGCTCCCGGTCCACGTGGACCATGTGGTAGCTGTCCTCCAGCACCATCAGGTCGGTGGGCCCGCCCAGGGCCGCGCGCAGCCGCTCGGCGTTGCGCAGGTCGCTCATGTCGTCCTCGCGGGCGTGGACGATCAGGGTGGGCGTGGCGATCCCGGGCCCGATCCGCTCGATGTGCCGGCCCAGGCGGTAGAGCTGGTAGAGCGAGCCCATCGGCATGCGGTCGACCGAGCCGGGGATCAGGGTCTCCGGCGCCCGCGAGGCCAGCTCGCGCAGCTTCAGGTCCTTCAGGCCGTAGGGATAGGGCTCCTCGAAGCTGATCCGGCGCACCAGCGGCAGGTTGGCCACCAGCTGGATCAGCGGCGCGGCGGCGCTGAACTTGGGCATGTTCCAGCCGTCGTACTCGAAGGTCATCGAATAGACGGCGGCGCCCTTGATCTGCGGGAACTCGGCGCAGAGCGCCAGGCCCAGGGCTCCGCCCGCGCAGATGCCGGCCACATAGACCTCGTCCACCTCGGCGGCGAGCTTCAGGTAGGCCGCGCGCGCCGAGGCCAGCCAGTCGCGCCAGCCGGTTTTCAGCAGCGTGCCGCGGTCCGCGCCGTGGCCGGCCAGCATCGGCGCCGAGATGGCGAACCCCGCGCGGTGCAGCCGCCGCGCCACCGGGCGCATCTCGGCCGGCGCCCCGGTCATGCCGTGGATGAGCAGGACGCCTTTGCGGCCGTCGCCGCGGACGCTGAAACTCAAGTCCTTCACGCCCAAGTTCCTCAAGCCTGCGCCTCCGGGCTGCGCCCCGCGTGGCCGTGGCTGGCCAAGGCGAGGAAGCCCACGGGGTGGGCGGTTTCGATGCTCTGCGGGCCGCCGCCGCGAACCGCGGTCATGCTGCGCCCCGGAAATCCGACAGGGCCACGACCATCACCCCGAGGGCGATCATCGCCGCGCCGATCTTCTGGCCGCGGGTGAGCTCCTCGCCCAGCACCAGGCCGGCGGCGAGCGGCGTGGCCGCGTAGGTCAGGGTCATGATCGGGAACGCCACCGCCAGCCGCGCATGCTCCAGGACCAGCAGCCAGGCCACGGCCTCGATGGCCCAGAGCAGGATGCCGATCCACAGGATGGGCTGCGACAGCAGCGAGGCCACCGGACGCTCGGGCCGCGCGCCGTCGGCGGCGGCCTTGAAGTTGAGCTGGGTGCCCACCTCGGCCAGCACGCAGAAGAGGATCAGGCCGACGGTCCAGGCGGTCAGGGTCTGCGGGCTGCTCATGCGGCGGCCCCCGTGATCAGGGTGAGCAGCTCGAGGTTGGCGTCCTCGTTGGCCGCGCGCAGGGCCAGCGGCGGCGCCCGCCACGGCTGGTCCAGCAGGGCCTCGCCGGACTTCAGCGCCCAGGCGACGAGCCCGCCGCCGTAGGCCGCCTTCGACCAGTCGCCCACCACGTCGGCGCCGATCACCCGCCGGCCGGCGCAGACGCGCGCGATCAGGGCCTTGAGGAACGCGAAGCTGGTCTGGCCCTGGTCCCAGTTCGTGCCGGCGTCCTCGGCGCGCAGGACGTCTTTGTCGATGGTGATGTAGACGGCGTCGGTCTGGATCCGCGAGGCCAGGAGGTTGGCGAACGCCGGCTCGCCCAGCGACTCGATGCTGGGCCAGGCCCGCCCGCAGACCGAGAAGGTCGCCGCGCCGGCGGGCGCGCGGTAGGGGTAGAGCTCCACCTTGTCGGCGTCGACCACGGAGAGGTCCGCGCCGCGCGAGCGCGGACGGTCGATGTCGTCGCTGCAGACCCCGACGGTGATCACCTTGGCCACCTCGGGCAGGCGCGCCGCGTGGCCTACCCAGGAGCCGCAATGGGCGCCCGGTGAGAACTTCACCCAGTCGGGGTGGTTGTCGAAGTGCACCACGGTGACCTGCGGCCGGCCCGCCGCCTCGATGGCGCGCTCCAGCAGGAGGGGCGTCACGTGGTGGAAGTCGCCCGAGCCGCAGAACACCAGCAGCGGGCCCAGCCCCCCGGGGAGCGCCATCGCCAGCCGGTGGCGCAGTTGCGCCAGGGCGGGCGGCCGGCTCCAGAGTCGCAGGGCGGGCCCGAGGTCGCGGCACTCCACGGTGCGCCCACCGCCCTCGCGCACCACGCGGCGCAGGCGGTCCTGGACCGTCAGCGCTTCGTCGAGGTGCAGGAGGGCCACGTTCACCGCTTCGCCTAGGCCGCCACGCAGCGCCGAAGGAGCGCGTCCAGCAGCTTCAGCGCCAGGTCGATCTCGTCCTTGGTGATCTCCAGCGACGGCGCCAGCGTGATGACGTTCTTGTAGTAGCCGCCCACGTCCAGGATCAGGCCCAGGGTCTGGCCGTCCACCTGCAGGTCGCCCTTCATGGCTTCCGCTTCCATGCGGTCCAGCAGGGGCTTGTTGGGCGTGAAGCCGTCGTCCTGGCAGATCTCGCAGCGCAGGGCCAGGCCCAGCCCGTCCACGTCGCCGATCTGCGGCCAGCGCTTCTGCAGTTCCTTCAGGCCGGCGAGGAAGTAGGCGCCCTTGTCAGCGACCATGGCCTCGTAGTCGGCCTCGGCGCACATCTTCAGTGTCTCGAGCGCGATCGCCGTACCCATGGGGTTGGCGTTGAAGGTCGAGTGGGTCGAGCCCGGCGGGAAGACCGTGGGGTTGATCAGGTCCTCGCGGGCCCAGAGGCCGGAGAGCGGGTTCAGCCCGTTGGTCAGGGCCTTGCCGAACACCAGCACGTCCGGGCTGACGCCGAAGTGCTCGATCGACCAGAGCTTGCCCGTCCGGTACATGCCCATCTGGATCTCGTCGACGACCAGCAGGATGCCGTACTTGTCGAGGATCTTCTTGAGGCCGGTGAAGAAGTTCGGCGGCGGAATCACGTAGCCGCCCGTGCCCTGGATCGGCTCGATGTAGAACGCGGCGTATTCCGCCTGGCCGGTCTTGGTGTCGAGCACGCCGTTGTATTCGGTCTCGAACAGCCGGGCGAACTTGGCCAGGCAGTAGTCGCCGTACTCTTCCTTGCTCATGCCCTTGGGGCCGCGGAAGTGGTACGGGAACTCGATGAACTGGGCGCGGTCGCCGAAGTGGCCGTAGCGGCGGCGATAGCGGTAGGACGAGGTGATCGCCGAGGCGCCCAGGGTGCGGCCGTGGTAGCCGCCCTCGAATGCGAACATCAGCTGCTTGCCGCCGGTGGCGTTGCGCACCAGCTTCAGCGAGTCCTCGACCGCCTGGGCGCCGCCGACGTTGAAGTGCACGCGCCCCTTGTGGCCGAACTTGGCCTGGGCGTCGCGGGCGATCAGGGCGGCCAGCTCCACCTTCTCGCGGTGCAGGTACTGGGAGGCGACCTGCGGCAGGCGGTCCAGCTGGCGGTGGGCGGCCTCGTTCAGGCGCGGGTTGCGGTAGCCGAAGTTGACCGCCGAGTACCACATCTGCAGGTCGAGGAACCGGCGGCCCTCGGCGTCGAACATGTAGGAGCCTTCGCAGGTCTCGAAGAACTTGGGGTGGTCCAGGTAGTGGACGGTGTCGCCCCAGGAGCAGTACTCGGCTTCGAGGGCCCGAAGCTCGGCTTCGCTGGCGGCGGCGGGGGCGTCGTACATCTAGGCTACAGGCTCCTGAAGCGGACTAGCGGGCGGCGGCCGCGCGGGCGGCGGCCAGGGCGGCCTCCGCGGCGGTCTCGCCCATGAGGGCGGCCAGGGTCGCCGTCACCTCGTGGAAGGTCTCGAAGGGGTGGTAGGGCTGGGCGCGGGCGGACGCGTAGTCCGCCAGCTTGTCCTTGGCGAACAGGATGTCGGCGCGGCCGGCGATGCAGAAGTCCGAGCGCCCGTCGCCCACATAGACCGTGGTCGCCTTGGGTGGCGGGGTGCGGCCGCGCAGGCCGGTGGCGGCGCACTTGCAGACGCCCGAGCCCGCCGCGCAGCCGGCCTCGGCCCACGGCTGCTCCAGCGCCCAGGCGCCGGGCTCGCCGACCAGTTCGTTGGAGATCACCGGCAGGCGCTCCAGCCCGTGTCGGGCCAGGATGCGGCCGATGAAATAGTCGACGCCGTCGCTGACGATGCTGACGGGCAGGTCGCGGGCCTCGCACCAGGCCACGAAATCCAGGAAGCCGGCATCCAGCTCGACGCTGTCCAGCACGGCGTCCAGCGCGGCGCGGTCGCCGCCGATCAGGGCCACCTGGCCGCGCATGCATTCGGCGGCGGTGATCTTGGCGGCCAGCCACTGGTCTTCCAGTTCGGTCCAGCCAGGCCCGGCCAGCGTTTCCAGAACCAGGTCGGTCGTATCGCGGCGCGAAATCGTGCCGTCGAAATCACAGATGATACGCATTCGATCCCCGACCCGCCCCCAAACGGGCACATCTGCACCCGCCCCCGACTCCTAGACGCCACGGGCGCCCCAGCGCCTCAATAGCGGGCGGCGGTCAACCATGCGACAGTTTTGAAATGCAGGGCGAGACCGCGATTTGACGCGGCGCGCCTCAGCGGCCGTCGGCGACCACGGTCACGGGCCCGTCGGGGAAGCGCAGGCCGCAGGCGGCCTCGGACCGGTACTCCAGGCCGTGGAACACCCGGTCGCGCAGGAAGGCGTAGCGGGCCGGGGCCCGGGCCTCCAGGAAGTCGGCCATGTAGCGATAGGCCGCGACGCTCTCGGCGAAGTCCTCGTCCGGGCTCTCCTCGGCGTAGACCGAGACCGCGGCCAGGGTGTTGGCGATCCGCGCCGTCTCTCGGTCCTCCCGCATGGCCCGCGACCAGGCCCCGCGCCAGTGGTGGGTGCGGGCGTATTCGTGGGCGATCTCATGGACCAGGGTCGCGCGGCGCTCCAGGGACGACAGCCGCCGCCAGCCGCCAGCCACCAATATGCCCGGGAAACCGTCGCCGGCGATCGCCACCAGCTCGGCCGCGCCGTCGGGCGCCGCGCCGATCCGCGCCTGGGCCTCGGCGTCGCGATAGAGCAGCAGGCGGAAGTCCTTGAGGTCCAGCGGGAACCACTCGTCGGGCAGGTCGGCGAAGGCCGCCAGCATGTCGTCCAGCTCCTCGGCGGTCCACGGCCGGTCGGCGCGGGCCCCGAGGTCCGAGGCGTCGAAGCGGTAGGCCATGGCCAGCAGCAGGAGGCGCGGGGCCACGTCCGGCCCGAAGAGGGCGCTCATGGCGCAGGGCACGTCGTGGCACGGTGAATCGATGGGCGCGGCCTTGCCGGCCTTGATGCGGCGGCGCAGGTCCGCGGTGACCGCGGCGAAGGCCTCGATGGCGGCGGGGGGCTGGTCCTCCAGCTGGAACCCGGCCAGCTCGGCCGAGGCGCCACCGCCGTCCAGATAGGGCGCCAGGCGCAGGCCCAGCGACTCGTCGCGCGCACTGAGGCACGGCGCCCGGCCGCCGCCGGCGCCGCCCCAGACCTGCGCGACACTCCAGAACACCGGTCCATTCAGTGGCCGAGGGGTCGGCGCCAGGTAGGGTCCAAGCGGAAACGCGGCGGCGGCGCCGGCCAGCGCGCCGGCGGCCAGGGCCGCGCCCAGCAGGATCCGTCCCGCCCAGGTCCGCAGCCGGCGCATCAGTCGAACACCACGATCAGCTCGCGCCGTGCGGCTGCATCGCCCGGGATCGGCTCAGACCGGATGGTCACCTGCAGCCGTGGCTGGGCCAGGCCGGGGCGCGTCGGCGCCACCTGGGCGACGCCCTTCAGCTCGGCCGCATCGACGATGCTGGCGCGGGCCGTGGCCGTGGCGCTCGGCGCCGGCTCAGCGCTCGCCGCCGCCGCGCAGGCCAGGGCGGCCGTGGCGGCGGCCGCCACGATCCCAAAACCCCTGATGAACGATGGCGACTTCGGTCGCGGCATGCGGTCTTCCCTCGCTGCCGCCAGGGTTGCGCATGCCGATTAAGATGCTGTAATGTCAGGAAAAATTAGGCTTCTGCGGTTACCTTTTGCTAACCACACCGCAGCGCCCTGGGATCCCGCAGCGCTTGACCTCGCTCAAGGCGAAGCGCTTGGCTCCTGCTAGGTTTTCAAGGAGATGGACGACATTCCTACCCCCCTCTTCGCCCAGGGCGGCGGCCTGGTGTCGCGGGTGCTCGGCGCGGCCCTGGCGCTCACCGGCCTCGGCTGCATCGCCACTGTGTTCGCCGCCAACTACGGACGTTCGCACGCCGCCGAGACCCTGGCCTTCCGCCTGGGCCTGGCGTTCGCGCCCCTGATCTCGGCGGTCGGCCTCTGCCTGGTGCTGATCGGCGTGGCGGTGTTCTGGCGCGCGGGCCGCCAGCGCTAGCCTTCGAGGCGGCCCCAGGCCACCCGCCGCCATGCCCGTTCGTGCAGGTAGTAGAGCGCGATCTTCGTCACGGCCTCGCCCGAGGCGATCGAGACCGCATAGGTGGGGCTGCCAGTGACGATCAGGCTCAGGGTCATGGTGTCGAGGCTTCCGAACACGCGCCAGCTCACCGCCTTGGCCAGCGAGCGCACCCGCGCCTGCGGCGCCCACGGCATCAGCCGCCAGCCCCGCTCGTGCAGGTAGAACAGGAAGATCTTGGTGACGGTCTCCAGCGAGGCGATCGCCCCCGCCGTCAGCGGGTGGCCGGTGACCAGCCAGCCCCACAGGAAGGTGTCCAGCGTGCCCACGGCGCGCCACGTCACCGCCTTGGCCAGGGAGCGGCCGTGCGAGTCCGGTTGGCGAAGGGCGAGGGCGTTCACGGCGGGCAGATAAGCACGCCGCGCCGAGGGCGCGCCGCCAGAAGTTCTGTGCGGCCCGGCAGCGGAAATAATACCTATCGGGAAAGGCGGAGTTCGCTCGCCCTTGCGCGCCGCGCCGCCTGCGCCATGTTCGCCCCATGCCCGACGAGCCCTTCATGCGCCGCGCCATCGCCCTGGCCCAGGCCCAGCTCGGCCGCACGGCCGAGAACCCGGCGGTCGGCTGCGTCCTGGTGAAGGACGGCGTCGTGGTGGGCGAGGGCGCCACCGGCGACGGCGGCCGCCCGCACGGCGAGGAGGTCGCCCTGGCCGCCGCCGGTTCCGCCGCTCGCGGCGCCACCGCCTATGTCACCCTCGAGCCCTGCGCCCACCGCAGCACCGGCGCGGCCTCGTGCAGCGAGCGCCTGGTCGCGGCCGGCGTCGCGCGGGTGGTGGTGGCGGCGGCGGACGCCTCGGCCTATGCGGCCGGGGAGGGCGCCCGGCGCCTGCGCGCCGCGGGCGTGCCGGTGGAGGAGGGGTTGCTGGGCGACGCTGCGGCCGCCGCGCTGTACGGGGACTACCGCCCCGCCGCGCGCCGTGGAGGCTAGCGGGGTGGTGGACTCCATCGTGGGCTGAGGCGGGCGGTTACAGCCTTTGCAATAGTCGATGAGAACATCTTGCGAACCTAGAACAAACGAAGTACGAATGAGTCCTGCGGCGGTTGGCCGGTTCGGTCGGCGGAATCGTGGGATAGAAGGGCTCGTTGAATGTCACAATCGGCGTTGAGGCTCGTGGGCAAAGAAGATTCGGAAAAGCAGCGGGCTCTCGAAGCGGCGCTGACGCAGATCGACCGGGCGTTCGGCAAGGGCTCGGTGATGCGCCTTGGCGAAAAGGGCAAGGTCGAGATGGAGTCCTACTCCACCGGCTCGCTCGGGCTCGACCTGGCGCTGGGCATCGGCGGGCTGCCCAAGGGGCGGATCGTCGAGATCTATGGGCCTGAGAGCTCCGGCAAGACGACGCTGGCCCTGCATGTGGTGGCGGAGGTCCAGAGGGTCGGCGGGACCGCCGCCTTCGTGGACGCCGAGCACGCGCTGGATCCTGGGTACGCTCACAAGCTGGGCGTGAACCTGGACGACCTGCTGGTCGCCCAGCCGGACACCGGCGAACAGGCGCTGGAGATCACCGACACCCTGGTGCGCTCCAACGCCGTGGACGTGATCGTGATCGACTCGGTGGCCGCTTTGACCCCGCGGGCCGAGATCGAGGGCGAGATGGGCGATAGCCTGCCGGGCCTGCAGGCGCGCCTGATGAGCCAGGCGCTGCGCAAGCTCACCGCCTCGATCTCCAAGGCCAAGACCCTGGTGATCTTCATCAACCAGATCCGCATGAAGATCGGTGTGATGTACGGCAGCCCCGAGACCACCACGGGCGGCAACGCCCTGAAGTTCTACGCCTCGGTCCGCCTGGACATCCGCCGTACCGGCTCGGTGAAGCTGCGCGACGAGATCGTCGGCAACAACGTCCGGGTGAAGGTGGTGAAGAACAAGGTGGCCCCGCCGTTCCGCGAAGTCGAGTTCGACATCATGTACGGCGAGGGCATCTCCAAGCTGGGCGAGATCATCGACCTGGGCGTCAAGGCCGGGGTGATCGACAAGTCCGGCTCGTGGTTCTCGTTCAACTCCCAGCGGATCGGCCAGGGGCGCGACAACGTGCGCGAGTTCCTGAAGCAGAACCCGGACATCGCCGGCGAGATCGAGCGCTCGGTCCGCGGCGCGAAGGACGCGGTCGAGGAACAGCTGCTGGTCGGCCCGCCCGAAGGCGTCGACGACGAGGACAACTCCCTCTAGCTGCTCCAAAGGTAAGCCGGCCCTGCCTCCCCTGCATCGCGGGGGAGGCAGGGCCGCGGCGTCTGTGTCCTCGGCCGTTCGCATGTCCTCGGCCGTTCGCCCTGAGCGCCGCAGGCGCTGTCTTTTGTCCACGAACCACACGAACCACGCCAACGGGCGCCCGTCAGACTCGGAGCGGGTCAGGCGAGGCCATGTTCGTGTGGTTCGTGTGGTTCGTGTGGTTCGTGGACAATCTTTCCGAGCCGCCGCAGCGCGGCGCCTCCAGGCTCGCCCCTCGCCTTACCCAGCCCGCTTTTGCTAATCGCCCGGTTTCGCGTAAATCGACGCGGCCCCACATCCAGGGGCCGCGCGTGTCCCTTCCAAGACCGAGATTTAGATGCCGAGCCTGAACGAGATCCGGACCCATTTCCTGGACTTCTTCCAGCGGAAGGAACACGCCCTCGTCGCCTCGGCTCCGCTGGTGCCGCAGAACGATCCGACGCTGCTGTTCGTCAACGCCGGCATGGTGCCGTTCAAGAACTACTTCACCGGCGCGGAGAGCTCGCCGTGGCCGCGCGCGACCTCCTCGCAGAAGTGCGTTCGCGCCGGCGGCAAGCACAACGACCTGGACAATGTGGGCTACACGGCCCGCCACCACACCTTCTTCGAGATGCTGGGCAACTTCTCGTTCGGCGACTACTTCAAGGAGCGCGCGATCAGCCATGCCTGGGAGCTGCTGACCGGCGAGTTCCAGATCCCCGCGGAGAAGCTGACGGTCACGGTCTACCACACCGACGACGAGGCCTTTGACCTCTGGAAGAAGATCGCCGGCCTGCCGGACCACAGGATCATCCGCATCCCGACCAGCGACAACTTCTGGTCCATGGGCGACACCGGACCCTGCGGTCCCTGCTCCGAGATCTTCTACGACCACGGCGAGCACATCCCCGGCGGGCCGCCCGGCAGCCCGGACGAGGACGGCGACCGGTTCGTGGAGGTCTGGAACCTGGTCTTCATGCAGTTCGAGCAGTTCGCCGACGGCCGCCGCGAGCCGCTGCCCAAGCCCTCCATCGACACCGGCATGGGCCTGGAGCGCATCGCCGCGGTGATGCAGGGCGTGCACGACAACTATGACGTGGACCTGTTCCGCACCCTGATCGCCGCCTCCCGCGAGCTGGTCGGCGGCGCGGGCGGCGCGTCCGACAGCGCCTCGCACCGGGTGATCGCCGACCACCTGCGCTCCACCAGCTTCCTGATCGCCGATGGGGTCACGCCCTCCAACGAGGGCCGTGGCTATGTCCTGCGCCGCATCATGCGCCGCGCCATGCGCCATGCGCACCTCCTGGGGGCCGAGGAGCCCCTGATGCACCGCCTGGCGCCGACCCTGATCGGCCAGATGGGCGAGGCCTATCCCGAGCTGCGGCGCGCCGAGGCGGCGATCGTCGACACCCTGCGCCAGGAGGAGGTGCGCTTCCGCACCACCCTGGGCCGCGGCATGGCCTTGCTGGACGCGGCGACCGCGCACCTGCGCGAGGGCGAGGTGCTCTCGGGCGAGACGGCGTTCCAGCTCTACGACACCTACGGTTTTCCGCTGGACCTCACCCAGGATGCGGTCCGCGCCAAGGGCCTGACGGTGGATCTCGCCGAGTTCGACGCGGCCATGACCCGTCAGCGGGAGATGGCGCGCGAGGCCTGGAAGGGCTCGGGCCAGGTGGCGGCGGCGGCCGAGTGGTTCGCCATCCGCGACCGGCTGGGGCCCAGCGTCTTCGTCGGCTACGACACCACCGAGACCACCGGCGAGTTGCTGACCCTGGTGGAGGGCGGCGTCGAGGTGGACGCGGCCGCGGCCGGCGCCCAGGTCCAGGCGCTGTTCGACCGCACGCCCTTCTACGCCGAGAGCGGTGGCCAGGCCGGCGACCAGGGCGAAGTGGAATGGGCCCTGGCTGACGGAAGCGTTGGACGGGCCCGCGTGACCGACGTGCAGAAGCAGGCCGGCGACCTCAGCGTGCACGACCTGACGATCCTGGACGGGACGCTGACGCCGGGCGCGCGCGTGCGCCTGGCGGTGGATCCCGAGCGCCGGGCGGCGACGCGGGCCAATCACTCCGCCACCCACCTGCTGCACGCGGCGCTGCGCAATGTGCTGGGCCGCCACGTGACCCAGAAGGGCCAGATGGTGGACGGCGAGCGCATCCGCTTCGACTTCAGCCATGGCCAGCCGCTGACCCCCGACGAGCTCGACCGGATCGAGGCCGAGGTCAACGCGGTGGTGCGCCAGAACCTGCCGGCCGAGACCCAGCTGATGGCCCCGCAGCAGGCCATCGAGGCGGGGGCCATGGCCCTGTTCGGCGAGAAGTACGGCGACAGCGTGCGCGTGCTGACCCTGGGCCGCGCCCTGGCGGGCGACGGCGTCTATTCGGTCGAGCTGTGCGGGGGCACCCACGTGGCTCGGACCGGCGACATCGCACTCTTCAAGATCGTGTCCGAACAGGGGATCGCCGCCGGCGTGCGGCGCATCGAGGCCCTGACCGGCGAGGCGGCGCGCCGCTGGCTGCTGGAGCAGGCGGCGGTGGCCAAGGGCCTGGCCGACCAGTTCAAGACGCCGGTGGCCGAGGTGCCTGCGCGCGTCGAGGCGTTGCAGACCCAATACCGCAAGCTGGAGAAGGAGCTGGCCGACGCCAAGCGCCAGCTGGCCATGGGTGGGGGCGGCAGCGGCGGCGCGGCGGCCGGTCCCGAGGAGATCGGCGGGCTGAAGGTGATGGCCCGCATCATGGAGGGCGTCGGCGGCAAGGACCTGCGGCCGATCGCCGAGGAGTTCAAGAAGCAGCTGCCCGACGGCGTCATCGCGCTCATCGGCACGGCGGACGGCAAGGCCGCGGCCACCGTCGCCGTGACCGGGGCGGCCCAGGCCAGGGTCAACGCCGTGGACTTGGCCAAGGCGGCGGTCCAGGCCATGGGCGGGCAGGGCGCCGGCGGGCGGCCGGACTTCGCCCAGGGCGGCGCCCCCGACGCCAGCCAGGCCGAGGCCGGACTGGCGGCGGTGAAGGCGGCGCTCGCCGGCTAGATCCGAGCCGCGTCAGCGGCCGGTCATGGCCTCCATGGCCGGCGGATAGCGGTCGCCCTCTACCGCGATGTCGGCCAGGGCCGCGTCGATCGCCTGCAGGTCGCCGGCGTCCAGCTCGATGCGGGCGGCGGCGATGTTCTCGTCCAGCCGATGCGTCTTGGTGGTGCCGGGGATCGGCACGATCCAGGGCGCCTGGGCCAGGAGCCAGGCCAGCGCGATCTGGGCCGGCGTGGCGGTCTTTGCGGCGGCGATGGCGGCGATCCGCTCCACCAGGGCCTGGTTCGCGCGGCGCGCCTGCGGCGTGAAGCGCGGCGAGATGTTGCGGAAGTCGTTGGCCGCGAAGGCCGTGCCCTCGCCGATGGCGCCGGTGAGAAAGCCCTTGCCCAGCGGACTGAACGGCACGAAGCCGATGCCCAGCTCGGCCAGGGTCGGCAGGATCTCAGCCTCCGGCTCGCGCCACCACAGCGAATATTCGCTCTGCAGGGCCGCCACCGGCTGCACGGCATGCGCCCGGCGGATGGTCTCCGCCCCTGCCTCCGACAGGCCGAAGGCGCGCACCTTGCCCGCCTGGATCAGGTCCTTCACGGCCCCGGCCACGTCTTCGATGGGGACCTTGGGATCGACCCGGTGCTGGTAGAAGAGGTCGATGACCTCGGTGCGCAGCCGCTTCAGCGAGGCCTCGGCAACCGCCTTGATATGCTCGGGCCGGCTGTTCAGGTTCTCCGGCGCCACCGGCCCGGGCGGCGAGAAGCCAAACTTGGTGGCGATCACCACCCGCTCGCGGACCGGCTCGAGGGCCTCGCCGACCAGGTCCTCGTTGGTGAGCGGGCCATAGACTTCGGCCGTGTCGAAGAAGGTGACCCCCAGGTCCACCGCATGGCGGATCAGGCGGATCGCCTCCGCCCGCTCGGGGCCCGGTCCATAGGCGAAGCTCAGGCCCATGCAGCCCAGGCCCAGGGCTGAAACTTCAAGCCCACCCAGTCGTCGCGTTTGCATCGGGACGTCCTTTCTTTGTTCCGGGTCGTTGTTGCGAGGGAACCTAGGGCGTCGGCCAGCCAGCGATTAGCCGCTATGATCCGCATGGGCCTATGCTGGAGATTCATCAATGCGGCGCGAGGACCTCGCCGACCTGACGGCCTTCCTGGCGGTGGCGGAGGCGCGAAGCTTCACGCGCGCGGCGGCCCAGCTGGGCGCGTCGCAGTCGGCGCTCAGCCACACCGTGCGACGGCTTGAGGCGCGGCTGGGCCTGCGGCTGCTGACCCGGACCACACGGCGGGTGGCGCCGACCGAGGCGGGAGAGCGGCTGATCGAGACCCTGCGGCCGGCGCTGGACACCATAGACGCCCGGCTGGCCGCGCTTGGCGAGCTGCGCGACCGGCCGGCGGGCGCGGTCCGCATCACCGCCAGCCGCCACGCCGCCGAGGCGGTGCTCTGGCCCGCGCTGGCCCGCCTGTTGCCGGACTATCCGGACGTGAGCGTGGAGGTGGCCAGCGAGCCGGGCTTCGTCGACATCGTGGCCGAGCGGTTCGACGCCGGCGTGCGGCTGGGCGAACAGGTGGCCAAGGACATGGTCGCGGTGCGCATCGGGCCGGACCTGCGCATGGCCGTCGTCGGCGCCCCGGCCTATTTCGCCGCCCATCCGCCGCCGGGCTCGCCGCACGACCTGACCGAGCATCGCTGCGTCAACCTGCGGCTCCCGACCCTGGGCGGCCTCTATGCCTGGGAGTTCGAGAAGGACGGCCGGGCGCTGAACGTGCGGGTCGAGGGCCAGCTGGTGTTCAACGACGCACGGCTGCTGCTGGCGGCGGCTGCGGCGGGGTTCGGCCTGGCCTGCGTGCTGGAGGACCAGGCCGCACGCCACCTCGCCGATGGCCGGCTGGTGCGGGTGCTGGAGGACTGGTGCCCGCCGTTCCCGGGCTATCATCTTTACTACCCCAGCCGCCGCCAGCCGACCGCGGCCTTCGCACTGGTGGTGGATGCACTGCGCTATCGCGGAGCGTGAGCGCCACGCTGGCGTATTCATGCACCTGACAGTTGAGCTTGCGCCTTCGCTTCGCGTTGCGGGGGAGCCTGGTTGTGGCCCGATCCATGTCGTCTAGGTTGTGGCCCGACGTCCATTTGGGGGCGCGCTGCAAAGGCGGCGGCCGGACGCGGGGGAAAATATGCGCAAAGCCATCGCCGCCGCGGCGCTCGCCGTCGGCCTTCTGTCCGCGGCCGGCGCCCACGCCGCCTCGCTGTTCTTCAATTTCAGCGACGCGGACTCGTCCATCGCGGTGCTGTCGAATGGCACGCTCTGCCTCGGTAACTGCACCCTGACGGCCGCGCTGGCCTCGCCCTTGCCGACCAACCTCGAGATCGCGGAAGGCGACGAGGCCACCTTCGACTTCGGCAAGTTCCACGTGAAGGGCGGCTTCGGCTTCGGCAACGCGGTGCTGGACGCCGTCCTGGCCTTCACCACGCCCAGCCCGGACAGCGGGTCGACCCTCGGCTCGGCTCACTATGTCCGGGCCGGCACAGCGCGCCATCCGGGCGTGCTGGGCGGGACGCTGACCTGGGACGACCCGGTACAGACGTTCTTCACCGCCAAGGGCTCGCAGTTCACCATCACCTTCAATGGCCTGGGCGGCTTCACGCCCGGCGGCGACGCCACCAGCACGGTGACCGTGCACGTGGACAGCGTGGCCGTGCCCGAGCCCGCCGCCTGGGCGATGATGATCACGGGCTTCGGCCTGGCGGGCGCGATTCTTCGTCGGCGACTCGCGCTCGGCGTGTGAGGGCGCAGCGCGGTAGCGCCCCTTCCAACCTGGGCGGAGCGAGAGGTCCGCCTGAAACACGAAGACTACCAAGATCACAAAGGCCACGAAGGCTTCCGGGACGCCTCAGAGCCAGCGCGTGCTTCTTGGTGGTCTTGGTGGTCTTGGTGTCAAAAGGCAGCGCCTGCGGCCCGCGCCTCGCTGTCAGCAGAGCTCCGGCCCGCGAACAAAGAAAGAACTCGAATTGACAGGAACGCCTCCCGGGTGTCCGCTCGTTGAAGAGCCGGAACACCGGCCGATCGGAGGAAGCCAATGGATAACCGCGCGAACTTCGGCGAGCAGACCATGGAGGTCGTGACGCACGAGCGCACCTACCACGCCTTCAGCCTGCTCACCCGCTGGGCCATGCTGGTGCTGGGCGACGCCATCCTGATGCTGACCCTGTGGTTCGCGACCGGCGCGGGCTTCTGGGGCGCCTTCGTGGTGGGCCTGATCGTCTTCGTGGTGGGCTACTACCTGCTCATTCGCCACGAGGAGAAGCAGCCGCTGGACGTCTGGACCGACGGCCGCTGACGCGAAAACGCCGCCGGCGTTCCCACCGGCGGCGCTTCGCAGTTCCGTAGCTGGAGGGCGCCTCAGGCCTTGGCCAGCGCCTTCTCGAGGTTGACCGCCACCTTGTCGAGGAAGCCCTCGGTGGTGAGCCAGCCCTGGGTGTCGCCGACCAGCAGCGCCAGGTCCTTGGTCATCGCGCCGGATTCGACCGTGTCGACGCACACCTTCTCCAGGGTGTCGCAGTAGCGCTTCAGCTCGGCGTTGCCGTCCAGCTTGGCGCGGTGCTTCAGCCCCTGGGTCCAGGCGAAGATCGAGGCGATGGAGTTGGTCGAGGTGGATTCGCCGCGCTGGTGCTGGCGGAAGTGGCGGGTGACCGTGCCGTGCGCCGCCTCGGCCTCCATCACCTTGCCGTCCGGCGTGATCAGGACCGAGGTCATCAGGCCCAGCGAGCCGAAGCCCTGCGCCACCTGGTCGGACTGCACGTCGCCGTCGTAGTTCTTGCAGGCCCAGATGAAGCCGCCCGACCACTTCAGGGCCGAAGCCACCATGTCGTCGATCAGGCGGTGCTCGTAGACCAGGCCCGCGGCCTTGAACTTGTCGGCGTACTCAGCCTCGAACAGCGCCTGGAAGATGTCCTTGAAGGTGCCGTCATAGGCCTTGAGGATGGTGTTCTTGGACGACAGGTACAGCGGGTACTTGCGCTGCAGCGCGTACTCGAACGAGGCGCGGGCGAAGTCGCGGATCGAGTCCTCGAGGTTGTACATGGCCATGGCCACGCCGGCGCTGGGGTAGTCGAACACCTCGTGCTCGATCACCTGGCCGTCCTTGCCTTCCCACTTGATGGTCATCTTGCCCGGGCCCGGCACCTTGAAGTCGGTCGCGCGGTACTGGTCGCCATAGGCGTGGCGGCCGATGATGATCGGCTGGGTCCAGCCGGGGATCAGGCGCGGCACGTTCTTGCAGATGATCGGCTCGCGGAAGACGACCCCGCCCAGGATGTTGCGGATCGTGCCGTTCGGCGACTTCCACATCTTCTTGAGGTCGAATTCCTTCACCCGGGCCTCGTCCGGGGTGATGGTCGCGCACTTGATGCCGACGCCGTGCTTCTTGATCGCCTCGGCGGCCTCGACGGTCACCTTGTCGTCGGTGGCGTCGCGGTGCTCCATCCCCAGGTCGTAGTACTCGATCGGCAGGTCGAGGAACGGGAAGACCAGCTTATCCTTGATCCACTTCCAGATGATGCGGGTCATCTCGTCCCCGTCGAGGTCGACGACGGGGTTGGCGACTTTGATCTTGGCCATGAGGCGCGGGCGCTCCGAGCGTAATGCGTTTGCGGCCGTATAGCCGCCGCAAGCGCCGACGCAAACGACTAACCGACCGCATCCAGGGCGACACGCGCCACCTGCGCGATCACGGCGTCGCGGCCGGCGTCATCCAGGGTCGATCCGGTGAGGAAAACGGCGATCGCGTAGGAACGCCGGTCGGGCAGGGTGAAGATGCCCACGTCGTTGGTTGCGGCGCTGAGCCCGCCCTCCACCGTGGACGTGCCGGGACGATGGGCGAGGAACACGTCCTTGGGCAGGCCGGCCCGCAGGCGGCCGTTCCCGCGCGGGGTCGCCGCCATCAGGCGGGTGAGCAGCTGGGTGGACGCCGGCGAGATCAGCTCCTCGCGGTCGAGGGCCTGCAGGAACTGGAGCATGGCCTGGGGCGTGGCGGTGTCGCGCGGGTCGGCCATGTAGGCGCGCAGGGCCGTGAGCCGCGCGGCCGGCGGGACGGCGTCATGGGCTGCGCCAAAGCCCTCGGGCGTGCGCCAGGCCGGCCGGAACGAGGCCATGCCGCAGCTCGTGGGCTGGATCTCGCGCTCGTAGCGGTCGACGCGCAGGTCGGCGACGTGCTTCTGGACCAGCCACGCGGTGAGGGCGCCCGGCCCGCCGATGCGCTTCAGCAAGACGTCGGCGGCGGTGTTGTCGCTGCCGGAGACCGCCGCCTCCAGCAGCTCGCGCGCCGTATAGACCTTGCGGGCGGGCCAGGCGGCGCCGACGGGCGAGAGCGGCGCGGAGAGGTCCTTCTCCTGGAGGTCGAAGGGCTCGTCCAGGCTGAGCCGCCCGGCGTCCACCTCGGCCAGCACGGCCGCGCCCAGGGGCAGCTTGAAGACGCTCTGCAGCGGAAAGCGGTGGTCGCTGTTGAAAAGGAAGCTCTGGCCGCTCTCCAGGTTCATCAGGCCCATGCCCAGGGTGGCCGGCGCGGCCTTGCGGGCGATCGCGGTCACCGCCCGGTCCAGGGGCTTCACCGCAATGCGCGGCGTGGAGGACGCGGTGGTGGGCATCCCGGGCTCGCAGGCGGCCAGCGCCGCGGCCGGAACGGCGGCGAGGACTGCGCGGCGGTGGAGGGTTGCCATCGGGCGACGAGCCTCTTCTAAACGCGCCATGCCGACAACATCCGACCTGGCGCCTGTCATTATCCTGAACGCCACCCAGATGGCCGAGAACATCGGGGCCGCCGCCCGCGTCATGGCCAATTTCGGCCTCGCCGACCTGCGGCTGGTGAACCCGCGGGACGGCTGGCCGCAGGAGCGGGCCTGGGCGCTGGCATCTGGGGCCGAGTGGCCGCTGAACGCGGCGCAGGTGTACGAGAGCGTCGCCGCCGCCATCGCCGACCTGCAGCTGGTCTTCGCCACCACCGCCCGGCCGCGGGAGCTGCAGCTGCCGGTGCTGACGCCGCGCCAGGCCGCCGGCGAGCTGCACGCCGCCTGCCTCCAGGGCCAGCGCTGCGGCCTGCTGTTCGGCGGCGAGCGGGCCGGGCTGGAGACCAGCGACATCGCCCTGTGCCAGGGCGTGGTCACCGTGCCCATCGATCCGCGCTTCCGCTCGCTGAACCTCGGCCAGGCGGTGGCGATCAACTGCTACGAATGGCGCACCACGGTGCAGGACGCCGCCCCGCCGGCGTTCCGGCCCGGGCCGCCGCCGGCGAGCGGGGAGGCGCTGCTGGGCCTCTACGAGCATCTGGAGCGGGAGCTGGACACTGCCGGGTTCTTCCACCCGCCGGAGAAGACGCCGAACATGATCCAGAACCTGCGCTCGGCGCTGGGGCGGGCGCGGTTCACCGACCAGGAGGTGCGCACCCTGCGCGGCGTGGTGACGGCCCTGAGCCGCGGACGCGGCAAGGTGCTGGAGAAGATCGCCCGCAAGAGCGGCGGGGACGGCGGCGAGCCGGCCTGAGCCGTACGCCTCGGCGTGAACAGGCTCATGCGCCCGGGGCATGGGGCGCCGGACGCGCTCCCGCCCTATCCTGGCCGCCGCACAGCAGGGAGCGATGACCGGTGAGCGATCTCAGGACGGCGGCGCGCGAGGCCTTCATCTACAGCCTGCCGCTGATCGAGGTGGCCACCACCCGCGAGCGCGGCCAGGCGCTGGGCCACCGGATGGGCGTCTTCGCCCATGTCCGCAGCCTGGCCACGCCCAAGCATCGGGCCGTGACCACGCCGAACAACGACACGCTGTATTCGACGGCCCAGATCGACCTTTCCGCCGGGCCCGTGACCCTGACGGTGCCGGCGTCCGGCGAACGCTATCTCTCCGTGGCCCTGATGGACGCCTACACCAACAACTTCGCCATCCTGGGGACGCGCACGACCGGGCCGGCGGGCGGGACGTTCCGCCTGGTCGGGCCGCGCGAGGCGGCCGAGGGCTGGAACGTGATCCGGGCGCCCACCGACCACGTCTGGGCGCTGGCGCGCCTCCTGGTGGACGGCCCGCACGACCTGGCCGCGGCGCGCGAGGTGCAGGGCGGGATCTCGATGCAGGGCCCGCCCAGCGATCCGCTGGGCCCCTATGCGAACCGCAGCGCCGACTGGCGCGACTACTTCGCCAGCGCCGCGGCGCTGATGCAGGCCAATCCGCCGCCGGTGACCGACCTGGCGATCCTGCGCACCCTGGCGCCGCTGGGCCTGCTGGACGGCTTCGATCCTGCGCGGTTCTCGCCGGCCGAGGCGGCGGAGATCGAGGCGGGAATGGCAGAGGGCCGGCGGGCGGTGCGCCAGGGCGGCCTGGGCGGCGCCAGCTTCGTTGAGGGCTGGTCGTACCCGGACGCCAGGCTGGGCGACTTCCAGCAGGACTACCTCTACCGCGGGGCGGTGGCGCTCTCGGGCCTGGCCGCCCTGCCGCCGGCCGAGGCGATGTACATGCGCGCCGGCGCGCCGGACGGCTCGGCCCTGTTCGACGGACGCCGCGCCTGGCGCCTGACCTTCCCCGCGGACCGCAAACTGCCGGTGAACGGGTTCTGGTCGCTCAGCCTCTACGAGGCCACGGAGGATGGGCAGTTCTTCTTCGCGGACAACCCGCTGGGCCGCTACGCCGTCGGCGACCGGACGCCGGGGCTCACCGCCAATCCCGACGGCTCGCTGGACATCTGGATCGGGCATGAGCCTCCGGGCGCGGACCGCCAGGCCAACTGGCTGCCCGCGCCCGCCGGCCCCTTCGCCCTCTTCATGCGCGCCTACCTGCCCAGGCCCGAGTTGCTCCAGGGCTATTACCGTATGCCTCCGGTCGAGGTTGCCTGACGCGCGCGGCCTCGCCAGGGTCCGGCCCAGTGCAAGGGGAGATCGGGCGTGAACAGGCGTGAACTGCTGGCCGCTCTGGCGGTGATCGGCATGGCTCCGGCGGCGCGGGCGGCCGCGGCGGGCGGTGACCTGCGGGCGGCGGCGAAGGCGGCCTGGCTCTATGGCCTGGCCCCCATCGAGATGGCGGCGGCGCGCGAGCGCATGCTGCGCGGCCGCGGCGGCCAGCCGGCGGGCCTGAACCGCTTCGGCCACGCGCGCGACCTGGTCGGCCCGGACGGCGTGACCATCACCTCGCCCAACAACGACACCCTCTATTCCAGCGCCTGGATGGACCTGACCAAGGGCCCCCTGACGCTCACCCTTCCGCCCACCGGCAAGCGCTATGTCTCGGTGGCGGGCATGAACATGTTCACCGACAACGACTTCATCCTGGGCACGCGGCTGACCGGCGGCGGGGGCGGGACCTACACCATCGTGGGGCCGGGGCAGGCGGGGTCGGGGCCGAATGTGGTGCGGCTGGCGACGCCGCACGGCTGGCTGCTGGCGCGCATCCTGGTGGACGGGCCGCAGGACCTGGCCGCCGTCCATGGCCTGCAGGACCGCCTGACGCTGAAGGGCGCGCCGGGCGCAGCGCCGCCGGCCTACGCCACGCGGGACGCGCCGGCGGGCGCCTATTTCGCCTCGGTGGCGCAACTACTGGCCGCCGACCCGCCGCCCGCCACCGACGGGGCCCTCTTCGAGCGCATCGCCGCCTTGGGGCTGAGCCCGAAGGGCGGGTTCGACGCCGGCCGGCTCGACGCCGCGGCCATGGCCGAGATCGAGGCCGGCGTGGCCGAGGCCCGCAAGGCGCTGCAGACCCAGGTCCCCGGGCCGGCGGTGCAGGGCTGGCGATATCCGCGCCACACCCTGGGCGCCTTCCAGCAGGACTACGGCTTCCGCGCCGCCGTCGCCCTGGTGGGCCTGGCGGCCCTGCCGCCGGAGGAGGCGATGTACCTGCAGCCGGTGACCGCTCGCGGCCGCCTGCTGGAGGGGCCCGGTCCCTGGGTGCTGCGCTTCGGGGCCGACCAGATGCCGGCTGTGGACGCCTTCTGGTCGCTGACCCTGTACCGGCCGACGCCGGACGGGCAGTTCTTCCTCGTGGAGAACCCGATCCGCCGCTATTCGATCGGCGACCGCACCCCGGGCCTGAAGAAGACCGCCGACGGGGCGCTGGAGATCTGGATCGCCCGGGCCGATCCGGGCGGCGAGCGCAGCGCCAACTGGCTGCCGGCGCCGCCCAGCGGGCCGTTCAGCCTCTCCTTCCGCGCCTACCTGCCCACCGCCGACTTCCAGGATGGCCGCTACCGCCTGCCGCCGCTGCAGGAAGCGTAGGGGCGGGCGCGACTAGGTCTTCACGTACCAGTCGTCGACACTGGAGAGCGCCTCGAACTTGCGGACATAGCCGTGGCCGGTGAGCAACTCGAAGATCGCCTGCCGCTGGGGGGTGAAGTTGTGCTCCACGGTGACGACCCGCAGGTCGTAGCGCTCGAAGTCGAAGGCGGTGAGGATGTCCAGCTCGGAACCCTCGGTGTCGATGGACAGGTAGTCGATCCGCCGCGGTGCGTTCCAGTGGGCCAAGAGGTCGTTCAGCGACACGGTTTCCACGTCGTAGCGCTCGCCGTGCGCGCGGGAGGCGGCATGCATGTCGGAGGCAGAGAAGGCGTCGATTGTGGCGTGCAGGGTAATCTGCGGCTCGTTGAACCGCAGCGTCGCGCCGGTCTCCGTCCAGACGCAGCGCTCGTCGATGAAACAGGCCCGGTTGCGCCGCAGCCGGGGCAGCCAGCTGCGTGCAGGCTCTGAGAGAATGCCGGTCCAGTCGCGGTAGGCCTCGAAGAACCGGCTGTTGCTGCACCACAGGCCGTCGGCCGCGCCGAACTCCACGAAGAAGCCGCCGGTGTGGCCGCCCAGCTCGTAGTCGACCCAGAGGTCCTGGAGGAATTGCGAGCCGCTGCGGGTGATGTTGGCCAGGCAATGGTGGATGAACCGAACGGTCGGATCGGGCGCATCCGGCGAGGTCTGATCGCGCAGCGCGGTGAGCAGCTCCAGAGCCTGGCGGTAGGTGAGCTCCACGGCGAATCCTGACCTTGGCTTTTGGCGGTCACGGTTCGATGGCTGGAGGGTCGGGTCAACCGCTTCCTTGACTCGCAGGCCTCTCTCGCGGCATAGACGCGCCCTTCCAGCCGCCGGGGTCTCCCCGTGTGGCCGGAAACCTATGACGGGCTGATGCGAAGGCCGCCGTTGCAATCGCGATCTCCATTCGAGAGGTCGCCGGCTCGCGTCGAATGAGAGTGGAATATGTCCAAGCGCCATAGCGCCAAGTACAAGCTCGACCGCCGGATGGGCGAAAACGTCTGGGGTCGCCCGAAGTCTCCCATCAACACCCGCGCCTACGGCCCCGGCCAGCACGGCCAGCGCCGCAAGAGCAAGGTCTCCGACTTTGGCCTGCAGCTGCGCGCCAAGCAGAAGCTGAAGGGCTACTACGGCAACATCACCGAAAAGCAGTTCGTCCGGATCTATGAGGAAGCCGCCCGCCGCAAGGGCAACACCTCGGAGAACCTGATCGCCCTGCTGGAAAGCCGGCTGGACGCGATCGTCTACCGCTCCAAGTTCGTGCCGACCCCGTTCGCCGCCCGCCAGTTCGTCAACCACGGCCACGTGCTGGTGAACGGCAAGCGCGTGAACATCGCCTCCTACCGCGTGAAGCCCGGCGACGTGGTCTCCGTGCGCGAGCGTTCGCGCAACATGGCCCTGGTGCTGGAAGCCCTGCAGTCGGCCGAGCGCGACACCCCCGACTACATCACCGTGGACGGCAAGGGCATGAGCGCCACCTTCGTCCGCGCGCCGGAACTGGCCGAAGTGCCGTACCCGGTGAAGATGGAGCCGAACCTGGTGGTCGAGTTCTACGCGTCCTAACCGGCGCCGACATCGACAAGCCTTGCGAAGGCCTCGGGGAAACCCGGGGCCTTTTGCTTTGGCCGCGCCTGTGGCGAAGTCGGCGCATGGATCGGCGGGGATTCCTGGTGGCGGCGGGGGCGGGCGCGATGGCGCTGGCGGGTTGCGCCGAGACGCCGCCGCGCGCCGTCACCGCGGCGCCGGCGCCGTTCACCGAACTGGAGCCGATCTACCGCGCCGACGCCACGCGCGACGGCCTGACGATCAGCGTCGCCTCCAGCGGCTGCACCGCCAAGCCCGACTTCGCGGTCTATGCGACGCGTGACGGAGCGGGGGCCGTCAGCCTGGCCTTCGCCCGCAAGCGGGTCGATCCCTGCAGGTCCTTCGCCGTGGGCCGCACCGACCTGGCCTTCACCTGGGCCGAGCTTGGGGCCTCGCCGCAGGACCGGCTGGTGCTACTGAACCCGCTGGTCGCTTGGCGCGGTCCGTGAGCCCAGTTCGGCGCGCTGGCTTTCGTCGGCGCTGAACTCGACGCCGTTGCGCGGCAGGCTGGCGGGGAACTCGGCCTGCAGCCAGGCCAGGGTCTTCTCGCGGATCAGGCTGCGCAGCTCGCCGGCGTCGGCCGAGCTGGCGGCGCTGAGCCGGCAGCGCACCTCCAGCGACCGCTCGCGGATGTCGTTGACCAGCACCTTGGCCAGCCGGCCGTCCCACAGCGGGCTCTCCTTCGCCGCCGCCTCGATGTGCGCCCGCAGGCGGTCGACGGGGACCCGCTGGTCCACCAGCATGCTGAAATCGGCCGTCAGGTCCGAGGACTCGCGGGTCCAGTTCTCGAACGGCTGCTCCAGGAAGAATTTCAGCGGCACGATCATCCGCCGCTCGTCGGGCAGGCGGATCACCACATAGGTGGAGCCGATCTCCTCGACGTGGCCGAACTCCTTCTGCACCACCACCGCGTCGTCGATGCGGATCGGCTGGGTGAAGGCGATCTGGACGCCGGCCATCAGGTTGGACAGCACCGGCTGCAGCGCCAGGCCGACGATGATCCCGGCCGCCCCGCCCGCGGCCAGCAGGCTGACGCCCACCTGCTTGACCCCCGGGATGGTCATCAGCGCCAGGGCCAGGGTCACGAGGATGACCACCGCGTTCAGGGCGCGGCGCAGCAGCCGCGTCTGGGTGATCAGCTTGCGGGCGTGCAGGTTGTTGGTCGCGTCCAGCTTGAAGCGCCGCATGTAGAGCGCCGTGCCGATGTCGACGGCGGTCAGCACGGCCCAACCGATCAGCACGATGATCGCGATGAGCAGCACATGCTGCAGGGTGCGCTCCAGGCCCGGCGGGACCGGCGCCACCTTCAGCGACCAGCTGAGCGCCGCCACCAGGAGGGCGAAGCGGCTGGGCGAGCGGGTGCGGACCACCAGCGAGCGGGCGAAGTCGCCCCGATGCGCCAGGCCCTTGCGCAGGGTCCGCACCACCACCTCGTGAAAGGCGAGGGTGACCGCCAGGGTCGCGGCGATCGTGAACACGCCGAACATCCAGGTCGGGATGAACGACAGCGCGGCGGGCACGGTGACTGTGGGCGTCGGCATGCGGGCCTCAAACCTGCGGGAGCAGCGGCGGGTTCTCGCGCGCCATCAGGTGAACATCTCCGTGATCCAGTCGGGCACGCGGCGCGGGCGGCCGCTGGCCTGGTCGATCAGCACCCAGGTGGTGTGGACCTGGGCGCACATCTGGCCGTCGGGGTGGTCCAGGCGGATGAAGCGGTCGTAGCGCGGGCCGTGGGGCGCCTCCGCCACCCAGGTGCGGCCCTGCGCGGTCTCTCCCAGCTTCAGTTCACGGCGGTAGTCGATCTCGTGGCGCAGGGCGATCCAGGCCCAGGTCGACTGCGCGTCGGGCGGCGCGAGCGAGCGCCAGTGGGCGATGCCCATGTCCTGCGCCCAGCGCAGGTAGACCACGTTGTTCACGTGGCCGTTCTCGTCGATGTCGGCGGGGGTGGGCTCGAACGCGAGGCGGAAGACCTGGCGGCCCTCCGGCGGTTCGAGCAGCCGGGTCACGCGGCGAGCAGGCCTTGGTCCTGGAAGAGGGCCTTCAGCTCGCCCGACTGGAACATCTCGCGGATGATGTCGCAGCCGCCGACGAACTCGCCCTTCACATAGAGCTGCGGGATGGTCGGCCAGTCGGAGAAGGACTTGATGCCTTCGCGCAGCTCGTCGCTCTGCAGCACGTCCACGCCCACGAACTCCACGCCCAGGTGGTCCAGGATCTGGACGCTGACCGCCGAAAAGCCGCAGCGGGGCTGCTCGGGCTCGCCCTTCATGAACAGGATCACCGGATGCTCGGCCACGGACTTGGCGATCCAGTCGTGGACGGGGTTGGCGGCGGCTTCGGCAGCGGCTTCGGACATCGGATCGCCCTTTCGGCGCAAATTCGTCGTCCAAGAGCTAGGGACGGCAAGGCGCGGGGTCAAGCGCGGGGGACGAGGCGTCGCAGTGCGCGCGGCCCGTCAGGCCGGCGCGCTGGTCTCCAGGGCCAGGGCATGGAGCTCGCCGCCCATGCGGCCCTTGAGCGCCGCATAGACCAGCTGGTGCTGGCGCACGCGCGGCAGGCCCTTGAACGCCGCCGAGACGATGCGGGCCTTGTAGTGGTCGCCGTCGCCGGCGAGGTCCTGGACCTCGATCTCGGCATCGGGGAAGCCTTCGCGCAGGGCGGCTTCCAGGTCGGGCTGGGACATGGGCATGGCGCGGACTTAAGCCCGCCTCAGCCCGCGGTCCAGAGCAGGCTGGCGCCGAAGGCCCCCATCAGCGCCGCCGCGCCGCGATCCAGCGGCTTCTGCGCCCGCGCATAGGCCTGGGCGGCCCGCACGCCGGAGAACACCAGCGCCAGGGAGGTCTGCCACGCCAGGCAGGTCAGGGTCACCACCACCACGGCCGCGCCATGCACCCACAGCGGGGTCCCCGGCGCCACATAGGCGGAGAAGACGCTGGCGAAGAACAGCACCGACTTGGGATTGGTCAGGCAGATGGCCAGGCCCTGCAGGAAGGCCGCACGGGCCGCGCCGGGCGGCGCCTCGTCGGACGGCGCCTCGGCCTTCGAACGCCAGAGGGCCACGGCGAACCAGACGAGATAGAGCCCGCCGCCGACCCGCAGGATCTTGTAGAGCCACGGGGCCGCGGCCAGGACGGCGGCCAGGCCCGTGACAGCCGCCGCGCACCAGATCACGCAGCCGAGCGTCGTGCCCAGCGCTGTCCCGATCGCCGGTCCGCGTCCGCCGCGCATGGCGACCCGCATGGTCAGGAAGTTGCTCGGCCCCGGAATCACCGAGGTGGCCAGGGCCAGGGCGAACAGCGAGGCCAGGGAGAGGAGGTGGGCGCTCATGCAGTGCGGGTGAAATCCATGATCCAGTTGGTCTCCCAGCTTTCGCCGGCGTCATAGGAGAAGGCCTGCGACCAGCGCGCCGAGCCCGGGGTGATCGCCTCCCACAGATACGCCACCTTGACCGGGGCGCCATCCTCCATGTCCTCGCCTTCAAAGCGCCCCACGCCCTGGTCGAACCGGCCGCAGATGGCCGGCTGGAGCTCGCCGGTGGCGGCGTTGAGCCAGCGGATCGACCAGCGGGCCGCCTGGGGGTCGAAGGTGCGCAGGGTCAGGCCCTGCAGCCCGCCCTCCGGCATGTCGTGCTCGTCGACATTGCACAGGCCGCCCATCAGGCCCTGGCAATAGCTGGTCCCTTCGAAGGCCCGCCAGTCGTCGGCGCCGCGCGCGAGCCGCCGCCGATGCGCCACGCGCCAGCGGCCATAGAGGAAGTGGAAGTCGCGCCGTCCGTCGTCGTGGGCGTCGTAGGCCATGTCCGGTCCCTCGGGCTTCGAGGGCCCTGGATACGGCGCGCCTGCTGACAGGGATGTGTCAGCAGGCGACCTTCAGGTCAGGCGAGCCCTTGCTTGCGGGCCTGTTCGCGGGCCGGGGCGGAGGCCAGGGCCTTGCGGTGCTGCTCGCGGGTGGGCGCCGAGGCGAGGCCCTGCTTCTTGGCCTGCTCACGCGGAGCTGCAGACGCGAGGCCCTGCTTTTTGGCCTGCTCACGAGTCGGGCGAGCCGCCAGGGCCTTGGTGTGCTGTTCACGGGTCGGCTGAGCCGCCACGGCCTTGGTGTGCTGTTCACGGGTCGGCTGAGCCGCCATGGCCTTGGTGTGCTGTTCACGGGTCGGCTGGGAGGCCACCGCCTGCTTCTTGGCCTGTTCGCGTGGCGCGGCGGAGGCGGCGCTCTGCTTCGCAGCGGCGTCGTGCTTGCCCAGGGCCTCGGAGGCGACCGCGGCGAAGGCGGGCTGGGCGACCACGGCGGCGCCGGTCAGCCCCGCCAGCCCGAGGCCGGCCCGGGTGAGCATGGCGCGGCGCGACACGTCCGGCAGCGATCCGGGCGGCGTCGCGCGCTGTTCCAGCAGGCCGGCGTCGGCCAGCCGGTCGAGGGCGGACCAAACCGTTTCGCGGTCGACCGCAGCGCCGAGCGATTCGCTGGCTCGCCGGGCCAGGTCCGGCACGCCGATGGTCCCGTCAGCCGACTCCCAGAGGAAGGCGTCCAGCGCATCCAGCCGGGCAAGCTCTTGCCCCGAACGATCCTGGACGACGAGCTCGGGACCGACTTGCAGGGCGATCGTTCGGTTACGCTTGGCGACTGGGAACTGTGACATCGGGGCCTCCATCCGCTGCGAGAGCGGGACTGTACATAGGCCCGGCAAGCGTGACAATTCGGGCCGAGGAGCGTTCGCCGACCCATGTCCACAATCCGGTTTCGCCGCGTCGCCTCGGAGGCCCGTATCTTCGTGGCGGACGGTTTTCTGGACGAGGACGAGATCGCGGCGATCCTCGCGGCAGCCGGCGAGGGGACGGCTTATGGGGCCCAGCACGACGGGACCGGGCTGCACTTCGAACTGCCGCTCGCCGCCGCCCCGGAGCTGACCGCCCTGCAGGCGCGGCTGGAGGCGGTGCTGGGGTTTGCCAACCTCCTCGGCGACACCTTCCGCTTCCGCCGCTACCACGCGGGCGAAGGCCATCCGCCCCATGTGGACTGCTACGCCTGGAGCGGCGCGCACCTGGTGGTGACGGCGATGCTGTGGCTGACCTGCCCCGCGCAAGGGGGCGAGACCCGGTTCGGCCGCGCGCGGCCCGCGGCCCTGCGCCTGGAGCCGCGGCGCGGCCGCCTGGCGATGTGGATGAACTACGGGGCCGACGGACGGCCCGACCCGCTGGCCTGGCACGAGGGTCTGGCGGTGGCGGCCGGCGAGAAGACCACCCTCACCAGCTTCATCTACGCCGACCGTGCCGTGGCGCCGGCCTTCGCGCCCGGCCTTGAGGCCGATCCCGCCATCCCCGGCGTGGTCCTGGAGGCGTGAGCATGCGGCTGGTCTGCGTCGACGACGAGGTCCCCGAGATCACCCTGCAGCTGCTGGCCGAGGCCAGCGCCGCGCGCGGGGTCGAGTTCCTGGCCGTGGACGCCCGCACCTTCCCGTTCGAGGACGCGCCCGCCCTGGCCGAGGGCGACATGCTCTACTGCGCGGCGGTCAGCGCGGCGGCCGCGCTGGTCGAGCAGGTCCTGGTGCATCCCGGCGTCGCCACCTTCTACACCCGCCCGCTCGGCCCGTTCTTCAACGCGGTGAACCACCCGCTGCACTTCCAGCAGCTGGGCCTGCCGACGCCGCGCACCCTGCCGCTGCTCGACGCGGCCCGCGACCGACTGGACGCCGCGGCCGAGCGGCTGGGCGGCTATCCGCTGATCGTCAAGGTGCTGGGCTGGTCGCGGGGCGTCGGCACTCTGCGGGTGGATTCCCCGGCGGCCCTCTATTCCCTGGCCGACCTCTTGCTCGCCGAGGGCAAGTCGCCGTTCCTCAGCGCCTATGTGCATCCGGCCGTCCATTGGCGGGTCACCGTAGTGGGCGGGCGCGCCGTGGCGGCCTACCGCAACGTGGCCGATCCGGGCGACTTCCGCACCTCCGCCAGCGCTGAGGCGAGCGACTACACCGACCAGCCCGACCCGCAGATGGCGCGGCTCGCCGTGGCGGCCGCACGGGCGCAGGAGGTCGAGCTGGGCGGCGTCGACATCCTGGAGCACGAGAGCGGTCGGCTCTATCTGCTGGAGTCCAACTTCCCCTGCTACTTCGCCCAGGCGCAGGAGACGGCCGGCATCGACGTGGCGGGCGCCATGCTGGACCACCTGGTCGGCAAGGCAGAGGCGATCCTGCGGCGCGCCGCCACCGGCGCCGTCCTCAGTCGATGATCGATGAGTAGATGATGCTCTTCAGCTGGCCGCGGAAGTTGAACGTCCCCGATGGCATCAGCTGGGTCATGAACACCACAGAGAGGTCCTCCTTGGGGTCCACCCAGAAGATCGTCGAGGCCGCGCCGCCCCAGTAGAAGTCGCCGGCGCCGAGGCCGGCGGTCTCCACCTGGCCCAGGGTGGTGGCGAAGCCCAGGCCGAAGCCCACGCCCTCGTTGGCGGTCTCCGAGAAGCTGCCCAGGGCGAGCTGGGTCAGGTCCTTGCCGCCGGGCAGGTGGTTCATGTGCATCAGCTCGAGGGTGCGGGGACCCAGCACCCGGTGGCCGTCCAGCTCGCCGCCCCGGCGAAGCATCTCGCAGAAGCGCAGGTAGTCGGCGCTGGTCCCCGTCAGCCCGCCGCCGCCCGACTTGAAGCCCGGATTGCGGGTGAAGTCGCTGGTGGCCGGATCGTCGATCAGCTTCAGGGTCTTGTCCGGATTGCGCTGGTAGTTGGCGGCCAGGCGGCCCGCCTTCTCCGGCGGCACGAAGAAGCTGGTGTCCTTCATGCCCAGCGGATCGAAGATCACGTCCTGCAGGTACTGGGCGAAGGGCTTGCCGGAGATGATCTCCACCAGGGCGCCGCAGACGTCGGTGGCCAGGGAGTACATCCACTGGGTCCCCGGCTGAAAGCGCAGCGGCACTTGGCCCAGCTTGTCCATGAACTGCTGCATGGTGTCCGCGCCGCCCACCGAGCGCACCTTCAGCTCGCGGTAGATGCGGTCGATCGGGTGCTGGATGCCGACGCCCGGCAGGCCGCCGCCATAGGTCAGGCCCGAGGTGTGGGAGAGCACGTCGCGGAAGCTCACCGGCCGGTGCGCCGGCTCCGTGACCATGGTGTCGCCCTCGCCGGAGGCCCAGACGCGGTGGTCCTTCCAGGACGGGACGTAGCGCGAGACCGGGTCGTTCAGCTGGAAATAGCCCTGCTCGTACAGGGTCATCAGCGCCACCGAGGTGATCGGCTTGGTCATCGAATAGATGCGGAAGATGGTGTCGTCGGCCATCGGCTTGCCGCGCTCGCTGTCCATCAGGCCGAAGCTGCGCGAATAGGCCAGGTGGCCGTGCCGGGCGACGTTCACCTGGCAACCCGCGATCTTGCCGGGGCCGATGTAGTTGCGCTCCAGGTGCTCGCCGATGCGCTCCAGCCGCTGCGCGTCCAGGCCGGTCCATTGCGACTGGGCGTCCATCGAGTTCCTCCGAAATATGGTTCTTGTCTGAATACGGGCATCATGGGCGCCGAACGGCCGTTTGGAAAGTGGAAGGATGGGTATGGACCAGCTGCAGACGCTGTACGCACTGGGCGCGGAGATCGGCGAGGCGCTGAAGGCGCGCGGGGAGAAGGTGGCGGTGGCCGAGAGCTCGTCGGGCGGCCTGATCTCGGCGGCCCTGCTGAGCGTGCCGGGCGCCTCGGCCTACTTCCTCGGCGGCGCGGTGGTCTATACGGCCAAGGCGCGGGTGCTGCTCACCGACATCCCACGCGAGGCCCTGGAGGGCGTGCGCTCGGCCAGCGAGCCCTACGCCCTGCTGCTGGCCCGCACCCAGCGCGAGCGGTTCGGCGCGACCTGGGGCCTTTCGGAGACCGGCGCGGCCGGGCCGACGGGCAACCCCTATGGCGACGCGGCCGGCCACACCTGCGTGGCGATCTCCGGGCCGGTGGAGGCGGCGCTGACCATCGAGACCGGCGAGAGCGACCGCGCCGCCAACATGACGGCCTTCGCCGCGGCGGCGATGGAGCTGCTCAAGCGGGCGGTGACGTAAGACTCCTCTCCCTCTCTTCGCCGCTGCGCGGCTCGGGGGAGAGGAGATTCAGAGCGTCGGATCCTCGCCCACCCGCACCAGCATCTTGCCGAAGTTGCCGCCCTTGAGCATCTCGGCGAAGGCCGCCGGGATGGTCTCCAGGCCCTCACGGATGTCCTCGCGGTACCTGACCTGGCCTGAGGCGACCAGCGGCGCCACCTCGGCCAGGAAGGCGTCGTGGTGGCTCTCCACATAGTCGCCCACGAAGAGGTTGCGCACGGTGACGCCGCGGGCCCGGGCGGCCTCGGCTTCCCGCTCGCCCGCATTGGCGTCGGGGGCGTCGCCGTAGTGGGCGATGAGGCCGCAGATGGTCATGCGCGCGCCCGGCCGGAACAGCGGCAGCACCGCCTCGAACACCGCCCCGCCCACGTTCTCGAAGTAGACGTCCACACCGTCTGGACACGCGGCCTTCAGGTCCTCCGGCAAGGTGGGGCTGAGGTGCGAGACGCAGGCGTCGAAGCCGAGCTCGCCGGTGACATAGGCGCACTTCTCGGGCCGCCCGGCGATGCCCACCACCCGCGCGCCGCGCTGGCGCGCCAGCTGGCCGGCGATCTGCCCGACACCGCCTGAGGCTGCGGACACCACCACCGTCTCGCCTGGCTTGGGATCGCCCTGCAGGATCATGCCGGCGTAGGCGGTGAGGCCCAGCATGCCCAGCACGCCGACGGCGTGGGAGATGCGCCCGACCGCGGGGTCCAGCTTGCGCGGGACCATGTAGCCCGGCCGCGCCACGCCTTCGCCCATGAGGCCGTACTCGGCCCAGCCATTGGTGCAGAAGAGGAAGTCGCCGGCGGCCAGGCCCTCGATGCGGCTCTCCACCACCTGGGCCACGCTGCGCGCGTGGCAGGGCGCGCCCTCCGGCTCCACGCCGCGCCGCTTGTAGCCCCACTGGTAGGGGTCGAGGGAGACGTAGATCGTTCGCGTCAGGGCCTGGCCCGCCGCCGGCGTCGGGATCGGCGCTTCCACCAGCCGGAACGTGCCCGGCCCCGGCCAGGGCGGCGGCGGCCGTTGGGCCAGGGTCCAGTAGCGGTTCATGGGCGCCTCCTCGAGCGTCGAGGTTCCCGCATCCGGCGGGTGAGCGAAAGGGACCGCGCCTGGTGTGGCCGGTTGTCAACGAGATCAGGCGCTGGCTGGACGCCATTCAATTCGGCCCGCATCGTGCTGAGGGACGGACAGGCTCGCCACCTTAGTCGACGAGCACGATTCAGACTCTTGTCGATTCCGACAAAAGTCATCGTGCTCTAGGCACGGGCCAGCGCGGCGGCGACCACGTCGGGATGGCTCAGATGCAATAGCCGCCCGCCGTCGGGCACCACCTCGATACGCCCGCGAGGCAGGAGCGTGCGCCACTGCTCGGGGCCGGCATGGCCGGCGCCCAGCGTGTCCTGGGCCCCAATGAGCACTGTCCAGTCCAGCGACTGGGCTGCGGTTGGCATCTGGCCGCCGTCGGCATGCAGCACGAACTCGCGCGCGAAGCCGTTGCCTGTCGCTGACTGGCGCGAGGCGCGCAGCCAGTCGGCGCGATTGACGGGATCGGCGAGGGCGGCGAGGTCCGCCGCTGAGGATTTCACCGCCCGCTCCGACAGGCGCATGATCGAGGCCTCCGTGGAGAGCCGAGCGGCCATCCGGGCGAAGCTTCGCACCAACTCGGGATGGTCAAGCGCGAGGCCCACGAAGACACCGAGCGGGCCTTGAGAGGGCCGCGTCCCGGGAGGCGTCGCCGCCAGCAGCACGCCGAATTCGACACGGGACGGAAAGGCGGCGGCGAAGCGAAGCGGCATGGCGACGCTGCGACCGAGGAGGCGCACCCGGGACAGCTTGAGCGCGTCCAGCACGTCGATCAGGTCAGCGTTGGCGTCGCTGACGAAATCGCCATGGGTTTCGGATGTGAGGCCAAAGCCCGGTCGGTCAACGCCGATGGGACGCAGGCCGCGCGCCTGCATGGCGTTCACCAGGCCGCGCGGCAGGCCGCGGCCATTCAGCGGAGTGTGGAACACGACCACCGGCGCGCCGTCGAGCGGGCCATGATCCTCGATCGCGATGCGACCTGGTTCGCACCGCCGCCGGATGAACCGCAGTGGCGTCGCCAACCGGTCGAGACCCTGGATCTCCACGTCGGTTGCGGAGGCCAGGCGAGCCAGGGCGTCCGTCTCGGCCACGATCCGGCCGAGCGCCGCGCCGCTTTCAACCCCGCATTGGGCGTAGATCGTCTTCAGGTCTGCCTTGGCGCTCTGGTCGGAGATGGAGAGAGCTTCGGCGGCTGTGGCGCGGGTGGCCCCGAGCGCGATCAGCAGGGCGAGACGCCCCTGGCGCAGCGTCAGGCCGTAGGTGTCGGCCAGCGTCTGCCACGTTGCTTCGCTGGCTGGCAGCTCACCGAACGCGAGCTGAGCCAGCTGGCGCACAAAATCGGGCTGGCGGCGGGCGCCGGTCTTGGCCATGGCCGAGGCCAGGGCCTCCCGCGCGGTCTCATAGGCGATCCCCAGGTCCGCCGACGCCGCGCGCAGGTCGCCCAGCCGCACCAGGGCTCCGGCCAGCCGGGCCTCCGCGCCGCTGAAAGTCCAGGCCTCGAACAGCCGCGCCCAGTCGATCCGGTCGGCGGGCCGAACGCCGAGCACCGCACAGTCGGCCGCGCCTGACGTCAGGGCCGTGCGGACCGCCGACCCCATCGGCCAGCTGAGGGCGCGCGCCGGACCCGCCACGGCCAGGGCCACAGGCAGTCCGCGGGCGTCGTCGACGATCGCCGAGATCCGGGGCGTGGCCCCGTCGGCGACGCGCAAGGCGCCGGCGAGCGCCCGGGGCGGTAGGTCGAAGGCTGCGAAAGCCTCATCGGCGGCCACGATCCGGCCATCGCGCCGGCAAGCGGCTGCGGCAAAGGTGTCGCGCGGGACACTCGCCGCGCCGCCGGCGCGATCACCCGCCAGGTCCATCGCCTTGGCCAGGCTTTCCGGCGTGAGCGCCATCGCCGCTGCAAAGCCTTCGGCGTCGTCCGCGATCGCCTCCAGCGACTGGCCCGCCGCCTCGGCCTGCCGGAAGGCGCGCAGAAAGCTCTCGGCGGAACGGTGGGGCATCACCGCAGGAACCGGTCCGAGCCCGTCCGGGTCAACCCCCCAAATGGGGATGTCCGACAAAGATCGGCGCCGGTAGTTACGCCGGGTCAAATGTTTCGGTCGGAGTGCAGATGCGTAGATCTTTTGTGGCCGCAATTCTGGCGGCGGTGGTGGGTTCAGCGTTCGCGAACTCGGCGTCGGCGACGACTTACTTCTACGGCGGGTTTGTGGACCCCACGAATAGCCGAGATGGAGGCGCAGTTGCGCATGTTGGCCTGCATGCGCCGCTGACCTTTACCTTCACGACAGCTGCGCCGATCGCCAGCAACGCCAACATCTTGAACGACGCCGCCGCAGTGACCTGGTGGGAGGCGTCGGGCGGCCAGATCGAGTCGACCATCTCCTCGGCCGATCCGAAGGCGAAACTGACGCATTTCCACATCATCACCGACGCTGCGGGCGACATCACCGGTTTCCTCATCGGCGCCCAGGCCACCGACCCCGATTTCGTTCATGCGGGCGGCATGACGCCGACGTTCCTATTCGCCAGCTTGCCGGGCTCCCGGTCGGACACTGTCCGGTTTGTCGAGAACAAGTTCGGCCAGAACACCGGCGGCGTGGACTGCACGCTGGGCGCCTGCAGCCGCGTGCGGACGAGCTTCGAGATCCTGCCGCCGCCCCCCTCTGGGGCGCCCGCTGTGCCGGAGCCGGCGAGCTGGGCGCTGATGATCGTGGGCTTCGGCGGTGTCGGCGCGGTCATGCGGCGCCGCGCAAAGGCGGTCATCGGGTAGCCCCACTGCCGGCCAAGTAGGCGACGCACACCGCCTCGTCCTCAAGCGGTGCATGGCCGGGTCGTTCACCGGGAAGGCCTCCGGCGAGATGTCGGCATGGTCGGCTGGCCCGTGCGCCACGCAGACGCCCGCGAAGCCATCCCGGACGAAGGTTGCGATTGCGGCGCAGGCCCCGGTGAGAGCAGCGGTTCAAGCTGCTTATCGCTCCTGCGTCGTGACGAGGCCGGCGATTCCACGCGAGACGCGCGACGGGCGGTTTTGTGAACGCCGGCTGGGCCGTCATAAAAAAATTTCAACCTTTGTTCACATCCATCAACATCACGCGTCTTGGTTGTGAGATCGCCCTCTTCCCTGGCGGCGCGATCCTCGCTGCAACCGAAGGAGATTTCCCGATGGCGCTCCCAACGCCCGTGAACGGTCAGATCACTGACGCGGTCACGCAAGCGAATGTGAAAGTCCTCTGCGAGGCGCCGGCCATGGCCATGGGCGCCATCTACCAGTCGTTCGCCCACTCCACCGGCATCCTCTACGAGAACGCCACCTCGTCGCAGCAGCAGCTGGCGATCGCCGGCCAGGCCGCGACCAACCAGGGCGTGATCCAGATCTACAGCGTCGACTCCATGGCCGGCGCGGTGGCCACGTCCAAGCTCGCCCAGGCCGACGTGCCCGACAACATGATGGCGCTGCTCACCGCGCTCCGGGCCAGCCGCCCGGCGGGCTGACACCGCGCCTGAACCCCCAACCGCCGGCGCTCAGCGTCGGCCCAAATCCCGAAAGCTGAGGACACGACATGGCAATCCCCACTCCCGTCAACGGCATGATCACCGACGCGGTCACCCAGGCGAACGTCAAGGTGCTGGGCGACGCCCCGGCCATGGCCATGGGCGCGATCTACCAGTCCCTGGCCCACTCCACGGGCATCCTCTACGAGAACGCCGCCTCCTCGCAGCAGCAGCTGGCGATCGCCGGCCAGGCCGCGACCAACCAGGGCGTGATCCAGATCTACAGCGTCGACACCATGGCCGGCGCCGTGGCCGCCTCGAAGATCTCGCAGTCCGACACGCCCGACACCCTGCTGTCGCTGCTGACCGCCCTGCAGGCGACCCAGGGCTGACCACGCCGCGGTCTGGCGCCGCTGCGGCGCCAGACTCGTGACGCGCGCGGGGCGCGGCGGGCGCGCTCGAGGGTTTCGGGAGGACACCATGTCCGAAGGCGAGAAGCGCGCCAAAGGCCAGACACGGGCCGAAGGCAGGACGCGCGCCGAGGCCGGCGCGCGCGCCGAGCGGCGGACGCAGGCCGAAGGGCGGACGCAGGCCAAAGGGCAGACGCAGGCCAAAGGCGGGGCCGCCCAGGGCCTGGGCGTCGACGACGTCCTGAAGCTGACGATGGAGCTCTGCCGCGATCCGAAGACCTCGCACCTGGTCGATGGCGTCGCCGCGACGCTGCTCGCTGTCATCGGCTCGGGGCCCGCCTGGACCACCCTGCAGAGCCTGATCGCGGCCAACCAGGCCAGCGGCGCGATGTTCCACAACGCCACGCACAACCAGCAGATGACCAACGTCCTCGGCATGGTGGCCACGGCCAACTGCGTGCAGGCGCTGCTGGGCCAGACGCCCGACGTACCCTGGCCATATCCCAACGCCAGCTCGGGAGCCGACCATGACGAGGCTTGAAGTCGGCGACGACGCCACGGTGCAGCTGGGCGACCTGCTGCTGCTCTGCGCCGGCGCCGGGGTCATGGGCACGACACTGGTCGCCATGGTCGGGGCGTCCGACGCCCTGGTGACGCGGCTGATGAACTCGGTGCGCCATTCGAACGAGCTGTCGACGGTGCAGATCCGCAACCTGGCCCAGAGCCTGGCCGAGATGCAGGCGCCGCGGCCGCTCGCCAGCAGCACCACCCGGGTGCGCGAGACCACCAGCGTGCTGCCGTCCGGCGCGCCGGTCGTGACCTGAAGGGAAGGGCAGGCGGATGGCCGATCCCGAGCTCGTCAACACCCAGGTCACCGACGCGGTCACCCAGACCAACGTGAAGCTGCTGGGCGAGGGTCCTGCGGAAGGCGCGGCGATGACGCTGCAGGCCGCCGCCCACGCCACCAGCCTTTCGATGGAAAGCGCCAGCCAGGCGCAGGGCGGCATGCAGCAGATCAACAACGCCGCCGTCGCCGCCCTGATCACCCTGATCACCAGCGTCACGCCCGCCGCCGCCGCCCAGAAACCGCCAGCGCACTGATCGGACCGATGGCCTATCCCACCCCCGTCAACAGCCGGATCACCGACGCGGTCACGCAGCAGAACGTGCTGATCCTCGGCTCGGCCGGCGCCATGGCGATGAGCGCGGTCTACCAGAGCGCCGCCCACTCGATCTCCATCGCCTACGAGAACGCGGTCCAGGCCCAGCGCCAGGCCTCGATCTGCGCCCAGGCCGCTACCAACCAGGGGGTCATCCAGCTCTATTCGCTCGGGTCGTCCTCGGCCGCCACCGCCAGCACGCGGATCGGCCGGTCCGACACCCTCCACACCGCGCTCATCCTGCTGAAGGCGCTCAAGGCGCTGAAGCAGGCGTGACGGATAGCGAAAGGACGGCGACCAGATGCCACCAGATCCGCCCGTCAACGCCCAGGTCACCGATGCGGTCACCCAGACCAACGTCAAGGTGCTGGGCGAAGCGCCCGCCCAGTCCATGGCCATGGTCTACCAGAGCATGGCCCACTCCATCTCGCTGGCCATGCAGAACGCCCAGCAGGCGCAGGGCGGGCTGCAGCAGATCGGCAACGCCGTCACCTCCAGCGCGGTGACCATGATCCTGAACGCTGTCCAGAAGTAGCTCCCAGAAGTCGCTCCACGAACGGAAGGTCCGCGCCCGTGTCCGAAGCCCCGCCGCTCAACAAGCAGATCGTCGACGCCGTCGACACCTCGACCCGCTACGCCCTGGGCCTGCTGCCGAAGCCGGACTCGGCCGCGCCGCCGGCGGACGAGCTGCGCCTGGCGGCCAAGGCGGCCGGCGCGACGGTGATCTCGGCCGGCGCGGCCATCGCCTACGACAAGGCCACCCAGTCCGCGGCCATCGCGACGCAGGACGCGGCGGACTACGAGCGCAACGTCCTCTCCATCAGCGCCGCGGTGCAGGGCAAGGCGCTGGCGATGATCCTCGCCACCGAGGACGTGGACCCGACCTCGGGGCCCGTGGCCGCCTGGGTGCTGGCGGTGGTCAGCTCCCTGCTGGCTCCGGTCTCCGCAGGCCTGGCCGCCTCGACCGTGAGCCTCGCCGTCAACGAGTTCTTCCCCAGGACCTGACCGTCAAAACAGGAGGCGCACATGGCGCATCACCCCCACCGTCACTATCCGCATCCCCCGCCGTGCTACGGCGGCGAGGCCCTGGCCGTGGTGGCCGAGGCCCTGGCCCTCGAGCGCGAGACGATCGCCGAGACCGCCCGGCTGGTGGGCTACCTCGACGGCGTCGCCGGTCGCTGGAACGATCCCGCCGCCGAATACGAGCGCCTGCGCGAGGCTGCGGCCAACGTCGCCGAGCTGAGCTGGGCGCTGCAGCGGCCCGCGTGGGACAACCCCTATGCCGGCCTGGCCGCCGACATCTCCGCCCTGGCCCGCCAGATCCTTGAGGAGATGCGCGCCTTCGACCATCGCGACTCGGCTCCGGGCGGCGACCCCGCGCCGGACCCGGACCCGGAAGCATAGGCGGGCGGAGGGCCAAGCTGATGGCCAAGTCGAAGGGCGGCCGGGCGACCGATCCGGGCGAGACGCCGCCGCCGCCGGACCCCGTGCCGGAGCTGGCGGTCAATCCCGTGGTGGCGGCCGCCCAGCAGGCGGTGGTCGCCCTCTTCGACACTCTCGCGGACGAGTGGCCCAAGACTCTCAAGCCGCCGGCCGAAGGGCCCATGCCCCACTTCACCGACGAGATGGTCAAGCTGATGCGCGACCAGCTGCGCCGGGCCCTCGGCCTTGAGCCCGTGACGCCCCAGAAATGAGCGAGGCGCCCCCCCAGGACCCGTCCGGCGAGCCCGCCCACCTCTACGACGCGGTGGCCGCGCAGCGCGACAAGGTGCTCGGCGGGTTCGCCGACCAGCGGGAGTCGCTGACCCGGGCGGTGGAGGAGCAGCGCCTGGCCGCGATGCCCGAGCGGATGCGCCCGGCGGCGGCGCGGGCCAGCGCCGAGATCGTGCAGGCGCTGCAGCAGATGATCGCCCGCGAGGTGACCCGGCAACTGGAGCTGGCGATCCGCACCATGCTCGCCAACGCCGCCGACAAGTCGCAGGAGGCGCCGCCAAACTGAGGAGATCGTCTCATGACGCTGTAGATAAACAAGAAAATAGACTGTGCATCATCGTGTAAAGCCGTGGACTCGCCGGCCGGGCTCGAGGTGTCCGATCCAGCAGGTGGGCCGCCGCGCCGTCTTCGCGCGGACGCCTGCGCACGAGCCAATTCCGAGAGGTCTGGCCAACTCCGAAAGACCTGAACCAGCGACCGCGGTCCGACGGCCGTGCGCGGTGACGCGTGCGCTGCGCCCGCCGTCACAGCTGCGGGGGCGTGCGAATGAATGTGGTCCATCTGTTCCCATCCGCCGTGAGCCCGGCGGTCGAGCCGCCCGATGCGCCCGAGCCGGCGCAGGCCGAGCCGGCCGCCCCGCCGGAGGAGCGCTCGCCCGCGGTCGCGCGACGCCGGGCCCCGGCCCGCGCTGTCTCGCCGGCGGAGATCCTGGCCCGCTCGGCTCAGCGTGGCCTCGCCCCGACGCCGAACGGCGCCCGCCTCTCGCCTGCCGCGGTGATCGCCCATGCGCTGGATCGGCCCGCGGGGCTCGACGGCTTCTGGGCGGTGTGGCTGGCGCACCAGGAGTTCCTGCGCCGCCGCAGCTTCCACCTGTCCGGCGGCAACCGGGCCGACGCCGAGGACGCCCTAGGCAACGCCATGCTGCGCGCGGCCCAGGCCTATGCGCGCCAGCCTGTGCAGAACCCGCGGGCCTGGCTGCTGCGCATCCTTCACAACGCCTGCATGGACCAGCACCGGCGCAACGCCTGCCATGCGGTGATGGTCGACTCCACGATCGAGCCGGCGCCAGCGCCCGAGGCCTGGCCGCGCGCGGCGCCGTCGCCGGAGGAGGAGCTGTCGCTGGCGCAATCCGAGAACGCCTGGCTGCAGGCGATGCGCGCCTTGCCGGGGCCGCTGAACGACCCCTTACGCCTGCACCTGGAGGGCTGGACCGACGACGACATCGCCCGGCGCCTCAACATCACCCGCGAGCTGGTCCGCAAGCGCCGCCAGCTGGCCAAGGACCGCCTGCGCCGCTTCCTGGCGCCCTAGGTTGCCGGCTCGCCCATGAAGCCGGGCAGCCAGCCCTCGTGCGCGGTGCGCAGCTCGGCGAGCGGCAGGTTGAGGCCCGGCGGGATGACGATGGCCTCGCCGCCGGCGTCCCCGAGGATTGCGGCTGGCACGCCCGCGGCCTCAGCCGCCGCCAGCACCACCGCCGGGTCGGGCGTCGCCACCAGGTAGCGGGCCTGGTCCTCGGCGAAGAGCTGGACCCAGAGCTGCCCGTCCAGCCGCAGCTCGCAGCCGATACCCGAGGCCAGGCACATCTCGCAGAGCGCGGCGATCAGCCCGCCGTCGGAGAGGTCGTGGACGGTGCGGACCTGCCCGGCCCGGATCAGCCCGCGGATGGCGTCGCCGGTCCGACGCTCCAGCGCCAGGTCCACGGGCGGCGGCGCGCCGTCCTCGCGGCCGGCGATCTCGCGCAGGTACATCGACGCGCCCAGCTCGCCCCGCGTGGCGCCCACCAGCACCAGCACATCACCCGCCTGCATAGAGCTGAAGTCGGCGCGCCGGGCGTAGTCGGGGATCAGGCCCACGCCGCCGACCGTGGGCGTCGGCGGAATGGCCGAGCCGTTGGTCTCGTTGTAGAGGCTGACGTTGCCGCTCACGACCGGGAAGTCGAGCTCGCGGCAGGCCTCGGCCATGCCCTCGATGGCGCGGACGATCTGGCCCATGATCTGCGGCCGCTCGGGATTGCCGAAGTTGAGGTTGTCGGTGATGGCGATTGGGTCGGCGCCCACCGCGGTCAGGTTGCGCCAGGCCTCGGCCACCGCCTGCTTGCCGCCCTCGTAGGGATCGTTCTGCACGTAGCGCGGGGTGACGTCGGAGGTCATGGCCAGGGCCTTGCGCCCGCCGTGCACGCGCACGATCCCGGCGTCGGCGCCCGTGGCGCTGTCCTCCAGGGTGTCGGCCATCACGTGCCGGTCGTACTGCTCCCAGAGCCAGCGCTTGGAGGCCATGTCGGGCGCGGCCATCAGCTTCAGCACCGCGGCCTTGAGGTCGTCCGGGGTCGGCAGGTCGGCCGGATCCAGGCGCGGCTGCGGTTCGGGCGCCGTCCAGGGCCGGTCGTAGAGCGGGGCGTCGTCGAACAGCGGCGCCAGCGGCACGTCGGCCACGGTCTCGCCGCGATGCCTCAGCACCAGCCGGCCGGTGTCGGTGGTCCAGCCGATGGTGGCCGCGTCCAGGCCCCACTTCTGGAAGATGCGGTAGCCGTCGGCCTCGCGGCCGGGCTTGAGGATCGCCAGCATCCGCTCCTGGCTCTCGCTCAGCATCATCTCGTAGGCGCTCATGCCCTCCTCGCGCTGGGGCACCGCATCGAGGTCCAGCTCGATGCCGACCCCGCCCTTACCGGCCATCTCCACCGAGGAGGACGTGAGGCCCGCCGCGCCCATGTCCTGGATCGCGGCCACGGCGCCGGAGGCCATCAGCTCCAGCGTCGCCTCGATCAGCAGCTTCTCGGCGAAGGGGTCGCCCACCTGGACGGTGGGGCGCTTCTCCTCGGCGTCCTCGGAGAACTCCGCCGAGGCCATGGTCGCGCCATGGATGCCGTCGCGGCCGGTCTTGGAGCCGAAATAGACCACCGGCAGGCCGGCGGACGGGGCGGCGGAGTAGAAGATCTTGTCCGCGTCGGCCAGGCCCACGCACATGGCGTTGACCAGAATGTTGCCGTCGTAGCCGCGGTGGAAGTTGGTCTCGCCGGCCACGGTGGGCACGCCCACGCAGTTGCCGTAGCCGCCGATGCCGGCCACCACGCCGGAGACCAGGCGGCGGGTCTTCGGATGGCTGGGGTCGCCGAAGCGCAGGGCGTTCAACAGCGCCACCGGCCGCGCGCCCATGGTGAAGACGTCGCGCATGATGCCGCCCACGCCGGTGGCGGCGCCCTGGTACGGCTCGATGTAGGACGGGTGGTTGTGGCTCTCCATCTTGAAGATGCAGGCCTGGCCGTCGCCGATGTTGATGACGCCGGCGTTCTCGCCCGGGCCGCAGATCACCCGCGGGCCGGTGGTCGGGAACTTGCCGAGGTGCTTGCGGCTGGACTTGTAGCTGCAGTGCTCGGACCACATCACCGAGAACACACCCAACTCCACGTCGTTGGGCTCGCGGTTCAGGCGGCGGACGATCAGCTGGTACTCGTCGGGCTTCAGGCCGTATTCGGCGGCCTTGTCGGCCAGGCTCTTGGCGGGGGCGGCGCTCATGGCGGGCCTTCTAGCGGGACTCATCGCCGGGCGCGATAGGCGCGGAACATCTGCGGAGGCGATGGGTTAGGGGCGGGCCAAAAGCGCCCGCGTTCGGGGCGCCCAAGTCAGGAGTACGACATGGCCCAGCAAACCCATCAGCAGCCGCGGCAACAGCAGCAGGCCGGCGGCAAGGACGCCATGAACAAGGGCCGCAAGGGTCAAGGCCAGGGCGGCCAGTCCGGCAAGACCCAGAACGGCCAGAACATGCAGAAGCGGGACGGGCGCCACTAGGGCCTGTCCCTTCTGGGGCCGTTCCGGCGCGTCGCCGTCGCTCAGGCGGCGGCGCGCATCCGCGCCTGGCGGCGAAGCCTGGCCGGGGGCGCGTCGGCCAGCGCCGCCACGGCGCGGCTCATATGGGCCTGGTCGGCAAAGCCGCAGGCCAGGGCCACCCCACTCAGCGGCGCGTCGGTCCGCAGGATGGCGTCCAGAGCCTGGTGCGCCCGCTGGACCAGCCGGAACGCCTGCGGGCTAACCCCATAGACCTGCCGAAAGCCGCGGCTGACGCTGCCGAGGCGCAGGCCCATGCCGTCCGCCCAGGCCGAGAGCGAGGCCCTGGCGTCCTCGCGCAGGTGCAGGGCCAGGAGATCGGGCCAGTCCAATGCCGTCGTGCGGCCGGGCCGCAGGGCCTCCCCCAAGGCGGCCTCGGCCTCGCCGGCGTCCCGCTCCGCCAGGCGCGCCAGGAGGTCCGGATCGGCGACGGCGCCCAGGACCGGTCCAGCCCAGTCGTCGGCCAGGGGCAGCACCAGCACCTCCGCCCCCGGCCGGTCGAAGCGGTCCAGGTGGCTCTCGAAGGCCCGGTGCAGCACCACGTCGCCCGCCTGCACCCGATGGCGCCCGGTGTCGCCGGCCTCCACATAGCCGCCCGCCAGGACCACCGCGGCGAACGCCTCGCGGTGGCGATGGCGCGAGAGCGTCTCGCTGGGCGCATGACGCAGCCGCCCCGGCACGGCCGTGCGGGTGGGCAGGATCCGCGGTGAAATGCGTTCAAGACCGGCCATCGCAACCCTGGATACGAACCGCAATCCTTCTAGGCAACGAGGCGATGCGGATGAGAGTGGTGCTGGCCGGTGTCCTGTTGATGGCGGGCGCGCAACACGCAGCCGCTGCGCCCGTGGCCCAGACGGCCGAGGCGGTGCTGGCGGCCAACCACGCCGCGGTCGGGGCAATGCCTGCGGTCGGGTCGGTCCGCGCCGAATACAAGGCGGAGAACGCCGGGCTGGTGGGGACCGGCCTGCGCCTGCAGGACCTCGCCACCGGCGCCTTCTCCCAGTCGCTGGAGGCCGGGCCGGTGAGCCTGGCCGGCGGCTACGACGGCAAGACGCCGTGGCAGCAGGACATCTCCGGAGTGGCCACGGACCAAGAGGGCGGCGACCGGATCCCGGTGGCGGTCAACGAAGCCTACCGCAACGCCAACCTCTGGTGGCGGGGCGACCGCGGCGGCGCCCAGGTCAGCTATGTGGGCCGCGAGACCGAGGACGGCCACGCCCTGGACCACCTGGCGGTCACCCCGCGCGGCGGCGGGCGCTTCGACGCCTGGTTCGACGCCGACAGCCACATGCTGGTCAAGACCGCCGAGCCGCAGCAGTTCTTCAAGACCCAGACGCTCTATGGCGACTTCCGGCGCGAAGGCACGGCGATGGTAGCCCACGTCCGGTCCGACGACTTCGGCACGGGGCCGTCCAACATCCAGAAACTGACCCTGACCCGGATGGTGTTCGCGCCGGCCGAGCCGCTGACCGTCTACGCCAGGCCCAAGACCCCGCCCAAGGGCGGCCGCATCGTCAACGCCGCGGGCACGGTGACCGTGCCGTTCCGGCTGCTCAACAACCACATCTACGTCGCGGCCAAGGTGAACGGGAAGGGCCCCTACACCTTCATCGTCGACACCGGCGGCCACACCCTGATCTCCCCACGCCTGGCCAAGGAAGCGGGCCTCACGTCGGTCGGTGAGAGCGCGACCTCCGGCGCCGGCGAAAAGACCGAGACCACCGGCTTCGCCCACTACGACGAGATCGCGCTCGGCGACGTGCGCCTGACCGACCAGACCGGCTTTGTCACCAACGTCTACGACAAGGCCATCGAGGGTATCGAGGTGGACGGCATGCTGGGCTTCGAGCTCTTCGCCCGCTTCGCGGTGAAGATCGACTACGGCGCCCAGACCATGACCATCACCGACTTCGCCCGGTTCGACCCCAAGGGCGCCGGGACCGCCGTGCCGTTCGTCTTCTACGACCACCTGCCCGACGTGAAGGGCTTCGTGGACGACATGCCGGCCCGGTTCGACATCGACACCGGCTCGCGGGTGGAGATCGATCTCACCAGCCCGTTCGTGGCGAAGATGAAGCTGCGCGACCGCTACAAGCCCGGGATCAGCACCATCACCGGGTGGGGCGTCGGCGGCGCCAGCCGCAGCTACGTGGTGCGCATCCCCTCCCTGACCCTGGGGACGGTGACCGGCAAGAGCGTCGTGGCGGGCCTGTCGGAGGCCAAGGGCGGCTCGATCAGCGACCCGAACTACGAAGGCAACGTCGGCTCCGGCTACCTGAAGCGCTACGTGGTCACCTTCGATTATGCCCGCAAGATCATGTATTTGCTGCCGATCCAGCCGCAGCCCGCCGACGCGGGCCGGTTCGATCGCTCCGGGCTCTGGATCAACGCCGCGGACGACGGCTTCACCATCACCTCGGTGGCGGCCGGCAGCCCCGCGGCGGAGGCGGGCCTGGCTGAGGGCGACCTGATCACCGCGCTGGACGGCAAGGCCGCGACGCCCGCGAGCCTCTCGGACGCCCGCATCGCCCTGCGCTCGCTGCCGCCGGGGACCAAGGTCGCGCTGACGGTGAAGCGCGGCGGGGAGAGCCGCCCGGTGACCCTGGTGCTCCGGGACCTGATCTGACGGCGACGTTTCGACCGGGTGCGAAACAAGCCGGCGCCGGACCTGCGCATCCTCCTTCGGAGACGATGACGGAGGATCCGATGACCGCGCCGCCCCTTGAGCTTTCAGCGGCCTATGTGGTCCGCACGTGCGTGCCCGAGCACGCGCTGGCCGCAGCTGCGGGCGTCTCGGCGGCGACGCTGGAGGCTTTGCAGGCCGCGGGCGTCGTGCCGCAGCCGACCTATGTGCTGGGGCCGGCATCGGTCCGCAGCGCCATCGCGGCGCTGGGACCACGAGAAGGCGGCCGCGCCTATTTCGGCATATCCGTGCCGCCCTGGCTGCGCCTGGCGGCGGTGCTGGCGGAGCGGACGCCGGCGACCGAGCTGCGGGCAGCGCTGACCGCCTGGCTGGCGAAGGACCTGGCGGAGGCCCTTACCGAGGCCCGCGAAGACGCCAAGCGCTTCGGCTGGAGCCGCATGTTCCGCGATGACGCGGTGGACCGGACGGCGGTCGCGACGGAGGCCGAGCGGCTGTGGCCGGAGTGGATGGGCGGCGGCTGGGCGGTCTGCCTCCGGCGCTTCGATGGCCCACACCTGGTGGCCAAGGAGGTGGGCCGCCGGCGCATCGCTGCGCTGACCGACGAATGCGCCAAGGCCGAGCTGTCGCCGGAGGCGCGGCTGGAGGTGCTGGGGGCCATGGCGCGCCTGGACGCCGTCCTGCTGTCCTTCGCGCCACACGAGCGCCCCAACGGCACCCCAGGCCTAATCCTGGACGCCACCGCCCAGCGCTACGACCTGCCATGGCCAGCCTGCGCGTACGGCGACGCCCAAGGCTGGTCGCATCGCGCGGTCGAGAGGGTCGCCTAGGATCTAGCGCGTCTGGCCGCCGTCCACCGGCACCACCGCGCCGGTGACGAAGCTGGCGAGGGGGCTCATCAGGAAAGCCGCGACCGCGCCGATCTCCTCGGGCCGGCCGAAGCGGTTCAGGGGCACCTCGCGCTTGATCCAGCGGGTCCAGGCGTCGCCGCGCGGACCGGTGGAGCGCGCCTCCCAGTCGCCGCCCGGGAAGATGATGTTGCCGGGGGCGATGGCGTTGACGCGCACGTTCTGCGGCCCGGCGATGCGCGCCAGCTCCTTGGTCAGGTGGTTCATGGCGGCCTTGGCGGTGCCGTACGTCAGGGGCGTACCCAGGGCCCCCAGCCCCGCAATGGAGCTGATCAGCAGCAGGGAGCCCTCGCCGCGTGGGCTCATGCGGCGCAGGGCGGCGCGCGAGAGCCGCCAGGCGGAGTCCAGGTTCTGGCTGAAGCCCGCGTCCCAGGTCTCGTCGTCGATCTCGATGCCGGGCGGGCAGGGGTGCAGGCCCACATTGGCCACCGCCCCGAAGATCGGGCCGAACTCGGCCTCGGTCCGCGCCACGGCGTCGTCGATGACGGCGGTGTCGCGCAGGTCGCCGGAGATGGTCATGAGCCGGTGCGCCCCGTGGAGATCCGCCAGCCGGGCGCGTTCGGCCTCCAGCGCCTCGGCGCCGCGGGCGGTCAGCACCACCTTGGCGCCCTCCGCCAGGCAGGCCTCGACGATGCCGCGCCCGATGCCGCGGCTGGCGCCGGCCACGAAGATCACCTTGCCGTCCAGTCCCAGCTGCATCTCAGTTCCCTTGCAAAATGGCCAGCGCCTGCTCGGCCAGGGCCGGGGCGCCGTTCTCGGCCGGTCGGTCCATGGCCGCGTTGCCGGCGAGCACCCGGCGATAGACGCCCTGGGAGATCGAGGCCAGGCGGAAGATCGCGAAGGCCATGTAGAAGGGCCAGCCCGCGATCTCGCCGCGGCCGGTGCGCCGGGCATAGGCGGCCACATATTCGGCCTCGGTCGGGATGCCGCTGGTGGCGAAGTCGACGCCGTCCAGGGTCCCCCAGCTCTCGCCGTGGCTGCGCCAGAGGAATGCGTTGTAGGCGATGTCGGCCAGCGGATGGCCGATGGTGCAGAGCTCCCAGTCCAGCACCGCAATGATCCGCGGCTCGGTGGGGTGGTACATGACGTTCTCGAGGCGGTAGTCGCCGTGGGCGATCGCGACGGAGCTGTCGGCCGGGATGCGTCCGGGCAAGGCCTCGATCAGGGCCTCCATGGCCGGAATCGTCTCGGACTCCGCGTCGCGGTACTGGCGGGTCCAGCGGGCGATCTGGCGCTCGAAGTAGTTGCCGGGCCGGCCGAAGTCGCCCAGGCCCAAGGCCTCGACGTCCACCTGGTGCAGCTTGGCCAGGGTGGCGTTCAGGTCGTCGTAGATCGCCGCCCGCTCGGCCGGCGCCAGCCCGGGCAGCCGCGCGTCGCGGAAGATGCGACCCTCCAGGAAGTCCATCACGTAGAAGCTGGCGCCGATGACCTCGGGGTCCTCGCACAGGACCCGCATGGTCGGCACGGGCACATGGCCGGCCAGGGCCTGCATCACCCGGTGCTCGCGGTCCACCTGGTGGGCGCTCGCCAGCAGCTGGCCCGGCGGCTTCTTGCGCAGGACATAGCGCCGCCCGTCCGAGGTGAGCAGGAACGTCGGGTTCGAGGCCCCGCCCTGGAACTGCAGCACCTCCAGGTCCGGGCCGATCTCCGGAATGCGCGGCCGCAGCCAGGCCGCCAGCCGCACCTCGTCAAAACGGTGCGCCGGCCGCACGGGTCCGACGGGAAGGTCTCCGCTCAAGCTGGTGTCCTCCCTGGCTTTCCGTCAGCCTGGCGAAGGCGCCGCCACGGCAGTCCAGCTTTGCCATGGCGCGGTCACGTTCTCTGGCAGAATAGCGCCGCCGATCGCGGCCGAGTCGAGGGGACCCATGGAAGTCGAGGTCAATGCCGAGGCCAAGGACAAGCGCCTGAACCGCATGGTGGCGCTGACGGTGGTCGCCCTCTCCATCATCATGGGGCTGGGCCAGGTGAAGGACGGCAACATCGTCCAGGCGATGCAGCAGGCGCAGTCCGACTCCGTCGACCACTGGAACGAGTACCAGGCCACTAAGACCAAGCTCCACCTCGACGAGGTGGCCATGGCGCAGAACAATTTCCTGGAGACCCTGGGCGGGCCGAAGATCGCAGCGGCGACCACGGCCGAGCGCGCGCGGCTCGAAAAGGAGATGGCCAAGTACCAGAAGGAGATCCCGGAACTGAAGAACGAGGCCCTGGGCGATGTGGCGCAGTACAACGCCCTCAACGTCCACGACGACCAGTTCGACGCCTCGGACGCCTTCCTTTCCATCGCCATCTCGGTCGCCGCCGTGGCGGCCCTGGCGGAAGCGATGTGGGCGCTCTACGCGGCCTGGGCCTTCGGCGCCCTGGGCATCGTGATGAGCGCCGCCGGCTTCTTCGGCTGGTCCCTGCACTGGGACCTGATGGCCAAGCTGCTGAGCTAGGCCCCGGGCGCTGGCGCCGGCGAGCGCAGCGTCACCACCGTCAGCGACGCGGGCGCCACGGTCACGGCGCCGGTGAAATGCATGGCCGTACGGTGCTCTGGCGGCAGGTTACGGCCGGGATGGCTCTTCGGGCCGGCGTCGACCCAGCTGTACTGCCGCGCGGAATAGGACCAGGTCTCGGCGGGGCCCGTAATGCGCCCCGGGCCGAGGCCTGCCAGGCTGAGCTGGAAGCTGCGCTTGGCGTCGCGGTTGACCACCAGGACGCCCAGCTTTCCGTCGGGCCGCTGGGCCACGAACACCTTTACTGCCTCGCTGTCCGCCGGCCGGCCGGTCTCCACGCGCGCGGCGTAGAGCTGGTGCGGGCCGTTCGGGGCCAGCCAGGCGCCGGTGATCAGCTGCGCCGCGTGCAGCATGGGCATGGGCTGGCGGGCCTCGCCCTTCTCGTCGGCCTCGTACAGCATCAGGTTGCCGTAGCCGGCGCAGGGCTGGTGCTGGTTGGCCGGCCAGTTGGGCGGGTAGCCGAAGAGGTAGGCGCCGTCGCCGCCCTCGGTCAGGAACTGGCCCAGGATATTGGCCATCAAGAGCGCGCTGGGCATCTCAGACTCCGCCCGGCCGGAGAAGGCGGAGAAGCCGTATTCGGCGATGTGCCAGGGGATGGTGTCGGGCACGCCCTCGCGCCGCACGCGGGCGATCAGGCGGTCCATCAGGGCGCTCTGCTGGATGAGCTTGCCGTAGATGTCGCCGCAGATGTCGTCGAATGGATAGTGCTCGAAGGCGAAGAACTGCAGGTCCGAAAGGCGCCCCCGCGCCTTCAGGTAGCGGATGAAGTGGCTGTTCCACGACCGGTCGGGGTCGTTGTCGAGCCAGGTGTCGGAGAGGGCGCTCTGCAGGCTGGGGCCGCCCATGACCAGCGCCGGGTCGAGGGCGCGCAGGACGTCGTAGGTCTCGAGGTACAGGGCGCCGTAGTCCTCGCCGTCGAGGTATTGGCCGTCCGGCTCCTCGCCCAGCTCGACGCGGGCGATGGGATAGCCGCGGGCCTTCAGGTAGCGGATCTCGGCCGCCGCGTTCTCCGGGGTGTCGTAGACCACGCCCACCGGGATCATGGCGGGCAGGCCGTTGGCCAAGGGGCTGGTGAAGAACCGGTCCAGGCCGGGCTGCTCGTAGTCCAGGCTCTTGTCGGACGCGCGGTGCCAGGGATCGGTCGAGGAGACGTGGGCCACGCTCTGGCCGTCGCGGGCAGCGGCGTGACGCACGGCGTCCTTGAAGACGCCGTCGGGGCCGGTCCGGCCGAAGCTGATCTCGCGCACGGCATAGCCGATCCGGTCGCGCGGATCCTCGGAGCCCGGCGGAGCGGTCCCCGAGGCGGCGTCCATCAGCACCCGGATGAAACCCGTCGGCTCGCGCGAGGCGCCCAGGTCCAGGCGCACCGTCCCGCCACGGCCGCCGCTGACCTCGCCCTTCGGAAAGGTGATCCAGCCGCCCTCGCGGTCGTACTCGTCCTGGCCCACCCAGTACTGCACCCGGTAGTGGGTGGCGTAGGGCTCGCCCCAGGCGATCTCCGCGGTGTCGACGATCTGTTTCGACCCCAGCTCGATCACCAGCCACTGGGGCCGCGCGGCGGTGTGGCTGTAACGCGGATCGAGGTAGGGGTTCGACTTCCAGAAGGTGGTGAGGTCGCCGTCGTCCAGTCGCGACCAGCCGCCGTTGTTGGCCATGTCGAAGGTGTCGCCGCGGCGGGGCAGGGGATAGCCCCAGCTGGCCTGGATCGGCGCGCCCAGCCTGTCGCTGGAGGTCCAGTAGCCCTGCTGGTGAGCCGGGTCGCTCCAGGTCCCCTCCGGGTTCCAGTGCCAGGCGGCGATGCCGAGCTCGGTGCGCAGGCGATAGGTGAGGGGGCGCAGGCCCGCCTTGCGCAGCACCTCGACATTGTGCGGCGTGTAGAGGCGCTCGGTCCCGCCGCGCCAGGAGCCGTCCACCCCCGCGCCGAGCGCCACCTCAGGCCGGAACGTGTTGCGCAGCCCGGCCGGGGAGAGATCGACCACGATGCGCCCGGGGGTGGGCGGCGCGGCCGCGGCCGGAAGGGTGAGCAGCAAGCTACAAGCGATGGCCGCAGCGCACCGAATCCCCTTCTCCCCTTGCGGGAGAAGGTGTCGGCCGAAGGCTGACGGATGAGGGGTCGCCCGCGCGTTTGTCGAGGCTGCAGCGTCTTGGACAGAGGGTGTCATCAACCCCTCATCCGACCCGCTTCGCGGGCCACCTTCTCCCGCAAGGGGAGAAGGGGCGCGATGTGGTTTCGGCGCATCGGCTATTGATAAGGCACGACCGGCAGCTCGATCGACGAGGCGGTCTCGCCGCTCAGGTAGATGCGCTGGGTCGCCTTGCGGTAGTCCGAGGGCTTGGCGAAGAAGATGTTCGGCACATAGGTCTGCGGGTTGCGGTCGTAGAGCGGGAACCAGCTGGACTGGACCTGCACCATGATCCGGTGCCCCGGCAGGAACACGTGGTTGGCCGGCGGCAGGTCGAAGCGGTAGCGCTGCACCTTGTTGGCCGGGATCGGCGAGGGGTGCTCGAAGCTCTCGCGGTAGCGGCCGCGGAAGATGTCCATGCCGATCGGCAGCTCGTAGCCGCCCATCTGGACGTCAGAGGGGACCACGTCGGGATAGACGTCGATCAGCTTCACCACCCAATCCGAATCCGTGCCGCTGGTGGCGGCGTAGAGGTTGACCACCGGCTCGCCGGCGATCTTCACCGGCGACTTGAGCGGTTCTGTGACGAAGGTCAGCACGTCGGGCCGGCCGTCCACGTGGCGCTGGTCGGTGGTCAGCCAGTAGCGCCACTGGTCGCTGTCGTCCCAGCGCACCGGCCGGCGGACGTAGGGCACGGGCTTGGCGGGATCGGAGACATATTCCTCGAACGCCGGGCCCTTGGCCTCCGCGCGTTCGAACGACAGGCCCTGGCCCGGCGTCAGGTAGAGCGGCTTCATCTTGGCGGCGCAGTCGGCGCAGGCCTGGGGCCACTTGTCGTAGGTAGTCCAGCGCAGCGTGCCGGTCTCGAAGATGGTCACCGGGTGCGTGGTGAGCGGCGGGCCATTGGTCTTCAGGAAGTGGTCCAGGAACGGCTTCAGGACCGTGAGCCGGAACTCGGTGGCGGTGTCGCCGGGCAGCTTCAGGGCGTTCAGCTGGCGCTGCTCATAGTTGGTCCCGGAGTGCCGCCAGGGGCCCAGCGCCAGGAAGTTCATGTCGTTGGCCGCGTCCTTCGGCTCCACGGCCTCATAGGCGTGGATCGCGCCCCACATGTCCTCCTGGTCCCAGAGCCCGGCCATCCAGAGGGTCGGCACCTTCAGCGGGTCCTTGGCCAGGAGCTTGTCGACCGCCTGGGCCTGCCAGAAGAGGTCGTAGGCGGGGTGCTCGGCCATCTTGCGGTAGACCGGCAGCTGGTCCAGGCCCGCGGCCCGGGCGTAGTCGCCCGCCGAGCCGGCGCGCAGGAAGTTGTCGTAGTCGTCGAAGCCCTGGCGCGGGATGGGGTCGCCCTCGTCGCGCTCGGTGGTCTGCTGGGTGAAGTAGTCGAAGTTGGTCTGGCGGAAGGCGCCGTAGTGGAAGAAGTCGTCGCCCATCCAGCCGTCCACCATCGGGCTCTGCGGCACGGCGGCCTTCAGCGCCGGGTGCGGATGGATCAGGCCCATGGCGGTGGTGAAGCCGGGGTAGGACGAGCCGATCATGCCCACGCGGCCATTGGTCTCCGGCGTGTTCTTCACCAGCCAGTCGATGGTGTCGTAGGCGTCGGTGGCGTGGTCCACGGGCGTGTCGTTCAGCGGCCCGCGCAGCGGCCGGGTCATGACGTAGTCGCCCTCCGACCCGTACTTGCCGCGGATGTCCTGGTAGACGCGGATGTAGCCGTCGGCCAGGAACGGCTCGTCCAGCATCTGGCCGGTGGCCGCAGCGTGCGGCGAGAGCGTCCGCTCGGTGGCCTTCTTGGCGCTATAGGGCGTCCGCGTCAGCAGGATCGGCGCGTCCTTCGCCCCCTTGGGCACGATGATCACCGTGTAGAGCCGCACGCCGTCGCGCATCGGGATCATCACCACGCGCTTGACGTAGTCGTAGCTCGCCGTCGGCCAGACGAACCGCCCGGTGATGTCCGGGGTCATGTTCGGCGTGCTGGACGCCGGTCCCTGCGCCGCGGCGGGCGCGGCGAGGAGGGCCAGGGCGGCGCAGGCGATCGCGCCCCGGAGCCGTGCGGAAAGCGTCATGGGAATCCCCGAAATCTGTCGTCGGAGATTAGGACTGCTCGCAGGCGCGCCGCCATTCCTTTCCCACGCAGTGGGAGAGGACTGCGGCGGCGGGCGGCGTTCGCCATTCCTCTCCCACTGCGTGGGAAAGGAACAGGGGCCTAAGCGCTGGCCAGGGCGCTCTGGAAGAGGATTGCGCCGTCGGCGGAGCCCAGCTCGGCTTCGAAGGCCCGGTCGGGGTGGGGCATCAGGCCCAGGACATTGCCGCGCGCGTTGACGATGCCGGCGATATCGCGGGCCGAGCCGTTGGGATTGTCGAGGTAGCGGAACACCACCTGGCCCTCGCCCTCCAGCCGGTCCAGCGTCGGCTCGTCGGCGAAGAAGTTGCCCTCGCCATTGCCCACGGTCATCACCGCCTGGCGCCGGCCCTTGTAGCCGGCGGTGAAGCGGGTCTGGCTGTTGGTGACCTCCAGCTCGACCGGCTTGCAGACGTACTTCAGCCTCTCGTTGCGCAGGAGGGCGCCGGGCAGCATCCCCATCTCGCACAGCACCTGGAAGCCGTTGCAGATGCCGACGGTGGCCACGCCGCGCTCGGCGGCCGCCTTCACCTCGGCCATGATCGGCGACAGGGCCGCCATGGCGCCGCAGCGCAGGTAGTCGCCGTAGGAGAAGCCGCCCGGCAGCACCACCAGGTCGACGCCGTCGGGCAGGGCGGTGTCGCCGTGCCAGACCATGCCCACCGACGCGCCGGTGGAGCGCTCGATCGCCACCTTGCAGTCGCGGTCGCAGTTGGAGCCGGGGAAGACGATGACGGCGGCTTTCATGGGCGTCCTTCTACGGGGTTACGCGCACTCGTCCAGCACCGGCGTGGCGGGCTGGCCGTTCGGGGCGGGGAACGGCGTCTTGAACGTGAAGGCCTGCGGCGTCGGGCCCAGGCGCTCCAGGGTTTCGAGCCTGTCCATGGCCTCCTGGACCGTCGGCTCGTGCCCGGCCGGGACCCACCAGAGGCACATGTAGGTCTCCATCACCTCGAACCACTCGCGCCGGCGCCGCATGATCTCCACGTGGGCGGTGCGATAGACGAAGGCGCCCAGCGAGGCCACGTCGGTCCAGACGGACATGTTGATGGCGAACAGCGGGTCGTCCGGCTTGGGCTGGATGTCGGTGGCGTCGTTGCCGTCGCCGGTGAGGCGCCAGACGAACCCGGGCTGACCCTCGGCCAGGGCGTTGATGCGGTCCAGGTTGTTCTTGAAGTCGGCGATCATCGGGTGATCCACCGGCGCCTTGAGGCGACCCACATTCACCTGGGCCAGATGGTAGCCGCTCATCCGCATCTCCTACTTGCGTGTCCACGTCTTGAGGCCTTCGAGATAGGCCAGGAGTTGGTCGTAGCCCTTCTTGCTGCCGTACGCGCAGCCGGTCGTGGTGACCCCGTTGTGCGCCCTCTGGATCATGATCGCCGGGTGCGCCGGCGAGCCAGGCCTGGTGATCAGATAGGAGGTCCGGCCGTCGACGCTAGAATAGTAGCGGTAGGGCTCTGCCCCCACCTCGCCGGCGTCGACCAGGCCCGGCTGGGCGACGATCGCCGCGGCCTGGGCCTCGAACGGCTTGGCGCAGTCGAGGTCGAGGTAGCTGAGCGCCTTGTCTGCCGGTTTCTGCGAGCAGGCTGAGAGCGTGAGGACGGCCAGGAGCGCCGCCCCGGCCCTCACGCCAGCTCCACCCGGTAGCTTTCGATCACCGTGTTGGCGAGCAGCTTCTCGCACATGGCCTTGACCTCGGCCTCGGCGGCGGCGCGGTCGCCGGCCTTGAGGTCGAACTCGATGGTCTTGCCGACGCGCACGTGCTCGACGCCGCCCCAGCCCAGGCCGTGCAGCGCCTGCTCGACCGCCTTGCCCTGGACGTCGAGGACGCCGGGCTTGAGAAACACGTGGACTTTTGCCCGCATGGCTAGTGGAGGCCCCCCTGAATCACGGTGGGCATTTCCTTCATGATGCCGAGCCGGCGCGCAACCTCGGTGTAGCTCTCGATGACGTTGCCGAGGTCGCGGCGGAAGCGGTCCTTGTCCAGCTTCTCGTTGGTGATGGTGTCCCAGAGGCGGCAGCTGTCGGGGCTGATCTCGTCGGCCAGGATCACGCGGGCGAAGTCGCCCTCCCAGACGCGGCCGAACTCGATCTTGAAGTCCACCAGGGTGATGCCCACCCCGCCGAACAGGCCGGTGAGGAAGTCGTTCACCCGCAGCGTCAGGGCCATCATGTCGTCGATCTCCTGGGTCGAGGCCCAGTTGAAGGCGGTGATGTGCTCCTCCGACACCATCGGGTCGTGCAGCTTGTCGTCCTTCAGGTAGAACTCGATGATCGAGCGCGGCAGCACCTGGCCCTCGGGCAGGCCGTAGCGGGTGGAGAGCGAACCGGCGGCGATGTTGCGGCACACCACCTCCAGGGGGATGATCTCCACCTCCTTGATCAGCTGCTCGCGCAGGTTCAGGCGCTTGATGAAGTGGTTCTGAACCCCGATCGAGTTCAGCTTCGTCATGATGTATTCGCTGATCCGGTTGTTGATCACGCCCTTGCCCTCGAGCACCGCGCGTTTCGTGGCGTCGAATGCTGTCGTGTCATCCTTGAAGTACTGGATCAGGGTGCCGGGTTCAGGGCCCTCATAGAGGATCTTGGCCTTGCCCTCGTAGATCTTCTTACGGCGGGTCATCTAAGCCTTCTCCATGGCGAGGTCTAACCGGTCGGCGGAACGAAAAACGCGCGCGGCTTCAAATCTCGCGCGCGGATCCGACTCGGCCTCTCGCCCCATTCCGGGCGCTGCAAATTTAGCGAATGCGGCCCCTTGGCGCAAACGGCGCGGCGCCGGGCGCTTTCCGTTGCGGGGCCGGTCGGCGCACGGTATGGGGTCGCCCGCTCCGTGCAGTTAATCCGTTAGGACCCGATGACCACCTTCGACGACCGCGAACAGGGCTTCGAAAAGAAGTTCGCCCTGGACCAGGAGCAGGAATTCAAGGCCCACGCGCGTCGCAACCGCCACCTCGGCGAGTGGGCCGCCGGCCTGATGGGCCTCGAGGGCCAGCACCGGGAAGACTACGCCCGCGCGGTGGTCAAGTCCGAGGTCGAGCTGCCCGGCGAAGAGGACGTGCTGCGCAAGGTGTTCGAGGACCTCAAGGGCTCGGGCGTCGCCGTGAGCGAGGGCGAGGTCCGCATGAAGATGGCCGAGCTGCTGGCCCAGGCCCGCGAGAGCGTGAAGGCCGGGAACTGACGGCGGCGCGTCAGCGCCTTCAGGAACCAACCACGGAAAACATCGAAAAAGCACGGAAGCCGGGAGCGGTCCTTTCCGTGCTCGTCTGCGCCTTCTGTGGTCCAGTGACGACGCCTGCGGCGTCCAGCTTCAGCCGGACAGCGCGCTCAGATAAGGCCGGCTGATCTTCTTCGGCACGATCTGGACCCAGGCCTCGCGGACGAGGTCCCCGAGTTCATCCTCATCGAGGTGGTCGAGGTCGACGTAGGCCCAGTAGCCCGTGGCGACCGGGCACTTCTGGATGGTTTCAGGCCGGATCTCGAACAGCAGCTCCTGGTGGCCCCGCTCCAGCTTCAGGACGGCGCGGCCGCGCAGATGCAGGGCGAAGGTCTTCTTGCCCACGTTGAACCACGGGTCGCCCTTGTAGGCGACCTCGTGCGCGCCCGGCAGGGCCAGGCTCAGGCGGCGGAGGTCGTCAACCGTCGCGATGCCTGCTGCTCCTCGTGCTCGCCGAACACCCGGGCGAAGATGCGGTCGACGTTCTTGAAGTGATAGTCGAGGTCGAACAGCGCCTCGAGCTCGGCGTCGGCGAGGGTGATCTCCGGGTCGGCCTTCAGGAAGTCCAGGAAGGCGCCTTCGCCGCGCCAGACCTTCATGGCGTTGCGCTGCACGGCCGCATAGCTGGCCTCGCGCGACAGGCCCTTCTGGGTCAGGCCCAGCAGCACGCGCTGCGAATGCACGAGGCCCCCCAGGCGGTCGAGGTTCTTAGCCATGCTCTCAGGGTAGATCACCAGCCGCTCGACCACGCTGGCCAGCCGGCGCAGGGCGAAGTCGAGGTGGACCGTGGTGTCGGGCGCGATGCCGCGCTCCACCGACGAGTGGCTGATGTCGCGCTCGTGCCAGAGCGTGACGTTCTCCAGCGCCGGGATCACCGCCGAGCGGACCAGCCGGGCGAGGCCGGTGAGGTTCTCGGTGAGGATCGGGTTGCGCTTGTGCGGCATGGCCGACGAGCCCTTCTGGCCCGGATCGAACGGCTCCTCGGCCTCCAGCACCTCGGTGCGCTGCAGGTGGCGGATCTCGGTCGCCAGGCGCTCGATCGACGAGGCCACCACGCCCAGCGCCGCGAAATAGGCCGCGTGGCGGTCGCGCGGGATGACCTGGGTGGAGACCGGCTCGACGGCCAGCCCCATCTTCTCGGCCACGTGCGCCTCCACGTCGGGCGAGACGTTGGCGAAGGTGCCCACCGCGCCGGAGATGGCGCAGGTGGCGATCTCGAACCGCGCCATGGCCAGCCGCTCCTTGGCGCGCTGGAACTCGGCATAGTGCCCGGCCAGCTTCAGGCCGAAGGTGGTGGGCTCGGCGTGGATGGCGTGGCTGCGGCCGACGGTGGGGGTGAAGCGGTGCTCGTAGGCCCGGCGCTTCAGGGCCGCCAGCACCAGGTCGACATCCTCGAGCAGGAGGTCGGTGGCCCGGGCCAGCTGGACGGCCAGGGTGGTGTCGTTGACGTCGGACGAGGTCATGCCCTGGTGCAGGAAGCGCGCCTCGGGTCCCACGATCTCGGTGACGTGGGTCAGGAAGGCGATGACATCGTGCTTCACCTCGCGCTCGATCTCGTCGATGCGGTCGGCGTCCCAGACGGCGTCGCGGCCCTTCTCCCAGATGACGCGGGCGGCTTCCTTGGGGATCACGCCCAGCTCGGCCATGGCGTCGGCCGCGTGGGCCTCGATCTCGAACATGATCCGGAAACGCGTCTGCGGCGCCCAGATCTCGGCGGCTTCCTTACGGGCGTAGCGGGGGATCATGACGCGGGGTGTGCGTCCGCACCCCGCGCCGAGTCAATCGGTTTTGAACCGGTCGAAGGGCTGGTCAGGCCGCTTGCACCCGGCGCCGGCGCAGGGCCGAGCCGGCCAGGCCGAAGCCGCCGATCATCAGGGCCCAGGTGACCGGTTCCGGAGCTGCGCTCACCGGCGTCTGGCTCTCCGGCAGGTTGATGCTGGTGTTGTCGGAGCCGCCAAAGCCGCCCTGGCCGGGATCACCGTCGCCGGGGGGCGGATCGCCGCCGGGCGGGCCCTGGTCGCCTTGGGTCTCGCCGAGCGGTGCAAAGAAGAAGCCGCCGCCGCCGCCGAAGCCACCCTTGGGCGGCTCGATGATCGAAAGCGTCAGCACCAGGTCCCCGTCCTCCGGGTTCCAGAGGAAGTTCTCGCCGGAGAAGTTCAGCTCGTCGCCGCCGATCCCCCCCATGTTGTACTTGCCCCAGCTGCCCACGTCCTGGCCGCCGATGGAGAAGCTGATGCTGAAGGTCTGGCCATCCAGCGAGCCCAGGACGCCGCGGTCCAGCAGGAACTGGCCGATGGTCATCGGGCCATGCGCGTCGGCGGACGACCAGGTCTGGGTGAAGACACCCTTGTCGTTGAAGCAGCTGGCCTTGCCGCAACCGGAATTCCAGTTGACGTCCAGCGTGCTGGCGGCGCTGGCCGGCGCGGCGACGGACGCCAGAGCCGCGGCGGCGGTTATTGCGGAAATTGACGTCCAGAGACTGCGCATACGCCACCCCAGTGAAACTCTAAGGCGAAGCTGCACAGTCTCTCGTTGAATCGCAACCCTTCGCCCCTGTTGGGCGAGCAGGATTCGCGTCTTAAGCGTTTATTAACCAAACCTAAGGTGGCGCCGCTCGCGCCGGACCAGAGCGCCCGCTGCGCCGAAGCCCACGATCATCAGGCTCCAGGACACCGGCTCCGGGATCGGGGCGAACACGGGGTTCTTGGGCGGATCTACGCGCAGAATGCCCGGAGGGATGCCGTCCGTGCCGCCGAGACCGCGCTGGATGCCCAGCGCCTCGCCTGGCGGGGTCATGGAGCCGTCGCCGAAGCTCGGGCCGCCCGCGAACCCGCCGCCGGCGTAGCCGCCGCCCCCGAAACCACCGCCGCCGCCACCGCCGCCGCCACCGCCACCCAGGCTGCCCTTGTCAGCCTTCTGCAGATCGAGGCGCACGATCAGGTCGCCCTTGGATCCATCCCAGTCGATGGTCTGGCCGCCCACCGTGACCACCTGCCCGCTCAGGCCCGCGATCACATAGGAGCCCCAGTCGCCGATCAGCTGGCCGTCGGAGGTGTAGAACGAGATCTTCACCGCGTAGTCCTGGTTCACGCCGAGGATGCTGCGGTCGAGGTTCAGGCCGGCGATGCTTTGGGCGCTGCCGGGCGCCGAAAAGCTCTGGACGAAGGTCTTGGTGGCCCCGAAGCACCCGCCCGCGCCGCAGAACGCATTGGGTGAAACGCTGAGGTAGCTTGCCGCCTTGGCGGAGGGCGCGCCCGCCGCCAGCGCAACTGTAGCGAAGAGCGCGAAGGCCCCGGTCTTAAACTGCATCTGTCAGCCCCGTGGTCGTTCCGTCAGGCCCCCGACACAGCCCTCAACTCGCGGCCTACCGCGAAGGTTTCAGCTTCCTGGTGCAGCTCGAAAGATTTTTTCTACGGCGGCGTGCATCGACCAGCCGCCGGCGCCGCGGCGGCCCATGGCGCGCGCGGGAACGAACCCTCAACAAGGCCAGGGCGGCGGAGGTTCCGGGGCGGTCAGGCCTCGCCGCGGTCCGCCCGCGCCTTGGCCAGCGCGCGGGCCAGGCCGAACGAGGCGAGCAGGTAGTGGAACGCACCCCAGAGGTAGAAGCCGTAGGCGGTCATCACCCCGTGGCGCGTCGCCAGTTCCAGGGCGCCCTTGCAGGCCGTCGCGGCCGCCGCGCCGGCGCCCTTGGGCGCGATTCCACCCGGACAGGCGGCCTGGAAGGCCGGCGCATGGGTCCCGAAGAGCCCGCTGAGCGCCGACCAGATGCCGCTGGCGTCGGGATGGGCCAGGTGGATGGCCGCGAAGCGGTCGATCAGCCAGCCCGTGAAGGGCGGGCCCCCGCCCAGGGCGATCAGGTTGACGAACAGCAGCAGGACCGCCGCCGCCGTCGCCCGCCGCCGCGACGGGAACACGTTCTGCACCACCCCGAAGGTCGGTCCGAGATAGGTGTAGGCGAAGAGGCCGGGCAGCAGCAGGAAGAGGCCCGCCGCCTGCCACGAGGTCGCGTTGTACACGGCCATCTGACACGGAAAGCCGATGGCGACGCCGATGGCCGGCACCAGGGCGTACCAGCGGGCGCTGGCCTTGGAGAGGCGGTCGGTGACGAAGCCGCCGGCGAGCGTGCCGATGCCCTGCGAGAGGCCGCCCACCAGTCCGACCAGCAGGCCGGCCTGGGCGTAGTTCAGCCCGAACACCCGGTTGAAATAGGGCGGCACGAACTGGCCGCCGCCATAGCCGGCGAACGAGACCAGGGTGATGCCCAGCACCATGTTCAATACCGGCCAGGTGCCGAACAGCACCTTGGCGATAGCCCACATCTCCTTGAGTTCCGCGCTCAGGGTGGCCGGCGGCTTGGCCGGCTCCTCGACCGTCAGGTCCTCGACCAGCGCCGGCGCCTGCATCGGCTCGGAATGGCCGCGGGGGGGCTCCTTCACCAGCAGCTTGATGGCCACGGCCACCAGGACCCCGGGCACGCCCACCACCATGAAGGCGGCTTTCCAGGAGAAGTTCTGGGCCAGGTACCCGCCCAGGATCGCCCCCAGCATGGTCCCGAGCGGTATGCCGAAGGCGTAGATCGACAGGGCCGAGGCGCGCTTCTTCGGCTCGAAATAGTCGCTGATCAGCGAGTGGGCGGGCGGCGACAGCCCGGCTTCCCCGATCCCGACCCCGAACCGGTAGGTCGCCAGCATCACGAAGCTGGTGGCCGTGCCGCAGAGGGCGGTGAACGCCGACCAGATCACGATGGCCACGGCGATGATGTTGACCCGCGAGAAACGCTCGGCCAGCCGCGCGATCGGCACGCCCAGCAGCGTGTAGAGCAGGGCGAAATAGAGCCCGCCCAGCAGGCCCAGCTGGGTGTCCGAGATCTTGAGGTCGACTTTAATCGCCTGGCCGATCGTGGCGATGATTGTGCGGTCGATGAAGTTGAAGGTGTAGGCCGAGACCAGCAGGCTCAGCACCAGCCGCTTGTAGCCGTCGGAGAAGTGCGGGCGCGGCGGCGCGGCGCTCCGGCGGGCGGCGTCGGTGGTGGCGTCCATGATTCCCCCGGAGGCGGCGCCGCTCTGCGAGGGTTCGCGGGCGGCGGTCTGGTGATTTGCCGGAAGGTTAGCGGGGCGCGGGCGCGGGCGGTAGCCCTTCAGGCGCCATCGGACGGAGCACCCGCGGGCGGCCCGCAGGACCCGCGCACCACCAGTTTGGGCGCCACCTCCGGGAACCGCCGGTCAGCCCCACCGGGCTGCAGCTTCTGGGCGGCGGTGCGGGCGGCTTCGTGGGTGGGCGTGCGGATCGTGGTCAGCGGCGGCCAGACCCGCGAGGCGATGTCGAAGTCGTCGAAGCCGACGATGGTGAGGTCGGCCGGAACGGCGAGGCCCAGCTCCTGGGCGACGCGCAGGACCCCGGCGGCCATCTCGTCGTTGGCGGCGAAGATCGCGGTGGGGCGCTCGGCCGTCGCGCGGTCCAGCAGCCGCCGGCCGGCCGCGACGCCGCTGTCGAAGGTGTAGCCGCCCGGCGCCTCGTGCGCCGGATCCAGGGCGAGGCCACGCTCGCCCAGGGCCTCCAGCACGCCCGCGCGCCGCTCGGCGGAGGAGCGGAAGCCGGCCGGCCCATTGACGAAGCCGACCCGGCGGTGCCCCAGGCCCACGATGTGCCGCATGGCGGCGCGCGCACCCAGCCGGTCGTGCCCCACCACCACCCGCTCCGGCGCATCCAGGGCCACCGCGGCCATCCGCACATAGGGACAGCCGATCTGGCGCAGGCGCTCGGCGATGGCCTCGTCCTCCGAGAGCGGCGGCGGCAGGACCACGCCGGCCAGCTTCTGGCGCAGGACGAAGGCCTCCAGGTCGGCCAGGAAGGTGGGCGAGCCCTGCCGGCACGGATGCAGGATCAGGCACAGCCCCGCCGCGTCCAGCCCCTCGAGCAGGCCCTGCTGGATGGTCAGGATGTGCTGGGGGTTGGGGTTCTCGTAGACCAGGGCCACCTGGGCCGAGCGGCCGCGCGCCAGGGCCTGGGCCTGCGGATCGGGATGGTAGTCGGCCTCGGCGATCATCGCCGAGATCCGCGCCCGCGTGGCCTCGCCCACCAGGGCCGAGCCGTTGGCCACGCGGCTGACGGTCTGTTTGGAAACGCCCGCCCGCTCCGCGATGTCCTGCAGGGTGGCCGGGCGCCGGGCGGCGCTAGTCATAGTCGATGGACCAGCTGATGGTGATGGGGCCGGACAGGGTCCGGGGGCCGGAAGCGCAGTCGATGCGACTGCGGAACGCGCCGGTGGGCGTGCGGTCGTCGGGTCCCGGCTCGACCGCGCGGCAGCCCTCGAAGCCAGTGGCCGAGAAGCGCCGCACGGCGCCCTTGCCGAAGCTCGCTGACGCGCCGCGCATCACCGGATCCTCCGAGAAGGCGCCGAAGGCCATGGCGATCCCCTTCAGGGGCAGGGGGCCCTTGGCCGTATAGACGTCCGTGCGCCGGATATGGCCCGGCGTGAACTCATAGGTCGTCGTAGCCGATAGCCGGTCGTCGACGACCGGGCTCGCCTCTCCCAGCCGGTCCATGGCGGCCAGGCGATAGCGCACGGTGGTGGCCTGGCCCTTGGCCCCCACCTTGACGTCCCTGAACCAGGCCAGGGGCGCCAGCACTGCGCCGTCGGCGAGGGTGAACTGCGGCGTCAGCAGGGGCGCGGTCCCGTCCGGCACGCCGGCCAGCATGCCGGGCGAATAGGGGATCGGGAAATAGGGGTTGTGCATGTGCTGGGTCGCCGCCCCGTTGACCAGCGGCAGGCCGATCACATGGCCGCGGTCGCGCAGGGTGACAAGGGCGCGGTCATAGGTCCCGCGCGCGAACCAGGTAACGGTGCGGCGGGGCAGGGCGTCCAGCGCCCGGTCGTAGCCGGCCATCGGCGCCGCGCCACGATAGCCGAGGGCGTCCCAGGCGGCGCTGGTGTACACGTACTGGTGCGCCAGCGAGAGGTTCTCGCCCAGGATCCGGAACTTGCCCCGATAGGCGTCGGTGCGCCGGCCCCGGTCCCAGAGGTCCACCGAGCCGGTGGCGGGATTGATCCAGAAATCTACGTAGCGTTGGCCGGCCCGCGCGGCGAAGGCATAGGCCATGTCCTTCTGGCGTGCGTCCAGGACGCCCAGCACGGCCGCGGCGGTCAGCACCTCGACGATGGCGGTCTCGCCATAGGGCCCCAGGCTGCGGCCGTATTCGAAGCCCTCGCCCTCCGGGTTCAGGCGGGCCAGCATCACCTCGGCGGACTTCTTGAGATAGCCCAGGATCTCCGGCGGCGGCCGGCCGCCGGTCTCCAGGAAGCGCTGCGAGAGCTCGGCGGCCAGCAGCACGCTGTAGCGGTCGAAACGGCCATCGCCGTCGGTCTCGTCCGCGAAGCCGAAGTCGCCGGAATAGGCGCGATAGTGGGCCAGCACCTTGTCCAGCAGCCGCTCGGCCCCGGCGCCGTCCTCCCAGCCCATCTGCATGCGCAGGCGGGCGATGGCGAAGGCGACGCCATAGTAGTTGTTGGGATGGTCGATCAGGCTGAAGTCGTCGACGTCCACGAAGCTGCGCCAGTCCAGCCGCACCCGCAGCTTGGCCAGCGTCAGCGGATCGACCGCAGCCCTCAGCAGCCCCGCCTTGCGCAGGGCGTTCAGGGCCGAGAGGTAGTAGTAGATGCCCCAGGTGTCGTTGGCGTCGTCCACAGTCAGCTTGGCCACCTGGCGGAAGTCCTGCAGGTAGACCGCCCGCCGCGGGTCGTCCGCCGGCAGGGTGGTCAGGAAGTCGGTCAGGCCCAGGGCGATCTTCCCCGGCAGGAACTTGTCCTCGCCGTTGAAGACCGGGACCCCGTCCATCACCAGCCCGCGGCCGTCCTTGGCCAGCCGCAGCAGCAGCTGCTCGGCCTGCGGCTGGATGCGCGTAGCCACGGTCTCGCTGTAGGGCGCGACGGCTGGAGCGGCCGCGGTGGCCGCTTTCGCCGGGAGCGCGAGCGCGGCCGCCAGCCCGAGGGCCAGGGCCGCGCATCCAGCGGAGGAACTGCGCCGGCTCATCGGGCTAGTAGGTCACCCCCACCCGCACGCCCACGTACCGGAAGGTGTCGCGCGCCGGCTTCCAGGTGATGGCGTCGGTGGGCGGGTTGGTCGCCTGGCTGATGTTGAACTGGGCGTCGCGGCCGCGGGTCAGGGCGTAGTGCTGGTTCAGGACGTTGTTGACGAAGACCGTCACCTTCCAGCGCTCGTTCTGCAGGCCTGCCGCCAGGTTCAGCACGCCGTAGGGGCTCTGCACCGAGTCCGGATCCTGCAGCAGGTTGTAGACCACGCGGGATTGATAGCGGAAGCTGCCCGACACGAAGGGCCGTACGCCCGCGGCCACCGCCGGCAGGTCGTACTGGCCCGACAGGCTCAGCGTCCACTTCGGGGCGTTGAACAGGGGCTTGCCGGAGAGGTCCTGGACGCCGCCGACGCAGCCCTGCGCGGCGGTCTGGGCGCCGTAGCAGTTGGCGTTCGGGAAGCTCTTCATGATCGCCTTGTCGTAGGCGGCGGCCGCGTTGAGCGTGAAATCCCGGGTGACCAGGAACGAGGCTTCGGTCTCGACCCCGCGGGAATAGACCTTGCCGATCGAGTTGAGCACATTCTGGTTGGTCAGCTGGTCGCGGCTCTGGGCCTGGAAGCCGCGGAACTCCTCGTCGAAGACCGTCAGGTTCCAGATGATCCGCCGGTCGAAGAAGCTGGACTTGAAGCCCGCCTCGTAGGCGTCCACGTGCTCCGGCGCGATCGGCTGCTTGGCGGCCACGGCGTCGGCGGTGGGCACGCCCTTCAGCGCCCCGCTGGCGAGGGGCGTGCGGGTGGTGAGCGTGCTGGTCAGGTCGTAGGCCAGGCCCTTGTAGCCGCGCGAATAGGTGGCGAAGACCATGATGTCGGGGCTGACGTGGTACTGGACCCCGGCCTTGCCGGTGACGGCGGTGTCGTGGTTGCAGGTCTGGATCGTCACCGTGGGGCTGGCCGTCGAGCAGGACGGGTCGCCATAGGTGACGTGGTTGCCCAGGTCGAAGAACTTGTAGCTGACGTTCTCGCGGTTGATGCGCAGGCCGCCGACCACCTCGAACTGGTCGGTGACGCTGAACGTGCCCTGGCCGAAGGCGGCGTAGTTGGTGGCGTGCGCCCGCGACAGATAGGCCGAATAGGCCGTCGAGTTCGTCGAGGGCAGGGAGCTCAGGCCGTTGTACGCGCCCAGGGTGTTGGAGCCGCGCACGAAGAACCGCTCCGACCCCGTGCGGCTGTAGAACAGGCCCGCCACATAGCGCAGGCGGCCGGAGTCCGGCGACGTGACCCGGAACTCCTGGGTCACCGAGTTGATCTTGAAGAAGCCGCCGTTGGCCGAGCCGCCATGCGGGGCGGTTGGGGCCACGGTCTGGAAGTCGAAGTCGCTGGAGTCGGTGTCCTGCAGGTCGTGCAGGTCATAGCGGTCGTAGCTGCTGATCGAGGTCAGCTTGAAGCCGCCGCCCAGCTCGCGGACGATGCGCAGGCCGGTGCCGTAGTCCACGGAGTTGCCGCGGGCGTCCACGTCCATCCGCGAGTCGGTGTTGGTGGGCCCGACCGTGATTCCGCGCAGGATCACCGACTGGGCGATGTTGTTCTTCCCGAACGTGACGCCGGGGCTGACGAAGTACTCCGCGCCCTGGCAGCACGAGGCCACCGTGTGGTTGTAGTAGGGCGACAGGGTGATTTCCCACTCCGGCTGCGGCGACCACTCCAGCTTGCCGCGCAAGGTGGTGTCGGACTGGCCGTTCACCCAGTGGCCGGTGCCCAGGTTGTGGATCGTGCCGCGGAAGTCGCTGAAGTTGCCGGCGAGACGGAAGCGCAGGGTGTCGCTGATCGGGCCGGAGACGGTGGCCTGGACGCGCTCTTCGTGGTCGTCGGTGACCAGGGCCTCGGCGTGGGCCGTGAAGGTGGCGGTCGCCGGCTGGGTGGTGATGTTGACGACGCCGGCCGAGGCGGACTTGCCGAACAGGGTGTTCTGCGGGCCGCGCAGCACCTCCACCTGGCGCACGTCCACCAGGGCGCCGAAGGCCGCCGCCTGGAACGCCTGCGGGATGTCGTCGACCACCACCGCGACGCTCGATTCCGTGGCGATGGAATAGGCGTAGGTGCCGATCCCGCGGATGTTGATCGAGTTGTTGGCCGGCTGGCTGGTCTTGGTGATGGTCAGCGACGGCGCGATGCGCACCAGGTCGTCGAAGTCGCGAACCTGGGCCCGCTCCAGGGCCGCGGCGGTGGCGACGAACACCGAGGCCGGCACGTTCTGGACGTTCTGCGCCTGCTTGAAGCCGGTGACGATGACTTCCTCAAGGGCGACGGGGGCGGCCGCCGCGACGTCCGTTTGCGCCGAGGCCACGCCCGGCGCCGGCTGAGGGGAGGCGGGCGCCGCGGCCGCCTCCGAGATCAGGATCACGTTGGACGCCGTGCGCCGCCAGGTGAGGTTGGTGTCGCCGAGCAGGCGCTTCAGGGCGTCGTCGGCCGAGAGCCGGCCCTCAACCGGGCGGCTGGTGCGCCCCTTCACCAGGTCCGGCGCGAACAGCAGCTGGGTCTGGGAGGTGTCGCCGACCGCCCGCAGCGCCGCGCCCAGGTTCTCGGCCGGAATGTCGAAGCGGTAGGTGGACGCCTGGGCGTGGGCGACGCCCGCCCCGCAGCCCAACAGCGTCAGCGCCGATGCGCCCGTCGAAAGCCTGCGCATGAGCGCCCGGCGACCGTTCCCGGCCATGTCGTCCTCCCCCCGGCTCCCGCCGTCGTTGCAGACGGGCCTCTTCCTGGGCCCGCATCCGTTACGACGCGCGGATGACAGAACCCCTCAAAACTTTCTGACACCGGTTTCCATAAAATCGTCGAGGCGGGGTTTCGGGCGTGTCCCAGCGCAGGTCCCAGCTGAGGTCCCGGCCCAGATCCTAGCCCAGATCCTAGCCATGCGGGCGCAGGGTCACCGTCTCGCCGGACGTCTCGGCCTCGAGCGGGAAATAGGCCTTCACCGCCTCGACGAAGGCGGCCGTGTCGCCGGCCTTGAAGAGGCCGCTGATCCGCAGGCTGCGGGCCCGTTCGCCCTCCACCACCACCTTGGTGGCGGAATAGCCGTTCATCCGCTGGGCGGCTTCGGCCAGGGTCTCGTCGTCGAAAGCCAGCTTGCCCTCGCGCCAGGCCAGGGCGCGCTCGACGTCGACGTCGCGCCGCAAGACGGGGGCGGCGTCGGCGACCAGGGTTAGCTGCTGCTGCGGCGCCATCTCCGTGGCGGGCGCGCGGCGCCGCTCGTCGGTCACCGCCACGCGGCCTTCCACCAGGGTGACCACCACCTCGTTCCCGGCGCGCCGCTCCACGGTGAAGGCGGTGCCAATGGCGGTGACGGTCTTCTCGCCGGCCCGCACCTTGAGCGGCCGGGCCGGGTCCTTGGCCACCTCGAAGTGCGCGCGGCCCTCGGCCAGTTCGATCAGGCGCAGGTCGCGGGTGTAGGCCACCTTCAGCAGGGTGTTGGCGTCCAGCGAGACGCGCGAGCCGTCCGACAGGGTCACCGTGCGCTGCTCGCCGACGCCGGTGCGGTATTCGCGCGCCGCCGCCGGCTGGGCGGCGAACCAGACGCCGGCCGCCAGCGGCGTCGCCACGGCCAGCAGCAGCGCGGCCGCCAGGCTCCGCCGGCCCGGCCGCCAAGCGGTCGCGCGCCACCGGGCGCCCCCGGCGCGATGGGCGTTGGCCAGGGCGTCGCGGCGCATGGCCAGGACCTCGGGCTGGGCGGCCCCGGCGTCGAACAGCCCCCAGGCCGCCTCGGTGGCGGCGAAGGCCTCGGCGTGGGCCGGATCGGCGGCCACCCAGGCCTCGAACGCGGGGCGCTGCGCCGCCGCGTCCTCGGCGCGCAGCCGCAGGAACCAGGCCGCGGCCTCGTCGTGCGCCAGGTCGGGATCGGAGGCTTGGGACAAGGGGACGCTCTAGATCCTGCCGGCCCGGCGCGCCAGGTGCGCCAGGGCCTTGATGACGTACTTCTCGACCGAACTCACCGAGACCCCGAACAGCTCGGCGATCTCGGCGTATTTCAGACCCTCCAGGCGGTGCAGGATGAATGCGTCGCGCACCCGCTCGTCGAGTTCCTCCAGGATCCGCATGGCCGCGGCCAGCGACTGCCTACCCTCTAAGACGCGCTCGGGCGAAAGCCCCTCAACGCGATCCTGGCGCTCGGCCAACTCGGCCGCATGGGCGGCGAACGCGCCGGCGCGTCGGGCGCGGTCGCGCAGCAGGTTGACCGCGGTGCGGAAGAGGAAGGCCTCCGGGTTGTCGATGGCCTCGCCGTCCGGCCGGCGCAGCAGGCGCAGGAACACCTCCTGCGTCAGGTCCTCGGCCTCGGCCGCGCCCCCGGTGCGGCGGCGGAAGAAGCGGATCAGGGGCTCGCGGTAGGCGTCGGACATGCGGCGCAGGAACGCCTCGGTCTCGCCGTCCGCCGGCTTCGTCGCACCCATGCCCAGCCTCCTCGTGCGCGAGCGTGGCGAAGGTCGGGCGGCGCGGCAAGCCCAAGGGGTCGGTCAGGCGGATCGGGTCAGGCCGCGCCGTGCAGCACGAGGCGCCCGTCGGGCAGCTTGCTGGCGAGCTGGCCGGTCCGGAACGCGCCGCCGAGGAAGCGCACGGCGCTCGCAGCGGCGTCATCCAGGTAGCCGCTCGCCACCCGCGGCCCGGCGATGCGCAGCTCGCCGGCCTCGCCCGGTGCGACGGCATCGCCGCGGGCGTCCAGGATCATGGCCTCGGTGTCGCTGGGGACCCAGCCGGCGAAGCCCGCCGCGCCCTCGAGGTCGGCCGCCGTCCCGATCGCGGTGAACGCGGCCTCCTCGGGCCCGTAGAGCAGGTGGATGTCCGGCGTCAGGTCCAGCCGCGCCTGACGGGCGACGGCGGGGTCGAGCCCGGGCCCGCAACAGACCACCCGCCACTCGGGCAGGACCCGGATGCCGGCGGGAAGCGCCTGGACGAGGTCGGCCAGCCCCGCCGGCGTGGTCCAGATCACCCCGGGCGGCAGGGTCTCGAGGCGCTCCCGGATCTCGCCGGCCGCAAAGTCCGGCGCGATCGCCGCACCACCGCTCCAGCCGGCCGCCGCGAGGCCGAGGGCGGCCATGGGCGGCAGTTGGTCGGCGGCGATCCAGGTCCCCTGGCGGCCCGCGCAGCAGGTGCGAAGGGCCGTGAAGACCATCCGCTCCAGCCTGCGCCACGTCACCCCGACCGGGGCGCCCTGCGCGCCGGGCAGGACGGCGGCAAGGCCGTCGGGGTCGGGCAGCCGGGCTGGCGGCGCCCGGGACGGAGGCCCCGCCAGGCTGGGCGCCTGGAGCGGAACGCCCGCCGCGCCGTGCAGGGCGGCGGCGATCTCCAGGCGGCTCAGCGCCAACTCGGTCACCTGGCGCAGGTACGGATCGTCGGTCGAGACCGCCACGGCCCCGCCGCCGGGCGCGAGGCCCTGTGCGGCCAGGGCCGCGGCCTGCCGCTCCACGTCGGCGTCGAGTTCGGCGTAGCTCACCCGTCGGTCCGCCAGCCGCAGCGCCGGCGCCCGCGGCGTCCAGCGGGCGAAGTCACGCACATAGGCGTCCATCATGCGCCGTCCCCGCCGCCGACGATGGCCAGGATCGCCTGGCGCAGGCGATCGCGCTCCACCTTGCCCATGGCGTTGCGCGGCACGGCCTCGACCCAGGCAAAGCGCCTGGGCGGCAGGCCCCCGTAGCCGGCAAGGTGCTGCGCCAGGCGCTCGCGGTCGAAGCCCTGCGCGACCGCCACCGCCAGCCAGCACCGGTCCATGCCATCCGCATCGGGCACCGCGAAGGCTGCCGCGTCCAGCACCCCGGGGCAGGCCAGCGCCGCCTCCTCCAGCACCCCGGGCATGAACTTCTGCCCGCCCAGAATCATCCGCTCGTCCAGCCGGCCCTCCAGCACCAGCCGGCCGTCCGGCAGGCGGCGGGCCACGTCGCGGGTCAGGAACCAGCCGTCCTCGAACCGCTCGGCCGTCCCGTCCGGATCGTCCACATAGCCGACGGTCATGCGCGGCGTGGCGATGCGGACCTCGCCGGCCTGGCCCTCGGGGACCGGCTCGCCATCGTCGCCGACCAGCTTCACCAGCGCCCCTGCCGGCGTCGCGCCTACACAACCCGGGGCGACCGCCAGGTCCGCCGCATAGCCCGCGGCAAGCAGGCTGGCCTCGGTGGAGCCATAGAGGATGCGAATGTCGGGCGTGATGCGCAGGGCCGCCTCCTCGGCGACGGGCCGCGGCAGCAGCGAGCCCGCCGTCACGATCCGCCAGCCCGGCTGCGGCTTGAACCCCGCGGGCAGGGCGGCCAGCACCTGGCGCAGGTTGGCCGGCGTCATGCAGGCCACCCCCTCCGGCAGCAACTCCAGCCATCCCGGAAGCGCCTCGGCCGAGACACCCGCGCCCACCGCCGCGCCGACGCCCCAGCCCACCCAGGCCTGACCGAAGCCCATCAGCGAATCCACTGAGGTGATCGGGAACCAGGTCCCGAGCTTGCCCAGGCCCCAGCCGCGCAGGTTGGCCAGGGCGCCGGCCTCCAGGCGCGCCCACGACAGCGCCACCCGCCGCGGCTTGCGCGTGGTCCCGGACGACAGCATCACCCGGGCGGTCTCGGCCGGATCCAGGGTGAGCCGGGGCAGGGGCCGCGGCTCGGCGGCGAACATGTGCTGCACCCACTCGCGGTTGAGCCGGACAGCGCGCGGGTCCGGGCCGGCCTCCCGGTCGGTCAGGACCCGGTCCGCCCCCTCGTCATTGCCGGGCGCGGTGGCGATACCCAGGCGCGCGCAGGCGGCCAGCGCCACATAGGCCAGGTACGGCGCCTCCACCCGCAGGCTGACGACGCCGCCGCCGCGCCGCAGCCCCAGCCCGGCCAGCGCCGCGCCGCAGCGGTCGATGTCGGCGTCGAACTCGCCGTAGCTCGCGATGCGGCCGGGCGTGACCACCGCCGGCGCGCGCGGCGTCCAGCGGGCGTAGTCGCGGACATAGCCGTCGAACATCAGGCGCCGCCGCGGGTCAGCGCCAGCACCGCGTCGCTCAGCTTGGCGCGCTCGACCTTGCCCATGGCGTTGCGCGGGATCTCGTCGATCCAGGCGAAATGCGGCGTCGGCACATCGCGGTAGCGGGCGAGGTGGCGCAGCAGGCTTTCGCGCTCGAAGTCGGGCGCCGCGACCACCGCCAGCCAGGCGTGGTCGAAGCCCTGGGGGTCGGGCACGGCGAAGGCGGCGACGTCCAGGACGCCCGGGCACTCGGAGGCCGGGTTCTCCAGGACCGTCGGCAGGATCTTCAGCCCGCTGAGGTTCATGCGGTCGTCCACCCGCCCGTCGATGACCAGCCGCCCGTCGGGCAGCCGGCGGACCAGGTCGCGGGTGTAGAACCATCCGCCCCGGAAGCGCTCGGCCGTGCCGTCCGGATCGTCGAGGTAGCCGCTCACCGTCCGCTCGCCGCGCACCCGCAGCTCGCCCTGCTGGCCGTCGGGGACCGGCTGGCCGTCGTCGTCCACCACCTCGGCCTCGGCGCCGGGCGGGACCCAGCCCAGCAGGTTCGGCGCGGTCTCCAGGCCGCTGGCCGGGCCGGTGGCGCTGAGCCCGGCTTCGGTGGCGCCGTAGATGATCCGCACGTCGGGGGTGATCCGCAGCCGCGCCTCGCGCGCCACGCCGAGGGGCAGGACGGTTCCGGCGGCGGTGATCATCCAGCCGGGGCGGGGGCTGAAATCCTCCGGCAGATGGGTCAGCAGCTGGCGCAGATGGCTCGGCGTCAGCGACAGGATGCCGGGCTCCAGCGCCTCCAGCAGCGGCGGCAGGTCCGGGATCGCCACGCCGTTCAGCACCGCCGCGCCCAGGGAGAACGCCGACAGCACCTGGGAATGGCCCAGCATCGACTCCGGGCTGGTGAGCGGGATCCAGACGCCCTTGTGGCGGTGGGCGTAGACGGTGACGGCCCCGTGAATGCCGGCCTCGATTCGCCGCCAGGTCAGGCCGACGCGGCGCGGCTTGCGCGTGGTGCCGGAGGACAGCAGCACTCGGCCCAGCGCGTCGGGATCGACATCGGGGCGGGGAAGGTCGCGGACCGGGGCGGCCAGCACCTCTTCGAGCCAACCGCGCGGCAGGCGCAGGGCGGGCTTGCCGGCCAGTTCGCCCTCGTCGCCCGGCGGCAGGTCCGTGAGGTTGAGATCGGCGCCGTGGTCGTAGCCCACGCTGGAACAGACCCCGATCCGGCCCAGCGCCATCAGGGCCAGGTATTGCAGGTAGCCATGGCCGATGCGCAGGGCCGCGACCGGCCCTGGCCGTAGGCCCAGGTCCAGCAAGGCGGCCGCGACGCGGCTGACGTCCGCATCGAACTCGGCGTAGCTCACGCGCCGCAGATTGGTGATCAGCGCGGTGGTGCGTGGCTCCAGACGTGCGCGGTAGGCCAGGTGGGCGTCGAACATCGCGGCGACCTTAGACGCAGATTCCGCGTTGCGTCAGCGCCCATGGCGGCGGCGCGCGGCAGGCGCTATCTGGCGGGCGAACGCGCGGATGGGAGAGCGGCAATGGAACTCGTGGTCGGCACCAAGAAGTGGTCCAGCTGGTCGATGCGGCCCTGGCTGGCGCTGAGGCGCTCCGGGCTGCCGTTCACCGAGACCCTGGTGGAGCTGCGCCAGGAGAACAACCGCAGCCAGGCCGAGATCCTGCGGCATTCCCCCTCCGGCCTGGTGCCGGCGCTGAAGGACGGCGAGCTGATCGTCTGCGACTCCCTGGCGATCTGCGAATACCTGGCCGAAAAGGCGCCGGGGCTCTGGCCCACCGACGTGGCGGCGCGCGCGCTGGCCCGGGCGGCGGCCGCGGAGATGCACTCGGGCTACGCCTCGCTGCGCGGCGAGTGCCCCATGCAGCTGGAAGCCGAGCCGCGGGTGGTGGAACTGTCGGAGGCGACGGCCAAGGACATCCGCCGCATCGTCACCCTGTGGAGCGGCCTCCTGGACCAATTCGGCGGGCCGTTCCTGGCCGGCGACTGGTCGATCGCCGACGCCTTCTTCACGCCCGTGGCGACGCGGTTCCGCACCTATGGCGTCAAGCTCTCCGACTACGGGGACGCCGGCGCCGCGGGCGAATATTCCCAGCGCCTGCTGCAGACGCCAGAGTACCTGGCCTGGGAAGCGGACGCCCTGGCGTGAGCGGGCAGGCGCGACGCCTGGCGGCCCTGCTGCGGGCGGTCAACGTCGGCGGCCGCAAGGTGGTGATGGCGGAGCTGAAGGCGCTGGCGGCGGGGCTGGGCCTGGACGCGCCCGCGACGCTGCTGGCCAGCGGCAACCTGGTGTTCGGGACCGGCCTCGACCCCGCCGAAGCCGCCCGCAGGCTGGAGGCCGCCATCGCCGCCGAGCTCGGCATCGCCACGGACGTCATGGTCCGGGACCTGGCGCAGCTGCAGGCGGTGCTGGCGCAGAACCCGTTCCCCGACCAGGCCCGCGACGAGCCCAGCCGCCTGATGGCGATGTTCCTGAGCGGCGAGCCGGACGGCGACCTGGCCAGCCTCGCGCCGGCCTGCGTCCTGGGCGAGGAGATCCGGATTGGGCCAGGTTGCCTCTACATCTGGTTCCCGCAGGGCGCCGGCGTCTCCAAGCTGTCGAACGTGCTGATCGAGCGGCGGCTGAAGGTGCGCGGTACGGCGCGCAACTGGAACACTGTGGGCAAGCTGGCCGAGCTGCTCGCGTCCTAACGCCCTGGGAGATCGTAGCCGTAGCGCTTGATGATGGCGGCGGCCTTGGGCGATTTCAGGAAGACGATGAAGGCCTTGGCCGCCGGATTGGCCTGGCCGCGGGTCAAGAGCACCGCCTGCTGCTCGATGGGCGCATGGTCGGCCGCCGGAACCAGCCAGCGCGAGCCGCCGGGCTCGTTGGCGACCTGGGAATAGGCCACGAAGCCCAGCTCCGCCGCGCCGGTGGCGACGAACTGGTAGGCCTGGGCGATGGACCCGCCCATCACCAGCTTCGGCTTCACCGCGTCATAGACCTTCAGCCTCTGCAGCGTCTCCACGGCCGCGGCGCCATAGGGCGCGGCGGCGGGGTCGGCGATGGCGAGCTTGGCGAAGCGGCCGCCCGTGAGCACGGCGCCGCGGGAATCCACCAGGCCGGGTGTCTTGGAGAACAGCACCAGGCGGCCGACGGCGTAGGTGAAGCGGCTGGCCGGTGCGGCCAGGCCGTCCTGCTCGAGCTTCTTCGGCCGCTCGGCGTCGGCGGACAGCAACACCTCGAACGGCGCGCCATTGGCGATCTGGGCGTAGAACTGGCCCGAGGCGCCGAAGCTCAGGCTGGCGGTATGGCCGGTGGCGGCCTTGAAGGCTGCCGCGATCTCCCGGGCCGGTTCGGTGAAATTGGCCGCCACCGCCACCTGCGCCTCGGCGGCCAGGGCCGCCGCCGGCGCGGCCAGCGCCGCCATGAGGCCCGCGAGCGCCGCAATCCCGAGCCTGATCCTCGCTCTCCACGTCCGCATCGCCCGCCTCCGCCAATCGTTATGCAGTCCGACTACATAACGATTGGCGCGCCTTCGCCAAGGGCGTCGGGAGCCCTGGGCGCGCCTGGGCGTTCCGCTCGCCGACGCGCGAACCGGAGGACGCCCCCATGATGATCACGCTCGCCCGCACGCTCTTGCCGCTGACCGCAATCTCCGCCCTGGCCATGGCGGGCTGCGACAGCCACCCGATCGGGACGGCGCCGCAGGGCTCGAAGGTCGCCGCGGCCATGCCCGACACCAACCAGCCGCGCGACCCGAACCGCGAGATGACCGCCCCGGACGCCGGCCAGACCGGCGAGGTTCCCGCCAGCGGCGCCGCGCCGGCCGTCAAGCCCACGCCGGAGACCGGCGCTGCGCCCGCCGCCGCCGACCCGAGGCCCAAGCCTCAGTAGGCCCTCCAAAGTCGGCCTTCGCACACGCGTTGGTTGAGACCGCGCGGCGTTCCGCCGCACGTGGAGCAACCGGGGAGTGAACCGGCCTTAACCCTGAAGGGTGACCTCTAGGCCGGCCGCATTTGCGCGGCGGGAGGGGCGGCCCTTGCCGGACCAGAACATCGGACAGGCGGCGATGGACTTCATCGCCCAGCACAGCCGCGACGTGGTCGCGCGCGTGAGCCTGCAGGGCGTGATCACCCACATCTCCCCGTCGATCCGCCACTTCGGCCACCAGCCGCAGGACCTGATCGGCACGTCAGGCCTGCACCTGGTGCACCCCGACGACCACAAGCAATTCCTCGAAAACAGCGCCGCCATGCTGCGCGGCGAGATCGGCGCGGAGCGGCGCGAGCACCGGTTCCTGACCGGCGATGGCGAATGGGTGTGGATCGAGGGCAATCCCTACGCCGTGCGCGACGATGCCGGCGATATCCAGGAATTCGTCAATGTCTTCCGCGATGTGACCTATCGGCGGGGCCTGGAGGAGCGGGCCCGCGACCAGGCGGAGCTGTTCGAGGCGGCGTTCGACTACGCGGCCATCGGCAAGGCCCTGGTCGGCCTGGACGGCAGCTTCCTGCGGGTCAACCGCGCCTTCTGCCAGATCGTCGGCTACCCCGAGCCGGTGATGCTGAACCTGGACTTTCAGACCATCACCCACCCCCAGGACCTGGCCGCCGACCTGACCGAACTGCAACGGCTCACCACCGGCCAGATCGAATCCTACCGGATGGACAAACGCTACATCCGGGCGGACCAGAGCATCGTCTGGGTCCACCTGAACGTCTCGATAGTTCGCCGGGCCGATGGCGCGCCCAAGCACTATGTGGCCCAGGTCGAGGACCTGACCGACCAGCGCGCGGCCGAGCACGCCCTCGCGCAGAGCGAGCAGCGCTACCGCCTCATCGCCGAGAACACCTCGGACATGATCATGATGTCGGACCTGACCGGCGCCACGACCTACGCCACGCCCTCGGTCATCCGCGCGGGCTGGTCGGCCGATGAGCTGGTCGGGGGCTCGTTCGCCGAGCGCACCCACCCCGACGACGCCAAGGCCGTGCGGCGGGCCTTCGCGCGCCTGCTCAAGACCGGCCAGCCCGAGCGGGTGCGCTGGCGCGGCCGGCACTGCACGACGGGCGACTGGATCTGGATGGAGTCCAACCCCAGCCTGCTGCGCGACCCCCAGACCGGCGCCCCGACCGGGTTCCTCGACGCTGTCCGCGACGTCAGCTCGCAGGTGGCGCAGGAAGTGGCCCTGGCCGAGGCGCGCACCCAGGCGGAAGCCGCGACCGCCGCCAAGTCGCAGTTCCTGGCCAATATGAGCCATGAGATCCGCACGCCCCTGACCGCCGTGCTGGGCTTCACCCGGCTGCTGCGCGAGGTGGAGGGGCTGCCGGAGGCCGCCCAGGCCTATGTCGGCAAGATCGCCGGCGCCGGCAACGGCCTCCTGGCCATCGTCAACGACATCCTCGACTTCTCGAAACTGGAGGCGGGGCGGTTCGAGGTGCGGGCGCGGCCCGTCGACCTGCTGACGGCCTGCCGCGAGACGCTGGACCTGTTCACCGGCCAGGCCGAGGCCAAGGGGCTCTCGCTGGGGTTCGAGGCGGCGCCGGGACTGGCGCATCCGGTGATGCTGGACGGCGATCGCCTGCGCCAGATGCTGATCAACCTCCTGGGCAATGCGGTGAAGTTCACCGAGGCCGGCGGCGTGGTCCTGCGGCTCAGGCCGGCGCCGACGGCCGGCGAAGTGATGCTCGAGGTGGCGGACACCGGCCCGGGCCTCGACGAGGCCGCCCGCGCCGCGCTCTTCCAGCGCTTCACCCAGATCGACGGGTCCATGACCCGCCAGCACGGCGGCACGGGCCTGGGGCTGGCCATCTGCCGCGGCATCGCCGAGGCCATGGGCGGGGCGGTCAGCGTCGACAGCACCCCGGGCGCCGGATCGACCTTCCGCATTGTCCTGCCGGCGCCGGTCGCCGAGCTGCCGGCGGAGCTGGCGCAGGACGATGCGCCGCCGTCGATCGACGGCTTGCGGATCTTCGTGGTCGACGACAACGCCGCCAACCGCGAGCTGGCCCGCCGCATCCTGGAGGCCGCGGGCGCCGAGGTGGAGGAGGCCGACAACGCCGAGGCGGCCCTCGAGCGGCTGGCGCTGGCGCCGCACGACGTGGTGCTGATGGACCTGCGGATGCCCGGCCTGGACGGGCGCGGGGCGCTGAAGCGCCTGCGCGAGGGGTTCGGCCCCAATCGCGACATTCCCGTCCTCGCCTTCACCGCCGACGCCGACCTCCACGCCGGCGGCGACCTGGCCGGGTTCGACGGGCTGGTGCGCAAGCCGATCCAGCCGCTGGAGATGTACGTGGCGATCGCGCGCGCCACCGCGTGGACGACCGACGCCGCCGAGGAGACCGCACATGTCGCTTGATCGCCGTCCCCGCCGCGTCCTGGTCGTGGATGACGACCCGTTCCTGCTGGAGCTGATCACCACGCGCCTGGAGCTGGCGGGCTACGACACCCGCGCGGCCCGCGACGGCCGCCAGGCGATCGAGCGGCTCGAGGACTTCCGGCCCGAGGCCATGGTGCTGGACATCAACATGCCGGTGCTCGATGGCTTCGGCGTTCTGGCCCACATGCAGGCCCAGAACCTGACCGGCCGTACGCCCACCATGGTGCTCACCGCCCGCAACAACGCCGGCGACGTCGCCCGCGCGGTGCAGTCGGGCGCGCGCGACTACCTCTCCAAGCCCTTCAAGGACGAGCAGCTGCTGGCGCGGGTCGCCCGGCTCCTGCGCGTGCGGCCTGCGGCGGCGGGTGTCGCGCCGGCCGCCGAGCGCATCTGAGCACCGGGCGTGGGTGACGGCGGCGCCGCGGTGTGGCTTGATCCGCATATGGCCGCCAAGCGCCCCAAGCCGCAGGAAACATCCGAGATTTCGGCGGCCGAGCGGCTGGCGGCGATCCTCGACGGGATCAGCGACGTCTACTACGCCATCGACCGCGAGGGGCGGTTCACGCTGTTCAACCGCGCCGCCGAGGCCTTCTTCGGCGCCAAGCGCGAGCAGCTCCTGGGCCGCAGCTTCTGGGAGGTCTTCCCGCAGGGCCGCGGCACCGAGTTCGGCCGGCTGATCGAGCGGGCCACGGTCCAGCGCAAGTCCGGCCGCATGACCGCGCCGTCGGCGCTGCGCCCCGGCCGCACGGTCGAGCTGCGCGTCGCGCCCATCGGCGACGAGGGCGTCGGCGTGGCCATCGACGACGTCACCGAGCGCACGGAGGCCGAGCGCGCGCTGCGCCGCAGCCGCGAGCGGCTGGACCTGGCGGTCGGCGCCCACGCCATCGGCATCTTCGACTGGGATGTCCCGAGCGGCGTGGCGGTCTGGAGCCCGGAGATGGAGGACATCTTCGGCCTGGCGCGCGGGACCTTCGAAGGCCACACCGACCATTTCCGCCGCCGCGTCATGCCCGAGGACCTGGCGCAGATCCAGGCCGAGACCGAGGCCGCCCATGCCGCCGGCCGGGACCTGATGAAGTACGAGTTCCGGATCATCCGGGATGACGGCGCGATCCGCTGGATCGAGGGCGCGGCGCGGTTCGTGTTCGACAAGGACGGGTCGCTGCAGCGGGTGGTCGGCACCAACATCGACATCCACGAGCGCAAGGTGGCCGAGGAGCACCAGCGGCTGCTGCTCAACGAACTGAACCACCGGGTCAAGAACACCCTGGCGATCGTGCAGGCCATCGCCTGGCAGTCGCTGCGGGCGGGGATGGTCCCGGCCAGCGTCCGCGAGTCCTTCGAGGGCCGGCTGGCGGCGCTGTCGGCGGCGCACGACGTACTGACCCAGCAGAACTGGGAGGCCGCCGAGATCGGCCGGATCATCGCCATGTCCATGGCCCCGCATCACGCCGGCGACGGCCGCGTGACGATGGAGGGGCCGCGGGTCGACCTGCCGCCCAAGTCGGCCGTCGCGCTCAGCCTGGCGGTGCACGAACTGGCGACCAATGCCGTGAAGTACGGCGCGCTTTCCACGCCGCAGGGCCGGATCGACGTGCGCTGGTCGGCCGACGCCGGCTGGCTGCGGCTGACCTGGCGCGAGGACGGCGGGCCGCCGGTGCTCTATCCCGCCCGGCGGGGCTTCGGCGCCCGCCTCCTGGAACAGGGCCTTGCCGACGAGCTGCGTGGGGTGGTGCGTCTGGAGTTCCGCCCGGCGGGGCTGGTGTGCGAGGTCGAGGCGCAGCTGGACGAGGGCGCCTAGGCGCGCGCTCAGGCGAGGGGCCCGTAGGCGAGGGCGGGCCTAGTGCACGCCGGCGATCTCGGCCGTCTCCGCGCCCAGGCTGGCTTCGAAGTCGCCCAGCACGTCCATCAGCTGCACCACATTGGCCGACAGGGGCCGCCCGCGCGGGAACTGGTAGCGCCAGTAGGTGGCGATGTGGCTGACCAGGCCGCAGCCCTCGCCCAGCGCCAGGAACATTTCCGGGGACTTCAAGAGGAAGTCGCGGAAGGCGACGGCGTTGCCCTCGACGGTCAGCTGCGAAAAGACCTCGTCGTAGACGCCCAGCTGGCTCATCACGCTTTTCACCTGCCGCTCCATCTTCTGGCGCAGGCGGCTCTTCAGGCCTTCCAGCTCGGAGGCGGTCTCGGAATCGATGGGCCCGACCACGCGCACCTTGCCCAGCTCGGCGAACACCTCGCGCAGGTTGCCCCAGAGGCTGTTCAGCACCCACTTGTAGTAGAGGAAGCCCTTCCAGGCGAAGATGCCCTCCTTGTAGTTCTCCTTCTCGAGGCGGAGCGTCAGGCGCAGGGGTTCCAGGCGGTCGTCGGTGCGCGAGGAGAGCAGGGCCTCCACCAGGCGCGCGATATTGCCCTCCGCGCCCTCGGCGTCGCGGTAGGCCAGCTCGATCAGCTTGGCGATCTCCGAGCCCACGAAGCGCTGCATCCGCGCCAGGTCCGGGGCCGAGATCTCGAAGTGGCTGGGGCTGATGTCGAAGCCGCGCCGCTTCAGGTGCTCGCGCAGCAGGAACGGGTCCAGTGAGGGCAGCTCGTCGATGGCCTCCAGCACCGCCACGTCGCGGCTGAGGTCGGGCGCCTCGCCGCGCAGCTCCTCGAAGCTCTCCAGCCAGCCCCGCTCCGACACGAACAGCGCCCGGCCGCCCAGGCCGAGGTCCGACCGCTCGAACGGGATGATCAGCTTGATGGCGGTGTAGCGCAGCCGGTCGAAGGCCTCGCGCTCGGACTCGCGCAGGCGGTGGCGCACGATCACCGCCCCGTTCAGGGAGTGGGCCACGAAGAACGGCTTCTTCTCGTGCTCCGGGTTGCCGGCGTTTCGGGCCGCCAGCGCCGCCAGGTTCAGGACGCGGCTGGTCGAGGCGGTCCTCTCGAGGCCGCGGAGGCTCCTGTAGGTCCGGTCAGTGGCGAGACTCACGTCCTCAGGCTCCGGGGAGACGGCGCTGCGGACTGGGGCCCGCCGAAGCGCACAAACAAACACAGGTTCGCGCTCACAATTGGAAACCAAGGTCCCGTGATTCGAGCCCGCGCCGTACGCTGCTTGCCTTGAGGGACATGCCGCCTACCCATTTTGGGGGTCCTGAGCGATTTGGCGGCGCCGCGCCTGCGATCCCGCAGACCGGCGTTTTGCGGTGCGCGTCTTGCCTCCATCGCGGCGGCGGGTGAAAGGGGGCCAATGAGCGACGGACGCAATCGAAACGGGTCGGCCCGCTGGGCGGCCTTGGCCGGACTTCTGCTGGCGTTCGCCGGCCCGGTCCACGCCCAGATCGGGGCGCCGTCGCCGCCGAAGTTCCCGGCCGCGCTCGACCGCGACACCCTGCTCGGCTGGCTGCGGAGCGAGACCGATATCCTGCCCGAGCGGGTCATCGCGGTGACGCCGCAGGCCCTGACCGCGGTGGTCTCCACCTTCCCCGGCGGCGGCGGGCAGGGGCCGCGCATGGTGGTCCGCGCCGAGGCGCTGAACGCGGAGACCTTTGCGCGGACGGGCGCGCTCTCATGGCATGTCTCGCTCACCGCCGACTGCGCCGGCCGCCGCGTGAAGCTGGGCGACACCACCGGCTATCCCGAGCGAAACCTGCTGGGCGAGCGACGGGTTCTGCGCCCGGCGGAGGCCGACTGGCGGACCCCCGAGGCGGGGACCGCCCTGGAAAGCGCGTTGCGCGCCGCCTGCGACACCGGCTTCAAGGGCCCCTTCGCCGGCGACGGGTTTTCCACGACCGCGCCCGCCGCGGGTTCGCCGGTCGCGCCGCAGCCCGACAGGCCGCCGCCGCCCGCCAAGGTCCCTCAGCCCGCCAAGCCGCCCCAAGCCGACAAGGCTCCCGACAAGCCGGCTCCCAAGGCGCCCCCGCCGGCCCCCGCACGGGCCGCGCCTGCGCCGGCCAAGACGACCTCGCACGGCGCGGTGAGCGTCCAGGTCGGGGCCTATTCCGCGGCGGCGGAGGCCCAGGCGGCCATGGCCAGGCTGCCCCAGGACCGCTCGCGCAGCCTCGAGCAGGCCACCGTGGGCGGCCATGCCTGGTACCGGCTGATCGTGTGGGGCTTCGCCAGCGTCCAGGACGCCCAGCGCTATTGCGACCAGCGCAAGGCCGCCGGCGGCGCGTGCTTCGTGCGCGCTCCGGACAAGGGCTGATGCGGCAATGCGCCGCAGGCTGAATCCAACGGACTTTACCGGCGGCAAGGCAGAGCTAGGCCAGATGCGCGGATGACCAGCGCCGCGCCCCGAACGGCTGCGCCGGCCTCGCCCGCCTGGTGGGCGACGGCGGCGAAGGCGGCCGCGTTCAGCGCGCTCGTGGCCGTCGCCGCCTATGCCGCCCTTTACGCGCCGCGCGACCTCGGACGGGTCACGCCCATCTGGCCCGCCAACGCCCTGACCGTGGTCGCGCTGCTGCGCGCCGCGCCGCGCCGCTGGCCGCTGTGGATGGCCGCGGGATTCGCCGGCAACCTCCTCGCCGACCTCATGGTGGACGACAGCTTCGACCGGGCCCTCGCGCTCTCGGTCTGCAACATGCTGGAGGTGGCGATCTGCGGCCTGGCCATACGCCGCGCCGCGCCGGTCCGCTTCGACCCCGGCCGCATGCTGCACCTGGCCGCTGGCTGTGTCGTGGCCGTGGCGGCCAGCCTCGCCTCCGCCTCGGCCGCCGCCGCCTACCTCGGCCTCGTCCACGGCCGCCACTTCGGCGCTGAGCTGACGGTCTGGACCCTGGCCGACGCCCTGGGCCTGGTCGTCTTCGTCCCCTGCCTGCTGGTCCTGGCCGATTGGCGCGTCCACGTGGGCGAGCGCCAGCCGACCTGGCGCGCAGTCATGATCCTGGCGGCGGTGATCGGGTTCGAGGCCGTGGTCTTCGCCCAGGACCAATATCCGCTGCTGTTCCTGGCGCCCCTGCCGGCCCTGGTGGCGAGCCTGTCGCTCGAGATGCTGGGCGCCATGGTCCTGGTGCTGGGCACTGCGGCGGTCGCAGTCGGGTTCACCTTCGCCGGCTACGGCCCCATCGTGCGGTTCGTGCCGGGCTGGACCGAGCGGCTGATCCTGCTGCAGGTCTTCATCGCCGCCTGCAGCGCCGTGAACCTCGAGGTCGCAGCCATGCAGCGCCAGCGGCGTCTGGTCGCCGCCCAGCTCGCCGCCGCGCTTGCCGAGGCCGAACAGGCCGCCCGGGTGAAGTCGGAATTCCTGGCCAACATGAGCCATGAGATCCGCACCCCGCTGACCTCCATCCTCGGCTTCGCGGCCCTGCTGGCCGAGCGCAACCTCGGCGACGAGGCGGGCGGCTATGCGCGCCGCGTGCTCGGCGCCAGCCGCAACCTGCTGGCCCTGGTCAACGACGTGCTGGACTTCTCCCGGCTCGAGGCTGGGCGGCTGGAGCTGAAGCCCGGCCCCGGAGATCCGGACGAGTGCGGCCGCGACGCGGTCGAGCTGTTCGCCAACCAGGCCGACGAGAAGGGCCTGGCCCTGGATTTCGAGCCCTGCGGGACCGGCCGGCTGACCGCCGACTTCGACCGGGTGCGCCAGGTGCTGATGAACCTGGTCGGCAACGCTGTGAAGTTCACCGGGCGCGGCGCCGTGACCGTCAGCTGCCGCTACGAGGCGGACCGCGGGATCCTGGCCTACCGGGTGCGCGACACCGGCCCGGGCCTGGACGGCGAGGCCCAGGGCAAGCTCTTCAAGCGGTTCAGCCAGGTGGACGCGGCGGTGAACCGCCAGCACGGCGGCTCCGGCCTGGGCCTGGCGATCTCCAAGGGCCTGGTGGACGCCATGGGCGGGCGCATCGGCGTCGAGAGCGAGCCGGGCGAGGGGGCCGTCTTCTGGTTCGAGGTCCCGGTGACGCCGGCGCCAGCCGAGGCTGCGTCCGACTCCGCCACGCTGGACCTCGGCTTGTTCGTGGGCCTCAGCGTGCTGATGGTGGACGACAACGCCGCCAATCGCGAGCTGATCCGCTCGATGCTGACGCCGCTGGGCGTGGTGGTCACTACCGCGGACGGCGGCGAGGCGGCCATCGCCCTGGCCGAGCTGCGGCCGTTCCAGCTGGTGCTGATGGACCTGCGGATGCCGGGCGTCGACGGCTGGGCCGCGGCCCGGGCGATTCGGGACGGGGCCGGCCCCAACCGCGGCGCGCCCATCCTGGCCTTTTCCGCCGACATCACCGCCGATGACCAGATCGCGTCGGACGTCTTTCAGGGCGTGGTGCGCAAGCCGATCGAGATGCTGGAGCTGCTCACAACCATCGCGCGTTGGAGCCGCGAAGCGCCCGCGCCGGCCGAGGCCCCGAAAAGGTCACAGCGGCGCCGTTGACTATGGGTTGCGCCGCGCGATGAATGCCCGGCAGGTCCTGGGATGCTGACACTCATTCGACAAGCCTTGATGAGCCCGATCACGGGTCCCGTCGCGACGGCGATCGCCTTCGCCCTGGCGGTGGCGTTCGGCGTGGCGTCGCACGGCTGGGAGCTGCGCGAGGCCCGCTACGAGGCCCGGATCGCCCAGCTCACCGATGCGGCCGACCGCACCCAGGCCTCGCTGCGCACCGAGCTCGCGTCCTGCCGCGCCCAGGGCGAAGGCCACGGCCAAGGCCGGATGGTCGAGGCCGAGGCGGGCCCGTCCCAGCCGGGCGCGGCCGCCAATCCCGCCGGCGCGCGCCGCCTGCTGGAGCAGCAGCCGGAGGGCATCGACGCCTGCGCGCGCATGGAAAGCGCCGACCGGGCGGTGCTGTCGAACCTGAAGAAATGAGCGGGGCGGGCATGCGAATCGCCGGCCTCGCCGCCGCGGCGGCCCTGGCGCTGGCCGGGTGCCAGAGCCTGCGACCCAAGCCGCCGCCGCTGATCACCCCGCCGCCGCCCGTGGCGGAGAAGCCGGCGCCGGCCCCGCCGCCGCCGCCGCTGATCCGGCCGCCCTTGCCGCCGCCCCCACCGAAGAGCTGCGTGCCCCGCACCCTGGGTCCGCCGCCGCGCTATCCGGACAGCGACGCCGCCCTGCGCAGCGCCGCGGGCGCCGCCGACCGCTACCAGCTGATGGCCGCCGGCCGCATCCTGCGCGCCCAGCGGCTGGACGAGCTGGAGCGCGCCATCGCGGGCTGCCGCACACCCTGAGCGGCGACGGTTACGCTGCCGCGGCAACCGGTGAACCTCCGATGACGTTTCAGCTGGGCGCAAGGTTCAGCTCGTGTCGGCCAGACTTGCGGCATGCATGGAACTGCGAGGTCCACGGCCATGACCCCTCTGAACAGATACCTGGCGCTGGGCGCCGCGAGCGCCTTGGCGCTCACGGTGGCGGCGTGCAACGACACGGCGAAGAAGCCAGCCGACCAGGCCGCCCTCGCCGACGCCTCGGCCCCCGCGGGCCTCTCGGCCTCCGCCGAGCTGCCACCCGCCAAGCCGGCGCCGGTGGCGCCGCGCCCGCCGGCCCGCGCCTACGCCTGGGCCGAGCGCGCCTATGGCATGCAGCAGTCGGTCTATGACGCGCCGCCGGACTACCGGTTCGACTACGACGGGACCGAGCCCATGGTCTGGCAGACCGCCGACGACTGGTCGATGTACGCAGAGCCTTCGGAAGACAGCTATCGGTACTACTACTATGAACCGGGGGCGGCCTATCCGTACTTCGTTCGCGATCGGGACTACGGCTATGGCTACGATCCGCGCGGGGAGCTGGTGGCCGTGTTCGACAGCGGCGGCCGGTACCTGCCGCAAGATGCGCTGGTGCGGGTGGCGCCGGTGGCCGGCCGCTATTTCGAGCGCGGCCGCGAGCTGCGCCAGGTCGGCCTGCGCGCGCCGCGCGCGCCGGTGAGCGAGCAGATCTGGACGCGCACCGCGCCGCGCCTGCAGCGCAGCGCCGACCCGTGGCTGCGCGCGGCCCGGGCGGACACCGACTGGCAGGCCTGGCGCGACCGCGACGGCAACCGCGAGTTGCAGCGCTTCCGGGCCGAGCAGCAGCGGCGCGAGGAGATCCGCCGGAGCGCGCCGCCGCCGGGGCTGGACCTGCGTCGCGCCGACGACCGCCGCCCCGCCGACCTGCGCCAGGGCGAGATCGCCGATCTGCAGGCCCAGCGCCTGGCCGCCGAGCGCGCCCGGGACGCCAATGCGCGCGCCGTGGCCGAGACCGAGCACATGCAGCTGCGCCAGGCCCAGCAGGACCGCCGCCTGGCCGAGCAGCAGCAGCGCTTTGCCGAACGGAACCGCGCCCAGGACCTGCGCGCCCGCGCCGCCGACCAGCAGGGCCGGGAGGCGGCGGCCCGCGCCGAGGAGGTCCGCACGCGCCAGGCCCAGGAGATGGCCCAGCGCCAGCGGCAGCTGGCCGACCGCCAGCGCGCCCACGACGAGCACGAGCGCGTGGTCGCCCAGCAGCAGCTGGATCGCCAGCACGCGCTGGCCGACCGCGAACGGGCGCAGCAGGCCCAGGCTCGGGCCGCCCAGGCGGAGCAGGGCCGCCGCCAGCAGCAGCTCGCCGACCGGGAGCGCGCCCAACAGGCCCAGGCCCGCGCCGCCCAGGCCGACCAGGCCCGCCACCAGCAGCAGCTGGCCGAACGGCAGCGCGCGCATGACGAACAGGCCGCGCATCAGGAGCAGGCCCGCGCCGCCCAGGCTCAGCGCCAGCAGCAGCAGCAGGCCGAGCGGGCCCAGGCCGCCCAGGCGCGGGCCGCCGAACAGCAGCAGCGCCAGGCGCAGCAGGCCCAGCAGCAGCAGGCCCGCGCGGCCGAGCAGGCGGCCCGCCAGGCGGCGGCGCATGAGCGCGCCGCGCCCGCTCAGCACGGCAAGCTGGACCACCCCGACAAGGACAAGCGCCGCGGCCCGGACGACCGGCCGTAGCCCCCACGGTTCCGGCGCGGTGGTTTTCAGCTAGGTTGCCCGCCAGGGATTCTGGGAGGCGCGCGTGGCGGGGAAGGGTGAAGCAGCGCGGGCGAAACCGCTCTGGACACAGCTCTACCTGCAGGTCCTGGCCGCGATCGTGGTCGGGGCCCTCGTCGGCTACCTCGACCCGAGCCTGGGCGTCGCCCTGAAGCCGCTGGGCGACGCCTTCATCAAGCTGGTGAAGATGATCATCGCCCCGGTGATCTTCCTGACGGTGACCACCGGCATCGCGCACATGCGCAACGACCTCGGCAAGGCCGGCGGCACGGCGGCCAAGGCCTTCGCCTATTTCCTCGTGGTCTCGGGCTTCGCCCTGGTGGTGGGGCTGGTGGTGGCCAATGTGCTGCAGCCGGGGGCGTCGATGCACATCGATCCGGCGAGCCTCGATCCCGGCAAGGTCAAGGACTACGCCGCCAAGGCCGAGAAGCTGACGGTGGTCGGCTTCCTGATGGACGTCATCCCGAGCTCCGTGGTCAGCCCCTTCACCGAGGGCAACATCCTGCAGGTCCTGTTCCTGGCCATTCCGTTCGGCATTGCCCTGGCCCTCGTGGGCGACCGTGCCGCGGCGGCGCTGGGCGTCCTGGACAGCCTGGCCCAGGCGATCTTCCGGCTGGTGGCGATCTTCATGCGGGCCGCGCCGATCGGCGCGCTGGGCGCCTTCGCCTTCACCGTGGGCTCGTACGGCATCGGCTCGATCCTCAGCCTGGCCAGCCTGGTGGCGACCTTCTACGGGACCTCGATCCTGTTCGTCCTGGGGGTGCTCGGCACGATCGCGGCGCTGAACGGCTTTTCGATCCTGAAGCTGATCCGCTACCTCAAGGCCGAGCTGCTGCTGGTGCTGGGCACCAGTTCCTCGGAGGCCGCGCTGCCCTCGCTGCTAGAGAAGATGGAGCGGGCTGGGGCCGCCAAGAGCGTGGTCGGGCTGGTGGCGCCGCTGGGCTACAGCTTCAACCTGGACGGCACCAACATCTACATGACCCTGGCGTCGCTGTTCATCGCCCAGGCGCTGGGCATCGACCTCAGCCTCAGCCAGCAGCTGCTCCTCCTGGGCGTGGCGATGCTCAGCTCCAAGGGGGCGGCGGGCGTGACGGGCGCCGGCTTCATCACCCTGGCGGCCACGCTCCAGGTGGTGCCCAGCGTGCCGGTGGCGGGGATGGCGCTGATCCTGGGCGTCGACCGGTTCATGAGCGAGTGCCGCGCCCTGACCAACTTCGTCGGCAACGCGGTGGCCACGATCGTGGTGTCGCGCTGGGAGGGTCAGCTCGATCGCGAGCGGCTACGCGCGGCGCTTGATGGTGAAGCGGAGGACGCCGGCGACGCGGCGTCGACGGCGAAAGCCTAGCTCGCGCGGCTGAGCGCCGGGGCCGAGGGTCGCGCCGCCGCGCAGCGCTTGATGGACGCCATCAGGCCCGAGACCAGGATCGGCTTGGAGACGAAGTCATTGAAGCCCAGGGCGATATATTCGGCCGGGCGGCGCGAATAGACGTCGGCGGTGAGGGCGATCACCGGGGTGTCGCGTTGCGGACCGTCGGTGGCGCGCAGCTGCTCCACCACCTCGACGCCGGTCATGCCGGGCATGTGGATGTCGAGCAGCACAAGGTCGAAGGCTTCCGTCGCCAGCCGGTCCAGGGCGTCCTGGCCCGAGCACGCCATCACCGCCTGGTGCCCGAAGGCGCCCAGGATCTCCTGCACCACGCGCAGGTTCATCGGATCATCGTCGACGTGCAGGACCTTCAGCGGCCTGCCGCCCTCTCCCGGGCTATGCGACACGGGTTGGCTCCGAAACTGCGGCGCGGGGGGACGCCGACTGTGGATAAGTTTCGCGCGCCTGGCTTTAAGGTAAGACTGACAGACGTGCTGAATCCCCATTAACCGCGCGAATGCTTGCGGTCTTGCAGATCGCCGCGAAGTCGAGCGCAGGGCGCGGCAAGATTCGGCGCGCTCTTTCGCCTTCGGGTTGCGTGATCATAAAAGTTAATCGGCGCGCGAATGTCGCGGTTTGCTTGGCCCCGCGAAAGGCCCCGCCATCCGGCTCGTCCCGCGCTCAGGGGGGAGATGTTTGGGTCGCGGGAAGGCCGAGCCTGGGGGAGCCTGGGCTTTCGGACCGGATGGCGAGAGGAAATCCAGTTGCGCCATGTTTAGTAATTACTGGATGTGGCGCCGTCAAGAGACACGGTCTCATCGCGTCGCGATCAGGCCAGCTCCAGCCGCGGCGTGACCTCCAGCGGGGCCGAGATCCGGCAGACCACGCCCTGCGGCGCGAACTCGAGCTCGGCCACCCCGTCCAGCTCGGCCGGCAGGCCCTGGGTCAGCAGGCGCGAGCCGAAGCCCCGCAGCCGCGGCGCCTGCACCGGCGGCCCGCCCTGCTCGCGCCATTCCAGCTCCAGGCGGCCGCTTCCGCCGGCCCGCCCCACGCGCCAGGCCAGCCGCACCTCGCCCGCATCGGCGCTGAGGGCGCCGTACTTGACCGCATTGGTGGCCAGCTCGTGCAGGGCCATGGCCAGCGCCACCGCGGCATGGGCCGAAAGGCGCACGTCGGGCCCCTCGACGAAGATCCGGCCCTGGGCCTCGAACGGGCTGAGCGCGCCGGCCACGATCTCGCGCAGCCCCGCGCCTTCCCAGTTCTCGCGGGTCAGGATGTTGTGCGCCGCCGAGAGGGCCACCAGCCGGGCGTTGAACAGCTCCAGCGTCTGGTCCGCGGGCCGGTCGCTGCGCAGCGTCTGGCGGGCGATGGACTGCACCGCGGCCAGGGTGTTCTTCACCCGGTGGTTCAGCTCGTTGATCAGCAGGCTGCGCCGCTCCTCGGCGCGCTTTCGCTCGTCGATGTCGATGGCGGCGCTGAGGGTCTTGAGGATCCGGCCCGAGCCGTCGCGCTCGAAGACCACGGCGCGGTCCAGGATCCAGCGGTAGACCCCGTTGCGCCAGCGCACGCGCAGCTCGAACTCGACCACGTCGCCGTCGGGGCGGGCGGCCAGCTCGGCCAGGCGGGCCGGGATCTTGGCCAGGTCGTCCGGATGGATCAGCGCGCGGATGAACTCCGGGCCGCCCTGGGTCAGCTCCTCGATCGAGTGGTCGTAGACCGCGTCCGTGCGCCCACCCACCCAGGCCGCGGCGCCGGTCTCGAAGTCGAAGATGTAGTTGGCGCTGGGGGTGACGGCGTTGATCTGGCGCAGCCGCGCCTCGTTCTCGCGCACGCTGCGGTCCAGCGCCTGGGTCTCGGTGACGTCGTAGACGCTGACGGCCGCGCCGGTGACGCCCGCAGCGCCCGAGCCGCGCGGCATCACGGTGACCCGCACGTCGCGCAGCTCGCCGCCCACATCGCGCAGGCTGAACTCCGCCTCGTGCGCCTGGCCAGCGAAGGCCGCGGCCAGCGGCGCCTGCAGCACCGCCAGCAAGGCGGGCGCGACGGCGTCGGCCTGGCTCGCCTCCACCGCCGGCGCCGGCAGCTTCAGCCAGCGCTGCAGGGCGGCGTTGGCGAACTCCAGGCGACCATTGCGGTTGATCACCAACACGCCCCAGGGCGCGTTGTTGACCATGCGGTAGAGACTGGCGCGGTCGATAGGCGGCTTGGCGGCGAGCTCGGTCTCCAGCTCGGCCACGCGGGCGGAGAGGCGTGCGACCTCGGCCTTGAGCTCTTCGGACGACGACATGAGTCCGCCACGCCGCGACTACAGCCCACGGTAGCGTGAGCTTTGCCTGCTGGCGAGTGTAGGCTCTACGTGAGTTCAGGAACCGAGGGCCGATGATCAAGCTGACCTTTTGCCTCGTGAGGCTGCCGCATCTCACTCGCGAGGCCTTCCAGGCCTATTGGCGCGGGACCCATGCGCCCCTGGTGGCCAGCGTGGCGGAGGCGCTGAGGATTCGCCGCTACGTGCAGTTGCACTCGGCCGCCGCGGAGGCCAGCGCCGGCATGCGCGCCAGCCGCGGGGCGCCCGAGGACTTCGACGGCGTGGCCGAGCTCTGGTTCGACAGCCTGGAGGCGGTGATCGAAAACGGCCGCCGCCAGGAGGCCCGGGCGGCGGCCGCATTGCTGCTCGAGGACGAGCGGCGGTTCATCGACCTTCCGCGCTCGCCGATCTGGTGGGGCGAGGAGAAGGTCATCGTGGGCTAGGCGCCGCGATGGGCGCTCAGCTCCGGGTCAGCAGTCGTAGGCGTGCTCCACCGTCACATGGCGGCCGATGTAGGGGTCCCACACCCGGTCGCGGGTGATGCAGGTGCGGGGCTCGTAGTAGTAGCGCCGCTCGGCGTAGTAGGGCCGCGGCTCGTAGTAGCCTTCGCTGTAGTAGCCGCGATGGCTGTTGCTGGAGAGCGCCGAGCCGATGGCCAGGCCGGCGATACCGGCGACCGCGGCCACTGCGGCGGTGTCGCTGCCGTGGTGGCGGTGGCCGTAGTAGCCGCCGCCGTAGCCGCCGCCATAATAGCCGCCGTGGTGATAGTAGCGCTGGGCTTCGGCCGGCGTGGCGGTGACGGCGACGGCGCCGCCGAAGGTCAGGGCCGCCAGGGCCGAGGCGAGGAACTTACGCATGAGAGCCTCCTTTGAGGCTCCAGTTAACGTCCTGCCGCCTGAACCGTGCCTGAACGATGCCGCGCAGCACCGTTCAGTTCAGCGGCGCAGGGCGTCGGTCCGCGCGCGGATCGGCTTGAACTCCGAGCCGGGGTTCCAGCCGGGCCAGACGCGCGAATTGGCCAGCTCGCGCCCCGCTTCGATCGCCAGCGTCACGTCGTCCGCGGCGGCCTGATAGTTCTGGGACGCGTCCCAGCTGTCGCAGGTCTGGTGGTAGCACTTGGCGGTGTAGGCCTCGACCCAGCGCTCGCCCGCGGGGCGGCCGCCGTCGACCAGGTCCGGCCCGCCGCCCAGGCCCATGAACAGCAGCGTCGGCACGCCGCGCTTGGCCACGGAGAAATGGTCGGCGCGGTAGAAGAGGGCGCGGTCCGGCCGCGGGTCGGGCGTGATGGTCCGGCCATGGCGGGCCGCGACCTCGGCGAGGCCGGCCTCCAGCTGGTTCTGCCCGGCGCCCACCAGCACCAGGTCGTGGCTGGGGCCCGCGGTCTGCAGAACGTCGAAGGTGTAGTTTCCCGCCATCTTCGCCAGCGTCGGCCCGGCGCGGCTGGCGTAGTACTCGCTGCCCAGCAGGCCGCGCTCCTCGGCGGTCCAGGCGGCGAACAGCACCGTGCGGTCGGGCGGCGGGCCGGCCTTGAACGCCCGCGCCGCCTCCAGCACGCCCGCCACCCCCACGGCGTCGTCCAGCGCGCCGCGGCGCAGGGTCTGGCCGGAGGCGTCGGCGGGACCCTGGCCATAGGCGTCCCAGTGCGCGGCATAGAGAATGGTCTCATCGGGATGTGCGGCGCCCGGCAGCTTGGCCAGGACGTTGTGGCTGACGAGACGGGTGAAGCGGTTGGCGTAGTCAGCGGAGAAGCTGGCGCCCTTCAGGGCGACCGGATGGAAGTCCGCGCGCCGGGCGCGGGCCTTCTCGGCCTCGAAGTCCAGGCCCGCCTGGCGGAACAGGTCGACCGCCAGGCCCCGCTGGATCCAGCCCTGCAGCAAGAGCTTGTCCTTCGCCGGGTCCTTGCGCACCACGTCGTAGCTCTCGCCCGCGCCCGCCACCACCGTGTTCCAGCCATAGGCGGCGGGGGCGGTCTCGTGGATGATCAGCATCCCCAGGGCGCCCCTCCGCGCCGCCTCCTCGTACTTGTAGGTCCAGCGGGCGTAGTAGGTGGCCGCCTTGCCGCCGAACTTGCCGGCCACCGGCTCGCCCGGCGTGGCCTCGAAGTCCGGATCGTTGATCAGCACGACGGCGATCTTGCCGTTCAGGTCCACGCCCTTGAAGTCGTCCCAGCCGCGCTCCGGCGCGCTGACGCCATAGCCGACGAACACCAGCGGCGCGGCGCGGATCGCCACGTGGGCCACGGGGCGCTGGGTCTCGATGCGCAGGTCCGGGCCGTCGTGCAGGGCCTTGGTCCGCCCCCCGGCGGTCAGGCTGTAGCTCCCGCCCGGGACGGTCTGGTAGCGCACCAGCGGCACGGCCTCAGTCCATCCGCCGTTGTCGCCGGCCGGCTGCACGCCGATCGCTTTGAACTGGGCGATGATGAAATCGATCGTCTTCTGCTCGCCGGGGCCGCCGGGCGCGCGGCCGAAATAGGGGTCGGAGGCGAGCTCGCGGGTGACGTCGGACATCCGCTGGGCGGAGACGGGCGCGGCCCTGTCCTGGGCGGCGGCGGGAAGGGCGGCGGAGGCCAGCGCGGGGAGGGCCAGGGCGAGGGCGACGAGCGAGCGGAACATGCGCCGGGCGTAGCAGCTTGGCGGCCGCCTGCAAGCGTGGGCGTTGCGCCCGTCGCGGATCGGCGGTGACATAGCCGCCATGGTCGATCTTCCCACCGTCCGCCGCCTGGCCGCCGACCTGCCGGGGCTGGAAGACCGGTCCACGGACCAGCGCCTGGCCTTCGAGACCGCCGAAGGCAAGGGCGTGGCCTGGAGCTTCATGGCCCGGCCCGATCCCAAGAAGCCCCGCATGCCGGACCTCTCGATCCTGGCGGTGCGCTGCGAGATGGCCCGCAAGCAGCTGTTGGTCGAGGCCGCGCCAGATCGGTTCTTCGACGACGACCACTACCGCAGCTATCCGGCCGTCCTGGTGCGGCTGGCGGCCGTGGACGAGGGCGAACTGGCGTCGTTGCTGGCCGAGGGCCTGCGGCTGCAGACGGCGCCGCGCAGCCGCCGACGTTCCACTTGAAAAAATAGCCCTTTCCGAGCGCCGCTGGCGGACCCCAACGGCCCCGCTGCGCGTTCATGCGCCATGAAGGGCGGGCATTTCGACGCTGCGCGCGCGCCCGGCGGAGAGGACCATGAGCGACATCGACGTTTCCGGCGACGTTTCCGGCGGCGAGAGCCGCAAGGAGCAGGCCCGCGCCTTGATCGAACAGGCCGGCGAGACCATCCGCGCCGAGGCGCAGAGCTTCGCCGAGGTGGCGCAGGACCGCGTCCGGGCGGAGGCCCAGAAGGGGGCCAGGACGGCCGGCAAGACCCTGGGCGACTTCGCCAACGCCATCCGCCGCGCCGGCGAGGAGCTGGACCAGGCCGAGCAGACGCCCGCCTCGCGGGTGGTGCGCCAGGCGGCCGAGGGGCTGGAAGGCCTTTCCCGCAACCTCGCCGAAAAGCAGCCGGGCGAGCTGCTGGACGCGGTGCGCGACTTCGGCCGCAAGAACCCGATGGCGTTCATCGGCGGCGCGGTGCTGTTGGGGGTGGCCCTGGGCCGCTTCGCCCGCGCCTCGGACGCCGCGCCGGCGCCGCCGACCCTGCCGGAGGCGGACCTGAGCCTTGCCGAGACCGAGGCCTACGAAGGCCCTGCGGAGTACGCCACCGGCGGCGAAGTCGGCATCGACGCGCCGATCTCCGACGACCTGGGCGACCTCTCCGCGACGCCGGCGGCCGAAACGGCCGCGGGCCCCGGCGTGGAGGGCGGCGGCTCCGCTGCGGACGCGGCGGATCCCACCCCGCGCGGAGGCTGAGGCCATGGACGACGGGACCCCCTTGAAGCCGCAGCGCTCCATCGGAGACCTGATCGGCGAGCTCACGGGCGACCTGGCGGCGCTGGTCCGCAAGGAGTCCGAGCTGATCCGCGCCGAGCTGGGCGAGAAGCTGAACCGATCGGCCAAGGCCCTGGGCGACATTGCGGCCGGCGGGCTGCTGCTGATGGCGGCGCTGCTGGTGCTGCTGCAGGCCCTGGTCCTGGCGCTCTCCAAGGTGATGGACCCGACCTGGGCGGCGCTGCTGGTCGGTGTCGCGGTGGCGGCCGTCGGCTACGCCCTGGTGCGCCTGGGCATGAAGGCGATCTCGCTCTCGGGCTTTTCGCCGGAGCGGACCACGCGCCAGCTGCGCAAGGACGCGGACCTGATCAAGGGGAACGGCAAATGACCAAATCCGCCGCGGAGCTGGAGCGCGAGGTCGAGGCGGCGCGGGGACGCGTCGACCGCACGGTCGAGGCGCTGAAGGACCGCATGCAACCGGGTGAACTGTTCGACGAGGCGACGAGGATGATGAGCGGCGCGAGCAACAAGGCCCTGTCCACCGCGGTGGAGCAGTTGAAGGAAAACCCCATCCCGATCGCCCTCATCGGCCTGGGCGTGGCCTGGCTGGCGATCAGCCAGACGCGGCGGCGCGCCGAGCCCGCGGGGTACAGCGGGGCGGGCTACTACCCGACCTACGAGGGCTATGACGAGGACGAGGGCCTGCGGGCCAAGGTGAAGGCCAAGGCCGACGCGGCCAAGGCCAAGCTGGGGCAGGCGGCCGAGAAGGCCAAGGCCAGCCTCGACCAGGCGCGCACGGGCGCCGCGGACGGCGTCACCCAGGCCCGCGGCCGGGTCGGGGAGCTGGCCCAGACCGCCCAGGTCAAGGCCGAGGAATACGCCCGCGTCGCCCGCGAGCGGTTCGACCAGACGCTCGAGACCGAGCCCCTGGTGATCGGCGCCATCGGCTTGGCGGTGGGCGCGGCCATCGGCGCGTCACTACCGGCCACGCCGGTCGAGCGCCGTTACATCGGTCCTGCGCGGCACAAGGCGGTGGATGCGGCGAAGGCCCAGCTGGATGAGGTCAAGGACGTGGCCCAGCGGGCCTATGGGCAGGTGAAGGAAGAGCTCCACCGCCAGACCGGGCCGGAAGGCGAGGGCGCCTCGCTCACCGAAAAGGCCGGCGCGATCGCCGATGCCGGCACGCGGACGCTGAAGGACGAACTGGGCGGCGTGGCGCACTGAGCAGGGGCGCCGCGCCGCCGCTTATCGCTATTGCAGGGTCGGGGTGATCGTGCCGGCTGCGTCGCGGCAGGCGCGCTCGCAGCGCCGGCAGGTCTCGGCGCAGATGCGGCAGTGCTCCATGCGCTCGCCGTGCTTCTCGCACTCGTCGCCGCAGAGGCGGCAGGCGTCCGCGCAGGTCTCGATGAGCCGCCGGATGACCAGCTCGTTCGTGCCGGTCCGCCGCGAGGCGACGATGCCGGTGGTCGCGCAGACGTCGCTGCAGTCGAGGTTCAGGCGGATGCACTGGGTGAGGTCGGCGACGTTCGCCTCGCCCAGGCAGGCGTCGGCGCAGGACGCGCAGGTCTGGGCGCAGTCGAGGCAGGCCTCGATGCAGGCGATCAGGGCGTCATTGGTGTTGCCCGCCACCTGAGGATGGGTGGCGATCATCTGTTGGGCGTGCATGGGGCTTTCTCCGGCTGATGGGCCGGCAACCGCCTCGCGCCGGACGCGGTTTCAGCTCCGCCGGGATCAATTCCCGGCCGCGCTACTCCACCGCGAAGGCGAGGCCCGCGTGGCCCTGCAGGCGCTCCACCAGGCGGCCCTGCAGCGCCGCGCCGGGGGTCCAGACGCCGCCCTTCACGTCCGGCGCGTTGACTAGGCAGATCGCGGTCTCGGCCAGCATCTTGGACGTGGAGCCATAGCCCGGATCCTTGTCGCCCTTCACCGAGACGCGGACCTGGCGGCCATCGGCGGCGATCCCCACGAACAGGATGTCGTAGTAGCCCGCCTCCCGCTCTTCCTTAGTCGGGCCTTCGCCCGGCTTCGGGCCGCCGCCGGGCAGATTGCCCAGGTCGGTGAAGCCCGGACCCCCGCCGGCGCCCATCACCATCTCGTCGTAGACGAAGTCGCGGCCGTAGGCGTGGCCCATCAGCAGGTTCGAGCGGTGGACGTTCTTGGTGTTGATCACCGCCATCATGAACGGGCCCACCGGGCCCACGTCCGGGTCGTCCTGCGGCGCATTGCCGGGCGGCTGGGGCGGGCCCTCGAAGCCCGGCGTCAGGCCGAAGGAGCTCATCATGATGGACAACAGCGAGGGGTCCTTCTGGATCGCCGCCATGGTGGCCGCGCCGCTGGCGGCGGTGCCGCCGGACAGGCCGCCGCGCATGTCCCGCACCCGGCCCTTCACCCGCGGGACCGGGCCGCCGAGCCGGGCCTTGGCGGTCTCCTCGCAGAAGAAGACGCCCAGCTCGAAGGGGATGGAGTCGAAGCCGCAGGAGAACAGGATCCGCGCGCCGGAGGCCTTGGCCGCCGCGTCGTGCGCCTCGATCATCTGGCGCATCCAGTTCGGCTCGCCGCAGAGGTCGAGGTAGTCGGTCCCGGCCGCGGCGCAGGCGGCGACCAGTTCGGAGCCGTAGAGCTGGTAGGGGCCCACGGTAGTGATGATCGCCTTGGCGCGGCCGACCATGGCTTTCAGCGAGGCCGGGTCGGCGGCGTCGGCCACCACCAGGGGCGTCTCCGCCGGCGCGCCGATCAGGTCGCGCACCTCGGCCAGCTTCTGCGGCGAGCGGCCCGCCATGGCCCAGTTCACCGCGCCGCCAATGCCGTAGCGGGCGGCCAGGTGCTCGGCGACCAGGCGGCCGGTGTAGCCGGTGGCGCCATAGACGATGATGTCGAACTCGGCCTTGGGGTTCATGGACGCCTCCTCGCTTGGGCGGCGACCTTACGAATTTACGCCGTTATCGCAAAGGGGTTCGGCTAAGAGCCTGTGGTGATTTCGCGCCGCGTGCTCCTCTCCCGACTGGCCGCCGTCGCCGCCGGCGGCGCCACCGTCTGGGCGTTCCGCGACCGCCTGCCGTGGCCGCCGCTGGAGGTGGCGTTCGAGGGCGGGCGCGAGACGCCCTGGCTGCCGTTGGCGCAAGGCGGCGGGCTGATCGAGATCCCCGTGACGGTGGCCGGGGCGCCGATCCGCGCCGTAGTGGATTCCGGCGCCCAGTTCTCCGCCATCGATGCGGGCCTGGCCCAGCGCCTGGGCCTGCCGCGCACCGTGGCGGCGCCGCTGCTGGCCTACGGGGTCAGCGGACGGCCGCAGATGAGCCACACGGTGACCGCGCCGCTGGCGCTGCCCGGTCTGGCGATCCCCGCCCTGCGACCGGCCGCGCTGCAGCTGGCCGACATCGCCTTCGTCAGCGGCCGCGATTTCCAGCTCCTGATCGGCCGCGACGTGCTGAGCCGCCTGGTGATCGAGGCCGACTTCCCGCGCCGGCGGGCCCGGTTCCTGCCCCGGCCGCGCTACCATCCCCCGCCGGACGCGGTCGCCATCCCCCTGGCGCGCAAGCGGGGCGGCCCGACCGCGGCCGTGCAGGTGGAGGCGGCGCCGCCTCTGGAGGTGCTGGTGGACACCGGCGCCACGGGCATCCTGTCGCTGTCGGAAGCCGCCGCGCGGGCCGCCGGGGTGCTGGCGCCGGGCCGTCCGGTGTCGGAGGCCCGCTCGGTCAGTCTGGGCGGGCTCAGTTCCGTACGCACCACGCAGGCGCGCACGGTGCGGGTCGGGCGGCTGATGCTGCGCGACGTGGAGGTGCAGGTCTACCGGCCGGCAGACCACGCGCCGGCGGTCTCCGGCCTGCTGGGCGCGGGGCTGCTGCAGCCCTTCCGCATGGCCCTGGACCTCAGCGGCGACCGGCTGTGGCTGACCCTGCCTTCACCTTTGATAGTGCCCCGGAACTAAGCCGTTTCGCCGCTCGTTCGGCAGCCTGCAAACCCCGGGAGAGTGACTCTGATGAAACGCGCCATCCTGCTCGCCGCGGCCGCCGTGACCACCCTTGGGCTCGCCGCCTGCCAGAAGCAGAAGGACCAGACCTCGAACGCCGCCTCCACCACCGCCAACAGCGCGCCGGTCAGCGGGACCCAGGACGCCACCGCCGCCGCCGTCGGCGCCACCTCGGCCTCGACGGTCGGCTCGGTCTCGACCGACGAGTTCGTGTCCAACGCCAGCCAGAGCGACATGTACGAGATCCAGGCCGGCCAGATCGCCCAGCAGAAGGGCCAGTCGAAGGGCGTGAAGGACTTCGGCAAGATGATGGTGGCCGACCACACCGCCATGTCCAAGGAGATGGCGCCCCTGATCGCCGCCGCCGGCCAGAAGCCGTCGCCGGACCTCGACCAGCGCCGCAAGGGCCTGCTGGACAACCTCAAGGGCGCGCCGGCCGACCGCTTCGACAAGGAGTACCTGGACCAGCAGGAAGCCGCCCACAACGAGGCGCTGACCCTGATGAAAGGCTATGCCGACCGCGGCTCCGACGCCGGCCTGAAGGGCGGGGCGGCCAAGGCGGTCCCGAAGATCCAGGCTCACCTCGACAAGGTGCACGAGCTGCAACAGGGCATGGCCAACGGCGGCTCCAGCTCGCCCGCCGCGCCTGCCAAGAAGTAGCGGCCGCTTTCGGTTGACCTGCCGCCCGAACCGGCGCGTGAAGGCCCATGGCCACCGAAACCGTCTACATCGTCCAGTCCTATGTTCGCGGACGCGGGAGGGGCCTGAAGGCCGAGCCGCAGGTGGGCTGCAAGACCGCCGAGGAGGCGCGGCGCAAGGCCGAGCGCCTCGGCCCCCTGCGCGTCGGGGTGGTGGCCTTCTCGGCGACCGCGGACACCGAGCTGGGCGACTATGACGAGAACCCGGTGATCCTGTTCCGGTCCGGGGAACTGCCGCATCCCTTCACCGACGCCTGAGGCGATCGCCACGGCGGCGTTCGAATTCCGCGCTGCGACGGGCTGGGCGTGCTAGGCTTGCGCTCGCCCTGACGCGCGGAGTTCCGCGCCTTGCCGGCGGCCCGAAAGGCCAATCCCATGAAAACCCAAACCTCCACCGGTTCGGCGCCCGTTCGGCGCGGCGTGATGGACCCGCGGTCCACCGGCGCGCCGTCGTCCCAGACCCGCAAGACGCTGAACGACTCGCGCAGCACCCGCTGAAGGCTGGCCGGGCCCGTCGGTAGGCCTCACGCCGCCGGCGGAGCCTCCAGGCTGGTGACCTGAAAGCCCGCCAGCTCGGCGGTCCCGAAGGTCGTGGCGATCGGCACGTCCACCGCATCGCGGCCGCGGGCGATCAGCACCCGGGCCATGCGCGGCATGTTGTTGCGCGCGTCGAAGGTATGCCAGCGGCCGCCGAGGTAGACCTCGAACCAGGCGCTGAAGTCCATCACCCCCACCACCGGCACCCCGATGTCGCCCATGTAGCCGGTGCAGTACCGCGCCGGGATGTTGAGGCAACGGCAGAAGGCGATGGCCAGGTGCGCATAGTCGCGGCAGACGCCCGCGCCTTCCGCCCAGGCCTCGTAAGCCGTCTTGTCCGGCCGCGCATCGGCATAGTTGAAGACGATGTGGTCGTGCACATAGTCGCAGATCGCCTGCACCCGGGCCCAGCCGGGCAGGGTGTGGCCGAACAGGGACCAGGCGGTCTGGCTCAGCTTCTCGGTATCGCAGTACCGGCTGCCCATCAGGTAGACGATGACGTCGTCGGGCAGCTCGTGCAGCGGGTGCTCCTGGGCGTCGGGCACATAGGGGTCGATCAGCCCGGAATCGGCGATGATGAAGTCGGACGACAGCTTGATGCGGCCCGCCGGCGCCAGCAGCCGGCTACAGATGTTGCCGTAGACATCCAGGTACTGGCGCACGTCCGCCGCCGGATCGGTCCGCACCCAGTCGGGGGTCTCCAGGTCGGCGCGCCGGGACGGATGGACGCTCAGCATCAGCAGCATCGGGACCGGCGCCGGGCAGTCGTAGACGATCTCAAATCCCGTCTTGAGGCGCATGCGCGAACCGTATCCCTGGCCTTGTGGAAGCCTGCGCGCCCATCGCGGCCCAAACGTGGCTCATGCCCGTTTCAGCTTTCGGACACAGGCGCGAAGCAGCAGCGCCCGGGCGGGCGGAAGATCTTCTGCGCGAAGTTCGTCGAGCGCCCCTTCCAGGGGCTGCCCACGATGGCGCGTCCCCAGGCTCCAGATCTCGGACCTGACTTCGGCGTCGGTGACGGCGCTCAGGGAAAACCATGAGAACAGGCGCATGCTTCCATCCTGACGTGACGCCTTGAGGCGAGGCGGCTTCGCGGGCGTCATGCGGCCTGGTCCGGGCCGGCGGGGCCGCAGGAGACGAACGATGCGACGACCTTGCCGGGCCGGCGGCCGCGCGGCTGGGAGAGCGCCGGCTGGATAGGCTGTTCGTCGAGGACCGCCAGGGCGATCCAGCGGGCCGCAGCGTGCTCGTGCTTCTCGCGCACATGGGCCAGCAGGCTGGCGGCGGCGAGGGCGTCGGCGGCGATGGCCAAGCGGCGGTACTCGACCGCCCTGGCGTCTCTCTTGCGCAGGGCCATCACTGGCCCCCGCTCAGCGGATCGGGCGCGCGATGGGCCGTGCGGCCATGCAGGCGTTCGACGATCTGGCGCAGGCGCTCGGCTTCCGCGGTAATCGCGGTGATGTCTTCCTGAAGCTGGGCCACCCGCTGGCGCAGATAGGCGTTCTCGCGGGTGAGCGAGATGTCGGGCTGGGCGGCGCTCACCTGTGCCGCCTCCAGCCCAGCAGGGCGAAGACCGGCGGCAGGGCGGCTGCGCTGAGCACGCCCAGGGCTGACGCTGCGAAGAGCGTGACCATATGAATCTCGAAGGGACGCCGCGTCGGGAACAATCGACCGCTTGTCTGGCGGCATACGCCCGACGGCGCATCACGACAGATGGGGGCTTGCGGCCTTCATTGCTAGGGTTTGAGGACCAAGGGGCGCGCTCAAGCAGCCAACGCCTTGAAACTGGCCGTCCTGCGCCGCGCACCGCCAGTTGGTCGTGCACGCCGATGCGCAGGCGCGCGCGACCGCGACCATCTGAAGTCGCTCAACGGCCGGCGCGGAAGGCCCGTGGCGAGAGGCCATAGGCGGCCTTGAAGCGGCGGCTGAAGTGCGCCACGTCGGAAAAGCCGCAGGCATAGGCGATGGTGCTGATGCTGGCCGCGGCGAGGGCCGGGGCCGCCAGGTCGCGGCGGCTGCGCTCCAGCCGGCGCCGCCAGATCCACTCGCTGGGCGTCGTCCCGTCCTCCCGGAAGACGCTCTGCAGGTGGCGCAGGGAAATGCCGAGCGCTGCGGCGACCGTCGCGGGATTGAGGTCCGGGTCGCAGCTCCGGGCGTCGATGACCTGGTTGGCCCGTTCGCGCAGCGCCATCCGGCCCCAGCGCCGGGGGTCATGGTCGCCGCCGGCCATCTCGCCGAAGGCGGTCATCACCAGCGCCATGCCGGTTTCGGCCAGGCGTGCGGCGGTGCTCGCCTGCACATGCCGGATCTGGGCGGCCACCTGGCGCAGAAAGGGCGAGACGATCGAGCCGATCGGGGACTCGGCAGCGACGTGGGTGGCCGTCAGCCGGTCGGTTTCGCCGCGCGCCTCGGTCACCAGGGTGCGCGGCATGTAGAACACGACCTGCTCGAAATCGCCGGTGTAGTGCATCTCGCATGCCCGAGTGCTGTCGGTGCAGGTGAAGTCGCCCGGTCCCAGCAACACCTCGCGGCCGTCCTGGACGAATCCGCCATGTCCCGAGACCTGCAGATTGATGAGGAACACCTCGCCGTCGGTGCGTCGCACATGGTCGGCGTTGCGCACCACGTGCTGCGCGCCGCTCCGCAGCCGCGAGACCGCGATCTGAGGCGTCGCCGTCGTGCTGATCGAGCCATGGAACGGACCCTCGCGGGTCGCGTGGCATTCGGCCAGGAAGAAGGTGCTGCAGACCACGTCGCGCCAAAAGTCGAGGCGCTTGCCCTCCGGCGCGGCGTCTGTCGTTAGCGTCGCCTGCATCGCGCGGTCCGCTTCTCGAAGCGCCGCCCCTCGCGTGCGCCAGACCGAACGACGTTATGAACGGCCGGCGGCCTTGGCAACGCAGCTCGCCTTTTGCGTGCATCGCCGGCTCCGTTTGCGCGATTGGGCAACAGTCGCCGCGTTCCCAGTCAAGAATCGAGGCGCCAGGGCCCCTAAGCTCATCCGGAACAGGAGTGGATGGGTGAGATGCGCAGATTTCTGAGATCGACGGCGGCCCCGGCGCTTGCGACCGGACTGGCCTTTGCCGGGCTGGCGGCCCTCCCGGCCCATGCGGAGTACTGGATCAGTGACACGGCCGGCGCAGTGGTCTGTTGCGTGGTCCTCAACAACTATACGTCGCCCCAAGTCGGCGTGTCGGCCACCCTCCAGACCAACGTCGGCGCGTTCATCCATCAGACCCAGAACTATGATCCGGTCTATGGGGGCATCGCCAGCGTGAGCACCACCGACGTTACCGATCTGACGGCCGGCAGCGTCTCGGCCTTCATGCCCGGCGCTCAGGGCAAGTATCCCATCCTGATGCCGGCGGCCGCCACGGCGTTCGCCTCGTCCGACCTCACGACCGGCGAGGTCCATGCCTATGCCGCCTCCGAGATCGGCGACCTCACCAAGATCGTGCTGCAACCGGGCTCGCCGCCAGTGAAAACCGACCTGACAGCCTACTATTCGCAAGCCTTTGTCCTGGCGCAGTACGTCTCGGGCTTCAACACGTCCAATACGTCAGACCAGGATGAATTTCTGCCTTTCAGCTGGGAGGTGCACGGTAGTTATTCGGGACCTATACTGCCTTATAAGCTGGAGTCGTTCCTTCAGGTGCGGGCGGACTACAACAACTACACCAGCTACAGCCAGGGCATCCTGGACTACAAACTCGACGACGCAGGCCAGCTCGTCACCAACTCGGACGTCAGCGACGAATTCTGGACCGACAGCTTCTCCGTGGTCGACCTCGGCGGCGGCAACCGGCGGATGAGCGCGTTGCTCGACATCAAGCCTGGAAAGGGGATCGGCAGCCTGTGGGGGCGCCTCGAGGTCCAGTGCGGCGAGGGCGCGATCTGTGACTACAGCCACACCTCCAGCCTGTCGATCGGGCCGCTGCCCGAGGGCGTCAGCATCACCTTCGACGCGCCAGGCTTCCTGTCCGGCAAGACGACGGCCGCGGTTCCCGAGCCGGATGTCTGGGCTCTGATGCTGCTGGGATTCGGTGGCGCGGGCGCAGCCCTCAGGCGGCGGCGCTGGGCCTTCGCGGCCTAGTCTGACCCAGGGCCCCGTCCGTCCTCACATCAGCCCCAGCGCCTTGAAGCTGGCGACGCCGTCGCGGCCGACGACCAGGTGGTCGTGGATGGCGATGCGCATGGGGCGGGCGGCCTCGACTACCTGCCGCGTCATCTCGACGTCGGCGGACGAGGGCGTGGGATCGCCCGACGGATGGTTGTGCACCAGGATCAGCGCGCTGGCCGACAGCTCCAGCGCCCGGCGGACCACCTCGCGCGGATAGACCGGGGCGTGGTCCACGGTGCCCCGGTTCATCACCTCGTCGGCGATCAGCTGGTTCTTCTTGTCGAGGAAGAGGACGCGGAACTGCTCGCGCGCCTCGTGCGCCAGCGCGGCCTTCACATAGGCCAGGAGGGCGCTCCAGGACGAGATCACCGGGCGGCGCGCCACCTGCTCCTTGGCCGCGCGCAGCATGGCCTCGTGCAGCAGCTTCAGGTCCAGGGCCGCCGCCTCGCCGACGCCGGCCACGGTGCGTAGCTCCCCCACGCTCGCGCCCAGCACCCCGCCCAGCGAGCCGAAGCGCGCCAGCAGCTGCTTGGCCAGCGGCTTGACGTCGCCGCGCGGGATCGAGCGGAACAGGAAGAGCTCCAGGAGCTCATAGTCCGGCAGGGCGGGAAGGCCGCCGGCGACCGCGCGCTCGCGCAGCCGCTCCCGATGGCCCGCGTAGTGCGGCTTGGCCTCGGGCGCCGGCTTGGCGCGCCAGAGGTCGGGCTGGGCGGAGACGTCCTCGACGGCGTAGGTGCGGGCCATGGCGCCGCATAATGTTCCGCAATTGTTCCCGCGCTGCAAGCCCTACTTTGGCCGCGTCACCTCGCTCTTCCCGTAGGGCCCGGCGATCCGGCCGGTGCGGATGTAGTCGGCCATCATCTGGAAGTAGCCCGGCGCGAAGCGGGTGGAGAGCCGCTCGCCGTCCGGGGCGACCTCGAACTCGGTCATGCCGTGCTCGGCGCCCGGATAGAGGGCCAGGGTGATGGGCCGCCCCTGGGCGATCAGGCCCTTGAGGCGGCGGCTGGTCTCGGCGCTGGGCGCCTCCAGGTCGTCGCGGCCCAGCACCCAGAGCTGCGGCGTGGAGACTTTCTTCAGGGTCGGCATGGGGTCGTAGTGGAAGGGCGTGCCCCAGTCGAAGGCCTTGGCCTTCTCGCGCAGCTCGGCCTCGGAATAGGGCAGCAGCGCCCAGGTGTAGTTGCCGTGCAGGTCCTTGTACCAGGGCTCGTTCTTGTAGCGGGCGCGCAGCTCGTCGAAGCGCTGGAAGCCTTCGGTGAAGCGGCTGGCGATCACGGTCTCGGCGGCGTCGGCCACCTCCAGCGCCTTGCGGGTGTCGTCCGCGGAATGGCCCTTCAGCGCCATCTCCAGGGCCACCTCCTGCTGGTCCTCGTCGATCACCGAGACGGCGAGGCCGAAGCTCACGATCACGAAGTCCACCGGCTCGTGCAGGGCGGCGAGAGGCGCGACCCAGCCGCCCTGGCTGCCGCCCTGATACCCGATGCGGCCGGCGCGCGGGCCGGCGAGGCGCCGCGCCTCGTGCAGGGCCGCCACGGCGTCCGCCGCCAGCAGGGCGAAGTCCTGGCTGTAGGCGCCGCCCGAGCCTCCGGTGCCGCGCTTGTCGTAGACGAAGACGCCGATGCCCTGGGCCGGGAACAGGCGCTGGAACGCGTAGAAGTCGCGCGCCGAGTCGTGCTCGGCGCCGTGGATCAGCACCACGATGGGCACGCGGCCCGCGCCCTTGGGCAGGACCAGGCGGCCGGCCAGCGGCACGTCGCCCTGGCCCTGGAAGCGGGTCTCGGTGACGTCCAGCGGGATGCGCCGCCCGGGCTCCTGCCCGAAGCGGATCTTACCCTTGGCGCAGTCCGAGAAGCCGACCGAGATCCCGTCGGGCCGTCCGGTCCAGCCGTAGGTGCTGGTCCAGTCGCCGGCGGCGGTCTTCTTCAGCAGACCGGTGGTCCCGTCCCAGGCGCGCCAGCGCAGGGGCTCGCCGTCGGTCGGGGCGATGTCGACGATGCGGCCGCTGGCCAGGCGGTAGGCGCCGACGTGACAGTCGGGCGTGGCGGCCGGGGTGTCAGCCGCCCTGGCGAGCGCGGGCAGGAGCGCGGCGCAAGCGGCCGCAATCACGAGGGAAATCCGGTTTTTCATGCCCGTCACGCTTGGGCTGGCGCCGGCCGCAGCCAACTAAAATCGCGGTAATGCCGAGGCCCGCTCCGAGGGCGGGGCCCCGCGATCCCAGTCCAGAACTCGCCATCTGGACCGCTCAGGGCTCAGCGCTGGGAGACCTGGATGGCGTTGTCGTCGGAGTTGCGGTCGATCTCCTTGTTGTAGGGATCGACCCCGGCCCACTTGGGCGGCTTGTCCACCGTCACGGTCACCGTCTGGACGCCCGAGCGCAGCGGCGTCAGGCGGAAATACTGCACCGCCTTGGAGTTGAAGTCGGGCTTGCCGGGCTCGGCGGTGAAGACGCCGACGTCGAACAGCTCGCCGGGCGCGATCGGGACGGCGGTCTCCTTGCCCTTGCCATCGGCATAGGCCTTCTTGGCCGAGAGGGTCAGGGTGACGTCGTAGCGGCCATCCGCCCGGCGGTGCGCCACCGCCTCGCGGGTCGAGAGGTCGTAGAGGGTGATCTTCTCGAAGAGGTCGGTGATCAGCTGCTGGGCCACGGGGTCGGCCCCAGCCTGGGCGCGCAGGGCGTCCACCAGGTCCTGCGAGCGCGGATAGGGCGCGCCCTTGAAGGCGTAGGTCTGCAGCAGGGTGCGCAGGGCCGCATTGACCTTGGCCTCGCCCAGCCGGTCGCGCAGCAGGTACATGACCAGCGAGCCCTTGCGGTAGTGGATGTAGCCCTGGTCCTCCACCCGGATCAGCGGCAGCTCCTCGACCACCTCGCCGCCACGCGAACGCAGGTAGCGGTCCAGCTCGTACTTCAGGAACTTGCGGATGCCGTCGGGGCCGTAGGTCTTCTCCATGACGATCAGCGCCGAATATTGCGCCAGGGTCTCGGAGAGGGTGGTCGCGCCCTGCATGTCCGCGCCGATGATCTGGTGGGCCCACCACTGGTGCGCCAGCTCATGGGCGGTGACGTAGGTGGGATAGTCGATCTTGTCGGGCTTGGTGGGGTCGGCGATGAACCCGATGCCCTCGGAATAGGGCATGGTCCCGGCGAAGGACTGGGCGAAGGCCTCGTAGGCCGGGAACTCGAGGATCCGCGCCTGGCGGAACTGGTAGGGGCTGAAGTTGGCCTGGTAGTAGTCGAGGCCGGTCTCCAGCGACCGGATCATCCGGTCCACGTCCCAGGGGTGCTGGGCGTCGTAGTAGACCGCCAGCTCGACCCCCTTGTAATCGACCTTCTTCACCGCATAGCGGGCCGACTGCACCGAGAAGAAGTTCAGCACCGGGGCATCGGTGCGGAAGCGCACGGTCCGGCGGCCCATCTTGGTGACGTCGGAGACCGCATAGCCCGGCGCGATCGGCGTCTGGTCGGCGTCGGTGGTGACGCTGATGTCGGCGTCCACCCAGTCGGCGTTGGCCAGGTAGTTGCGCCGTTGGGCCGAGCGGTCTTCCAGCTTCGGTGGGCGCAGCTGGGGCGGCAGGCCATATTTGCGGCGCTTGGCCCGGTCCTGCAGCAGGCGCGAGCGGTCCATGCCGACGATCGGCGCGAACTCGAAGTTGTCGACGAAGGTCCCGTTGTCGACGATGCGGGTCATGTTGCCGGAATTCTTGAATCCCCGCTGCTGCATCAGGGTCTCGAACGACAGCACCGTCCGCTCGCCGGGCATCAGCGGCCGGTCGAAGGTGAAGATGCGGTAGTTGAACTTGTCGAAGGTGCGCACGCGCGAGGCGCCGTTCACCGACATCTGCAGGGCCTTGGTGTCGCGCGCCAGGCGCACGTGAAGTTCGGTCAGCGGCGCGCCGGTGTCATTGACCAGGTGGTAGATGCCCTCGGTCGTCAGCTTCGGCTGGTGCGGATAGAGGTCGAGGTCGAGCTCGACGTCGGTCACCGAGGGCTGCGGCAGGGTCTCGTACTTCAGGAACGCCTTCTCGTAGTCGGCCAGCCACTTCTCGTCGGCGATGGTGGTGCGGTGCTCGTTGATGATGTTGGTGTTGTCGAAGATGAAGACGCCGAGGCCGATCCAGGCGACCAGGGCCGCGCCGCCGATCAGCCCGGCCGGGCCGCGCAGGCGCGACGGCAGCCGCTTCAGCCGGGGCATCATCCGCGTCTCCGTCCCCCGCCGCCAGAGGCCATAGGCCAGGGTCAGCAGCAGGACGGCGAACGCCGCCCAATAGGCGCGGAACCAGGCGGCGTAGCCGGCGAACTTGCCCTGGCCGTTCATGTCGCTGAGCGGGACGGGCGGCGTGCCGTCGTAATTGTAGAGATTGTGGTCGAAGCCGAGGGTCGCGAGGGTCTGGCTGGCGATCAGGTACAGCACCATCAGTCCGAAGCCGGCGAATTTGTTCGGCGTGATCGCCTGGAAGAAGACGGCCAGCACGGCGATCAGCGCGCAGTCCACGGCGTTCGGGACCAGGAACCAAAGGAGGTATTTGCCGGGCTGGATGGCGGTGAACCCCTGGCCCAGCTGTACGGCCATGCCTGCGAGGGCGCTGACCGTGAGCATGCTGACCAGGACCAGCATCACCGCGACGGTCTTGGGGATCAGGAAGGCCCAGTCGCCGGCCGCCGTGGCGTCGACGATCTCGTGCGTCTTTCGCTCCCGCTCGCGCCAGACCAGTTCGCCCGCGTAGTAGACCGCCACGATCTGCACGATGAACACGAACGCGCCGTTCAGGGTGGAGATGATCCAACGGGTGACCGGATAGATCGGCATCCCGTTGACGTCCGCGCCCAGCAACAGGCCGGCGATGCTGTTGAACAGCCCCAGCAGCAGGAGCACGACGAACGCCGGGCTCTTGAACACCTGGCCCATCTCGAACCGGGTGCGTTTGAAGAGCTGGGCCCAGCCCACCGCGGCGCCCGACGAGGGCCTGGCCAGGGGTTTCTGCGGCGGCGCCGGGTCCGCCGAAGCGGCCGCGCCCAGCCGCTGGCGCCCCGCCGGCGCCTCGAAGTCGAACCGCCAGTAGGCGAGCGCCAGCATGGCGACGCCGGCGGGCAGCCAGATCAGGTGGTTCCAGAGCAGGGGGCCGGTGAACGGCGGCGTCAGGGTGTTGGCGTCTGCGGCGGTGTAGTACCGGGTGGCCAGCCCCCAGGCGGCGCTGCCGAGCGGGTCAGCCAGGGCCGCGAGCGCCATGTGGCTTGGGTCGCGCAGCGCCACGCGCATCACCGTATAGACCACGAGGAACCCTGCCACGCCCAGGTAGGTCCCCATCATCGAACGCGTCATGGTGGCCAGGGCGAAGAACAGCGCCGAGGTCATGAACAGGCTGGGCAGGGCCAGGGCGAAGTAGCCGTAGGCGTAGTCTTGCAACCGGTTGGGGCCCAGGGTCTCGCTGTCCACCCATGGCGCGAGCGAGCCAAGGAAGAGGCCCAGCGGAATGGCCAGGAACGCCAGGGCGATCGCCGCATAGGCGCCGCAGAAGCGGCCGAACAGATAGTCGAACTTGCGGATCCGGGTGGCGTAGACGATCGGGCCGAAGCCCGTCTCTTCGTCCCGCACGATCACGTTCGCCACGAAGGCCGTGGAGGCGAACATGAAGATCAGCGCCATGATCAGGCTGACCTGCCCGATGGCCTGGGGCGAGTTCTTGTGGATGTTGCCGCCCGAGCCGATCTGGATCTGGTCGATCGTCACCGAGCCGAAGACCAGCAGCAGGAAGATCAGCGAGGTGATCCAGAACAGCGGCTGGCGGAGCTGGTAGCGCAGCTCGAAGGCCGCGATCTTGCCGAACATCGCGCGCGGCCTCAGGCGGCGCGGCGGGTGGCGGCGAGGGTGGAGAAGTAGACGTCCTCCAGCCCGCCCGGGATCGGCTCGAAGCCCGCGTCGGGCCGTTGGTCGGCCAGCACGTGGATCACCAGGCGCCCGCCGGACAGGCGGCTGGCGATGACCCGGTGGCGGGCCTGTTCCGCCGGCAGCTCGCCGCGGTCGATGGTCTTGCGCCAGACTTTCCCGGCCAGGGCCTGCACCAGCTCGCCCGGCGCGCCCTCGGTGAGGATGCGCCCGCCCGCCAGGACCGCCATTCGCGGGCACAGGTCCGCCACGTCGTCGACGATGTGGGTGGAGAGGATCACCACCACGTTCTCGCCGATCTCGGCCAGCAGGTTCAGGAAGCGGTTGCGCTCCTCGGGGTCGAGGCCGGCGGTGGGCTCGTCGACGATGATCAGCTCGGGCCGCCCGATCAGGGCCTGGGCGATGCCGAAGCGCTGGCGCATGCCGCCGGAGTAGCCCGCCACGGCCTTCTTGCGCACGTCCCACAGGTTGACCTGCTGCAGCAGGGTCTCGACCGTATCCTTGCGCTCGCCGGCCGTGGCGATGCCCTTCAGCACCGCCATGTGGTCCAGGAGGTCCACCGCCGAAACGCGCGGGTAGACGCCGAAGTCCTGGGGCAGGTAGCCCAGGGTGCGGCGCAGGCGCTCGGGCTCGGCGATGACGTCGATGTCGCCGAAGCGGATGGCGCCATGGGTCGGGGTCTGCAGGGTGGCGACGGCCCGCATCAGGGTGGACTTGCCGGCGCCGTTGGGGCCCAGCAGGCCGAACATCCCCTTGCCGATCGCCAGGTCGACGCCGTCCAGCGCGCGGGTGCCGTTCGGATAGACGTGCGTCAGGCCCTGGATTGTCAGCATGCGATCACTTCCACCCGTCCCTTCGCCTGAAGCTGCCCCGCCCCGCGCGGGGGGGCAAGTGAGGGATGTGTAACCTCTGCACGCGACGCCGTTACGTCAGGGCGTGAACTCGCGCTTCTCGTCGCGGACGCAGGCCTTGACCGGGACCGGGTCGAGCTCCTTCTCGACGACCCGCCAGCACTCGTGGAACACCGAGCAGTAGCAGAACTCGGTGGACATCCGGGGCTGGGCCTTCTGCAGCAGGTCCCAGTTCGCCGCGTTGTCGGCGGTTTTGGCGATGCTGAGGACGAACTGCTGCTGGCCGCCGGGGATGAACCGTGTGGGGACGCTGTTCTTCAAGGTCGCGAGCTGGCCCGGCCCATGCCCCGACTTGCCCGGCCCGATCGAAGCGGTGATCAGCTCCTCGCTGGACCGGACGTAATGGCCGTCGACGGTGACGAAGAGGCTGGTTTCGTGCGCGGGCCCGACGCCGCGGTTCAGCAGATCGAGCGAGAGCACGTCCCTTCCATCCGGGGTCATGTCGCTGAAGCCGCCCTGCATGTAGGGGAAGGAGTTGGCCACCACGAGCTTCTCCATGGTGTCCCCGTGCTTCACCGCCAGGGCGATGGAGGCGACGGAGGTGACCAGGGCCGAGATCGCCAGGGTCAGTTCCAGCCAGCGGGGCAGGCCGCCGCCGCCATGGCCCGGCGGGTGGGCGTGCGGGGTGTGGACGTCCGGCGATTCCAAGGCGGCCTCCATGGTCGGCCTTGGCTAGGCCATCGCCGGCTCGCGCTCAAGCTGCAGCGAGCGGCCCCGAGCCCTCGGCGACCTCGAAGTGCTCCACCAGGCGCGGCCGGTGGACCAGGAAGCGGTCGTCCTCGGGGTAGTAGCGGGCCACAGCCACGTCGTCGCCGGCGAAGCCGCGGATGGCGTCCATGCCGGTCCACCAGCTGAGGGTGACCACCTCGCTGACGCCGTCGCCCAGGTCGCGGAACACCATCTGCCAGCCCAGGTTTCCCGGGGTGGACAGGTAGTCGTCGCCGCCGGTCCGGCGGATGTAGTCCGCATATTCCGTCTTCTCGGCCGTGCGGATGCGGCCGGACCATCTGCGCAGGATCATGGGCCTCAGGTGAGGTCGAGGGGGACCTTCGACAAGTCGCCCCGCCACGCCCGGCGCGCTTCGGCCAGGTGGCCCGCGGCGGCGGCGGCCTTGCCCTGCGCCTTCTCCGCCTCGGCGAGGACCTTCAGCGCCAGGGCGTCCTGCGGCCAGTCCTTCAGGCTCCGCTGGGCCTCCTCCGCGGCCGCGCCGTAGCGGCCGGCCTTGAGGTCCGCGGCGGCGAGGCTGCGCCGCACCGGATACCACCAGGGCGGCGGGTCGAAATTGTCGAACACCGGGAAGGCCTTCTCCTGCGCGCGGCTGGCCGCGGCGAACAGGGGCGCGGCCGCATCGGGCTTGCCGGCGATCATGGCGGCGCGGCCGGCCAGCACGTCGCGCGCGATCTCCGCGATCTGGGCATTGCCGGTCTCATGGGCGGCCGTGGCCTCGATCCGCAGGGCCTCCAGCGCCGCGGACTCCCGGCCCACGGCGGCGGCGTCGCCTCGTGTCGCGAGGGCCTCGCCGCGGGCGTAGTGGCGATAGATGCGCACGGCGCGCGGGTCCGATGCGGCGTCGGTCATCGCCAGGGCCCGCTCGGGCGCATAGCGTCCGTAGGCGATCAGGCTGCGCGAAAGCACCGTGACCCGTTTGTCCGCCGGGCCGGCCTCGGTGAAGGCGAGCGGCGCGTGGTCGGCGTATTTCAGCGCCAGGGCCGCGTCCCCGGCCAGCATCGCGCCGCTCAGGCCGAACAGGAAGTTGTGCTGGTAGTACCGCTGGCTGCTCAGCGGGCCCTTGCGGTCCATCAGCTTCTGGAGGTCGGCGTCGATCTTGAGCGCGCGGGCGTCGACCAGGGCGACCTGCTCGTACTGCCCGACCCGCATGAAGGTGTGGGCCCCCATGTGGACCAGGTGGCTGGCGCCGGGCGCCAGGGCTTCCAGGCGCTCGGCATAGGGCAGGGCCTGGCCGGCGTGACCCGCGAACTCCGTGGCGTGGATGTCGTAGTGGATCGCGGCCACATCGTCCGGACTTCGCGCCAGCACGGCCTTGAGGATCTCCTCCGAGCGGGGGACGCCGGAGTAGTCGTCGGCGCGGGCGGGGATCAGCAGGGCGTGGACGGCGGCGGTGGCGATGTTGTCGTCGGTGGGGAAGCGGCGGACCAGGGCGTCCATCGCCTGGCCGTAGAGCTTGTCCGACTGGGTCTTGCTGAGGCCGGGGCGATAGCGGACCTGGAGGGCGGCGACGAGGCCTTTGGTCTTCTCGTCTCCCGGCTTCACCAGGCCGGCGGCGCGGTTGGCGATCTCCAGCGCCTGGGCGGTCTGCTCGGCGGAGACCGGATAGTTCAGGGTGGCGCCGAGCCCCAGCGACTGGCCCCAGGCGCACAGGGCGCAGGCCGGGTCCAGCTGGACGGCCTTGGCGAAGGCGGCCTTGGCCTCCTCGTGGTTGAAGGCGTGGTAGAGGCGCACCCCCTCGTCGAACCAGGCCTGGGCCTCACGGTTCGTGGTGTCGGCGGCCATGTGTTCGGCGCCGACGCCCTGCAGCATGGCGGCGGGGTTCGCCGCGACGGCCCCGGTGTTCTCGGCCCCGCAGATGAAGCCGATCCCGGCGGCGGAGGGATCGGCCGAGCCGGCGATGGAGGGGGCGGCCAGCGCAAGGGCGGCGCCGAGGGCGAGGGCGAACTTCATGGCCCGATGCTCGGCCCGAACTCGCGCCGCCGCAAGCCTCAGAGCGCGCCGGGCGTCAGGGTTGGGGGACCCTCAGGGCTCGGGCGGCGGCTTGGCCCGGGGCGTGACCCAGATGATCAGGTCCCAGGCGTTACGGACGGCGACCATCAGCACCACCACGGTCACCACCGCGAAGAGGAAGGGCGTGCAGGGCGCCTCGCGCCAGACCGCCGCCGCGGTCCCGCCCAGACCCAGATAGGCTGCCAGCGGAACCATTCCGTACCACCAGAAGTCCGTCCAATGCGCCGTGAGGTGGTGCAGCCAGGGGCGCAGCAGCCACGACGGACGGAGCGACGCGGCCACGCCGGCCAGGGCGGCGGCGGCGAGCACGTCCGCCAGCATCCAGGAGGGGATCGGCGCCGTGGCCACGGCGCTCAGCGCCAGGACGGTGGCGAAGTTGTGGATGGTGGGGCTCATGTAGATGGCCACGCCGCGCAGCGCCCGATCGAGCGAGATGTGCGAGGTCAGCGAGACGACGACGAACATCAGCCCGATCAGCGCGCCCGCCGCGCCGCCGGTGATCAGGTAGAAATTCTCCCAGTGCGCCAGCATCGGCTCCGGCTGGGGGCTCAGGCGCTCTGGATCGCGGGCTTGAACTCGCCGATCGGCGAGAGCGTGAAGACCTCGTAGCCGGTCTCGGTCACGCCAACCGAATGCTCGCATTGGGCCGAGAGGGACTTGTCGCGGGTGACCGCGGTCCAGCCGTCGGCCAGCAGCTTCACCGGGTGCTTGCCCAGGTTCACCATCGGCTCGATCGTGAAGAACATGCCCGGCCGCAGAAGCTCGCCCGACCCCTTCTGGCCGAAGTGCAGGATGTTGGGCGCGTCGTGGAACACCTTGCCCAACCCGTGGCCACAGAAGTCGCGCACCACCGAGCAGCGCATGCTCTCGACATAGGACTGGATCGCATGGCCAATGTCGCCGGTCCGCGCCCCGGGCTTCACCTCGGCGAGGCCCCGCTCCAGGGCCTCGTAGGTCACGTCCACCAGCCGCTTGGCCCGCGGCGCCACCGCGCCCACGCCCCACATCCGCGAGGTGTCGCCGTGGTAGCCGTCGACGATCACGGTCACGTCGATATTGACGATGTCGCCCTCGCGCAGCACCCGCTCGCCGGGGATGCCGTGGCAGACGATGTGGTTGGGCGAGATGCAGGTGGTCTTGGTGTAGCCGCGATAGCCCAGGCAGGCGGGCAGGGCGCCGTGGTCCAGGATGAATTCGCGCGCCAGGTCGTCCAGGTCGCCGGTCGCCGCGCCGGGCACGACGTGCGGCGTCAGCATGTCCAGGCACTCGGCGGCCAGTCGGCCAGCCTTGCGCATGCCCTCGAACCCTTCCGGGCCGTGCAGCTTGATGTGGCCGGTGCGGGTCTCGGTGTCGAGGATGTCGGTCATGGGCTACTCCGGCCGCCTAAGTCGCCATCCTAGCATGGAAAATCAAGCCGGCGCGGCGCGTGCCAGGGGAGCGCGTCAGATCCTGACCGGCGTCACGCGCCCATTGTCCAGGTCATAGCGCGCCGCCACCACCTTCAACCGGCCAGCGGCGATTCGGGCCATCAGCGGCGGGCTGGTGGTGGCGAGCGCGACCGCGGCGTTGGCGGCGTTCAGCCGGACGGCGGCGTCCACGCGGTTCGGGCTCGAGGCGGGCACGGCGCGCACCGCCGGCGCGATCAGCTTGGCCAGGGCGCCGATGCGGGTCTCCCGGTCCTGGGGCGAACCGTGGCCAGCCAGGGCCTCGACGGTCGCCTGCACCGCGCCACAGCGCTCGTGACCCAGGACCATGGCCAGGGCGCAGCCCAGGTGGATGACGGCGTATTCGACCGAGGCCAGCACCGCCTCGTCGACCACGTTGCCGGCCACCCGCACCACGAAGAGGTCGCCCAGCCCCTGGTCGAAGATCAGCTCCGGCGCGACGCGGCTGTCGGCGCAGGCCAGGATCACCGCAAACGGGTGCTGGGCCCCTGCCAAGGCGGCCCGGCGGCGCGCGTCGAGATTGGGGTGTGACGATTGGCCGGCCACGAAGCGGGCGTTGCCCGCGTCCAGCCGCGCCTGGGCAAGGATCGGGCTGATCGGCGGCTCGGCGGCATGTGGCGTGGCCAAGGCGGCCATGGGCAGAAAGGGCGCGCCTGCGAGCACGCCGCGCCGCGATAGCGTCAGGCCTCGGTCGCGGTCCATCTCCAAACCTCCAGCCTGGGCTGGGCAAGGAAGGCCCGCTCGGGGCGGTGCGAAATCGGGCGAACCCTAGGCGCGAGCCCCGATTTCCCCCCGCCAGGGCATGCGGTCGGCCAGGGTCACGCCCAGCGGGCTGATCGCGCAGCGGTAGGCCAGCACCTCCACGCCCGCCGCCGCGGCCTGGGCCAGCCCCGCGGCGTAGGCGGGGTCCAGGTCGGCGCAGGCCTCGAAGGCGTCGCAGTCCGTCCGCTGGATCACGAACAGCATCACCGCCCGCTCGCCCGCCGCGACCATGGCGGTGAGCTCCTTCAGGTGCTTCAGCGAGCGCGCCGCCACGCAGTCCGGGAACTCCGCCAGCGTCCCGGCTCGCCGCAGGTGGCAGTTCTTCAGTTTGCGGTTACCGACTGTTCGCGTGTGGGTCGAGAGGCTGGGGATGGTGGGCACAGTCAAAGTCTGGTTTGGGCATTTCCGGGGTGTTCCCGTCCGTAACCCAGACCGTGCTCCATTCTCGGGAGTCGCTCGGCGCCCCGCTCCCGACTATTCCCCGGCGCATTTCCTCATCCCAGCCATGGTCCCCAGAGGAGACCACGACCTCAGCGTCTAAGATCGGCGTTCCCGCCGATGCGCTCGCTGTGCGAACGCAGAGGCCGACGCCACGACCAACCCGGCCATTCTCCGCATTCATTTTCGCGCCGCCGTCCGAATGACGCGTGCAGGCTCCAGCGAGCAGCACCGCCACCAACGGAATGAGGACATATCGGCCCGCGCGGTGGGTGTTTCCCTTCTGAGCGTTCATTTGACCCACTGCCCTCAACGTCGCCAAGCAAGGCGGCGCGAAATCCTGACTGCTTCCACAGATAGGTCGCAGGCGTAGATCAGAACCTCAACACCTGCCTCGGCGGCTTCATCGAGTCCGCGCGCGAATGCTGGATCGAGTTCATGACAAGCTGAGAATGCTTCGCAGTCGGTGCGCTGAACGATGAACAAGGCAACCGCACGGTCGCCTTGTTCGACCATCGCGGTCAATTCTCGCAAGTGCTTCAGGGACCGAGCAGCAACGCAATCGGGAAACTCCGCGAGCCCCTTAGTTCTTGTTAAGTGGACATTTTTCACTTCGAGCCACAGCTTGTGATCGGGCTTTAGCTCGCGACGTAAATAGGACGGGTCATTCTTCACCTCCAGCCAGCAGGGCGCTCGGCCCTCGGCGGTCAGCAGGAAGTCCACCCGGGAGTTGGTCCCGTAGCGCACCTCGCGGCGGTGGGTGTCGTAGCCGGCGAGCTCGGGGATGGCGTTCGCCGCGAGCGCCTCGGCGACGATGCGGTTGGGGTGCATGGTGTTGATGCCGACCAGCCCGCCGTCCGCCTCCACCAGCTCCAGCGTGTGGGCCAGCTTGCGCTTCGGATCGTCCGAGCGGGAGAGCCAGGCGGGCAGGCCGGGGGTGTTGAGGCCCAGCATGGCGCCGGGGTTCGGGCAGTGGGCGGTGACCTCGGTCCCGTCGTCCAGCACCACGTCGGCGAAGAAGCGCTTGTAGCGGGCGACCAGGGTTCCGCGGGCGAGCGGGGAGGGGAAGAGCATGCGGTTCCCTACATAGGCGCGGGTGCGGCCGCTTGCGTAGGGCGGGCGGAGATTCCAAGGAAGAGGGATGGCTGACCCAACCGACGACCGCGTGACCTGCGCCGTCCTGATCATCGGCGACGAGATCCTTTCGGGCCGCACCCAGGACACCAACCTGCGCGACATCGCCCGCTACCTGGGCGTCCTGGGCGTGGACCTGGCCGAGGCGCGCACCGTGCCGGACGTGATGGCGGAGATCGTGGCGGCGTTGAACGCGCTGCGGGCCCGCTACGACTATGTGATCACCACGGGCGGTATCGGGCCGACCCACGACGACATCACCGCCGACGCGGTGGCGCAGGCGTTCGGGGTGGAGCTGTACGAGCATCCCGACATCCTGGCGATGATGAGCGCCCGCTGGGGCGGCGAGCTGAACGCCGCGCGACGGCGGATGGCGCGGGTGCCGGTGGGCGGGGAGCTGGTGAAGAACCCGGTGCAGGGGCCGCCCGGCTTCACCATCGGCAATGTCTTCACCTTGGCCGGCGTGCCGCAGATCATGCGCGGCATGCTGGAAGACGTGGGGCCGCGGATGCGCGGCGGGCGGCCGACGGTCTCGCGCACGGTGCGGGTGGAGGGCTCGGGCGAGGGCGTGATCGCCGAGCCGCTGGAGGCGGTGGCCCGGGCGCACCCGGACATGTCGCTGGGCAGCTATCCGTTCTTCGGACCCGAAGGCTATGGCTCGAACCTGGTGCTGCGTGGGCGCGATCCGGCGCAGCTGGGCGAGGTGGTGGCCGAGCTGATGGCGGCGTTGAAGGCGACCGGGATCGCCAACGTGCGCGAGGTGGAGAGCGCGTGAGACTCTGGTTTGGACGGCGGCATTTGACTGTGTAAAGTTGTGCCCAAACGGGCCACCGCGCCCGAGTTGAGGAGCGCTTTCACATGATCTCCCTGCTGTTCGCCGCCCTGATGGCCGGCGCCCCCTCCGCAGACCCAGCCGCTGCGGCGTCGCCCGCCGCGGCCGCCGCCCCGGCCAAGGCCGAGAAGACCAGCGATCCCAACAAGCTGGTCTGCAAGAAGGAGCCCGTGCTGGGCAGCCGCATGCCGACCCGCACCTGCATGACCCAGGCCGAGTGGGACGCGCGCAAGCAGGACAGCCGCGACCAGCTGGACGCCGCCCAGCGCAATATCCCGCTCATCTCGCACTGATCGCGCGCCGGCGGTGGGCAAGCCTGGGCGAGCGGCGCCACGAAAGCGTCGCTTCCGCCTGTGGATAACTTGTGCATTAGTTCGCCCGTAAGGCTGCGGGCGCACACTCCTGCGTTCGAAACGCGGGAGCGCGCGCGTGAAGACCTTGGCCGTGATGTCCCGCAAGGGCGGGGCCGGTAAGACGACGGTCGCCGTCAACCTGATGCTGGCGGCGCGCGCCATGGGCGTGCGCGCGGTGCTGGCCGACGCCGACCCTATGCGCAGCGCCCACGAGGTGCTGAAGGGCCGTGACGAGGCGCCGGCCCTGCTGTTCGAGACCAGCGCCTCCAAGCTGTTCACCCTGGCCGAGGCCTGTCGCCGCGGCGGCGCGGACCTTCTGATCATCGACACCCCGGCCGCGCCGGAGGCGGACGTCGCGGAGGCGGTGAAGGTGGCGGACCTGTGCCTGGCGGTCGCGCGTCCCACCTATCTGGACCTGGCCGCTGCGGTGCTGTCGGTGGCGGTCATCCAGCGCCTGGGCCGCGAGGGCCTCATCGTGCTGAACCAGTGCCCGCCGGCGCGATCCGGCGTCGAGCCGCCCGGGGTGGTGAAGGCGTTCGAGGCGCTGCGGTTCGCGAACCTGCCGGTGGCGCCCACGGCCATCCGCTCGCGCCTGGTCTACCAGACCGCCTTCGCCCAGGGCCGCTCGGTGCTGGAGATCGACGCCGAGGGCAGCGCCGCGCGGGAGGTCCGGTCCCTGTTCGGCCACGTCTGGCGGCGGCTGAGCGGGCGCCAGCCCGCCACGGCGGCCGGCGCCAACGACGACCTGATCCTGACCCGCGGCCTGGGCCTCGCGCCTTCCGCCTGAGCACAACCTGCCGGGGCGTGGGCGCAATCGCCACGCTCATCCGCATTCGCACTGGACAGATTGCCGCAGCGTCACCAGCTATGGGCGACTTCCGCCGCAGCTGCGGCCGGAGGGACGTGCGGGACCAGTGACAGGAGTAGGGGTATGTGGGGACCAGTCCGCTGGGCCGTGGCGGCTGGGGCGTTGGTCCTGGCCGGATGCGCGGCGAAGACGGCGGGTGGCCCGCCGCCGCCTGCGCCCGTCACCGTCTCCGCGCCGCTGCAGCGCCAGGTGGTCGACTGGGACGAGTTCGTCGGCCGCTTCGAAGCGATCCAGACCGTGGAGGTGCGTCCGCGGGTGAACGGCTACGTCCAGAAGATCGCCTTCAAGGACGGCGATATCGTCAAGAAGGGCCAGCTGCTCTACGTCATCGACCCGCGGCCCTATGAAGCGGCCCTGGCCGAGGCCAAGGCGGCGCTGCGCAGCGCCGAGGCCACCGAAACCAACGCCCAGGTGGAGCTGCAACGCACCAAGGCGCTGCTGGACCAGGGCTTCGCCTCCAAGTCGGCCTATGACGCCAGGCTGGCCCAGGCGCGCACCGCCGACGCCGCCGTCGGCCAGGCCAAGGCCCAGGTGGACGCGCGCGCCCTGGACGTCTCGTTCACCCGCGTCACCTCGCCGATCGCAGGCCGGGTCTCCGACCATCGCGCCGACATCGGCAACCTGGTCAGCGCCACCGGGACCGAGCCCACGCTGCTCACCACCGTCGTCTCGCTGGACCCGATCCACTTCGCCTTCACCGGCTCCGAGGCGGTCTATCTGAAGTACCAGCGGGCCAACCAGGAGGGCACGCGCACCAGCTCGCGCTACGCCTCCAACCCCGTGGATATCCAGCTGCAGGACGAGACCGGCTACAACTGGCACGGCCGTATGGACTTCGTGGACAACGCCGTCGACACCGGCTCGGGCACGATCCGCGGCCGCGCGGTGGTCAACAACCCCGGCAACTTCCTGACGCCCGGCATGTACGGCCGCATGCGGCTGCTGGGCTCGGGCGCCTACACCGCCCTCCTGGTGCCCGACGCGGCGGTCTCCGCCGACCAGGCCGACAAGGTGGTGATGGTGGTGGGCCCGGGTGACACCGTAGCGCCCCACAAGGTGCAGCTGGGCCCGATCGTCGACGGGCTGCGCGTCATCCGCACCGGCCTGACCCCGAGCGACCGCGTGATCATCGAGGGCCAGCAGCGTGTGCGGCCCGGCATGAAGGTCGCCCCCAAGCCCGGGCAGATCATCGCCGCCGCCCCGACCGCGCCGCAGCCGGCCGTGGTGGTCCAGCCGGCCGCCGAGGCCACCCGCGCCCAAGGGGTGAAGTAGCCTTGCGTTTCTCCCGCTTCTTCATCGACCGCCCGGTCTTCGCGGCGGTGATCTCGGTCATCGTCGTCCTGCTGGGCCTGTTCGCCTATCCGACCCTGCCGGTGGCCCAGTATCCAGAGATCGCCCCGCCGACGATCACCGTCCAGGCCACCTACCCAGGCGCCTCTGCCGAGGTGATCGCCGACACCGTGGCCACGCCCCTGGAGCAGGAGATCAACGGCGTCGAGGACATGCTCTACATGTCCTCCTCGTCCACCTCGGACGGGCTGCTCACCGTCACCCTGACGTTCAAGCTGGGCACCAACCTCAACAACGCCCAGGTGCTGGTGCAGAACCGGGTGGCCTCGGCCGAGCCGCGGCTGCCGGAAGAGGTGCGCCGCCTGGGCGTGGTGACGCGCAAGGCCTCGCCCGACCTCCTGATGGTGATCCACCTCTATTCGCCGGACGGGTCGCGCAACTCGGACTACATCTCCAACTACGCCACCCTGCAGATCAAGGACCGCCTGGCCCGCCTGGACGGCGTCGGCGATGTGCGCGTCCTGGGTGCGCGCGACTATGCCATGCGGGTCTGGATCGACCCGGACAAGGCTGCGGCCCACAACCTGACCGGCGACGACATCGTCAATACGTTGCGGGCCCAGAACGTGCAGGTGCCGGCCGGCGCGGTCGGCCAGCCGCCCTTCAGCAGTTCGGGCAGCGACTTCGAGCTCAACATCAACACCCAGGGCCGGCTGACCAATCCCGACCAGTTCGCCAACATCATCCTGAAGAACGACGCCGCCGGACACGTGGTGCGGGTGCGCGACGTGGCGCGGGTGGAGCTGGGCGCCCAGGACTACCGTATCAACGCCTACCTCGACCATGGCCAGAAGGCGGTGGCGCTGGGCATCAGCCAGCGGCCGGGCTCCAACGCCCTGGCCACGGCCGATACCGTGCTGAAGACCATGCGCGAGCTGGGCCCCGACTTCCCGCCCGGGCTCAAATACACCGTCATCTACAACCCCACCGAATATGTGGCCGAGTCGATCAAGGAGGTCCGCAAGACCTTGTTCGAGGCGGTGCTGCTGGTGGTGCTGGTGGTGGTGGTCTTCCTGCAGACCTGGCGCGCGGCGATCATCCCGGTGCTGGCCATTCCCGTGTCGCTGATTGGCGCGTTTACGGTCATGGCGGGCTTCCATGCCTCGCTGAACAACCTGTCGCTGTTTGGCCTGGTGCTGGCCATCGGCATCGTGGTCGACGACGCCATCGTCGTCGTGGAGAATGTCGAGCGAAGGCTGGCGGAAGGCCTCAGTCCGCGGGAGGCGGCCTACCGCACCATGGACGAGGTGGGCGGGGCGCTGATCGCCATCGCCCTGGTGCTGGTGGCGGTGTTCGTGCCCACGGCCTTCATCACCGGCATCTCGGGCCAGTTCTACCGCCAGTTCGCCCTGACCATCGCCAGCGCGACGGTGATCTCGTGCATGGTCTCGCTGACGCTTTCGCCAGCCATGGCGGCGCTGGTGCTGCGGCCGCACGCCGAGCACCCGCCCGAGCCTCGCGGCTGGCGGCGGCCGTTCCAGATCTTCGCCCAGCGCTTCAACAGCGGGTTCTCCAGGCTCTCGGAGCGCTATGCCGGCGTCACCACCCGCACGGTACGGCGCGGGCCGCTGATGCTGGCGGTCTATGCGGTGCTGCTGGGCCTGACGGTCTGGCGCTTTGCGGCGACGCCCAGCGGCTTCATCCCGGCCCAGGACCAGGGCTATTTCATCGCCGTCGTGCAACTGCCGCCCGGCTCGTCGCTGGCCCGCACCGATGCGCTGGTGAAGCGGGTGGTGGACGAGGCCCTGGCGACCCACGGGGTCAAGCACGCCGCGGCCTTCGCCGGCCTCGACGGCACCACCTTCACCAATGCGCCCAACGCCGGGACCATCTTCCTGCCGCTGACGCCCTTCGCCGACCGCGGCAAGGAGCATGTGAAGGCCGCTGAGGTGCTGGACGCCCTGCGCAAGCGGCTGGGGCAGATCCCCGGAGCCAATGTGCTGGTGATCCAGCCGCCGCCCGTGCGCGGCATCGGCACCGGCGGTGGCTGGAAGCTGCTGGTCGAGGACAAGAAGGGCGCCGGCTACCGCGCCCTGGAGGCCGCCACCAAGGACCTGATGATCGAGGGCAACCAGAAGCCGGGGCTCACCTCGGTCTTCACGCTCTTCAACACCTCGACGCCGCGGCTATGGGCCGACATCGATCGCGACAAGGCCGAGATGGCGGGCGTGCCGCCGGAGCAGGTGTTCGACACGCTGTCGGTCTACCTCGGCTCGGCGTTCGTGAACGACTTCAACTACCTGGGCCGCACCTACCGGGTGACGGCGCAGGCCGACGCGCCGTTCCGCGACGAGGCCTCCGACATCGCGCGCCTGCAGACCCGCTCGCTCTCCGGCCGCATGGTGCCGCTGGGGGCGGTGGCGAACGTGCGGGACGACAGCGGGCCGTACCGGGTGGTGCGCTACAACCTCTTCCCCGCCGCCGAGCTGCAGGGCGACACCAAGCCCGGCTACTCGTCCGGCCAGTCGCTGGACACGGTGGAGGAGATGGCCCAGGCGCGCCTGCCGCGCGGCTTCGGCTACGAATGGACCGAGCTGGCCTACCAGGAGAAGACGGCGGGCAATACCGGTGCGATCGCCTTTGGCCTCGCGGTGGTGTTCGTCTTCCTGCTGCTGGCGGCCCAGTACGAGAGCGTGACCCTGCCTCTGGCGATCATCCTGATCGTGCCCATGTGCCTGTTGGCGGCGATCCTGGGCGTCGACGTCCGGGGCCAGGACAACAACATCCTGACCCAGATCGGCCTGGTGGTGCTGATCGGCCTGGCCGCCAAGAACGCCATCCTGATCGTGGAGTTCGCCAAACAGGCCGAGGAGCGGGGGCTCTCGCGATGGGACGCGGCGGTGGACGCCGCCCGCACGCGCCTGCGACCGATCCTGATGACCTCCTTCGCCTTCATCCTGGGCGTGCTGCCCCTGGTGATCGCCAGCGGCCCGGGGGCGGAGATGCGCCAGGCGCTGGGCACGGCGGTGTTCTTCGGCATGATCGGCGTCACCGCCTTCGGCCTCCTGTTCACCCCGGTGTTCTACGTGATCTGCCGGTTCCTCTCCGACCGCCTCTGGAAGCCGCAGGACCACGCCGAACTGACGTCTGGGCGGGCGGCCGAGCCGGCGGAATAGGGGGCTCAGGCCTGCCTCAGCTGGGCCCTCAGCTGTCGGTGCGGTCGTCGGGCTCGGGATGGAAGCGCCGGCGCAGCCAGGCGCTGGCTGGCCCCAGCACGCCGAGGTGCGCCGCCAGGAGCAGCAGGGCCGCGCCACCAACGACGGCCGCCGGCGCGGCCAGGTGGGCGCTGAGAATGCCGAAGGCGAACAGGTGGGCGAAGACCAGGGCCACGACCAGGGCGACCGCGACAAGGCTCGTCCCGCGCACCACGGGCTTCACGCCTCGGCTCCCGGCGCGACGGCCAGCACATAGTAGAGGTCACGGACGCTGAGCGCGCCCGCGTCGAGCCGCTCGAGGCCCGCGCCGGTCACCAGTTCGAGGATCTCCGCCGGTTTCACCCGCCCGTGGTGGTGCAGGCGGTGCAGCAGCCCCCCTTGCTGCTTCGAGGAGCTGGCAAAGTCGACCACCAGCAGCCGGCCGCCGGGCTTCAGCACGCGCCGGATCTCGCGCAGCGCCTCGCCCCGCGCGGGGCGGGGGAGGTGATGCAGCATGAGCGTAGACATGACGAGGTCGAACCGCCTTTCGGGGAACGGCAGGGCCTGGGCCGGCGCCTGCACGAAGCTGACCTCGACGCCCGACCGGCGCGCCTTGCGACGGGCTCCAGCAAGCATCTCCGCGGAGGGATCGGCGCCGACGACCTCACCGTCCGGGCCCACGCGAGGACGGGTCGCGATGGCCAGGGTCCCGGTGCCGCAGCCGACGTCCAGCACAGCCTCGCCCGGCCGCGGGCGAGCCAAGTTGAGGATCGTCTCGCGCAAGCTGCGCTCACGGCCGCGCGTGGCAAGCCAGACCTGCAGATCGTAGGCCCGCGGCGAGTGCAGCAGGATGCCGGGGAGCGGCAGGTGTGGGGGGCTGTGGGACATCGGGCACGCGCGTTCCGAACGATTGGCTTCCGCACAGCCGTAAGATAACGAACAGTGTGTCCCAAATCCTGTTCCGGGACATCGCAGGCCTGGCTGTTCCGAACCGGACACGGCCCGGCGGCGCGGCCGAAAACAGTTGAGGCGGGCGGCGGCGATGGATCGACGTGTGGCCAAGACCCTGGCCCTGCTGGAGCAGGCCCATCTCTCGCTCGTCGTGGAGAACGGCTACGACGCGGTCACCGTGGAGGATATCTGCGCGCGGGCCAACGTCGGGCGCTCCACCTTCTACGCCCACTTCACCGGCAAGGATGATCTGCACCGCCGCGGCGTCGAGGCCCTCCGCCACGAGCTGAAGGTTCATGGCGCGGCGGCGAGCGGCGACGGCGACACGCCCGGCCTGGCCTTCAGCCTGCCGATGTTCGAGCATGCGCGCGGCCACCTCGACCTCTATCGGGCCCTGACCGGCAGCCGGGCCGGAGTCGTGGCGATGGAGTCGATCCGGCAGGTGCTGTGCGAGGCGGTGCGGGCCGAGTTGTCGAGCGTCGCCGCGACGGGGTCGGCAACCGCGCCGCCGCGCGAGCTGTTGGTGCAACATGTGGTCGGCGCCTATCTGGGGATCCTGACCTGGTGGCTCGATGCCGGCGCCCAGATCCCGCCGCGCGAGATGGACGCCATGTTCCGGCGGCTGATGGGCGAGGGTCTGCCGCCGACCTGACCGCACTGGTCCGGCGCCCCGGTCGGCCGGATACCCCCTGGCGCGCAGATCTTGGCGCCGCCGGCGGATTCGCCAGCCTTGACCGACCCTAGGGCGCCCGGGAGAAGTCCTGTGCAAACGGGAGGATCTTCGGCATGGCGTTTAAACCCTTCGACCTCAGCGGCAAGGTGGCGCTGGTCACCGGCGGCAATGGCGGGATCGGGCTCGGCATGGCCGAGGGCCTGGCCGCGGCCGGAGCCAAGGTCGCGGTGTGGGGCATGAACCCGGAGAAGAACGCCAAGGCCCAGGCCGCGCTCGAGGCCCACGGCGGCGAGGCGCTGGTCCAGCGCGTGGACGTGGCCGACGAGGCCCAGGTGGTGGCCGGCGTGGCCGAGGTGCTGGCCCGGTTCGGCCGCATCGACTTCTGCGCCGCCAACGCCGGCGTCGGCGGCGGCGCGCCCTTCGAGGAGATGACCACCGAGAAGTGGCGGCACGTGACCACCGTTAACCTGGACGCGGTGTTCTGGACCTTCCGCGAAGCGGTAAAGCCGATGATCGCCCGGGCCAAGGCGGGCGAGCCGGGCGGGTCGCTGGTGGTGACCTCCTCCACCTCGGCGATCCACGGGGCCCCGCGCAACGAGGCCTATGCGGCGACCAAGGGCGGGGTCTTGTCCATGGTCCGGGGCCTGGCGGTCGAGTACGCGCGCTATGGCATCCGGGCCAACTCCATCCTGCCCGGCTGGATCGCCACCGACATGACCGTCGGCCTGCAGAAGTGGGACACCTTCAACGAGAAGGCCATCGGCCGCGTGCCCATGCGCCGCTGGGGCGAGGGCGACGACTTCTCCGGGATCGCCGTCTACCTGGCCTCCGACGCCTCGCGCTTCCACACCGGCGACAGCTTCGTGATCGACGGCGGCTACACGATCTTCTGATCCAGACCCTCTTCTGATCGAGACCCCTTCCGACCGAGACACCTGAGGAGGCCGCGATGGCCGATCGCTACGCCCGCTACAAGCGGCTGAAGTTCGACCGGCCCGCCGACGGCGTGCTGCGGATCACCATGAGCAATCCCGGCCGGCTCAACGCCGCCGACGCGGTGATGCACCGGGAGCTGGCGGAGATCTGGCGCGACGTGGACGCCGATCCCGAGGTGCGCTGCGCAGTCCTCACCGGCGAGGGGGCGGCGTTCTCGGCGGGCGGCGACTTCGACATGATCCAGGAGATCGTCGACGACTTCGAGACCCGGGTGCGGATCCTCAAGGAGGCCCGCGCCATCGTGCACAACCTCATCGACTGCGAGACGCCGGTGGTGAGCGCCATCCGCGGGCCGGCGGTGGGGGCGGGGCTGGTCTGCGGCCTCCTGGCCGACATCTCCATCGCTACGCCGGACGCGCGGATCATCGACGGCCATACCCGCCTCGGCGTGGCCGCTGGGGACCATGCGGTGATCGTCTGGCCGCTGCTCTGCGGCATGGCCAAGGCCAAGTACTACTTGCTCACCTGCGAGCCGCTGTCGGGCCAGGAGGCCGAGCGCATCGGCCTGATCTCGCTCTGCGTGCCCGACGCCGAGCTGGACGAGAAGGCGGTGGCCGTGGCCGCGCGCCTGGCCGGCGGCGCGACCCGGGCGATCGCCTGGACCAAGCACGCCCTGAACCACTGGCTGCGCAGCGCCGGCCCCGCCTTCGACGCCTCCGCGGCGCTGGAGATGCTGGCCTTCACCGGGCCGGAGGCGAAGGAGGGCCTGGCCTCCCACCGCGAGAAGCGCAGGCCCAAGTTCGTCTGACGTCCGGCGCCTAGGTCGCAGGGATCGCGTCCAGGAAGCGCACTCTGCGCTCTGCGCTCAGCGCCCCCTGCGCGCCAGCTTGCGGGCCAGGGCCTGGTAGCGGGCGGCTTCGGTGGGCTGGCCCAGGGTCTCGTAGAAGACCGCCAGGTTGTGGGCCGCCATGTGGCCGCCGCGGCCGGCGACGGCGCCTTCCAGGCCCGGCTGCTCGCCGATCTCCAGGCAGCGCTTCCAGGCGGACTCGACGATGGGCAGGAAGTCGGTGGCGGCGCGGTCGGGGGCCTGGCTGGCGCACTCCAGGTAGAGGTCGCCGAGGGCGAAGAAGAAATCGGGCGAGCCCTGCCAGTTGCCGATCTCGGCGCCGGCCAGGGCCAGGGCGTCGTCCAGCCGGCCGGCGGCCTTCAGGGCGTTCAGGCCGCGCACCACCAGCGGATGGCGATAGGGCGCGTCGGGCGGCGCCAGGCGCAGGGCCTCGGCGAAGCAGATCGCCGCCTGGGGCGGGCGGGCGCGCACCTGGTGCTCCTTGGCCAGCTGGAACCACAGGTAGGCGTCGTCCGGCGCCGCCTGCAGCTCGGCCATCAGCAGCTGCTCGTTGCGGTCGGCCTTGCGGGCGAGGTTCTCGGGGAGATAGCCGTCGTGCCCCAGCACGAGGCCCAGGCGCTGCTGGCGGGCCGCGCCGACCGGCTGCTCGTGCACCCGGCCCTCGTAGCGGACGCCGCGGGGCAGGACCCGCGGCAGCCAGACCGCCCCGCCGCCCTCGCCGGTGGACGGGTCGACGGCGTTCTCCAGGCGCACCACGCCGATGGCGTCGCCGCCGGCCGCGGGGAGGGTCTTCAGCGCCGCCGCGCCGCCGGCGATCCACTCGTCGGCGTCCAGCACCAGGTTCCAGGCCGCGTCGGAGAGCGCGAGGGCGGCGTTGCGCGCGGCGGCGAAGTCGTCGGCCCAGGCGAACCCGCCTACCTCAGCGCCGGCGGCCGCGGCGATCTCGCGGGTCGCGTCGCTGGAGCCGGTGTCCAGCACGATCATCCGGTCCACGTGGGCGCGGGCGCTCTCCAGCGCCCGGCCGATGCCGCGGGCCTCGTCCTTCGCGATCATCACCAGGGCCAGGCGGGTCATGGGGCGAGGCGCGTCAAGGGCCGGCCCTCAGTCCGTGAAGACGACGGTCTTGCGGCCGTTCAGCAGCACCCGGTCCTCCAGCCGCCAGCGGACGGCGCGAGCCAGCACCCGGCGCTCGATGTCGCGGCCCTTGCGGATCAGGGCCGCCGGCGTGTCGCGGTGGCTGATGCGCTCCACGTCCTGCTCGATGATCGGCCCCTCGTCGAGGTCGCCGGTGACGTAGTGGGCGGTGGCGCCGATCACCTTCACGCCGCGGGCATGGGCCTGGTGATAGGGCCGCGCGCCCTTGAAGCCCGGCAGGAACGAGTGGTGGATGTTGATGCAACGGCCTTCCAGCTTTCCCGCGAGCTCCGCCGACAGCACCTGCATGTAGCGCGCGAGCACCACCAGTTCGGTGCCAGTGCCCTCGATCAGCCGCCAGAGTTCGGCCTCCTGCGCCGCCTTGGTCTCCGGCGTCACCGGCAGGTGGTGGAAGGCCACGCCCTGCAGGTCGGTGTGGGGGAAGGTGGAGGCGGGGTGGTTGGAGACCACCGCGGAGATGTCCATGGCCAGCTCGCCCTGCCGCCAGCGCCAGATGAGGTCGGACAGGCAGTGGTCGGTCTGCGAGGCCAGGATCATCACCCGGCGGCGCTCGCGGCGGCCGCGCAGGGACCAGGTCATGGCGTAGTCGGCGGCCAGCGGGGCGATGTGTTCGCGCCAGGCCTCGACGTCGGCCGCGCCGGGATCGAAGACCACGCGCATGAAGAAGCGGCCGGTCTCCTGGTCGTCGTACTGCTGGGCGTCGAGGATGTTGGCGCCGCGCTCGAAGAGCAGGGCCGAGACGCGAGCCACGATGCCGGGCTGGTCGTCGCAGGAGAGGGTCAGGATCATCGCGCCCAGGCCTTGCCCGCCGGACACGGCGTCGGTCAAGGGCGCGCCCACCACGGCGTGGGTTGCCGGCATGGCCGTGGCGCGTCCACTATGGCCCAGCTTGCCACCTGGAGGGGTCCCCATGCGCTCGCTGAAGCTTGCCCTCGTCGCCGCCCTTGCGGTCCAGAGCCTGGCGCCGGTGGCCGCCTCGGCCCAGCCGGCGCGCTATGACCGCGACCGGGATAGCGACGCGGCGGAGGCCTGCTCCTCGGCGGTCCAGGGCGAGGTCCGCGCCCGCTTCCCCGAGGCGCGCGACGTGCGCTTCTACGACCGCGCCCTGCGGGCCGGGCCGTCCTACGCCGAGACCATCGTCAAGGGGCGCGGAGAGTTCGACGGCCGTGACGGTCGCATCTCCAGCTTCGCGTTCGGCTGCACCTTCAACGGCCGCACCGGCGCCACCTACGCGCTGGACGTCCGCGACGTGCGCTTCGTGGAGGCCGAGCGCGGCGACAACAACCGGGACCGCGGCGACAAGGACAACGGCGCGGCCATCGCCGGGGCGGTGATCGGCGCGGCGATCCTGGGCGCCGCCCTGGCCTCCAAGGACAAGCACCACGACGACTGGTTCAGCCCGGCCGACGGGGTGCGGTGCAACCGCCACGAACGCGCCTGCTACCGCGACGGCCGCCGGTCGGACTACTGGAGCCGCCGGGTTTTCTGACCGGGTCTTCTGACCTAGGCGTGCGGCTGGGTCGGCTGCGGGGTCGGCGCGCCTCGGTCGCTGTCACTGGACGGCTGCGGATAGCGGAACGCCTGCCCCTGGCCGTTGGCCGCGGCCAGCTGGGCGGCGGCGAAGTCCCAATTGGCGACGTTCTCGAACCAGCGCTGCAGGAACGCCTTCCGGTCGTTCTTGTAGTCCAGGTAGTAGGCGTGTTCCCACAGGTCGCAGACCAGGAGCGGGAAGAGGCCCTCGCGCACCAGGGTGTCTTCCGCGTCGTGGGTCGAGATCACCTTCAGGCCCTCCGAGCCCGTGACCAGCCAGGCCCAGCCGGAGGCGAAGTGGCCGACGCCTTCCTCGACGAAGGCGTCCTTCAGCGCCTGCAGGCCGCCGAAATGCTGGATCGCGGCGGCCAGGTCCCCGCCGGGCTGGCCGCCGCCCGCCGGGCGCATGGAGAGCCAGAAGAAGGCGTGGTTCCAGGCCTGGGCGGCGTTGTTGAACAGCTTCTTGTCGCCCTGGCGGTGCGCCTCGCGGACCACGTCCTCCAGCGGCCGCCCCGAGAGCCCCGCCTTCGCCGCCAGCTCGTTGGTCTTCTCCACATAGGCCTTGTGGTGCTTGTCGTGGTGGGTGTGCAGGGTGTCCGACGACAGGTAGGGGGCGAGCGCGTCGTAGCCGTAGGGAAGCTCGGGGAGCACGAACATGGGAACCTCGCGATCTGGAGAGAGCGCGGCCGCGCAACGGGCGGCGCGCCCTTCCAACCGCGGGTCACGGGCCTGCGTTCCGGGCGGCGGGCAGATAACGCGACCGCTGGCGCGGCGCGGCGGGGGCTCGTAAACCGGAATCGCGCGGGCGTGGCGGAATTGGTAGACGCAACGGACTTAAAATCCGTAGGGCCGCAAGGCCCGTGTCGGTTCGACCCCGACCGCCCGCACCACCGAATAGCCGCCTGAGCCTCAGCGAACCGTGAATCCCGGCCCGTACATGGCGGTGGTTCGCGCGAGGAGGGCCGGACCGGCCGCGGCGAGCGCAGCCAGGCCGCACAGGAGGATGGTCCACGCGGGGCCCAGGCGCGAAAGCAAGGCGGGGCCGGCGGCGGTGGCGAGCATCATCGAGCCGATGATCACGACGTAGCGGAGGCGCAGGACGGCGGCATAGTCGTCGCCGTCCAGCCGGCTTGCGAGAAAGCTTGTCAGCTGCAGTGTGGCGACGCTGTTGCCGAAGCCGATCATGGCTGCCGTGGCCGAGAGCACCGCCACCAGCCAAATGGATGGCGCACCGGCCAGCAGGGCGGCCGCCAGGCCCATTGCCGCCAGGCTCAGCCCAATGATCATGTAGCCTTCGAACAGGCGGCGGAGCGGCCGGCGCGGCTGGGTCAGGACGAGCAGCGGCGTGGAGAGGGTCTCCGTTGTGGCGCCGACACCCAGCACCACGGCCAGCCCCGGCAGGCCCGCGTGAGCGCCTGCGAAAAGCAGCGGCAGCGCCACGCCATAGCCGAGCGCATAGGCGCCGCCGCGGACACCGGTCGCGACCAGGACGCTGCGGACGCCCGGGACACCGTTTGCTGCGATCAGGCCCCGCCCAAGGCGGCGCAGCACGCTGGCCGCACCGACCGGGCCCGGGCCGGCGCCGTCGAGGGGGCGCCGAAGCCATGCCAGCGAAGCCGCCGAGGCGAGGAAGGTGACCGCGTTGACCGTCAGGAGATGGATCGGCGGGACCGCCTTGAGCGCAAGCGAGACCAGGAAGGGGCCGCCAGCCTGGGCGATCCTCATACTGGAATCGAAGAGCCCGTTCGCTTCCCGCACCTTGCCGGGCACGAGAGTCGGCAGGCTCGAGAGGAACACGGGCCGCGACATTGCGGAGATCGCCCCCAGCGTCACCCCCGCGGCGACCAGATGCGCAAAGCTCAGCCCATGCGCCAGGCCGGCGAGGACGATGCCGCCGGCGACAAGCGCCGAAAGGATCTCGCCCCAGATCAGGAATGCGCGCCGCGGCAGAGTCTCGATCACCGGGCCCGCAAGCAGGCTTACAGCCAGCATGGCGCCGGCCTGGGCCGTGATCATCAAGGCGGAATTGGCGCCGGCGATCTTCACCGCCAGCCAGATCGCGCCCACGCGGTAAAACTCGCTGCCGATGGCCGACAGCGTCAGGCCGCCCCAGAGCAGGCGCAGCGGGCGGTCCTTCAGCAGCTCCGAATAGGGGTGGCCCATCGCGGGATGAGACCGGCGAGTCGTGACGGGGGCCAAGCCGCCGGCGCGTGAAAGGTCGCGCGCCCGGCTGGACCTGAGTGTTCGCATCCGAGGCGCCGATGAACCCGATGGGTGCTTGACACTGACCGTTGGTCAGTAGCTAATGACCCTTGGTCATCAGGAGAAGGCTCGATGGGCAAGCCCGCGCGGCGGCGCCTCCAGCCCGAGGCGCGGAAGCTGGAGATCGTGCAGGCCGCCGAGCGGCTGCTGCAGGCGCACGGGAGCCAGGTGCGGGTGGAAGACGTGGTGCGCGAGGCGGGCGTCGCGAAGGGCACCTTCTTTCTCTACTTCCCGACCTGGGACGACCTGCTGGAGACCCTGCGCGACCGCCTGGTGACCGAGTTCGACACGGCCTATCCGCTGCCGACGGAAGTTGAGGGTCCGATCGACTGGCCGGGCCTGGTCGCCTCGCAAGCCTGCGCATTTGTGGACTTCACCCTTTCGCGGCGCGGGATCGGCGAGGCCCTGTTCCATTCCGACTTCGCCGAGCGCCGGCCACTGGCGCACAACGGGGTCCTGCGGATCGCCGCGGTGATCCGGGCCGGCCAGGAAGCGGGGGCTTTCGCGCCGGTGGATCCGGATCCTACGGCCCGCCTGCTGTTCGCCGCCGTCGACGAGGCCGCCCATGCCGTCGCAAGCGGCGGCGACCGCGCGGCCATACTGGCGGCGCTGCAGACCCTGCTCCGGCGCACGCTCGCGCCCTGAACCGCCCGAAGGAGGCCCACCATGAGCGAGAGCTCCGTGAACGTACGGTACATGGTCAGCGACGTGCAGGCCGCGGTCGACTGGTACGTCGGCCATTTCGGGTTCGCCGTGCAGCTCAACGCCGCGCCGGCCTTCGCTTCGGTGGAGCGCGGGCCGATCCGCATCCTGCTGAGCGGCCGGACCAGCTCGGCGGGAAGACCGATGCCCGACGGCCGGCAGCCCGAGCCGGGCGGCTGGAACCGCCTGCAGCTGGTGATGGGCGACCTCGCCGCGGAGGTGGCGCGCCTGCGCGACGAGGGCGTCCAGTTCCGCAACGATATCCTCTCTGGGCCGGGCGGATCGCAGATCCTGGCCGAGGATCCCTCGGGCAATGTCCTGGAGCTGTTCCAGCCCGCGGGGCGCTGACCGCCAGGCCCTTGGCGGCGAGCGTTACTCCGCCGCGATGGCTGCGGCCTCGAGGACGGCCCCGGATTCAAGATCCTCCAGCCGCCGGCCGCGGGTTTCCGCCCCGAAGCGCCAGATGAGCACCCCTGCGCCAGCCAGCAGCAGGGCGACGAGGCCTGCCGCCGGGGCGATCGCCGGCAGCACGCCCGCGAGCCCGAAGCCCTGGGCCAGGATGCCGCCGGACTTGGTCGCGCCGGAGACCCAGCCGGTGGCGCGGCCGCGCATCGCCGCCGGGAAGAGCTCGGCCGTATAGGGCAGGAGGGTCGCGAGCAGGCTGTTGCTGCCCACCAGGATCGCGGCGGCGAGGAGGATCGGCGCGGTCTCGGGCCCCAGCAGCGCCAGGCCGGCCAGACCCGCCGCCGTCACCGCCAGGGCGGCCAGCAGCGTCCCCTTCGCCTGCCACCGGGCGTAGAGCACGGCCGAGACCGCGGAGGCGGGCAGGGCCAGCAGGGCCGACTGGGCCAGGAGGCGGCTGGTGGCCGCGATCGGATGGCCGGCGGCCACCAGCTCCGCGGGAAGCCACAGCAGGACGCCGAAGGTGATCAGTCCCCACGCCAACCCCGCGGCGGTGAGGGCGACGCCCAGGGCGCCCGACATCCGCGGGGCCGGGGCGGCCGCGCGCGGCGCCTCGACGATCAGGGCCGCGCCAAAGCGCGCCAGGACGGCTCGCGCGGCCTCGATCCGGCCCGCGGCGATCATGAAGCGCGGCGACTCGGGGATCAGGCCGCTCAGCAGCACCAGGAGCAGCCCGGTCGGGACGTTCAGGAACCACATGATCCGCCAGCCGAACAGCGGCTGCAGCAGGGCCGAGCCGGCGCTGGCCGCCACGTAGCCGCCCGCCGCGCCCAGGCCGCCCACCAGGACCAGGGCCCAGCCCCGGTGCCGCGCCGGCATGGTCTCGGCGAGCAGGGCATAGACCACCGGCAGCAGCCCGCCGGCGGCCGCGCCCATCAGGAAGCACATGCCGGCGTTCCAGGCGAAGGAGGGCATGGCCCCGCAGATCGAGGTGCCGACGAAGAGGATGGTGGACAGCAGGATGGAGGCGCGTCGCCCATAGAGGTCCGCCAGCATCCCCCAGGCCAGCGAGCCGGCGAAGGTGCCGCTCAGGGCGGAGAACGGCAGCCAGGCGGCCATCGATTTCGACAGGCCATATTCCGCGCGCATCCCGGGCAGGACGAAGCCGAGGCTGGCCGGCTTCATCACGTCCACCACCAGGGCCGCCACCAGCACGGCCATCAGCAGCAGGTGGGCGCGGTTGAGCGGCGCGTCCTCCGACGGGCGGGCGGTGACAGGCGCGATGGGCTCCCGCGCCGCCGGCAGCAGGCCGTAGCCCGCGGCCCCGACGCCGAGCACGATCAGCGCCATGCCCCACAGCATCCCGGCGTCCATCGGCATGCCCGCCAGCAGATAGCCGTTGTGGCGAGCCATCAGGAACATGGGCAGGTGCAGGAGGGCGCCCGCCGTCACCGCACCGCAGCCGAACCAGAACGCCAAGGCCGCGTACCGGCGGCCCGGCGCCGGGCCGCTCACGCGGCGACCCGTTCGGCGTGCTTGCTCTGCACCAGGGCGCGGTGGTCGGGAAGGTCGGCCAGGGCCCGCCGGGAAACGTCGGCCAGGGTGTCGAACTCCCAGCGCGCGGTCGCGGTGTCGCCGAAACCGCCCGCCAGGCCCGACGGGTCGGTCTGGAACTCCATGCCGTAGAGCACGAACTGCCAGCTGGACGGCGGGTACATCTCCAGGTCGGCCACGAAGTCGAGCCGATGCGGGGGCCGGGCCCGCCACATGCGCAGCTGATCGGCCAGCGAGTCGGGGATCGAGGCCGCGGCGGCGTTGTCGCGCCAGAACGGTTCGGGCCGCTGGCTCAGGCAGTAGTGCATCTTCAGGAAGTCGACGATGCGGGCGTAGCGGGCGGTCATCTGGCTGTTGAACAGCCGCGCCACGGGCTCCATGTCGCCATCGTGCGGGAACAGGTGGGCGATCAGGTAGATCGCGGCCTCGATCATCCCGATGCCGGACGACTCCAGTGGCTCCAGGAAGCCGCCGGACAGGCCCACCGCCACGCAGTTGCGGATCCATTGGCGCTCGCGGAAGCCCAGCCGGAAGCGCAGCTGCCGCGCGCTCAGCGGCTCGGCCGCCGGGCCGATGTAGTCGCGCAGCACCGCCTCGGCGCGCCCATCGTCCGTATGCGCGCTGGAATAGACGTAGCCGACGCCGCGGCGCTCCGTGAGCCCGATGTCCCAGGTCCAGCCGGCCTCGTGGGCGGTGGAGAGGGTGTAGGGCGCGATGGGCGAATCGGGGCGCGGGTAGGGGACCTGGATCGCCACCGCACGGTCGGCGAACAGCACGTCGCGGACCTCGCGGAACGGCGCGCCGAGAGCCTCGCCGATGAGGGCCGAGCGGAAGCCGGTGCAGTCCACGAAGAGGTCGGCGCCGAGCGGCCCTAGCTCACGGGTGTGGACCTGGGCGACCGCGCCGGTCTCGTCCAGCTCGACCCGGTCCACCGTGGCCTGCAGGTGGGCCACGCCCAGGCGCTTGGCCTCCTCGCGCAGGTAGGCGGCGAAGCGGACGGCGTCGAAATGGAAGGCGTAGTTCATCGGCCCGACCCAGTCCGGGTCGCTGGCGCGCTTGGGCCCCCGGAACGCCTCGGCGACCGTGGCCTGCAGGGTCACGGCCTGGGCGAGCGGCCGCTCGGGCCCGGCGGCGCCGGTCACCCAGTACGGCACCAACTCGGGACCGCCAGGGCGCGCGCTTGGTGCGTTGAACGGATGGAAGTAGGCGTCCCGGCCGCCGGCGCCCTTGGGCCGCACCCAGTTGGCGAAGAGCACCCCCTGCTTGAAGGTGGCGTTGGCGCCCTGCATGAACGCCGCCTCCGACAGGCCGATGGCCGACAGGGTCCCGCGGATGGAGGGGAAGGTCCCCTCGCCGACGCCGAGGATGCCGATCTCCGGCGACTCCACGAGGCGAATCTCGATGTCGCGCCGGTGTCGCGTCAGGGTTGCAGCGAGGTAGGCGGCGGTCAGCCAGCCCGCCGCGCCCCCGCCCACGATCAGCACTCGCTTCACGGCCGCCATGCTGCTTCCTCCCAGAATGTTTGGCCCATTGAATAATCTACAATTGACAGCGCTGCCAGATAGCGCTGTCATTACGTCACCGACATGCTTCGCAAAAGCTCCTTGAGGGCCTCGCGGGCAAGGATCAGGAACGGCAGGCAAGCACGTTCCGCGGAGGGAAGGAAACCGGGGGATGAATTTTAGAACCCTGCTTTGCGCTTCGGCGGCCACCTGTGTGGTCATCGGCGGTGTGGCCGTAGGCGGCGAGGCGAACGCCCAGGCCGCACGCGGCCGGGCCGCGGGCCAGGACGCCTCGAACGGCGTGGCGCTGGACGAGATCATCGTCACGGCGACCCGCCGCGAGACGAGGCTGCAGGAGACGCCGATCGCGGTGACCGCGCTGAGCCGCCAGACGCTCGAGAAGGAGCGGGTGGTGACCATCGCCGACGCGACTCGCCTCGCGCCCAGCTTCGCAGCGACCACCCAGGGCGACCACGGCGTCATCACCCTGACCATGCGCGGCATCGGCAACGACTCGGCCAAGACCGAATATGCCGACCCGGAGGTCGCGCTCTTCGTCGACGGCGTCTACAGCCCGCGGGCCGAGGGCGCGTCCTCGATGCTGTTCGACCTCGACTCGATCGAGGTGCTGCGCGGTCCGCAGGGCACGCTCTGGGGCCGCAACTCCACGGCCGGCGCGGTCAACATGCAGACCGCCAAACCGACCCTGGACAGCGTCTACGGGACCTTCACCCTGGGCGGCGGCAACTATGGGCGGCTGCGGGCGCGCGGCGCCGTGAACGTGCCGATCACCGACACCCTGGCCCTGCGGTTCGCCGCGGCGCACGAGGAGCACGACGGCTACGTTTCCTACCAGAGCCCGACCGGCCAGATCCCGGGCATCGACGCCCAGCGGGCGGCCTATCTGGCGGCGGGGGGGACGGCAGCCGGCTTCCGCGCCATCGACCCGAACCTCTTCATCCAGAACGGCCCGCGCTACAGCTCGCAGGACCAGAGCGCCGTGCGGCTCAGCGCCCTCTGGAAGCCGAACGACCAGTTCTCGTGGAACCTCTCCTACGAGTACTTCGCCGACCGCGGCACGCTCGACGCCAACCTGATGCAGACGCCCCGTCCGGGGCAGAAGTTCTGGTCGATCCTGGCCGACACCCCCGGGTATGTGCACCGCGACGTCAACACCATCCGCAGCCGGATGGACTACCAGTTCAACCCGGACATCGCCTTCACCTACATCGCCGGCTACTCGCACTACACCGGCGAGTCGGACTTCGACCAGGACGGCGGCACGCACGCGCCGCGCTGGTTCGCGGACCCCTCCACGACCCACCAGGAGGACCGCACCAACTACTCGCGCTACGAGAGCATGAGCCACGAGGTGCAGGTCAAATCGACCGGCAAGCACACCATCGACTGGATCCTGGGCCTCTACTACCAGGCCGAGGACAACAAGATCCGCTTCGACATCCCGATCTTCAACGGCACCGAGATCGGCACCGTTGGGTGGCAGGGCTCGTTCATCCAGCCGAAGGAGACCGTGCGTTCGGAGGCCGCGTTCGGCCAGGCGACGTGGAACTTCTCGGATCAGTTCCGGGTCACAGGCGGGCTGCGCTACACGTCAGACCACCGCAAGAACGAGCGCGGCACGAACAACGCCTGGGCCTTCAACGCGGCCTGTCCGCAGGTCCCGATCGACCCGGGCACGGACCCCCTGTCGCCCGCCCAGAACCCGCGGTGCTTCAACACCTACCAGCACAACGACGCGAGCTTCAAATCCGACAAGCTGACCTGGCTGGCGCGGGCCGAGGGCGACCTCACCCAGGGCCTGCTGGCCTACGCCAGCGTCTCTACGGGCTACAAGTCCGGCGGCACCCAGGACGGCGGCCTGTTCTACAGGCCCGAGACCCTGACCAACTACGAGGCCGGCCTGAAGCTGACCTTCCTGGGCGGGCGGGCGACCTGGAACAACGCCCTCTACCATGAGGACTTCAAGAACTTCCAACAGGCCGCCCCGGTCACGTTCTCGGACGGCGGCCACGGCCTGGCCATCTCCAACCTGCGCGGCAAGACCAAGGTCACCGGGTTCGAGAGCGAGCTCAGTTTCCGACCGACCGCGGACGACATGCTGCAGGCCTATGTGGCCTTCCTGCACACCAAGGCGGGCTCGGGCCTGCTGGGCAGTAACGACTACGCCAACCTGCCGTCGCCGTGCCCGGACTCGCGGATCGGCGCCTGCGTGGACGTGACCGGCAACACCCTGCCGCACGCGCCGGACTTCGCCACCCAGGTGGTCTACCAGCACGACTTCCACCTGGGGAACGGCGCGACCCTGACGCCCCGGGCCAGCTTCCACTACGAGACGTCCAGCTGGCTCAGCCTGCTGCACGACGGCGCCGGCGACAAGCAGCGCAGCTGGCATCGCACCGACCTGAACCTCGAGTACCGCGTCAACGCCGATCGGCCCTGGTCGATCACCGCATGGGTGCAGAACCTCGAGGATAAGAAGGTGCGGACCAACGCCGGCGCGACCAGCGACAACATCTACACCTCCCAATACCAACCTCCCCGCACCTTCGGCATGGATTTCCGGGTTGATTTCTAGTCGCCCGGCCCGGGGCCGCTCCGGCGGCTCCCGGGACTCCACGCCGGCCTTTTTCGGGGCGGCCTCCTGCCTGGCCGCCTCTCTTCTGGCCGCCTTTTTTCTGGATCGCGTCTGATGCCGAACCCGCACGCGGGTGTGGGAAGGGTCGGCCTTCTCGCCGCTGCACTCTCGTTGGCGCTCGTCTCACCGGCCTTGCCGGCCGGACCCGCCGACGCCGTCGCCCATCCGGACCTATGGCCCGCGGCGCATAGTCCGGCCGCGATCACCGATCCGGCCACCGAGCAGGCGATCACCGAACTGATGGCGCGCATGAGCGTCGAGGAGAAGGTCGGCCAGACCGTGCAGGCCGACATCGGCTCGATCCGGCCGGAGGACCTGCGCACCTATCCGCTGGGCTCGATCCTGGCCGGGGGCAACTCGGGCCCCAACGGCGACGACCGCGCCCCGGCGCCCGCCTGGGTCAAGCTGGCCGCGGACTTCCGCGCGGTCTCCATGGAGGCCCGCCCCGGCCACACGCCGATCCCGGTGATCTTCGGCGTCGACGCCGTGCACGGCCACAACAACATCATCGGCGCCACCATCTTCCCGCACAACGTCGGGCTGGGGGCCGCCCGCGATCCCGAGCTGGTCCGCCGCATCGGCGCGGCGACGGCGGAGGAGGTGGCGGCCACCGGCGTCGACTGGACCTTCGGCCCGACCGTAGCGGTGCCGCGCGACTGGCGCTGGGGCCGCAGCTACGAGGGCTACGGCGAGGATCCCGAGATCGTGCGCAGCTATGCGGGCCAGATGACCCTGGGCCTGCAGGGCGAGCTCACGCCTGGCCGTCCGCTGGATCCGGCCCATGTCGCGGGTTCGGCCAAGCACTTCCTCGGCGACGGCGCCACGACGGGCGGCAAGGACCAGGGCGATGCGGCGATCCCGGAGTCGGAGCTGATCGCGATCCACGCCCAGGGCTATCCGCCGGCCATCGACGCGGGCGTCCTGACCGTGATGACCTCGTTCTCCAGCTGGAACGGGGCCAAGCACAGCGCCAACCGCAGCCTGATCACCGACGTGCTGAAGGGCCGGATGGGGTTCGAGGGCTTCGTGGTCGACGACTGGAACGCCCACGGCCAGGTGGCCGGCTGCTCCAACACCGACTGTCCCCAGGCGATGATCGCCGGGCTGGACATGTACATGGCGCCCGACAGCTGGCGCGAGCTGTACGGGAACCTGCTCCGCGAGGTGAGGAGGGGCCAGATCAGCATGGCGCGGCTGGATGATGCGGTCCGGCGGATCCTGCGCGTGAAGTTCAAGCTGGGCCTCTTCGCCGGCCCGCGGCCGCTGGCGGGCCAGCTGGACCGGCTGGGGACGCCGGCGCACCGGGCGCTGGCCCGCGAGGCGGTGCGCCGCTCGCTGGTGCTGCTGAAGAACGATGGCGTCCTGCCGCTGAAGCCAAGCGCGCGCGTCCTGGTGGCGGGCGAGGCCGCTGACGATATCGGCCGTCAGTCCGGCGGCTGGACGATCTCGTGGCAGGGGACAGGCAACACCAACGCCGACTTCCCGGGCGGTCACTCCATCTGGGGCGGCATCGCCGCGGCGGTGAAGGCGGCCGGCGGTGAGGCCGAACTCGCGCCCGACGGCCGCTTCGCGCATCGGCCGGACGTGGCCATCGTCGTGTTTGGCGAGACGCCCTACGCGGAATTCCAGGGCGACCTGCCCAGCCTCGAATACCAGCCCGGCGACAAGCGCGACCTGGCGCTGCTCAAGCGGCTGCGGAGCCAGGGGATCCCCGTGGTCTCGGTGTTCCTGTCCGGGCGGCCCCTGTGGACCAATCCGGAGATCAACGCCTCGAACGCCTTCGTCGCGGCGTGGCTGCCGGGGTCGCAGGGGGAGGGTGTGGCGGACGTGCTGTTCCGGCGTCCTGACGGGGCCGTGGCCTACGACTTCACCGGCCGGCTGCCGGTGTCCTGGCCCCGACTGGCGGCCGCGACGCCCACGCACCGCGGCGACGCAGGCTATGCGCCCCAGTTCCCCTACGGCTATGGCCTCAGCTACGCCCATGCCGCCCCGGTGGCGCAGCTCGACGAGAATCCCGGCCCAACGCCCCCCGCCTTGAACGTCGAACGCTTCTTCGTCGCCGGCCACACGCCCGAGCCCTGGCGGTTCGCGGCCAGCGGCGGCGTGAACCTCGCCGCGGCGGACGACGGCGCCCAGGAGAACGTCCGCCAGGCGACCTGGACCGGCCCGGGCCGCCTGGCCATCGGCGGCGCCACCGTGGACCTGTCGCGCCAGACCACCGGCGACATGGCGCTCTACCTCCGCTACCGCGTGGTGCGGCCGGCGGGCTCGGACGTTCGCCTTGCCATTACCTGCGGGGCCGGCTGCGGGGCGGGCCTGGAGGCCGGGTCGCTGTTCTCTGGGGCGGACACCGGCTGGCGCACCGCGCGGGTGAAGCTCTCCTGCTTCCGCGACGCGGGCGCGGTGATGACGCGGGTGACCGAGCCGCTGGTGATCGAGACGCGCGGGCCGCTCACTGTACGCCTGCAGGAGGCGCGCCTGGTTTCGAACACCGGCGACGCCAGCTGTCCGCGCAGCTAGCCCCCGTCCGACACGGCGGCGCCCGGCGCGGGTCCGGTGGACGCCCGCGCCTGCAGGGCGAAGGGCAGGGCGCTGACGTCGCGGTCGGCGCCGGTCCCCACCTCGCCGGAGATCAGGGCGCGCACGCCCATGGCGGCCAACTCCACCAGCGGCTGGCGGATGGTGGTCAGCGGCGGGCGGCTGGCGCGGCCGCTGTTGCTGTCGTCGAAGCCCGCCACGGAGAGGTCCCGCGGGGCGGTCAGGCCCACGTCGCCCATGGCCGCCAGGCAGCCCAGGGCCATGTCGTCGTTGCTGGCGATGATCGCCGTCGGCGGCTGCGGCAGGGCGAGCAGCGCCCGCGTGCTCACCACCCCCGACTGGAAGGTGAAGTCGCCCGGCTGAACCAGGCTCTCCGGCAGGTCGAGTCCGTGCCGCGCCATGGCGTCGCGGAACCCGGCGAGGCGGCGCAGGCTGGCGGCATGGTGCGCATCGCCCATGATGAAGCCGATGCGCCGATGGCCCAGGCCGATCAGGTGCTCGGTAAGCGCGGCGGCGGCGCCGGCGTCGTCCATGTGCAGTCGCAGCCCGCCGCCGCCGGGCGATTCCGCGCCCAGCCGCACATAGGGCACGCCGGCCTCGGCCAGCAGCGCCAGGACGACCGGGTCGTCGGAACTGGGTGGGGTCAGCAGGGCGCCGTCGGGCTTCAGCGCGCCCAGCACGTTGCGGATCTCCCGGCTCACCGTCAGCGGGTCGTGGTCCACCAGCTCGAGCATGAAGTGGTAGCCCGCCTCGCGGCACTCCAGCGTGGCGCCCAGCTGCACGCGGGTAAGGTAGTCGGTGGTGCGCTCGCCGCGCCAGTGGTCGATGGTCAAGGCCGCGTCCACGAAGGCGGCGATCACGTGCGAGCGGGAGCCGGCCAGGCTGCGGGCGAAGAGGCTGGGATGGTAGCCGAGGGCCTCGGCCGCACGCTGCACCTTCTCGCGCGTGGCGCCGCGGACGTTGGGTTCCTTGTTCAGGACCCGCGAGACGGTCTTGATGGACACGCCGGCTTCGCGAGCAACATCATAGATCGTCACGGCGGTCATGGGGTTGGCATCGCCCAGGGCGTCCGCATCGTCAACCGAAAGGCCCTCATGCGACGAGACCCGATCCGTGGTTAGCGCGGCCCACGAGCCGGTCGCAGCCGAGCCCACGGCGGCCCAGCCGGAGGTTGGCGGCGCGTTCATCGCCGGCTTCGTTCTGGCCCAGGTTGTCGCCTTCGTCAGCTTCATGCCCCTGCTGCAGATCGTCCTGCCGCTGAAGGTCTCGCTGCTCGCGCCGGGCCAGAAGGGCGAGATGCTGGGGCTGGTGGCCTCGCTGGGGGCGCTGGCCGCGGCCCTGGCGAACCTCGGCGCAGGCTGGCTCAGCGACCGCACCCGCAGCCGTTGGGGACGGCGCCGGCCGTGGCTGCTGGTCGGCGCGGTGGCCACCGCGGCCAGCTATGCGGCGATCGGCGGGGCGCGCACCCCCGCGGGCCTGATTGCGGCGATGCTGGTCTTCCAGGTGGCGTTCAACTTCATCTTCGCCCCGCTCCTGGCGCTGATCCCGGACCGGGTGCCGCCGGCCCAGCGCGGCTGGGTCGCGGCGCTGGCGGGCCTCGGCTTTCCGCTCGGGACCATGGTCGGCTCGGCGGTGATCGGCGGATGGCTGACCAGCGAGCCTGCGCGGCTGGCGGCCCTGGCGGCCATCGTCCTGGCCGGCATCGTGCCCTTCGCCCTGCTGATCCGCGACCCGCAGCCCCAGGCGGCGGCCGCTCGCGCCAGCGCCGCCCCGATCGCGCCGCCGCCCCCCGGGGCGACGCGGGACTTTCTGTGGGTCTGGGCCGGGCGGTTCCTGGTGGTGACGGCGCTCAGCCTCGTTCAGACCTACCTGCTGTTCTACGTCCGCGACGGCGTCGGCCACGGCGGCTCCGACGCCGGCGCGGCGCGCGGCGTGGCGCAGCTGGCGATCATCTCCGGCGTATTCAACGTCGCGGCGGGCCTGGTCGCGGGCCGCCTCTCGGACCGGCTGGGCCGGCGCAAGGTGTTCGTGGTGGGCGGGGCGGTGCTGATGGCGGCCGCGCTGGTGGGCCTGGCGCTGGCTCACGACTGGGGCGCGGTGGTCGTGCTCTACGCCGTCTATGGCTGTGGCGTGGGCTCCTACTACGCCGCGGACCTGGCGCTGGTCACCCAGGTGCTGCCGTCCGCCCGCGGCGCAGGGCGCGACCTGGGGATCGTGAACCTGTCGAACACCGCGCCGCAGGTGCTGGCCCCATGGGCGGCGGGGCTGCTGCTGCAGGCCCAGCACGCCGACATCCGCTGGGTCCTGGTCCTCGCGGCCTGCGCCTCCGTCGCGGGCTCCCTGGCCGTGCTGCCGGTCCGCAGGGTGCGCTGAGCCGCCGCTCATACCAGCGCTTCGCCGAGGCGCGCCGGCTTGCGCGCGGCGAAGGCGCCCGTGAAGGCCAGGATCCCGTAGCCGATGATCCAGGCGTAGCAGGCCACCGGCACGAACAGGGCCAGGTTGATGCCCACGTGGTCCGCCGCAAAGCCGAACGCCAGCGGCACCACCGCCCCGCCCACGATGGCCTGGCAGATCAGGCCCGAGCCCTGGGCCGCTTCCTGCTCGAGCCCCTCCAGCGCCAGGGTGAAGATGGTCGGGAACATGATGGAGTTGAAGAGGCCCACCGCCAGGATCGCCGCGGCCGCCACGGGCCCGGCCGTGAGCGCCGACGTCAGCGCCAGCAGCGCCGCGCCGCTGGCGCAACCCGCCAGGACCAGGCCCGGCGGGGCCTTGCGCAGCACCAGCACGCCGATGAACCGCCCGCACATGGCCAGGCCCCAGTAGACACTGACCAGGGAGCCGGCGGTCTGCGGCGCGGCGCCGAGGACGCGCGGGCTCATCAGGTAGTTGGCGATGGCGCTGCCGATGGCCACCTCGGCCCCGACGTAGGCGAAGATCGAGAGCGCCCCCAGCATCAGTCGCCGGTTGCGCAGGAGGCGTCCCAGGGAACCGCCCTCGGTGCGCGGCGCGGGCGGGGTGCGCTTGCGCAGGCTCCAGCAGACCAGGGCCAGCAGCAGCAGGACGGCCGCGATGCCGAGGAACGGCGCCTGCAGGCTCTGGGCCTCGGCGCGGCGGAACGCTCCCAGCATCGCAGGCGACAGCCCCCGCGGCGGCGCGGTGCGCACGTGCGACAGGATCAGCGCCGCGCCGAACAGCGGCCCGACCATGGTCGCCACCGAGTTGAAGGCCTGGGCCAGGGTCAGGCGGCTGTGGGCCTTGGCCGGGTCGCCCAGGGTCGCGGCCAGCGGGTTGGCCGCCACCTGCACGATGGTGACGCCGCTGGCGAGGATGAACAGGGCCCCCAGGAAGGCCGGGTAGCTGCCCGCATCCGCCGCCGGGGTGAACAGCAGGCACCCCAGCGCCATCACCAGGACGCCGATGGTCACGCCGCGCAGGTAGCCGACCTTGGTGATCAGCCATCCCGCAGGCCCGGACACCAGGAAGTAGGCCAGGAAGTAGCAGAACTGGGTCAGCATCACCTCGGTGTAGCTGAGCGAGAACACCGCCTTGAGCTTGGGCACCAGGGTGTCCACCAGCACGGTGCAGAAGCCGAAGGCGAAGAAGAGCGCCATCGTCAGCCCCAGCAGGAGACTATGGTCACGGGTGTCGACCGTTGCGGCGGGGACGACTGGCAGGCGAGCTTGCACGACGGGTTTCCTCTCGCGGGGCGGATCAGGCCGCCTCTCCCGCTCAGAATGCCCGAAGAGACAGCGCTGTCAATTTATGCCGTAACCGATCGCGGCGCATGTGCTTCATGGGGCCGCGCCCGCGGCCCAGCTCGAGAACCGGCGGCGGACGTCCGTGAGCTTGTCGGGATTGCGCACCACGTAGATGGCGCTGACGCGGCCGCCCTCTATGGCGAGGGCGGTGGTCTGCAGGATGTCGCCGCCCTCCAGGGTCACGAACCCAGGCAGGCCATTGACCAGGCCATAGCCGAGCAGGCGGGATGGCGCGGCTGCGAACACGCCCGCCAGGGTCTCGTGCACGGCCAGGACGGCGGCGAGGCCGGCGAACGGCTCCAGGGCCGCCGGCGCCTTGCCGCCGCCGTCGGCCAGCTGGACCACGTCGGTGGCCAGCAGGCTCCGCAAGCGGGCGAGGTCGCCGCTGCGCGAGGCGGCGAAGAACGCCGCCGCGATCTCCAGGCCGCGATCCTTCGACACCGGGAAGCGCGGGCGCGCGGCGCGGACATGGGTGCGGGCGCGGGCGGCCAGCTGCCGGCAGGCCGCAGGGTCGCGCCCGACCGTCTCGCCCACCTCCTGGAAGCCGAGGCCGAACACGTCATGCAGCAGGAAGGCCGCGCGCTCCAGCGGGGACAGCCGTTCCAGCGCCAGCAGCAGCGGCAGGGTGACCTCGTCGGGCGCCGCCTCCGTGGCCTCGACGACCGGCTCCGGCAACCAGGGGCCGATGTAGGTCTCGCGCCGGGCCCGGGCGGACTTCAACTGGTCGAGGCCCAGGCGCGCGACGACGCGGCGCAGGAACGCCTCCGGCTCGCGCACCGCGGACCGGTCGGTCCCCAGCCAGCGGATGAAGGCCTCCTGCACCACGTCTTCGGCGTCGGCGACCGAGCCGAGCATGCGGTAGGCGACCCGCACCAGCCGGGGCCGGAGCGGGTCGAACACCGCGGCCGCGGCGGCGGCGTCGGCCGCGGTCGCGCCCGCCATCAGGCGGCCTGCCGTTCCGCCTCCACCTGCGGCGGCAGGCGGTGGCCGACGGCCACGCGGTTGAAGGTGTTGAAGGCGCAGATCAGCAGCGTCAGGCGCACCTCCTCGGTCTCGGTGAACTGGGCCCGGACCGCCGCATAGTCCTCGTCCGGCGCGCGGGTGTCGGCCACCCGGGTCAGCGCCTCGGTCCAGGCCAGCGCCGCCCGCTCGCGCTCGCTGTAGAGCGGCGTGTCGCGCCAGGCCGCCAGGAGGTCGATCCGCGCATTGCTTTCGCCCAGGTTCCGGGCCTCGGTGACGTAGCGCTGCAGCCCGGAGGCCGAGCCGTTGATCTGGCAGGCGCGCAGGCCCACGAGCTTGATCAGGCTGGGCTCGAGGCCGTCGACGAGCAGGGTCGCGCCGTAGTCGATCAGCTGCTGCATCAGTTGCGGGGCGGCGACGAAGGGGTTGGTGCGGGCGCTCATGGCGATCTCCTGTCTGGCTCGGATGGGCTGCGATATCCAGACGAGGCAGGCGCCCATGAACGTGACATGGGGCCGAATTTTTGCGCCAACCTGGCCGGCGTGTGCGCCGGCGGCGGTTCAGGTCGCCCGGGTCACTCGCATGTGGCCATGGCCGGGCGAGCGGCCTTGGCGTCGGGCTCGCGCACCGCGATGCGGGCGTCCAGCACAAGGGCGCCGGAGGCGTCGCAGAGCACGGGGTTCAGGTCCAGCTCGGTCACCTGCGGCAGGTCGACGGCGAGCCGGCCGACCGCGACCAGCAGGTCCGCCAGGGCGTCGAGGTCGGCGGGCGGACGGTCGCGGTAGCCGGCCAGGAGGCGCGAGACCCGGGTTCGGCCGATCATGTCGCGGGCGAGGGCGCCGTTCAGGGGCGGCAGGCCCAGGGCGCGATCGGCCAGCACCTCCACCGCCACGCCGCCGTGGCCCACCATGACCACGGGCCCGAACGTCGGGTCCCGGACCAGGCCCGCCAGCACCTCCTGCGCCTTGGGCCGGCTCAGCATCGGCTGCACAACGAACCCGTCCAGACGGGCGTCGGGCTGGGCGGCGGCGATCCGCGCGAGCATGGCCCGGGCGGCCGCCTCGACAGCGTCTGCGCCCACGAGGCCGAGCGCGACGCCGCCGGCGTCCGACTTGTGGCTGATGTCGCGCGACAGGATCTTCAACGCCACCGGACCATCCAGCGAGGCGGCGGCCCGACCCGCTTCGGCGGGGGTCCGCGCGATGTGGGTCGCGACGAAAGGGATGCCGTAAGCCCGCAGCACCGCGGCGATCTCGTCCGGCTCCAGTGCGGCGCGGCCCTCATCGATGGCGCGCCCGATCAACTCGCGGACGGCCTCCAAGGTCTCCGGCGCATCGCCGCCGTCCGGCGCCTCCGAAAGGCCGTCGTGCAGGGCTTGCGCCGCGCCCAGCTGGACGAAGGCGCGCGCGGCGGCTTCGGGACTGGCGAAGTTGGGGGTCTCCGCCGCGTTGAGCCGGCGGCGCGCGTCGGCGACGTGGACCTCGCCCAGCCAGGCGGCGAGCACCGGCTTGGCGCCGCCGTCGGCCCGCCGGGCGGCGATCACCGCGTCCGCGGCGAGAACGCTGTCGGCGACGGCGGTCGGACAGTTCAGGGCCAGAACCGCCTCCACCTCGGGCGCGGCGAGCAGGGCGGCCATCGCGCGGGCGTAGCGGTCGGGTCCGGCGTCGCCGAGGATGTCGACCGGGTTGGCGCATGATCCGCTGGCGGGGAGCAGGCTGCGCAATGTGGCCTGGGTCGCCTCCGAGAGCGCCGCCAGGCGGCCACCGTGGGCCTCCAGTGCGTCGACCGCCAGGACGCCCGCACCGCCGCCGTTGGTGAGGATCGCCAGGCTCGCGGCCGGCGCGGGGCGGCCGTGGGCGAAGACCAGGCCGGCGTCGAGCAGCTCGTCCAGCCCACCCACCTGGAGCACGCCTGCCCGGCGGAAGGCGGCGGAATAGACCGCGTCCGCCCCGGCCAGGGCGCGGGTGTGGGAGAAGGCGGCCTTGGCGCCGGACCGGCTGCGGCCGCCCTTGAGGGCGATCACCGGCTTGGTCCGCGACGCCCGCCGCGCCGCGCTCATGAACTTGCGCGCATCGCCGAGGCTCTCGACGTAGAGCAGGATCGCCCGCGTCGCTGGGTCGGCGGCCAGGGCGTCGAGCACGTCGCCCGCATCCACGTCCAGGGAATCGCCCAGGGTGACGATGTGGGAGAAGCCAAGCCCGTGCGCCGGCGCCCAATCCAGGGCCGCCGCGGCCACCGCGCCGGATTGGGCGACGAGGGCGATCGTCCCGGCGGGCGCGCCTCCGCGGGCGAAGCTGGCGTTGATCCCCTGGGCCGGCGACAGGAAGCCCAGGCAGTTCGGACCCACGATGCGCAGGCGGTGCGGGCGGGCCGCCTCCAGCAGCGCCTGGCGCAAGGCCGTCCCGTCTGCGCCGTCCGCCTCGAAGCCCGCGCTGATCACCACGGCGGCCCGACAGCCGCGCGCGCCCAACTCGGCGACGATGGCGGGGATCGCCGCCGCCGGCGTCGCGATCACCGCCAGGTCCGGCACGTGGGGCAGGTCGGCGAGGCTCGCAACCACCGGGTGGCCGTGCACCGGCTGGGCCTTGCGATCGACGAACATCAGCTCGCCGCGGAAACCGCCGGCCAGCAGGTTGCCGGCCACCACCTCGCCGACCGACCCCGCGCGGCTGCTGGCGCCGATCAGGGCGATGGCCTTCGGGGCGAACAGGGCGTCGAGGTTGGGGGTGGTCATGCGGTGATGCTGGCCCCGCGCCCTCCGCCGCGCCTTGATCCGCCGCAAGCCGACGGCGCTCGCCCCGATTTGACCTGGCGCAAAGCGGCGGCCGCGCAAGCCGGGCAGGGTGAGGGCGTCCGGTCCGCCTGTCCCCCAAACTGGATCAGACGCAGGCGCTTCCCCCCTCCAGCGGAAGCGCCTTTTCTTTTGGAGTCAGGCCGCTGGAGTCAGGCCGCGCGCGGCGGGTGGGCGCGGAAGTGGGCCGAGGCGCCGGAGCGGACCTTGGCCAGCACCTCCGCCACCGCATCGTCCGTGAGCCCGGAGACCATGCCGCCGAAGTGCGCGTGGTCCACCACCGTGAGGCCGCACACGGCCGCGAGGTGGGCGTCGAACTGATGCATCAGGCCGCCGAGCGCGCCGGTATCCTTCATCCAGGCGTCCGGCGCGCCGGAGGTGGTGAAGCTGATCAGCCGCCGGCCGACGAGCTGCGGGTCGGTCCCGCCGAAGCCCGGCGCGAAGCCGAAGCCCATGCCGAACACGCGGTCGATGTAGCCCTTCAGGATCGCCGGCGGACCGTTGAACCACAGCGGATAGACCAGTGCGAAGACCTCGACGTCGGCCAACAGCTCGCGCTCCCGGCGCACGTCGGGCCGGAACTGTGGGGCGCGCGGTCCGGGAATCTCGGCGGCGCTGAGGCGGGGCTCGAAACGCATGCCGTAGAGGTCGCGCACGAGCACCTGATGGCCCTGGCGCTGGACCTCCTGGGCATAGGTGTCGGCGATGGCGCGGTTGAGGCTGCGGCGGGCTGGATGGGCGAGGATGACGGCGTGCTTCATCGGAGGCCTCGTTGAGCTCGGTTTCCAGAGGATCGGCGGCGCTGGCGAAGGGCCATCCAGGGCGCCAGGGCCATGGCCAGCAGGCCGAGGGCCATGAAGCCGCCCCCGGCCGGCGCGTAGTCCGCGGCGATCTGCGCCCAGGACAGGCCGGTGGCGCGGCCGAGCGCGGCCTCGAACGCCAGGGTCAGGGCGGCCCAAGTCCCACCCACGGCCAGCGCGTGGCGCGGGGTGCGGATGCGCATCCAGCCGAGGCTGGCCCAGGCCAGCGCCAGGATCAGCAGGACCCCGACGGCGACCCCGGCCGCGCGCATCGCCAGTTCGAGTTCGGGCGACGTCACCAGCCGGCGCAGGGCGCCGAGCAGGCTCTCCGTCAGGATGAAGCCTAGCCAGACCAACAGGGGGCGCAGCATCGCGGGGCTCAACGCGCCGTATAGCCGCCGTCGATCACCAGCTCCGCGCCAGTGACGAACTTGGACTCGTCGGAGGCCAGGTAGACGCAGCCCCAGGCGATGTCGTCGGGCTCGCCGACGTGGCCCAGCGGGTGCAGGGCGTCCAGGCCCTGGCGGCCGTCCGGCGGATCGCCCGCGTCGTGGAGGTAGCCCTCCACCATCGGCGTCCAGATGAACCCTGGATGGATCGAGTTCACGCGGATCTTCTCCGGCGCATAGATCAGGGCGTCGGTCTTGGTCATCATCCGCACCGCGCCCTTGGACGCGTGGTAGGGCGGCACGTCGGGCGCGCTGACCAGGCCGTAGATCGAGCTGAGGTTGATGATGCTGCCCCCGCCCGCGCGCCGCAGGTGCGGGATGGCGTGCTTGGTGCAGAAGAAGACGCCCTTGACGTTCACCGCCTGGACCGCGTCCCACTCGGCCTCGGTGAGCTGGTCGGTGGGCTTGTTGGTCCCGGCCACGCCGGCGTTGTTGACCAGGATGTCGATGCGCCCGAACCGGTCCGCCACCTGGTCCATCACCCGGGCGACATCGACCTCGCGGGAGACGTCCAGCGGCCAGCTGCAGGCCTGGTGACCGGCCGCGGCCAGATCGTCGGCGAAGTCGCCGCCTTCCTTGGCTCGCATGTCGGCCACCGCGACCGCCGCGCCCTCCTGCGCCATCCGCAATGCGGTGGCGCGCCCGAGCCCGAGCGCCCCACCGGTGATGACGGCGACCTTGCCCTTGAGACGGTTCATCCGTCGTCCTCCCTGCTTTAAGAGGACGCTACGGAAACCTGGGCGCGGCCGCCTTGCGCAGGATCAACCGGTTCAGAACCGATAGCCGACGCCCGCCGACAGCACCCATGGGTCGAGGGTGACCTTGGTCTTCAGGCCCTTGGCCGCGTCGTGCGCATCGGTGTGGAAAAAGATCTTCTTGGCGTCGAGATTGACCGTCCAGCGGCCCTTGGTGGCGATGTCGACCCCGGCCTGCAGGGCCGCGCCGAAGCCGTCGTCGACCTTCAGGTTGAAGCCGTTCTTGTCGGAGCCGCTGTAGAACAGCATGTAGTTCACGCCCGCCCCCACGTAGGGGCTGATCTTCGACTTGGGCGCGAAGTGGTACTGCAGGGTGAGGGTGGGCGGCAGCACCCAGGTATCCTTGACCGCTACGTCCACGCCGGCGCCGTGGGCGCGGATCTTGTGCTTGGTTGTGCCCAGGGTCAGGTCGGCGGCGAAATTGTCGGTCAGGAAGTAGCTCACGCCGATCGTCGGCATGACGTCGTACTTCACCTTGGCGCGCAGGCCCGTGTTGGCGCCGGCGGCCGTATAGATCGGGTCGGTCCCGGTGGGCGCGACATCGGTGACGCGCACGTCCAGGACGATCATCCCCTTGGCCTTGGGCTGGAAGTCTTCCGCCTGCGCGGCGCCGGCGACGCAGAGCGCCGCGGCCGCAACCGCGAGGGCAAGTTTGGCAGTCATTGTGTATCCCCTTGTCATTCGGCTTACGCCGTAAGGGGGGCTTTCGCAGGCGGCGCTTCAGCGGGCCTTGATCTGGAGCAAACCCAGTTTTTGCAGTGCGGCGCCCGGCCCGAAGGCCAGGGCGAACGCGGCGAGCCCCGCCAAGGCGAAGCCCGCCGCGCTGTAGCACCATCCGCAATGGGGGATGCGGTCGGCGCCGCAGATCGCGCCGCGGCTGGCGATGTGCGCCCAGGCCAGACCGCCCGAGAGCGCCGCGCACGTCAGGAAGAGGAGGCCGGCGAGGCCGGTCCCGATGCGGTCTGTGTGGACAGCGATGGATTGGCTGGCGTTGCGCACCGGGAACTCCTCAGACGACGTCCGTTTTGCCGCGGGCGCCGCGGGCCGTCCTTGACCCAAATCAAGGCGTCGGAACCCGCCAGCCGACATTCACAGCCCCAGTTCGCCAATCGGCTGGGGATTCCATGACGCAGCTAGCTGCACCGCGAGAGGGGGCGTCGTTCGACGCCGTGGCCCTCTACATATTCACCGGCGTCGCCGCGTTCCTGTCGCTGCTGGCGACCGCGTTCACGCCCGATCCGTTGTTCCGGGCCCAGGGCTACATGCTGCTGGCCGCGTTCGTCGTCGCCTTCGCGGCGATGAGCCTGGCCCTGGCCTCGGGCAAGCTGCGCAGCGACCCCACGCGCTATGCCGACGGCGTGATCCGCGCCGGGGTCATCGCCACCATGTTCTGGGCCATCGTCGGCCTCAGCGTCGGCGTGCTGATCGCCTCGCAGCTGTCGTGGCCCAGCACCTTCTACTTTCCCGACCTGCCATGGCTGAACTTCGGCCGCCTGCGGCCGGTGCACACCTCCGGCGTGATCTTCGCATTCGGCGGCAACGCCCTGATCTGCACCTCCTTCTGGGTGGTGCAGCGCACCTGCAAGGCGCGCCTGGCCGGCGGGGTCTGGCCCTGGTTCGTGTTCTGGGGCTACCAGCTCTTCATCGTGCTGGCGGCCAGCGGCTACGTCATGGGCATCACCCAGAGCCGCGAGTACGCCGAGCCCGAGTGGTACGTCGACCTGTGGCTGACCATCGTCTGGGTCGCTTACCTGCTGGTCTTCCTGGGGACGATCTGGAAGCGCAAGGAACCCCACATCTATGTGGCCAACTGGTTCTACCTGGCGTTCATCGTCACCATCGCCCTCCTGCACCTGGTCAACAACGCCGCCGTGCCGGTGGGCCTCCTGGAGACCAAGAGCTACTCGGCCTTCTCCGGGGTCCAGGACGCCCTGATCCAGTGGTGGTACGGCCACAATGCGGTGGGCTTTTTCCTGACCGCCGGCTTCCTGGGGATGATGTACTACTTCGTCCCCAAGCGGGTGGAGCGCCCGGTCTATTCCTACCGCCTGTCCATCGTCCACTTCTGGTCGCTGATCTTCATCTACATCTGGGCGGGCCCCCACCACCTGCACTACACGGCCCTGCCGCAGTGGGCCCAGACCCTGGGCATGACCTTCTCGGTGATGCTGTGGATGCCGTCCTGGGGCGGCATGATCAACGGCCTGATGACCCTCTCGGGCGCCTGGGACAAGCTGCGCACCGACCCGGTGGTCCGCATGATGGTGGCCGCCATCGCCTTCTACGGCATGTCGACCTTCGAAGGGCCGCTCATGTCCATCCGGACGGTGAACGCGCTCTCCCACTACACCGACTGGACCATCGGCCACGTGCACTCCGGCGCGCTGGGGTGGGTCGGGTTCATCAGTTTCGGGGCGGTCTACTGCCTGGTCCCGTGGCTGTGGAAGAAGGACCGGCTCTACTCGAACGCCCTGGTCGAGTGGCACTTCTGGATCGCGACCACCGGCCTGCTGCTCTACATCGCCGCCATGTGGGTCTCGGGGATCTCCGAGGGCCTGATGTGGCGCGAGTACACGCCGCAGGGCTACCTTGCCAACGCCTTCGTCGAGACCGTCGCCGCCAAGCACGTCGAGAACATCATCCGCACCATCGGCGGGCTGATGTACCTCGGGGGCGCGGTCATCATGTCCTACAACCTGTGGCGCACGATCCGCCTGCCCAGCACGGCCAAGGCCGAGCCTGAGGCCGCCGTGACGCCCGCCCCGCTGCTCGCAGCGGCTGAGTAAGGCGACGCATCATGTGGAAAAGCCACGAGAAGTTCGAGCGGCATTCGCTCATCCTGCTGATCGGCATCATCATCGTGGTGTCGATCGGCGGCCTCATCGAGATCAGCCCGCTCTTCTACCTGGAGAGCACCATCGAGAAGGTGGACGGGGTGCGCCCCTACACCCCGCTCGAGCAGGCGGGCCGCGACATCTATGTGCGTGAGGGCTGCTACCTCTGCCACTCGCAGATGATCCGCCCGCTACGCGACGAGGTGGAGCGCTATGGCCACTACAGCCTGGCCGCGGAGAGCATGTACGACCACCCGTTCCAGTGGGGGTCTAAACGGACCGGGCCGGACCTGGCCCGGGTCGGCGGCAAGTACTCCGACAACTGGCACGTGGACCACCTGACCAACCCGCGCTCGGTGGTGCCCGAGTCCAACATGCCGCCCTACAAGTTCCTGGCGGAGACGGACCTCGACTACCGCAACATCGAGCAGCGGCTGCGCACGCTGCGCACCGTGGGCGTGCCCTATACCGACGCCCAGCTGACCCACGCGCGGGAAGACCTGGAGACCCAGGCCGACCCCTTCGCCAGCCAGCGCTCGGGCCTCAAGCAACGCTACGGCGCCAAGGCCAACCAGCGCGACTTCGATGGCCATCCCGAACAGGTCACCGAGATGGACGCCCTGATCGCCTACCTCCAGGTGCTGGGGACCATGGTCGACTTCCGCACCTACCACGCGGACAGCCCGGAGAACCTGCGATGAGCGGCCTTTCCTACGAGGCCGTGGCCCGGTTCGCCCAGCAGGGCGGCACCATCTACTTCGGCCTGCTCTTCTTCGCCGGCGTGATCTACGCCCTGTGGCCGCGCCACAAGGCCCAGTTCCAGCGCCTCGCCCAACTGCCCCTCGAAGAGGACGACGGCGACCATGTCTGACCGTGAACGCGACGAACATTCCGGGGTCGAGACCACCGGCCACGAGTGGGACGGGATCAAGGAGCTCGACACCCCGCTGCCGCGCTGGTGGCTGTGGACCTTCTACGGCTGCATCGCCTTCGCGATCGGCTACTGGATCCTGATGCCGGCCTGGCCGGGTCTCACCGGCTACACCCACGGCCTGCTCGGCAAGTCCGACCGCGCCCAGGTGAGCCAGGAGTTGGCCAAGCTGCAGGCGCAGCGCGGCGCCGGCCTGGTGAAGCTGAAGACGGCTTCCCTGCAGCAGATCGAGGCCGATCCGGAGCTGCAGGCCTACGCCCTGCAGGTGGGCCAGTCGGTGTTCGCCGATAACTGCGCCGGCTGCCACGGCGCGGGCGGGACGGGCGCCAAGGGCTATCCCAACCTGCGCGACGACGTCTGGCTGTGGGGCGGGAGCCTGGACGACATCCAGAAGACCATCTCGGTGGGGGTCCGCTCGGGCAATCCGCACGCCCGCGGCGAGACGGTCATGCCGTCCTTCGGCCGCGACGGGATGCTGACCGAGGCGCAGATTTCGGACCTGACCGAGTACGTGGTCGCGCTGTCGCATCGCAAGGCCGACGCCGCGGCGGTGGACCGGGCGCGCCAGACCTTCGCCGACCAGTGCTCAGCCTGCCACGGGCCGGCGGGAACCGGCGACGTCGCCCGCGGCATCCCCAACCTCACCGACGCCGACTGGCTGTACGGCTCGGGCCGCGAGACCATCCACGACCAGATCTGGAACGGGCGCAATGGCGTCATGCCCACCTGGGAGGCGCGCTTCTCGCCCGAGACCGTCAAGGCCCTGGCCGTCTACGTCCACGCCAACGCCGGCGGCGACGTGAGCTCGCCGCGCCGCGTGGAGGCCAAGCCCGAGGCGCAGGCCGGCCGATGACTGTCGTGATCGACCGGACCAAGCCGGCCCCTGAAGGCCAGGGGCCGGAGTCCGCGGCGGAGCGCGCCCGTCGCCGCGGCGACGCCGGCAAAAGCCTCTACAAGCCCAGGACGCCGATCTATCCGAAGCTGGTCCACGGCCGGTGGCGGCAGATCAAGTGGGCGGTGCTGGTCGCCACCCTGGCGGTCTACTACGTCACGCCCTGGATCCGCTGGGACCGCCCCGCGGGCCTTCCGCAGCAGGCGGTGCTGGTCGATTTCACCGGCCGCCGGTTCTACTTCTTCTTCCTGCAGCTGTGGCCGCAGGAGGTCTATTTCATCACCGGCCTCCTGGTGATGGCGGCGCTGGCGCTGTTCCTGACCACGGCCCTGTTCGGCCGGCTCTGGTGCGGCTACGCCTGTCCGCAGACGGTGTGGACCGACCTCTACATCGTGGTCGAGCGCCTGTTCGAGGGCGACCGCAACGCGCGGATGCGCCTGGACGCGGCGCCGATGTCCTTCGACAAGCTGTGGCGCAAGGGCGGCAAGCACCTGGTCTGGCTGGGGGTGGCCTTCGGAACCGGCGGCGCGTGGATCTTCTACTTCCACGACGCCCCGACCCTGATCGGCGACTTCTGGATCGGCCAGGCGCCGATGACCGCCTATGTCTCCTGCGCCATCCTGACCGCGACGACCTATGTGTTCGCCGGCCACATGCGCGAGCAGGTCTGCACCTACATGTGCCCCTGGCCGCGCATCCAGGGCGCCATGCTGGACGACCACTCGCTGCAGGTCACCTATCGCTATGACCGGGGCGAGCCGCGGGCGCCGCACAAGAAGGGCGCGAGCTGGGAAGGGCGCGGGGACTGCATCGACTGCAACGCCTGCGTCGTGGCGTGCCCGATGGGCATCGATATCCGCAATGGCTCGCAGCTGGAGTGCATCAACTGCGGCCTGTGCATCGACGCCTGCGACGAGATCATGGCCAAGGTCGGCCGGCCGCATGGCCTGATCGCCTACGACTCCGAGGATGGCGTGGCCGCGCGGGCATCCGGCCGCACGGCGCACTATCCCTTCCTGCGGACCCGCACGCTCTACTACGCCGTCGCCCTGACGCTGGTGTCGGGCCTGATGCTGTGGGGCCTGTTGAACAGGGCCACGCTGGAAGTGCACGCCCTGCGCGACCGCAACCCCACCTTCGTGCGGCTGCACGACGGGGCGATCCGCAACGGCTACACGCTGAAAATCGCCAACCACACCTTCGCCCCCATGCCGGTCACGGTGACGTTCGAGGGCGTGGCGGGCGCCCAGCTCCACAGCCCCGGCGAGGCGGCCGGCGAGACGCTGCAGGCGACCGTCAAACCGAACGAGGTGCTGGCCCTGCGGGTCTTCGTGGTGGCGCCGGCGCAGAGCCTCTCGAAGACGAGCCTGCCGGCCGAGTTCGAGATCCGCGCCAGCCACGCCGAGGCCGAGGCCAAGACCGTCTTCCTCTCCGGAGCCGCCAACCCATGACCAGCCTGCCCATGGCCCCCGCCGCCGATGTGGCGGCGAGCGGCTTCCGCCTCACAGGCTGGCACGTGCTGGCCATCATCGTGGCCTTCTTCCTGGTGGTCATCGCCGTGGACACCTCGTTCGCGGTGATCGCCTACCGGACCCATCCGGGCGAGGTGTCGGTGACCCCGTACGAGGACGGCCTCGTCTACGACCGCGAGATCCGCCAGATGCACGCCCAGGAGGCGCTGGGCTGGCAGGCCGCGGCGGCGGCGGAGCCGGGCCGGGTGGTGGTGCAGATGCGCGACCGGAGCGGGGCGCCGATCCGCGGCCTCAAGATCGCCGGCAAGCTGGAGCGGCCGGCCACCGAGGCAGGACGCCTCGTGGCCCAGTTCAGCGAGGTGTCGCCGGGCGTCTACGCCAGCCGCGTCCCCGCCGCGCCGGGCGCCTGGGATCTCTCGGCCGAAGCCGTCGACGGCGGCGGGCGGGTCTTCAAGCTGGAGCGGAGGCTCACATGGCGCTGACCTATGCGGCCGGTCCGGCGCCAGACCTGCGCGCCTACCTGCGCCGGGACGCCGGCCCGCCGCACATCGACCTGCTGGTGCCCGGCGCGCGCTGCGCCGGCTGCATCGCCAAGATCGAGCGCGAGCTGCACGCCATGCCCGAGGTGGCCACCGCCCGGCTCAATCTCACCAGCCACCGACTGGCGGTGACGTTCAAGTCCGCCGACGCCGAGCCTGCGCGCGTGGTCGCGGCGCTGGAGCGGCTGGGCTATGATGCTACCCCCTTCGATCCCGCCCAGGCCAAGGTCGCGCACGACCGCGAGGGCCGCCGGCTGATCCTGGCCATGGCCGTCGCGGGCTTCGGCGCGATGAACGCCATGATGTTCTCGGTGCCCCTCTGGGCCGGCCTGTTCGGCCAGGAGCTGGGACCCGGCGCGCGCACCCTGATGATGTGGATGTCCGGAGCGGTCGGCGCGCCGTGCGCGATCTTCGCCGGCATGCCCTTCTTCCAGTCCGCCTGGCGCTCGCTGCGCGTAGGCAAGGCGAACATGGACGTGCCGATCTCGGTGGGCGTGATCCTGACCCTGGCGATCAGCGTCTCCGAGACCCTGCTGCACGGCCGCGACGCCTATTTCGACGCCGCCGTCTCCCTGCTGTTCCTGCTGCTCATCGGCCGGTGGCTGGACCATCAGCTGCGCGCCCGCGCCCGCAGCGCCGCCGACGACCTGCTGGCCCTGCAAGCCGCGCCGGTCAGCCTCATCGGCGCCGACGGCCTGCGCCGCAGCGTGCCGGTGGGGGAGGTGAGGCCAGACGACATCGTGCTGGTCGCCGCCGGCGAGCGGATTCCGGTGGACGCGGAGGTGGAGTCCGGCCTCTCCGAGCTCGACAACAGTCTCCTCACCGGCGAGACCGCCCCGGTTGCGGTGCGGCCGGGCCAGAGGCTCTACGCCGGCGCCTTGAACCTCACCGGGGCGCTGCGCCTGCGCGCCTTGGCGGCGGCGGAGGACTCCACCCTCTCGGCCATCGCGCGCCTGGTGGAAGCCGGCGCCCAGTCGAAGTCGCGCTATGTGCGGCTCGCCGACAAGGCCGCCCAGGTCTACGTGCCGACCGTGCACCTGCTGGCCGCGACGACCTTCGCCGGGGGCTGGGCGCTGGGGCTCGGCCCTCGCGAGGCCCTGATCCGCGCGGTGGCCGTCCTGATCATCACCTGCCCCTGCGCCCTGGGCCTGGCCGTGCCGGCCGTGCAGATCACCGCCTCGGCCCGGCTGTTCCGCCGGGGCGTGCTGGTCAAGTCCGGCGCGGCGCTGGAGCGGCTGGCCGAGGTGGACCACGTGGTGCTCGACAAGACCGGCGTGCTCACCGAGGGGCGGCCGCGGCTGCTGACCATGACGCCCGAGGCCCTCGCCATGGCCGCGCCGCTGGCGCGCGCCTCACGCCACCCGTTGGCCCGGGCGCTGGCGGACGCGGCGGGTGTCGGCCTGGTCGCCGACGACGTATGCGAAGTGGTTGGCGAAGGCGTCGAGGGTCTCATCGGCGGACGCCGTGCGCGGCTGGGCCGCGCCGACTTCCTGGGTGTCGATGGCGCCGGGCCGCAGGAGACCGAGCTCTGGTTCGGCTTCGACGACGACATCAAGATCCGCTTCCGCTTCGCCGACGAACTGCGGCCGGACGCGGCCGCCACCGTGGCGGCGCTCAAGGCCCGCGGCCTCACGGTGGAGCTGCTCTCGGGCGATGCGCCTGCGGCGGTGCAGCGCGCGGCCGAAGCCGCCGGCATCGACACCTGGCGCGCGGCGCGCAATCCGCAGGAAAAGGCCGCCGCGATCACCCGCCTGGCCGCCGATCGCCGCAAGGTGCTGATGGTGGGCGACGGCCTGAACGACGCCGCGGCCCTGGTCGGCGCCCACTGCGCCATGGCGCCCGGGACGGCCCTGGACGCCGCCCAGAACGCCGCCGACCTGGTGTTCTCCGGCGACGGACTCGGCGCGGTGGTGCAGGCCATCGACGTGGCCCGCTCCGCGCGCCGGCGGGCGCTGGAGAACTTCGGGTTCTCGGCGCTCTACAACCTGGTCGCCGCACCCGCTGCGATGCTGGGCCTGATCAATCCCTTTGTGGCGGCCCTGGCCATGTCCGGCTCCTCGCTCGCGGTGACCCTGAACGCCCTGCGGACCGGAGCGCGGCGATGAACATCGTGGTGTTCCTGGCGCCCTTCTCGATCGGCCTGGGGCTCATCGCCCTGGGCGCCTTCTGGTGGACGCTCCGCGCCGACCAGTACGAGGACCCGGTGGGCGACGCCGCCCGGATCCTGCTCGACGACGCCGAGGACCGGCCGACTTGATCTGAGTCACGGCGCGGCGCCCCGGGCGGCGCGATCACGCGCGTATGACCGACCATCCGCTCACCATCGCCCACGCCCACCAACTGGCCGACCTGGTGGCCAAGTACGACGGCCGGGCGCCCCGCTACACCAGCTATCCGACCGCCGTGCAGTTCACCCCGGCGGTGGACGAGGCCGCCTACCGAGGCTGGCTGGGCGCCCTGCCCGCCGCCGAACCGGTCTCGCTCTATGTGCATGTGCCGTTCTGCGCGCGGCTCTGCTGGTACTGCGGCTGCAACACCCGCGCCGTGAACCGCCACGAGCCGATCGGCGAATATCTGCAGCTGCTGGTGAAGGAAGCGCGGCTGCTGGGCGCGGCGCTGCCGGCCCGCCTGCGGGTCCAGGCCATCCACCTGGGCGGCGGCTCGCCCAACATGCTGACCCCGGCGGACCTCGACGCGCTGTTCGAAGCGCTGGGCGAGGTCTTCGACCTGGCCCCCGATCGCGAGGTGGCCGCCGAGCTCGATCCCACCAGCCTCACCCGCGACTGGGTCCAGGCGGCCGCCCGCCACGGCCTGAACCGCGCGAGCCTGGGTGTTCAGAACCTGGACCCGGCCGTCCAGACGGCGGTCAACCGCGACGAGACCGCCGAGGAGGTGGCCGAGGCCATGGGCTGGCTGCGCGCCGCCGGCGTGGGCTCGGTCAATATCGACCTGATGTACGGCCTGCCGCACCAGACCCTGGCCAATACGCTGGCGACCGTCGAGGCGGTGCTGCGGCTGCGGCCGGAGCGGATCGCGCTCTTCGGCTACGCCCACGTACCCTGGATGAAGGCCCACCAGCAGCTGATCGACGAGGGCGCCTTGCCGGGTCCCGCGGCGCGGTTGGAGCAGGCCGAGGGCGCGGCGGAGCGCCTGGCCGAGGCTGGCTATGTGCGCATCGGCCTGGACCACTTCGCGCGCCAGGACGACGACATGGCCGTGGCCCTGCAGGAGGGCCGCCTGAAGCGCAACTTCCAGGGCTACACCACCGACGCGGCCGGGACGCTGCTGGGCCTCGGCGCCTCGGCGATCGGGCGGCTGCCGCAGGGCTATGTGCAGAACAGCGCCGCCGAGGTCGCCTGGCGCGCGGCGGTAAGCCAGGGCTGCCTGCCGGTGGCGCGCGGGGTGGCCCTGACGCCGGACGACCGCTTCCGCGGTGAGATCATCGAGCGGCTGATGTGCGACCTCGCGGTGGACCTGCGCGAGGTCTGCGCGCGGCACGGGCGGTCGTTCTCGGCGGTGTCGGAGCCGCTGGCCCGGCTGGCGCCCTTCGTGCGCGACGGCCTGGTGCGCCTGGACCGCGATCGGCTTGAGGTGGTGGGCCATGGGCGCCTGGTCGTGCGCTCGGTCGCGGCCGCCTTCGACACCTATTTCGCGCCCGACGCCGCGCGCCACGCCAAGGCGCTCTAACCGCCCCGCTTGATCCCGATCAAAGCCCACAGGCCCGCGCTTCGGCAGGTTGCCGCCAGTCGCAACTGAGGTTTCCGATGACCCCCTTCCTGATGCTGGTTCTCGCCGGCTATGCCGTGTTTGTCGCCACCCTGGCCTTCGGCTGGATCCAGACCCTCGGCGGCAAGCGCTAGGCGCCGGCATGGACTATGCGAAGGCCTTCCACGCCGCCGTCGACCGCGTGCAAGGCGAGGGCCGCTACCGGGTCTTCGCGGACCTGAAGCGTCATCGTGGGTCGTTCCCGCGGGCGACGTGGACCAGGACGGACGGCTCGACGGCCGAGGTGACGGTCTGGTGTTCCAACGACTACCTGGGCCAGGGTCAGAACCCGCTGGTGCTGGACGCCATGCACCAGGCGATCGAGGAGGCTGGCGCCGGCTCGGGCGGCACGCGCAACATCTCCGGCACCACCCACTACCATGTGGAGCTGGAGCGGGAGCTGGCGGAGCTGCACGGCAAGCAAGCGGCGCTGCTCTTCACCTCGGGCTATGTGTCCAACGAGGCCTCGCTCTCGACGCTCTACAAGATCCTGCCCGGGCTGATCGTCTTCTCCGACGAGCTGAACCACAATTCGATGATCAGCGGCATCCGCGCCGGCGGGCGCGAACAGCGCCGGGTGTTCCGCCACAACGACCTGG
>JAEKKJ010000049.1 GCA_019510435.1 Caulobacterales bacterium | reverse complement strand
CCCTTGTCGCCGCCGCTGGACACGTCCTGCTTGGACGTCCCGCCCTGCTGGCCCGACACCTCGCTGGAGCCCGCGTGCTGGCCTTGCGAGGCCGAGCCCGTCGTGCCGCTCCTGCCCTGGCCGGACTGGTTGTTGTCGCGATTGGCGCGCCAGTTGTCGAAGTCTTCCGAGAAGCGCTGGTAGCGATGCTGGCGCCACTCGTCATAGTCGCGGTCCAGGCGCTGCAGCTGTTCGCTGCGCCACTGGTGATAGTCGGGGTCGTGATAGGACTGGCCGCGCTGGCCCTGCTGCCAATTGCCCTGATAGCCGTTGTCGCCGTAGCGGTCCTGGTTGCCGGGACTGCCTTGCCAGCCGCGGCCGGACGACTGCCAGTTCTGGTAGCGATCGGCCGAGGACTGGCCATAGGTCGACTCGCTGCCCTGGCCGCCATGGCCCCGGTCGCCGAAGGCGCGTGAACCATAGCTTCCGGCGTTGAAGTCGCCGCCGCCATAGTTGCCCGAGCCGTAGCCCTGGTCGGGCCCGAAGCTGCTGGAGCCGTAGCCGCCGGTCGAGTCGCTGCGGGCGTCGTACCCGTGGCGGTATGCGCCACCGAAGCGCTGGCTGCTCTGGCCGCCCTGGTCGTAGCCGCCGCCCTGGCCATGGCGGCCCTGGCTGGACATCGTGCCGTACTGGTCGCGCTGACCGCCATAGTTGCCGAAATTCCCGCTCTCGGTCACGCCGCGATTGCCGTAGTCGTTGTCCGAGGCCTGGCCGCCGAAGCTGCCCTGGCCGCCGCCGTAGCCGCCGTAACCGGCTTGCCCGCCCTGGCCGCCGAAGTTGCCCTGGCTGCCGAAGTCGCCCTGCCCGCCCCGGCTGCGCTCTTCCATGCCGGGGCGATAGCCACCCGACGATCCCTGCTGCTCACGCCAGTTGTCGCCTTGCTGTCCGCGACCCTGGCCGTATTGATCCTGCTGCCCGCCGTGCGAGCCGCCCTGGTCGTAGTGACCGCCTTGCTGGCCGCCACCGGCCTGGTTGCTCCAGCGACCGCCAGTCGATTGCTCCTGCTGGTTGCCCTGGTGATCCTGCTGGCCATGGTGACCCTGCTGCCAGGGGCCGGCCTGCTGGCCCACCGGCCGGCGTCCATTGTCGTGCTGTGCCATTTGACTGTCCTTTGCTCCATGGTTGAGACATCGGCGCAGGTCCGCCCGCATCGCTGCGCTGGGCCCCGCGTCGTCCACGATTCGGAGCAACGGCGATGCCCCGTAGAGCGCGCCGCATTTGCAAAGAACATCGGCGCGTCACGGTCACACGCGCGTCACGCGCGCTGGCTCAGGCAGGCACCGCGAGCGCGGGTGCGGACAGGCGCGCGCGAGGCAGCGCCAGCGCAATCGCCGCGGCGCCCAGGCCCACGGCCAACGAGCCGAGGTACATCCACGTGTAGGCATGGAAGTGATCGAACGCCCAGCCTCCGAGCGCCGGGCCCAGCGCCATGCCGATGCCCGAGGTGAGCGTCAGGCCGCCCAGTACCGTGCCCATGATCTGCGGCGCGAAGTAGCTGCGCGCGAGCGCCGCATACAGC
>JAEKKJ010000047.1 GCA_019510435.1 Caulobacterales bacterium | reverse complement strand
CCCGGGCCACCCGGCTCTTCCTCACGACGGTGGGCTTCGCCTGCCTGGCCGCCATCGGCCTGCACTACGGCCACGCCGGCGCCGCCGAGACCGCCGTCAGCGTCCCCGCGCCCGCGCAGGACGAGCCCGCCGGCGGCCGCCACACCGAGACGGCCGTCTTCGCCGGCGGCTGCTTCTGGGGCGTGCAGGGCGTGTTCCAGCACGTCAAGGGCGTCACCAACGCCGTCTCCGGCTACTCGGGCGGCAACAAGGGCACGGCGCACTACGAGGAGGTGGGCACCGGTGTCACGGGCCATGCCGAATCGGTGCAGGTCACGTTCGACCCGGCGCAGGTGAGCTACGGCACGCTGCTGCAGGTGTACTTCTCGGTGGCGCACAACCCGACCGAGCTGAACTTCCAGGGCCCCGACCACGGCCCGCAATACCGCTCCGCGCTGTTCCCGCTGGACGACGCGCAGCGCAAGGTGGCCACGGCCTACATCGCGCAGCTCGAGGCGGCCAAGGTGTTCCCCAAGCCCATCGTCACGAAGGTCGAGGCCTACAAGGGCTTCTTCCCGGCCGAGGGCTACCACCAGAACTTCCTCACGCTGAACCCCGACTACCCGTACATCGTCTACAACGACCTGCCCAAGGTGGCGGATCTCAAGAAGCTGTTCCCGGCCCGCTACGCGGAGCAGCCGGTGCTGGTGCCCAAGGTGGTGGCGTCGCGCTAGCCGATCGGGGCGCCGGCGATCGGGGCGCCGGCGAACGGCGGGTTACGCCTGCGGCTAACCCGCCCTACGGCGCGGCGATGGTATTCGTAGGGCGGGTTAGCCGCAGGCGTAACCCGCCATCCGCCGGCACATGGCGTCGCCGTAGGGCGGGTTGGCCGCCAGGCGTAACCCGCCATTCGCCGGCGCATGGCGTTGCCGTAGGGCGGGTTAGCCGCCAGGCGTAACCCGCCATCCGCCGGCGCATGGCGTTGCCATAGGGCGGGTTGGCCGCCAAGCGTAACCCGCCATTCGCCGGCACGCTACTTCGTGAGAAAGCCCAGCACCGTCGACGCGAACTTGCCGTATGGCGGGCCGATCAGCTTGAGCGAGCTGAAGCGCGCCTGGTAGAACACGGGGCGCAGCTTGGAGAAGGTGTCGAAGCCCTCGCGGCCGTGGTAGTGGCCCATGCCGGATTCGCCGACGCCGCCGAACGGCAGGTCGTGCTGCGCGACGTGGAACAGGGCCTCGTTGACCGACACGCCGCCCGACATCACGCGGTCGAGCAGCATCTGGATGCGCCGGCGGTCGCCGCTGAACGGGTAGATGGCCAGCGGGCGCGGACCGGCGTTGATGGCCTGGACGACGGACTCCAGCGAATCGTAGGCGCGGATCGGCAGGATCGGGCCGAAGATCTCGCGCTGCAGCAGCACGGAGTCCGCCGGCGCGTCGAGCACGATGTGCGGCGAGATCTTGCGTGTCGCGCGGTCGAACGGTTCGCCCGGCAGCACCTGCAGGACGGTGGCGCCGCGTGCCTTGGCGTCCTCCAGCGCGCCGAGCAGGCGGTCGAACGAGCGCTCGTCGATGATGGACGTGTAGTCGGCCGACGCGAGCGT
>JAEKKJ010000046.1 GCA_019510435.1 Caulobacterales bacterium | reverse complement strand
ATCGACCGCGTCGCCAGCGCCTGGCTGATCCGCCGCTTCATCGATCCCGCTGCGAAGTTCCTGTGGCTGGCCAAGCCCACCGACTGCCCGAAGAAGGCGCTCGGGTTCGACTTCGACGGCGCGACCTTCACGCACGTCGGGGACCGCGTCAGCTTCGAGACCTTGATGGCCAGCTTTGGGTGCGACGACGATCCGGCGCTGCTGCGCCTGGCCGCCATGGTCCACGTCCTCGATGTCGGCGGCGAGCCGGTGCCCGAAGCCGCCGGCTTCGAGGCGGTCATGGCGGGGGCGCGGGCGCGCCTCGACGACGACGACGCCTTGCTCGTCGAGATGGCCGGCGTCCTCGACTCGCTGTACGCCCATTTCCAGCGCGACCCTGCGCAGGGCAAGACCTGAAACGGAGAACCTCGATGACCGATGCCTCCCCAGCCGCCCCGGACACGCCACCAGCGGTCCCCTATTCGCTGTGGCAACTGGTGGGCTACATGCTCGGCCTGGGCACCTGGGGCTTCGGTGGTCCGGTGGCGCTGGTGGGCTACATGTACCGCGATCTGGTCGAGAAGCGCCGCTGGATCACCGAGAGCGAATACAAGGAAGGCCTGACGCTCGCCCAGCTGATGCCGGGCCCGCTGGCCGCGCAACTGGCGATCTACCTCGGCTTCGTTCACTACCGCCTTGTCGGCGCCACCCTGGTGGGCCTGGCCTTCGTGCTGCCGTCGTTCGTCATGGTCGTCGCGCTCGGCGCAGCCTATGTCTCCTTCGGCGGCATCGGCTGGATGCAGGCCGTGTTCTACGGCGTCGGTGCGGCGGTGATCGGCATCATCGCGATGAGCGCCTGGAAGCTCACGACCAAGAACATCGGCAAGGACAAGCTGCTGTGGGCGATCTTCCTCGTCAACGCGGTCGCCACTGCCATCCTGCAAGCGGAGGTCGTGTGGGCCATCGTCGGCGGCGGCGTGCTGGTGTGGCTGCTGCGGGCGCCACCGAAGTTCGGCGGCGCCACGCGGGTGCGCGAGGCCGCCAGCGCTCCGCTGCTCGCGGCGTTCGCCTTCGGTTCGGCCGAGCCGGACAAGCTGCTCAAGATCCTCGGCTACTTCGCCTATGCCGGCAGCTTCGTGTTCGGCAGCGGGCTGGCCATCGTGCCGTTCCTGTATGGCGGCGTGGTCAAGGACTACCACTGGCTGACCGAGCGCCAGTTCGTCGATGCGGTGGCGGTCGCGATGATCACGCCCGGCCCCGTGGTCATCACGACGGCGTTCATCGGCTTCCTGGTGCAAGGCTTCTGGGGCGCGGTGATGGCGGCGGTCGGCACCTTCGTGCCCTGCTACCTGTTCACCATCCTGCCCGCGCCGTACTTCAAGAAGCACGGCAAGCGCCCTGGCCTGCTGGCCTTCATCGACGGCGCCACCGCGGCCGCCATCGGCGCGATCGCAGGGTCGGTGATCGTGATCGGCCAGCGCTCGGTGAGCGACTGGCTGACCGCGTTGCTCGCCGTGGGCACCGCGGCCACGCTCTGGAAGTTCAAGAAGCTTCCCGAGCCCCTGGTCGTGGTCGCGGCAGCCTGCATCGGCCTCGTCGCCTTCCCG
>JAEKKJ010000006.1 GCA_019510435.1 Caulobacterales bacterium | reverse complement strand
ATGCCGCCCATGCCGCCGCCCGGCATGCCGCCGCCGCCGCCGCCGCCCTTCTTGGGGGCTTCGACGATCGCAGCTTCCGTGGTGATCAGCAGGCCGGCCACCGAGGCGGCGTCCTGCAGGGCCGTACGCACCACCTTGGCCGGGTCGATCACGCCGGCCTGGACCAGGTCGACGTACTCTTCGGTCTGGGCGTTGAAGCCGAAGGTGGCCGAGGCGTTCTCGAGGACCTTGCCGACCACGATCGAGCCTTCCACGCCGGCGTTCTCGGCGATCTGGCGGATCGGGGCCTGCAGCGCGCGGCGCACGATAGCGACGCCGGCTTCCTGGTCGTCGTTGTCACCCTTGAAGCCGTCCAGCACGCGGCTGGCCTTCAGCAGGGCGACGCCGCCGCCGGGGACGATGCCTTCTTCCACGGCCGCACGGGTCGCGTTCAGGGCGTCGTCGACGCGGTCCTTCTTCTCCTTCACCTCGACTTCGGTCGAGCCGCCGACGCGGACCACCGCAACGCCGCCGGCCAGCTTGGCCAGACGCTCTTGCAGCTTTTCCTTGTCGTAGTCCGAGGTGGTGTCCTCGATCTGCTTCTTGATCTGGGAGATGCGGCCTTCGATGCCGGCCTTCTCGCCCGAGCCGTCCACGATCGTGGTGTCGTCCTTGGTGATGGTGACCTTCTTGGCCCGGCCCAGCATCTCGAGCGTGACGCTCTCGAGCTTGATGCCCAGGTCCTCGGAGATCAGCTGGCCGCCGGTGAGGATCGCGATGTCCTCCAGCATGGCCTTGCGGCGGTCGCCGAAGCCCGGAGCCTTCACCGCCGCGACCCGCAGGCCGCCGCGCAGCTTGTTGACCACCAGGGTGGCCAGGGCTTCGCCTTCAACGTCTTCCGCGATGATCAGCAGCGGGCGGCCCGACTGGACCACCGCTTCCAGCACCGGCAGCAGGGGCTGCAGCGAGGAGAGCTTCTTTTCGAAGAGCAGGATCAGCGGCTCTTCGAGGTCGGCCTCCATCTTCTCGGCGTTGGTGATGAAGTACGGCGACAGGTAGCCGCGGTCGAACTGCATGCCTTCGACGACATCCAGCTCGGTCTCGGCGGTCTTGGCTTCCTCGACGGTGATGACACCCTCGTTGCCGACCTTTTCCATGGCGCGGGCGATCATCTCGCCCACTTCGGTGTCGCCGTTGGCGGAGATGGTGCCCACCTGGGCGATCTCGGCGTTGGTGGTGACCTTCTTGGCCGAGGACTTGATCTCCTCGACGACCTTGGCGACCGCCTTGTCGACGCCGCGCTTCAGGTCCATCGGGTTCATGCCGGCCGCGACCGACTTCAGGCCTTCGACCACGATCGCCTGGGCGAGCACGGTGGCGGTGGTGGTGCCGTCGCCGGCCTTGTCGTTGGTCTTGGAGGCGACTTCGCGGATCAGCTGGGCGCCGAGGTTCTCGAACTTGTCAGCCAGTTCGATTTCCTTGGCGACCGAGACGCCGTCCTTGGTGGAGCGCGGGGCGCCGAAGGACTTCTCGATGACCACGTTGCGGCCCTTGGGGCCCAGGGTGACCTTCACCGCGTTGGCGAGGGTGTTGACGCCGCGCAGCATCTTGTCGCGCGCGTCGGAGGCAAAATAGACGTCTTTGGCAGCCATTGCTGTCCCTTCCTCAGAAAATCGATGTGCGAGCGCTTAGGCGGCCTTGGCGACCTTGTCGGTCTCCAGCACGCCCAGGATGTCGCTTTCCTTCATGATCAGCAGGTCCTTGCCGTCGAGCTTGACCTCGGTGCCGGACCACTTGCCGAACAGGATGCGGTCGCCGACCTTGACGTCCAGCGGCTGGATCTTGCCGCTCTCGTCGCGCGCGCCGGGGCCGACGGCGATCACTTCGCCTTCCTGCGGCTTTTCCTTCGCGGTGTCGGGGATGATGATCCCGCCCTTGGTCTTTTCCTCTTCCTCGACGCGCTTGACGAGGACGCGATCTCCCAGGGGACGAAACGCCATGTTGGTTCTCTCTCTTTCCGTTCGAGACGGCCTAAAATGCGGTGACGCGAGCCTGGCCGGTGCTGTTAGCAGTCGTAGGCCGTGAGTGCTAACGTCGCTGGGGAGGTAGGAAAAGCGCTGTCCAGAGTCAATATGGAATGCGCCATGAACTGCGCCGCCGACCGCTTTGCGCAGGCTCAATCGTTTGGCAGTGCGCCGCCCTCGGCGGTCAGTTAGGAAGTCGCCGATGGGACTACAATTGCTTCTGGAAAACATCGTCCGGGAGGGTGACCTCACCCTCAAGCTGCCGGGCGGGCGCACGCTCAAGCTGGGCGACGGGACCGGCCCCAGGCTGGTGGCGCGGATCACCTCCAACGTCTGGGCGGCGCGGATCGCGGCCAAGCCCGGGCTGGCGGTGGGCGAGGCCTATATGGACGGCGGCCTGGTGCTGGAAGAGAGCGACGTCGCCCAGTTCATCGACCTGGTCGGCGCCAACGCCAAGAACCGCAAGCGCCGCCGCCGTGGCCGACTGGAGCTGTGGTGGCGCGAGCGGATGAAGGAGGCCAACGACCGCCTCACCGCGCGCAAGAACGTCGCCCACCACTACGACCTCTCCGATGAGCTCTACCGGCGCTTCCTGGACGCCGACATGCAGTACAGCTGCGCCTACTTCGCCCGGCCCGACATGACGCTGGAGGAGGCCCAGGCCGCCAAGAAGCGGCACATCGCCGCGAAGCTGCTGATCGAGCCGGGCATGAAGGTGCTGGACATCGGCTGCGGCTGGGGCGGCCTGGCCATGACCCTGGCCGAGGAGACGGGCGCGGAGGTGGACGGCGTCACCCTGTCGGTGGAGCAGCTGGCGGTGGCCAAGCAGCGGGCCGAACAGCGCGGCCTTTCGCACCGCGCCCGGTTCTCGCTCACCGACTACCGGGAGGTGGCGGGGCCCTACGACCGGATCGTCTCGGTGGGCATGTTCGAGCATGTGGGCCGGCCGAACTACCAGGACTATTTCGATGGCGTCGCGCGGCTGCTGAAGGACGATGGCGTGGCGCTGATCCACGCCATCGGGCGGCCGGAGGTGGGCGTCACCAACGCCTGGATCGACAAGTACATCTTCCCGGGCGGCTACAGCCCGGCGCTGAGCGAGGTGCTGCCGGCCATCGAGCGGGCGGGGCTGATCGTCACCGATCTGGAGATCCTGCGCCTGCACTACGCCGAGACGCTGAAGCACTGGCGGGCGAGGTTCGCCGCGGCGCGCGCCGACATCGCCAAGCTGTACGACGAGCGCTTCTGCCGGATGTGGGAGTTCTATCTGGGCATCGCCGAGCAGAGCTTCCGCGCCCGCCGCCAGTACGTCTGGCAGGTGCAGGTGGCCAAGCGCGTCGACGCCGTCCCGATCACCCGCGACTACATCGCCGAGACCGAGGACCGCCTCGCCGCCGACGCCCAGAAGGTCGCGTAGCGCCCGGCGAAGGGTGGGCTTCCTTGAGCCTCCGCGCCCGCGGAGGCTCCGTCATTTTGTCCACGAACCACACGAAAAACACGAACATCGAGCGTCGCCGCCGAGGCCCCGCATGAGAGGTCCGCACGGACCCGTTCGTGTTTTTCGTGTGGTTCGTGGACCATTCTTCGGACGGCGCCGCTTCGCGGCATTCGAGGCGGCCCGCTTCGCGGCCCCACACGTGCCGCCCGGAAAACTCTGGAGGCGCCCCAAAACCGCCGCTAGGGTCGGCCGACCATCGAACAGATGTTTGGAGAGAGACCGCCCATGCGCCGCGTCCTTGCGCTCGCCGCCGCCGTGACCCTCATCGCCGGCGCCGCCCAGGCCGAGACCTGGGTCAAGTACGCCGACGGCGACAACGGCACCCAGTGGTCCTTCGACAAGGACTACGTCTACAAGGACCAGGCCACCGGCCGGCTGGTGGTGATGAAGGCCATCTCCAAGCCGTCGGTGAACATCGCCCCCGGCGGTCCGGACAAGGGCGTGGGCTTCGTGGAAGCCCTCGACTGCAAGCACAGCGACACTCTGAAGATGGGCGCCTACAAGCCCTCCACCGGGCTGGCGATGGACGACGCCTGGCGCAAGGGCAAGCCGATCGCCTCGGACAAGGACCTGGTCAAGGCCGCCTGCCCCCTCCTCGCCAGCGCCCCGGTGAAATAGCCGGACGATGGGGCGGCGGATTCAGCCGCCTCTGTCCCCGCCGATGTCATCCCGGTTTCGGCGAAGCCGAAGACCGGGACCCATCCAGCTCAGCGCCGCATCTTAGGTCACCGGCTGCAAGTCCGGATGCAACGGCGGCAGGGCCATCAGGTCAAGGTAGAGGTCGGCCCAGTGCGGATTGTCCTCTTCGATCAAGCGGATCTTCCACGCACGGCGCCAGCGCTTCAGCTGCTTTTCGAAGCGAATGGCCTCGCCCACCTCTCCGAAGCCGCGGAAGAACATCAGCCGATCGACCCCATGGCGGCGGGTGAAGCCCGCGGTCTCCTTCGCCTTATGCTCGCCAATCCGCCGCTCAAGGCTGTTGGTCACGCCGACGTAGAGCGTGCCGTGAATGCGATTGGCGAGGATGTAGACCCAATAGGTCTGGTCCATGAGATCGAGCAGGGGTTTGAGCGCGCAAAGCGTAATCGTTCTCGATATGTTCTTCAAGGCGGAGCTGGATGGGTCCCGGTCTTCGGCTTCGCCGAAACCGGGATGACACGCGTCGCTGGGCGTTCGGCCGGAGCAGATCGGTATGGCCGCGGTCGACGCCCCGTCGTCAAGGTTCAAACGCTTGTTTGATTTCTGTCCGAAGATGGTCCAATGATGTCGCTTAGGATCGGACGCGACGTGCGCCCGATAGCGTGACGTCGAAAACGACGCCTGAGCCAGCCGCTGGGAGCGAGCCGATGACCATGACCGCCGAACGTCCGGAGACCGGCTTCGGACTGAACCCGCAGGACGCGCTGAACGACCTGCGCATGTCGGAGAAGGCGGTGCCGCTCCTCAACAAGGTCAAGGCGTTCATCAAGGATGTCGTCGAGCCGATGAGCGAGGAGTTCCATCGCCTGGGCGAGGGGCGGCCGGACATCTGGCAATATGCGCCCGGCCAGCTGGAAGTGCTGGAGGCGGCCAAGGACAAGGCCAAGGCTGCGGGCCTGTGGAACTTCTTCCTGCCCAACGCCGAGACCGGCGAGGGCCTCTCCAACCTGGACTACGCCTACATCGCCGTCGAGCTGGGCAAGAACCGGCTGGCGTCGGAGACCATGAACTGCGCCGCGCCCGACACCGGCAACATGGAGGTGCTGGAGCGCGTCGGCACGCCCGAGCAGAAGAAGCAGTGGCTGGAGCCCCTGCTGGAAGGCAAGATCCGCTCGGCCTACTGCATGACCGAGCTGAACACCGCCAGCTCTGACGCCAAGAACATCGACACCCGCGCCACCCGCGTGGGCGACGAGTACGTGATCAACGGCGAGAAGCACTACATCTCCGGCGCGGGCGATCCGCGCTGCAAGGTGATGATCGCCATGGTGAAGACGGACCCCAACGCGCCGCCGCACCTGCAGCAGTCGCAGATCCTGGTGCCGCTGCCCACGCCCGGCGTGAAGATCGTCCAGGGCCAGCAGGTGTTCGGCGACCCCGACGCGCCGCACGGCCACATGCACATCATCTTCGACAACGCCCGCGTGCCGGCCTCCAACATGCTGCTGGGCGAGGGCCGTGGCTTCGAGATCAGCCAGCTGCGCCTCGGCCCCGGCCGCATCCACCACTGCATGCGCGCCATCGGCTCGGCCGAGAAGGCGCTGGACCTGATGGTCACCCGCGGCATGCAGCGCGTGGCGTTCGGCAAGCCGATCATCCAGCTGGGCGGCAACATCGAGATCGTCAGCCGCGCGCGGATCGAGATCGAGGCCATGCGCCTGATGGTGCTGAAGGCCGCCAAGGCCATGGATGTGCTGGGCAACCGCGAAGCGCGCGTCTGGATCCACATGGTCAAGGCCATGGTGCCCGAGCGGGTCTGCAAGATCATCGACCAGGCGATCCAGATGTACGGCGCCCTGGGCGTGTCGCAGCACACGCCGCTGGCCCGCATGTACGCCAACACCCGCACCCTGCGCATCGCCGACGGCCCGGACGAGGTGCACCACATGGTGGTGGGCCGCAACGAGCTGCAGCAGTTCCGCGAAGGCCCGCACGACAGCTCGATGTCGGCGGTGTTCCGCAACTAGGCGTCCGTCGGTCACGGACTTGGAGGGCCTCCGCGCAAGCGGGGGCCCTTTTCATTTGAGCGCGCGCGCGCCGCGATCTCGCCTGAGCCTCCGCGGCGGCGGAGGCTCCGTCATTTTGTCCACGAACCACACGAACCACACGAACGGGATAGGCACGGAGCTGCGGTGCAGGGCTCGATGTTCGTGCTTTTCGTGTGGTTCGTGGACCATCAAAAAGAAGGCGCCGCTGCGCGGCATTTGGAGGAGGAGTCCCAGCGGGGGCGGGTCGCAGGTTGATCGGGGCGATCAACCTTGGCTGACGCCCGAGCTTGGGTGTAAGCGGACGAGGCTTTGCCGGCAGACACCTTGCAGATTCGAACCCTTTCGCCCGCCGAGGCGCCGGCCGCGGCGCCGGCGCTGGCCGCCGTGCTGCTGGACTGCGTGGCCGGCGGGGCGTCCGTCAGTTTCATGGCCGACCTGACCGCCGAGCAGGCGCTCGCCTTCTGGCAGGACCAGGCGACGGCCGACGACGGGCGCGCGATCCTGGTGGCCGAGGACGAGGCCGGCGTGCTGGGCGTGGTGCAGGTGATCCCGGCGTGGGCGCCGAACCAGCCGCACCGGGCCGACATCTCCAAGCTGCTGGTCCATCGCCGCGCCCGCCGCCGTGGCGCGGCCGAGGCGCTGATGCGCGCCGCCGAAGGGGCTGGGCGCGAGATGGGCAAGACCCTGCTGGTGCTGGACACCGTCACCGGCGGCGACGCGGAGCGGCTCTATGCGCGCCTGGGCTGGTCGCGCGCCGGCGTGATCCCCGACTTCGCCCTCATGCCGGATGGCGCGCCCTGCGCCACCACGGTCTTCTACAAGGCGCTGGGCTGATGCGCGCACGCGCTCGCCTGGCTTTCCCCCGTCCGCCGAAGGCCTGCGTCTGCAGCCCGGCGGCCGGCCTGTCCCCGCGCACGATGCGCAGCTGGCCCGCAGACGGGGGAGCCTGTGTCTCCTCCGCGAGGCGGTCCGCAACCTCGGAGGACTATCCCGATGCCCCTTCTCACCGGCGTCTTCATCATCGCCTCGGCGTTCGTCACGGCGGCGATCTCCGGCGTCTTCGGCATGGCCGGCGGCCTGATGCTCAAGGGCGCCCTGGCGCTCGTCCTGCCGGTCTCGGCCACCTTCGTCGCGCACGGCCTCTTCCAGCTGGTCGCTAACGGCTCGCGCGCCGTCATCCATCGCCGGCACGTCGACGTCAGGATCGTCGGCCTCTTCGCCCTCGGCTCCTTCGCCATCGCCGCGGTGGTGGGCTTCATCACCGTCGAGCCGACGCGGGCTACGCTCTACCTGTTCATGGGGCTGGTGCCGTTCCTGGTCTGGATCCCCGACCGATGGCTGCGGCTGGACGCCCAGCGGCCGGCCCAGGCGCTGCTCTGCGGCGTCAGTGTCACCGGGGTGAACCTGACCGCCGGCGTGGCCGGGCCGTTCCTCGACATCTTCTTCGTGAAGACCGCCCTGACCCGCCACCAGATCGTCGCCACCAAGGCGGCCACCCAGGTCTTCAGCCACATCATGAAGATCGTGGTCTATGGCGCCCCGCTGCTGGCGGTGCACGGCAAGGGCCTGCCGCCGCTCTGGGTGTTCGCCGTGGCGGTGCCGCTGTCCATGGTCGGCACCTGGCTGGGCGGCTTCGTCCTGGACCGGCTGTCGGACGTGAACTTCAAGCGCTACCTGCGCCTGATCCTGACGGTGATCGGCCTGGCCTACCTGGTCCAGGCGTCGCGGCTCTACGCCCTGGGCAGCTAAGGCCGCCCCCGCCGATCTGGCGCTTGCGATGGACCAAAAGCGGAGGTCACTTCCTCTGCCCCGCGAAGCGAGAGGGAGAGGGTAGGGAGAGGGCTGGCGGAGGCGGGTCGACGTGGATGACGAGACGCCAAGGGCCCTCGACATCTCGCCTATGTCGCCCAGCCGGCCCTCTCCTAGCCCTCTCCCTCTCTCGCCTTCGGCTTGGGGGAGAGGAGATTCCCAAAAAAAGAGCCGGGTCCAATGGACCCGGCTGGGGAAGTTCTTAGGGAGGAAACGCCCAGGAATGGGCCGACCACAGGTATGTGTGCGCGCCGGCCGTTCAAGGCTTGGCCATAAATTTTTTCGCGAGGGCGTCAAATGGAGCTGACTGCGCAGGTTCTGGAAGATCGTTTCGTGCGGCTCGAACCGCTGGCCGAGGCCCGCAAGGACGAGCTGCGCGCCGCCTGCGCCGACGACCCGGACACCTGGAACCGGCTCTATCCCTACTCGATGCTGGGCGAGGCGTTCGACGTGCAGTGGGCGCGGCTCGCCAAGGAGGCGGCGGCTGGGCGCACCATCCCGTTCTGCGTGGTGGCGGGCGGCCGGGCGCGCGGCATGACCACCTGCCTGGCCGTCGATCCGCCCAACCGGTCGCTGGAGATCGGCGCCACCTACTATGCGCCCGAGCTGCGCGGTGGGCCGGTGAACCCCGCGGCCAAGCGGCTGCTGCTGGGGTTCGCCTTCGACGGCGGCGCCAGCCGGGTGCAGTTCCGCGTCGACGCCCTGAACGCCCGCTCCCGCGCCGCGGTGCTGAAGCTGGGTGCGGTGCAGGAGGGCATCCTGCGCCAGGACCGCGTCACCTGGACCGGCCGCGTGCGCGATACGGTGGTGTTCTCGATCCTCAGGGACGAGTGGCCGGCGGTGAAGGCGCGGCTGGACGCCCGGCTGGCGGAGTTCATGGTCCCGCAGTAGGCGCTACCCCGCCGCCAGCTTGTGGACGTTCTCCGGCGCGTCGAAGAACACCTGCGCCGCGTGCTCGGCCACCTCCTGCGCCGTATAGGGCCGGCCGGGCGCGAAGCCCTCGGTCTCCAGCATCTTGATCTCCCGCACGCCGCGCGCGGAGACGCCCAGGATCTTGCCCGAATGCTCGGCAGCCAGGTCCGAGACCATGAACAGCACGCCCGGGGCGACATTCTGCGGCAGGCTCAGCGGATCGGGCTCGCGGCCCGCGCGGCCGGGCAGGTCGGAGGTCATCCGGGTATAGGCCCCGGGCGCGAGGCCCATGACCCGGATGTTGTATTTGCGTCCCTCGATCGACATCACCCGGACCATTCCATAGATGCCGGCCTTGGCGGCGCCGTAGTTGGTCTGGCCGAAGTTGCCGTAGAGGCCCGAGGTGGACGACGTCAGCACCATGGACCCGCCGCCGTTGTCCTTCATCCACTTCCAGACCGGCAGGGCGGTGCAGTAGGTCCCCTTCAGGTGGACCTTGATCACCTTGTCCCAGTCCTCCTCGGAGGTGTTGGCGAAGGTCCTGTCGCGCAGGATGCCGGCGTTGCAGACCAGGATGTCGGCCCGCCCGAAGGCGTCGAGGGCGGTCTTCAGGATGTTCTCGCCCCCCGCCAGGGTGGAGACGTCATCGCCGTTGGCCACCGCCCGGCCGCCTGCGGCGACGATCTCGTCCACCACCTTCTGCGCCGCGACGCTGGAGCCGCCGCCCGAGCCGTCGCGCGGGCCACCCAGGTCGTTGACGACCACGGCCGCGCCCTCCTGGGCGAACAGGCGGGCGTAGGCTTCGCCCAGCCCCCCGCCGGCTCCGGTGATGATGGCGACCTTGCCCTCCAGCAGCCCTGCCATGGCGTCCTCCTTCCATACCGTTGTTTGGAAGCATCTTCGGACGGCGGGAAAGCCGATGGCAAGCGCTCAGCGAGATGGTCGTCGTCCGACCTTCAGCCCTTTGGCGTCCGTCGCGCCCGGAAGAAGGCCTTCAGCATGGCCGAGCTTTCCTCAGCCAGCACGCCGGCGGTGACCGCCGGGCGCGAGTGGCAGGTGGGCTGGTCGAAGAAGCGCGGCCCATGGGCCACCGCCCCGCCCTTCGGGTCGTCCGCGCCATAGACCAGCCGCCCGATCCGCGCATGGCTGATGGCCCCGGCGCACATGGCGCAGGGCTCCAGGGTGACCACCAGGGTGAGGCCGGTCAGCCGGTAGTTGCCGCGTTTGCGCGCCGCCTCGCGCAGGGCGACGATCTCGGCGTGGGCGGTGGGATCATGGGCGCCGATGGGCTGGTTCGCGCCGACAGCCACCACCTCGCCGGAGGCCGGGTCGACGATGACCGCCCCCACGGGCGTCTCGCCGGCGGCGGCCGCAGCTTGCGCGGCTTCGAGCGCGATGCGCATTGTCCGATGGTCATGGTCCACGATCCCCTACGAACCCAGCGCGACGGCGACGGTCAAGAGCCCGACGAGGCGGAAGCGGCCGATGGCGAGGGCGGTGGCGAGCGCGTGGCCAAGCTTCTTGCCCGGTCTGGGGTCGGTTCGCGGCGCGACGTGGAGCGGCTGATCGGCGAGGGCCGGGTGGCGATCAACGGCCGCACCCTGACCACGCCGGCGGTGAAGGTGGAACCCGGCGACATCCTCACCGTGGACGGCGAGGTGGTGGGCGAGCCCGAGCCGGCGCGCGTCTTCCGCTACCACAAGCCCGTGGGCCTGGTGACCACGCACAAGGACCCGGCCGGCCGGCCGACGGTGTTCGAGGCCCTGCCCGAGGGGCTGCCGCGGCTGATCTCGGTGGGCCGGCTGGACCTCAATTCCGAGGGCCTGCTGCTGCTGACCAACGATGGCGGCCTGGCGCGCGCGCTGGAGATGCCCTCGACCGCCCTCGTGCGTCGCTACCGCGCCCGGGCGCATGGCCGCACGACGCAGGAGAGGCTGGACACGCTGAAGGCCGGCGTCACCGTCGACGGCGTGCGCTATGGGCCCGTCGAGGCGCACCTGGACAAGGCCAAGGAAGGGCCGCAGGGCGCCAACCTCTGGATCACGGTCACCCTGCACGAGGGCAAGAACCGCGAGGTGCGGCGCGTGCTCGAGTCGATCGGGCTGAAGGTGAACCGGCTGATCCGCCTGGCTTACGGGCCGTTCGCGCTCGGGACGCTGGGCGCGGGCGAGATCGAGGAGGTCGGCCCCCGCGTGATCCGCGAGCAGCTGGCCGAGCACATCGATCCGGAGAACCTGCCCACCGGCGAGCGGCCGCAGTGGCGCAGCCCGAAGAAGAGCGCCTCGCGGCGGGCGCAGGAGGCCGCCAAGGTCGAGGCCGACCTCGCCCCGCCCAAGCCGCCGAAGACCAAGCCGGAGTACAAGGCCGGCTGGGCCAAGCCCAAACGCAAGCTGGACCCGCACCTGAAGGCCAAGTCCGAGAAGGCGCGCCAGCCGAAGGGCAAGCCCAGCGCGCGGCCGGCCGAGCCCACCCGGCCCGGCATCGTCGACCGGCCGGCCGGATTCAAGCCGGGCGCCGGCAAGGCGCGGGCCAAGCCAGGTCTGGCCAAGGCCGGCGCGGCCAAGCCTGCAGGGCCTAGGCCTTCTGGATCTCCGCGGGTTGGCGGCCCTGCGCCAGGCCCGCGCGGGCCGAAGCCGTCCGCATCACCGCCTGGAACGCGCGGCGCTCGTCGGCCAGGCCCTCCGCGATCGGGCGGTCGAGGGCCGCGCGGGTGAGCCGCTTGGCGTAGGCCAGCCCCTCGGCGCCGCGCGTCTCCCACTCCGCGGCGATCTCCAGCGCCCGCGCCAGCGGATCGGCCGCCAGCTCGTGCACCAGCCCGATGCGGTGCGCCTCTTCGCCGGTGAAGGTCAGGCCGCGCAGGATGATCTCCAGCGCCTTGGCCTCGCCCACCACCCGCGGCAGACGTTGCGTGCCGCCGCCGCCGGGGAAGATGCCGAGGCGGGTCTCCGGCAGGCCGATGGCCTCCACCGCGGGATCGGCGATGCGCAGGTCGCAGGCCAGGGCCAGCTCGAACCCGCCGCCCATGCAGAGCCCGTTGATCGCCGCCACCACCGGCTTGGGCGCCTCGAAGATGGCGTCCACCAGGGCGAGATAGCCGCTGGCAGGCCGCTCCGCTGGCGCTGGGCCTGGCGGCCGGGGCGGCGCCTGGGCCAGGGCCTCGCCCATGGCCGCCAGCTCGTCCACGTCATAGTGGCGGATGAAGATCCCGGGCAGGCCGCCGGTGACGATCACGCTGCGCACGGCCGGATCTGACGCCAGCGGGCGGAACGCCTCCAGCATCTCCTGGGCGCCCGCCGCGGTCATGGTCCCGAACGGCGGGTTGGCGTAGCGCATCACCGCCGCGCCGCCGCGGCGCTCGACCATCACCAGGCCCATGACGTCCTCCCCTTGCTTTGTGCGGCGAAAGCTTGGAACGGGAGGGCCGCACTCACAAGGAGCCGCGATTGCGCATCGTCTCAGGGGAATTCCGCGGCAAGGCCCTGGTGGCGCCCACGGGGGATACGACCCGACCCACCTCCGACCGCGCCCGCCAGGCGGTGTTCAACATCCTGGAGCACGCGCCCTGGTCGCCGGGGGTGCGGGGGCGGCGGGTGATCGACCTCTTCGCCGGATCCGGCGCGCTCGGCTTCGAGGCCCTGTCGCGCGGCGCGGACTTCTGCCTGTTCGTGGAGACCGACGAGGCCGCCCGTGGCGCGATCCGCGACAATGTCGATGCCCTCAGCGGCGGGGGCGGCGGCCTCTTCGGACGCACGCGCGTCCACCGGCGCGACGCCACCCAGCTGGGCGTGCGGCCGGGCGCCGACGGCCCGGCCTTCGACCTCGCTTTCCTGGATCCGCCCTACGCCAAGGGCCTGGGCGAAACCGCCCTGGCGCGGCTGGCCGAGGGTGGCTGGCTGGCGGCAGACGCCACGGTGGTGTTCGAGCGGGGCGTGGCCGAGCCGCCCTTCGAGATCGCCGGTTTCGAGGCCCTCGACGCCCGCGACTACGGCGCCGCCCGGGTCCACTTCCTGCGCTACGCCGGCGCCTGAAGCGGCGTGATCTCCACGCTCTCGGCCGAGCGCTTGGACGGGCCGTGGTGCACGGCTTCGATGTTGTTGCCGTCCGGGTCCCACAGGAAGGCGGCGTAGTAGCCGGGATGGTAGGACCGCTCTCCCGGGCCGCCATTGTCGCGGCCGCCGGCGGCCAGCCCTGCCGCGTGGAAGCGCTCGACCGTCGGGCGGTCCTTCGCCTGGAACGCCAGGTGCACGTGGGTGGCCGGCTCGCCCGCGTCGATCCACAGCTCGTCGGCCTGCAGGTGGCGCTCGTCGCGCACATAGGGCACGCCCAGGACGTCGAGGATGGCCGCATAGAAGGCCTGTGTCGCCGCTAGGTCGCGGGCGCGCAGGTGGATGTGGTCGATCAGGCGGCCGGTGTGGTGGGTCGGCATGGTCGGGCTCCGGTTTTGGGAGGGTCTGACCCTAACGTAGGGTGAGAGCCGACGGCTCCAGGGTGAGGCAAGGGATCGATCGGTTTTGCGCGGTTACACGGTCAAGCAGGTGGCGAAGCTGTCGGGCGTCTCGGTCCGGGCGCTGCACCACTACGACGAGATCGGGCTGCTGAAGCCCGCCTGCGTCGGCGCGAACGGCTACCGCTACTACGGCCAGGACGAGCTCCTGCGCCTGCAGCAGATCCTCTTCCACCGGGAGCTCGGCTTGCCGCTGGAGGAGATCCGCCAGGTGCTGGACGCGCCGGACTTCGACCGGGTGGCGGCGCTGACGCGTCACCGCGAGCGGCTGGCGGCCGAGGCCCGCCGCTATGGACGGCTGCTGCGCACGATCGACGAGACCCTCGCCGCCCTGCAAGGAGCTGCGAAGATGGACGACAAGGCGATGTACCGGGGCTTCGACCCCAAGAAACAGGCCGAGCGCGAGGCCTGGCTGGTGGAGCGGCTGGGCGAGAAGGTCCGGCCCGCGATCGCCGAGGCCCAGGCGCGGGTGGGCGCCATGACCCAGGGCGAGTTCGACGGCCTGACCGCGGAGGCCGACGCCATCGAGGCGGAGCTGGCGGCCGCCATGGCCAAGGGTCTGCCGGCCGACAGCGACGCGGTGAGCGCCATCGTGCGACGCCACCACGCCTGGGTCGCCCGGAGCTGGAATACGCCGCCCACCGCCGAGCGCTACGTCGGCCTCGCCGCCATCTACGCCGACCACCCCGACTTCCGCGCCCGCTACGATGGCCGGGCGGAGGGGCTCACGGACTATCTGGGCGCGGCGATGCGGGCCTTCGCGGCGCGGCAGCTCTAGGTCCTCCCCCGCCGGGGGAGGCGGCGCCCCTACCGCCGCCCGAACAGCCGCTCGATGTCGGCCAGCTTGAGCTCCACATAGGTGGGGCGGCCGTGGTTGCATTGGCCGGAGTGGGGCGTCGCCTCCATCTGGCGCAGCAGGGCGTTCATCTCCGGTGCGGTGAGGCGGCGGCCGGCGCGGACGGAGCCGTGGCAGGCCATGGTGGAGCAGACGTCCTCCAGTCGCTCCTTCAGCGCCAGGGCCTGGCCGTTCTCCGCCAGGTCGTCGGCGATGTCGCGGATCAGGCCGGCGGCGTCGGTCTCGCCCAGCAGGGCCGGGACCTCGCGCACCAGGATCGCGCCCGGGCCGAAGGGCTCGATGGTCAGGCCCAGGGCGGCCAGCTCCTCCGCGCGGGCGACGACCCGCTCGGCCTCCGCGGGGTCCAGCTCCACCACCTCGGGCAGCAGCAGGGCCTGGCGGGCGACGCCGCCGCCCGCCATCTCGGCCTTCATCCGCTCATAGACCAAGCGCTCGTGCGCGGCGTGCTGGTCGACGATGACCATGCCGTCGCGGGTCTGGCTGACGATGTAGGTCTCGTGGACCTGGGCGCGCGCGGCGCCCAGAGGATGGTCGACCGGATCGAACGCCGGGGCGGGCGCGGCGTCCTCCGCGAAGCCGCCGTCGTAGACGACCTCGGCGCGGGCGGAGACGTCGGAGAGGCCGGGGATCGCCTGGGCCACCGCGGCGACGGCGGCCGCGGGCGTCCAGCCGCCCTGCCGCCAGGCCGAGAAGCCCGCGCCGGACGGCGGCGGCGCATAGCCCTGCGGCCGGAACCCGCCCAGCGCCGCCGTGGCCACGGTGGTGGAGGCCCGGTGGCCCGCGGCGGCCAGGGCGTGGCGCAGGCCGCCGACGATCAGGCCGCGCACCAGCCCGGGGTCGCGGAACCGCACCTCCGCCTTGGCCGGGTGCACATTGACGTCCACCAGCTGCGGGTCGAGCTCGATATAGAGCGCCGCCGCCGGGTGGCGGTCGCGGGCCAGGAAGTCGGCATAGGCGCCGCGCAGGGCGCCCTGCAGCAGCCGGTCGCGGACCGGGCGGCCGTTGACGAACAGGTACTGGTGGGCCGCGTTGCCGCGGTTGTAGGTGGGCAGGCCCGCATAGCCGGAGAGCCGCACGCCCTCCCGCTCATGGTCGATCAGCAGCGCATTGTCGGAGAAGTCGCGGCCGAGGATGGTAGCCAGGCGCGCGAGCCGGCCCTCGTCGCCCGGGGCCTCGGCGGGCAGGCGCAGGGTGCGCCGTCCGTCGAGGTCGAGGGAAAAGCCCACCGCCTCGTGCGCCATGGCCTGGCGCTTCAGCTCCTCGGCGATGGCCAGGGCCTCGGAGCGCTCCGACTTCATGAACTTCAACCGCGCGGGCGTGGCGTAGAAGAGGTCGCGCACCTCCACCCGCGCGCCCTGCGGCCCCGGGAAGCCGGCGGGGCCGACAGCGCCCACCGCGCCCGCCTCGACGAAGATGGCGTGGGCGTCGGCCTGGCCGCGGGCGCGGCTGGTGATCGAGAGGCGCGAGACCGAGCCGATGGACGGCAGGGCCTCGCCGCGGAAGCCGAGGGTGGCGATGCGCAGCAGGTCGTAGTCGCCGGCGTCGTCGGGGGCGAGCTTGGAGGTGGCGTGGCGTTCCACCGCCAGCGGCAGTTCCTGGGCCGTCAAACCGCCGCCGTCATCGGCCACCAGGATGCGCGACAGGCCCCCGCCGTCGGCCTGGACCTGGACCTCGGAGGCGCCCGCGTCCAGGGCGTTCTCCACCAGCTCCTTGACCGCGCTGGCCGGCCGCTCCACCACCTCCCCGGCGGCGATGCGGTTGATCAGTTCGGGCGGCAGGCGGCGGATCGGCATGGCAGGACCTGACCTCATAGTACGATTCCGGAGCTCCCGATGCGTGTGTTGACCCGATGCGTGTGTTGAATCGTCTCCTCGCTATGGCCGCCGTGCTGGTGCTCGGCGCCCTGCCGGCCGCGGCCCAGGAGCCGGCGATGCAGAGCGCGCCGGCGGACCCCGATGCGGCCCTGGTGGACGAGCTGGTGGTGGTGGCGCGCTACGGCGGCCCGGCCATGTGGCGGGTGATGGACGCCGACACGACGGTCTGGGTGCTGGGCGTGCCCTCGCTGGCGCCCAAGCACATGCAGTGGGAGCAGGACCACTTCCTGAAGCGTCTGGAGGGCGCCAACGCGGTGATCCTGCCGGCGCGCGGCCTGCGGGTGCGCCTGGCCGGGGCGCCGTCGGCGATGTTCAACTACCTGCGCCTGAAGTCGTCCACGCCGTTCGAGGAGCGGCTGGCCCCGGCCGAGCGGGCACGCTTTGCGGCGGCGCGCGAGAAGGTGGGGGAGGAGCCTAAACACTATGGCACCAACCATCCTCTGGCCGCGGCCCTGATCCTGACCAACGACTACCGCGAGAAGAACCAGCTCACCGACCAGGATCCCGCCAAGCTGATCCGCCTCCTGGCCCAGCAGCGCCATGTGCCGGTGGAGGCCAAGACCTATGACCTCGGGCCCCTGCTGGGCTCGGTGGCCAAGGTCTCGCGCCAGGCGGGCGATGTCTGCCTGCAGGAGGTCTTGGCCGAGGTGGAGGCCGGGCCGGGCGGCGTGCTGGCGGCGGCCAAGGCCTGGGCCAATGGCGACGTGGTCGGCGCGCTCGCCCAGGAGCGGACCTATGAGCGTTGCCTCAGCGTCGCGCCGGGCGCGGCGGCCTTCGACGCCAAGACCAAGGCCGACGAGGCCCAGTTGATCGCGGACGCCCTGAAGAAGCCCGGCCATGCGGTGGCCGTGGTCCAGCTGCGCCCCCTGCTGAGCCAGGGCGGCATCCTGGACCGCCTGCGCGCGCAGGGGTTCACCGTGAAGACGCCGGGGGAGGACTAATCCCTCCCTTGATGGGGAGGGACAGCCCGCCGCAGGCGGGCAGGGTGAGGCGGTCGCGACCGGACGCGGCGCCTCAGGACTGGATATTGCTCATCACAGGATGTCGGAGCCCGGTCGTGGCTCCCTCACCCTGACCGCTTCGCGGTCTGTCCCTCCCCATCAAGGGAGGGAGGGCTATTAAAGCCCCGGCAGCTTGATCTTGCTGGCCGCGTGGCGCTGGATCAGCACGGGCTTGTCGCCGGTGAGCTTGGCGATGCGGGCCTTTTCGGCGGCCGGGTCGATCGGGGTGTCGGAGTTGTCGAGCTCGGACTTGGCGCCGGACGCCACCGGCTCGCTCTTCTTCCAGAACATCACCCGGTCGGCGAAGCCCTTTTCCTTGTGAGCGATGTCGCCGAACTCGTCGTCCACGACATAGCGCACCAGCGGGTCGGCCTTCTCGGCGCCGGCCTTGGCCACCAGCATCTTCTCGCCGTCCGAGCGCTGTTCGGCCTCGCGCTGGCCCAGCAGGGCGTTGCGCGCGGCGCTCTCGGGCTGCAGCTCCTGCGGGCGCGGCTCACCGGGCGCCGGCGGGCGCAGGGCGTAGTCCGGCGGCACCACCAGCGGAGCCTTGGTCACCACGCGGAACTCGTCGGGGGTCACCTTGGACATGCCCAGGGCCTTCTGGGTCGACTGGCAGCCGGCGAGGCCCGCGGCCGCGACCATCGCGGTCGCCACGATCACTCGATTGACGGTCATAGACTTAGAAGACTCCTTCGGCCCCCCGGCCGGAATGGGATGAGATAAACCAAACAGAGGCCCGCGCCAACGCGTCACGCTGGCCGTTCTCGCCGCAGGCTGTCCAGCAGCAGCAGGATGACGCCGACGGTGATGCCGGAGTCGGCCAGGTTGAAGATCCACGGGAAGAAGCCGAGGCGCTGGACGTCGATGAAATCCACCACCGCGCCGAAGCGCGCACGGTCGATGGCGTTGCCGATGGCGCCGCCCATCACCAGGCCCAGGCCGATCGCCGCCAGCAGCCGCTGCTGGTTGCGCGCCCAGAAGCCGAGCAGCACCGCCACCGCCACCGAGAACGCCACCAGGCCCCAGCGCACCAGGTCCTGGCCGGCCTGCAAGAGGCCGAAGCTGACGCCCACGTTCCAGATGCGGGTGAACTGCAGCGGCCCCACCACCGGGTGCGAGGCGAACTCCGGCAGGCCCAGCACCAGCGACTTGGTGGCCTGGTCGGCGACGATCACGAGGGCGGCCAGGGCGTAGGCGCTCCAGCCCGATCGGGAGATGCGGCTCATGCGTGGGCGGCGTCCCAGGCGGCGACGGCGTCGGCGTCGCGCAGCGACAGGTCCGGATAGCGTGGATCGGAGCCCACCTCCGGCAGGATGCGCCACGAGCGGGCGCACTTGCGGCCCTCGGCCTTCAGCGGCTCGACCGCGACGCCCGCGATGTCAGGCAGGCGGAAGGCCTCGGCCGGGCCGGCGCCGGCCAGCAGGATCGCCTGGCTGGTGCGGAACACCTCCGCCGGATCGAGGCCCTCGAAGGCCGCCATCAGGCCCGCGTCGGCGACATACACCCGCGGCGCCGCCTCCAGGGCCGCGCCCATCCGCTTCTCGCGCCGCTCGACCTCCAGGGCGCCGGTGACCACCGAGGTCACCTGCTGCACCTTGGCCCATCGCGCCGCCTCGGCGTCGTTGCGCCAGTCCGCCGGCGTTTCCGGCATCACGCGCAGGCAGTTGGAATGGCCCTGCGGGAAGCGCGTCAGCCAGGCATCCTCCATGGTGAAGGGGATCAGCGGCGCGAGCCAGGCGGTCAGGCGCTCAAAGGCGGCGTCCATCACCGTGCGCGCCGCGCGGCGGCGCAGGGCGTCCGGGCGGTCGCAGTAGAGGCTGTCTCGACGGATGTCGAAGAACAGGGCCGAGAGCTCGTTCTGGCAGAAGTCCAGCAGGGGCCGGATCACGTCCTGGAACAGGTAGCCGTCATAGGCCGCCCGCACCTGGCCATCCAGCTCCCACAGCCGGTGCAGGATGAACCGCTCCAGCGGCGGCATCTCGGAGAGCTCCACCGCCTCGTCCGGCGAGAAGTCGGCCAGGGCGCCCAGCATGTAGCGCACGGTGTTGCGCAGCTTGCGATAGGCGTCGGAGGTGGTCTGCAGGATCGTCTTGCCGATCCGGCTGTCGTCCGCGTAGTCGATCATCGCCGCCCACAGGCGGATGATCTCGGCCCCGTTCTCGCGGATCACGATCTCCGGGTCGATGACGTTGCCCTTGGACTTGCTCATCTTCTCGCCGGCTTCGTCCATGGTGAAGCCGTGGGTGAGGATGGCGTCGTAGGGCGCGCGGCCCCGGGTGCCGGAGCTTTCCAGGAGAGAGCTCTGGAACCAGCCGCGGTGCTGGTCCGAACCCTCCAGGTAGAGGTCGGCGGGCCAGCGGGTGTGGGCGCGGTTCTCCAGGGTGAAGGCGTGGGTCGAGCCGCTATCGAACCAGACGTCGAGGATGTCCTCGACCTTCTCGTAGCGCTCGGGATCGTAGGCGCCGCCCAGGAAGTCGGTCACCGGCCGGGTGAACCAGGCGTCGGCGCCTTCGCGGGCGATGGCCTCGACGATGCGCCTGTCGACCTCGGGATCGTGCAGCGGCTGGCCCGTCTCCTTGTCCACGAACATGGCCAGCGGGGCGCCCCAGGCGCGCTGGCGGCTGATCAGCCAGTCGGGCCGGCTCTCCACCATGGCCCGGATGCGGTTCTTGCCCTGGGCGGGATAGAAGGTGGTGGCCTCGATGGCGTCCAGCGCCGTCTCGCGCAGGGACCGACCGCCATGGGCCGGATCGTCCAGCGGCTCGTCCATGCGGATGAACCACTGCGGCGTGTTGCGGAAGATCACCGGGGCCTTCGAGCGCCAGCTGTGCGGATAGCTGTGCGCCAGCCGCCCGCGGGCCAGCAGGCGGTGGGCCTCGATCAGCTTGGCGATGACCGCGTCGTTGGCGGGCCCGAACTTGCCGGCCTTCTTGCCCTCGGTCTCCAGCACCTTCAGCCCCGCGAACAGGGCCACGTGCGGATAGTAGGCGCCATCGGGATCGACGGTCTCGGGGATCTCGCGATGGCCGTGCGCCAGCCAGACCACATAGTCGTCGGCGCCATGGCCGGGGGCGGTGTGGACGAAGCCGGTGCCGGCGTCCTCGGTCACGTGGTCACCGGCCAGCAGCGGAATCTCGCGGTCGTAATAAGGGTCCAATGCAGCCAGCGGATGCTCCGCGACCGCGCCGGACGGATCGAAGGAATCGATACGTCGCCATTCCGCGATTTTTGCGGCCGTAAAAACATCGGCCGCGAGCTTATCCGCCACCACGAGGCGTTCACCCGGCGCGGCCCATGGCTCGAAACTCAGGCCCTGCTCGAGAGCGACGACCTCGAAGACTGAATAGGCGATCTCCGGGTTATAGGAGATGGCGCGGTTGGCAGGGATCGTCCACGGCGTCGTAGTCCAGATCACGACGCTGGCTTCAGTCGCGGCGAGTGTCTTGTCTACCAGTGCAGATACTTCCGACGCGCGAGGCTCAAGCAGTTCACCGTCAGCGTCGATGTCCACTGACATGCGTTCGTAGGGTGCGTAGTCGCGGATCGGGAACTTTACCCAGATCGTGGGGCTGACGTGGTCGTGGTACTCCACCTCGGCGTCGGCCAGGGCGGTGCGCTCCACGGGGCTCCACATCACCGGCTTGGAGCCGCGGTAGAGCTGGCCGGAGGCCACGAACTTGTGGAACTCGGCCACGATGGCGGCCTCGCTCGTATAGTCCATGGTGGCGTAGCGGTGCTCCCAGTCGCCCACCACGCCCAGCCGCTTGAAGCCCTGCTTTTGGACGTCCATCCAGTGGGCGGCGTACTTGCGGCAGAGCTCGCGGAACTCGGCCTTGGAGACCTCGTCCTTGCGGCGGCCCTTGGCGCGCAGCTCCTCCTCGATCTTCCACTCGATCGGCAGGCCGTGGCAGTCCCAGCCGGGCACGTAGTCGACGTCGAAGCCCAGCAGGAACCGCGAGCGGACCACGAAGTCCTTCAGCGTCTTCTGCAGGCAGTGGCCGACGTGGATCGCGCCGTTGGCGTAGGGCGGGCCGTCATGCAGCACGAACAGCGGCGCGCCCGCCCGCTGCCGGTCGGCGCGCATGGCGTGGTAGAGGTCGATCTCGTCCCACTTGGCCAGCGTCTGCGGCTCCTTCTGCGGCAGCCCCGCGCGCATGGGGAAGGGCGTCTCGGGAAGGAACACGGTCTCGCGGTAGTCGCGAGAAGTCGTCTGGGCGTCGTCGGCCATCACTTTATCCAGCTGGTCCGGGGTTCTGAGGTGCGGGGGTGCTACCCGGCGCGCGCTGGAACGAGCTCGTCCGGCGGCGTCACGCCGGGCGGGTAATTCGCAGGCTCGTCCGAACCGAAATCATGGGCGCAGGCTCTAACAGAGGGCGCGCCGGGCGTCACCCCCGCGGGCGGACCGGCAGGCCTAGCGGGCGCTCGTTCAGGCTCGGCTCGCCCTTGGTCGGCGCCAGGCTCTCGATATAGGCGACCAGGTCGGCCACCTCGGCCGGCGTCAGCGTCTGCGGCGGCATGCCCTTGTGGCCCTCGCGGGTCAGGGTGGCGACGCGGTCCTCCAGGCCCGCCACATGCTGCATCTCGCGGCTGGCGAAAGCGGGCGCGGCGTTGTTCGAGGTTTGCGCGCCGGGTTCGACCGCGTGGCAGGCGGCGCAGATCCGCCGGGCGACCGCATGGCCGCGCGCCGCGGGTCGGTCGGATTTCGCGCCGCCCAGCGCAGCGCCAGCGAAGCCGACGAACGCCAAGCCGAGCACGATCACAGTGACTCCGCGGGCCATGGCCGCCTCCGTCTTGGGCCTAGGCCCCCAGGATCTTCCGGGCCGCCTCGGCGTCGCGCATCACCTGCTCGGCCATCGCCTCCAGGCCCTCGAACTTCTCCTCGGGGCGCAGGAAGGCGATGAGGTCGGTCTCGATGATGCGGTCGTAGATGTCCTCGTCGAAGTCGAACAGCCAGACCTCGAGCAGCGGGCGGGTCACGCCCTGGACGGTGGGGTTCACCCCGATGTTCGCGACGCCGGCAAATTCGCGCCCATCGGAAAGGCGCGTGCGGGTGGCGTAGACGCCGAAGCGGGGCGTCACATAGTCGGCCAGGTCGACATTGGCGGTCGGGAAGCCCAGCTTGCGGCCCAGCTGGCGGCCACGCTGCACCGGGCCCTCGATGGCGAACGGGCGGCCCAGGATCTCCCCGGCGATCTCGGGGTGGCCATCGCGGAGGGCCTCGCGCACCCCGCTGGACGAGAACTTCTCCCCGCCGCCGTCGCCCACCGCCTCGGCCACCGAAACCCCGAAGCCCATTTCGAGGCCGTAGGTCCGCATGGTGTCCGGCGTGCCGGTGCGGCCCTTGCCGAAGGAATTGTCGAAGCCGACGGCCACGTGGCGCGCGCCCAGGCCGTCGTGCAGCACTTCGGTCGCGAACTCGCGGTCGGTCATCTCGGCCAGCTCGGCGCTGAGCGGCAGGACGTACAGCATGTCCACGCCCAGCTTCTCCAGCGCCCGGGCCTGCTGGTCCGGCTTCATCAGGCGGAAGGCGGGCTCGTCGGGGCGGAAGTAGACCCGCGGGTGGGGATCGAAGGTGATCACCCCCAGGGGCGCGCCCATGTCCTCCGCCGCCCTGGCCGCGAGCGCGATGACCCGCTGGTGGCCCTTGTGGACGCCGTCGAAACTGCCCATGGCCACGGCTGCGCCGCGGTCGCCCGCGGGCAGGTCCTTCCAGCCGCGGATGACCCGGATGCGCTTCATAGGGTGGGGTTCATACCCCGCGTCTGGGGGCGATCACCAGAGCTTCGCCATCCACGACGGTCTTGCCGTTCACTTCGCATACGGTCTCCAGGGTGACATGGCCGCGCGTGGCGTCCAGCGCCTTGACGGTCGCGCGCGCCACCACGAGGTCGCCCACCTTCACCGGGCGCCGGAACCGCATGGACTGGGAGAGATAGATCGCCCCCGGCCCCGGCAGCTTCGTGCCCAGCACCGCCGAGATATAGGCGCCTGACAGCATGCCGTGGGCGATGCGCTCGCCGAACGGCGTGGTCTTGGCGTAGGTCTCGTCCAGGTGCACCGGGTTGTTGTCACCGGAGACCTCGGCGAAGGCCTCGATGTCGGCGGTCCCCACCACGCGGCTCATCTCCGCGGCCTGGCCCACGCTCAAATCGTCGAAATAGAGTCCCTGCACGCAAAATCCCCCCTGCGCCCAATCGTTATGGCTTCCCGCCCGCCGATCAGACCATTCTGCGGGCGAGGCGTGATTGACGTCGCGCAAGCTGTTCCCCCTAGAGCACGATGGCTTTTGTCGGAATCGACAAAAGCCTGAATCGTGCTCGTCGACTTAAAGTGTCGAGCCTGTTCTTCCCGTTTTGATGTTCCATCAAAAACGGGACAGGCTCTGGGCCGGCGCGCATCGATCAAGCGGCGCCATGGGAGCAGACTGCGGCGGGCTCGGGAAGTGGCGCTGGGCTACCAGACCAGGTCGGCCAGGGTCCATGCGGCCAGGAGTCCCTCCTGGCGCAGCAGGTCCTGCACGATGGGCAGTTTCAAGCCATCGGGGCCGACCGTCTCGCCGCCATGGATGCCATTGGCCACGAAGAGGACGTCCAGGCCGCGAGCGTTGGCGCCGCGCACGTCGGTGGGCAGGCCGTCGCCGATGCAGAGCACCCGGGCGGGGTCGGGGGCCCGGCCGAGGAAGGCCTGCGCCTGGTCCAGCGCCATCTCGTAGATCGGGGCGAAGGGCTTGCCGGCCATCACCGCCCGCCCGCCCAGGCTCTCGTACAGCTGGGCCAGGGCGCCGCCGCAGTAGATCAGCTTGTCGCCGCGCTGCACGACGATGTCGGGGTTGGCGCAGATCAGGTCCAGGCCGCGCGCCACGCAGGCCACGAAGCGGTCCCGGTAGTCGCCGGGCTCGTCGGCCTCGTCGTCATAGGGGCCGGTGACGCAGATGAAGGCGGCGTCTTCCGGGCCCGAGCGGCGCAGGTCCAAGCCCGCGTACAGGGGCTCGTCCCGCTCCGGCCCGATGGTCCAGGCGGGGCCCGGCGCCCGCTCGGCCAGCAGGGCGCGCGTGGCGTCGCCCGAGGTCACCAGCCGCGACCAGGCCGCCCGCGGCACGCCCAGGGCGTCCAGCTGCTCGACGATCGGGCCGTGCGGGCGCGGGGCATTGGAGATCAGGATCACGGGCCCCACCTCCGCCCGGAACCGCGCCAGCGCCGCGCAGGCCGCCGGGAAGCTCTCGCGCCCATTGTGGATCACGCCCCACACGTCGCACAGGAGCACATCGTAGCGGCCAGCCAGCTCGGAGAGCCCGGCGATCGGGGTGGGTGAGGTCATGGTTCGAACCGCAAATGCGCCGCCGGCATGCCTGCGCAGCGGGCGCTCGTAGCAATCCGAAGTCCGATTAGGAACCACGAACCACACGAACCACACGAACGAAGCGGCCAGCGCCAGCGGGCGGGGCGGCCTCTTGTTCGTGTGGTTCGTGTGGTTCGTGGTCAAAAACGACAGAGCCTCCGCTCGCGCGGAGGCTCAAAAGATCGGATCCGGGCCGGCGGCGCTGCTATCCCACCGCGGCGCGGCGCTGGGGCATCTGGACGACGGTGGCGGGGGCGGGGCCGGCTTCGGAGAGGACGGAGTCCTTGATGGCGCGCGGCTCGCCGAAGAGGTGGCCTTGGGCCAGGCCGATGTCGAGGTCGAGGATGTCCACCACCTGGCGCTCGGTCTCCACCTTCTCGGCCACCAGCTCCACGCCATAGCGGCGGGTGAGCAGGGCGAAGTCCTCGGCCGCCAGGTCGGGCAGCGAGCGCAGCACCAGCCGGTCATCCACGCTCATCAGCTCGTCCAGCAGCGCCTGGGCGCCCACCTTGACGAACTTCACGTCGGCGCGGCTGAGATCCTGCAGGTCGAGGTCGAGGTTGGTGACCTTGTCCAGGCTGAAGCGGAAGCCGAGGTCGGCCAGCTTGGCCATGTTGCGGGCCTGCAAGCCGTTGCGGCCCTCGAACGCCGCCTGGCCGATCTCGAAGATCAGGGCCGGGGCGAGGTCGCGGTTGGCGCGCAGCAGGTCGTAGAACTGCGGGAAGAACTCCTCGTCGCCCAGGCTGGCCATGGAGACGTTGCAGAAGATGCCCACGCGCCGGTCCTGGCGGGCCAGCCGGCGCACGATCTGCACGCAGCGGAAGAGCAGCAGGTTGTCGATGGCGGTGACCAGGCCCGCGGGCTCGGCGACGGCCAGGTATTCCGCCGGCATGATGATCCGCCCGGTCGGGTCGCGCAGGCGCGAGAAGCTTTCGTAATACAGGGTCTTGCGCTGGGGCAGGTTGACCACCGGCTGCAGGTAGAGGTCGACCCGGTTCTCCGCCAGGGCGTCCTTGACGATCTCCATCAGGCCCATGGAGCGCGGCGCGGCCGGGGCGCCGGGCGCCCGGGCGGCGGCGTAGGGCGCGGGTTCGTCGAACCGCCGGCCCATCCGGTGGACCAGGTCCTCCAGCAGGTGGACCTCGTCGGTGAGCTGTTCTGAGCGGGTGATGTCGGCGTCGACGGCGCGGGCCACGTCCATCAGCCGCCCGTCCAGGGTGACCACCTGGTCCAGCAGGATGCGGTGGGCCTCGCGTACGGCTTCCACCTCGCCGCGCACCTCACGCATCTCCAGGAAGCGCATGATCATGCCATGGGAGGCCAGGCACAGGCCCAGGCCGCCCATCAGGGCCGAGAAGGCCACGCCGCCGCCCATGCCGTTGCGCCACAGGACGAGCGCCACGATCAGCGAAAGGCAGAGGTAGGTTGCGCAGAGCAGCGCAAGGGTAAGCCGCCGCATGGATCCTTCACCCGAATCACCCGGAGTATCCGACGCGGACTCCGGACTAGTCGAATTCATTAACCATGCGGCGGGTTCGGGTTTGGTTAACGCCGAATCGGCAGCAGGGCGCGCAGGCGTGCGTCACGCAGCCACAGGCCGCCCCAGGCGAAGACGGCGAGATAGGGTCCGAACAGGATGTGGCTGGCCCAGGGGTCGCCGTGCGCCCAGTGCACGGCCGCCGTCCCGCCCATCAGCGCGGCCACCAGGATGGCGCCCAGCACGGCCGTGCGCGGGAAGAGGTACAGCGCCACGATCGCCAGCTCGGCGACCCCGATGGAGAAGCCGCTGCCGGCGGGCAGGCCGATCTGGCGCCCGGTCTCCTCGACCATCGGCAGGCGGGCCAGCTTGATGCCGCTGTCGAAGATCATGAAGGCGGTGAAGAGGCCGGTGAGCGTCCAGCCGCCGATGGCCATGGCCCGGCCGGTGGTCGGCGCGGCGGTGGCAGCGTGGGAAATCGCAGTCATAGGGTTCGTCCCTGTCTGAGATGGCGGGCCCGCGGCTCGGGGGAGGACGGCCGCGGGCCCGCCTCGGGCGCGCGGGACCTTTAAGCGTCCGCGGCCTGGTTGAAGGCCCAGGCGACGCCGAACGGGTCGCTCACCTGGCCCCAGGTGTCGCCCCAGAACATCTTCTGCGGCGGGACCACGACCTGGCAGCCGGCGGCCACGGCGCGGTCGAACCAGGCGTGGATGTCGTCCACGATCAGCTGCATGGTGAAGCCCTGGGGCGCCACCTTGGCGTAGCCATGCTCCTCGTAGAAGTCGCCCAGCATCACCGAGCTGCCGTTGATGTAGAGGTGGATGTGCATGGTCCGCCCCTTGTCGTCCGGCGGATAGGCCGTGGCCTGCTCGGCCGCGAAGGCCTGCTTGTAGAAGTCCGCGGCCTTGATCGCGCCGTCGAGGGTGAGATAGGCGACCACGCCGCCCTTGGTCTCGACCTTCGGCAGGGCGGGGGCTTCGAGGGTGTCCGACATCCGGGGGCTCCTTGTGCTTGTCGTCCTGTTCAAAGGACGTCCAGCGCCGGACCTGGCCGACAAACGGAACGATATTTTTTTCTAGCCGGCCTTGGTTTCGATCGGCGCCGAATGGTCCCGCATCAGGCGGTCCAGGTGCTGGCGGATGTGGGCGGCCTCGGCCGCGGTGCCGGCCAGGCCGATGGCGCGGTCGAACGCTACGCGCGCCGCCGCGGTCCGGCCCAGCTCGAGGTTCAGCGCCCCCACCAGGCCGTGGAAGTGGAAATAGCCCGAGAGCCGCTCGGCCAGGGGCTCGACCATGGCCAGCGCGGCCTCGGCCCCAGCCACCTTGCTCACCGCCACCGCCCGGTTCAGCGTCACCACCGGCGAGGGGGTCAGGCGCTCAAGCGTGGCGTACAGCCGGTCGATCTGGGCCCAGTCGGTGTCCGCCGGCGTCTCGGCCCGGGCGTGCAGCGCCGCGATCGCGGCCTGCACCTGATAGGCGCCGGGCCGGCGGTGGCGCATGGCCTTGTCGATCAGGGCCAGGCCCTCGGCGATGGACTTGCGGTCCCAGAGCCCGCGGTCCTGGTCCTCCAGCAGCACGATCTGCCCCTCGGCGTCGAGGCGGGCGGGCGTGCGCGCGTGCTGGATCAGCATCAGGGCCAGGAGGCCCATGATCTCGGGCTCGGTCTGGTAGAGGCGCAGCAGCAGGCGCGTCAGGCGGATCGCCTCGCCGCACAGCTCGGCGCGGGCCGGGTTGTCGCCCGCCGAATAGCCCTCGTTGAACACCAGGTAGAGCATGGCCGCCACCTGGGCGAGCCGCTCGGCCCGCTCCACCGGCCCCGGCGTCTCGAAGGCGGCGTCGCCGGCGGCGACCCGCGACTTGGCGCGGGTGATCCGCTGCTCCATGGCCGCCTCGGAGACCAGGAAGGCGCGGGCGATCTGCTTCACCGAAAGGCCCGAGACGATGCGCAGGGCCAGGGCGATCTGCTGGGTGGCCGGCAGGTCCGGATGGCAGCAGATGAACAAGAGGCGCAGGACGTCGTCGCGGTAGTCGGCCTCGTCCAGCCGGCCCACGACCCGCTCCTCGACGTCGTCCAGGTCGGAGAGCGCCTCCTCGGGCGGCAGCTCGGTCTGGCGCGAGCGCTTGCGCACCCCGTCCAGGGCGGCGTTGCGGCCCACCATGATCAGCCAGGCGGCGGGATCGCGCGGCGGGCCGTTCTTCGGCCAGTTGTTGAGCGCCCGCAGGCAGGCGTCCTGGAACGCCTCCTCGGCGGTGTCGAGGTCGCGGAAGTAACGCAGCAGGGCGCCCACCGCCTGGGGCCGCGCCGCGGTGATCGCCGCGTGGATCCAGGCGAGGTCGCTGCTCATGCGCCGAAGCCCGCGCCGGGCGCCCCGCCGTTGTAGACCGCCAGCGGACGGATCTCATACGCCCCGCCCGGGTTGGCGACACCCAGTTCGCGCGCGATCCCCAGGGCCTCGTCCAGGTCGGCGACGTCGATGATGTAGAAGCCCAGCAGCTGCTCCTTGGTCTCGGCATAGGGGCCGTCGATCACCAGCGGCGGATCGCTCTTGCGCAGGGTGGTCGACGCGGTGGTGGGCAGCAGGCGCAGCGAGGGGCCCATCTTGCCGGCCCGCTCCAGCGGCGCGCGCACCTTGGCCAGGCGCGCCATCATCTCGGCGTCCTGCTGCGCATCCAGGGCCCAGACCGTGTCTTCGTCGTTGTAGCAGAGCAGGGCGTACAGCATGCGCAGGGTCCTCTTGCTTCCCAGGACGCAGCAGGATGCCAGACCCCGACAGGGTGGCGCAAAAATTTCGCCCAGCGGTGAAGCGTGGCCGCTTGCCTCTCGCCGCCAAAGGGCGCGACTTTGCGCCGGTCCTGGAGAGGCCGGTATGGGCAAGCGTGGGGTTGGGCGGCGTGCGGTGATGGGCGGCCTCGCCGCGGCGGCCAGTCTGTCCGGAGTCAGCGTGGCGGCGGCGGCGCGGGGGCGGCCGGCCCGGCCCAACATCCTGCTGCTGCTGGCGGACGACTGGAGCTGGCAGCCGGAGGACCTGGCGGACCGCTTCGAGCTGGCCCTGCCCACCTTCATGCGGCTGCGCCGCCAGGGCGTCTTCTTCCGCAACGCCTTCTCCGCCTCGCCGAGCTGCACCGCCTCGCGCGGCGCCCTGCTGACCGGCCAGTATCCGTTCCGCCTGGCGGAGGGGGCGAGCCTGGCCTCGATCCTGCCGCGGCGGTTCGAGGTCTATCCGGACCATCTGGAGGCGGCCGGCTACCACGTGGGCTATGCCCGCAAGGGCTGGGCGCCGGGCCAGCTCGCGCCCGGTCGCCGCACCCGCAACCCCGCGGGGACCTCGTACAAGGACTTCGAGACCTTCCTGGCCCAGAAGCCGGCGGAGGCCCCCTTCTGCTTCTGGTTCGGCTCCAACGACCCGCACCGGCCCTATGTGAAGGGCGCCGGACTGGCCGCCGGCATCTCGCCGGACAAGGTCACCGTGCCGCCCTATCTGGCCGACACGCCGGAGGTGCGCGGCGACATGGTGGACTACCGCTTCGAGGTGGAGCGGTTCGACCGGGAGTCCGGCGAGATCCTGGCGCGGCTGGAACGCGACGGCCTGCTGGCCAACACCCTGGTGGTGATGACCGGCGACAACGGCTGGCCGTTCCCGCGGGGCAAGGCGACGCTCTACGACGCCGGTTGGCACGTGCCCCTGGCGGTGAGCTGGGGCGCGGCGGGCCTGAAGGGCGGAACGACCTCGGACGCCATGATCAGCCTGGCGGACCTCGGCCCGACCTTCGTGGAGGCCGCCGGCGCCGCGCCGCTGAAGGACGCCACCGCGCTCAGCCTCTTGCCGACGCTCACGGACGGCCGGCCCTGGCCGCGGGACCATGTGATCGGCTGCATGGAGCGGCACATGGACGGCCACACCCGCCCGGGCGACGGCTATCCGATGCGGGCCCTGCGGACGGCCAGCCACCTCTACATCCGCAACTTCCATCCCGAGCGCTGGCCGGCAGGCGATCCTTCAGCGCGCAAGGTCAGCCGCGAGGACCTGGAGACCAGGCTGTTCTCAGGCTTTGCCGACATCGACGCGGGGCCGGCCAAGGCGGACATGGTGATCCGCCAGGACGAGCCGGCGGTGAAGCCGAAGTTCGAGCTGGCCACGGGCAGGCGGCCGCCGCACGAGCTCTATGATCTGCGGGCCGATCCCTATGTGCTGCACGACCTGGCGCGCGATCCGGCGCACGCGGCGCTGGCCAAGCGGATGGACGCCCGGCTGGCCGAGATCCTGCGCGCGGCGCGCGATCCGCGGGTCATCGACGGCGGCGCGGTCTTCGACGACTACCCCAGCTACAACGACCCCGGCTTCGAACGTCCGCCGGAACTGTAGGCCGCCGGAAGTCTGGACACCTCTTCCCCCTCAGGGGGAAGTGGCCCGAATTGCGAAGCAAGAGGGTCGATGGGGGAAGTATCCCGGGCGTCTTCCCCCATTGTCGCCCGTCCCTGCGGGACATTGGCGACATTTCCCCCGCAAGCGGGGGAAGCCGGAGGTGGCTTTAACGGCTCAGCGCGTCGGGACGGGCTTGTCGCCGCGGTAGTCGTAGAAGCCGCGGCCGGACTTGCGGCCCAGCCAGCCGGCCTCGACGTACTTCACCAGGAGCGGGCAGGGGCGGTACTTGGAGTCCGCCAGGCCCTCGTGCAGCACGTTCATGATCGACAGCACCGTGTCGAGGCCGATGAAGTCGCCCAGCTCCAGCGGGCCCATCGGATGATTGGCGCCCAGCTTCAGCGCCGTGTCGATGGCGTCGACGGTCCCGACACCCTCGTACAGGGTGTAGATCGCCTCGTTGATCATCGGCACCAGCACGCGGTTGACGATGAAGGCCGGGAAGTCCTCGGCGTTGGAGGTGGTCTTGCCCAGCGACTGGGCGAAGTTGACCGCCGTCTCGTAGGTGTCCGGGCCGGTGGCGATGCCGCGGATGATCTCCACCAGCTTCATGACCGGCACCGGGTTCATGAAGTGCAGGCCGATGAACTTGTCGGGGCGGTCGGTCGCCGAGGCCAGGCGCGTGATCGAGATCGACGAGGTGTTGGAGGCCAGCAGGGTGTTCGGCGCGAGGTGCGGCGAGAGCGCCTTGAAGATGGTCTTCTTGGTCTCTTCGTTCTCGGTGGCCGCCTCGATGGCCAGGTCCACCGTGCCGACCGCCTGCAGTTCCGGCGCGGCCTTGATGCGCTTGATCGCCGCTTCCATCGCGTCGTGGTCGACGAGACCGCGGGCGACCTGGCGGGTCATGTTCTTCTCGATCTGGGCGATGCCCTGGTCGATCCGCTCCGGGCTGACGTCGTGCAGCAGCACGTCATAGCCGCCGAGCGCACAGACATGCGCGATTCCCGACCCCATTTGGCCGGCGCCGATGACGCCAACCGTCTTGATGTCAACCATTCAGACCAGGCCTCGATACCGCTTAGGCGCTTTGCGCTCAAATTCGTGGCAGCTTTCTAACACGTGTATGGCGCGCTGCGGCAAGAGCTTTGCTGCGACGCAGCAGATCGGGCCCTCCCTGCTGGGCCGCCGGCCGCTTGGGGGGAGCTGCTCGGCGCGACGATCCAGCGCAGCGCCCCGCGACCGCGGACGAGCTCCGTCCCACACGCGAAAAGGGCGGCCCCTGCGGACCGCCCTTCGTAATTGCATCGCCGATGGGCGCGGGCGATCAGCCCAGCCCAGAAATCAGCCCAGCGCGGTCATCAGTTCCGGCACGGCGGCCTTGTAGTCCGCCACCAGGCCGTAGTCGGCCACCTGGAAGATCGGCGCGTCGGGGTCCTTGTTGATCGCCACGATCACCTTGGAGTCCTTCATGCCGGCCAGGTGCTGGATGGCGCCGGAGATGCCGATCGCCACGTACAGCTCGGGCGCCACGACCTTCCCGGTCTGGCCCACCTGGTAGTCGTTCGGCGCATAGCCGGCGTCGACGGCGGCGCGCGAGGCGCCCACGGCGGCGCCCAGCTTGTCGGCCAGGGGCTCGATCACCTTCTGGAACTCCTCGGCCGAGCCCATGGCCCGCCCGCCGGAAACCACGATCTTGGCGGCGCCCAGCTCCGGGCGGGCCGACTTGACGATCTTCTGCTCGACGAAGTGGGTCTTGGCCGGCGCGGCCGGGGCCGCGACGCTCTCGATCGCCGCCGAACCGCCTTCCGCCGCCGCCTTGAAGGCGGTGGGGCGCACGGTCATGACCTTCTTGGCGTCCGACGACTGCACCGTCTCCATGGCGTTGCCGGCATAGATCGGGTGGGTGAAGGTGTCGGCCGAGACCACCTCGGTGACGTCCGAGATCTGGGCCACATCCAGCTTCGCGGCGATGCGCGGGCTGAAGTTCTTACCCTGCGAGGTGGCGGGGGTCAGGATGTAGTCGTAGCCACCGGCCAGGCCGACCACCAGGTCGGTCACCGCCTCGGCCAGGCCCTGGCCCAGCTCGGCGCTCTCGGCGGTCAGCACCTTGCGCACGCCGGCGATCTTGGCGGCCTGGGCGGCCACGGCGGCGGTGTTGGTCCCGGCCACCAGGATGTCGACGTCGCCGCCGATCGCCTGGGCCGCGGTCACCACCTTGTGGGTGTTGTCCTTGAGGGTCGCGTTGTCGTGGTCCGCGATGACGAGAACGGCCATTTAGAGGACCCCCGCGGTCTTGAGGTTCGAAACCAGGTCGGCGGCGCTTTCCACCTTGATGCCGGCAGAGCGCTTCGGCGGCTCGGTCACCTTGACCACCTTCAGCCGCGGCGCGGTGTCGACGCCGAGCGAGCCCAGCTCCTTCACGTCCAGCGGCTTCTTCTTGGCCTTCATGATGTTGGGCAGGGAGGCGTAGCGCGGCTCGTTGAGGCGCAGGTCCGCGGTCACCACGGCCGGCAGGTTCACCTCGATGGTCTGCAGGCCGCCGTCCACCTCGCGGGTCACCTTGGCCTTGCCGCCGGCCACCTCGACCGCCGAGGCGAAGGTCGCCTGCGGCCAGTCCAGGATCGCCGCCAGCATCTGGCCCACGGCGTTGTTGTCGCCGTCGATGGCCTGCTTGCCCATGAGCACCAGCTCGGGGCTCTCCTCGCCGATCACCGCCTTCAGCACCTTGGCGACGGCCAGCGGCTCGAGGTCCTGGTCGGTCTGGATGAGGATCGCGCGATCGGCGCCCATGGCCAGGGCGGTGCGCAGGGTCTCCTGCGCCTGGGTCGGGCCGACGGAGACGGCCACGACCTCGGTCGCGACGCCCTTCTCCTTCAGGCGGACCGCTTCTTCCACGGCGATCTCGCAGAAGGGGTTCATCGACATCTTCACATTGGCGAGGTCGACACCCGTCTGGTCGGATTTCACCCGAGCCTTGACGTTGTAGTCGATCACCCGCTTGACCGGGACCAACACCTTCATGGGTTGCTAGCGCCTCAAATTATTTGCGGAAAGAAATGAGCGCCTGCGGCAATAGCGGTTCCGCTGCGCATTGCAAGGCCGCGGAACTCGATTCTGCCGCAGTGCGATGAGCTAGAGGCCTTCCCGGTCATGAGGCCTCATGACTGGGAAAGAAGGCCTCTAAATCAAATGAGGCGAGCCCGGTTCATCCCGATCGGCTTGCCTCAAGCCGATCGGGCCGGGCTCTAGCCAGAGGCCCCTATCCTTACGTAAAACCCGCGCATGAACCCGAATATCGAACGCATCATGCTGATCTTCGCCGCCACCTTCGTGCTGATGGCGGTGGGCCTGGTGGTCTGGCAGGTGGTGTGGGTGATCCCCGGCCAGGAGTGCGAGAAGGCCCACAAGTGGTGGGACTCCGGCAAGCGCGTCTGCGCCCAACCGGTGCTGATCTCCGACATCACCGGCCGTGTGATCCAGGACCCGAAGGCGCTGGCCGAGGCCAAGGCGGCGGTGGGGCGAGGGGCGCCCAGAAAGTAATTTCCCTCCCTTGATGGGGAGGGGCCTTTAAGGGAGAGAGCGCGTCGCGCCGCTCTTCCAGAAGACCTCGGCGCGGCCCTGGCCGTTGGCCCAGCGGGCGGCGACGAACAGGAAATCCGACAGGCGATTGAGGTAGCGCATGGCCGGGCCGCTGACCGGCTCGCCGGCCTCCACCAGCCGCACGGCCTCGCGCTCGGCCCGGCGGCAGACGGTGCGCGCCAGGTGCAGGGCCGCGGCCGCCGGCGTCCCGCCCGGCAGCACGAAGGAGGTCAGCGCCGGCAGGCGGGCGTTCAGGAGGTCGATCTCCTGCTCCAGCCGGCCCGTCTGGCTGTCCAGGATACGCAGGGCCGCGCCCTCCGCCTCGTCCGGCTTCGGCGGCGTCGAGAGGTCGGCGCCCAGGTCGAACAGCTCGTTCTGGATACGCGCCAGCATGGCGTCGAGCTCGGCGTCGGCCTCGGTGTGAAGGCGGGCGAGGCCAAGGCAGGCGTTGGTCTCGTCCACCGCGCCATAGGCCTCGACCCGCAGGTCGGCCTTGCTGACCGGGGCGCCGGTGGCCAGGCGCGTGGTCCCCGCATCGCCCGTGCGCGTGTAGATCCGGTTCAGCGTGACCATTTGGCGCGCCGCCTCAGCCGGCCTGCCGCCGGTACCAGGCCGCGGCCACCAGGACGGCGATGGCGATGGCCTGGGTGAGCACGCGCAGGCGCATCAGCTTGTTCGAGTACGAGCGCCCGAATTCGCCGCCGCGGAACAGGGCGAAGATGCCCAGGGCCAGCACGATCGAGACCGCCGCGAGCGCCGCGTAGATCAGGTAGTCGAATACGTCCATGTTCGGGACCTTACCCTCCCGTTGGGGGGCTAGGCCATCGGAAACCCAGGGTTTAATTTAAACTTGACTTGAATCGCCCTGATCATGTTCAACGACCAAGGGTCCCGTAGAACCTTGGGATCGCGGCCGCGCCGGAGCCTTTACGACATAAGGACTTAACGCGCTTGACTGGCCGGAAGTCGGCCTTAAATAACGACGGGTTACCGAGCGGTAACCCCTCCCGTGTAGCGAGTTTACTGAACGTGTTCACCGCCGGCGCGGCTGCGTCGGTTCCCCCCAGAAGCGAAAGACCGCCAGGTCCCCCCGCCCGGCGCAGTTCAAAGAGAAGAATGAAGCACATCTCCCCCACTCAGGTCGCCGCCGACCTCCCGGCGCGCGCGCCGACCCGCCGCGCTCTCGCCAAGCAGCAAACCCGCCTCAAGGTCCTGGCCGCCGCCCGGCGCCTGTTCAGCGAGCAGGGCTACGAGGGCGCCACCATCCGTGACATCGCCGCCGCAGCCGGCATGTCCACCGGCGCCGTGTTCGCCAACTTCACCGACAAGTCCGACCTCTTCCGCGAGATCATGACGGACGACATGGAGGCGCTGGTCGCCGCCATGCGCGACGCCGCCGTCCGCGGCCGCGGGGTCGAGGACGCGGTGCTGAAGGTCTTCATGGCCGGCTACACCTTCTACAAGAGCCGCCTGCAGCTGGCCCGCGCCGCCTTCAGCGTCTCCTGGGACAAGGATGGCGGCCCCAACCTGCGCGGCATGACCAGCTCGCAGGCCTTCCAGGACGTCTTCGCCGAACAGCTGACCGCCGCCGTCGAGCGGGGCGAGCTCAGCAAGGAGGCCGAGGTGAAGCTGCGCAGCCAGATGCTGTTCGACACCTACCTGTCGAACTTCCCGCAGGCGATCTTCGAGGGCTGGAGCCTCGACGCCCTGCAGGCGCGGGCGCGCGACCAGATCCGCATCCTCCTCGCCGGCGCCCGCCGCGGCTGATCCAAATCGGGCATGGACGCAGACCTCGGACGGATCCCGGCGAGCCCTTCGCCCCGGCAGTCGCAAAAGGAAGCGACGCGCCAGCGGGTGATCGCGGCCGCCCGGGAGCTGTTCGACACCCACGGCTACCAGGGCACGACGATCCGCGAGATCGCCCGCCACGCCGGCATCGCCGTGGGCAGCGTCTTCACCACCTTCGCCTCCAAGGGAGAGATCCTCTCGGAGGTGATGCAGGCCCGGCTCGACCCGCTCTATGCGGAGCTCGACCGGGTCGTGCCGCATCTGCGCGGGCCGACGGTGGACCGGCTGCGCACCATGTTCGCCATCCACTTCGAGTTCGAGCACCGGCATGTGCGGCTCTTCCTGTCGCACATCTCGGCGGCCTACGACTGGACCCTGGCCCCCGCGGCGCGGCCCTACGGGCGCAATGCGCGCTTCCAGGAGCTGATCCGCGAGACCCTGCAGAAGGGCATCGCCCAGGGGGACGTGCGGCCCGACGTGGACTTCCAGGAGGTGGTGGACCTGATCATGGCCGCCTACGGCTGGACCTACCGGCTGGTGATCACCGACGACGCCGACGCCAAGGCGCTGATCGCGGTCATGGACCGCCAGATCGGCCTCATCGCCGAGGGCTTCGCGCCGCGGAACTGAGGCCGCCAGCCCTGGCGTTCAGTTGGCGCCTTCCAGCAGCCGGCGGGCGATGACCTGGGCCTGGATCTCCCCGGCGCCTTCGAAGATGTTGAGGATGCGGGCGTCCGCCAGCACGCGGCTGACCGGCTGTTCGACGGCAAAGCCCGTCCCGCCGTGGATCTGCACCGCATTGTCGGCGGCGGCCCAGGCGATGCGGGCGGCGGTGAGCTTGGCCATGCCGGCTTCGAGATCGCAGCGGCGACCCTCGTCCTTGGCGCGGGCGGCGAACCAGGCCAGCCGCCGCGCGCCCAGCAGTTCGGCCGCCATCATGGCCAGCTTGTTCGCCACGCGGGGGAAGCGGGCGATCGGCTCGCCGAACTGGCGGCGCGACAGGGCGTAGTCCAGCGCCAGGTCCAGGGCGTTCTGCGCCACGCCGATGGCGCGGGCGGCGGTCTGGATGCGGGCGCTCTCGAAGGTAGCCATCAGCTGGACGAAGCCCTGGCCCGTCTGGCCGCCCAGCAGGTTGGCGTGGGCCACCGAGAAGCCGTCGAAGGCGATCTCGTATTCCTTCATCCCGCGATAGCCGATCACCCCGATCTCGCCGCCGCTCATGCCGGGCGCGGGGAAGGGGTCGCTGTCCGTGCCGCGCGGCTTTTCGGCCAGGAACATCGAAAGACCGCGGTGGTCCTTGGACTGCGGGTCCGTGCGCACCAGCAGGGTCATCAGGTCGGCCCGGGCCGCATGGGTGATCCAGGTCTTGGCGCCATAGACCCGCCAGGTGCTGCCGACCCGCCCGGCCCGGGTGCGCAGGGCCGCCAGATCCGACCCCGCCTCAGGCTCGGTGAACACCGCCGTGGGGATGATCTGGCCCGAGGTGATGCCGGGCAGGAACCGCTGCTTCTGGTCGTCCGTGCCGTGGGCCAGGATCAGCTCGGCGGCGATCTCGGCGCGGGTGCCCAGCGAGCCGGTCCCGATCCAGGCCCGCGACAGGGCCTCGGACACCACGCACATGGCCACCTTGCCCAGGCCCGAGCCGCCCCATTCCTCGGGCGCGGTCAGGCCGAAGACGCCCAGCTCGCCCAGCTCCTCCAGCAGCGGCAGGGGGATCAGCTCGTCGCGCAGGTGCCAGCCGTGGGCGAAGGGCGCGATCTTCTCGGCGGCGAAGGCGTGGAACTGGTCGCGCACCAGCTCCAGAGTCTCGTCCAGGCCGCTGGCCTCCAGCGACGGCCGTCCGCGCCCCTGGTCCAGCAGCTCGACGATGCGGGTCTTGACCGCCTGGCCGGCCCCGACCCTCAGGCGCCCGATCAGGTGGCTCATGCGCTCGGCGGGCGCGAAGACGTCGGCGACCCGGAAGATCTCGCCCTGGTTCATGGGCAGGCCGCCCACCAGCTGGCTGAGGTATTCGTGCGCCAGCAGCTGGGCCGGCAGGGCCTCGGCCTCGCCCAGCGCGCCATCGGCGTCGAGGGCTCGCGCCCAGGCCGCCACCTGGCGCAGGGTCTCGGCATAGGCGGCGGCCCAGGCGAGGCCGTGGGCGCCGTGCTGCTCCTCGTCCAGCGCGTTGCGGTCCAGCCGCCCGTCCCGGCGCACCCGCGCGCCGATCGTAGCCGCCAGGCTGGACACCAGCGCGCCGGCCTCGTCGGCGGCCGCGTCCAGCAGGTCGGGGAGGTTCGGGAGCGCCAGACTCATGGACGGTGACTATAGCGGGGCTTGCGCAACGTCACCGTCCTCCCTCTTGTGGCGGTCAGAAACCCCGCGAGGAAACCGCCCATGCTCGTCGTCCACCATCTCAACGACAGTCGCTCCCAGCGCATCCTCTGGCTCCTGGAGGAGCTTGGGGTCCCCTACGAGCTCAAGCGCTACCAGCGCGATGCGGTGACCCGCCTCGCCCCGCCGGAGCTCACCGCCATCCATCCGCTGGGCAAGAGCCCGGTGATCACGGAAGACGGGCGCACGGTGCACGAGAGCGGGGCGATCATCGACTACATTATCCGCCGGCACGGGGGGGGCCGCCTCGCGCCCGCGCTCGGCAGCGACGCCTACGAGACCTATAACCAGTGGCTCCACTACGCCGAGGGCTCGGCGATGCTGCCCCTGATGCTGTTCATGTACACCGGCCGGCTGGGCGAGGCCGCCGCGCCGCTGAAGCCGCGCATCGAGAGCGAGATCGCCAACCACCTCGGCTTTGTGGACGCCGCCCTGACGGGCCGCGACTGGCTGGTGGGCGAAGGCCTGACCGGCGCGGATATCAACCTCAGCTTCATCGGCGAGGTCACCGGCGCCTTCGGCCGGCTGGATCAGTATCCGGCGATCAAGGCCTGGGTGAAGCGCTTCCAGGCCCGGCCGGCCTACAAGAAGGCGCTCGAGGTCGGCGGCGCCTACGCCTACGGGGCCATGTAGGCTCACTCGAACGGCGGGAAGTCGTCCTCGTCGGGGACGTCGTCCAGGAAGTCGAGGACCGCGGCCTTCAGCGCCGCGTGCGGGATGGCCGAGAAGTGGTCGCAGCCGGGCAGGGTCTTGCCCTTGCCGTGCGGGAAGAGGCGCGCCAGCCCCTCCGGGTTGCCGGCCAGGTCGTCGCGCGCCCCGGCTGCGACCAGCACCGGTATGGGCAGCCGCGCCAGCGCATCGCGGTCCAGCGGCGGGCTCTCGCCGGCCGAGAAGGCGGCCAGGGCCTGGCGGTCCTCGCCCTGTTCGTCGGCGAACTGGCGGAAGCTGCGCAGCATCGGGTTGGAGATGCTCTGCGGATCCTCGGCGGCCATGGCGTCGGCCATCGCTTCCAGGCCGCCGGGCCGCGGCGGGTCGAACAGCTTGTCGCCGATCCCGCCCAGCGCCAGGTGGTCGATCCGGCCCGGCGCGTCCAGGGCCAGCTGCAGGGCCGTGCGCGTGCCCATGGAGTAGCCGAAGACGTCGCAGCGGCGGACGCCCAGGTGGTCCAGCAGCGCCAGGGCGTCGGCGGCCAGCTTGAGGCGGCCGTAGTCCGCCGGGGCGTGCGAGCGCAAGCTCTCCCCGTGGCCGCGCTGGTCCAGGGCGATGGCGCGGACGCCGCGGCGCTCGAAGGCGCTATACCAGCCCGTCCGCTTCCAGCCCTCGTTGCGGTTCGAGGCGAAGCCGTGCAGCAGCAGGACCGTGCGCTGGGCGCCGGGCGGGGCGATGTCGTCGTAGGCGATCGGAACGCCGTTCAGGGTCGCGATGGGCATGGCCCAGCCTAAGGGCTGGCCGGGCCGCCGGTCCACTCCCAGTGCCAGGGCTCGAACGGGTAGTTGACGAACCCGAACCGGGCAGCGTTGGCGAGGAGCCAGCGGTAGGTCGCCGAGCGGCTCAGCTGCAGGCGGTTCGCCGGGGCGGTGGAGTCGGCGCTGAAGCCCTCCGCGTGGCCCAGGTAGAGGTCCAGCGCCATCCCCGTCCGGTGCGAGGAGCAGCGCGCCCGGGCGATCCCGTCGCAGTTGCCCTCGGCCTGGCAGCGGGCGGCGTCCAGGGTCGGGCTGCGGTAGCCGGAGAAGATCTTCAGCATCAAGGGCTCGGCGGCCGCGTCTGGAACCTCCGCCCGCGCCGCCGCGACCAGGGCGCGGTAGGCGGCCAGGGCGTCGGGCCGCAGCCAGACCGTCTTGCCTTCCAGCCCCTCGTCCGCATGGGCGGTGGCGATCACGTCGGCGGTCTCGGGGCAGATCCCGGCCGCGCTCAGACGGAAGAACGGGCGGCGACCCTGCAGCTCCTCCTTCATGGCCAGGAAGGTCGGCTCGCTCATCACGCCGTCGCCCGCCAGGCCGTGGCGCGCCTGCCAGCCGGCCAGGGCGGCGGCAAAGCCCCCGCTCTGCGGCGGACAGTCGGTGGCGAGCTCGCGCTGGATCAGCGGGACATAGACCGCCCAGCCGGTCTCCGGCCGCGCAAAGGGCGCCCAGGCCAGGGTGTCGAGGCTTTCGGCATTGGCCAGCGCCGCCGTCGCGTGGGCGGGGCTCTCGCAGGCGCTTGTGGCTGCCGCGGCAGGGGCCGCCAGCAGCAACAGGACAGCCAATGCCCGCAAAACTAGTGATGATAGATATTGCAACTGCAGAGCGGCACTGCCCATCCAGTTTCTCATTAGAAATTGGATATTTAAGGAAAAATCCATGTTCCGTCGAGTTTGGGCGGCCACTGTAAAGCTTTCAGTTACGAAAACCTGACTACCCATTTTGGGTTGGCAGAATGCCGCACCCTATCGGAGCGCCCATGACCTCGAAGGATCCGGCGTCGATCATACCGCCGCTGAATCGCGTCGATCGTGCGACTGGCCGCACGATGCGCGAGCGGGAGCGCAAGACTCGCGGGCTCCAGCGCCGTCGCCCCTCGCGCGCGCAGGCCGACGCCTATGACGCACGCATCGAAAGCCTCACCCAGATCCACCGCGTCGACGTCAAGCGCGTCGACTGGGCCCATATCGTCGAGCAGGGCATGGTGGCCCCGGCCGTCGCGCGCGACGCCGTTTCGTCCGCCGCCCGCCGCAAGCTGGCCGAGTACCGCCCGTCGATGATGGACGCCCTGCTCGGCCTCGAGCAGCAGAAGCGCCGCGAGCTCACCGAGAAGGTGATCGAGGCCGGCCGCGCGGACATCGAACTCTATGCCCGCGCCAAGGCCGCCGCCGAGGCCCACAATCGCATGCTGAAGCTGGCGCCCGAGGTGGCCGCGCTCAACCCGGCCGCCATCGCCGGCGTGCTGCACGCCAATGGCGGCGCCGCGGTCCTGGCCGAGGTGTGCGAGGGCCTGAAGCTGTTCGTGGTGGGCGCCGGGCGCCTGGTGGCCCAGCTGGACCTCCTGGAATTCGACGCCCTGCCGGACGAGGCCTGCACTGTGGGCGCGGCCGGTCCGCTCTTCGCGGTCATCCCGCCGTCCGAACAGCTGGAGCTGCAGCTGGCCAACGCCTGCTCGGTGGTCCTGCGTGTGGCGGTGGAGCTGCTGCAGGTGGCGCCGGTGGACGCCGTCGAGGTGGTGGCGCGAACCTGCCGTCCGGGCGGTCTCGCCGAGGCCGATATGGAGCCGGTGCTCTATGTGAAGGCGCCGGCGGCGGCGATCGCCAAGCTGAAGCTGAAGACGCTGGAGGCCACGCCCGTGGTCACCGCCCTCGGCCCGCGCATCGACTGGAAGCCCACCCGCGGCTTCACCCCGATCGTGGCCGACGACCTGGGCCTGCCGGTCCCGCCGGCTGCGGCCACCGAAGCGGCCTAAGACCGCCACCGCAGGGTCGCGGGCTCCACCGGGTTCACGAACGGCCGGCCCTCGCGCCGGCTCGCGGTCCATTCGCGCTTCAGCGCCTGGTACCACTTGGCCTGGCGGTCGGCGTCGTCGATCCACAGCAGGGTCGGGTCATACTTCAGCCCCTGGTTCTGCAGCTGCACCATGTCGCCGTCCTGCCGCAGGAAGGCGCGCGCCATGGCGCCGATCACCGGCTTCAGCAGCACGAAGGCCGGGTGGTCGGACCAGACGATCTGGGTGATCTGGGTCCGGGTCGCATCGATCGGCGTCAGGCAGGTCAGTGACAGCACCTGGCGGCGCCCGACCGTGACATGCTCCCAGCGCAGGCCCGGCAGGCGGAAGGTGATCTCGGTCTGGGGCTGGCCGCCCAGCACGGCGTAGGCGCGGCTGTTCTTCGACGGGGCGTGGCGCACCATGGCGAAGCCGGCCTCCGCGGGGGCGAAGCGCTTTTCCTTGTCGTGCTCGCTGCCGGCCGTGCGCCACCACCACTGGCGGTGGACATAGGGCCCATGGGCGGGGTCCATCAGGCCGACCACGGCCTGGTCGATGTGGGCGTCGAACACCAGCCGGTCCACCAGCTTTGGCGCCCCGCCGACCACGCCGGGAAACTGCGGCGGCGGCTGGTCGGGCAGGCTGGCCGCGCTCGCCCCCAGCCAGACGAACACCATCCCCTGGCTCTCGGCCGCAGGATAGCGCCGCACCTGGATCCTGGAGACGTCCAGCGCCTGGTCCGCGGTCAGCGACGGGATCGCGGCGCAGGCCCCGTCCGCGCCGAAGCGCCAGCCGTGGTAGGGGCAGGCGATGGTCTCGCCGCCCGCGGCGTCGCGGTGGAAGCGCCCGGCCGACAGCGGCGCGGCCCGGTGCGGGCAGACGTCGCGCAGGGCGAAGAGCGCCCCCGAGGGGCTGCGGCCCAGCATCACCGGCTCGCCCGCCAGCTCCACGCGCATCGCGCGTCCGCGCTTCAGGTCCGACGCCAGGGCGGCGAAGTACCAGATATCGGTGAGGAAGCCCTCGCCGAACCGCGTCGCGGCGCGGGCGCTGCGGGTCTCACCGTCAGCCATGGCGGGTATAAAAGCTCCTCGGCTCAGTCATTTCAAATCCTCATGGCCGGGTTCTACGGCAAGACGGTGACGATCCGCGTCGAGGTTGAAACGCCTAGGAAAGACGAAGGAACGCTGCCGCATACGGCGACAGGCCCACGGACTCGCCGCGCAGGTCTGCCTCGCCGGTGCGCAGCGGCATCAGCTCGGCGCCGGCCAGGGCGGCGGCGGCCACCACCTGCGGATCGGCGCCGAGGTTGAACAGGCAGGCGATGGACTGGCCGGCATGGCGGCGCACGAACGCCACCACGGGCCCCTCGGCCTCCAGGAACTCGATGCTCCCCAGTCGCAACGCCGGCTCGCTGCGGCGCAGGGCGATCATGGCGCGGGAGAAGGCGAGGGCGGAGTCTGGATCCTCGGCCTGTTCCTCCACCGACAGGCCGCGATGCTCGGCGGCCAGCGGCAGCCAGGGCTCGCCGGTGGTGAAGCCCATCTGCTCGCCAGTGGTCCAGGGCATGGGCGTGCGGCAGCCGTCGCGGCCGCCGTCGTAGGGCCAGTAGAGGTCGCCCACCGGGTCGCGCAGCTGGTCGCGGCGGAGGCTCGCCTGCGGCAGCCCCAGCTCCTCGCCCTGGTAGATCAGGGTGGTGCCCTTCAGCGCGATGAGCAGGGCGAACAGCATCTTGGCCACCTCGGGCGAGGCGTCCTGACCGCCCAGGCGGCTGGCCGTGCGCGGCACGTCGTGGTTGGAGAAGCTGATCGTCGGCCAGTGCTCCGGGAAGCGCGAGAGCGTGGCGTAGTGGTCGGTGACGAAGCTGGGGACCAGCTTGCGCGCCAGCAGCATGACGAAGGTGTAGCCGGAGTGCAGGCCCGTCTCCGGCGGCAGATAGGCGCCGCAGCGCTCCTCCTCCTCCGAGAACTCGCCGAACACGAACCGCTCGTCCCGGCCGCCGCGCCCGTCGTGCGCCTCCACCCGCCGCCGGATGAGGTCCAGCATCTCCACGTTCTCCGCCAGGTTGGAGTCGTAGAGGTGGTGCTGGAGGTTGCCGGCGTGGCTCCAGTTCAGCGCGGTGCGCTCGGCCAGCGGCACGGGCGGGTTGGGCGTCAGGTCGGCGTCGTGCAGATAGGTGCCGGCCACGTCCAGCCGGAAGCCGTCGACCCCCTTGGCCAGCCAGTGGTCCAGCACCGAGAGCGCCGCTTCCCGCGCCCCGGGAGCCCGCCAGTTCAGCTTGGGCTGCTGGCGCAGGAACTTGTGGTGGTAGTGCTGGCGCCGCTTGGGCTGGTAGGCCCAGGCCGGACCGCCGAACACGCTGAGCCAGTTGTTGGGCGCCGTGCCGTCCGGCTGCGGGTCGGCCCAGACGTACCAGTCGGCCTTGGGCCCGTCCTTGCCGCCGGTCAGGCTCTCCACGAACCAGGGGTGGACGTCCGATGTGTGGGACAGCACCTCGTCCAGCACCACCTTCAGGCCCCGGGCGTGGGCGGCCTCCAGCAGGGCCAGGAAGTCCGCCTCCGTGCCGTAGTCGGCCTGCACGCCGTCGAAGTCGGCGATGTCGTAGCCCCAGTCGCGGTTGGGCGACGGATGGATCGGCGAGAGCCAGATCCCGTCCACGCCCAGGCCCTGGATGTAGTCCAGCTTGGCCATGACGCCTGGCAGGTCGCCGTGCCCGTCGCCGTCGGAGTCGAAGAAGCTGCGGACATAGACATGGTAGAGGATCGCGCCCTTCCACCAGGGATCGCTGCTCAGGGTGTCAGGCATCCAGATGCTCCCCCTCAGGGGGAGCTCCCGCGAAGCGGGTGAGGGGGTTTTGAGCCCGCTCACCTATCCGCCGGCGATGAAACCCCCTCCGTCGCTTCGCTTCACCTCCCCCTGTGGGGGAGGATCTCCGCCTACACCTCGCTGGCGTCGGTGATGATCTTGCCCACCAGGCCGTAGTCCACGGCCTGCTCGGCGCTCATCCAGAAGTTCCGCTGGGTGTCCTTGACCACCCGCTCGTAGGTCTGGCCGGTCTCGCGGGCGATCATCCGGTTCACCCGCTCCTGCATCTTGATGATCTCTTCCGCCTCGATCTGGATGTCGGAGGCCTGGCCGCGCACGCCGCCGGCGGGCTGGTGCAGCAGGAAGCGGGTATTGGGCAGGCAGAGGCGGTTCTCCTTGGCCGCGCCCAGGTAGATGTGCGCCCCGGCCGAGGCCACCCAGCCCGTGCCGATCACCTTCACCGGCACGCCGCAGAAGCGGATCATGTCGTGGATGGTGTCGCCGCTCTCCACGTGGCCGCCCGGCGAATTGATGATCACCCGGATCGGCTTGTCGCTGTCGGCGGCGAAGGCGGTGATCTGGGCGGTGACCCGCTCGGCCAGCCGCATGTCGATCTCGCCGAACACCAGCACGGTGCGGCTCTTGAAGAGGGCGTTCTGCACCGGCCCGGAGGTCATGGGCATGTCGGGCTGGCGGCCCTTGTCCTCGTCTTCGCCGTCTTCGTCGTCGAGGTAGGAAATCCACTTCAGCATCTGGGCAGCCCTGTCTGTTCGCCGCGCGCGGCGGAGTTTCGTCCCTCAGCAGTTATTGGTCCGCGCGGCGAACGGCAAGTGCGCCGGCGTCTCACCCGGCCGCAGTCTCGACCAGGCGGGCGTAGAACTGCACCATCTTGGCGAGGTTGGTCAGGGTCATGTGCTCGTTCGTGCCGTGGATCATCTCCACGTCCTTCAGCTCGAATTCCACGGGCTGGAAGCGGTAGACGTCCTTGGCGACGGGGGTCAGGAAGCGGCTGTCGGTGCCGGCGGTGACCAGGCTAGGCGCCACGGGCGCCTCAGCCACCGCGCCGGCCGTGGCGGCGATCGCCTTCCAGCCCCAGGAGGTGGTGGAGGACACCGGCGAGGGCTCGTTCGGGGCGCGGTCCCAACTCAGGGTCACCGGCAGGGTCCCCACCGCCGCCTTGGCCCGCGCCATGACCGTCGCCGAGCTGTCGCCGGGCGCGATGCGGTAGTTGATCCAGGCGGTGGCGTCCTGCGGCAGGACGTTCTCCTTGGGGCTGCCCTTCAGCATGGTCGGCGCGATGGTGGTGTGCAGCAGGGCCGCACCGGCGGCGCTCTTGCCCATCTGGCTCACCAGCAGCTTGCCGAACAGCCACTCGTTGGCCGCCGCCATCCGGATGACGAACGGGGCGTGGGGCGCCAGCGTCTTCAGCGTGTCCGCGCCAGGGCCCTGGAAGCGCATCGGGAAGGGCGAGCCGGCGATGGCGGTGACCGCCTTGGCGAGGGTGACGACCCCGCCGCCATCCGCGGGCGGGGCTGACGAGTGGCCGCCGGCCGCCGGCGCGGTGACGCGCAGGGTGCCGTAGCCCTTCTCCGCCACGCCTACGATGGCCAGCTTGCCGCCGGTGATCGGGTTGTCGGTGATGACGGCCTGGCCCTCGTCCACCACGAACTCGGCCTTGATCCCCTTGGCCTTGAGGTAGTCCGCGGCCGCGCGGGCGCCGTGGCCCACGACCTCCTCGTCGCCGCCGGACACCACGATGATCGTGCGCTTGGGCGCGAACCCGGCCTTGGCCAGGGCCTCCAGCCCCTCGAAGATGCCGATCAGCGAGCCCTTATCGTCCACCGAGCCGCGGCCCCACACCGCGCCGTCGGCGATCTGGCCGGAGAAGGGCGGATGCTTCCAGGACCCCTCCGTGCCCTCGCTCACCGGCACCACGTCCTGGTGGGCCATCAGCACGACGGGCGCGAGCGCGGGGTCCGAGCCGGGCCAGGTGTAGACCAGAGTGCGGCTGGCCAGCTCCACCTTGCTCATCTTGCCGCTGGCGGTCGGGTAGACGGTGTCCAGGAGGCCGTGCAGGCGCGTCCACTCGCCGTCCACGTCCTCAGCCGGGTCCTGGTGGCGGACGGTGGGGATCTGCACGGCCAGGCTGAGGTGCTGGGCCGCCTGCGCCAGGTCGACAGCGACCGGGGGACCGACCACCACGCCGCTCACGTCGGCCGCCGGCGGCGCCTTCATGCTGAAGGTCCGGACCAGCACCACGGCCGCCAGTCCGACCCCCACCAGGACCAGGGCCGCCAGGATCCGCCCAAACGCACGCATAGCCGTCTCGCCCCTCACCACGGCCACGACCTTGGCGGGCGCGACCGGCAACCGCAAGCATCCCGGACGCTTGACCGAGCGGCAGGGGCCGTCGCAAATGGCAGCAACTCAAACAACTGTTTGGAGACGACCCCGATGAGCGAAGTCCTCGAAGCCCCCAAGGTGAGCGCCGGCGGCCTCTTCGACCTGACGGGCAAGGTGGCGGTGATCACCGGCTCCTCGCGGGGCATCGGGCGCGCCATCGCCGAGCGCATGGCCCAGCAGGGCGCCAAGGTGGTGATCTCCTCACGCAAGGCCGGTCCTTGCGAAGAGGTGGCCGAGGGCATCAACGCCAGGACGCCGGGCCACGCCATCGCCGTCCCGGCCAACATCTCCTCCAAGGAGGACCTTCAGCGCCTGGTGGACGAGACCCGCAAGGCGTTCGGCAAGATCGACATCCTGGTCTGCAACGCCGCCTCGAACCCGTTCTATGGCAGCCAGCTGGACATCGGCGACGACGCCTTCCGCAAGATCCTGGACAACAACATCGTGGCCAACAACTGGCTGATCCAGATGGTCGCCCCGGAGATGCGCGAGCGGAAGGACGGGGCGATCATCATCGTCTCGTCCATCGGCGGCCTGCGCGGCTCCACGGTGATCGGCGCCTACTGCATCTCCAAGGCCGCCGACATGCAGCTGGCGCGAAACCTGGCCCAGGAGCTGGGGCCTCACAACATCCGGGTCAATTGCATCGCGCCGGGCCTTGTGAAGACCGACTTCGCCAAGGCCCTGTGGGACACGCCGGCCGGCGAGCAGCGCGCCAGCTCCGGCACCCCGCTGCGCCGCCTGGGCGAGCCGGACGACCTGGCCGGGGCCGCGGTCTACCTCGCCTCGCGCGCCGGCGCCTGGACCACCGGCCAGACGATCGTGGTGGACGGCGGCGCGACCTGCTGATTGTCTCCCCCGCTCGGATGATTTGCGGGGCCTGAAGTTGAGCTTGTTCCTGACGACGGCGCTCGCCGCAGCGGCTGCGGTCGCCGCGCCGATGAGCGTGCACCAGTACGACGACCTGGCCCTGTCGCCGCGCGGCGACCTGGTGGCGGCGGTGGAGGGCGTGGAGGCGGCCGGCCGCACCGCCGATCCGCACGGGACGCTGGTGATCCGCCGCGTCGCCGACGGCGGCGTGGTCGGGACCTTCGACCCCTGCGCCGACTGCCGCTACGGCGCGCCGGCCTGGTCGCCGGACGGGCGCACGCTGGTGTTCGCCGGCGTCGACCGCAAGTCCGGCATGGCCAGCCTGTTCGCCGCTGAAGGCGCGCAGCTGCGCACCGTGACCAGCCTGAAGGGCCTCATCGCCAAGCCGCGCTGGGCGCCTGACGGCAAGTCCATCGCCCTGCTGGCCACCGCCGATGCGCACAAGGAGTCCGGCGCCACCTCGCCCGGCGCGCCGCGGGTGGGCGACATCGACAGCGCGCCCGACGAGCGGCGGATCGCCGTCGTGGCCACCGCCGGCGGCGAGCTGCGCTGGCTCTCCCCGGCGGACCGCTTCGTCTACGAGTACGACTGGACCCCCGACGGCAAGGGCTTCGTGGCCACCGACGCGGAGGGCGACGGCGACAACAATTGGTGGGTCGCCGAGCTGCAGGCCATCGACCTGGCCGGCGCGCCGGCGCGCACCATCGCCCGCCCGAAGCTGCAGATGGGCTTCCCGCGCGTTTCGCCGGACGGCAAGACCGTCGCCTTCATCGGCGGCGTCATGAGCGACTTCCCGGTGATCGGCGGCGATCTCTACGAGGTCCCGTTCGCCGGCGGCGAGCCCAGGGATGTGACACCGGACTTCAAGGGCAGCTTCTCGTCGCTGATGTGGACGCCCAAGGGCCTCTTCGCGACGGCCCTGGTGGGCGACAAGCAGGCCCTGCTGTCGGTCGCGGCGGATGGCCAGCTGAAGACCCTGCGGGCGGCCTCAGCCACCGTCTCCGCCGGCGACGGCCGCATCGCCCTGACCCCCGACGCCAAGATCATGGCGACCGTGGCCCAGGACTTCGCCACCGCCCCGCGCATCGCCGCCGGCCCCATCGCGGCGCCGAAGGTGATCACCCACGATAACGACGCCCTGGTCGCCAACAGCGACGCCACCAGCGTCACCTGGACCCGCGGCGGCCAGACCGTGCAGGGCTGGCTGCTGGCGCCCAAAGGACGGGAACCGGGCAAGACCTATCCCATGGCGGTGTCGGTGCACGGAGGCCCGTCGTCGGCCGTGGAGCCGCGGTTCATCTGGGAGGGCCAGGTCCACGCGCTGCTGGACCACGGCTACTACGTCTTCATGCCCAACCCGCGCGGCAGCTATGGCCAGGGCGAGGCCTTCACCCGCGCCAACGTCCAGGACTTCGGCGGCGGCGACCTGGCCGACATCCTGGCCGGCGTGGATGCGGTGGAGAAGCTGGCGCCCGTGGACGATGCGCGCCTGGCGGTCATGGGCGGCTCCTACGGGGGCTTCATGACCATGTGGGCGGTGACCCACACCGACCGCTTCAAGGCCGCCGCCGCCGGCGCCGGCATCGCCAACTGGATCAGCTACTACGGCCAGAACGGCATCGACCAGTGGATGGTCCCGTTCTTCGGCGGCACGGCCTACGACAACCCGGCCGTCTACGACCGCCTCTCGCCGATCCGCTACATCAAGGCCGCCAAGACCCCGACCTTCATCTATGTGGGCGAGCTGGACGTGGAGTGCCCGCCGGCCCAGTCGCTGGAGTTCTGGCACGGCATGAAGGCCGTGGGCGCGCCGACCTCTCTGGTGATCTACCCCGGCGAAGGCCACCGCCTGCGCAACCCCGCCGACCAGCAGGACGTGGAGGCCCGCACCCTGGCCTGGTTCGACAAGTACCTGGGACGCTCGTCCCTCCCTTGATGGGGAGGGACAGGCTGCGCAGCAGCCAGGGTGAGGCGGCCACGACCGGGCGGAGCGCCTTGGACGCTGTCGCCATTGAGGGCCTCGACCGGGCGCAGCGTTTGATCGACTATCCCTCACCCTGATCGCTTCGCGATCTGTCCCTCCCCATCAAGGGAGGGAACTAGACCCGGACCACCATCTCCAGGCCGCCGTCGAACGGCAGGGTCAGGGTCTTCAGGCCGTTGGCAGGGTCCTCCACGAAGGCGAAGAAGTGGCGGTAGGCGTGGCGGAAGGTCGTGGTGTTGTCGGCGACGATCACCGCCCCGGGCCGCAGGTGGGGATGGATCAGCTCCAGGGCCGGCCGGGCCATCTCGGTCCAGATGTCCATCAGCACGAAGTCGACCGGACCTTCGATGACCTTCAGCGTCTCGCGCAGGTCGCCCTCGCGCAGGTCGATGAGGTCGGCGACCCCGGCCTGCGCGAAGCTGGCGCGCGCGGCCGCCGCCTTGGCCGGCTCGTACTCCGTGCCGATCACCACCCCGCCGCCGTTCGCCCGCACCGCGTCAGCCAGGTAGAGCGTCGAGACCCCGAACGAGGTGCCCACCTCGACCACGCGGGTGGCCCGCAGCGCCCGCACCAGCATGTGGCAGAACTCCGCCTTCACCGGCTCCAGGGCCACCAGCTTGTCGGCCATGAACCGGTTGGCGTCGGCGTCCAGCCCGTCCCATGACAGGTCGTTCGCCTTGGCGCGGGCTGCGAAGTAGCCGTGGGTCTGCGGTTCCTGGGCCTGGCTCTGGGCCTGCAGCGCATCGACGCGCGCCTGCAGGGCGGGGTCGGACAGCAGGCTCATTTCCACGGTTCTCCCTCGTACTGCATGGCGCCGGCGATATTGCCCTCGGTGTCGCGGAAGAAGATCAGGCGCCCGACGCCCTCGATGTGGAACGGCGGCATCAGCACCTTGCCGCCGCCGGCCTCGACGGCCGCGACCGTGGCCTCGATGTCGTCCACGGCAAAGCTCGCCTCCATGCCCGGCATGGCCTGGCCGCCCAGGCTGCGCCTGCCCTGCAGCGCCACCATCATCCCGTCACCGGCCGAGCGGCTCTGGAAGAAGTCCGGCGGGCCCCAGGGCGTGAAGGTCCAGCCGAACACCGCCTCGTAGAAGGCGCGGGCGCGCGGCACGTCATCGGCGTTGATCGCCAGGTGGCGCAGGGCTGAGGGCATGGCGGGCTCCTTCTGCAGCCAAGCTAGTCCCTTCGGTTCGCGGCGCGCTTGCGCTAGTCTGACGAATTATGTCGCTGACGCGCCAGACCCCTCGCGATCCCGACGGCTTCCCGGTGCGCGGCCTCGCCGTGACCTATCGCGACGGCCACGTCCTGGACCGCCACAGCCATCCGTGGGCCCAGCTGGTCTATGCCGCCAGCGGCACCATGCGGGTCGCGACGCCCGGCGCGGCCTGGCTGACGCCGCCCACCCGGGCGATCTGGGTGCCGGGCGGCACGGCCCACGAGATCGAGATGCGCGGCGTGGTGGCCATGCGCACCCTCTATCTCGCCCCCGCCGATCCCGGTCCCCGCCTGACCGCCTGCCGCGCCATCGAGGTGGCGCCGCTGCTTCGCGAGCTGATCCTGCACATCGTGCGGCTGGGGATGCTGCGGGTGGGCGATCCGGCGCACGAACGGCTCGAGGGCCTGCTGGTCGACCTGCTGGCGGCGGCGGAGACCGTGCCGACCGAACTGCCCCTGCCGGCCGACCCGCGCGCCCGCGGCTTCGCCGAGCGCCTGCTGGCCGAGCCGGGCCGCGACGCCGCCTTCGCCGACCTCGCCCGCGGCTCCGGCGCCAGCCTGCGCACCCTGCAGCGGCTGTTCCTGGCCCAGACCGGGCTGTCGCTGGAGGCCTGGCGCGGCCGCGCGCGCATGCAGCAGGCGGTGGTCTCGCTCAGCAACGGCGCGCCGGTGACCCAGGCCGCCCTCGACGCCGGCTACCAGAGCCCTTCGGCCTTCATCGCCGCCTTCAAGCGGGTCTTCGGCGTCACGCCAGCGCGGTGGCGGACGAGTCCTTGAGCGCCAGCTCCCGCGCCTTGGCCAGGCGCGCCACGCCCTCGTCCAGCGTCGCGTCGGCCTTGGAGAAGCAGAGGCGCACGATGCGGGTCACCGGGGCGTCCTCGTAGAAGGCCGAGACGGGGATCGCGGCGACGCCGGCGTCCTTGACCGCCCGCAGGCAGAAATCGCGGTCGCCTTGCGCCACGCCGGAGCCGGGCAGGTCGATGTTGAGGAAATAGGTCCCCTGGCTCTCCAGCACGGCGAATCCCTCGCGGCGCAGGCCCTCGGCTAGGCGGTCGCGGGACGCCTGTAGGCCCTGCGGCATCTCGCGGAACCAGGCGTCGGAATGGCCGAGCCCCCAGGCCACGGCCGCCTGCAGGTTCGGCGGGGTGGTGAAGGTCAGGAACTGGTGCGTGCGGGCGAGCGCATGGGTCAGGGCCGGCGCGGCGCAGAGGAAGCCCACCTTCCAGCCGGTCAGCCCGAACATCTTGCCCGCCGAGCCGATCTTCACCGTGCGCTCGCGCATGCCGGGATAGGCGATCAGCGGCCGGTGGCGGGCCCCGTCGAACACCACCTGCTCCCAGACCTCGTCGCAGACGGCGATCGCGTCGTGGGCGACGCAGAACTCCGCCAGCAGCGCGAGGTCCTCGTCCGGCAGCACCACCCCGGCGGGATTGATCGGGTTGTTCAGCACCACCAGCCGCGTCTTCGGCCCGAACGCCGCCTCCAGCATCGCCCGGTCGAAGCGCCAGTGCGGCGGCGCCAGGATCACCAGCCGCGGCACGCCGCCGGCCCGGCGGATCAGCGGCAGGTAGGCGTCGTAGAAGGGCTGGAACACCACCACCTCGTCGCCGGGCTCGATCAGGCCGAAGAAGCTGGCGGCCAGCGCCTCGGTGGCGCCGGAGGTGACGGTCACCTCGGTGGCCCAGTCCAGGTCCAGGCCCTGGGTCCGCCCATAGTGCGCCGCCACCGCCTGGCGCAGCTCGGGCAGCCCGGCCATGGGCGGATACTGGTTGTAGCCATGCAGCACGGCCTCGGCCGCCTTGGCGCGGACCGGCTCGGGACCGGGGTCGTCCGGGAAGCCCTGGCCCAGATTTACCGCGCCCAGGGTGCGCGCCAGGCCCGACATCTCCTCGAAGATGGTGGTGGGCAGGGACGAGAAAATCGCATTGGCCATGGCCGGGGACTTTGCCGGCTGGGCCTGCGCCTGGCTATCCTGCAGATCGATCGGACGGGAGGCCCTGCATGGAGATCGTCGAGTTCGAGCCGCGCTTCGCCGAGGCGTTCCGCACCCTCAACGAGGCCTGGATCTCGCGCTACTTCGCCATCGAGCCCAAGGACCGCGAGGTGCTGGGCGACCCGCAGGGCCAGATCCTGGCCAAGGGCGGCCGCATCTTCATGGCCCTGAAGGACGGCGAGCCGGTGGGCTGCGTGGCGCTTATGAAGATGGCCGATGGCGGCTTCGAGGTAGCCAAGATGACGGTCAGCGAGGCCCTGCGCGGCTCGGGCCTGGGGCGGATGCTGATGCAGCGCTGCATCGAGGCCGGGGCGGAGATGGGCGCGACGCGCCTCTACCTGGAGACCAACGCCAGCCTCGGGCCGGCGCTCGGCCTCTACCGCGCCGTGGGCTTCCGGGACCTGGCCCCCACCGACACCCCCTACGCCCGCGCCGACGTCTTCATGGAGCGGCCGTATTAGGGACCGGCGACGAGGAAACCTACCGCGGAAGGACGCGGAACTGCGGCCTGCCGTCTGCCCGCGCAGCGGGCGTTCTTTGTCGAACCACGAATGAACACGAATACACACGAATAGGCTGCTGGGCGTGACCCTCGGCGACCGCCGGGCCTCCGGCGCATTCGTGTTCATTCGTGTTCATTCGTGGTCGAAATGAACGACGCGCCTCCGCGGCCTCTTCCGCGTCTTTCCGCGTTTTCCGCGGTTCAAGTCGCCCCTTGGCCCTCTCCAAGCCAAGGCGGGATCAATGCCGGTCGCGGGCCAGGCGCAGGATGGCGCCGTTGCGGTCTTCGGCGACCCAGATCGCGCCGTCGGCGGTGATCGCCATCCCCACCGGTGAGCCCGCGGGCCGGCGGCCCGCAAGGGCGTTCCAGCCGGGCGTCAGCACCAGGCCGTTGGTCGCGGGGCCGGGTCCATAGGCGCGGCGCACCGGGCGGCCGCTGGCGGCGTAGACCTCGTAGGCCGCCTTGGCGCTGGCGACGGGAACGCCCTTGTCATCCAGCTCCAGGGCCAGGATGCGCGAGCCGGTGGCGCGGTAGCCGTGCAGGCTGACCAGCAGCCGGCCCTCCAGCTGCGGGAACATCGCCCCGTGGTATTCCACCAGGCTCAGCGGCGCGCCGTGGGGCGGCAGCAGCAAGACCGGGTCGCGATAGGCGTGGCAGTCGACGCCGGCGGTCCCGCGCCAGGCGGGCGCGGCCTCCCCCATGCCCACGCAATAGGGCCAGCCGTACTTGCCGCCCTTGGCCAGGACGTTCAGCTCCTCCGGAGGCCAGAAGCGGTCGGCGACGTCGATGCTGTTCTCGGCCTGCAGCAAGGCGCCGCCGCCGGTGCGCACCATGGCCAGGGAGTTGCGCAGGCCGCTGGCGAAGACCGTGTAGGCCCCGTCCCACTGCCCGTGACCCTGGTAGGCGAAGCGCCAGATCGCGGCGTGCACGCGGCGGCCGTCGCCATCGGCCTCGGCGCAGCGCGTCTCGCCCGGCTCGGGCGCGCACTGGTCCGTCGGCGCGCCAACATTGACCAGCAGGCCGCCGTCGGCGTCGAAGATGAAGCTGGAGAGCGGGTGGCGGTTGGCGTGCAGCCGATTGCCGGGCAGTCCCGCCACAACCGTCTCGAGGCTGGCCTGCGGGTCGGCCGCATCGGGGTCGAACCGGCGGATGCGGTTCATCTCGCCCACATAGATGCGGCCGTCCGGTCCGACTGCGATGGTGTGCGGCAGGTCCAGCTTCTCCAGAAGCTTGGCCAGCCGCGGCTCGCCGCCGCGATGCGGGGTCAGGCGCCAGACCGAGCCGTGCCCCGGCTCCCAGCTGCCCAGGTCCACCACCAGGAGGTCGCCGTCCGGCAGGGCCAGCAGGGTGCGCGGCAGGCGGATCTTGCGCTTGGAGGGGCGCAGGCCTTCGGGCGGCGGCGCCACGACGATGCCCGCGCAAAGGCCGCTGATCATGTCGATCGGCGCGCGGGGATAGCCGTCGCACTGGCGCTCGTCGCGGGCATAGCCGGCGCGGGTGGGAGGCGGGCCAACGGCGGCCGCGGCGATCAGGAAAAGGGCCGCCAGCGCCGTCGCCAGGGCGGCCGCGCGGCGCGCCATCGCCTAGCGCTGGGTCGCCAGGACCACGCCCAGCAGCACCGCCGCCCAGTGCGCCGCCGCGGCGGCCACCACGTGGCCGTGCCAGATGGCTCGGGCGAACTTCAGCCGCTTGTTCACATAGAAGATGACGCCGGTGGAATAGAGCACGCCGCCGGTCACCAGCAGGGCCAGGGCGTACCAGGCCAGGTTGTCGATCATCGGCTTCAGGGCCACCACCACCAGCCAGCCCAGCACCAGGTAGACCGCCACCCAGACCTTGCGGTCGATGCGGGTCAGGACCAGCTTGCCCAGGGCGCCGAGGCCCGCGATCGACCACACCGCCGCCGTCATGCCCCAGCCCCAGGCCCCGGGCAGGTTGATGGTGAAGGGCGTGTAGGAGCCGGCGATCATCAGGAAGATGCCCGCGTGGTCCAGCCGGCGCAGGAACGGCCGGAACCGCGGCTTGGCGAAGTTGTAGGCCGTCGAGAAGGCGAGCATGGCCACGACGCCCGCCGCATAGATCCCGACGCCCACCACCTGGCTGATGCGTCCGCCCATCACCGCCAGCGTCAGCAGCACGACGCCGCCGACCAGCGCCAGGGTCAGGCCCATCACGTGCACGACCAGGTCGGCGCACTTGGCGGCCGGAGTCGGATAGTGGCGCGGCGGGTAGGGCTTGGGCTCGGCGGCGTGGGTCATGGGGGGCTTCCTAGTCGCCACAGATGTCACCCCTGTGGCGCACGGCGTCTAGAGGGATCGGCGTCGCGGCCGCCCGAAATCGCCGCCCTGCCCGAGACGCGGCGTCCAGTCTTGACCGCGCCCGCCGCCGCGTGGAACGGCTGAGCCGGCCGGGAGGACGCATGGCGGATCGGGATCTGGGCTCTGTGCTGGCCGCGCTGGCGGACCGGCGCGCCGCGGCGCACGGGACCTTGCTGGTCGGGCTGGCGGGCGGCGTCGCGGTGGGCAAGAGCACCCTGGCGGCGCAGCTGGCGGAGGGCCTGGCCGCAGACGGCGGACCCGTGCAGGTCGTGGCGACCGACGGGTTCCTGAAGCCGAACCGCGAGCTCGCCGCCGCCGGCTCGATCCACCGCAAGGGCTTTCCCGAAACCTACGACTGGGACGCCCTGCACGGCTTCCTGGACAGGCTGGCCGACGGCCGGCCCGCCGCGACGCCGGTCTACTCCCACGTCACCTACGACATCGTGCCGGGCGAGACGCGGGCGGTCGAGGCGGGTGGCGTGGTGATCGTCGAGGGCCTCAACGTGCTGCAGACCCGGGAGGCGCGGCGCCGCTTCGGCCTCAGCCTCTACCTCGACGCCGACCCCGACCACGTGAAGGCCTGGTTCCTGCGGCGGCTGGATGAGATCGTCGCCCGCGAGCCGCAAAGCTTCATCGCCCAGATCAAGGACGAGGCCGAGCGCCGCGCCCTGATCGAGGCGGCCTGGCGCGACATCAACCTGGTCAACCTGCGTGACCACATCGCCCCGACCATGGCCCATGCCGACGTGGTCGTGCGCAAGGGCCCGGACCATGCGATCGCGGCGGTGGAGATCAGATAACGCTGGGTTCCCCCGCTTGCGGAGGGAACCCTGGCGCGTCAGTCCTCGCGGACCCGCTTCTTGCGGAAGCTGGGGTTCAGCACCTTCTTGCGCAGGCGGATGGACTTGGGCGTCACCTCCACCAGCTCGTCCTCCTCGATATAGGCGATGGCCTGTTCGAGGGTGAGGCGCCGCGGCGGGGTCAGGCGCACCGCCTCGTCCTTGCCGGAGGCGCGGACGTTGGTCAGCTGCTTGGCCTTCATCGGGTTGACGTCGAGGTCATCCTGGCGGGAGTTCTCGCCGATGATCATGCCCTGGTAGGTCTTCTCGCCGGCGCCCACGAACATGGTGCCGCGCTCCTCCAGGTTCCACAGCGCATAGGCCGCGGTCTCGCCGTCGGAGTTGGAGACCAGGACGCCCTTGCGGCCGGCGTCAATGGGGCCCTTGTAGGGCTCGTAGTGGCTGAACACGCGGTTCAGCACGCCCGAGCCGCGGGTGTCGGTCAGGAACTCGCCCTGGTAGCCGATCAGCGAGCGGGACGGGCTCATCAGCGAGATGCGGGTCTTGCCGGCGCCCGAGGGGCCCATGTCCTTCAGCTCGGCCTTCCGGGCGGAGAGCTTCTCGATGACGATGCCGGTGAACTCGTCGTCCACGTCGATCATCACGTCCTCGATGGGCTCCAGGCGCTCGCCCGTCTCCGGGTCGGTCTGGAACACCACCCGCGGGCGGCTGATGGAGACCTCGAAGCCTTCGCGGCGCATGCTCTCGATCAGCACGCCCAGTTGCAGTTCGCCGCGGCCGGCGACTTCGTAGGCGTCCTTCTCCGACGTCTCGGTCACGCGGATGGCCACGTTGCTCTCGGCCTCCTTCAGGAGGCGTGCGGCGATCACCCGGCTCTGCACCTTGTCGCCCTCGCGGCCGGCCAGGGGGCTGTCGTTGACCGAGACGGTCATGGAGATGGTCGGCGGGTCGATCGGCTGGGCCGGCAGGGCCTCGCCGACCTCCATCGCGCAGAGGGTATCGGCCACGGTGGCCTTGGCCAGGCCGGCGATGGCGACGATGTCGCCGGCCTCGGCGCCCTCGTCCACCGGCTGGCGCTTCAGGCCGCGGAAGGCCAGCACCTTGGTGATGCGCCCGCGCTCGATCTCCTTGCCGTCGCGGCTCAGGGCGCGGATCGGCAGGCCGGGGACCGCCTTGCCGGCCTCGATGCGGCCGGTGAGCAGGCGCCCGAGGAAGGGATCGCTCTCGATCAGCACCGCCAGCATCTGGAAGGGTTCGGCCGCGCGCGGCACGGCGGCCGGCGGCGGCACGTGGTCGACGATCAGGTCGAACAGCGGGGCCAGGTCGGCGTTGGGCTTGGCCATGTCCAGGGTGGCCCAGCCGTTCTTGCCCGAGGCGTAGATGTGCGGGAAGTCCAGCTGCTCGTCGGTGGCGCCCATGGCCGCGAAGAGGTCGAAGGCGTCGTTCAGCACCCGGTCCGGGTCGGCGTGGGGCCGGTCCACCTTGTTGAGGCAGAGGATGGGGCGCAGGCCCATCTTCAGCGCCTTGCCCAGCACGAACTTGGTCTGCGGCATGACGCCTTCCTCGGCGTCGACCAGCAGGACGCAGCCGTCCACCATGCCGAGGATCCGCTCCACCTCGCCGCCGAAGTCGGCGTGGCCGGGGGTGTCGATGATGTTGATCCGGGTCTCGCCCGCCTCGCCGTGCCACAGCACGCTGGTGCACTTGGCCAGGATGGTGATCCCGCGCTCGCGCTCCTGGTCGTTGGAGTCCATGGCGCGTTCGACCGTCGCCTCGTTGGCTCGGAAGACGCCGGACTGGGCGAGCAGCTGGTCCACCAGCGTGGTCTTGCCGTGGTCGACGTGGGCGATGATGGCGATGTTACGGAGCGACATGGAAACGGACGGTCTTTCGCGGAAGCGCGCGCTTGTAGGCGAAGGCGCGGCCCACCGCCAGGGTGTTGTGCGCCGCACCTAATGCGACAACTTGGTCACATAACGTGATATTTTGATTTGTTAGGAAAATCAGGCGCTATCCACAAATTCGCGCGGAAAGTTTTTCGTTCCGGCTTGTATTTTTGTGCACTGCACATTAGCTGTGAGGCCTGGGCGTCCTCGGACGCCTTTGCCCTTCCTGGGCGTTTCCTCCCTAATGAACTGCCGCGCCGCCTGGCGCGGCTTTTTTTTGGCCCGCGCCACGGCGCCGGGCGGTGGCGCGCGCGTTGTCGTGCGGGCTAGGCTGAACCGCCTGCCGCAAGCCGAAACGGACCCCATGGCCCAGCCTGACCTCGAGTCCCGTCGGCCGCAGATGTTCCCCACCCTGACGGCGGCCGAGCTGGGCCGCCTGCGCGGGTTCGGCGACCTGCACCGCTTCGCGGATGGCGAGCCCGTGGAGCGGCCGGGTGAGACCGGCCACGGCCTGGCCGCCATCCTCTCCGGCGAGGTCGAGGTCTTCGGCCACAGCGAGGCCGGTCCCAGCGAGCTGATCGTCACCCATGGCCCTGGCGGGTTCGTCGGCGAGCTGGCCCAGCTTTCGGGCCGCCCGGCCCTGGTGGAGGCGCGGGCCAAGGGCGCGGTCGAGGCCCTGGTGATCCCGCCGGACCGCCTGCGCGCCTTGCTGGTGGCCGAGGCTGAGCTCGGCGAGCGGATCATGCGGGCGCTGATCCTGCGGCGGGTCAGCCTGCTGGAGACCGGCGCCGGCGGCCCGCTGATCATCGGCGCCGAGGACGACCCCAATGTGCGCCGCCTGGAGGGTTTCCTGGCGCGCAACGGCCACCCCCAGCACCGGCTCGATCCCAATGTGGACGCCGACGCCGCCACCCTGGTGACTCGTTTCGAGGTGCGGCCGGACGAGCTGCCGATCGTGCTGTGCCCGGACGGAGCGCTGCTGCGCAACCCCAGCGAGGCCAAGCTGGCCCGCTGCCTGGGCCTGGTGGCGCCGATCGATCCGGAGCGGCTGTACGACGTCGCCGTCGTCGGCGCAGGCCCCGCCGGCCTGGCCACGGCGGTCTATGCAGCGTCCGAGGGGCTGTCGGTCCTGGTGCTGGACTGCCGCGCGTTCGGCGGCCAGGCGGGCGCCTCCTCGCGCATCGAGAACTACCTCGGCTTCCCCACCGGGATCAGCGGCATGGCCCTGATGGCGCGCGCCTACAACCAGGCCCAGAAGTTCGGCGTCGAGATGGCCATCCCGGACGAGGCGGCCAGCCTCTCGGCGCACCCGGCCGGCGGCTTCGCCGTGGCGCTGGCCAATGCCGAGCAGGTGCGGGCCCGGGCGGTGGTGCTGGCCGCGGGCGCGCGCTACCGCCGGCTGGAGGCGGCCGGCCTGGACGCCTTCGAGGCCGCCTCGGTGCACTACTGGGCCTCGCCGCTGGAAGGCCGCCTCTGCGCGGGCCAGGAGGTGGCGCTGGTGGGCGGGGGCAATTCGGCCGGCCAGGCGGTGGTCTACCTGGCCGGGCAGGTGGCCAAGGTGTGGCTGCTGGTGCGCGGGCCCAGCCTGGAGGCCAGCATGTCGCGCTACCTGATCGACCGCATCTCCGCCCTGCCGAACGTCGAGCTGGTGACCCACGCCGAGGTCAGCGGCCTGGAGGGCGAGGACGGCCAGCTGGAGGCCGTCCGCTGGCGCGACCGCCGCTCCGGCCAGGAGACGCGCCGGCCGATCCGCCACCTCTTCCTGTTCGTGGGCGCCGACCCCAATACCGGCTGGCTGGCGGGTTCGCAGGTGGCGCTGGATTCCAAGGGCTTCGTCCTGACCGGCGAGGCCGCCGGCGAGGGCCGCCGGCCGCTGGAAACCAGCCTTCCCGGCGTGTTCGCCATCGGCGACGTCCGGGCCGGCTCGGTGAAGCGCGTGGCCGCGGCGGTGGGCGAGGGCGCCCAGGTGGTGGCCATCCTGCACAGCCACCTGGCCGACGCGCCGCCGCCCACCGAGGCGGCCCGGCCCAACCTCCCCCAACCCGCCTGAGGCCCCGATGGAAGACGCCTGCCCCCACACCGCCGCCATCGCCGACGTGACCCCCAGCGCCCTGGGCTGCGAGGAATGCCTGAAGATCGGCTCGCCGTGGCTGCACCTGCGCCTGTGCCGCGCCTGCGGCCACGTCGGCTGCTGCGACCAGTCGCCCAACCGCCACGCCACGGCGCACTTCCACGCCACCGCCCATCCGATCATCGAGGGATACGATCCCCCGGAGGGCTGGGGATGGTGCTATGTGGACGAGGTGTTCTTCGACCTGGAAGAGCGCCGCACGCCGCAGCGCGGACCGATCCCGCGCTTCTATTGATCTCTAGACCGCTGACCCGTGCTTTCACCGACGCAAGGAGCCTGAGCCATGACCGAACTCGTCTATCACGTGGTCGAGCACGACGGCGGCTGGGCCTACAAGGTGGATGGCTCCTTCTCCGAGACCTTCCCGACCCACGAGGCCGCCCACCGCGCCGCCGCGCGCGCCGCGGCCGAGCAGCGCCAGGCCGGCGAGACCACCGGCATCACCTATGAGGACCGTTCCGGGCGCTGGCGCTCCGAAGTGTCCGACGGCGCGGACCGCCCGGAGACCAGTGTCGACGACTGACGGGTCGACGACTGGCGGGTCGACGCGGAAAGAGCTCCCGGCTCAGGCCCACACCCCGCCGGCCGCGCCGAGCGCGATGACGGCGGCGCTCGGCAACCCGCCCGGATAGGTGCGAGCGCGTAGCCAGCTGAGGTGCAGCGCCAGCTCCTGCCAATGCGCGGCGCGCAGGAGGAGTCGCGTGCTTACCTCGGGGTCGCGGCTCAGCCGCGACTGGATCAGCAGCTGCAACGCACGCTCGCGACAAAAGGTGAGGTTCGCCATGGCGCCTGTCCGGCCGGCGCCCATGTCGAGCGCAGCTGCAGTGGGCGACGGATGGCGCTGGCGGACAATTCCGGTCCGGCGCCTAGGTACGACTGCTTAGGACAAATCCGCACAGCGGCGGATCAGGCGGCCTTCAGCGCCGACCAGTCGGCGGCCGCCAGGGTGCGGGTCAGCTGGGCGATGTGGTCCTTCAGCCGCGCAAAGCCCGAGGTGGGCGCGAGCGTCGCCTCGTCCAGGTAGAGCGCGCGGTTGATCTCCACCTGCAGGGCGTGGGTGCGGCGCTGCGGCCGGCCGTAGTGCTCGGTGGTGTAGCCCCCGGCGTAGGGCGTGTTGCGCGCCACGCGGTAGCCCAGGGCCTCCAGCTCGCGCTCCACCCGGGTGGGCAGCACGCCGGCGCAGGCCGCGCCGAAGCGGTCGCCGAGCACGATGTCGCTGGGCCGCTCACGCCCGCCTGCCTTGGCCGCGGCGGCGGGCATGGAGTGCCAGTCCACCAGGATGGCGAAGCCGTGCGCGGCCTGGGCCTCCGCGATCAGGGCCTCCAGGGCCCGGTGATAGGGCCGGTGCGCCCCCTCGATCCGCTTGCGCGCCTCGGCGAACATCAGCTTGCGGCGATAGATCTCCTGGCCCTCGGAGACCACCCGGGCGATCGCCCCAAGGCCGGCGGCCACCCGGGCTGTCCGGGCGCGGGCGAACTCCGGCAGCTCGTCGGCGAACATCGCCGGGTCCAGTTCGAACGGCTCGCGGTTGAGGTCGATGTAGGCGCGGGCCACATGGGCCGCGATCACCGCCACGCCGTGGCCGGGGGCGTCGGCGATCAGGTCGTCGACGAACGCGTCCTCCGACCGACGGATCGAGACCGCGTCCAGGGCGGCGGCCGACATCATGTCGTCGGGATAGAGCCGGCCGGAATGGGGCGAGGCGAACACCAGGGGGGTCGGCGGCGCGCCCGGCGGTCCTGCCCGCCAGACCTCGAACACGCCCTTGTCCTGGGGCGCCGTCGCGCCAACTCTAGGGTCCACCGCGTTCATCAGGCCCATAGAACGCTTCTTCGCCATCCAGCGTCAAAGGACTTCATCGCGCCTTTACCCTTCGCTAGCTAAGATGCACGTTCCCTGTGACCTCAGCATCGCCATGTCCCGCATCCTGCTTGCCGAAGACGACGACTCCCTCCGGGGCTTCCTGGCCCGCGCGCTCGAGCGGGCGGGCCATGAGGTGACCGCCTGCGCCGACGGCGACGAGGCGGTGACCCACCTCGAGGAGGCCTGGGACCTCCTGCTCACCGACATCGTCATGCCGGGGCTCGACGGCATCGAGGTGGCCCGCCAGGCGGCGGCCCGCCACCCGGGCCTGCGGATCATGTTCATCACCGGCTTCGCGGCCGTCGCCCTCGCCGCCGGCGAGAAGGCGCCCGCCGGCGCCAAGGTGCTTTCCAAGCCGATCCACCTGCGCGAGATCGTCTCGGAAGTGGAGCGGATGATCGCCGCCTAAAAGCTGCGGCGGGGCGGTTGCTATCGACCGGACGCCTCTGTATATCCCCGCCTTCCCGAGGCCTGGACGCGTAGCTCAGCGGGAGAGCACCTCGTTGACATCGAGGGGGTCGCTGGTTCGATCCCAGCCGCGTCCACCATCGCTTTCCACAAATTTGACGGTTCGCCTCTAGGGCCCTGCGAGAGCTCGCGGCGCCTGCGGCCTGGACCAAAGTCCGCCCTGGCGGGTTGACGCCTGGATCGTGCGCGATCCTGCGACGGCCGGAGGCGGCTATGAGCCCTCAAACGGTCCCGGCGGCGCCGCCCGCCATGCGCCAGGCCACGGCCCAGGTCGCCGAGGGGGTGCGCCTGCACTACCGGCTGATGGGCGAGGGGCTGCGCACCGTCGTGCTGCTGCACGGCTTCCCGCAGACCGGGCACGAGTGGCGCGCCGTCATGCCGGCGCTGGCGGCGGCCGGATTCCAGGTGGTGGCGCCCGACTACCGGGGCGCGGGGCACTCCTCGCGGCCGGCCGGCGGCTACGACAAGTGGACCCTGGCCGGCGACATCCAGGCCCTGGTCCGTGGCCCGCTGGCCGTGCGCGGGCCCTTCGTCCTGGTGGGGCACGATGTCGGCGCCATGGTGGCGCTGGCGGCGGCGTTCCGGTTCCGGGCGGAGGTCTCGCACCTCGTGCTGATCGACGCCCCCCTGCAGGGGACCCAGGCGATGGAGGCCATGCGCGGCGACCCGCGCGGCTGGCACGTGGCGTTCCATGGGGCGCGCGACATCGCCGAGCTGCTGGTCCAGGGCCGCGAGCGGGCCTACCTGCGCTACATGCTGGACGTGCGGCTCTTCGATCCGTCGGCGATCGCCCCCGCGGACTTCGAGCACTATGTGGCGGCCTACGAGGCGGCCGGGGCCATGCGCGCGGCCTTCGAGCTCTACCGCGCCTTCGAGCGGGACGCGGCCGATGTGAAGCGGGCGCTGGCGGCCGACGGCAAGCTGCCGATGCCGGCCCTCTCCATCGGCGGTGAGGCCGGTGGGCTGGGCGCGGCGATGCGGCCCATGCTGGCGGAGCTGGCGGGAGATGCGACGCACCTGACCGCGCCGCGCTCGGCCCATTGGGTCCCCGAGGAGAACCCCCAGTTCGTCGCCGAGGCGATCCTGCGCCTGGCGGGCTGACCGGCTGCGTTCAGTCCGGCGGCTGAACGGCTTCCAGCGGATCGCCGGGCGCCAGGAGCAGGCGCGATTCGTAAGGCCCGAGTCGGACACCGTCCTTGGTGTTTGGCTGGGCGCGGGTATTGAAGAGGTTGGTCACCGTGGAGCCGTTGGGCCGGCGCGCCTGCTGGACGATGACGCCGTCGGCGGCATGGCCCTCCAGCGCCGGAAAGTCGCAGGCCAGGGCCGGCTCGCGCAGAAGGGCGGCGAAGAGGGCCGCGCGCTCCGGCGGCAGCTCGTCCAGCTTGTCGCTGGTCATCAGGACGCCGCCCGCCAAGCCTGCGAACAGCGCCAGCGAGCGCACCTGGGCGTCGGTCAGCTCGTGGAAGCGCTGGCGCAGCAGGATACAGTCGGGGTCGGCCTGCCAGAGCACGCCGGAGCCGTGGTTGCGGGTGACCTGGTCGCGCAACAGGCTCTCGGCGGAGTGGTCACCGGTCCAGCCGATCCCGACGTCGCGGCCGATCCGCATGGCGTCCACCAGACCCACCGAGGCCCAGAGCGGGCAGCCGCAGCCGAGCCACAGCGCCTCGCCGATCTCCTCGCGGACCAGCTGCGCCATCCGTCGCCAGATGGCGATGCGGGAGAGGCCGGGCGTATGCCACACCGCCCGGTCCGGCCCGTACTCGGCCCCGAACAGCATGAAGTCGGTCTTGAAATAGCCGACGCCCCAGGCGCGCCACGTGCGGAACACGCGGCGGATATAGGCCTCGGCGTCCGGGTGGGTGATGTCCAGCGGGTAGTATTCCTCGCTGCGCTTGTGCCAGCGGAACTCGCCGTAGAACTTCATGTGCGCCAGGGGCTCGCCGGTGGCCCGCTCGCGCACCACCCAGTCGGGGTGCTCGGCGAAGAGGCGGCTGCGGTTGCCGACCATGAACGGGGCGATCCAGAGCCCTGGCGTGAAGCCGGCGCCCGCGATGTCGGCGACCAGAGGCGCCATGCCGCGCGGGAACTGCGGCTTGACCTCCAGCCAGTCGCCCATCTCCGGCGTGAACCCGTCGTCGACCAGGAAGACGTCCAGCGGGACCTCGTGGCGGCGCCGGAAGTCGGCCGCGGCGGCCAGGTGCTCGCGGATCGAGGCCTCGTCGATGGCGGCGTAGAGATTGTACCAGGAGCACCAGCCGGTGATGCGGCGGGCGGGTACGCGCGGCGGCGTCGGGGCGGCGGCCGCCACGTCCCGGGCCCAGGCGCGCGCGCCGGCCTCGACGCCAGCGCTGTCGAACAGGCGCAGCGGCTCGGCCGCCAGCGTCCCGTCGTGCGCGGTCCGGTCCCACAGGGTCTCGACATCGAGGCTGAAGGCCGACGGATCGTCGTCGAAGCGGAACCGCGACTGGAAGCGGTCGTGGCGCAGGAAGCCCAGCACGACCGCGCCGTCGCCCGTCTGGGGCAGCAGGGCCGTGAACGCAAAGCCCAGGCGGGGCGAGCGGCCGGGATTGTCGTCGGGCGGCGGGTCGCCCGGCGCGGTCAGGTAGCTGCCGTCCCAGCTCTGGTAGCCGTTGCGCAGGTAGCGTGCGAGGCCGTGCACCTCGGCGAACCGCAGGCCCAGGCTGTCGACCGCGCGGTCCGGCGCAAGTCCTTCGAGGGTCAGGGCGAGGTCCAGGCCGTCGGCGGCGCGGACCTGGAGCCGCATCCGCGCCCCCGCCAGTTCCCCGCCCAACCTCCACTCGACGGCGCCCGCCGTCCGGCTCACCTCGACCACCGGCGCCGGCGCGCCGTCCAGCAGCGGCTGAAGCCCAGCGAGCCGCAGGCCGCCGCCCTCGAAGGCCGCCGCGTCGGGATCAAATCGCATCGGTGAGCCGGATCTCGCGGCGGTCGTCCGCCGACCGCCGGGCGGCCAGCGCGAGCCGCAGGCTGGCCTCGCCCTCCGCCAGCGGGGCCCGCGGTGGGCGCCGCTCATGGATCGCCTCGGCCAGGTCCGCCAGCTGGGCCACGAACACGTCGGTGGTCTCGGCGACCAGCTCGTCCTGAGGATCCGGACCGGTACGGACCAGCACCGCCTTGTTCCAGTCCTCGAACCGGGCAGTCATGTGCTCCGCCATCAGCCGCCATTCCTTCAGCCAGCGGCCGGGGATGGCGATGTTGCTGGCGTTGAGGCTGGCGAGGCGGCCGTCGTCCCAGCCGAACACGATCGCCGAGACGTCCTCGATGTCATAGCCGGCGACGCCGCCGTGGAAGAGGTTGGCGCGGCGGGCGTAGACCGTGTCCGGCTCGCCCATGAAGAGCCGCACCAGGTCGATCAGGTGGATCAGCTGCTCCAGCATCTGGCCGCCCGAGACCGCCTCGCTCCGCCACCACGGGGCATGCAGGGCGTTGCAATGGTAGCTGCCGGCGAAGAGGCCCACCGGCCCGGTGGCGCCGGCCTCAGCCAACGCCTGCCAGCGCCGCACGGCCCCGCCGTGGCGGTACATGAAGCCCACGGCCGCGGTGACCTGGGCGGCCTCGGCGGCGACGACCATCCGCCGGCCGGTCTCCAGGTCAAGGGCGATGGGTTTCTCCACCAGGAGGTGGACCCCGGCTGCGGCCGCGCGCTCGACCTCCCCGGCGTGCGCGCCAGGCGGCAGGGCGACGACCAGCACGTCCAGCGCCGCCTCGCCAAGCATGCGGTCGAAGTCGGTGAAGGCGGCGCCGCCATGGGCGGCCGCGAAGGCCTCCGTCGGCTCGGCGCGGCGGCCGCAGACGGCGACCAGCTCGAATTGGTCCGGCAGCTGGGCCAGGGCGGCGGCGTGGCGCGCGCCGATGCCGCCAGGCCCCAGGACGCCGGTGCGCAGACGCCGCATCCTAGAACTCCAGAACCGCCTGCAGCAGGCCCGGCTCGCCCCGGTCCAGCCGCTGGAACAGGGCCGGCGCCTCGGCGAAGGGCGCGCTGTGGGAGATCAGCGGCGTCAGGTCCAGCACGCCCTCGTGCTGCAGGCGCACCGCGGTCTGCCAGAGCCGCAGCTTCGACCAGCGGTAGCTGGCTTCGGGCGCCACCCCGGAGATCTGCGAACAGACCAGCTGCACCCGGTTGTGGTGGAACTCCTCGCCCAGGCGCAGGCCCTGGGCCTCGCCCTGGAAGAAGCCCATGGCCACCACGCGCGACGAATAGGCCACGGCGCGGATGGCCTCCGCCAGCGCCGGCGGGAAGCCCGAGACCTCGATGCAGGCGTCCGCGCCGCGCCCGCCGGTCATCGCCTTGATCGCCTCGGCCGGGCTGCCCTGGCCGGGGTCCAGCGCCTCGGCCGCGCCGTGCGCCAGGGCGACCGCGCGCCGGTGCGGGTCGGGGTCGACGGCGATCACGCGGGCGCCCGACGCGAACGCCGCCTGCACCACGATCTGGCCCGGCACGCCCAGGCCGAACACCGCCACCAGGTCCCCGATCCGCAGGCCCGCGTCGTGCACCCCGTTCAGCGCCACGGCGCCGATGTGGGAGAAGATCCCGATCCGCGGATCCGCGCCCGCGGGCAGGCGGCGGTCGCGGGCGTAGTCGGCGGGCGCCACGTGGTGCGTGCGGTGGCCCCACGTGCCGAACACCCGATCGCCCACGCGCAGGTCGGAGACCTCCGCGCCCATCTCGACGATCTCGCCGGCCTCCTCGTAGCCGAGGTTGCGCACCGGATAGGGCCAGCTGGGCGCCTCGGCGGGCAGGAACAGCCGCTGCGCCTCGTCGAAGCGGGTGTGCATGAAGGGGTTGGTGCCGCGGAACTGCGAGAGCTCGGTGCCCGCGCTGACGCCGGAGACCAGCGTGCGGATGCGCACCTCCTGCGGGCCGAGCGGGGCGGTGGGCAGGTCCTCGAACGCCAGCTCGCGCGGCGCCTTCAGGACCAGGGCGGCGGGGCCGGCGCTCATGCGGGGACTCCCACGTGCTCGTGCGGGATGATCGCCTTGCGCGTCTCGCCGCGGGTGGACAAGAGGATGGCGACCCCCACGAAATAGAGCGCCGCCAGCATCGTGATCGCCATGGCCATGCCCAGAATGTCGCCCACCTGGGCCACGAACAGCGGCGCGAGGCCGGCCCCGACGAAGCCGCACATGGTCATGACGCCGACCGCGGTGGACCTGGCCTGGGCCGGGACCACGTCGTGCATGGCCGCGTAGATGCACCCGTCGAACAGGCCCTTGCCGAGGCTGGAGGTGAGCAGCACCAGGCTGACCGTCCAGACCGAGCCGGCGAACGCCAGCGGGACCAGCAGCACGCCCGCCGCCCCCAGGCCGATGGCCAGGGCGTAGAAGCGGCCGATGGCGGTGCGCGCGGCCAGCCAGTCGGCCAGCAGCCCGCCCAGGGGCACGGAGACCACCCCCGCGAGATTGATCGGAACCGCCCCGGTCAGGGCCGAGTGGGTCAGGTCGGTGTGGAACCGGTCGTGCACGAAGGTGGGCGCCCAGATGGTCAGGCCGTTGGACGCCGCCGTGCCCAGGAAGAAGACCGCGCACAGGAAGAGCGCCGGCTTGATGCGGAACACCACGCCCAGCGGCTCGTCCGCCGTCTTTGCAGCCCGCTCGGCGTCGCGTCCAGGCGCGTCGCGCAGCAGGCGGAACAGCAGCATGGAGAACACCACGCCGGCCCCGCCGAAGATCATGAACGAGGCCCGCCAGCCCATGTGGTCGGCGATCACGCCGGCGACCAGCGAGCCGGCGAGGGCGCCGGCGAAGACGCCGGTCTGGTGCAGCGACAGGGCCCGGCCCCGGGTGCGGTTGGAATGCCAGTCGCTGATGAGGGCGGTGGCGCTGGGGTAGTAGGTGGCCTCGCCCACCGCCACGAGGGCCCGCGTGCCGATCAGCATGGCGAAGCCGGTGGAGAGCGAGACCAGCCCGGTCGCCAGGCTCCAGAACACCAGGCCCCAGGTGATCACCTGGCTGCGCGCCAGCTTGTCGCCGAACCGGCTGGTGAGGAACACGGCCCCCGCATAGACCCAGAAGAAGATCGTCGTGGGCAGGGCCAGCTGGGTGTTGCTGAGGTGGAATTCCTCGCGGATCGCCGGCATCACGCCCACGATCAGCGAGCGGTCCGAGGAGTTCAGGAAGGCGCAGATCCACAGCAGGCCCACGGCCATCCAGGCGTAGTTGCCCACGGAGCCGAGGCGGCCGGGCGGCGCGGTGGTGGCGTTCATGGGTTCCTCCCCTTTCGGCCGGTCCTTCAGCGGGACCGCACCGCCGATCCGTCCACCAGGATGGCGCGGAAGTCGTTCACATTGGTCCGCGTGGGGCCGGTGACGACGAGGTCGCCCAGGGCCTCGAAGAAGCAATAGGCGTTGTTGGTGCGCAGGTAATGGTCGGGGTCGAGGCCCGCCTGGCGCGCCCGCTCCAGGGTGTCGGGCAGCACCAGGGCGCCGGCGGCCGCGTCGGTGCCGTCGATCCCGTCGGTGTCGCAGGAGAGGGCGCAGATCCCCGGCGCGCCCTGCAGGGCGATGGCCAGGCCCAGCAGGTATTCCAGGTTCCGGCCGCCCCGCCCGGCCTTGTTGACCACCGTCACCGTGGTCTCGCCGCCGGAGATGATCGCCCGGCGCAGGCCGTCGGACGACAGGCGCCGCGCCAGGGCCGCATGGCCGGCTCCCAGGTGGCGCGCCTCGGCCTGCAGCTGGTCGCCCAGGCCGGTCACCACATAGCCCATGTCCTCGGCGCGCCGGCTGGCCGCGGCCAGGGCGTCGCGGGCCCGGGCGATGACGGTGGTCTCGGCGCCGGCCAGGCCCAGGCTGTCGGGCGCCGGCGTCTCGTTGGCCGGATCCATCAGCGCCGTGGCGACCGAGGCCGGAAGGTCGATTCGATAGCGGTCGACGATTTCGCGGGCCATGGCCAGGTCCGTCGTGTCCGCCACCGTCGGGCCGGACGAGACGAACGACGGGTCGTCGCCGGGGATGTCGGAGATGATGAAGGTCGAGACCTTCGCCGGGCCCGCAGCCACCGCCAGCCGGCCGCCCTTCACCCGCGAGACGTGCTTTCGCACGCAGTTGATCTCGCCGATCGTGGCGCCTGACTGCAGCAGGGCGCGGGTCACGGCCTGCTTGTCCTGCAGCGTCACGCCCGGCGCGGGCGCGGACATCAGGGCCGAGCCGCCGCCGGAAAGCAGCACCAGCAGCTGGTCGTGGGCGGTGAGGCCGGCGGCCATCGCCAGGGCGCGCTCGGCGGCGCGCAGGCTGGCGGCGTCCGGCACCGGGTGCCCCGCCTCGATCACCTCGAAGTCCTTCAGCGCCGGCCCGGGCTGCAGGTGGCCGTAACGGGTGACGATCAGGCCGGACACCGGGGCCGCCAGCCGCTCCACGGCGATCCGCGCCATGGCGTCGGCCGCCTTGCCGATGGAGAACAGCACCGTCCGGCCGCGCGGCGCCGACGGCAGCTGGCGCGGCATCGCCGCCTCCGCCGAGACAGCGTCCACGGCGGTGGTGAACAGGTCCAGCAGCGCCGTACGCTGCTCCGCGTAGGTCTGGGCGCGCCCGGCCGGATCGAGTTGCAAGTCTGGGTCGCCCAAGCGGATATCCGTCCCCCGTTTTTCTTTAAACGCTGCCCTGAAGGACCCCGCCCGGATAGGCGCTTGTGCTGGAACCTTGCGTCCCACTTTGCGCAACTATCCAATTTCCCACGAAAGGCGGCGCCTCAGGCGCTCCACCATGAAGTCGATCAGCGCCCGCACCCGGACCGGCAGCGCCTTGGGGTCGGTGAACATGGCGTAGAAGGTCAGGTCCTCGGTCTTCCACCCCGGCAGCACCTCCAGCAGGCGGCCTTCGACCAGGTCCTGCTTGCAGAGGAAGGCCGGCAGGTTGGCGATGCCGAGGCCCGCCAGCACCGCCTGGCGCAGGAGCAAGAGGTCGTTGCAGACCAGCCGCGGGGAGAACGAGACGGCCACGTCGTGGCGACCATCGTTCAGCGTCCAGCGGAAGTTGCGGTCGGCCGCGCCCAGGGCCAGGAGGTCGAAGCGGGTCAGCTCCGCATGGCTCTGCGGCAGGCCCTTGCGCTCGAAGTAGCCCGGCGCGCCGAAGGCGCCGGACTCGGTCGCGCCCAGACGCACCGCGAAAAGCCCGGAATCGGCCAGCGGCCCGACGCAGACGGCCAGGTCGAAGCCGTCCCGCAACAGGGCGGTGGGATCGTCGGCCAGGGCGGTGATCACCCGCAGGTCGGGGTAGAGCTCGAGGAATTCGGCGAGCAGCGAGGGCAGCAAGGTCTGGCCCAGGGCGTGCGGCATGGCCAGCCGCACCAGCCCCTGCGGCCGCCGCTGCTGGCTCTGCAGCGCCCGCTCCCCGTCGCGCAGCACGCCCAGGCTGCGCAGGCAGTATTCGAAGAACAGCGCCCCGTCCGGGGTCACCGTCACGGCGCGGCTGTTGCGCAGCAGCAGCTGGGCGCCAAGGTGCGCTTCCAGCCGCGAGATCCGCCGGCTGACGGTGGACTTCGGCATGCCCAGGAGCTGTCCGGCCCGGGTCAGGCTTTCCACCTCGACAACCTTGGTGAAGACGAGCAAGTCGCCGAAATCGAGCATCTGGGCCTCCCCGCGCGATCGCCAGCCTACCGTCAAGGTTTCCTGGATTGCAACGGACCGTTCCGCTTTAGGGGACTTCAGCTCCGCAGCCGGTCCACTCACCCTCAGGGCAGGTTTGGGGGCGCGCGTATCGTGACCCCCGGAAGATCAAGAGACCGCGTCAGAGCGGCCAGAAACCTCGAGGGGGGTTCACATGACCACATCCCATCCGCGCGCCAATCGCCGTCGCCTCCAGCTGCTGGCCGCGACCGCGGTGATGCTCGCGCCCAGCTTCGCCCTGGCCCAGGCCGTGTCCTCCGGGGCCGAGGTCGAGGAGGTGATCGTCACCGGCACCAGCCGCGCCCGCGCGGCCATGAACACGCCGCTGGCGGTCAGCGCCATCGACGAGAAACAGCTCCAGAAGGTCACCGCCGCGGGCCAGGCCGACATCCTCAACACCGTGCCGACCATCAAGGCCGACGGCGGCGGCGGCGAGGTGGCGGCCAACGTCTTCATCAAGGGCCTGCCGTCCGGCGGCCAGTACCAGTTCACGCCCCTGGAGTACGACGGCATCCCGGTGCTGAGCACCTTCGGGCTGAACTCCTCGGCCTATGACGTCTACTACCGCAACGACCTGGGCATCGAGCGGCTGGAGTTCGTGCGCGGCGGGGTCTCGAACCTGTTCGGCGCGGGCTCGGTGGCCGGCCTGATCAACTACATCTCCAAGACCGGCTCGGACCATGCCGAGGGCGTGGCGCAGGTTGAGGTGGCCGAGAAGGGCCGGGTGCGCGCCGACTTCGCCTCCAGCGGCCCCCTGGCCCAGAACCTCTACTACGCGGTGTCCGGCTTCTACCGCTACGACGAGGGCCCGATCCGCACCGGCCTCGACACCAAGGGCTACCAGATCCGCGGCAACCTCAAGTACAAGCTGCCCGACGGCACCGGCTCGATCACCGCCTACGCGCAGGTGATCGACGACCAGGCCCAGTTCTTCCTGCCGATCCCGCTCAGCGGCGCCGACCGCAGCCGCATCCCCGGCAACGACGGCCATGACGTGCTGTCCGTCCAGACCGACCGGGTGGGCGCGCTCGGCTTCCAGACCCCGGCGGGGCGCTTCCAGACCTCGATCGACGACGGCGTCACCGCCAAGGGCGGCGCCTTCGCCCTGGCCGGCGAGAAGGACCTCGGCGACGGCTGGGGCGTGAACGGCAAGGTCAAGTACTCCAGCTACAAGCACAAGTTCGGCCTGTGGTCGGACGGCGACGGCGTGATCAACGTGCCGGAGACCCTGCAGAGCTTCCTCAGCAACCGGAACCTGGGCTCGGTGGCCAACGCCACCTTCACCCACCCGGACGGCACGCCGGTGCTGGCCAACGCCCTGCTGTTCGCCAACCGCGTCACCGACCGCAACCGCCCGGCCACCGACTTCACCGCCGAGCTCAACGTCACCAAGAAGCTCACCGCCGGCGGCTTCGAGCACAGCCTGACCCTGGGCGGCTTCTACGCCAACGCCATCGCCAAGGACTTCAACGTCACCACCACCTACCTGGCCGAGTTCAACAACGAGCCGCTGCTGGTCAATGTGGTCACCCGCAACCCGACCACCGGCGCCCAGACGGTGGTGGCGCAGAACGGCCTGCTCAATGCCGGCGCCGGCTATGTGAACAACAAGCACGACGCCGAGCGCTTCGCCGCCTACTTCGCCGACCAGATGGAGAGCGAGCGCTTCATCCTCGACATCGGTGGGCGGGTGGAGCGGCTGAACGGCGACATCAGCCGCGAGAAGACCCAGACCTACATCACCGACCTGTCCACCCCGAACCTGTCCACGGCCCTGCGCGACGTGATCTGGGGCAACAACACCTACCTGACCGCCAAGGTGCACACGACCGAGTGGGCGGCGGCGGTGGGCGCGCTCTACAAGCTGACGCCGGACCTCAACGTCTACGCCAACGCCTCGCGGGGCTACTTCTTCCCCGAGCTGCGGGCGGTCTCGTTCAACAGCCTCGGCCAGCCGGCCACCTACGAGGGCGAGATCATCAAACAGGCCGAGATCGGCCTGAAGTACTCGCACGGGCCGCTCTCCGGCACCCTGTCCGGCCTCTACACCAAGCTCACCAACCGCCGGCAGGTGCTGTTCGTGAACGACGGCGCCGGCGGCTTCACCGAGAAGGTGAACATCGTCGCCACCCGCTCCTACGGCCTGGAGGCCACCGCCGACTGGCGCCTGACCCCCGACCTGCGGTTCAGCGGCAACCTGACCCTGCAGAACGCCAAGTACACCGCCTTCGACACCACGCCGGCCAACATCGGCAACTACCTCGAGCGCCAGCCGAAGGTGCTCTACAACGCCGGCCTCTACTACGACAACGGCACGGTCGACGCTTCGATCTTCACCAACTACACCGGCAACAACTACACCGCCGCCAATGACGCCATCCGCCTGAAAGGGTTCAACATTGTGAACCTCGACGCGGGCTACAGCTTCAAGGCCATGGGCGAGTACCGGACCCGGGTCAGCGTCAACGTCTTCAACCTGCTCGACACCGACGCGACCACCGAGGGCTCGCCGCGCCAGGACGTGAACCAGACCGCCGGCGGCGCCTATTTCGTCGGCCGCCCGGTGCTGCCGCGCCGGATCACCGGCCGCGTGACCGTCAACTTCTGAGTTGTTCCTCCCCGGAACTCCGACTGCGGGCGGGCGCCTCGGCGTCCGCCCGACCTTTTGAAGAGGTCGTCGTGACCGCGCTCAACCAAGACCAGCTTTCCGCCCGCGCCCGCGAGATCCTGACCGGCAACGACCGGGGCGGCTACACCGTGCCCAACGGGCGGGTCTATCCGTTCCAGTGGAACTGGGACTCCGCCTTCGTCGCCCTCGGCTTCGCCACCTTCGACCTGGACCGTGCCTGGCGCGAAGTGGAGACCCTGTTCGAGGCCCAGTGGCCGGGCGGCTTCGTGCCGCACATCGTGTTCTGGAAGGACGACCCGGGCTACTTCCCCGGCCCCGACGTCTGGGCCTCGGGCCGCACGCCGCCCACCTCCGGCATCACCCAGCCGCCGGTCGCCGCCAGCGTGGTCCGGGCCCTGTGGGAGGCGGACGAGTCCGCGGCGTTCCGGCCGCGGCTGGAGGCCCTGTTCCCCAAGCTGCTCGCCTGGCACCGCTGGTTCCACGAGGTCCGCGACCCGCTGAGGACCGGCGTGGTGGTGGCCACCCACCCCTGGGAGACGGGCCGCGACAACTCCGCCGAATGGGACGCTCCGGCCTCGGCGGTCGACGTCTCCAACGTCGGCGAATACCAGCGGCGCGACACCAGCCACCTCGACCAGAGCATGCGGCCGACCAAGCTGGACTACGACCGCTACCTGGCGCTGGTGCAGTTCGGCCGGGCCACCGGCTGGGACCACCGGCGGATCGGCCAGACCAACCCCTTCCGCGTCGCCGACGTCGGCATGACCATGATCCTGCTGCGCGCCAACCGCGACCTCCTGGTGTTGGCGCAGGCCCTGGGCCGGACCGCCGAGGCGGCGGAGATCGCCGGCTGGCTCAGCCTCGCCGACAAGGCCGGCGACTACCTGTGGGACGAGGCGCTCGGCGCCTACAGCTCCCGCGACATCATCACCGGCCGCTCGTGCGGGGCGCTGACCAGCGCCTCGTTCCTCAACTTCTACGGCGGGGTGGGCCGGCCCGACCGCGACCGCGCCATGCTTGCCCACGCCGAGCGCATCGCCGGCCAGGTGGGCCGGCTGATGCCGAGCCTGGATCCCGCCGACCCGCGCTTCGAGCCGCTGCGCTACTGGCGCGGCCCGGTCTGGGCGGTGGTCAACTACCTGATCGGGACGGGTTTCGCCCTGGCCGGCCACGCCGACTGGGCCGAGCGGGTGCGCCGCGACACCGGCGAACTGATCGCCGCCACCGGCTTCCACGAGGCCTACAATCCCCTCAACTCCGCGCCCAGCGGCGGCGACGACTTCTCCTGGACCGCCGCCATCTGGCTGCACTGGGCGGGGCGCTAGTCCGGCCGGATCACGGCCTGCTTGGCGACGCCGCGGGCCGGGTCGCCGTCGACATACCGGACGGCTGTGATCGGCCCTGGCGCCTGGCCGTGCTCCACCCAGGCCTCGAGGGCGGCGCGGATGTCGTGCGCCGGATCGGGCGACAGCGGCGGGGAGGCATGCCCGGGATCCGGTAGAGCCGGCTGAAATCGGCCCCGCCGGCGCGCTGGTGGTAGGCGATCACCGGGCGCGGCGAGATCACCGGATCGGCCAGGCCCGTATAGATCACCAGCTTGCCGCCGCGCGCCCTGAAGCGGGACAGCCCGGCCTGGGCGTCCAGGACCGGCGACAGCGCCCGCGCCCGTCGCAGGTCCGCCGCGGAGAGGTCCTCCAGCCGCCAGTCCGGGCGATCCTGCACCATGTGGCGGAAGAACCCTTCGGCGAAGGTCGCCTGGGTCTGGGCGGCGGGGTCCGGGTTGACGATCCACGTATCCCAACCGCCCGGCGTGGCGGCATAGGCGGGGTCGAAGTCGCGGGCGATGTGGGCCAGGGCCGCCTGCTGGCCCGGCGTGAGGCAGTCGCGGGCGTCGGCGCCGCGGCAGGTGGGGACACGCCGGCCGGCCCGAGCCGCCGCCTGGATCAGCGGCAGCTTCGCCACCGGGATCGCCGCGCCGGGCCGGCGCAGCGCCTGCTGGATGCGGGCGAACCGCGACAGCTGCCCGGTCCAGTCCAGCGCCGGCGCGCCCGCCAGCACGCCGTCCCAGTCGTCCGGATACCGCTGCGCCGCCATCAGGCCCTGCCGGCCGCCGTTCGAGCAGCCCACGAAATAGCGCCAGGCCGGGGCGCGGCCGTAGAAGGCCGCCGTGAGCGCGCGCGCCGCATCGGCGGCGACCTTGATGGACCGGTAGCCGTAGCCGGCCACGGCCTCGGGCCGGCCGGCGGCCCAGCGCGCATCGAACCCGTCCTCGCCCACGTGCCCGGTGTCGGTGACGCCCACCGCATTGCCGCGCGCCACCTCCGCCGCAAGGGCCGGCGTCGGGATGGTCCCCGCAAAGCCGCCGGTCCCCAGCTGCACGTAGCGCCCGCTCCACCGCGCCAGCGGCAGCCACAGCTGCACGCCGATGCGCGAGCCGGCCGTCGGAGCCAGCTCCGCCCCGATCCGGCAGGCGCCGTCCGAGACCTCCGCCCAGACCACCCGGCCGTCGTGGAGCAGGGCGGCGGCCGCCATCGCCGCGCAGTCCCGCGGACCCGCGCCGGTCAGCGCCAGGGCGAAGGCGGCGGCGGCTGCGGCGGCCGGCATCAGGCGCTCTGGCGGGCCCAGGCGAACTGGAAGGCCTCGCGCCGGGGATTGGCGCCGGCCAGCATCATGCCCTGGCCGCGGGAGGCGTGCTTGTCGACCAGCGGCTGGTCCTCGGGGTCGCGCATCTGCACCAGCAGGGTGGTGCGCGGTTCGCTGGAGCGGTTCACCCCCGAGCCGTGCACCAGCAGGTAGGACATGAAGATCGCGTCGCCTGCCTTGGCCGGGATCGGCACGGCGTCCTCCAGCGGGAACTGCGGCAGGTGGTGGTCGTCGCCCACGGCGGGCAAGGGCCCCAGCTTGTGGCTGCCGGGGACCACCCGCAGGCAGCCCTTCTCCTCCGGGGCGTCGTCGAAGTGGAGGATCGCCGCGATCATCGAGTGCCGCTGGTGGGGGAAGTACGGATAGTCCTGGTGCATCGGGAAGGGCGAGCCGTTCTCCGGCGGCTTGATGAACATCTTGGTGTGGTGCAGCTCCACATTGGGCCCGATCAGCCCCTGCGCCACCGCCGTCAGCCGCCGGTCGACCAGCAGGCGGCTGAAGGCGGCCGACCGGAACTGCACGTCATGGCAGTGGGCGATGCGGTGGCCGCCGCCGCGCACGCTGGCCCAGGTGGCGTCCGTCTCGCCGGTTAGCTCGGCGATCGCGTGGCACTCCGCCTGGTAGATTCCCGCCTCGCCGCGGTTGAGCAGGCCCGGCACGAAGAGATAGCCGTTCTCCTGGAAGGAGGCGCGCTCGCAGTCGCTCAAATAATAGCCGCCCATCGGTCGCTCCATCGCCACTCGAGACCTAAGCCTAGGCCCAGAGGCCGTCACCGCAATTGGACGCGACGGCCAATCCTGGTAGAAATTCGACATGGACGCGACCCTGCCCTGGCCTGCCACCACGCCGCCCAGGCTCAAGGTCGCCGGCCAGTTCCCCCTCGCCGACCGGGCCCACCCCACCACCTACCTCGGCGCCACCCACGCCCTGCACCTGCACGGCTACGCCGGCCGCATGCGCCTGGGCGGGACCGATCTGGCGCTGCAGCCGGGCGATGTCACCTTCACCCCGGCCGGCATGCCCAGCTCCTACGACCTGCCCGCCGCGGGGCGTCACTGGTGCGTGCACTTCCATCCGGCCGCGGCGTCGGGGCCAGCGATCGCCCTGCCGCTGCACCTGCCCCTGGGGCCGGCCGCCGCCTTCGCCAGCGAGCGGCTGGCGGCGATCAGCCGGCTCCATGCCCGCGCGCCGGACCTGCTGGCCGAAGCCTCCGCCGCCGTGGCGTTCCAGGACCTGCTGCTCTGGTGCGCGGCGCGGGCGCGCAAGGCCGATGTCTCCGCGGACGAGGTCGCCGAGCGGGTGGGCGCGATCCTCGACGCCCGCTTCGCCGAGCCGCTGAACGCGGACCGGCTGGCCCGCGAGGTGGGCCACAGCCAGAGCTATGTGGCGCGCGCCTTCCGCCAGCGGTTCGGCATGACCGCGCCGCGCTACGCCCTGCTGCGCCGCATGGCCCACGCGCGCCTGCTGCTGGAGACCACCAACCTGCCGGTGGGCGAGGTCGCCGCCCGCATCGGCGTCGACGATCCGCACTACTTCAACAAGCTGGTCCGCCGCTTCCTGGGCGCCAGCCCCAGCGAGGTGCGCCGCCAGGCCGCCGCGGACCGGGGCCGCCCGACTCACGGCTGAGGCGCCAGCTCCACGTCCTCGGTGACCAGCGGTGCGCGGCCGTCCGGCGCCTCGGTCAGCAGCCGCACGTTGCGCAGCGCCAGGCCGCGCACGTGGCGCACATAGAGGCCGGAGGCGGGCAGGGCGCCGAACATCGGGGCGTGCGGATAGTCCCGCTCGGCCTCCGGCACGGCGGCGGTCGCGGCCGCAGGCGCGCCGCCCTTCATGCTGAGGCTGATGTCGCTGAGCGTCACGTCCTCCACCGGGTGCCCCGGTATGCCGGTGATGGACGAGGCGAGCTCGCCGCCGGTGGCCACGATGTTGGAGAACACCACGTGCCGCAGCCGACCCGGCGTCGGCGCCGTCTGGCCCCGCCCGCGATTGCCCAGCCGCAGGAAGAGCGGGGTCTTGGCGTCCCGGATCACCACGTTGGACACCACCACGTTCTCGAAGCTCGCCCCGTCCACCATGGACATGGAGATCGCCGCGGTGGGCGGGCGGTAGAACCCCGGCGCCTGGAAGATCGTCGCGCCGCTGAGGGTGATGTTGCGGAAGTCGCCCAGGCTCTCGGTGCCGATCTTGAAGCCCTGGTCGTCCGACGAGCAGATGAGGTTACTGACCAGTACGTTCTCGGTGGGCGGGACCGGGCGGCCAGGGCGGCGGCCGGTGGTCTTCAGCACCACGCAGTCGTCGCCGGACTCCACGTGCGCCCCGTCCACCAGCACATTGCGGCTGGAGTCGATGTCGATGCCGTCGGTGTTGGGGCCTTGGGGATCGTTGAAGATCCCCACGTCGCGCACGGTCACCCCGTCGGCCTCCAGCGTATGGATCGTCCATCCGGCGGCCTCGGAGACGGTGACGCCCTCGATCCGCACCCGCCGGGACGCCACGATCTCGATCAGCGGGCTGGGCCGCGGCCGGCGCGAGACCAGGGCGCCGGCGGCGTCGCGGTCCCAGTAGGCCGCGCCGGCGCCGCGGATCTGGCCGCCGCCGTCGATCACCACGTCATGCGCGCCCTCGACGTGGATCAGGTTGTAGGGGCCGTTGCCCTTGTTCTGGGTCGAGCCGTCGATGGCGATCTTGGCCACCTCCTCCGGGGGGAAGGGGCGGAAATCGGCGATCCGCGGGCTGGCCAGGAGTGTCGCGCCTGGCGCGATGCGCAGGGTGATGCGGTCGCGCAGCACGATCGTGCCGCTGAGGAAGGTCCCGCCGGGCAGCACCACCACGCCCCCGCCCGCCGCGGCGCAGGCGTCCACCGCCCGCTGGATGGCGGCGGTGTCGAGGACCTGGCCGTCGCCGCGGGCGCCGTAGTCGCGCACGTTGCAGACCCCGTCGTGGCCGGCCGCTGCAGGCGCGCCGAGTGCGAGGCCCGCCAGGCTCGCCGCCGCCAAGGCCAATTCCAGCATCCTCGCCTCCACCCCAGGCGTCAGCATGGGCCGCGCCTGTCCCTCGTGGAAGTTCGCCGTGGCGGGACTGCAGGTTGCCGGCGGCGCAACGGCCTTGCGGCGGCGCGCGGTGGACTTGGCCCACGCGGCGGCGCTACGCCTTGGCCGCGCGAAGGGTGACCGCGGGGAGCCGTCCATGACCGATGCCGAGGGCCGCAGCTGGCGGGACCTGCCATCCCACCGGGCGTGGCTGGCCGCGGAGGCCGAGGCCCTGCTGAGGTTCGCCCGCGGCGCGCGGATGGCGCGCGGGTTCGGCTGGCTGGCCGACGACGGGACGGTGATGGCGGGCCAGCCGCAGCCGCTGTGGATCACGGCGCGCTTCACCCACGTCTTCGCCCTCGGCGCCCTGATGGGCCAGCCGGGCTGCGCGCCGCTCGCCGACCATGGCCTGGCCGCCCTGCTGAAGGACTTCGCCGATCCCGAGCACGGTGGCTGGTACGCCGAGCTGGCGGACGGCCGGCCCAGCCGCCCCGACAAGGAGGCCTACAGCTTCGCCTTCGTGGTCCTGGCCCTCTCCAGCGCCACCGTCGCCGGCCGGCCCGGCGCCCGCGAGGGCCTGGCCGGGGCCCTGGCGCTGGTGGAGCGCCACTTCTGGAGCGAGGCGGAGGGTGCGTGCCGCGAGGCCTGGGATCCGGCCTGGCGACGCGCCGAGCCCTACCGCGGCGCCAACGCCAACATGCACATGGTGGAGGCGTTCCTGGCCGCCGCAGACGCTCTTAGCGAGTCCCTGTGGGCGCAGCGCGCCCTGCGCATCGCCCAGCGCCTGATCGACCGCTCGGCCCGGGCCCAGGATTGGCGGGTGGTGGAGCACTTCGACGCCGACTGGACGCCCCTGCCGACCTACAACGCCGACGCGCCCGACCATCCGTTCCGCCCGTTCGGCGCCACGCCGGGCCACGGGCTGGAATGGGCGCGGCTGCTGCTCTGTCTGCGCGCCAGCCTGGCCGCGCCGCCGGACTGGCTGCTGGAGGCGGCGCGGGGCCTGTTCGAGACCGCGGTGCGCGACGGCTGGGGCGAACCCGGCGGCTTTGCCTACACCACCGACTTCGAGGGCCGCCCCGTGGTGGCGCGGCGGCTGCACTGGGTGGTCACCGAGGCCATCGCGGCCGCGGCCGCCCTGCACGAAGCTACGGGCGAGGCCAGGTACGAGGCTTGGTACCGGCGCTGTTGGGATTTCGCCGACGAACACCTGCGCGACCGCGTCCACGGCAGCTGGCGCCATGAGCTGGACGCGGCCCTGACCCCGGTCGCCGGGACCTGGGCCGGCAAGCCGGACATCTACCACGCGTTCCAGGCCACCCTGATCCCGCGCCTGCCGCTCGCCGGCAGCCTGGCCGGCGCCCTGGCCGCGCACGGGTTGCGCTAATGGCGGCGCCGGTGGTGGTGGCCGGGGAGGCGCTGGTCGACCTTGTGCCCCAGGCGGGCGGGGTCCTCGCGCCGCTACTCGGCGGGGGGCCGTTCAACACCGCCCGGGCGCTGGGCCGGCTGGGCCAGCCCACGACCTTCCTCGGCGCCTTGTCGCGCGACCCGTTCGGCCGGCGGCTGGCGGACGCCCTGGCCGCCGACGGCGTCGCCGCGCCGCTCGCGACCGAGCGCCCGACCAGCCTGGCCCTGGCCGAGCTGGATGAGGCGGGCCGCGCGTCCTACCGCTTCTACTTCGCCGGGACCTCGGCCGAGGCGCTCGAACCCGCGACGGCCCTTGGCGCTGTTTCGCCGGTCGTCGCGGCCCTGCACGTCGGCAGCCTGGGCCTCGTGCTGCAGCCGCTGGCCGAGGCGGTCGAGGCCCTGGTCGGGCGGCTGGCGGGCCAGGCCCTGGTGATGCTGGATCCCAATGTGCGGCCGGCGATGATCGAGGATCGGAACGCCTACGCTGCGCGCCTGGCCCGGCTGGTGGCCCAGGCGGACGTGGTGAAGGTCTCCGACGAGGACCTGGCCGTCCTGTCCCCCGGCGCCGAGCCGCACGCCGCGGCGCGGGCCCTGCTGGGCCAGGGCCCAAAGCTGGTGCTGCTGACCCTGGGGCCGGAGGGCGCTGTGGCGTTCGGCGCGTTCGGCGCCCGAGCCGCGAGCGCGCCCGCCGTCGCGGTCGTGGACACCATCGGCGCGGGCGACACCTTCTCCGGCGCCTGGCTGGCGCGCTGGCTGGAGCTGGGCGGCGCCCTGGAGGACGCCGTCCTGGATGATGGGGCCGCCGTGGCCGACGCCACCGCCTTCGCCTGCCGCGCCGCGGCCCTCTGCTGCGCCGCCGCCGGGGCCTGCCCGCCGACCCGCGCCGAGCTGGCGAGGTTCGCCCCATGATCCGCCTCGTCGCCGCCGACCTGGAACTCGTCCTGGCGCCCGAGCTGGGCGGTTCGGTCCTCACCCTGCGCAAGGCCGGGATCGACCTGTTGCGGCCGACGCCGGCGGGCGCGGACGACGTGCTGGAGACCGCCTGTTTTCCGCTGGTCCCCTACGCCAACCGCATTCGCGAGGGGCGCTTCGAGCTCGGCGGCCGCACGGCCCGGCTCGCGCCCAACCTGCCCGGTGAGCGCCATCCGCTGCACGGCGACGGCTGGCGCGGCGCCTGGCGCGTGGAGGCCCAGGGCGAGGCGTCGGCCGAGCTCGCCTTCGAACCGGCCGCGGGCGGCTGGCCCTGGCCCTATCGCGCCCGACAGCGCTTCCGGCTCGACGCCGATGCGCTGGAGATCACGCTCGCCGTCACCAACGCCAGCGACGCCGCAGGCCCGTTCGGGCTCGGCTTCCATCCCTATTTCCCGCATGCCGCCGAGGCGTGGCTCACCGCCACCACCGACGGCGTCTGGCTCACCGACGCCGAGGTGCTGCCCGAGCGCTGGGTCCCCGGCCAGCCCCTGGGCGCCTGGGCGCAGGGCGCGCCGGCCCGCGGCCCCGCGCTGGTGGACCACTGCCACACCGGCTGGCGCGGCCCGGCCCGCATCGACCTCGGCCCTGGCCGCCCGTCCCTGCGCCTCTCGGCCTCGCCGGAGCTCGCCTGGCTGCAGGTCTACGCCCCGCCCGACCAGGACTTCTTCTGCGTCGAGCCGGTCAGCCACGCCCCGGACGCGGTGAACATGGCCGATCCCGCCGCCCACGGGCTGCGCTGGCTGCAGCCTGGAGAAACCTGGGCGGTGTCGATGTGGCTGGAGTTGTGGGAGCGCTAACATTTCCGCTTGATTGGTCTGACCTCGTGGGCGACAACCTCTGACAACAACGGCCCAGGGCCGACGGAGGAAGCGACGCCATGACCACCCTGAGCCGCCGTCAGGTCGGCGCCAGCCTGGCTGTCCTGAGCGCCGCCCTGGCCGCCCCGGCCGCGGTCCGCGCCGCACCCGCCGTCTCCGCCCGGCCGCTCTACAAGGATCCCAAGGCTCCGGTGGCCGCCCGGGTCGACGACCTGATGGGCCGCATGACCCTGGAGGAGAAGGTCGCCCAGATGATGGGCGTCTGGCAGAAGAAGGGCGCGATCCAGACGCCCGACGGCGAGTTCTCCGCCGAAAAGGCCAGCGCCGCCTATCCGAATGGCCTCGGCCAGGTCTCGCGCCCGTCCGACCGGCGCGGCGTGACGGTGAGCGGCGGAGCCGCCGGGGCCGCCGCCGCCGACCCGCCCTACCGCTCGCCGCGGGAGACGGCGACCTACATCAACGCCGCCCAGGCCTGGGCGCTGGAGCACACCCGGCTCGGCATCCCGCTGCTGATGCACGACGAGGCCCTGCACGGCTACGTCTCGGCTGAGGCCACCTCATTCCCTCAGGCCATCGCGCTCGCCTCCACCTGGGACCCCGCGCTGGCGGAGCGGGTGTTCGCGGTGGCTGCGCGGGAGATGCGGCTGCGCGGCACGACCGTCGCCCTGGCCCCGGTGGTGGACGTGGCGCGCGACCCGCGCTGGGGCCGGATCGAGGAGACGTATGGCGAGGATCCGCACCTGGTCGCCGAGATGGGCCTGGCCGCCATCCGCGGCTTCCAGGGCCGCACCCTGCCGCTGGCCCGCGACAAGGTCTACGCCACCCTGAAGCACATGACCGGCCACGGCCAGCCGGAGAGCGGCACCAACACCGGCCCCGCGCCCATCGCCGAGCGGACCCTGCGCGAGATGTTCTTCCCGCCGTTCGAACGGGCGGTGAAAGAGGCCAATGTCCGGGCGGTCATGCCCTCGTACAACGAGGTCGACGGGGTGCCCTCCCACGTGAACCGCTGGCTGCTCACCGGCGTGCTGCGCGGCGAATGGGGCTTTCAGGGCGCGGTGACCAGCGACTACTTCGCCATCCGCGAGACCGTCACTCGCCACCGGATGTTCGAGACCCTGGACGAGGCGGCCGCCGCCGCCCTGCACGCCGGCGTCGACGTGGAGCTGCCCGACGGCGAGGCCTATGAGCGCCTGCCGGCCCTGGTCCGCGCCGGCCGCGCGCCCCAGGCCGAGATCGACGCCGCCGTGCGCCGCATCCTCACCCTGAAGGTCGAGGCGGGGCTGTTCGAGAACCCCTATGGCGACGTCAAGAACGCCGACCGCCTGACCGCCACGCCCGACGCCGTCGCCCTGGCGCGCGAGGCGGCCGGCCGGGCGATGGTGCTGCTGAAGAACGACAAGGGCCTGCTGCCTCTGGACCCCGCCAGGATCAAGCGGCTGGCCGTGCTGGGGACCCATGCGCGCGACACTCCGATCGGCGGCTACAGCGACGTCCCGCGCCATGTGGTCAGCGTGCTGGAGGCCGTGCAGGCGGAGGCAAAGGGCCGCTTCGAGGTGGCCTATTCGGAAGCGGTGCGGATCACCGAGCACGGCCACGTCTGGGAAAGGGGCCCGGTGGTGCTGACCCCGCCGGAGGAGAACGCGCGCCTGATCGCCGAGGCGGTGGAGGTGGCCAGGACCTGCGACACCGTCCTGATGGTGCTGGGCGACAACGAGCAGACCAGCCGCGAGGCCTGGGCCGACGACCACCTGGGCGACCGCGAGTCCCTGGACCTGGTGGGCCAGCAGAACGACCTGGCCCGCGCGATCTTCGCCCTGGGCAAGCCCACCGTGGTGCTGCTGCTGAACGGCCGCCCGCTGTCGGTGAACCTGCTGGCGGAGAAGGCCGACGCCCTGGTGGAGGGCTGGTACCTCGGCCAGGAGACCGGCCACGGCGTCGCCGACGTGCTGTTCGGGCGGGTCAATCCGGGCGGCAAGCTGCCGGTCACCATCCCCCGCGACGTGGGGCAGCTGCCGATGTTCTACAATCGCAAGCCGACCGCACGGCGCGGCTACCTGTTCGGCGACACCAGCCCGCTCTACCCCTTCGGCTACGGCCTCTCCTACACGACCTTCGAGATCGGCCCGCCGCGTCCCGCGCGGGGCAGCATCGGCATGGGCGACAGCCTGAAGGTCGAGGTGGAGGTGGCCAACACCGGCGCCCGGGCCGGCGACGAGGTGGTGCAGCTCTACCTGCGCGACGAGGCGGCGTCCGTGACCCGGCCGGTGCTGGAGCTGAAGCGCTTCCAGCGCGTGACCCTGGCGCCCGGCGAGCGGCGCACCGTCGCCTTCGAGCTGACCCCCGCGGACCTGTCGCTCTGGAACATCGACATGAAGCGGGTGGTCGAGCCCGGCAAGTTCACCCTGATGAGCGGCCCGAACTCTGTCGACCTCAAGACGGCGAGTTTCGTGGTGACCGGATAGAGCTTCGACGCCGGACGCCAGGCTGGTCCCTGGCTTGCAGTGCACCGAACCGAAGCGGTCTCCGCGCTTCATTTCGTTCCAATCCGGGACGAGCGCGGATCGCCAATGGAGTTCGGCCATGAAGACGCGGCTCTTCGCAGCGATCGCTGCCAGCCTCGCCACCCTTGCCGTCGCCGGCTCGGCGTCCGCACTGACCTATACCTCGCAGCTCGAATATCGCGACGGCCTGGTGGGCCCTCAGACCCCGTACGGCACGGTCACGATCGACGAGGTGGACGCCAAGACCGTGAAGTTCACGGTCACCCTGGCCGACCCCGCCTCGCTGTTCGTCAACACGGGCGGGCCGCACGATCCGTTCCTGTTCAACCTGCCGGTCGCGGCGAACATGACCGTCACCAAGACCGGGTCGCAGGACTTCTTCTACGCCGGCGACGGCTCTTACAACTCCACGCCCTTCGGCACGTTCACCGACAAGATCGGCTGCTGCCAGGTGTGGGTGCCCCCGACCAAGAAGGTCCCCGGCCACTATGCCGACGGCAACGGCCAGGCGAATGGCGACGCCCCGCCGCTGGTGTTCACGGCCTTCAACGAAAACGGCCTGACCTTCGCCGGCGTCGGCGCGACGTTCGATCCCGTGACGGGGCGGCTGCTGCAGCCGGGCACGGGCAACCACTTCGTGTCCAACGCCGGCGGCTTCTGGTTCGCGGCCGACATCTACGACGGCAAGACCCGCCAGACCTACAACGTCGCCGCCCGCGACGCCTTCCGCCCGGTGACCACCACCGACGCGGTGCCGGAACCGGCCAGCTGGGCGCTGATGATCCTCGGCTTCGGCAGCGCCGGCGCCATGCTGCGCCGCCGCCGCCTGGTGGCTGTCGCCGCCTAACCTCGAAGCTCAGCTTCAAGGAACCGCAGATCGGCGCGGAGAGCGGCTTGCAGCCCTCTCCGCGCTTCTGCGTGTCCGGGCCCTAAATCGCCACGCGCCGGGCGATCTGCTTGCGGCGGGCCTTGCTCTCGGCCTGGGCGCGCTCCAGGGCCTCGGTCTCGGTGGCGTGCAGCAGGTGCTCGATCACCCGCTCCAGGTGGTCCCGCATGGCCTGGCGTGCGGCGGCCGGGTCATGGGCCTTCAGGGCGTCGAGGATCTTGGTGTGCTCGATGATCCGCGGCGTGAGCCCGCTGCCGCGCGCCCGGGTCAGGATGTTGCGGGCCAGGGGCGAGCGGTTGCGCAGCTCCCACAGGTTCTCGACCGTGGCGATGATCGCGCCGTTGCCGGTGGCCCGGGCCACGACCATGTGGAACCCCTTGTCGGCCTCCTCGCCCTTCAGCTCGTCTTCATCGGCCATCAGGCCCAGCAGGCCTTCCAGCTCGGCGAGCTGGTCGTCGTCGATGGTGGCGGCCGCCAGGGCGGCGGCCTCGCCCTCGAACAGCCGGCGCGCCTCGATCAGCTCGAAGGCGCCGATCTCGAAGTCGTAGGTGGCGGCGGTCACCGGCAGCTGGGCGCGGGTGACGTAGATCCCGAGGCCATGGCGGGCCTCGATCATGCCCAGCATCTCCAGGGCGATCAGCGCCTCGCGCAGGGTGGGGCGGCTGACCCCGTGCAGCTCGGCCAGCTCCCGTTCCGTGGGCAGCCGCTCGCCCACCTTGTACCGGCCGGCCTCGATCTCGGCGGCGATGGAGTCGGCCAGCCGACGATAGAGCTTGCCGCTGGGGGCCATGTCGTTCGGTATTCCCGTGCGCTTCTGCCGTGACACCATAGCTCAGCTGTGCGCCGTCACCAGTCGCCCGGTCGTCCAGCGCGCCAACGGCGTCGCGCGGGGGCACCTAATCGGGGGCCAGGGTGGTTGTCAATCCAGTGGTCTGACCAATAAAAGCAGGAGTCCGGACCATGGAGCCACGGCGATGAGATTGCGGTTCGTGCTCGGCGCCCTGGCGCTGCTGGCGGCGTTGGCCCCGGCCGCCGCGCGGGCCGAGGACGGCTATGACCTCTGGCTGCGCTATCGGCCGGTGGAGGCGCTGGCGCGGCCGGCCTACCAGGCGCACGCCACCGAGCTGGTGGTCGCCGGCGACAGCCCCACCCTGCGCGCGGCCCGCGACGAGCTGGAGCGTGGCCTCTCGGGCATGCTGGGCGCCGAGGCGCCGCTGGCGGCCGCCGTCGACCGGCCCGGCGCGATCCTGCTCGGGACCGCCGCCCAGCCCCAGATCGCCGGCCTGGGCCTGCCGCTCGCCGACCTCGGGCCGGAGGGCTACCTTGTGCGCACGGTCCAGGTGGACGGCCGCGCCGTGACCGTGGTCGCCGCCAACAGCGACGTCGGCGTGCTCTACGGCGCCTTCCGCCTGCTGCGGCTGATCCAGGCGCGCCAGCCCCTGGACCATCTGGCGATCAGCGATCGCCCCGCCCTGCGCCTGCGGGTGCTGGACCACTGGGACAACCTGGACCGCACGGTGGAGCGCGGCTACGCCGGCGCCTCGATCTGGGACTGGTGGAAGCTGCCGGACTATCGCGACCCGCGCTACGTCGACTACGCCCGCGCCAACGCCTCCGTCGGGATCAACGGGGCGGTGCTCAACAACGTCAACGCCAAGCCGGAGAGCCTGACCCAGCCCTACCTGCGCAAGGCCGCCGCGATCGCCGACGCCCTGCGGCCCTACGGGATCAAGGTCTATCTCTCGGTCCGCTTCGCGGCGCCGAAGGAGATGGGCGGGCTGCCCACCGCCGACCCGCTGGACCCGGCCGTGCGCGCCTGGTGGGCCGGCAAGGCCGACGAGATCTACCGCCTGATCCCCGACTTCGGCGGCTTCCTGGTGAAGGCCAATTCCGAGGGGCAGCCGGGGCCGCAGGACTATGGCCGCAGCCACGCCGACGGCGCCAACATGCTGGCCGCGGCCCTGCAGCCCCACGGCGGCGTCGTGATGTGGCGGGCCTTCGTGTACTCCAGCGAACAGCCCGAAGACCGCGTGAAACAGGCCTACGCGGAGTTCACGCCCCTGGACGGCCGCTTCGCCCCAAACGTCATGCTGCAGGTGAAGAACGGGCCGCTGGACTTCCAGCCGCGCGAGCCGTTCCACCCGCTGTTCGGCGCCATGCCCAAGACCCCGACGATGCTCGAGGTGCAGGTCACCAAGGAGTACCTCGGCTTCTCGACCCACCTGGTCTACCTCGGGCGGCTCTGGGAGGAGGTGCTGAAGGCCGACACCCACCGGCCCGACGCGGGCTCCACCGTCGCCCGCATCCTGATGCGCGGGACCGGGCCGGGCGCCCTGACCGGCATGGCGGGCGTCGCCAACATCGGGGCCGACCGCAACTGGACGGGCTCGCACTTCGACCAGGCCAACTGGTACGCCTTCGGCCGCCTGGCGTGGGACCCCAACCAGTCCTCGCGCGCCATCGCCGAGGACTGGGCGCGGCTGACCTTCTCCAATGACCCGGCCTTCGTGGCCCCGGTCGCCGACATGATGCTGCGCTCGCGCGAGGCGGTGGTGGACTACATGACCCCGCTGGGCCTGCACCACATCATGGGCGAGCACCACCATTACGGGCCGGGCCCGTGGGTGGCCGACGCGCCCCGCGCCGACTGGAACTCGGTCTACTACCACCGGGCCGACGCCGGCGGCATCGGCTTCGACCGCACGGAGGACGGCAGCAACGCGGTCGGCCAGTACGCCGAGCAGGCCGGCGCCGAGCTGCTGGACGACGAGCGCTACCTGCTCTGGTTCCACCACGTGCCGTGGGACCGCAAGGTGCGCAGCGGCCGCACGCTGTGGGACGAGCTGGTGGTGCGCTATTCCCGCGGCGTGGACGAGGTGCGCCAGATGCGCCGCACGTGGGACGCCATGGCCCCCTACGTCGACCCCGCCCGCCACGCCGACGTGGCCGCCTTCCTGGCTATCCAGGAGCGCGAGGCCCAGTGGTGGCGCGACGCCTGCATCGCCTACTTCCAGAGCCAGTCGAAGCGCCCGCTGCCGGCGGGCTATGCGCCGCCCGCGCACCCGCTCGAATGGTACGAAGCCCAGAAATTCCCCTATGCCCCGGGTGGCTGAGAGGCGATTCAGGTCGCCTCGGTGAATGGGGCGTCGACTCTTCGGCGGCAAGGCCATCATGACAGGCTCGGAGATTTAGAACGGGAATGCCGTTGGCCGCGACCTCATTGCGTGACGTGCCCTGGACGGTGTCGTGGAGCGGCGAACAGGCCTTCCGCCTGCAGCCCTCCGCCGACTTCGCGGGCCTGGTGGAGCTGGATCAGAAACAGGCCCCGGGCGTCGGCGAGCCGCAGTTCGCCGCCATGCATGTGAGGCGCCAACGTCGCGGGATGATCGACCTCGTCTGCCACGTTTGCGGGACGCCGACGCCGCCGCGCGACCGCTACGTCTTCCCGGCCGCCTCCGGAGGGTTGGTGACCCTGCACGACGGCTCCCAGCAGTACGGCCTGAATGTGCCGCCCATGCACCGCGCATGTGCAGTCCGCGCGGCGAACGCCTGCCCGCACCTGATGAAGGTGGATGAGCCGCCGCTGCGCTGCGGGCGCGACGACGGCCGGCTGATCCACCGGACCGACGTGACCCCGGGCCTCGAAGCCATTGCGCGCGAACTGCCGCCGGGCGTGGAGGTCGTGTTTAGCTGCTACCGCCTGTACGGGCCGGAGTTCACAGCAAAGGTGCTGGCCGCGCGTGCGGCCTGGGAGCGCGCGGTGGCGGAGCGTCGGCGGCGGTGAAGCCACGGCCTCGGCTATAAGAAGACGGCGGCGTCCGCCAAGACGCCGCCGAGTGCGATCTGCCTCGAGGGGGAGGTGAGGACAGCTCAGAAGCGGCCGTGGACCCCCACCAGGAAGGTGCGGCCGGGCTTGTAGTAGGTGAAGGCGGCGTTCGAATATTCGAAGGTCTGGCGCTGGGCCTCGTTGGTGATGTTGATCACGTCCAGGGTCACCCGCGGCGACGACGGCAGGAAGTCCAGGCTGTAGCTGGCCGACAGGTCCCACTGTTTGGAGGCGTCGGTGCGCAGCTGGGCCACCGGCACGCTGTTCTGGTTCGGCGTCGAGCTGATCTGCTTGTCGTTGTAGACGTAGGAGACCCGGATCGAGGCCGGTCCGTGATCGTAGTAGCCGGTGATGTTGTAGGTGTAGGGCGAGACGCCGATCGCCACCGGCGAGATGCCCGTGCCGCTCGCACTCTGGTAGATGCGCGTGTAGTTGGCGGTGAAGCCCAGGCCGTCCAGCAGGAAGCTCAGCGGCTGGACCCAGTTGGCCTCGTAGCCGCGGATCGTCAGGGTGCCGTTGGCGTTGACCTGCTGCTGCACCGTCACCGTGGCCACGCTGGGGCCGCCACGGTTGTTGATCGCCTGCTGCTGGTTGGGGGTCAGGGCCGCGAAGGGCACGCCCAGCTGGGCGAAGGGGATGGTGTTGGTCCCGTTCACCGTGAAGCCGGTGATCTCCTTCTGGAAGCCGACGATGCCGACATAGCCTTCCTTGCCGGTATACCACTCCGCCCCGATGTCGAAGTTGTCCGACTTGAAGGGCGTCAGGTTGGCGTTGCCCTGGGAGGCGGTCTGGGCGGACGGGTCGCTGAAGCTGGTGCCGGGCAGCATCTGGCTGGGATCGGGCCGGGTCAGGGTGCGCGAGGCCGCCAGGCGCAGGTTGATGTCCGGCCGCACCTTCAGCACCGCATTGAACGATGGCAGGTAGGCGTCGTAGCGCGACTTCAGGGTCTGGAAGCCGGTGGGGGCCGAGGCGCCGGGCGGCGTGAACGGGCCGGTGATCGACTGGTCGGTGGAGACGTAGCGGACCCCGCCGTTGAACCGCAGCTCCATGCCGTGGATCTCGGTCTTGCCGTTGAACTCGGCGAAGGCGCCCTTGGTCTTCTCGTCGATGACCCCCGAACGGGCCGAGGTGTTGGACGCCCCGGAGAAGGGCGCGGTCGACGCAAACTGCGAATAGTTGGTCGCCTGCAGGAACGACGGATAGTCGATGCTGATGAAGCCGCCGGGCCCGGGGCGCAGGAAGCTGGCCAGCTGGGCCTGGGTGACCGCCGAGCCCGCCTGGCCGGCGCAGGCCGGCTGCGGCGCCGGGGCCGGCTGGAACGTCCCGCCGCCGCCGCAGACGAACTGCTGCCAGGCCGGGCTGTTGTCATAGGCGATGATCGAGCGGCGGGCGTCGTCCCAGGCCACGCCGGCCTTCAGGTTCGCCCCGTCCTCGTCGCCGAACACCCCGTCGAAGTGGGCGCCCTTGGTCTTGGTGACCCGGTGCTCGTTCTGGATGTTCACGCGGCCGCCGGCCCAGGTCCAGCCGAGGTTCGGGTCGTTCAGGTCGCGGTTCGCGCTGATGGTGGGGAAGACCCCGCCGCTGTTGTCGTAGGTGACCGTCAGCCCTGTGCCGAGCGGGGTGTTGATCAGGATCGAGGGGGATTCCCGCAGGAACTGGCTCTTGCTCATATTGAGCTGGCCGTTCAGGCGGATCCAGTCGCGCACCTGCCAGGTGAAACCGGGGTTCGCGTTGAAGAAATTGAGCTTTTCGTGATACGGGCGGGCTTCCAGGAAGAACTGCGAGTTCAGGAAGGTCCCGGCGGTCGCCACGTTGTTGGCGTCGACCTTCACGCCCACCGGCACCATGCCGTTGGAGTTGCGCACCGCCCAGTCCATGTCGATCCGGTTGAACTTGTGGATCGTGCGGCCGGCCAGCAGGTCCAGGTAGAAATTCAGCGTCTCGGACGGGCGGTATTCGAACGACAGCAGGGCGTTGTAGCGGTCGCGCTTGCCCTCGCTGTAGGCCGGCCGGCCCAGGCGCGGCACGAGGGCGTCGCTGAGCTGCACCAGGCTCGTGCCCGGGTTCAGGCTCTGCAGCAGCGCTGCGTCCACCGGCGTGCCGGCTACCAGGCTGTTGCCGGCGTTGGCCGGGACCGTGGTGGCGAAGTTGAAGCCGTTGCCGCCGTTGGTGTTGCAGCCCGTGCAGCTGAGGTTGGCGTTGGTCCAGCCGATGGTCTCGAAGCCGCGGGTCAGCACCTTGGCCCGCGCCACGGCCAGCCCCGCCAGCACGCCGAACTGGCCATAGCCGGTGTCGAAGGTCTTGCTGCCGATCAGCGAGCCGCGCGGCGTCCAGTCCTTGGAATTGGTGTTGTAGTTGCCCTGCAGCGAATAGGTCAGGTGCTGGCCGGGCGTGTCGAACGGCCGGGCGCTGCGCAGGTTGACGGTGCCTGAGACGCCGCCCTCCAGCATGCCCGCGACCGGCGTCTTGTTCACGTCCAGGCGGCTGAACAGCTCGGTGGGGAAGACGTCGAGGTCGACCTCGCGGTTCTGGTTCTGGCTGTCGGTGCGGCCGGTGGAGGCCACGGCGATCTGGTTGCCGTTCAGCAGCACCTTGGTGAAGTTGGTGCCCAGGCCGCGGATGGCGACGTTCAGCCCCTCGCCGGTGGTCTCGCGGGTCAGCTGCACGCCGGGCACCCGGTTCAGCGACTCGGCGAGGTTGGTGTCCGGGAACTTGCCGATGTCCTCGGCGAAGATGGAATCCTGGATCGTGGTGGCGTCGCGCTTGGCGTTGGTGGCTTCCTGCAGGCTGCGGCGGAAGCCGGTGACCACCACCTCCTCGACCTCGTTCTTGCTGGTCGCCGCCGCGGTCTGCGCGCGCGCCTGGGAAGCAACGAGGCCCGCCAGGCACGTGGCGCCAAGCAGAATGGCCTTGGTCGGCGCAGACAGAGTCTTCCTGTGAGCTGTCATTGTTCCCTTCCCCATGCCTGCGCCAGGGCGCAGACCTCCGTTTGTCTGGCGCGCGAGCGCCGCGACCGGATTTGACCGTGTCGTTTCTTGGAATGTCTTCTGGACCGCGGGTTTACGCTGCAATGATAGCGGTCACATCGATTGTGGTACTAGGTCAGTTCTTTCGTGTCAACAAGGTCTGACCGGCCTGTGTTATTGGTCTGACAAATGCATTCGCCGCCGCGCGCGCGTCATCTGAGGCGTGGGCTTGAGAACCGCGACGCACTGCGCCAGAGCTAGATATCGAGGAGGGATCGAGTGGACCCGAAACCTGCGCGCCGCCAGCGAGGCTCGCTGACGATCCACGACGTGGCCCGCTACGCCGGGGTCTCGCCGATGACCGTCTCGCGCGTCATCAACGGCGAGAAGAACGTCCGCGACTCGACCCGCCAGGCGGTGAACGCGGCGATCCGCCACCTCAACTATGCGCCGAACCCGGCGGCCCGCAGCCTGGCCGGCGCGGACCTGGTGCGCATCGGCCTGCTCTATTCCAACCCCAGCGCGGCCTATCTGTCGGAGTTCCTGGTCGGCAGCCTGGACCAGTGCAGCCGGGCCAATATCCAGCTCATCGTGGAGAAGTGCGATGAGCCGGGGGCGCAGGCGGCGGCCACGCGGCTGGTGGGATCGGGGATCGACGGCATCATCCTGCCGCCGCCGCTCTGCGACGTGGCCGAGGTGATCCGCGCCCTGGCCGAGGCGAACGTGCCGGCGGTGGCGGTGGCCACGGGCAAGCCGCCGGCCGACGTCTCGGCGGTGCGCATCGACGACTTCGCCGCCGCCCAGGCCATGACGCGCCACCTGATCGGCCTCGGCCACCGGCGGATCGGCTTCATCAAAGGCCACCCCAACCAGACCGCCAGCCGCCAGCGCCTGGAGGGGCATCTGGCCGCCCTGGCCGAGGCCGGGGTCGCGGCGGACGACGGGCTGATCGCCCAGGGCTATTTCAGCTACCGCTCCGGCTTCGAGGCGGCCGACCAGCTGCTGGCTGGGCCGGCTGGCCCCACCGCCATCTTCGCCAGCAACGACGACATGGCCGCCGCGGCCGTCTCGGTGGCGCACCGGCGGGGACTGGACGTGCCGGGCGACCTCACGGTCGTGGGCTTCGACGACAGCGCCATCGCCACCACCGTCTGGCCGGAGCTCACCACCATCCGCCAGCCGATCGCCGACATGTCCCGCCAGGCGGTGACCCTGCTGGCCGATGAGATCCGCAGCCGCCGCGCCGGCGAGAAGGCCCAGCATCCCCACGCCCTGCAGGACTTCGCCCTGATCCGCCGCCAGTCGGACGGGCCGCCCCGCGCCTGAACCGGCGGGCGCCTACCGCGCGAACAGCCCCAGCGGCACGGCCTGCGCCATCGCGCGGTAGCCGGCGACGGAGGGGTGCAGGTGGTCGCCGGAGTCGAACGCCGGGCGCAGGCGCTCCGGATGGGCCGGATCGCGGAGGGCCGCGTCGAAGTCGATGACCGCGTCGAAGCTCCCCGGCGCTCGGATCCAGGCGTTCAGCGCCTGGCGGTCGGCTTCGTGCTCGGCGGTGGGGTGGTAGGTCGGCGTCTCTGCGAAGGGCAGGATGGTGGCGCCGATCACCTTCAGCCCTCGCGCCCGGGCGCGGTCCGCCATCTGGCGATAGGCGCCGATCATCTCGGCGACCAGCTGGCGGTGCGCGGCGGGGGAGATCGGTCCGTCGCGGGTGGCGGTTCCCAGGTCGTTGACGCCTTCCAGGATGATGACCGCCCGCACGCCCGGCTGGTCCAGGACGTCGCGGTCGAACCGCGCCAGGGCGTTGGGGCCGAGGCCGTCCAGCAGGAGGCGGTTGCCGCCGATGCCCAGGTTCAGGACGCTGAGCCCGGCCGTCCGCGGATCGGCGGCGAGGCGCTCGGCCAGCACGTCCGGCCAGCGCTGGTCGCGGTCCGGCCCCACCCCGTGGCCGTCGGTGATGGAGTCGCCGAACGTCACCACCGCGGCGGCCTTTGCGGGGGCCGCGAGCTCGACGCCCGACAGCGCGTACCAATGGGCGACACGTGTCGCGCCCGGCAGCTCAGCGTCGGCCACGTGCGCCCCGGGCAGGTAGAAGCTGGTGGTGCGCGAGCCGGGATGGCCGGTCTGGCCGCGCGGCGCCTCGGGGAAATGCAGGCTGATCGCCAGCCGCTCGAACGGCTTCACGGCCAGGACCACCGGGTCGGATAGGTACTCAGCGCCCGCCGGGACCGTCACCTCCGCGCGCCCTTCGAAGGTCACGGCCCGGTCGCTGGCGGCGACGATAGCGCCGGAGCCGGGCGCCGCCTCCCGCGCCAGGTGGGCGGCGTCGATGCGCAGCGGCGCGGTTCCGAACAGGTTGGAGACCCGGATCCGCAGCGCGGGGCCGCCGGCGCTCACCCGCACCACCTGGCGCAGGGTGGCGTCGGCCAGGGCGTTCGCGGGAAGGGCGTTGGCGGGCTCCGGGACCTGTTGGGCCGCGGCCCAGGCGCCGACCCAGCGGCGCGGCGCGGCGTGGGCGGGGGCGGCGACGATCAGGGCCGCCACAGCGGCGGCGGCCAGCGCTCGGAAGAGGGGCGGGACCAATGGCGAGCTCCTTCGCAAGGCGGGGCGGCCCCGCGCCGCACCTCCGACCTCTGCCGCGGGAAGCGACCTTGACAGCCGGCCCGTGGAATTGATAGCGCTACCAAAAATCGGGAGGTCTGACCATGGGCGGCGCCGCCATGCGGCCGGAAGAGTTTCTGCCCAGCGACTGGCGGACGGCGACCCTGGTGGGCCGGGTCCGGCTGGCGGCCGGTCCGACGCCGGTGCTGTGCCGGGCGGGTCGGCTCCTCGACGTGTCGCGCCAGGCTCCCACGGTGTCCCAGCTGCTGAACGCCTGGACCGGCGAGGCTGAGGGACGCGACCTGGGCCCGGCGGAGGACTTCGACTTCGCGGCCAATCCGCTGCTGGCCCCCATCGACCTGCAGTGCGTCAAGGCGGCCGGGGTCACCTTCGCGGTCTCGGCCGTCGAGCGGGTGATCGAGGAGCGCGCCCGCGGCGACGCCGCCCGCGCCGAGGCCATCCGCGCGGACCTGCAGGACCGCGTCGGCGCCGATATCCGCGCGGTGACGCCCGGCGGCGAGGCGGCGGCGCGGCTGAAGGCGGCCCTGATCGCGGACGGCCTGTGGTCGCAATACCTGGAGGTGGCGATCGGCCCGGACGCCGAGATCTTCACCAAGGCCCCGGTGCTGTCCGCGGTGGGCCACGGCGCCCAGATCGGGGTGCGCTCGGACTCCGCCTGGAACAATCCCGAGCCCGAGGTGGTGCTGGTGTGCGACGCCGCCGGGCGGGCGGTGGGCGCCAGCCTGGGCAACGACGTGAACCTGCGCGACTTCGAGGGCCGCTCCGCCCTGCTGCTGGGCAAGGCCAAGGACAACAACGCCTCCTGCGCCATCGGCCCGTTCGTCCGCCTGTTCGACGAGGATTTTACCGTGGAGGACGTGCGCCGCGCCGAGCTCGACCTCGTGATCCAGGGCGCTGACAACTACCGGCTGGAGGGCGCCAGCTCCATGGACCAGATCAGCCGCGATCCGCTGGAGCTGGTCCGCCAGGCGATGAGCGAGCACCAGTACCCGGACGGCTTCGCCCTGTTCCTCGGCACCCTCTTTGCCCCGACCCAGGACCGCGATGCGCCGGGGCAGGGGTTCACCCACAAGGCCGGCGACCTCGTGCGGGTCTCCAGTCCGCGGCTGGGCGTGCTGCAGAACGAGGTGACGACCTCGAAGGCCGCGCCGCCCTGGACCTTCGGGCTCTGCGCCCTGATGCAGAACCTGGCCGGACGCGGCCTCCTCCAACCGCAGGCGGCCCCATGAGCGACGTCCTTCCGCAGTACATCGGCGGTGAGCGCGTGGCCGCGCCGCCGGCCGATCAGAGCCTCAATCCCTCCAACACCGCGGACGTCGTGGCCCGCGTCCCCCGCGGTGGCGCGGCGGAGGTCGAGGCGGCGGTGGCGGCCGCCCGCGCCGCCTTCCCGGCCTGGTCGGAGGCCTCGCCGGAGGTCCGCGCCGACGTGCTGGACCGCGCCGGCGACCTCATCCTGCAGCGGCGCGAGCAGATCGGCCGCCTGCTGTCGCGCGAGGAAGGCAAGACCCTGCCGGAGGGCATCGGCGAGACCGTCCGCGCCGGGCGCATCTTCAAATATTTCGCCGGCGAGGCCCTGCGCCGCCACGGCCAGAACCTGGACTCCGTGCGGCCCGGCGTGGAGATCCAGACCTACCGCCAGGCGGTGGGCGTCTTCGGCCTGATCACCCCCTGGAACTTCCCCATCGCCATCCCCGCGTGGAAGACCGCCCCGGCGCTTGCCTTCGGCAACACCGTGGTGCTGAAGCCCGCCGGGCCGACGCCCGCCACCGCCGCTGCGATGGCCGAGATCCTCTGGGAGGCGGGCGCGCCACCGGGCGTCTTCAACATGATCTTCGGGCCCGGAAGCATGGGCGCCAAGCTGGTCGAGCATCCCGGGGTCGACGGCATCTCGTTCACCGGCTCACAGAGCGTCGGCGCCGGCGTCGCCGAGGCGGCGGTCAGGCGCCAGGCGCGCGTGCAGCTGGAGATGGGCGGCAAGAACCCGCTGGTGGTGCTGGACGACGCCGACCTGGACCGGGCGGTGATGGTGGCCCTGGACGGCTCGTTCTACGCCACCGGCCAGCGTTGCACCGCCTCCAGCCGGATCATCGTCACCGACGCCATCCACGACCGCTTCGTCGCCGCCCTCGCTCAGAAGGTGGCGGCCCTGCGGGTGGGCGACGCCCTGGACCCGCAGACCCAGATGGGGCCGGCGGTCAGCGAGGCCCAGATGCAGGTCAGCTACGACTACATCGACATCGCCAGGGCCGAGGGCGGGCGCATCGTCACCGGCGGTGGGCGGCTGGAGCTGCCCAACCCGGGCTGGTACGTGCAGCCGACCCTGATCGCCGACACCGCCAAGGACATGCGCATCAACTGCGAGGAGGTGTTCGGGCCGGTCGCCTCCACCGTGCGGGTGCGGGACTATGACGAGGCGCTGGCCGTGGCCAACGACGGCGACTTCGGCCTCTCGGCCGGCATCGTCACGACCTCGCTGAAATACGCCCGCGACTTCCAGCGGCGGGCGAAGGCCGGGATGGTGATGGTCAACCTGCCCACCGCCGGCGTCGACTACCACGTGCCGTTCGGGGGGACGAAGAAGTCCAGCTACGGCGCGCGCGAGCAGGGCTTCGCGGCGGTCGAGTTCTACACCCAGACCAAGACGGCCTACTCATGGGCGTGACGGTGAACGTCGGCGCGGCGCCCGGGCGGGCGGTCTATCCCAGCCTGGCGGGCAAGCGGGTGGCGATCACCGGCGGCGCCACGGGGATCGGCGCCGGGCTGGTGGAAGCCTTCGCCGCCCAGGGCGCGCAGGTGCATTTCCTGGACCTGCTGGAGGCCGAGGCCGACGCCCTGGTGGGCGGCCTGCGCGAGGCGGCGCGCCTGCCCGTCTTCCACGCCTGCGACCTCAAGGACGCCGAGGCCATCGCGGGCTGCTTCGAACGGATCGGGCCGGTGGACGTCCTGGTCAACAACGCCGGCAACGACGACCGCCACAAGCTGGCCGACGTCACCCCCGCCTATTTCGACGACCGCATCGCGGTGAACCTGCGGCACATGATGTTCTGCACCCAGGCGGTGGTCCCGGCCATGCAGGCGGCCGGCGGCGGGGCGATCATCAACTTCGGCTCGATCTCCTGGCACCTCGGCCTGCCGGACCTGGTGCTCTACGAGACCGCCAAGGCGGGCATCGAGGGCATGACCCGGGCCCTGGCGCGCGAGCTGGGCCCGTCTGGCATCCGGGTGACCTGCGTGACCCCCGGCAATGTGCGCACGCCGCGGCAGATGCAGTGGTACACGCCCGAGGGCGAGGCCGAGATCGTCGCCCAGCAGTGCCTGAAGGGGCGCATCGAGCCGGCGGACGTGGCGGCCCTGGTGCTGTTCCTGGCGTCGGACGATGCGCGGTTCTGCACCGGCCACGAATACTGGATCGACGCGGGCTGGCGATGAGCGCCGCGGCCGCGCCGGAGGCCGTGCTGCGGTGCGGCTGCGAGCTGGGCGAGGGGCCGGTCTGGCAGGCCGCCGGCCGGGCCCTCTGGTTCGTCGACATCAAGCGCCATCGCATCCATCGCTTCGACCCGCAGACCGGCGACAGCGCCGCCTGGACCGCGCCGGAACCGGTGGGGTTCGTGGTCCCGACCGCGAGCGGCGGCTGGATCGTCGGGCTGAAGAGCGGCCTGCATGGCTTCGACCCGGCCGGCGGCGGCTTCGAGCTGGTGGCGGCGGTGGAGGACGCTGCGCTGGGCAACCGGCTGAACGACGGCTTCGTGGACGCCCGCGGCCGGCTCTGGTTCGGCTCGATGCACGATGCGGAGACCGCGCCGTCCGGGGCGCTCTACCGGCTGGACGGCGAGGGCCTGCGCCGGATGGACGACGGCTACTGCATCACCAATGGGCCGGCCATGAGCCCGGACGGGCGCACGCTCTACCACACCGACACGCTGCAACGGCGGATCTACGCCTTCGAGGTGTCCGAGAGCGGCGAGCTGGCGAACCGCCGGGTGTTCGCCGAGATCGAGGCGGGCGCGGGCTATCCGGACGGGCCGGCGGTGGACGCCGACGGCTGCGTCTGGACGGGCTTGTTCGGCGGCGGGGGCGTGCGGCGGTATTCGCCCGCGGGCGTCCTGCTGCGGACGGTGCGCCTGCCGGTGGCCAATGTCACCAAGCTGGCGTTCGGCGGCGAGGACCTGCGCACCGCCTACGCCACCACCGCCCGCAAGGGGCTTTCGCCGGCAGAGCTCGAGGCCCAGCCGCTGGCGGGCGCGCTGTTCGCCTTCGCCGTCGACACCCCTGGCCTGCCGCAGCACGCGGTGGCCCATGGCTGAGCGGCGGCCGTCCAGAACCATCAAAGGCCAAGCCAATTGGCTTGACCACCGAGTCGACGCTAAGTCGGGGGCCTGGCGGCGCAAGACCGCCCGGTCGGGAAGGAAACCGCGGGCGCCGCTCGCCAGGAAAGGGATCGTCCAGTGTCCACCACAGGCAACGCCGCCGTCGCCGGCGACCCGGCCCACGCCGCCCGCGTGAACATGGCCTTCATCGCCGCGATCGTGGCGGTGGCGACCATCGGCGGCTTCATGTTCGGCTACGACAGCGGGGTCATCAACGGCACCCAGGATGGCCTCGAGAAGACCTTCCGGCTCTCCAAGCTGGGCACCGGCTTCAACGTCGGCGCCATCCTGCTGGGCTGCGCGGCGGGGGCGTTCACCGCCGGACGCCTGGCCGACCGGATCGGGCGGCGCACGGTGATGATGCTGGCCGCCGGCTTCTTCATCGTCAGCGCGCTGGGCGCGGGCGCGGCCTCCAGCTCCATGGCCTTCATCCTGGCCCGGCTCCTGGGCGGGGTGGGCGTCGGCGCGGCCAGCGTGCTCTCGCCGGTCTACATCAGCGAGGTGACGCCCGCCGCCATGCGGGGGCGGCTCTCCAGCGTGCAGCAGATCATGATCATCACCGGCCTGACCGGGGCGTTCGTGGCCAACTATGTGCTCGCCCACACCGCCGGCGGATCCACCTCGCCGTTCTGGCTGGGCTATCCGGCCTGGCGCTGGATGTTCTGGATGCAGGTGATCCCGGCGGCCGTGTTCCTGACCACCCTGCTGCTGATCCCCGAGAGCCCGCGCTACCTGGTAGTCAAGGGCCGCGAGGGGCTGGCCCTGACGGTGCTGACCCGCCTGTTCGGCGCCGACGAGGCCGCCCGCAAGGTGGCCGAGATCCGCGCCACCCTGGCCGCCGACCACCACCGGCCGAAGCTCTCCGACCTCATCGACAAGACCACCGGCAAGGTGCGCCCCATCGTCTGGACCGGCATTGGCCTGGCGGTCTTCCAGCAACTCGTCGGGATCAATGTCGTCTTCTACTACGGCGCGGTGCTCTGGCAGTCGGTGGGCTTCTCCGAGAACGACGCGCTGAAGATCAACATCCTGTCCGGCGCGCTTTCGATCCTGGCCTGTTTCGCCACCGTGCTCCTGATCGACCGCATCGGGCGCAAGCCGCTGCTGCTCATCGGCTCGGCCGGCATGACGGTGACCCTGGGCGTCCTGACCTGGGCGTTCTCCACCGCCACCACGGTGGGCGGGGCGGTTCACCTGGGCGATGGGCCGGGCCTAGCCGCCCTGATCAGCGCCAACGCCTATGTGGTGTTCTTCAACCTCAGCTGGGGCCCGGTGATGTGGGTGATGCTGGGCGAGATGTTCCCCAACCAGATCCGCGGCTCGGGCCTGGCGGTGGCCGGCTTCGCCCAGTGGATCGCCAACTTCGCGATCAGCGTCAGCTTCCCGGCCCTGGCGGCCTCGCTGGGCCTGACGCCCACCTATGCCTTCTACGCCCTGAGCGCCCTGGTCTCGCTCTTCTTCGTGCGGGCCATGGTCCACGAGACCCGCGGCAAGGAGCTGGAGCAGATGGAGGGGTGAGGCCCTTCAGAACAGCGACGCCGCCAGGTTCACGGTCAGCGCCAGGATCAGGGTGTTGAACACGAAGGCGATCAGGCTGTGCACCGTGCCGAGCCGGCGCAGGCGCTGGTCGGTGAAGGCCACGTCCGCCGTCTGGGCGGCGACCCCGATGACGATGGAGAAGTGCAGGAAGTCCCAGTAGTCGGGTTCGGGGCATCCCAGGAAGGCGAGGCCCCCGACGTCGACGCCGGTGACGGGGTCGCGGGCGTAGTATTCGTGCGCGTAGTGCAGGGCCAGCACCACCTGCACCACCAGCCACGACACCGCCACGGTGACCACCGCCACGCTGACGTGGAGCCCCCGGCCCAGGCCCAGTTCCGACTTGGCCAGCGACAGCTCCATGGCGGTGGCGGCCAGGCTGGCCACGCAGGCGCTCAGCACCAGGGCGAGGATCATCGCCTGGCCCTGGTCCTGCTGGGCCGACGCCGCGCGGATCCGCTCGGGCCCCTGGCCGCTCAGGAAGCCCCAGGCCAGGGCCAGGAAGACGATGCAGAAGGTGTCCCAGCCGGCGATCGCCGAGGCCGAGAGCCGCAGGGGGATGCCGAAGGCGCAGGCGACGCCGACGCCGATCCCCGCGCCCATGGCGATCGCCAGCCGTGGCCGCGAGGCGAAGATGTTGAGCCCGAAGCGCCAGTGGGCCTGGTGGTGCGGCAAGATCGGGCTCACGGCAGCGGCATCTCAAAGACCAGGTGGTTGCGTCCGCCGCGGCGGCGATAGTCGGCGACCCGCGTCCAGGCCGCGATCAGCGCCAGCCCCGCGCCGCCGCCGCGCTCCAGGTTCGGGCCTTCGAAGCCGGCGGTCCGCGGATCGAACGGCGCCCCGGCGTCGCTGACGGTGAGCCGCACGAGGCTGCGCTCGCGCGCCAGGGCCAGGTCGATGCGGCTGCCGGGCGCGGCGCCGCCGTGGTCGACCACATTGCCCACCCACTCCTCCACCACGATCGCCAGCCGGTCGGCGGCTGTCGGGTCCAGGCGGGCGGCCTCGGCGAAGCGGCGCGCCGCGGCCAGGGCGCGACCCACCGCCGCGCTGTCCGGCGCCAGCCGGGCGCGCACCGCAGCTAGGGGGTCGGAATGGGCGCGGAGCTGGGCTATGTCTGGACCTGTTGCCGGAGGGGACGATGCGTACGACGATCATGTCAGGATTGCTGATGGCCGCCTTGCTGTCGACGCCAAGCGTCGCCACAGCCGAGATCGGGCGGATCAAATCCGTCACCGGGGCCGCCAGCGTGGTGCGCGGCAAGGCCGCCACGCCCGCCGCCATCGGCTACAAGCTCGAGGTCAGCGACGTGATCAGGACCGGCGCCGACGGCCGGGTGGGGATCACCTTCGTGGACAACAGCCGCTTCGCCCTGGGGCCCAACAGCCGGGTGGCGCTGAGCCAGTTCGAGTTCGACGACACCACCCACAAGGGCCAGTTCCTGACCACGGTGGACCGCGGCTCGCTGGCGGTGGTCTCGGGCCAGATCGCCAAGGAGAACAAGGACGCGATGAAGGTCCGCACGCCCACCTCGCTGCTGGCCGCGCGTGGCACGCGCTTCGTCGTGGAGGTCAAATGAGGGCGCTGCGGATCCTGCTGAGCCCAGGCCTGGCGGGCGCGGTCCTGCTGGCCGGCTGCGCCTCCGGCCGCGTCACCCTGCTGAACGACGAGGGCGTCACCACGTCCGGCGCCGTGGCGGTGCTGGACCCCAAGACCGGGGCCGAGCGCGGCCAACTCACCGCCGCCAACACCTGGACGGCCCTGCGTGGCGCGAAGGTCCGGGCCCAGCCCTCCGCCGCCCACTACGACGTGCTGACCAGCTACATGCCCGCCGCCCCGCGGCACTACGTCATGTACTTCACCGAGGGCACCACGGACCTGACCGCCGAATCGGTCCCGATCCTGGAGGCGTTGCGCAAGGTGGTGACCGAGGCCTCCGACGTGGAGATCACCGGCCACACCGACACGGTCGGCGCCGCCGAGGCCAACGACAAGCTGTCCTACGAGCGGGCGGTGGAGATCCGCGCCGCCCTGGTGAAGAAGGGCTTGCCGGTGGCCAATGCGCGGGTCGCCGGGCGCGGGGAGCGCGAGCCGCGCGTCCCGACCGCGGACGGCGTGGACGAGCCGGCGAACCGTCGGGTCGAGGTGATCCTCAGGTAGCGCAGCGGCGCACCGCCAGGAGGGTCAGGTCGTCGCTGGGCTCGCCGCCGGCTTCGAAGGCGCGGACGGCGGCCACCGCCTGGTCGATCATCTCCGGCAGGGCCGCGCCGGCGGCCGCGCCCAGGGCCGCCATGGCCGCCCTGTGGCCGAGCAAGCGCCCATCGGGCGATTGCGCCTCGGTGAGGCCGTCCGTGAAGATCACCAGGGTCTCCCCGAACGCCAGGTCGTAGCGCTCGACCGGACAGGGGATGGTCTCGTCCACCCCCAGCGGCAGGCCGCCTTCCAGCTTCAGCTCGCGCGCCGACCCGTCGGCGCTCACCACCACCGGGTTCTCGTGGCCGGCGCAGCAGAGCTCGACGCGGCCATCGGCCAGGTGCAGCACGCCGACCAGCAGGGACACGGCCATCACCTCGGTGTTGTCGCGCGCCAGCTCGGCGTTGATCCCGGCCACGGCGGCGTCGAGGCCGATGTCGGGGCGCATCAGGTAGCTGCGCCCCAGGGCCTTGGCGAGCGCCATGAACAGCGAGGCCGGCACGCCCTTGCCGGTGACGTCGCCGATCAGGAAGCAGAGCCGCCGTTCGTCCAGCAGGAAGGCGTCGTAGAGGTCGCCGCCCACCTCGCGCGCCGGCTGCAGCACCGCGTCGATCTCGGCCGCGGGGGTGATCTGTCCCAGCGCCTTGCGCGGCAGCAGCATGCCGGACTGGATCTGGCTGGCCATGCCCAGCTCCCACGAGATCTTCGCGGCGGCCAGGCGCTCCTCCTCCAGCGCCTCGCGCAGCCGGCGCTGCACGCGGCGGCCCTCCACGAACAGCATGGCCACCGTCACGGCCGATGAGGCGGCCCCGGGGACGAGCATCGGGATCGGATCCAGCAGGATGTTGTGCTGGAACGCCCAGCCGGAGGCGGCGAACACCGCGCCGATCTCGCCCACCGCGCCGGTGACCACCAGCAGGAACGGCGCCCTGGGCACGCCGAACCACGAGATCAGCACCATGGCCAGGCCCAGCCCCGCCTCGATGACGATGGTCCAGGTGGGGCGCTGCAGCCCGCGACCGCTCAGCACCGCATCGACCGCCTGGGCCTGGACGAAGACGCCATAGGTGCGCCCGTCGTGCACGGCGTTGACCACATCGGAGGTGCCCGCCGCCGCCAGGCCGACCAGCACGATCTTGCCCTTGAAGGCGTCCGGCGGGACGCCCTTGCCCAGCACGTCCGCCGCCGAGACCGCGGGATAGGCCAGCTGGGCCTCGCCGTGCCGGGGCGGCCGCGCCGTGAACCGCAGCATCACCTGGCCGCCCGCCTGCACCGGGACGGTGTGACGGCCCACCTCAATCGACCAGAGCCGACGCCTGTCGCCCTGCAGCCGGATGGTGTCCTGCGCCTCGGCGGTGCGGACCAGGTCGAGGGCCAGGCTGGGTGTCAGCACCCCGGCCACCCGGCCCAGCAGCGGCACGCGGCGCACCACGCCGTCGCGGTCCGGCTGGCCGTTGGCCAGGCCATGCCCCGCGGCCGCGCCGTCCAGGATGTCCAGGTTGACCAGGGCCCCCGGATAGCTGGGGATCGCCGGCGGCTGTGGCCCCACGAAGCGGGCCTCGGGGGGGAACGGCGCGGCCGTCAGCCCGATCTCGTCCTTGTCCAGGCTGTCGTAGGAGTCCTTCTCGACCCCGCCGCGGGCCAGCACCACCGGCCAGCGGCCGATGACCTGGGCGAAGACGTCGTCCATGGACTTCTGCTGGCGCACCTCGGCGGCCGTGGCGGGCGCCAGCTCGTAATAGAGGCCAGCGAAGTCGGCCGGGTTCTGGCGGTCCTTCTCGGGGAACAGGAAATCGAAGCCGACCGCGCTCGCCCCCCGCCCGGCGATCTGCTCGGCCAGGCGCGCCATGGTGTAGCGCGACCAGGGCCAGCCGCCGATCTTGGCGATACTGCGCGCGTCGACCACCACCACCACGACGCGGTCCGATGGCGCGGGCGCGGGCAGGATCCGCTGGTAGAGGTCGAACAGCGGCTGGCGCAGGGCCTCGCCGGCCGCGGCCAGCAGCAGGGCCGCCACCAAGGCCGCCAGCAGGCCGCCCGCGCGGACGCGCAGGCGCGCGCCGACGTCGAGCTCTACGAGGGAATCAGACTTCGACCTCGAGCCCGTCATACGCGCAGATCACCTCCAGCGGCGGGCGGTCGGCGCGCACCAGCTCCTCGTAGCGGATGGTCTCGGCGTGCATCCGCTGGATGTCCTCGTCGGCATAGGCCGGCTCGTGGTGGAACAGGGCCAGACGCCGCGCGCCCGCCGCCCGGCAGAGGTCCACCGCCACCACATTGCTGGAATGGCCCCAGTCCTGCTTCAGGCTGACCGTGTCGCCCAGCGAATACATGGTGTCGCAGATCGCCAGGTCCGCGCCGCGGAAGAAGGTCTCGAAGGCCTTCTCGGACTCCATGTTGTCGAGCTTGTGCTCGGAGTCGGTGGAGTAGATCACCGTCTTGCCGGCCGCGTCCTCGAACCGCCAGCCGTAGGAGTCGTGGCTGTGGTGCTGGGTCGCCAGGCTGACGGTCAGGCCGGCGGCCTGGAACGTCTCGCCCGGCGTGTGGGTGACGAAGGTGAACTTCGCGCGCAGCCAGTCGAAGGGGACCGGGAAGGAGATCTCGTCCTGCTGTCGGCGCAGCGCCGTCTCGGCGTCCGGGTGGCCGGAGTGGATGGTGATGGTGGCGCCACCGTCGAAGGCCGGCCCGAAGAACGGGAAGCCCATGATGTGGTCCCAGTGCAGGTGGGACAGGAAGAAGTGGTAGTCGCGCGAATGGCCGAGACCGATGCGGCGGAAGGCGTCCAGGCCGAACTCGCGCAGCCCCGAGCCCATGTCGCAGATCACGAAGGCGCCGTCGCCGCCCTCGATCTCCACGCAGGAGGTGGCGCCGCCGTAGGCGCCGAAGGTGGCGAAGTCCAGGTTGGCGGCGGCGAAGGCTGTGGCCTGCGCCTCGTCGGCGAAAGCCCGGCCGCTGGCGGCCACCAGGGCCTTGGCGATCTTGGCCTGGATCGCGCCGGCCTGCTGCGCCACCGGCAGCGACCCGCGTGTGCCCCAGAAGCGGACGCGCATGCCCCCTCCCGCCGCTAGGATGCGGCGTCGACGGAGTCGACCACCGTGAACAGCTTGTCGTAGCGGCTGATCTGCAGGATCTCGCGCATCTGCGGGTTGGGCGCGGCCAGCGAGATCGGCACCGCCTCGCCCGCCTCGCGCTTGGCGATGGTCAGCACACGAAGGCCGCGCGAGGACATGTAGTCGAGGCCCGAAAGGTCGACCACCAGCTCGGCCCCGGTCGCGGCGGCCTGGCGCACGGCGGCCACCAGCGTCTCCGAAAAGCGCTCCCAGGTGGCTTCGTCGACCCGGCCCCTGGGCTCGCCGACCAGACGGCCGCCAGCCTCACGCAGCTGCCAGTCGAACTCCGACATCTTTTCCCCCGACGATCGCGGCCCGTCTCGACGCCGCGTACAGCCCATCCAACCTGACGGCGCCGCGCAAGGGCGCGCAACTGGAATCGCCTGCCACGTGCGCTGGCCCTGCATGCGGCTTTCGAACTCAGGGTACGGCCGTGCGCCAAGGTACACGGTTCGCCGAATCGCAATGCCTTGCGCCGTAAGGCGTTGCGCGAAAGCCGCGCTCCGGCGCCGAACCGCGTTAGACGACAAAATAGCTGTGGTCTGGCTCGCCCGGCCAAACCATAAAGGCGCCCACTCAGGCAAACCCGGTTTCAGAGGTTGCCGAGGGGAGGAACATTTTAGATGTCGAAACGCAGTTATTTCTGCAGCGCGTCCGGTATGGCTGCAGTGCTGGCGCTCAGCGCGTACGCCCCGGCCTTCGCACAGGCCGCGTCCGAGAGCGGGACCCACACCATCGACGAGCTGGTGGTGACGGCGCAGAAGCGTGAGCAAAGCCTCCAGGACGTGCCGATCGTGGTCACGTCGGTGAACGCCAAGCAGCTGCAGGCCGCCGGCGTGCGCGACATCAAGGACCTGACCATCGTGGCCCCGGGCCTGACGGTCACCTCCACCAGCAGCTCCGCGGTGACGACCGCGCGCATCCGCGGCATCGGCACGGTGGGCGACAACCCGGGCCTGGAATCGTCGGTCGGCGTGGTGATCGACGGCGTCTACCGGCCGCGCAACGGCGTCAGCTTCAGCGACCTCGGCGAGATGGAGCGCATCGAGATCCTGAAGGGCCCGCAAGGCACCCTGTTCGGCAAGAACACCACCGCCGGCGTGATCAACATCATCACCAAGCGGCCGTCGTTCCAGCTGGGCGCGACGTCCGAGGCCCAGGTGGGCAACTACAACAGCTTCGGCGTCTCCACCTCGGTGACCGGCCCGCTGATCGACAACGTTCTGGCGGCGCGTGTGTATGTCGCGGCCCGGGGCGCCGATGGCTATTACAAGAAGGCCGGCGGAAACAATAACAACCAGAACTTCTACACGGGCCGGGCTCAGTTCCTCTACACGCCGACGACGGACATCGACATCAATGTGGCGATGGACTACACGCATAAGCACGAAAGCTGCTGTGGCGCGGTCCAGATCAAGAACGGGGCCACCGCGCCGCTGGTCCTCGGCCTGGCGCCCGGCGGCATCGCCAATCCGGTGGATCCGGAGAGCTTCCACGACTACAGCAACCGCACCTTCCTGAAGAACACCGTCGACCAGGGGGCCCAGGTCGAGGCGAACTGGAAGCTGCCGTTCCTGGACGCCAAGCTCACCTCGATCACCGCCCTGCGCAACTGGCGTCAGGTGGGCGGCAGCGACGTGGACTGGACGGCGGCCGACCTCCTCTATGCGCCCAGCCTGCGCGACCCGAACCCCGGCTCCACCAAGTTCCACACCTTCAGCCAGGAAGTGCGGCTGGCCGGGGCGACCGACCGGCTGAACTGGCTGGTGGGCGGCTTCTTCACCAAGGAGCGTCTGGACCTGCACGTGCGGACCGTGACCTACGGCTCGCAATACGAGCCCTTCGTCAGCGGCCTCCTGGGCGGGCAGCTGCCGCTGTTCACCGGCCGACCCGCCACGGGCCTGACCTTCGTGCCCGGCCAGGGCCAGGACGACCTCTACGACCAGCGGGAGAAGGGCTACGCCTTCTTCACCAACAACAGCTTCAAGGTCACCGAGGCGCTCGAGCTGACCGTGGGCGCCCGCTACACCCACGAGAAGAAGGACCTCGACACCTTCTGGAGCAACACCGACAAGGGCATCGGCTGCGCCACCGCCTTGGCGCACGCGGCGGCGATCCCGGTCGCGGTTCCGGCCAGCGGGGCCCTGATCCGCGCCGGCGGCCTGCTGGGCGCGGGCCCCTACGCCCTGCTCTGCGCGTCGTCGAACAACCCGCGGTTCGGCCAGATCGGGACCAACGTCCAGCACCTGAGCGAGAACAAGCTGACCGGGACCGTCAAGGTCTCCTACCGGTTCAGCCCGGAGGTGATGACCTACGCCTCCTACGCGCGGGGCTATAAGGCGGGCGGCTTCAACCTCGACCGGATCGCCACCACCACCCAGACGGTGGCCGGCCAGCCGACGGAGCCGGTGCTGGACACCAGCTTCGCGCCCGAGAGCGTGGATTCCTACGAGATCGGCGCCAAGAACACCCTGCTGGACCGGTCCCTGCTGCTGAACGTCACCGGCTTCTACCAGCGGTTCAAGGACTTCCAGCTGAACGCCTTCAACGGCCTGGTCTTCAGCGTGGCTTCGGTGCCGAAGGTGATCTCCCGTGGCGTCGACGCGGACTTCCTGTGGTTCACGCCGGTGGACGGGCTGACCCTGACCGGCGGCGCCACCTATTCGGAGACCTACTATCCGGGCAGCACGCCGATCTTCCTGGGCGCCAACCTGCCCCACTCGCGGCTGTCGCTGGCGCCCCTGTGGTCGGTCTCGCTGGGCGCCGCCTACGAGCACAAGATCGCCGAGGGCCTGGTCGGCACGGCGGCGATCAATTCCAAGAGCGTCACCAGCTTCAACACCGGCTCGGACCTGGATCCGGTGAAGAACCAGCCGGGCTTCACCCTGGTGAACGCGCGCATCGGCATCCATTCGCCGGACAGCCGCTGGGCGCTGGAGGCCTGGGCGCAGAACCTGTTCGACAAGACCTATTACCAGGTGGCCTTTGCGGCTGTGGCGCAGTCGGGGTCCTACGACGCCTTCCTGGGCCAGCCGCGGACCTACGGCATGACTTTGCGCTTCACTTACTGACCTGGACGCCAAAAACGGGGGGCCGGACCGCAAAGTCCGGTCCCCTTTTGCGACCCGACGCCGCCGGTTTTCCGGCGGCGTTGTTGTTTAGGCGCCACGGCGCGCCAAAAGTACGACGTATTCCGAACATCGGTATGTTTCGGCTGCGCAATTCTACTGGCGCATTCGAAGTTTTCCGCGGATCATCGTGACGCCAAACGGGCTCTCCAAGGTCGCGCGTCAGACGCGACCGGGCCCGCAGGGGAGGAAATCGATGACAAGACGCAGCTATCTCTGCGGCAGCTCCATTGTGGCTGTCGCCATTTCGCTTGGCCTGAGCGCACCCGCCCTGGCCCAGGCCGCCAAGGGCGCGGGGGAGGCCGGCGGCGCCACCCAGCTCACCGAAGTGGTGGTCACCGGCTCGTTCATCCGCGGCACGCCGCAGGACGCCGCCCTGCCGGTGCAGGTGCTGGGCGCCGACGCGCTGCAGAAACAAGGCAGCCCCAGCCCGGTCGAGCTGATGAAGTCCCTGACCGTCTCCAACGGCGTCTTGGGCGACACCAACCAGTTCGACGCCCGCGCCCAGGGCGCGGAAGGCTCGGCCACCATCAACCTGCGCGGCCTGGGCCCGGCCCGCACGCTGGTGCTGTGGAACGGCCACCGCCTGGTCAACGCCCCGACCCTGAACGGCGCCTCGCCGGACATCAACGTGCTGCCGTTCAATGCGGTGGGCCGCATCGAGGTGCTGAAGGACGGCGCGGCCGCCACCTACGGCTCCGACGCCATCGCCGGGGTGGTGAACTTCATCAGCCGCAAGAACACCAACGGCCTCGAGGTCGGCGGCAGCTACAAATATCTGGACGGCGCCAATGGCGACTGGGACGCCCACGCGCTGTGGGGCAAGTCCTGGGACGCGCTGAGCCTCATGGTCAGCGGCGAATACCACCACAAGTCCGAGCTGCGGGTCGGCGACCGCGACTACACCCAGCCCGGCTACTTCAACAGCCCTGAGACCGGCACCTCGTCGGGCAACTCGATCACCGCCTTCCTGCCGCTGACCAACACCGCGACGGGCGCCTTCACCCCGGCGGCGGGCCTGCAGCGCGACGCGGGCTGCGCGCCCCTGGGCGGCGTGCCCTCGTTCAGCGGCACGACCCCGACCTGCATCTTCAGCTACACGCCGTACGACAACCTCCAGGACAAGGAGAACCGCTTCCAGATCTACGGCGAGGCCAACTACGACATCAACGACAAGACCAAGGCCCACCTGGAAGCCTTCTACGCCGAGACCGACACGCCGAACTGGCGCACCTCGCCGTCGTACCTCGCCCTGCAGGTGCCGACCTCGCTGACCAACCCGGCGGCCACCTCCGGCTTCTCGGCGGGCTACTTCGTCCCCGCCAGCAACCCGGGCTTCAAGCTCTACCAGCAGCAGAACCCGACCCAGCTGCCGGCGTTCGCCACGGGCGCCTACATCCCCGGCGTGCTGTACCGGCCGCTGGCGGAAGGCGGCAACCCGCTGTTCGGCGAGGGCTCCTCCACCGGCACGCGCAAGTTCACCGCCTACCGCGTCTCGGGCGGCGTCACCGGCGACCTGGGCGCGGGCATCGGCTACGACATCAGCGCTACCTACATGAAGGAGAAGCTGGTCCGCACCGGCTACGACTCCCTGGTCAGCCGCCTGCAGCTGGCCCTGCGCGGCCTGGGCGGCGAGGGATGTAACCCGACCACGGGCACGCCCGGCGCCGGCGCGTGCAAGTACTTCAACCCCTTCTCCAACGCGATCCAGACGAACTACATCACCGGCGCCACCAACCCGAACTACAGCGCCTCGGTGGCCAACGATCCGGCCCTGATCGCCTGGTTCTTCCAGAAGGGCGAGACCGACGCCTCCACCGAGCTGTTCGTGGGCGATGTGGTCTTCAACGGCGAGATCCCGGGCATCACCCTGGGCGGCGGCGCCGTCGGCTGGGCGGTCGGCGGCCAGTACCGCAAGAACTGGTACGACGCGTCCTACGATTCGCTGTCCGACCTCACCAAGACCCCGTGCATCGACACGCCGAACGCCGGCGTGACCAACTGCACGGTGCGCAACGGGCCGTTCACCTTCCTGGGCGGCGCGAGCCCGGCCTCGCTCTCGGGCGACACCTATGCGGCGTTCGGCGAACTCAGCCTGCCGGTCACCGACAAGCTGCAGGTGCAGGGCGCGGCGCGCTATGAGGACTACGGCTCCAAGGGCGGCTCGACCTTCAATCCGAAGGTCTCGGTGCGCTGGCAGGTGATCGACCAGTTCGCCCTGCGCGGCTCGATCGGCACCACCTTCCGCGCCCCGCCGCTGACCTCGCTTGACCCGGGCCAGGTCACCAGCCTGCAGTTCCTGGGCGGCGCCTTCCGGGCGGTCGACATCGTCGGCAACCCGAACCTGCAGCCGGAAAAGGCCACCACCTACTCCGTGGGCGGCATCTTCAAGCTGGGCCAGCTGCGGGCGACGGTCGACTACTTCAACTTCGACTTCAAGAACCCGCTGGTGACCGAGCCCGTGGGCGGCATGTTCGCCACCCTGTTCCCGACCGGGGCCGGCACGGGCAACTGCGGCCAGACGGCGCTCGCCGGCCTGCAGTCGCGCTTCACCTTCAACGGTGGGGTCTGCAACGTCGCCAACCTGTCGCGCATCAAGACCGGCTACATCAACGGGCCGGGGATCAAGACCGACGGCATCGACGTCCTGGCCGACTACGACATCGACGATGTGGCCGGCGGGCGGCTCCACCTCGGGGTCAGCGCCACCTACGTCCACAAGTACGACGTCCAGGCCACCACCGTGGAAGGCTCGGTGGTGTCGCCGGCCTTCAGCGGCGTCGGCTTCCTGAACTACCAGACCCAGATCTATCCGATCCCGAAGATCCGGGCCCAGGCCTATGTGGAATACAACCACACCATCCACACGGCCCGCGTGACCATGAACTACATCGACAGCTACATGGACCAGCGGACCTCGCCGTTCCCGCCGAACGTGGTGCGCGATGCGGCCGGCAATGCGATCCCGCTCAGCAACCTGGGCAAGACCATCGCCGACCAGATCACCTTCGACGCCACCTACCGGGCGCAGCTGCCGTGGGACACCACCATGGTGCTGTCGGTGAACAACGTGTTCGACACCCAGCCGTCGTTCGCCCGCCTCGACCTGGGCTACGACCCGTTCACGGGCAACGCCCTGGGCCGGACGGTGAAGCTGAGCGTCAGCAAGAAGTTCTGATCGCCGCGCGGCCTCGCGTCGCGCCCAGACGGCCTCAACGCCGCCGGTTCGCCGGCGGCGTTGTCGTTTCTCCCGGAGCCCTCAGGGCCGCCCGCGCTTGGGCAGGGCGGCGATCTCGGCGGGGCTGAGCTTGCGGATGTTCTTCACCGGGCACCGCATCGGGCCGATCGGGCTGTGGGTCACCAGCTCGGCGTCGATGCCGGTGCAGATGTAGTCGCTGCCGCGCGACACCAGGGCGATGCTCTGGTTCCAGTCGACGTCCGGGCAGCGGCCCATCATCTCGAACTGGTAGACGTCCTTCACACCAACGCGGACGTTGACGATGTGCTCGTCGGCGGCGGCGAAGTTGTTGACGTCGCGGGTCCAGAAACACTGCCTGCGGCTGCCGTTCGCGGGCTCGGTGGGCGATTTGGCCGCCAGGGCCGCGGGCGCGGCCGCGAAGGCGATCAGGGTGGCGGCGAGGATCAGCTTGGACGACATGACGGGCCCTTGGTTACGCGGCGTCCCCCGCAGCTTCACAGCATAGGCTTGCGGGCGCGGCGTGCGAAGCGCCCTGGGTCCACCAGGTCGGCGCCGGAACGCGTCAGGGGGGAGGGCGCTCCCACGGCCAGGGCGGCCACATGCTCGGCCAGCAGCGGGGCCAGGGAAAAGCCCCGCGAACCGAAGCCGGTCAGGGCGAAGAGGCCCGGCTCGCCGACGGCGCCGGCCAGCGGCAGGCGGTCGGGCGTGACGGCGCGGACCGCGGCGCGGCCGTCGAGGGACGCCCCCTCCAGGCGGGCCGCGAGGCCCGGCAGGCCGGCGGCCAGGGTCGCGCGGTTGCGGTCGTGGTCGGCGGCGCGCAGGTCGTCGGCCGCATCGTCGCGGTCGTGGGTGGCGCCGAACAGGACGCCGTCGCGGGTGGGAACCGCATAGCCGCCCCAGGCCGCCGCGGGCGGCGCCGCCAGGCCGGCGGCCCAGCTGGTCTGGCCGCGGACCGGCTGCAGCGGCAGGCCCGGCGCGAGCTCGGCGCAGGCCACCCCCGCCGCCAGGATGACCGCATCGGCCCGCGCCAGTTCGTCCCCGCGGCCGTCCAGCAGGGCCCAGCCATCCTCGCGCCGCGCCAGCTGCGCGACCGCGGCGACGCGCGGATCCAGCGCCCAGGCGGCGAGGACGGCGGCCGGGTCGACCACCAGGGCGGTGCGCTGGTCCAGGGCCGGCGGGGCGGGCTCGCCGAGCCGGGCGGTGGCCGCCTCCGCGTCGAGCAGCGTCAGCTCGTCCGGCGCGAACACCTCGCCGCCGGCGATCTTGGCGAAGCGCGCCGCATCGCGCGGATCGAACGCCAGCTGCAGGACGCCCTGGGCGATCACCGCGCCGGGGATCTGCGCGTAGAGCCCGACCGCCCGGCGGAAGGCCTCGGCGAAGAGCCGGGCCGCCTCGCCCAGTCCCGCGTCCAGGCGCGGGGTGACCAGGGCGGCGGGATTGCCCGATGCGCCGCCGCCGGGGTGCGCGGCCTCGACGAGCAGGGGCTCCGCGCCGAGGGCCGCGACGGCGCGGGCGGCCGCGGCGCCCGCGATCCCGGCGCCGATGATGGCGATCCGGCGGGTGGGGGGGGCCGTCCCCTCACCGGGCCAGCGGGCCTCCAGGCGCTCGCGCTTGCGGCCATGGCCCGGGCGCTTCTCCACGGCAAAGCCCGCTGTGGCCAGGCCGCGCCGTACGGCCCCGGCGACGGTGAAGGTGGCCGCCCGCGCGCCCGGCGCCGTGCGCGCCGCGACCAGGTCCAGGACCGCCTGGCGCCACATCTGCGGATTGAGGGCGGGGGAGAACCCATCCAGGAACCAGGCGTCGGCCTGTCCCGACCACCCCGACAGCGCCTCCGCCGCCTCGCCGATCCCCAGGTCCAGGGTGGCCGAGAGTTCCGGCAGGTCGACCCGGTGGCGGCCCCGCGTGGCGCCGGGCCAGCGCGCGACCAGGAGGTCGGTCACTCGCGCCAGCTCGGGCCAGCGGCCGAGGGCCCTGGCCGCCTCCTCGGCGCGGATCGGGTAGCCTTCGACGGAGAAGACGTGCAGGTGGCCGCCGTCCGGGCGGGTGCGGCGCCAGAGGTCCAGGAGGGCGGCGATGTTGAGCCCGGTCCCGAACCCCAGCTCGGCCACCACGAAGCGCCGCCGGCCGGCCCAGGCGTCCGGCAGGCCGCAGCCGGCGAGGAACACCGCCCGGCTCTCGGCCAGGCCGTTCTCTGCCGAGAAGTAGACGTCCCCGAACAGGCGCGATCGCGGCTGGCCGTCGTCGGTCCAGTCGAGGGGGCTGTCGGGCGGGGACGCCTGCGGCGCGGTCATCGCCGCATCCGTAATGAGAACGGGCCCAAACGCAAAAGGGCCGCTCCGGAGAGCGGCCCTTCCGTCAGCGCGAGATGGCGCTGTCGAAGCTTACTTCTTCTCCGGGGCGGCCGGCGCGGCGGGCGCGGCCGAGGCGTCGGCGGCCGGGGCGGCCGGGGTCGCAGCGGCGTCGCCAGCCGGAGCGGCGGCGGTGGCGGCGTCAGCGGCGGCGGTCTTGGCGCTGTCGGCGGCGGCGGCGGCCGAGTTGGAGGCGGAGTCGGCGGCGGCGGCGGCCGGAGCTTCTTCCTTCTTCTGGCAGGCGGCGACGCCCAGGGCGGCCACGGCGGCGACGGCGATCATGGCGCCGCGAACGAATTGCTTGGTCATAAGCTTCGATCCTCTATCGGTGTGTCGGCGCCGGAGACGCTCAAGGCCCCGGAGAGGAAGCCCGCCGGGACGGCGGCGCTCAGGCGCGGCGCAGCAATAGGCCCCCGCCATCGGCCATGGCAAGGGCGCGGATCACACGGCCGTGATCACAAATGATGACCGCCGCTGGGCTCTCAAGGCCCGGGAGGTCAGGCCTCGGCGGGGATGTTCGACAGGGCCTCTTCCAGCTCCAGGAAGCTGGGCTGGGCGCCGGACGGGACGTTGCCACGGCCGATCTCCACGGAGATCTGGGCGGCGTTGCCGTGCAGGTGGGCCACCAGCACCGACTGGATGATCCGGTAGAAGGAGCCTTCCTCCTCGACCACTTCCTTCATGCGCGTCGACATCGGGCCGACCAGGCCATAGGCCAGGAACACGCCCAGGAAGGTGCCGACCAGGGCGCCGCCGATCATCTGGCCCAGGACCTCGGGCGGCTCGGTGATCGCGCCCATGGTCTTGATGACCCCCAGCACCGCGGCGACGATGCCCAGGGCGGGCAGGGCGTCGGCCAGGCTCTGCAGCGCATGGCTGGGCGCCAGGGTCTCGTGGTGGTGCTTCTCCAGCTGCTTTTCCATGGCGTCCTCGACCTGGTGCGGGTCTTCGAGGTTCATGGTCATCATCCGCAGGGTGTCGCAGATGAAGTCGATGGCGAAGTGGTCCTTCATCACCTTCGGGAAGCGGGTGAAGATCGAGGACTCCTTGGGGTTCTCGATGTGGCTTTCCAGGGCGATGACGCCCTTGGATTTCATGGTCTTGGTCAGCAGGAACAGCAGCGAGAGCAGGTCGCGGTAGTCGCTGGCCTTCCACTTCGGCCCGCCGAAAACCTTGGAGAAGCCGCCGCCGACGCCCTTGATGGTGGTCATCGAATTCGCAACGAGGAAGCTGGCGACGCCGGCGCCGCCGATGGCCATCATCTCGTGGGGCATCGCCTCGAGGATCACCCCGAGATTGCCGCCCGAGATGATGTAGCTGCCGAACACAAGGCCGAACAGCAACACGATGCCGATGATCTGAAACATGGACTCCCCCGGAGGTCCGCGGATCATGGCCGTTAATACTTAATGGCCCGTGAGTGGGGCCATCAGTGCTCCATCCAGGGGTGGCGCGGCGCGGGCGCGCAGCCTAAGCGAAGGACATGGCCTCGACCTCCGCACCGCCCCGGATGTCCAAGCGGACGTTCGCGATCATCTTCGGGACCTCCCTGGCGACCCAGATCGGCAATACGGGCCTGATCTCGGTGCTGCCGCCCATCGGCCGCTCCATCGGCATCGCCGACGAGATGGTGGTGGCGATCTTCTCGCTCTCGGCCCTGCTCTGGGCGTTCTCCTCGCCGCGCTGGGCGGCCGCCTCCGACCGCTACGGCCGCAAGCCGCTGATGATGGTGGGCCTGAGCGGTTTCATGGTCTCGATGACGGTCTGCGGCCTGGTGGTCAGCGCGGGCCTGCGCCACTACGCGGCGCCGCTGGTGATCTTCGTCTGCTTCCTCCTGGCGCGGGCGCTGTTCGGCCTGTTCGGGGCCGCGGCCAATCCGGCCACCCAGGCCTATGTGGCCGAGCACACGCCGCTGGAGCGCCGCACCCAGGCCATGGCCAGCCTGGCCGGGGCGGTGGGCCTGGGCCAGGTGATGGGCCCGTTCCTGGCGCCGCTGTTCATCCTGCCGGTGCTGGGCCTGGCCGGGCCGCTGTTCGCCTTCGCCCTGATCGCGGCCGGCATGCTGGCGGTGGTGGTCTTCCTGCTGCCGGAGAGCACCGTCCCGCGTCCGCCGCCGCCGCCCAAGCCGAAGGACGGGAGCAAGGCCCGGCCGATGTGGCGCGACGAGCGGGTGATCCCGTTCCTGATCTACGGCTTCATCGTCGCCGCCTGCCAGACCGCCCAGCAGCAGACCCTGGGCTTCCTGGTGCTGGACAAGTTGCAGGTGACGCCGCTGCAATCGCAGCGGCCGCTGGCCATCGCCATGATGTTCGGCGCCGTCGCCGGCCTGCTCGCCCAGTGGGGCCTGATCCGGATGTTCGAGATGACGCCGCGCCAGCTGCTGCGCTGGGGCGTGGCGGTGGCGGCGACAGGGAACCTGATCGTGGCGGTGGCGCCCGACTACTTCTGGGTCGTGGCCGGCTATGCGATCGCCAGCCTGGGCTTTGGGTTCGCGCGGCCCGGCTTCACCGCCGGGGCCTCGATCGCCGTGGGGTCGGTCGACCAGGCCCGCGTGGCCGGGGCCATCGCGGCGGTCAACGGCGTCAATGTGATCCTGGCGCCGGCCTTCATGTGGCTCTACCGGCACGTCCACGCCGGGCCGTTCCTGCTGAACGCGATCCTGATGGGCGGCCTGCTGATCTACGCCTTCCGGAACCGGCAGCTGAAGGCCGCCGACCCGGAGCCCGCCACCCGCCAGGACGCCACCCTGGCCACCCTGGAGCGCAGCGACGAGGGCGGGGCGTAGGCGCAGACACCTGCGCGCGCCGCGCGCCCAGAATTCACCGCCAAGACGCCAAGAACGCAAAGTCCGCCAAGGCGCCGAAGCGGCGCTGGCCTCCTTGGCGCGCTTGGCGTCTTGGCGGTCATCTGATCCGCTTCGCGGCTGCTCCGCGGCTACACCCCCGCCTCGGCCTTCAGGCGCGTCACCATCTCGGCGGAGAGGTAGCCGTCGGCGGTGAGGCCGCGGGCCTTCTGCCAGGCGCGCAGGGCGTTGCGGGTGCCCAGGCCCACCACCCCGTCCGGCTGGCCGGGGTCGAAGCCGAGCGCCGCCAGGGCCCGCTGGGCGGTCATGCGGTCCACCAGGGTCAGCGGCGTTTCGGTGGGCCACGGCGTCTTCAGCGGCGGCGCACCGGCGAACCGGTCGGCCAGCAGGCCCACGCCCAGGGCATAGGCCAGGCTGTTGTTGTACTTGCGGATCGCGAAGTGGTTGGGGAACAGCAGGAACAGCGGCCCGCGCGCGCCGGCCGGCGCCACCAGCACCGCCTCGGCGCTGGAATCGGCGGCCGACCAGGTCACGCCGTCGGCCCGCACCACGCCCATCTCGGCCCAGCCCTGCGGCGTCAGCTTCGGCCCTTCGGTGACGCTGAAGTCGAACCCCTGGGGCGCGGTCACCTCCACCGCCCAGCTCTGGCCGCGCACCCAGCCGGCCTTGGCGAGCAGGTTGGCGGCCGAGGCCAGGGCGTCGGCGCTGGAGGCCCAGATGTCGCGCCGCCCGTCGCCGTCGCCGTCCACCGCGGTGGTCAGGAAGGTCGAGGGGATGAACTGGGTCTGGCCCATGGCGCCGGCCCACGAGCCGCGCAGCTTGGACCGCGGCTGCTCGCCGGACTGGATGATCTTCAGCGCCGCGATCAGCTCGCCCTCGGCCCAGCCGCGGCGGCGGCCCTGGGCGGCCAGGGTCGCCAGCGAGCGCAGGGTGTCATAGTCGCCCTGGATCGCCCCGAAGCCGCTCTCCATGGCCCAGACACCCAGCAGGATCGGCCCCGGCACGCCGAAGCGCTGCTCGATCTGCGACAGCTGCGGGACCTCGGTCAGCTTGCGCTCGCCGATGGTGGCGCGCCCGGGCGTGACGACGCCCCTGAGGTAGTCGCTGATCGGCTTGGAGAACTCCGGCTGGCGGCTGTCCAGCGCCGCCACCCGCGGGTCGGGCGTCATGCCGGCGAACTCGCGCTGGAACACCTGCGGATCGACGCCGGCGGCGAGGGCGCGGCCCTGGAAGTCCGAGGCCCAGGCGTCGAAGACCTGGTCGCCGGAGACGGTGGGCGGGGTGATCGAGCCGGGCGGCGCAGGGGGCGGCGGCACGGGCTGGGGCGGCGGCGCGGGGGCCGGCGGGATCGGGGCGGGCGTGGGGGCCCGGCTGGGCATCGGCGCGGGCCCCGGGCTGGCGCAGCCCGCGAGCGCAAGGACGGCAAGGACAACCAGGCTTCGACGCATCTTGCGGAAACTAGCCCGCGTCGCCCGGGGTCCCAATCACTTAGGCGTCAGCCGCCTCGGTTGACTCAAGCGGGACCTGCCCGTATATGCGCCCGCTCTTGTTCGCCAACCCGGCCGTCCGCCGGCCTGATTGAAGATACGGTCCCATGAAGGTCAGAAGCTCGCTGAAGTCGCTGAAGACGCGTCACCGCGACTGCAAGCTCGTGCGCCGCAAGGGCCGCGTGTACATCATCAACAAGACCGACCCGCGCTTCAAGGCGAAGCAGGGCTGATCCCACGGCCATGACCGCGCCCAAGGCGGTCATCTGGGACTTCGGCAATGTGATCGTCCGCTGGGACGCGCGCACGCTCTATTCCAAGATCTTCCCCGACCCGGTCGAGCGCGACCGGTTCCTGGCGCAGGTGTGCACGCTCGCCTGGCACATGGAGACCGACCGCGGCCTGTCGTTCGCCGACAACCTGGCCCGGCTGATCCCGCAGCATCCGCACTACGAGGCGCAGATCCGCGCCTGGCATGAGCGCTGGGACGAGATGTTCTCCGGCCCCATCGCCGAGACCGAGGCCGCCATCGAGGCGCTGGCCGCGCGCGGCGTGCCGCAATACGGCCTCTCCAACATCAGCCATGAGACCCTGCACTCGACCCTGGCCATGAGCCCGGCGTTCGGGCTGCTCGCGGACTATGTGGCCTCCGGCCTCGAGCGGGTGTTGAAGCCCGACCCGGCCATCTACCGCATCGCCTGCGAGCGGTTCGGCCTGGCGCCGCACGAGGCCCTGTTCGTGGACGATAGCGAGAAGAACATCGCCGCCGCCGCGGCCCTGGGCTTCGACGTCCACCACTTCACCGACCCGGCCGCCCTGCGCCCGGCGCTGGAGGCTCGCGGCCTGCTGTAGGTCGCCCCGGACCGCGCCTCGCATCCCTAAGGTGACGCTTCCCGCAAGGCCTTAGTGGCACGTCCCGTGCTGATACCTCCGCGTAGGCGATACCGCCTGTGCCAATCCAGCACGGACCCCAGCCCCCGGGGTTCGACCAGACCCGGACCCTAAGATGCGCACCAGCTTCCGAGCCCTCCTCGCGACCGCCGCCCTCGCCGCCGTGGCCGCCCTGGCCGCCCCCGCGTCGGCCTCCGTTTCCGTCAGCCTCAGCAACACCGGCGACCCGAACGGCCTGCCGGCCGGCCAGGTGCTGATCGCCGACTTCAACGATGCGGGCGCGCCCACCGCGACCCTCCTGCCCGGCGTGACCCTGAGCCTGGGCGGCGCCACCGTCGGCGTGTGCGAAGGCTGCGGCGGCTATTCGGGCACCCTGCCCAACGACCCGACCCACTACCTGACCATCGCGTCGGGCAAGTCGGCGACCTTCCAGTCCCTGCGGGCGCTGTCGACCTTCAGCCTCTACATGGGCTCGCCGGACACCTACAACAGCATCGAGTTCTTCGGCGCCGGCGGCTACCACGAGACGCTCAGCGGCGCGGACATGTTCCTCGGCGACACCAACCAGAGCTGGTCGTGGGGCAAGCGGGTCAACTTCGACTTCGGCGGCTTCAAGGTCGACAAGGTCGTGCTGAGCTCGTCGGGCAATTCGTTCGAGGTCGACAATGCGGCCGGCACGCTGCAGGCCGTCCCCGAGCCCGCCGCCTGGGCCCTGATGATCCTGGGCTTCGGCGCCGCCGGCGCGATGATGCGTCGCCAACGCGCCCTGGCCCTGGCCTGACGCCAAGCCCGCGCGGCGCCGGGCGCCTGCATCAGGCGCCGTTGCGGACCAGTTCGAAGAACTCCTGGCGGGTGCGCGGATCGTCCCGCACCTCGCCCAAAAGGTGGCTGGTGGTCAGGCGCGAGCCGGGGGTGTTGACCCCGCGCATGGTCATGCAGCTGTGCTCGGAGACGATCACCACGCCCACGCCCTTGGGCTTCAGGATGTCCTGGATCGCCTCGGCCACCTCGGCGGTCAGCTTCTCCTGGATCTGCAGCCGGCGGGCGAAGCCGTGCACCACCCGCGCCAGCTTGGAGATGCCGACCACCCGGTCGCGCGGGAGGTAGGCCACGTGGGCCTTGCCCAGGAACGGCAGCATGTGGTGCTCGCAGAAGCTCACCACCCGGATGTCGCGCAGGATCACCAGCTCGTCATAGCCGCCCACCTCCTCGAAGGTCCGGGCCAGGTAGTCGCGGGGGTCGCTCTCGTACCCGGCGAACAGCTCGCGGTAGGCCTTGGTCACCCGCCGCGGGGTGTCGAGCAGCCCCTCGCGGTCGGGGTCGTCGCCGGCCCATTCGATCAGGGTGCGGACGGCGGCCAGCGCCTCTTCCTCGGTGACCTTGCGCTTCGGTTCGTTGGCCATTCGGGCCTCCCGCGTCCATCCGCCTCAACGACCCCGGCGCCGTCAAGGCTCCAGCCTGGATGACAGGCCGCCTGTGGATCAATAGGAGTGGCCGCTTTCCGCCCACCCCCTTCTAGCTTAAAGGCTCCGTCATGGCCGACGACGCTTCCGCACACTCCGACGTCCTGAACGCGACCGCGCAGACGCAGCTGAAAAGCATCATCGAGCGCGTCGAGCGCCTCGAGCAGGAGAAGTCCGAGATCGCCGAGCAGATCAAGGAAGTCTTCGCCGAGGCCAAGGGCAACGGCTTCGACGTCAAGGTGCTGCGCAAGGTGGTCCGCATCCGCAAGCAGGATCGCGCCAAGCGCCAGGAGGAAGAGGCCATCCTCGACCTCTATCTTGCGGCCATCGGAGAGATTTGAACCGCAAGCCGCCCGACCCGAAGGCGGCGGCCAAGCGCGCCGCCCTCAATGCGTTGAAGCGCGCCAAGCGCATGGCCGACAAGGCCGGCGTCGAGCTCTCCGACTGGGAGGGCGAGTTCCTGGGCTCGGTGTCCGAGCGGGTGAAGACCTACGGCCGCGCCTTCGGCGATCCCGAGAAGGGCGCGCCGGGCCAGGCCCTCTCGGCCCTCCAGACGGTCAAGCTCAAGGAGATCGCCGCCAAGGCGAAGGGCGAGAAGCAGGGCCTCCAGCGGCGGCCGTTCCGGCGCAAGAGCTCGGACCGCTGAGGCCGGATTCATCCCCAGGTTCCGTGGCTTAGCTTGACCGTACGGCCCAAGTTTGGCCGTTCTTGCCCCAAACAAACGAGCTTCGCATCGGCGTCGCCGGCGGGGCGATTCGAAAAGGCCCCCGGGGGCGCCACCCGAGATCATCGATCCCCACTGCCGCGCCCGCGGCGGTGACGGCTTGCGCCCCATTCGGACGGAGGTTGCACTGCTCATGGCCGATCCCCTGGAGAGCCTCGCCGAAGCGCCGACCTTGCCCAGGCTGCGCATCCGCGGCCGCAGCTTCATGGCCCTGGTGGTGGCGCCGGAGTTCCCCATGGCGGCCTGGTTCGCGGCCCTGGACGCCCAGATGCGCGGGGTGGGCGACCTCTTCGGCGAGCGGCCGGTGGTGGCCGACCTTTCGGCCACGGCGGACGGCGGGACCGAGGCGCCGCTGATCGTGCTGGACGGGCTGGAGGCCCGGGGCCTGCGGCTGGTGGCGGTGGAGGGGGTCGATCCGCGCGCCCTGGCCGGCACGCGCTGGGCGCGGCTGGCGATGAACCTGGCGGGCCGCGAGATGGCCGTGGAGCCGCGCGCAGCGTCCGAGCCGGCCCCCCCGCCGCCGTCCGAGGCGCCCTCGCTGCTGATCGACCGCCCCGTTCGCTCGGGCCAGTCCATCGTGTTCGAGGACGGGGACGTCACCGTCGTCGGGCCCGTGGCCTCCGGCGCCGAGGTGCTGGCCGGCGGCTCGATCCACATCTACGGCGCGCTGCGCGGCCGTGCGATCGCGGGCCTCAGGACCGGCGGCGCGGGCCGCATCTTTTGCCGGCGCCTGGAGGCCGAGCTGGTCGGGGTCGACCGGCTGTACCGCACCTCCGAGCACTGGGGCGAGGCGCTGCAGGGCCGCGCCGTCCAGGTGATGTGCGACCGCGGCGCGCTGCGGCTGTCGGCGCTGGACTGAGCGATCCGCCACGGCGGCAAGGCGTCTTTGGGGGCGACCAAAGGGAGTGACTGGATGAGCAAGGTAATGGTCGTCACCTCGGGCAAGGGGGGCGTGGGCAAGACGACCTCGTCCGCCGCCCTGGGGGCCGCGCTGGCGCAGGCGGGGCAGAACGTGGTGGTCGTCGACTTCGACGTCGGCCTGCGCAACCTCGACCTGGTGATGGGCGCCGAGCGGCGGGTGGTCTTCGACCTGGTCAATGTGGTCCAGGGCGACGCCAAGCTCCCGCAGGCGCTGATCCGCGACAAGCGGCTGGAGACGCTCTCGCTGCTGCCGGCCTCCCAGACCCGCGACAAGGACGCCCTGACCGAGGAGGGGATCGGGCGAGTGATCGAGGAGCTGCGCGAGCGGTTCGACTGGATCATCTGCGACAGCCCCGCGGGCATCGAGAAGGGCGCCACCCTGGCCATGCGGTTCGCCGACGTCGCGGTGGTGGTGACCAACCCGGAAGTCTCGTCGGTGCGCGATTCCGACCGGATCATCGGCATGCTGGATTCCAAGACCCTGCGGGCCGAGGGCGGCGAGCGGCTGCAGAAGCACCTGCTGCTCACCCGCTACGACCCTGCGCGGGCCGCGCGGGGCGAGATGATGAAGGTCGAGGACGTTCTGGAGATCCTGGCGATCCCGCTGCTGGGCATCGTCGCCGAGAGCCCCGACGTGCTCACCGCCTCGAACCTCGGCTCGCCGGTGACCCTGCACAATCCGGCCTCGCCGCCGGCCCGCGCCTATACCGAGGCGGCGCGCCGGCTGATGGGCGAAGAGGTGGCAGTGGTCACGCCCAGCCCGCAGCGCGGCCTCCTGAGCCGGCTGTTCGGCCGCAGGGCCGCGGCATGAGCATCCTGGGCTTCTTCTCGCGCGGCCGCTCCGCCCCGGTCGCCCGCGACCGCCTGCAGATTCTGCTGGCCCACGAGCGGGCGCTGTCGGGGCGCACCGACCTGGCGGCGGTGCTGCAGAAGGAGATCCTGGCGGTCATCGCCCGGCACATCCCCATCGACCAGGACAAGGTCATGGTGAAGCTGGACCGCGGCGAGCAGGTCTCGACCCTGGAGATCGACATCGAGATGCCGGACGCGGCGCTGGCCCCGGCGGCGATGGCGGCCGCGCGGCCCCCTGAAGCGCCTGCGGCTAGGCCGCCACGTCCTCGTCCGCAGCCTCGCCGCCAGCGCCCTTGACCAGGCCCTCGAGGCCCTGTTCGCGGACCTTGCGGTAGAGGGTCGAGCGGCCGATGCCGAGCCGGCGGGCCACCTCGCTCATGTGGCCGGCATAGACCTCGATGGCCAGCTGGATGAGGTCGCGCTCGATCTCCTCCAGGGTGCGCAGGTGGCCGCGGCCGTCCAGGATGCGGATCGGGGAGTCGGCGGCCGGTTCGGCGCCGGCGGACGCGCGGACCGGAGCCGTGGTGGAGGTGTGCTCGTAGGCTTCCGGCGGCGGGGCGGCGACGCCCGAGATCGCCGGGAAGTCGTGCGGCTGCAGGTAGGGCGCGTCGGCCAGGACGATGGCGCGATAGACCGCGTTCTCCAGCTGGCGCACGTTGCCGGGCCAGTCGTAGGCGGCGAGGCAGGCCATGGTCTCCGGCGCGGCGCCGACCACCGACTTGCCCTCCTCGATGTTGAACCGGCGCACGAAGGCGTCGACCAGGGCGGGCACGTCCTCTTTGCGCTCGCGCAGGGCCGGGGCCTCGATGGGGAAGACGTTGAGGCGGTAGAACAGGTCCTCGCGGAACCGCCCGTCCTTCACCGCCTGGCTGAGGTCGCGGTTGGTGGCCGAGACGATGCGCACATCCACCTTGATCGAGCGCTTGGCGCCGATCGGGTCGATCTCGCTCTCCTGCAGCGCACGCAGCAGCTTGACCTGGATGTCCAGCGGCAGTTCGCCCACCTCGTCGAGGAACAGGGTGCCGCCGTTGGCCTCCTGGAACTTGCCCAGGTGCTTGTCGGTGGCGCCGGTGAAGCTGCCCTTCTCGTGGCCGAACAGGATCGACTCCACGAGGTTCTCGGGGATGGCGCCGCAGTTGACCGCCACGAAGGGCTTGCCGGCGCGGTCGGACGAGCCGTGCACCGCGCGGGCGATCACTTCCTTGCCGACGCCGCTTTCGCCGGTGATCAGGATCGGGATCGAGGACTTGGCGGCGCGCTCTCCCAGGCGCTTGACCATCAGCATGGCCGGAGAGTCGCCGATCAGGTCGCCGAAGGTGGTGCGGCCGGTGGCGTGTTTCTTCAGCCGGTCCACCTCGCCCTTCAGGGCGCCCATGGAGAGCGCGTTGCGGATCGAGACGATGATCCGCTCCGGCGAGGCCGGCTTGACGAAGAAGTCGCTGGCGCCGGCCTGCATGGCCTGGACGACGGTGTCGATCCCGCCCGTGGCGGTCAGCACGATCACCGGCTGGCTGAAGCCGCGGGCGCGCATTTCGGCGAGGGTGTCCTGGCCCGAGATGCCGGGCATCACCAGGTCCAGCAGGATCAGGTCCACGAGGGCGCCGGAGCCCAGGTGCTGCATCGCCTCGTCGCCGCTCTGGGCGTGGGCGACCGCGAAACCGTCGCGCTCCAGGACCGCCTGGATCAGCCGCCGTTGCGTCGGATCGTCGTCGACGACCAGGACCGTCTTGGCCATAGGAAGACACCCACCAATTGGACGCTCACCCGTTCTGGATGAGGCCTTGTTCTTGTCTCCGTTTGATACAGGGTAGGGGTAAAGGCGGAGTTTCGCAGACCTGAGTCAGGCGTTAACGGCGGCGTTGGCCCCCGGCGCCACTGCAACCAGGGGCAGAAACGCCTGCACCAGCGGTCCGATGGCCAGGGCGTAGAGAACGGTGCCGATCCCCACGGTCCCGCCCATCGCCCAGCCGATGGCCAGCACAGAAAGCTCCAGCCCGGTGCGCACCAGGCGGATCGACCAGCCCGTGCGCCGGACCAGGCCGGTCATCAGGCCGTCGCGCGGTCCCGGGCCCAGGCCGGCGCCGATGTAGAGGGCCCCGGCCAGGCCGTTCAGCACCACGCCGGCGACCAGCAGCGCCGCCCGCGCGGGCAGGCCTTCCACGGGCGGCAGGACGGCGAGGGTCGCATCCACCGAAAGGCCGATGGTCGCCACATTGGCCACTGTGCCGATCCCCGGCCACTGGCGCAGCGGGATCCACAGCAGCAGCACCGCCAGGCCCACCAGGTTCACCAGCATGCCGAACGACAGCGCCGTGTGCGAAGCCAGCCCCTGGTGGAACACGTCCCAGGGGTCCAGGCCCAGGGTCGAGCGGAGCATCAGCGCCATGGAGGCGCCGTAGAGGATGAGGCCGGCGAACAGCTGGACCAGGCGGCGGGTCAGGATCATGCCCAGCCAGATGCTGGCAACTGGCATTTGAAACCAGGGCCAGTTCTGCCACGGTGGCGTCATGAGTACGCGCCGCATCGGACCTGCCTCCCTGAACCGGCTGCTGGGCGCCTGGCGCGCCGAGCGCACCGGCCCCGCCTATCGCCAGCTGGCCGACGGCCTGCGCCTGCTGATCCTGGACGGGCGCCTGCCGCTGGACGTGGTGCTGCCGGGCGAGCGGGAGCTGGCCACGGTGCTGGAGGTCAGCCGCACCACCGTCACCGCCGCCCTGGCGCGGCTGCGCGACGACGGCTTCCTGGAGCGGCGGCAGGGCGCCGGGGCGCGCACGCGGCTGCCGTCGGGCCCAGGGCAGCGCGGCCAGGCCTCCCTGATCGCCGGGACCGAGGCCGAGGGGGTGATCGACCTGGCCTCCGCGGCCCCGCCGGCCAGCGACTCGGTGCATGGCGCCTTCGCCGCGGCGCTCCAGGCCCTGCCCGCCCACCTGCCGCACCACGGCTACGCCCCGCTCGGCCTCACCGAGCTGCGCGTGGCGATCGCCGAGCGCTACACGGCCCGCGGCCTGCCCACCTCGCCCGACCAGGTGATGGTCACCAACGGCGCCCAGCACGCCTTCGCCCTGATGCTGCGCCTGCTGTGCGGGCCCGGCGACCGGGTGGTGATCGACCATCCGACCTATCCGCACGCCATCGATGCAATCCAGCGGGCCTCGCTGCGCCCGGCGCCGGTGGGCCTGCCGGACGACGGCTGGGACGTGGAGGGGGTGGTCGCCGCCCTTCGCCAGAGCGGCCCGCGCGCGGCCTATTTCATCGCCGACTTCCACAATCCCACCGGCCGCTGGATGACGCCCGACGCGCGCGCCGCCATCGCCGCCGCCGCGGAGCGAACACGCACGACCCTGATCCTGGACGAGACCGGCATCGACCTCTGCCTGGACGGGCCGGTCCAACCCTACGGCTTCTCAGAGCCGGCGGGCGTGGTGCGGCTGGGCTCCATGGGCAAGAGCTACTGGGGCGGGCTGCGGCTGGGCTGGATCCGCGCCGACGTGCCGACCATCCAGGCCCTCTCCACCCGCCGCGCCTCGATCGACATGGGCACGCCGCTGCTGGAACAGCTGGCCGCCGTCCACCTGCTGTCGGATGAGGACGCGGCCCTGGAGGCGCGGCGCAACCTGCTGCGCGCGCGGCGGGCGCACCTCTTGGGCCTGGTGCGCAGCCGGCTGCCGGAGTGGCGCGTGACCACGCCGCCGGGGGGCCTCTCGCTGTGGGCGGAGCTGCCGGCGCCGGTGTCGACCATGCTGACCGCGACGTCCGAGCGCTTCGGCCTGCGGCTGGCGGCGGGGCCGCGGTTCGGCGTCGATGGGGCCTTCGACCGTTTCCTGCGCCTGCCCTACACCCTGCCGCCCGAGGACCTCACCGAGGCGGTGGAGCGGCTGGTCCAGGCCTATGGCCGCCTGCGGCCTGGCCAGGCCTCGATGCGGGCCGGCATGGGCGCGGTGGTCTGAGCCAGCCCATACGCGTGCGCATGGCCGTTCTGCGTCCCTGAGGCTCGCGCGGCCGGCCAGGCGGGGCTACGCCTTACGCACAAGCGGGAGGCGGAACCATGTTCGCGGGACACTATGCGGCTGCGCTGGCGGCCAAGGCGGCCGAGCCGCGCGCGCCGCTCTGGGCCTATGTGGCGGGCTGTCAGCTGCTCGATATCGGCTGGTCGGGCCTGATCATCGCCGGCGTCGAAAAGGTGCGCATCGATCCCAGCCTGCCGGGCTCGGCGCTGGTGCTCTACGACATGCCCTGGACCCACAGCCTGCCCGGCGCCCTGGCCTGGTCCGTGGCCGCCGCCCTGGTGAGCGCATGGGCCCTGAAGCTGCCGCGGCGCGCCGCCATCGCGGTGGGGCTGGTGGTCTTCTCGCACTGGGCCGCGGACCTGCTGGTCCACCGCCCCGACCTGGAGATCTGGCCTGGCGGACCCCGGGCCGGCCTTGGCCTCTGGAACGCGCCGGTGATCGAACAGGCGGTGGAGATCGGCCTGCTGGCCGTGACGGGCGCAGCCTGGACCGCGCAGCGCGTCCGCGCCGGTCGCAGCGCCTGGCCGGCCGCCGCCTTCCTGACCTTCCTGGTCGGGCTGCAGATCGTGGCTATGCTCGCCCCGCCGAGCGGATCGGCGGCCCAGATGGGCGCCATGGCGCTCTTCGCCTACCTGGCGGCGACGGGTGTGGCCTGGCTGGCGGACCGGCCGGCCGCTTCCGCCGCGGCAGGCTTGCGGGACGCCCCGGCGCGCGCATAGTGCCGCTCAGGGCGGGCCGCTCGAACGAGCCCGTCCAGGGGAGGCGTGAATGCACATCATCCGGCTGGGCCTGGCGTCCGTTGTCGCGGCCGCACTGGCCGTCTCGTTGGCGTCCTGCCAGAAGCCCGCCGCGCCGGGCGCCGTGGACGCCAAGCGCCTGGTCGCAGCGGCCGGCAACGCCGAGTGGCTCTCCTACGGCAAGGACTACAACGAGCAGCGCTTCAGCCCGCTGGACAAGGTCAAGAACGACAACGTCGGCCAGCTGGGCCTGGCCTGGTTCGCCCAGTTCGACACCGACCGCGGCCAGGAGGCGACGCCCCTGATGGTGGACGGGGTGATCTATACCTCGACCGCCTGGTCGAAGGTGTTCGCCTTCGATGCCAAGACCGGCAAGGAGCTCTGGCGCTTCGACCCGCAGGTGAAGGGGCCCAAGGGCTTCGACGCCTGCTGCGACGTGGTCAACCGCGGCGTCGCGGTCTGGAAGGGCAAGGTCTTCGTGGGCGCCCTGGACGGCCGCCTCATCGCCCTCGACGCCAAGACCGGCAAGCCCGTGTGGACGGTGCAGACCACCGACCCGGCCAAGCCCTACACGATCACCGGCGCCCCGCGGGTCATCAAGGACAAGGTGCTGATCGGCAACGGCGGCGCCGAGTACGGCGTGCGCGGCTACATCACCGCCTACGACGCGGCCAGCGGCCAGCAGGCCTGGCGCTTCTACATGACTCCCAATCCGGACGGTAAGCCGGACGGCGCGGCTTCCGACAAGGTGATGGCCGAGAAGGGGGCCGCCACCTGGAGCGACGGCGAGTGGAAGAAGACCGGCGGCGGGGGCACGCCCTGGGACGCCATCGCCTACGATCCCGCCCTCGACATGGTCTATATCGGCGTCGGCAACGGCTCGCCCTGGAACCACATGCGCCGCTCGGGCGGCAAGGGCGACAACCTGTTCCTGAGCTCGATCCTGGCCCTGCGGCCCGACACCGGCGAATACGTCTGGCACTACCAGACCACGCCCGGCGAGAGCTGGGACTATACCGCCACCCAGCAGATCACCCTGGCCGACCTCAACATCGGCGGGCAGCCGCGCAAGGTGCTGATGCAGGCGCCCAAGAACGGCTTCTTCTATGTGATCGACCGCGCCACCGGCCAGCTGATCTCGGCCAAGAACTACTATCCGAACATCACCTGGGCCACCGGCGTGGACATGAAGACCGGCCGGCCGATCGAGACCCCCGGGGCGCGGTACGAGAAGACTGCCGTCACTCAGGTGCCCGGCCCGCTGGGCGCGCACAACTGGCAGCCCATGGCCTTCGATCCGAAGACCGGGCTCGTCTACATCCCCACCAACGTCACGCCCTTCAGCTACGGCGACCAGAAGGACTTCGCCTACAAGGCCGGCGCCTGGAACGTGGGCGTGAACTTCCTCTCCAACGCCCTGCCCACCGACCAGGCGACGCTGAAGGCGATCATGGCCATGGTGAAGGGCCAGCTCATCGCCTGGGACCCGGTGCAGCAGAAGGCGGTCTGGACCGTGGACCACCCCTACTTCTGGAACGCGGGTGTGCTGGCCACGGCCGGCGGCCTGGTGTTCCAGGGCTCGGCCGAGGGGGACCTGGCGGCCTATGACGCGGCCAGCGGCAAGAAGCTGTGGAGCTACAAGACCGGCAACGGCGTGATCGCCGCGCCCATGACCTACGCGCTGGGCGGCGAGCAGTACGTGGCCGTCATGGTCGGCACCGGCGGCGGCGGCCAGATCTCCGCGCCGGCCTCGATGCCCACGCGCTCGCGGCTGCCCGGCCGACTGCTGGTCTTCAAGCTGGGCGGCAAGGCGCAGGCGCCGGCGTTCCCCGCGCCGCCGCAGCCGCCGTTCGAGGTGGACAGCCTGAAGTCGGACGGCGACGTCCAGCACGGCTTCGCCCTGTTCCACGAGAACTGCCAAGTCTGCCACGGCCCCAACGCCTCGGGCGCCTGGCTACCGGACCTGAAGCGCACGCCGATGCTGCAGACCGCCGACAACTGGAAGGGCGTGGTCATCGACGGCGCCAGCGCCAGCCGCGGCATGGCCAGCTTCGCCCGCTTCCTCAGCCCCAAGGACGCCGAGGACATCCGCGCCTATGTGATCTCCGAAGCCAAGGCCGCCGCCGCGGCCCAGGCCTCCCCGGACCCGCAGGGCGGGGCGAAGGCGGCGGCGCCGATCGGGCGGTGAGGGGCGGCTAGGCGGACCCCTACCTCAGCACCGCCGCGAACTGCTCGGCGATCCAGGCGGCCTGGTCGTCGGTCAGGATCAGCGGCGGGGCTATGCGGATGGTGTGCTCGTGGGTCTCCTTGGCCAGCAGGCCCCGGGCCTGCAGGGCCTCGCAGATCCGCCGCGCGCCGCCGGCGTCGTGTTGCAGTTCCACGGCGATCATCAGGCCGCGGCCGCGCACCTCCTTGACGATCGGCGCATCGAGGCCCGCCAGGTCCGCCTGCAGCCGCGCGCCGACGCGGGCGGCGTTCTCGACCATGCCTTCCTCGGTCAGGGCCTTCAGCGCCGCCCGCGCCACCGCGCAGGCCAACGGGTTGCCGCCGAAGGTCGAGCCGTGCTCGCCCGGATGCAGGACGCTCATCACCTCGGAGTTCGAGAGCACCGCCGAGACCGGGTAGAAGCCGCCCGACAGCGCTTTGCCGATCAGGGTCAGGTCCGCCTCGATCCCCTCGTGCTCCTCGGCCAGCAGCTTGCCGGTGCGGCCCAGGCCCGTCTGGATCTCGTCCAGGATCAGGATCACGTTGTGACGGGTGCACAGCTCGCGCACCCGCTTCAGGTAGCCGGCCGGCGGGATGATCACCCCCGCCTCCCCCTGGATCGGCTCGACCAGGAAGGCCACGGTGTTGGGCCCGATGGCCGCCTCCAGCGCGTCGGCGTCGCCGAACGGGATGGTCTTGAAGCCCGGCGCGAACGGGCCGAAGCCGCCGCGCGACTGCGGGTCGGTGGAGAAGCCGACGATGGCCACGGTGCGGCCGTGGAAGTTCTCGGCGGCGACGATGATCTCGGCCGCGCCCTCGGGCACGCCCTTGACCTCATAGCCCCACTTGCGGGCCACCTTCAGCGCCGTCTCCACCGCCTCGGCGCCGGAGTTCATCGGCAGCACCTTGTGGCTGTTGGTGAGGGCGCAGAGCTCCTCGTAGAAGGGCGCCAGCTGGTCGTTGCGGAAGGCCCGCGAGGTCAGGGTCAGGCGCGAGGCCTGCTCCACCATGGCGGCCAGGATCTTCGGGTGGCAGTGGCCCTGGTTCACGGCCGAATAGGCCGAGAGGCAGTCCATGTAGCGCTGGCCGTCCACGTCCCAGACGTAGACGCCCTCGCCACGGGTCAGGACCACGTCCAGCGGCTTGTAGTTCTTGGCGCCGAACTGGGCCTCGGTCTCGATGAAGCGGGCGGCGAGCGAGCGTTGCAGGGCGATGTCGTTCATGACGCTTTCCTTTGGGGGGCGCCTATTCGGCGGCGTGGCGGGCGGCGGCGGGGATGGACGTGCGGTCGAGGCGCAGGGTCATGCAGTAGGCGGCCCCGCCGGAGAGGATGAAGGGCGCCAGGTCCACCTCGGTCAGGGTGTAGCCGCGGGCGGCGAGCTTGCGGCGCAGGCTCTCCGGCGCGCGGGCCATGACGATGCGGGCGTCGATGTTGACCGCGTTGACGCAGAAGGCCGCGGCCTCCTCGTCGGTGGCCTCGATCCGCTGGGCGGCCGGCACGTGCTCGTGGATGGTCGCCAGGGCGGCTGGGGTAAAGGCCGGCGGATAGTAGAGCACCTTGCCGCCCGCCAGCGGGCAGAAGCAGGTGTCCAGGTGGTAGAAGCGCTCGCTGGCCAGCTCCAGGGCCACGGTCTCCTGGCCGAAGGTCTCGCGCACCACCCGGATCGCGCCCTGCGACGAGCGCGGGCCATAGCCGCACCAGAAGTGGCGGCGGTCGGCGTCCCAGATCGCGTCGCCGGCGCCCTCGTGGAACAGGCCGTCGGGCAGGTCCACCAGCTCCTCGACCACGCCGCGGGTCTTCAGGCGCTGGAACGCGGCGCGGAACACCGCCTCCTCGCCCTGGCGCTCGGGATGGCGGAAGCGGGCCAGCAGCACCCGTCCGTCCAGCACCACGGCGGCGTTGGCCGGGAACACCAGGTCCGGCAGGCCGCGCACGGCGCCGACGGTCTCCACGTGGCCGCCGATGGCGGTGATCGCTGCGCGCAGATCGCGCGAGGCGGCCCGCGCCGCCGCCGCCTGGGCCGGCGTCCAGCTGGCCGGGTCCATCCACGGATTGATCCGGTAGCTCACGTCGAAGCCGTCCGGGTCGGTCATCAGGAAGAAGGGCCGGCCGTCCATGCAAACTCCTCTGGCGGTGCGTCACCGAGAGGATCGCGCGGGGCGGCGCTAGCGAATAGCGAGCAACCTGCTACATATCGTGATCTAGATTGGCGTTTTGACAGGCTGGATTGACGAATGATCGACGACCTCGACCAGCAGCTGATCGCCCTCCTGCGCGCCGACTCGCGTAAGCCCGCCGCCACCCTGGCCGCGGCGCTCAACGTGTCGCGCGGCACCGTGCAGAACCGCATCGAGCGCCTGGTGAAGACCGGCGTGATCCAGGGCTTCACCATCAAGACCCGCCCCGACGTCGACGCCCACCGGGTGCGCGCGATCATGGGCATCGCCATCGAGGGCGAGCGGTCCCCGGCCGTGGTGCGGGCGCTGAAGGGCTTCCCGGAGGTGGCGGCGGTCCACACCACCAACGGCCGCTGGGACCTGATCGCCGAGCTGGAAGTCGACACCCTGGCCGCCTTCAGCCACGCCCTGGACCGCATCCGCCAGGTCGAAGGCATCGCCTCCACCGAGACCTCGATCCTGCTGGCGACGCAGAAGCTTTAGCCGCGGCCGTCGGGGGCAACAGCCAACGGGGCGACCCTTACCTCCCCCGCGAAGCGGCGGGAGGGGGACCGCCCGCCGAAGCTGGCCGAAGGCCGGCTGAAGAGCGGGGGGTGGAGGGGGCGAGCTCCATCCGCTGCCTCTCCGCCGCGATCCGCTCGTCTGCAGCGCGGATCACCGCGTCAGCAACCGCGCCTGCGTCCTGATAGATCGACGACGCCGGGATGCGCAGCACCATCACCCCCTGGCCCGCCAGCCAATGGTCGCGCTTCATGTCCTTGGCCTGCGCCGGCTCGTCCCAGTGCGTAGAGCCGTCCACCTCGGCCGCGAGCCTGGCGGCGGGACAATAGAAGTCCAGAATGAAGGGGCCGAAGGGGTGCTGCCGGCGGAAAGTGGGCTTATCCGCGCCGCGCCTCCGAAGGCGGCTTCCAGAGCATCACCTCCGGCTCGCTCATGGCCTTTCGGAGCGATCGGGCGCGATTGGCGATCAGTGTGCGTCGCAAGGCCCTGCCACTCGCTTGCCCCCTCCACCCCGCGCTCTTCAGCCGGCTGGCGCCGGCTTCGGCGCGCGGTCCCCCTCCCGCCGCTTCGCGGCGGGAGGGGGAACAATACGAGAACTCATACTTGCGATGTCAAGCCGCCATCGCAGAGGGGAAGGAGGACGTGGCGCGTGACCCTGGCGCGCTCCTGGGGCTAAGGTTCTCGCCATGAACGCCCCCTTCAAGACCGACGCTCTGCCGCAATGGCGGCTGGATGATCTCTATTCCGGCCGGGAGGATCCGCGGATCGAGGCGGATCTGGCGGAGGCCGAGCGGCTGAACCGCGAGCTTGCCAAGCTGGAGGGGCGGCTGGTGGCCACCCGCGCCAGGCCGGCCGAGCTGGGCGGCATCCTGGACCGCGCGATCGAGCTCTACGAACAGTCGGTCAACGCCATGTGGGGCGTCGGGGCTTTCGCCTCGCTCGCGGCCTCGACAGCGCGGGACGATGCGGCCTGGTCGAAGTTCGAGGCCGACCTGCGGGCCCGCAGCGCGCAGATCGCGGCGCTGAGCCTGTTCTTCACCCTGGAGATCAACCAGCTGGAGGACGGGGAGCTGGAGGCGGCGCTGCGGGCGCACAAGGCCGCCGGCCGCTGGCGGCCCTGGCTGCGGCGGGTGCGCGCCGGCCGGCCCCACGAGCTCTCCGCCGACCTCGAGAAGCTGCTGATCGACAAGGCGCCGGCGGTGGCCAACTGGAGCCGCCTGTTCGACGAGACCCTGGCCAAGCTGTCGGCCCGCGTGGAGGGCGAGACCCTCACCCTGTCGGAACTGCTCAACCGCATGTCGGACCCCGCGCCGGCGCGGCGCAAGGCGGCGGCCCAGGCCCTGGCCCGGGCGCTGGAGCAGCGCGGCTCGACGCTCGCCCTCTGCCTCAACACCCTGGCGTTCGAGAAGCAGGTGGAGGACCGCTGGCGCAAATATCCGGACCCGGCGGCCTCGCGCCACCTGGCCAACGAGGTGGACGCCGACGCCGTGGCGGCCCTGGAGGCGGCGGTGGTGGACGGCTATGCGGCGGTGAGCCACCGCTACTATCGGCTGAAGGCCAAGGCCATGGGCCGCGACCACCTGGACCACTGGGACCGCAACGCACCTCTGGACCAGGCCCAGCCGCGGGTGTTCGCCTGGGACGAAGCCAAGGGCATGGTGCTGGAGAGCTTCCAGGCCCTGGCGCCCAAGTTCGCCGACACAGCGCTGACCTTCTTCAACCAGCCCTGGATCGACGCGCGGCCGCGGCCGGGCAAGCAGTCGGGCGCCTATTCCCACCCGGTCACGGCCGACCGCCATCCCTATGTGTTCATGAACTACATGGGTGAGCGGCGCGACGTGCTGACCCTGGCCCACGAGCTGGGGCACGCGGTGCACCAGACCCTGGCCCAGCCGCTGGGCACCCTGCTGGCCGACACGCCCCTGACCCTGGCCGAGACCGCCTCGATCTTCGGCGAGGGACTGGTGTTCGAGAAACTGCTGGCCGAGTCCGGCAAGGCGGAGCGCCTGGGCCTGCTGGCCGGCAAGATCGAGGACGGGATCAACACCGTCGTGCGCCAGATCGCCTTCCATCGCTTCGAGAGCCGCTTCCACGCCGCGCGCCTGCACGGGGAGCTGTCGCCGGACGAGATCGGCGGGCTCTGGATGGAGGTGATGGGCGAGAGCCTGGGCCCCGCCGTGCGCCTCAACAAGGGCTATGAGCACTACTGGGCCTATGTCAGCCACTTCGTGCATGCGCCCTTCTACGTCTACGCCTACGCCTTCGGCGACCTCCTGGTCCGCGGGCTGATGGAGAAGCGGCGCGAGGACCCCAAGGCCTTCGCCCCGCTCTACGAGCAGCTGCTCGCCGCCGGCGGGACCAAGACCTATGTGGAGGCCCTGGCGGCGTTCGGGCTGAACCCGCGGGAGAAGGCGTTCTGGGCCGCCGGCATGAAACAGCTGGAGCGGCTGGTAGACGAGTTCGAGGCGCTGGTCTGACGCGCACCGCCCGGACCGGCCGCTGACGTCCGGACCGCTGCGCCGGCCTGTCCGGACACGACTTCGATTGCAACGCGCGGGCCTGGGGCGCCATCCAGCGTCCAGGCGCCGATCCGGCGCGGCAGAGATGGACCTCGCATGACCAGTGTTGCTGAGGATGCGCCCGCGGCGAAATCGGCCGGGCGCGAAGTGGCCGAGACCCTCAAGACCGTCGCCGGGGGCCTGGCCATCGCCCTGGTCCTGCGCGTGCTGCTGTTCGAGCCCTTCACCATCCCGTCGGCCTCGATGGAGCCCGGGCTGCTCACCGGCGACTATGTGGTGACGTCCAAGTGGGACTACGGCTGGAGCCGTCACTCCATCCCCCTGAGCCCGCCGCTCTGGCGCGGCCGGATCCTGTTCCACAGCCCGCAGCGCGGCGACGTGGTGGTGTTCAAACTGCCCCGCGACGAGGCCATCACCTACGTCAAGCGGATCATCGGCCTGCCGGGCGACCGGGTGCAGGTGAAGGGCGGGACGGTGTTCGTGAACGACCGGCCGATCGTGCGCACCCCCGCCGGCCAGGCCGACGATCCGGACCAGCCGGGCCTGGTGGTCCGGCAAGAGCGCGAGACCCGCGCCGACGGCCACCCCTACATCACCTTCGACGAGGGAGCCGGCCACGACGGCGACGACACCGGCGTCTATGTGGTGCCGGCCGACCACTACTTCATGATGGGCGACAACCGCGACAACTCCCTGGACAGCCGCTGGCCCAAGGCGATGGGCGTCGGCTACGTCCCGGCCGAGAACATCATCGGCAAGGCGCGGTTCGTGATGCTGTCCTGGCGGGAGGGCGCCTCGATCCTGAAGCCCTGGACCTGGGGCAAGTTGCGGCCGTCCCGGTTCTTCCGAGGGGTCGACTAGCGCGCCGCGTCGCGGGCCCGGCGGTACTCGTCGAAGCTGATGACGCCGTCGTGGTTGGCGTCCAGCCGCTCGAAGGCCAGGCGGCTCACCAGGTCCTGCGCCGCCGGCCGCGCCAGGGAGGGCAGGGCGACGGCGCCCACCGCCGCGGCGATCATCGCGCCCACCGCCAGATGCATGCGCCGGCGGGCCGGCCGCACCGCGCCGCCGTCCAGCCGGCCTTCGATGAACCCGCGCAGGGCCTCGCTGGCCGAGACGCCGTCGGCCTGGCACTGGGCCATGAAGGCGGTCTTGGTCGGGTAGGGGATGCGGATCTCGAGCGTCTCGCTCTTCTTCAGCTTGCGGGCCGAGGCGGGATCGGGCGTGGACATGGGCGGAACCTGGACCTTTGGGCGGCGCCGGCAGCAGAGCCGATCCGCGACGTAGGCGACAGCATAATCCTGTCCGGACAGCCCCGAAACGGTCCTATCCGTCGTCCTCCTGCGCCAGGAAGTCGCCCAGGCGGTCGAGCTGCTGCTCCAGCGTCGCGCGGCGTTCGGCGATCCAGTCCTCCATGACGGTGAAGCCCGCGGTCTGCAGGCTGCAGGTGCGCACCCGGCCCACCTTCTCCGTTCGGGCCAGGCCGCAGTCGCACAGCACCTGCAGGTGCTGCGCGATCGCCGTGAGGGTGAAGCCGAGCGGCTGGGCCAGTCCCGAGATCGACGCTGGTCCCTGGGCCAGGCGCTCGACGATGGCCCGGCGGGTAGGATCGCCGAGGGCGTGGAACACCTGGTCTGCGGTGATCGCCGCGCGGCTCATCCGTTCAGCGCCTGGGCCAGCCGCTCGAACAGGACCTCCCAGCCGCCCCTGCGCATCTTCGGCCCGTCGGCGTTCTCGAAGAACACCCCCTGGTGGACGCACACCAGGCGCGTGCCGTCGCCGTCGTCGTGGAATTCGAAGGTCAGCAGCGAGACCGACATGGGGGCGCCATCCAGGCTCATATGCGCCGCCTCGACGATGCGGCGGCCGTCCACGATGTCGTGAAACGCGCCTTCGCTGGCCAGGGGCGCGCCGGGAAAGGGCGTGCTGGCGCCCATGCGGTAGACCGAGCGCTGCGTCCCCCCGACCCGGAAATCCATCTCGAACACATCCAACTCATGGCCGCCCCCCTCGGCGTACCAGCGCCGTTTCTTGGTGGGCTCGGCGAAGGCGGCGAAGACGCGGGCGCGAGGCTGTGGGTAGCGGCGCTCGACGGTGAAGGTGTCGTGCAGGGCGTCGGCCATGTGAGGCTCCATCGGTGAAGTATGCGCTTCACTAATCAAGTCGCACAAGAACAGTCAAGTCGGCACTTCAGTATTTTTGGACGCGCCCGGGATCCGCCGCCGGCGCCGCAGCGCTTGCCATTTTTCAAACGGCCGTTAGACCGGAAGGCGATGGCGAACGACCTCAGCAAGACCGGATCTTCGAAAGAAACCTACGACGACCGGCCGTTCCACTCCGAGGACCTGCCGCCGGAGGTGCGCGCCCCGCTCGCCCGGTACGCCGGGGCGCAGCCGCCGGCGCCGGCCTGGTTCGACTGGGCCATCGCCCAGGAGCCGGAGCGCGGCTTCGTCACCTCGCTGGGCACGCCGATCGAGACCCTGACCTGGGGCGAGCGCGGCAAGCCGGGCCTCCTGCTGGCGCACGGCAACAGCGCCCACGCCGACTGGTGGAGCCCGCTCGGCCCCTACCTCGCCAAGGACTACCGGGTCACCGCCATGTCCCTGGCCGGGATGGGCGATTCCGGCTGGCGCGACGTCTACCGGTTCGGCGACTTCGCCGAGGACGCCGAGGCCGTGGCGCGCGGGACCGGCCTCTACGACGGGGGCCGCAAGCCGATCTACATCGGCCACTCCTTCGGCGGCGGCCAGGTGTTCTTCACCGCCGCGCGCCGGCCCGAGCTGATGCACGCGGCAATCCTGGTGGACACCGGCTTCGGCGGCCCGCCCCCCGAGGTGCTGGAGGAACGCCGCAAGCGCGCCGAGATCGCCAACATCCCCACCGGCGACCGCCCCAGCCGGGTCTATCCGACCCTGGCCAAGGCGCTGGAGCGCTTCCGCCTGATGCCGCCGCAGCCAGCGGAGAACGACTACATCCTCGACTTCATCGCCCGCCGCTCGCTGAAGCAGGTTCCGCTGCCGGCGGGGGAGACCTCCGAGAACGGCTCGGGCCTGGGCTGGTCGTGGAAGTTCGACCCCAACATGTGGGAGAAGCTGGACCGCAGCGACGGCACGTTCGGCGGCCAGATGCCGGCGCTGAAGGTGCCGATGATCCACGTCTATGGCGACAAGAGCCGGATCATCGAGCGCCGCGCCTCGGGCGAACCCAGCTTCCTGGGCGCGCAGGTCCCGGAGATCGAGATCCCCGATTCGCACCACCATGTGCTCATCGACCAGCCATTGGCGCTGGTCGCGGCCCTGCGGACGCTGCTGGCGACTTGGCCGCATTGAACCGCGCGGGCGCATCGTGTATCGCCCGCCCCCGAACCCTCCCCCCAATTCATGTGAGAGTGAATAGGCATGGCCGGCGCGCCTTCCGACTACCACCGCGGCGAAATGGATATCGCCGAGCAGGTGTCCACCTTCCACCTGGTCATGGGCATGACCAAGTGGGGCTCGCTGGCCATGGCCAGCCTGCTGTCGCTGTTCGTCCTGTGGTTCTGCACCCCGGCCGGCTTCATGGGCGGCGCGGCGACCGCCGTGGTCCTGCTCGTGCTGGGCGTGGCCCTGCTGAAGGGCGGCAAGGAAGCGCCGGCGCACTGACGCCGGCTACTCCCTGACGAGACGATTCTGACGCCAAGACCGGCCTCCGCGCGAGCGGAGGCTTTGTCGTGCCTGGACGCGGCGGGCCGAACGCGGGCCGAACGCGGATCGGCCCCGGGGCAGGCCCTTGCGCCGCGCGCCCAGCTCTGCCGCAGCTGCGAAAGACAACCCAGGAAATCTCGCTGCACTGCGGCGAAATCTTCCAAAGGCCGGATTCAAACGGCCGTTTCACCCGCTGGACAAGGCGCAGCGGCGCCCCTAATGCTCGGCCCGTTGTCGCGCTTGCCTTGGGGGACTCCGCGGACCATGCCCGTTATCGCCGTCACCAAGGAACGCCGGGCCGGTGAGACCCGCGTTGCGGCCACCCCCGAGACGGTCAAGAAGCTGAAGGCCGGCGGATTCGACGTCGTGGTCGAGACCGGCGCCGGCCTGGGCGCCTCCTTCCCCGACGCCGACTACGAGGCCGCGGGCGCCAGCGTCGCCAAGACCCTGAAGGACGCCGTCGGCAAGGCCGACATCCTCTTCAAGGTGCGCGGGCCGGAGGCCGACGAGATCGCGGCGCTCAAGGCCGGCGCCTATGTCGTGGCCCTGCTCAACCCCTATCAGGAGAAGGCAACGGTCGAGGCGCTCGCCAAGAAGGGCGCCACCGCCTTCGCCATGGAATTCGTGCCGCGGATCACCCGGGCCCAGGTGATGGACGCGCTGTCCTCGCAGGCCAACCTCGCGGGCTACCGCGCGGTGATCGAGGGCGCCGAGGCCTATGGCCGAGCCATGCCGATGATGATGACGCCCGCCGGCACCATCGCCCCGGCCAAGGTGTTCGTCATGGGCGTCGGCGTCGCCGGCCTGCAGGCCATCGCCACCGCCCGCCGCCTCGGCGCGGTGGTCACCGCCACCGACGTGCGGCCGGCCACCAAGGAACAGGTCGAGAGCCTGGGCGCCAAGTTCATCGCGGTCGAGGACGAGGAGTTCAAGCAGGCCGAGACCGCGGGCGGCTACGCCAAGGAGATGAGCGCCGAATACAAGGCCAAGCAGGCCGAGCTGATCTCCGGCCACATCGCCAAGCAGGACATCGTCATCACCACCGCCCTGATCCCGGGCCGGCCGGCGCCGAAGCTGATCACCGCGGCCCAGGTGGCCTCGATGAAGCCCGGCTCGATCATCGTCGACCTGGCGGTGGAGCAGGGCGGCAACACCGAGGGCGCCAAGGTCGGCGAGATCGCGGTGACCAAGAACGGCGTGAAGATCCTGGGCATCCCCAACCTGCCCGGCCGGATCGCGGCGGACTCGTCCTCGCTCTACGCCCGCAACCTCGTGGCCTTCGCCGAGCTCTTCAAGACCAAGGAGGGCGCCTTCGCCCCGGACCTCGAGGAAGAGATCCTGAAGGCCGCCTGCGTCACCCACGGCGGCGCCGTGGTCCATCCCTCGCTCAAAGCGTAACCCGGAGGCAATCATGGACGTCGATCCGACGGTCTTCCGCCTGGCGATCTTCGTGCTGGCGATCTTCGTGGGCTACTACGTGGTCTGGAGCGTGACGCCGGCGCTGCACACGCCGCTGATGGCGGTGACCAACGCCATCTCCTCGGTGATCATCGTGGGCGCGCTCCTGGCCGCCGCGGCGCACGCCCCGGGCGGCGAGCTGACCCAGACGATCCTGATCTCCAAGGGCGCCGGCGCGGTCGCCGCGGCCTTCGCCTCGGTGAACATCTTCGGCGGCTTCCTCGTCGTGAGGCGGATGCTGGCGATGTACAAGAAGAAGTCGAAGTAGGCGGACGCGGGCGGGGGACACCAACACCATGAACGCCAATATCGCGGCCATCCTCTACCTCGTCTCCGGGGTGCTGTTCATCCTGGCGCTGCGGGGCCTGTCCTCGCCGACCACCAGCCAGGCGGGCAACCGCAACGGCATGATCGGCATGGCCATCGCCGTGGGCACGGCCCTGGCGACCCTCTGGGGCCAGGGCAAGCTGGACCCGCTGACCATCGGCCTGATCCTCGGCGGCGTGGCCATCGGCGGCGCGGTCGGCGCGGTGATCGCGCGGCGGGTCGCCATGACCCAGATGCCGCAGCTGGTGGCCGCCTTCCACAGCCTGGTCGGCATGGCCGCCTGCCTGGTGGCGGTCGCGGCGATCTACACGCCCGCAGCCTATGGCATCGCCGCGGCCGACGGGACGATCCAGCTGAAGTCGCTGATCGAGCTCAGCCTGGGCCTGGCCATCGGCGCCGTGACCTTCACCGGCTCGGTGATCGCCTTCGCCAAGCTGAACGGCAACATGTCGGGCGCCCCGATCCTGCTGCCTGCGCGCCACCTGCTGAACCTGGCCCTGGCGGCCGCCATCGTGGTGATGGTGGTGCTGCTGATCCTCTCGGGCGGCCAGGCGCTCTGGGCGTTCTGGGCGATCTTCGGCCTCAGCCTGCTGATCGGCGTCACCCTGATCATCCCGATCGGTGGCGCGGACATGCCGGTCGTGGTCTCGATGCTGAACAGCTATTCGGGCTGGGCGGCGGCGGCCCTCGGCTTCACGCTGGAGAACATCACCCTGGTGATCACCGGGGCCCTGGTGGGCTCCTCGGGCGCGATCCTCAGCTACATCATGTGCAAGGGGATGAACCGCAGCTTCATCTCGGTGATCCTGGGCGGCTTCGGCGCCGACGACAGCGCCGCCGCGGCCGGCGGCAAGGTCGAGACGCGGCCGGTGAAGCAGGGCAGCGCGGACGACGCGGCCTTCATCATGAAGAACGCGTCCAAGGTGATTATCGTCCCCGGCTACGGCATGGCGGTGGCCCAGGCCCAGCACGCCCTGCGCGAAATGGCCGACAAGCTGAAGGAAGAGGGCGTGGAGGTGAAGTACGCCATCCACCCCGTCGCCGGCCGGATGCCCGGGCACATGAACGTGCTGCTCGCCGAGGCCAATGTGCCCTACGACGAGGTGTTCGAGCTGGAGGACATCAACTCCGAGTTCGCCACCGCGGACGTGGCCTTCGTGATCGGCGCCAACGACGTCACCAACCCGGCCGCCAAGACCGACCCGCAATCGCCGATCTTCGGCATGCCGGTGCTGGACGTGGAGAAGGCGCGCACCGTGCTCTTCGTGAAGCGCGGCATGGCCGCCGGCTACGCCGGGGTCGAGAACGAGCTCTTCTTCCGCGACAACACCATGATGCTGTTCGCGGACGCCAAGAAGATGGTCGAAGGGATCGTCAAGGGGCTCTAACCCCCGAAGTCCCCGCCGCCGCCCAGGAGGGCGTGGCCGGTGACGGCGATGGCGTGGTCGTCGTCGTGCGGCGCCGGGTGCGTCGCAGGGGCGGGCGGCTCGGGATGGTCGCCCTCGCCCTCGCCGCCGTGGTGCGCCACCAGCAGGTAGCCGTCGGCCTGGCCGTCCCCGTCTAGGTCAACGTCCACCCGGGTGAAGGTCTGGGCGGTGAGCAGCGGATGCTCGCCCGGTCCTGGCTCCTGGGCCGGCGTCATCGGGCCCGCCGTGCGCGAGACGCTGAAGGTGACGAAGTGTTCGCCTCCCGTCGGCGGGTGCGGCGGCACGTGCACCAGGTCGCCGCGCCAGGTGATCACCTTGTCGCCCTGGCCCTCGGCGAAGTCGAGGATCACGCCCAGCAGGGTCTCCGGGTGGCCGGGCTTGATGGGGGCCTCGACCACGAAGGTGTCCGCTCCGGCGCCGCCGACGGCGACCACGCCCTCGCCCAGCTCGATCCGGTCGTCGCCCGCGCCGCCTTCCAACGTGTCGTGGCCGCCCCCGCCTGAGAGGGTGTCGTCGCCCTCGCCGCCGAGAATGTGGTCGTTGCCCGAGGTTCCGACCAGCAGGTCGTCGCCGGCGCCGCCCCTGAGGGTCGCCACGGGCGCCTCGGCCTGCGCCGCCATCGGCGCCACCGCCACTGCCGCCGCCGCCTCGCTTGGCGGAGCCGGCGGGGCGGAGGCGGGTAGTTCGGCCGGCGGCGCGGCCTGGGCCGCTGCGGCTGCATCGGCGAGCGGGATCGGCGCAGCCTCGGCCGGCGCGTGCAGGGCCGGGACCGGCGCCGGATCGTCATGGGCGGCCGCGCCGCGGGCGGTGACCTCGCGCTCCTGGGCCGTGGTGTCTTCGTGGAGCGTCGGCGGCGGGGCCTCGTCGTGGGCCATCGGCTCGGCCGGCCGCTCGGCCGCTTCGGCGTGGTCGCCGATCCCGGCGGTCTCGTAGAAGAAGGCGGTGGCGGCCACCAGAGCCAGCAGGGTCTGGGCCTGGCGGGCGGTCATGCCGAACGGCAGGATGGTGGCGCTCTGCGGCGCCAGAGCCTCTTCGGTCACGCCCAGCCGGTCGCGCAGCGCCGAGTGCAGGTCCGCGCCCTCGCTCAGGGCATCGTCCACCGCCGAGTGCACCACGAAGACCCCGCCGATCCGCGCCACATGGATCAGGACGTCGCCGTCCGCATCCGTGACCACGCACCAGGGGTCGCCATCGTCGCTGGCGCCGAACACCACCTCGACCTTGACGCCGGCGCCGTTCAGCTGGTCGGCGAGGTCCTCCAGCCGCGCGCGCTCGGCGGCGGTCCAGTCGCCGCTGTCCCGGACCCGGGTGACGAAGGGAACGACCTGACCCATGGCGGCGGGCTTCCCTGCGCTCTTAAGCCTGGGCCTGCTTGGCGGCGGCCTCGCCGCCGAACAGCAGCCGGTAGAGCTCGGGCTCGTAGTAGCGCAGCAGGGTGCGGGCGAACTCGGTGGGGTCCTCGCCCAGCGCCTGCGCCCAGGCGCCCTGGGTCTCGATCGGCAGGCGGCCGAGGCCGCTCTCCACCTGGCTGACGAAGGTGTAGTAGCGCAGGCCCACCCGGTCGGCGAGCTCGGCCTGGGTCAGGCCCGCAGCCTCGCGCGAGGCCTTCAGCCAGCGGCCCGCCTGCTGGCGCAGCGCCTTCAGGTGGGCGGCCTTCGCAGGGTCGGCGGCGGGTCTCGGCATCCGGAGCTCCAGCGCGGCCACGACACCCTTGCCGGGGCCGCCTTCAGCGCATAATACAGTTTTTACGCAACAAATAAGTATGCGACGTGCGGCCGCTTGTGACGGCTAACACGGCCAACCGAACCGGGAAAGCAATGAAGCGTCTCTTCGTCTCGGCGGCCCTCGCGCCGCTTCTCTTCGCGGGTGTGGCTCAGGCCGAGACCAAGATCTCCACCGCCACCACAACGCCGGTGAAGACCTCGACCATCGCGTCCGGCCAGCCCGACAGCATCACCATCGACACCACCGGCACGATCACCTCCACCGCCGCCGGCGCAGCCGTGACGGTCGACTCGTCCAACGCCGTGACGAACAACGGCGGCATCAACTTCAACAACGTCAGCAACGCCACCGGCATCCAGATCAACGGCGGCGTCGCCACCACCGTGACCAACGCCGGCACCATCGGCGTGGTCGAGGACTACACCGCCACCGACACCAACAGCGACGGCGTGGCGGACGGCCCGTTCGCGCAGGGCTCCGGCCGCTACGGCATCCGCGCCACGGGCGCCGGCGACATCACCGGCGCCATCCTCAACAGCGGCGCGATCCAGGTCGAGGGCAACGACTCCGCCGGCATCTCCATCGAAAGCCGCCTCGTGGGCTCGCTGACCAGCTCCGGCTCGGTGGCGATCACCGGCGACCGCACCATCGCCGTCCGCGCCGACTCGGTGGTGGGCAGCGTGGCCATCAGCGGGACCCACACCGCCACCGGCGAGGGCGCGGTGGGCGTGCAGCTGGGCGACGTCACTGGCGCGGTCACCCTGCAGGGCTCGATCGTCACCACCGGCTACAAGACCACGACCCGCCTCTCGGACGCCGCCCGCGCGCTGCTGCTGCCGGACGACCTGAAGCAGGGCGGCGCGGCGGTGCGGATCACCGGCAACGTGGGCCAGGGCATCCTGCTCAACAGCGCCACCACCTCGGGCACGACCACCATCGCGGCCGCGGCGCTGACCTCCTATGGCTCGGCGCCGGCGCTGGACATCGGCTCGGCGGCCGCCACCACCATCGGCGTCGTCGGCGGCGGGCTCCCCGCCTTCGGCATCATCAACGAAGGCGTGGTCGTCAGCAGCGGCGTCAACGACGGGATCGCCGCCACGGCCCTGCGCATCGGCCAGGCCGGCGGCGGCGTCACGGTGCAGGGCGGCCTCTACAACGTGGCCGGCGCGACGGTCACCGCGGCGGCCTATGGCGCCCGGGCCACGGGCCTGCTGATCAACGCCGGCTCGTCCGTGCCGGCCCTGCACAACGCCGGCGTCCTGGGCGCCGAGCAGAACGGCGGACTCCACGACGCCCGCGCGGTGGTCGACCTCTCCGGCAGCCTGACCTACCTGCAGAACTCCGGGACCATCAAGGCGACGGTGACCACGCCCACCGGCGTCACCCAGACCGGCCACGCGGTCGCCATCGACCTCTCCGCCAACACCACGGGCGCCACCGTGCGCCAGATGCTGGTGGCCGGGACCGAGACGCCCAGCATCGGCGGCGAGGTCCGCTTCGGCTCGGGCGACGACCACCTGGAGATCCTGACCGGGACCCTCACCGGCGCGGTCAACTTCGGCGCGGGCGCGGACAGCCTGGTGATCGACGGCGGCGCGACCGTCACCTCGGCGATCTCGGACAGCGACGGGCGCCTGTCGCTGGATATCCGCAAGGGCAAGCTGGCCCTGGCCAACACCGGGACCCTGGCGCTGACCTCGTTCAACCTGGGCGCCTCGGGCGTCCTGGCCATCAACATCGACCCGACCAGCACCGCGGCCCGGCTGCAGGTGGCTGGCCCGGCGACCGTAGCCTCCGGCGCCCAGATCGCGATCAGCCTCACCAGCCTGTCGCGCGGGACCAAGTCCTACCAGGTGATCCAGGCCCAGAGCCTCAGCGTCAGCTCGGCCGGCCTCACCCTGGCCGGCGCCCCCTACCTCTACCAGGCGGCCCTGCGTTCGGATCCCACCGCCGCGGCGCTCTACGTGGACCTGCGGCCCAAGACCGCCGCCGAGCTGGGCCTCAACCGCTCCGGCTCCCAGGCCTTCGCCGCGGTGTTCGACTCGCTCGACAAGGACCCGGCGGTCGACCAGGCGTTCCTCTCCCAGACCACCCAGGCCGGCTTCAACGGCCTCTACGACCAGATGCTGCCCGACCACTCCGGCGGCGTGCTGATGTCGGCGGCGGCCCTGTCGCAGGCGGTGTCCTCGGCGGTGGCGCGTCCCATGGCCATCGACAAGACCTCCGGCACGGGCGCCTGGGCCCAGGAGATCACCTTCAGCCTGCAACGCGATCGCGACAACGCGCTCGGTTACAAGAGCCAGGGCTTCGGTTTCGCGGCGGGCGCGGACCTGGAGGGCGAGACCAACGCCCTGGGCGCCGACGTCAGCTTCGTCACCGCCGACGTCAAGGATCGGGGCGCCGCCGCGGGCGAGAGCCTGACCATGAACGTGCTGGGGGCCGGCCTCTACTGGCGCCTGGACGGCGGGCCGCTGCAGGCGGCGGTGCGCGGCGGCCTGGGCTATGCCTTCCTCAAGGGCGACCGCCGGCTGATCTCGCCGACCCTGAACCTGCAGGCCAAGTCCAGCTGGAACGGCTGGATGGCCGACGCCTACGCCGGCGCCTCCTATGAGTGGCGGCTGGGCGGGCTCTATGCGCGGCCGGAAGCCTCGCTCAGCTATGTGCGCCTGTCGGAAGGCAGCTACGACGAGAAGAACGGCGGCGCCGGCTTCGACCTGTCGGTGGACAGCCGCACCGGCGACATGCTGACCGGCCAGGCGCTGGTGGCCCTGGGCTACCGCTTCGGGGATGACACCTACTGGGCGCCGGAGCTCACGGCGGGCTACCGCGCCCGCATCGCCGGTGGCCCGGACAGCACCACCGCCCACTTCCAGGGCGGCCAGGACTTCACCCTCGATCCCGAGGACGTCACCAAGGGCGGCGCCATCGTGCGGGCGGGGTTCCGAGGGGGCGCGGCGCGGGTGCTCTACGAGGTCAACGGCGGGGCCATGTTCGACAAGAGCTACCAGGAATACGACGTCCGCGCGGTGGTCCGCTTCCAGTTCTAGGCGCCGAAAAATTTCGCCCGGCGGGTGCGTCGGTTTGCCGCCGGCGTGGTTTTTGCCTAGAACGCCCGGCGCGCGCCTGTCCGGTCCCGGATCGGCGCGGCCGAAAGCCGAGGGGTCCGCAAGGTGTGGCGGGCGACCTCCAACACGCACGGCGGTGGTGGATTTTGGACCTGGTCGCGACCCTCAAGCTGGCATCCCGCGCGCGTGGCCGTAAGGCGGCGGCCGAGCTGGCCATCGTGAGCACGGCGGCGCTGGCGGCCTTCGCCGTGGCGCACGCCTCGCTGCCGCAGCCGGTCCGCTTCGTGTCGCGCCCCGCACCCGCCGCCCGCACCTCACCGGCCGTGGCGCCGGCAGCCACCCCGCCGCCGGCGGACGACTTCCTGATCTCCTTCGTCGAGCCGGTGCCTGGCCACGCGGTGGTCTCGCCCTTCGGCCTGCGCCAGCTGCCGTGGGAAGAAAACGGCCGCCTGCACGAGGGTGTCGACATCTCCGCCGATGCGGGCGTCGCCGTGGTGGCCGCCGCCGACGGCGTCGTCGCCGCCGCGGGCGAGGGCTCGGGCTATGGCCGCTATGTGGCCGTCCGTCACGCCGAGGGCCTGACCACCTTCTACGCCCACCTGGGCGGCATCGCCCCGGGCATGAAGCCGGGCGTGGCGATCAAGGCGGGCCAGACCGTGGGCAAGGTCGGCATGACCGGCACCACCACCGGCCCGCACCTGCACTTCGAGATCCGCGACGGCCAGCAGCGGCCGCTGGACCCCGCCATGTTCCTGGGCAAGGCCTTCGCCGAGAAGGGCGACCTGCCGCTGGACAAGGCCAAGCGCTATTCCGGCCGGGTGCGCATCGCCTATGTGTCCAACATCCCGGAGAGCAAGCGCGCCCTGATGGCCGTCCGCACCGGCGCGCCGGTGGTCATCCGCAAGTCCAACGACGCCCAGGACCTGGCCGCCGCCGAGCGCAACCTCGCGGGCCTGGCCCACCAGGGCGGCAAGGGTGACAAGATGGAGGGCATGAAGGGCCTCACCATCGGCCCCGACGGCCGCCCCAGGGCGCAGCTTTCGCTGTAGCAACATCCGGCAACGGAACAGCCTCGACCGCGCCGCATTGGAACGCCATATCGGTGGCGAGCATGCGGAGAGCGGGCGTATGGGCGTAGCGAGCGGGTCGTCCTTCCGGGGCGAGCGCGTGGACGTCGGCGGACGGCGCCTGCGGGTGGTCCGTGCGGGCCCAGCCGCGAGCGAGCGGCCGCTGGTGGTCTGCGAGCACGGCGCCTTCGGCTGCGCCGCCGACTGGGCGGTCGTGCAGGAGAAGCTGGCCTCGCTGGGCCTGCGCAGCCTGGCCTACGACCGCGCCGGCCTCGGCCACTCCGATCCCGGCCCGGAGCCGCGGGACGGCCGGGCCATCAACGACGACCTCGACATGCTGCTGCAGGCCCTGGGCGAGCGCGGGCCGATCCTGCTCGTCGGCCACTCCATGGGCGGGCTGATGGTGCGGCTCTATGTGCTGGAGCGCGAGCGGCCGGTGGCGGGGCTGGTGCTGGTGGACGCGGTGGTGCCCGAGGTGCTGGACCTGCCGGGCGCCGAGCGCGGCGTGCGCGGCTTCGGCCGAATGCTGCAGGCCGTGAGCGCCGGGGCCAGGCTGGGTTTCATGATCCCGATCTCGTTCGTCAGCGGCAACCTCATCGGTCTGCCCGGGCGGGCGGGGGCCGAGAAGCGCCGCATCCACGCCTCGGCCCCCCACGCCCAGGGCGCGGCGGCCGAGGTGGTCCAATGGCCGGCCACCTCGCGCATGGCGGCGGCGGCGGAGCTGCCGGCCGACCTGCCGGTGGCGGTGGTGACCGCCGGGCCGGTGCGCGGCCGCACGCCGGTCAAGAAGATCCAGGCTGCGCCCGCCGCCCGCTCGCGGTTCGGCTATGTGGAGCACGTCACCCGCTCCAACCATGCGACCCTGCTGGGGCCCCGCTACGCCGACGCCATCGTCCGCGGCATCGACCACGTGCTGACGGCGAGCGCCTAGACGGGTTCGGAGCTCACGAGGCCCGCCGCCGCGCGCAGGCGGTCGAGGACCAGGCTGTGAGCGGTCCCGGCGAGGGCGGGACAGTCCGCGGCGCCGTCCGCGGCGACCCGGGCGGGGAGGGCGCGCCGGGCGGCCGGCGGCAGCGCTTTCAGGGCGGCCTGCTGGTCGCGCGGCAGGCGGCGGGCCAGCCCGGCCAGCGCGCGGATCTCGCCTGCGGCCGCGGAGAGCTCGAAGCGGCCGTCCCAGACCATGCGGTCCCGCGACACCACCACCGGCGCAAGGCCCGCGCGCCGCGCCTCGCCCGCCTCGCGGAAGATGCGGACCTGTCCGCCGCGCGCCTCGATCCGCGCGCCGGCCAGGGTGGCCACGATCTCGTCATCGCCGCGCAGGGCCGCGACGAGGCGGGCCAGGCGCGGCCCGGCGGGCCGTCGCGCGCCGCCGCCGGCGCAGACGCAGGCCAGCCCGATCAGGCGCAGGGCGTCGTCCTCGGGGGCGACGAGCAGCCTGTCGCGATCGAGGCTGAGGACGCCGGCCATCTCCGAGACCTCGACCGCCAGGGCCAGCGGCTCCGGCGCGGGAACGGGCGGCGGGGGCGCGACCCCGTCCCGGCGCACCCGGCTGCGGGCGTAGCGCGGGTCGGTGTTGGCCGGGTCGTCGATCCAGGCTTCCCCGCGCGCCGCCAACCACGCGCGCAGCTCGGTGCGCCCGACGTCCAGCAGCGGGCGCAGCACGAAGACACCCCGGCCCTGCGGCCAGGCCGGCGAGGGCGCCCATTCGCGGGGATCCGGGGTCGTGGCGCCGGCGGCGCGCATCGCGCCGGCCTCGGCCCGGTCGTCGGCCGTGTGGCCCATGAGCAGGACGCCCGCACCCGCGGCCCGGGCCGCGTCGGCGAGCAGGGCGTGCCGGGCCGCGCGCGCCGCAGCGGGCAGGCCAGTCGTAGGCTTCTCCGCCGTCCATGCCAGGGCCTGGAACGGCCGGCCGAGGCGGGCAGCCGTCGCGGCGCAGGCGTCTGTCCAGCCTGCGCTGGCCGCCTGCAGGCCGTGGTCCACCGTCAGGACCACCAGCGGCCGCCCGGCGCGCCGGGCCCAGGCGTCGGCCATCAGCAGGAGCGCGAGGGAGTCCCCGCCGCCCGAAAGCGCCACCGCGACGGGCCGCCGGCTGTCCGCCCGCAGGCGGCGCTCGAGGACTTCGTGGACCCGCGCCTCTAGGCCGCGCACTTGGCCTGGGTTCGTACCGCCGCGGCGCGGCTCGCCACCGAGGCGGCGGCCTTCGGATAGCGCCGGTTCAGCTCGGCCAGCGTCTGGCAGGCGTCGGCGGGCTTCTTCAGCGCCACCAGCGAGCGGGCCAGCTCCACCACCGCGTCCGGCGCCCAGCTCGTCTGCGGCCAGCCGCGGATGGCGCCGATATAGGCCTTGGCGGCGTCGGCGTGGTCGGCGCGGACGCTCAACGTCTTGCCCCACCAGTAGCTGGCCTCCTGGGTCTTGGGGCTGTCGGGATAGGCCTGGACGAAGCCGGAGAAGGCCTGTTCGGCGCCGTCGTAGTCGCCGGCCAGCATCAGCTGGCGCGCCTTGGCGAAGTCCTTGGCCGGATCGCCCGCCGCCGCAGCCGCCGGGGCCGGTCCGTCCGCGAGGGCCGCCGGCGCGGCCGGCCCCGCCGCCAGCTTCTGTTCCGCCGCGTCCAGCCGCTGGCCCAGCGCCTGGAGCTGGGCCTTCAGGGCCGCGTTCTCCCGCCGCTCCTGGTCCAGGTCATGGGTGGTGGTCTCCAGCGAGCCGTTGACCTTGCGCAGGGTCTCGCCGAGGTCGTTCAGCTTGCCGCTCAGCTCGTCGATCCGCGCATCGGTATCGGCCGGCTCGACCGTCACCGGCTTTCCGGTGTCGCGCAGCTGGAAGACGATGGCGCGGAGCTCCCGCACCACCTTCTCCATCCGGTCCACCCGCTTGGCGTCGCGGGCGTCGAGCGGGTCGTCCATCGGGGTCTGGGAGACCGCCGGCCCGGCGGCCGCCAGGACCGCCAGGGCCACGCCCGTCAACAGTAGGCGGGAAACGCGCATCGAGGCCTAGCGCGCGCCGGAGACGAGGGCGGTGTGGGCGTTGCGGTTCTTCTGCCACGACTCCTCGCCGCTCCCGCTGTCGAGCGGCTGCTCCTTGCCGTAGGAGATGGTCTGGATCCGCGCGGCGGTGACCCCGTGGCTGACCAGGTAGTCGCGCACCGCATTGGCGCGCCGGGCGCCAAGCGCGAGGTTGTATTCGCGGGTGCCGCGCTCGTCGCAATTGCCCTCGATCCGCACGTTCACGGCCGGATAGCGGCGCAGCCAGGCCGACTGGGCGTCCAGGATCGGCCGGGCGTCCTCGCGCACCTCATAGGCGTCGGTGTCGAAGTAGACGCGGTCGCCCACATTGACCACGAAGTCCTGGCTGGAGCCCGGCAGCGGCCCGGTGGGCTGCTGGTTCACCGGCCCCTGGGTCGGCGGCGGCAGTTCGGTGTGCGGGGCCTGGGTCGGCGGGGCCTGCACCGGATAGGTGGGTTTCGGCTTCGACGCGCAGGCGGCGAGCGACGCAGCCGCGGCGCCCACGAGCGCCAGTCGGATCACCGTGCGGCTGTTCAAGCTACGTACCATCTGCGTCTCCTTCTAAGTCGGTTGCAAACCGGCGTCGGGGACTATCGCCCCCCGTCACGCCGCAAGTCTAGTTGAGCAATGGGGACCAGGCCGGGTCGGATCCCGATCCGGGATAGGGCATTGGCTGAAGGATTCGACCCGTGACATCCACACTCCATAACTTGGGAGGACCGCCGGGCGTTTCACGCGAGAACATCAGCACCCGTCCGTTCGGCGCCCAGGTCGGGCCCTCGTCCAGGTAGCTGGAGGTCAAGAGCCGCTCGTCCGAGCCGTCCGGCCGCATGATCCCGATGTGGAATTCGCCGCCGGTCTGTTTGGTGAAGGCGATGAACTCGCCCGTGGGGCTCCAGACCGGGGTGGTGTAGCGCCCGCCGCCGAAGGCGATGCGGTGCGGGTTGGAGCCGTCGGCGTTCATCACATAGAGCGAGGGCTGGCCCGAGCGGTCGGAGTTGAAGGCGATCTTGCTGCCGTCCGGCGAGAACGAGGGCGAGGTGTCGATGGCCGGGTCCGAGGTCAGGCGGACGGACGAACGGCTCTGCAGGTTCAGCACATAGATGTCGCTGTTGCCGCCCTTTTCCACCGAGAAGGCCACCTTGCCGCCGTCGGGCGAGAAGCGGGGCGCGAACACCATGCCCGGGAAGTCGCCCAGGCTCTCGCGCCGGCCGCTCTCCAGGTTCAGGAGGTAGATCTGCGACCGGTCGGGCCGCAGGGCCATGTAGGTGATCTCCTGGCTGTTGGAGGAGAAGCGCGGCGTCATGACGATGGAGTCGCCCGGTGTCAGGTAGCTGGGGTTGGCGCCGTCCTGGTCCATGATCGCCAGGCGCTTGATCACCTTGCCGCGCGCCCCGCTCTCGGCGACGAACACCACGCGGGTGTCGAAATAGCCCTTCTCGCCGGTCAGCCGCTCATAGACGGCGTCGGAGATCTTGTGCGCCACGCGCCGCCAGTTCTCCGGGCTGGAGGTGAACTGCAGGCCCAGCAGCTGCTGCTCGGCGAACACGTCCCACAGGCGGAAGTCCACCCGCAGGCGCCCGCCCTCCACGGTCACCTGGCCGTTGACCAGGGCCTGGGCGTTGATCTGCTTCCAGTCGCCGAAGCGCGGCTGAACGGCGGCGGTGAGGTCCTTCTCCACGAAGCTGGCCGGGTCCACCGGCCGGAAGAGGCCCGAGCGCTGCAGGTTGGCCGAGATCACCTGGGCGATGTCGGCGCCCACCTGGCCGCCGCCGAAGGCCGGCACGGCGATGGGCAGGGGCTGGACGTCGCCGCGGTTCACGTTGACCTCGACCGTGGCGTGCGCCGCCGTCGCTGCGGCCAGGGGCGCGAGGGCGCAGAGGACTGCGAACACCAGGTGTCTCAGTCGCTGGAGTTGGCGCTGGATCGGGCTCATCGGGCGCAGGCCTCGCGGGCGTTGAAATTGACGGCGATCTTCTCGCCATAGAAGTCCTTTGGCAGCCCCCGGAACGGGGAGGCGGCATAGACGGCGCGGACGGCGCGGTCGGCGGCGGCCTGGGCGACCGGCGTGCGGGCGCCCTGGATCTGGCTGGCCACGTCGCCCACCACCTGACCCCCCACGCCCAGCTGGAAGTTCACCTTCACCACCACGTCGCGGCCGCCTTCCACGTCGCAATTGGGGTTCCAGCGCTTCTGCAGCTCTTCGGCCAGGCCCTGCAGGGCGGCCCCGGCGGCCAGGCTGGTCCCGGTGGTCTGGCGTGCGACCGGCGCGGTCTCGGCGCGGGTCGGGCCCTGCGCGGCGGACGAGGGCCGCTGCGGCGCGTTGCGGGCGGGCTTGGTGAGGCTGGCGGCCAGGGCGTCGAGGTCCAGGCCCTTCTCGGCCGGCTTGGTCTGCGGCTTGGCCGGGGCGGGCGCGGCCTTCTCCGGCGGCTTCTCGGCCTTGGGCGTGGGGGTCGGGGGAGCGGGCTTCGGCGGCGGCGGGGCCGGCTCGGGCGGCGCCTGCGGCGTCGGCGCCTCGGTGGCGGCCTCCTGCACCTGCGGGCCCTGGTCGGCGGGCTTGATGTCGGCGGCCGGCGCGCGGCTGACGATGGTGATCGGCACCACGGCCCCCACCTTCAGGTCGCGGCTGCCCCAGGAGATCATCAGCGCCAGCGCCACCGCCGCATGCAGGGCGATGGAGCCGAGCGCCGCCGGGGAGACCTCGACCCGTCTCACGGCTGGCCGCGCGCCCGGTCAGGCGCCATCGAAAGCTTCGAAGAGTCGCCACCCGAAGACGGGCCGCCCGTGTCGGTGATCAGGTTGATCGCCGAGAAGCCGGAGGTCGACAGCGAGGCCATCACGCGGGCGACGACCTCATAGCTGGCCCGCCCGTCCGCGCGGACATAGATCGGCCGGCTGGTGTCGGCGGCCATCTCCTTCAGCGTCGGCGACAGGTTGCCGAACGGCACGTCGCGGTCGCCGATGAAGATCTGGCCGTCGGGGCGGATGGAGATGGTGATCGGGTCCGGCACGTCCTGCATGGCGCCGGCCTCGGTCTTGGGCAGCTCCACCGGCACGCCCGCGGTCAGCAGCGGCGCGGAGATCATGAAGATGATCAGCAGCACCAGCATTACGTCCACCATCGGGGTGACGTTGATCTCGCTCAGCGTGCCGCGGCGGCTGCGGCCATAGCGGCGGCGCTGGCGGCCGCCGCCGGCGGAGAAGGCGTCGTGGGCCGAAAGCGCCATGGCTCAGCCCCGCTCCGCCAGCCGGCGCTGGATGGCGGTGGAGAGGTCGTCGGCGAAGCCCTCCAGCCGCGCCGAGTACTTCCCCGCCGCCGTCGAGAAGGCGTTGAAGGCGATATAGGCCGGGATCGCCGCCACCAGGCCGATGGCGGTGGCGAACAGGGCCTCGGCGATCGACGGGGCCACGATGGCCAGCGAGGTGTTCTTCTGCACCGCGATCGCCTGGAACGAGTTCATGATCCCCCAGACCGTGCCGAAGAGGCCGATGAACGGCGAGGCGGTGGCGACGATGGCCAGCACGCCCAGGCCGCCCTCCACCCGCGCGCTCTCGCGGGCGATGATGGTGTCCAGGCTGCGGTCGATGCGCTGCACCAGGAAGGCGGTCTGGCCCTCGCTGGTCGGCCCGCGGTTGCGCGCGTCGCGCCATTCCTTGAGCGCGGCCTGCAGCATGCGCGGCAGGGCGTGGGTGGGCCGCTCGCCCGCCTCGGCCGCCACCTCCTCCAGGCTGCGGCCGGAGGCGACGGCGTCCTCGAAGCGGTTGGCCTCGCGGTTCAGGGCGGCCAGCCGGAACAGCTTGTCCAGGATGATGCTCCAGGACCACAGCGAGGCGACGCCCAGGCCCACCATCACCAGCTTTACGATCCAGTCGGCGTGCATGAAGACGCTGACGAGGCCGAAATTCTCGGGCGTGACCGGGTTCATCGTTTCTCCTGGCGGGCGAGCAGGTTTGTTTGGCGTCGGTGGCGATCTTATGGCGCGGCGAAGAGCGGTCGCAGGCGCTCCACCATCTGCGGCGGCGGCCGGCGCGCGCGGCCTTTCAGGTCGATGCACACGGCCTGGACCTGGGCCTCGGCGATCAGCTCCTCGCCGCGGGTGATGCGCTGGCTGACGAGGAGTCGGGGTCCTTTCACGCTGTCATAGGTCGTGCGGACCAAGAGCGCGTCGTCGACGCGGGCGGCGCGTTTGAAGTCCAGCTCGATGCGAATGATGCTGAAGGCCGTCGGTTCCGGCAGGTTCAGGAAGTCGGTGTGGCTGATGCCCACCAGCCGGAAGAAATCGCTCCGCCCCCGCTCGAAATAGCGCAGGTAGTTGGCGTGGTACACGACCCCGGTGAAGTCGGTGTCCTCGTAGTAGATACGCACCGCCAGCTGGTGCTCGCGCCCGACCAGCCAGCCGGTGCTGGGCTCGGTGGTCCGAGGCGCGCCGCTCATTCGAACAGGTCCGCCGCAGGGGGCTGGCCCGCCGTCTTCGGCGCGGCGAGGCCCAGGTGGGCGTAGGCGCGGGCGGTGGCCATGCGGCCGCGCGGGGTGCGCTGGATGAAGCCCTGCTGCAGCAGGAAGGGCTCGATCACGTCCTCCACCGCATCGCGCGCCTCGGCGATGGCGTAGGCCAGGGTCTCCACCCCCGCCGGGCCGCCGGCGTAGTTCTCGATCAGGGCGCGCAGGTAGCGGCGGTCCAGGGCGTCCAGGCCCTGCTCGTCCACGTCCAGCCGGGCCAGGGCCGACGCGGCGGCCTTGCGGTCGATGCGCGCCACGCCGTCGGCGGCGGCGAAGTCGCGAACCCGGCGCAGCAGGCGGCCGGCCACGCGCGGCGTGCCGCGGGCGCGGGTGGCGATCTCCATGGCGCCCTCGGGGGCGAGGTCGCAGCCCATCTTGGCCGCCGCGCCCAGCAGCACCTTCTGCAGCTCGTCGTGGGTGTAGAACTCCAGGCGGATCGGGATGCCGAACCGGTCGCGCAAGGGTGTGGCCAGGAGGCCCGCCCGGGTGGTCGCCGCCACCAGGGTGAAGGGCGCGAGGTCGATGCGGATCGAGCGCGCCGACGGGCCCTCGCCGATCACCAGGTCCAGGACGTGATCCTCCATGGCCGGGTAGAGGATCTCCTCCACATTGGCGGCCAGGCGGTGGATCTCGTCGATGAAGAGCACGTCGCGCGGCTCGAGGTTGGTGAGGATGGCGGCGAGGTCGCCCGCCTTGGCCAGCACCGGCCCGGAGGTCGCGCGGAAGTTCACCCCGAGCTCGCGCGCCACGATCTGGGCCAGGGTGGTCTTGCCCAGCCCGGGCGGGCCGAACAGCAGCACGTGGTCCAGCGCCTCGGCCCGGTTCTTGGCCGCCTCGATGAAGACGCTGAGGTTGCCCTTGGCCTGCTGCTGGCCGACGAACTCGCTGAGCGTCTGCGGCCGCAGCGCCTTGTCCGCCGGCTCGAAGGCGGCGGGCTCGCCGGAGACGAGGCGGGTCATGGCGTGCCCCCGCGCTGGCGCGCGCCCAACCTCACCGCCCCAGCTCCTGCAGCGCCGCCTTGATCAGGGCCGGCGGCTCGGCGTCCTCGCCCAGGCGCAGGGCCGCGCCTTCCACCACCCGGCGGGCGGCGGGCTCGGCGACGCCCAGGCCCATCAGGGCGGCGACCGCCTCGCCGGAGGCCGAGGCCTTCACCGGCTGGGCCGCGGGCAACGCAGCGTGGAAGGCCGCGACCGGCCCGTCGGCGATGGGCTTGCCCTTCAGCTCGGTGACGATGCGCAGCGCCAGCTTCGGGCCCACGCCCTGGGCCCGCGCCACCTGGGCCTTGTCGTCGCGCGCCACGGCGGCGGCCAGGTCGTTGGGCGCCAGCACGTCCAGCACCGCCAGCGCCGCCTTCGGCCCCACGCCCTGGATCGTCCGCAGCAGCACGAAGGCCGCCCGCTCGGAGCGGTCCAGGAAGCCGTAGAGGGTCAGGCCCGTCTGCTCGCCCCAGTGGCTTTCCACATGCAGCACCGCCTCGCCGCCCACCTCCGGCAGGCGCGACAGCGTGCGCGCGCCGCAGCGCACCACATAGCCCACGCCCATCACGTCGATGAGCGCGTCCTCCTCGCCGACCTCGGCGACGGCTCCGCGCAGGCGTCCGATCATGTGCGAATCACGTTCGGCATGTGTTCGCCCATGGGTACCGCAGGGGGCCGGGCGTCTCCAGGCCTCAGACGAGCTGCAGGTCCGCCGCCGGCGCGGCCGGGAACACCGCGGCCAGCTGGGCGGCGCTGAGGCCATACAGCCGCTGCGCCAGGCCGCCGATCAGGGCGCGGTAGTCGGTGAGCACCGGCAGGTCGCGGTCCTGGTTCAGACTCGCCTGCGCCAGCTTGACCTGCGGCCCCGCCAGCCGCCCGCCGCGCACCTGGCCGCCCATCACCCAATAGGTGCTGCCGTGGCCGTGGTCGGTGCCCTTGTCGCCGTTCTCGCGGAAGGTGCGGCCGAACTCGGAGATCACCACCACCACCGTGTCGTTCCAGGCCTCCGGGCCCAGCTCCTCGCGCAGGCCGGCCAGCCCGCGGCCCAGCTCGCCAAGCCGGCCGGCGAGATAGCCGGTCGCCGCGCCCTGGTTCACGTGGGTGTCCCAGCCGCCCACGTCGACGAAGGCCAGGTTGTAGTCGGCCCGCATCAGCCGGCCGATCCGCCGCGCCGCCAGCTCGAAGCCCTTGGCTGAGACCGCGCCGCGGTTGGCGGCGGTCATCTCGGCGGAGATCTCGCGATAGACCTGGTCGCGCACCGCGAACCCCTCGGTCACCGACGCGGCCAGGGGCTGGTTCTGGTACATGCTGGCGATCAGCCTGGCCTGGCGTTCGTCGACACCGGGCTTGCCCACCGCGTTCAGCGCGATGTTGGGCGCCGCCGCGCCGCCGCGGAAGGTGAGCGGCAGCTGGTCGGTGAAGGCGATGGGCCTCGCGCCCGCCAGCTGGGCCTGCAGGCGGCTCATGAACCCGGAGCCGAAGTTGCGTGTCCCCTGCAGCGGCTGGCCCAGCTCGATGGCGTCCTGGGTCTCGAAGTGGCTGCGCGACAGGTCGTCGGTCCCGGCAAACGGCACGAAGGCCAGCTGCCGGTCGGCCCACAGGGGATAGAGGCTGTCCTTCAGCGCCGGGTGCAGGCTCCAGTCGGCGTCCAGGGCCAGGGCGGCGTTGGGATCGGCCGCGTCGGGCCGGGCGATATGGAGGCTGGGCCGGGCCTGGTAGTAGAAGTCGCTGCCCGTGGGGATCACCACATTGGCCGCGTCATAGGCGCCGCGCAGGAACACCACCAAGAGCCGCGGCTGGCCCTGGGGCAGCGCCCACGCCCGCCCGGCCAGGACCGCCGGCGCGGCGGCGGCGAGTGTCAGAAGATCCCTGCGACGCATGCTGGTCACCTGCGCATGAATTCGGGAGAGGACAGGAAGAGCGTGTTCCACTCCTGGGGCGAGGCGGCCTGGGCCAGCGCCTGGTCGGTGGTGGAGGTCAGGGTCGGGGCCACGGCGCCGAAATAGAGCGCGTTCTGCAGCTGCGGGAACGCCGGGGCGTCCTTGGGCGCGCCCTCGGGCCGGAAGAGGCCCGCCGACCCGGAGCCGATCTGGCGGGCGATCTCGAAGCGGGTGGCCATCTGGCCCGGCCCGCTCCACGCGGCCGAGGCCAGCGGATAGCCGTCCGGGGTCTCGTGGTTGTAGAGCCCCTCGCCCAGGCGGTTCAGCCAGCCCTGCATGGGCGCCGTGTTCAGGACCACCCGGTCGCCGTAGGCCAGCCGCACCGCCGAGACGACAAAGTGCTGCGGGTCCTTGAACGCCTGGCCCAGCGAGGCGTCGAACTCGCGGCTGGCGAACAGGGTCCGCAGGGTGGCGGCGATGTCGCCGTCGCTCTTCTGGAAGGTCCGGGCCATGCGCTCCACCAGCGCCGGCGGCGGGTCGTCGCCGACGAAATAGGCCGCCAGGCGCTGCGAGACGTGGCGCGCAGTGGCCGGCTGGCGGGCCAGGATGTCCAGCGCCTCGTCCACCTCCGCAAAGCCGCGGCCCTTGATCGTGTGGCCCAGGAAGACCTTGTCGCCGAAGTCGTGGCGGTTGGGGTTGAACTCGAACAGCCCCTCGCGGACGTACAGCGGCGCATAGGCCGCCTTCAGCTTGGGCGGGGTCGGCGAGAGGCTCACCCCCACGCCGGTCAGGATCCGCGCCAGCTCCTGCACGTCGGCCTGGCTGTAGCCGGAGCCCACGCCCATGGTGTGCAGCTCCATGATCTCGCGGGCGTAGTTCTCGTTGATGTGGCCGGCGGCGTTCTGGTCGTTGTCCAGGTAGCGCAGCATGGCCGGGTGCTTCAGCGTCGCGGCCAGCAGGTCGCGGAAGCGGCCCAGGGCGTGCGGCCGGATCGCCTGGTCCTCGTAGTCGCCGACCATGGCGCGGACATCGCGCTTGTACTGGTGGACGTTGAACTGGTTCAGCCAGAACCAGGTCATCTGCTCTTGCAGCTGGTCGGGCGAATAGAGGTCGCGCAGCAGCGAGCGCGTCGCCGCCTCGCGCGCCAGCTCGGTCATCGCCTGCTGATAGGCCTGCTGCGCCGCCTTCTTGGCGTCGGGGTCGGTGAGCTGGTTGGCGGCCTTGTTCTGGGCGTCCATCCGCACCACCAGGTCGGCCATCGGCTCGTGCGCGATCGGAAGGGCGTCGATCTGCGCCCGGGCGGCGTCGGGCAGGGCCGCGTCCGGCCCCGGCCGCAGCTGGTGGTCCAGCCAGCGCCGCGGCCCCTCGCGCTGCAGCGCCGTCGCTGCCGGGGCCGAGGCGCCCCAGGTCAGCCGGTTCAGCAGGGCCAGGTCGTGGGCGCTCACGGCGGCGGCGGCCTGCGCCCGCGCCGCCCCGGCCAGCGCCAGGGGCGCCAGGGCGGCGATTGCGACGCCGGCGAGTGCGAGGGCGGCCTTCACGCGTGCGGCTCCTTCGGGGCTGGCAGGATGCAGCGGGACGATGGCGCAACTTGGGCTGGCGCTGCGCCCTTCTGCTGGCACGCGCCGGGGACCGCATTCCGTCGCCTGGCGGCGTTGACAGGCCCCGGCGATGGTTCAACCTCGGGCTGTCCGGGGCGGGCGATACGCGCGGCGCGGCTGGCGCCGACCGCGCCGACGCCAGGACGGGGAGGCGGCGGGCCATGCGGCAGTTCATGATCACCACCCGACGGGCGGACAACCCGGACGCCGTCGGCCCCGCGCGCTACCTCACCTTCGACGACGCCGCCGGGCCGGAGCGGGACCTCGGGACCGACGCCGTGGAAGGCGGCTGGCTGCAGCGGCTGATGTCCCAGTTCCCCACCGACACCACCAATCGCGTCGGCAATCCCACCCGGGTGGGCGACATCCTCTTCCTGGTGCACGGCTTCAACGTCAGCCACGCCTCGGCGCGGGCCTTCCACATGAAGTGCGCGGCCGCCCTCGCCGCGGCCGGCTGGACCGGCCAGCTGGTCAGCTACGACTGGCCCTCGGACGGGCTGGTGTTCGCCTACCTGCCGGACCGCGCCAACGCCCGCGCCGCCGCCAGCGCCCTGGTCACCAGCGGCATCTCCGTGCTGGAGGCGGCCCAGCAGGCCGACTGCACGGTCAACGTCCACGTCCTGGCCCACTCCATGGGCGGCTTCGTGGTGCAGCAGGCCTTCACCTGGGCCTACCAGGACGTGCCGCCGGACTGGAAGGTCGGCCAGCTGATGTTCGCCGCCGCCGACGTGGACCACAGCGTCTTCGCCGCCGGCCAGGTCAGCGCCCGGATGTTCGTGAAGCACGCCGGGCGGCTCACCGCCTATTGCAACCGCTACGACAAGGCGCTGGTGGTCTCCAACGCCAAGCGGCTGGACCTGGCGCCGCGCATGGGCCGGGTCGGGCTGCCGGACGATGCGCCTGCCATGATGTGCGAGGTGGACTGCACGGCCTTCTTCCACGGCGCCTATCCCGGCCTCGGCGCCGAGCTCAGCCCGCAGACCAGCCACTGCTTCTACTTCGACCAGCCGGAGTTCTGGCAGGACGTGGTGCTGACCCTGGCCGGCGGCATCGACCGCAGCGTCTTCCCGACCCGGGAGCCCACCGCGACGCCCAACCGCTTCATCCTGAAACCGGAGGGCGCCGATCCCGGCTCGTACCGCCAGGCCCTGCTCCGCGCCGCCACCAGCCCCTCGATCACGCCGCCGAGCGGTTAGGCTGACGTTCTCTCTCTCAGCGCGTCATCGGCCATGACGATCTCTAAGATGTTCAAATGATATGAGGGGCCTCTCACGCCACCCGCCGCGCGGTCCGCGCATGGGCGTGGGCGATGGCGACTGCCAGGGCGTCGGCGGAGTCGCTGGCGGTCTTGCCCGCCGTCGGCAGCAGGCGGGCGATCATCCAGCCCACCTGGGCCTTGTCCGCCGCCCCGGTCCCCACCACGGCCTTCTTGACCACGGTGGCGGCGTATTCGGCGACCACCAGGCCGGCGCGGGCCGGGACCACCAGGGCCATGGCGCGGGCATGCCCCAGCTTCAGGGCCGAGGCGGGGTTGGAATTCATGAACGTCTCCTCGACCGCGGCCTCGTCGGGGGCGTGCGCGGCGATCACCGCCTCGATGCCGGCGAACAGCAGGGTCAGCCGCTCTGCGAAGGGCAGGCTGTCCTTGGGCGCGATCACCCCGTGCGCCACGTGGCTGAGCCGCGCGCCCTCGCAGACGATCACGCCCCAGCCGGTGCGGCGCAGCCCCGGGTCGAGGCCCAGGATGCGGACGGGTCGAATCGCGGTCATGGCGAAGGCGAGCATGGCCCGCGCGGCGCTCGGCGGAAAGGACGACGCCCGGGCGGAAAGACAACGCCCCCGCCCAAAGGCAACGCCCCCGCCCAAAGACAACGCCCCCGCCTTGGGGGGCGAGGGCGTCACCTTGTGGGGCTAAAGGAATGCGGTTCCCCGAGCTGGGCCATTGTCGTTGCGTCGTGGAGTCGCCGCAAGCAACCGGGATCGGATGCTTTTCGCGCCGCAGTTGCCGAAAACGGCGTCAAGTACTCCTCTGAGGCACCCTAGGACTGCGCGGATTCCCCTCCAGGGGGTTTGGACTTTGAACCCTGGCCATACGTGATATTGCCAAGCTGAAGACGAGTGGGGTTGGGGCTATGCTAAGGAAAATTTTCGCGATGGGCATCGGCGCCGCGGCGCTGACCTTCGCCAGTTCGGCCTCGGCCGTCACCTGGACGTCGCTGCTCGAGTACCGCGATGCGGGCAACTCCAACGTCGCCCAGTCGGCCACGCCCTACGGCACCGTCACGATCGAGGACGGCTTCGACGCCACGGCGGCCCATTCGAACGGCACGACCCTGAAGGTCACCGTCACCCTGACCAATCCGGACTCGCTGTTCGTCAACACCGGCGGGCCGCACGAGCCCTTCCTGTACAACACGGAGAATGCGGCGCCGGTGACGGTGATCAACGCGTTGGGCCAGAACTTCTATGATGGCGGCCGCACCATGCCGGCGGCGTTCGAGGCGACGCCGTTCGGCGACTTCACCAACAAGATCGGCTGCTGCAGCACGTGGGTCGACGGCCAGAACGTCGTCTCCGGGTTCCACTTCGAGACCCTGACGACCACGAACCAGGTGATCAGCGGCTACCAGATCAGCGGCTACCAGATCACCGGCTATACGATCACCGGCTACCAGCAGAAGGTCGACAATAAGGGCAAGCCCGTTTTCGACAACAAGGGCAACCCGGTCTACGACAAGAGCAAGCCGATCTACGACTACAGCAAGCCGATCTACAACTATAGCAAGCCAATCTACGACTACTCCAAGCCGATCTATACGACCAAGACAACCACGACCAAGACGAAGGTGCTCGACTACACCTACGTGGCAGGCCACTGGGACGAGAACAACGGCTCGGCCAACGGCATCAAGGGTCCGCTGGTGTTCTTCCTGCACGACGATGCGGGCATCACCTTCGCCGGGGTCGGCGCGACGTTCGACTCCGTGACCGGCAAGCTCGAAGACCTCGGGACCGGCAACCACTTCTTCTCCAACAACGCGCCCACGGGCAAGTGGTGGTTCACCGCCGACATCTGCGACGCGAGCGTCAAGGGCGGCAACCCCTGCACCTACAACGTGGCGGCGAAGGACGCCTACCGCACGATCACCACCCCGATCCCGGAGCCGGCCGGTTGGGCGCTGATGATCGCCGGGTTCGGCGGCGCAGGCGCGATGCTTCGGCGCCGGCGGCGTCTCGTCCACGCCTAAGCTTCGGAAAATTCTTCGGAAAAGCCCCGGTTCGCGCCGGGGCTTTTTGTTGCGCGCGGGTGAGGCGCGCGTGCCCCCGCCTTCGCGGGGAAGTGGGTCCGCGCCGTCCCGATCAGTCCAGGCTGTAGAGAATCCCCCGTTACGTGATTCTGGTCGTAAAGGTTAACGGGAGGTATATACCTGTTGATGGGGGCGCAGGCTTAGCGGCTTGGCAAGCTAGCAGGAACAGGGGTATTTTATGAATAGGCTACTTACAGTTGCGGCGCTTGCCGCAGGGACGCTGGCCTTCGCCGCGCCGGCGAATGCCGCGATCACGTTCTGCGAGGGTGCCGCGAATACCTGCGGCGGCCAGGGTGATACCGTCCACCTGGACGGGAACGACGACGGCAGCGACAACATCGTGAACGGGACGATCGTCAACGGCACCGTCGGCGTGATCATCACCGACTTCGATCCGCAGAACATCACGTCCAATCCGAACGGCCAAGGCCAGGGTCAAGCCTGGGTCAACGCCGCGGGGTCGACGAAGCAGAACCCGCTGACCTTCGACTCGCTCGATTTCGCCCTGACCGGCGGCTACCGGTTCACCCACATCGAGTTCGACCTGAACCCGCCGAACGGCGGTGGTCCGCAGGATCCCTGGAGCGTGACGATCTTCGGCTACGACGCCTCGAACACGCAGTTCAGCCAGATCTTCAACGGCAACAAGCAGAACAACTTCTTCAACGCGAATGCGGATGGCGGCGACGTGTTCACCCACGTCAGCTTCAACGCCCCCCCGCTCGTCGGCGTCGGTCACATCCGGATCGGCGGGGCCAATCTTCCGACGACCACGACGGTTCCGGAGCCCGCCACCTGGGCCCTGATGATCATGGGCTTCGGCGGGGCCGGGGCCATGCTGCGCCGCCGGCGGACGATCGCCGCCTGATCGCTGGCGCACGGACTTCGATGAAAGCCCCGGCCTCACCGCCGGGGCTTTTGTCTTGCGCGTCCAGCCGGGCGCTGCGCCATAGGGCAGGATTTTAACTGCGCCGCCCCCATGATCCCCACGAACGACAGATCGGTCTCGCCCCCAGCGAAGGCCCCTTTGCAGCCGTGGACCTCATGCCCGACCGGACCTTCTCCCTCGCCGCCCCCCTCGCTGCCGTCACGGCCGCGCTGGCGCTCGCCGCCGGCGGCCCGGCGGCCGCGGCGGTGACCTCGCTCACCTTCACCACGCCCGGCGCGCCCGAGCCGCAGGTCTATATCGCCGGCTATCAGGTGGGCACGACGGCGCTCGATGCGGGCCTGCATTCCACTTTCGCGGTCTCGCTCGTGGGCGTCAGCAACAACGGCTACCAGTGGAACTTCGGCTACACCCTCAGCAACACCTCCACCGAGGCCTCGCGCCTGTCGACCATCGGCTGGGACGTGGGTCCCGACCTGGTCGGCGCCAGCGGCCTCAGCGGTGCGTTCGGCCAGTACGCCGAGGACGGCCAGCTGGCCTCGCTGGGCACGTTCGAGTTCTGCCTGAAGGACACCGGCGGCGCGAGCTGCTCGGGCGGCGGCTCGGGCGGCGTCGCCTCGGGCCAGGTCGGGACCGGCGCATTCAGCCTCAACTTCGAGAGCGCCATCACCACCTACGTCACCGTCCAGACGCCGGTCTATAACAAGAAGGGCAAGCTGATCCGCACCGACACCTCGACCCAGCCGGTGGTCACGGCGGTCGCGGCCCCGACCAGCGTCACGTTCAGCAATTTCGGCGTCCACTACCAGTCGCTGGCCGGCGGGTTCTCCACGGTCGGCGTGCCGGGCGATATCCCGTTGCCACCTCCGCCGCCGCCGCCCCTGCCGCCGGTGGGCGCGCTCGGCGGCACGGTCGATGGCGCCCTCGAGGGGAGCCTCGGCGCGGTCCCGGAACCGGCCGCCTGGACGTTGATGATCCTGGGCTTCGGTGCGGTCGGCGCGATGCTGCGCCGCCGGCAAGGCGTCGCCGCGGGATAGGCCCGCGGCCTGTCCTCCGACCCGATCCTCCTAGTTGAGCAGCCGGCCCACGTCGGCCACGAAGGCGCCGCCGCCGAAGATCTCGACGGCCTCGCAGAGCGGAAAACGTTCCAGCAGGGACTCCGCCTCGCGAACGGCGTCGTCGAATGCGCCGAAAACGCCACTTTCCACCGGCTGGGCCAAGTCGACGCCCAATCCGCTAAGCATGAAGTGCATGGGAGCTTCCCCGATCCCGTGACCTACACATAAGCTTTACAGTACCAACGCGGCCACCAATCCATTGGTGCATACCGGGCCTTCAACGCCAGCGGGTTCGCCACGCAGGCGAAAGCGGCCGCCTTTACAGTCCCCAGACGGGATGATCAGCCCCCAAACGGGATCAGCCCTGCCAGAAGTGGAAATCCGCCCAGCCGTCGCCGATGGCGGCGCGCGGCACGCCGAGGGTGGTGGCGAGCCCGGCCGCTACCTTGAACAGTCCCTCGCTGACCCCCGGCACGAAGAACAGCAGGCCCAGCAGCACCAGCATGGAGAGGCCCTCGAAGCGCCGCAGGCCCGCCGTCCAGCGGCGCGGCAGGAACGGGCGCAGCACGTTGAAGCCGTCGAGCCCCGGAATGGGCAGCAGGTTCAGCACCAGCGCCATGGCCTGCAGGAAGGCCAGCATGGCCAGGGCCGAGAACAGCATGTCGGGCGGCGCCATGCGGCTCCAGAGCGCCAGCACGAGCGCCAGCGCCAGCAGGACCACCAGGGTCGCCGCCGGCCCGGCCAGCGCCGAGGCCGAGCGCCAGGCGCGGTTGCGCATCAGGTCGGTGCGCACCCAGACCGCCCCGCCCGGAAAACCGATCCCGCCCAGGGCCAGGGCCAGCATCGGCAGGACCAGGCTGGTCCCCAGGTCTGCATAGCGCCGCGGGTCGAAGGCGAGGTAGCCCTTGGCGCGCACGGTCCGGTCGCCGCCCAGGTAGGCCACCAGCGCATGGGCGAACTCGTGCGCCATCACCGCCAGCAGCCAGCCGGCCACCACGAAGGCGAAGGTCGCCGGGGTGCGCGCCGGGGCGGCCAGGTGCAGCACGGCGCCCAGGGCCAGGAAGCCGGCCAGCAGCGCCAGGCCCACCCGGTTGTCGGGCGGCGCGGTCGGCGTGGCGGACGCCGGCGGTTCGGGCGGCGCGTCCGGCGCGTCCGGCTCACGGGGGGCGGCGGGCGCCTCGCTTAGCCCATGGAGGTCCGCCAGCAGCCGCTCGGCCAGGCCCCGCGGGCTCTCCCAGGGCCCCAGCCGCGCCTGCCGCGAGCCGGGCTTGCCCACCACCTGCACCTCGTCGGCCACGGTCTGGAACGCGCCCTCATAGGTGCGGCCGCCGACCTGGATCGCCAGCGGCCGCCAGCCGGCGCGGCCGTCGGCATTGGCGGCGTCCATCGACGGGTCGGGGGCCTCAGCCACGGTGGATCGGGTCCACCCAGGCCACGCCCTCGGGCTTCTCTGCGGGCTCGATCGAGAGGTTGACCACCACCGCCTCGCTGTCGCTGCGCACCAGGACACACGAGAGGGTCTCGTCGGTGGAGGCGTTGATCTCCTGGTGGGGCACGAAGGGCGGCACATAGATGAAGTCGCCGGGCCCCGCCTCGGCCACATATTCCAGCCGCTCGCCCCAGCGCATCCGCGCCCGGCCCGAGACGACGTAGATCACGCTCTCTAGCGGGCCATGATGGTGCGGGGCCGTCTTGGCGTTGGCGTGGATGTGCACGGTGCCGGCCCACAGCTTCTGGGCGCCCACGCGGGCCCGGTCGATGGCCACGGCGCGGTCCATCCCGGGCGTCGTCGCGGTCGCCGGGTCCAGCTGGTCGCCCGCGATCACGCGCACGCCCGAATGCTTCCAGCCGTCGTCGGGGGTGTCCATGCGGTCCAGGCTAGCCCGAGCACGCCGCCGCCACCAGGGCCGCGGCGGTCCGTTCAGCTGACGCGCGAGGCCCTGGTGATCTTCACCGGGGCCTTCAGCATTTCGCCCTTCATCACGCCCTCGCCCTTGTTGGGGTCGACGGGCAGGCCGATGATCTTCTGCACCACCTCCAGGCCCGAGACCACGTGGCCGAAGGCGGCGAAGCCCGGGTTGGCCTTGGGGTCCTTGGGGTCGGCGTCCAGGTAGGTCTGGTCGCCCAGGCAGATGAAGAAGTCGGCCTGGGCCGTGCCGGGCGCATGCCGCCCCATGGAGATCACGCCGTTGGTGTGGTGCAGGCCGGTCTTGGTGGTCGGCTCGTGGGCGATCGGCGGCAGCACCTTCTTGGGATCGTTCTGCAGCCCGCCCTGCACCGAGCCGTAGTCGGTGGCGGTGTAGCCCGGCGGCCGCGAGGCCCGGTAGAAGGTCGCTCCGTTGAACAGGCCCTTGTCCACATAGCGCAGGAAGTTGCGGGCGGTGATCGGGGCCTTGTCGGTCTCCAGCTCGATGACGATGTCGCCCTGGGCGGTCTCCAGCTTCACCCGCGGCAGCGGCTTGGCGGCCGGCGCCTCGGGCGTGGCGGGCGCTGGCGTCGCGGCGGGCGGGCTCGCCGGGGTCTGGCCCCAGGCGGCGGAACAGGCGAAGGCGGCGGCAAGGCCGAGGAGCGAGCGTCGGAGCATGGCGGCACACTAGCCTGGGCGCGCCGCGGGGCTCAATGCGGGCAGCGCACCACGGTGTCGGTCTGGCCGCGCGAGACGATCCGCCCGCCGCTCAGCGCCAGGGTCTGGACGCTCTCGCCGCAGACGGTGCGCACCTTGCCGCCCGTCTCGATGCGCGAGGTCTGGCGGGCGAAGGTGCGGGCCGAGCGGCCGTCGGGCGCCACCTCCACGCGCGGCGCCTCGCTCGCCTGGCGCACCTTCGAGCGGGCGAAGGCGCGCCGGGCCTGGGCGCGGGCCTGGCTCACCGAGCTCTGGCCATAGGGCACGATCTTGCCGTCCCCGGTGCGCGCCTGGTCTGCGATCACCGCGTCCGGCGCATAGGTGGCGAAGAAGCCGGTCAGGTCCCGGGCGTTCCAGAGCCGCTCCTGGCGGGCCAGGAAGGCACGGACCGCGGCCTCGTCGAGCCGGGACGCCGCGCCGGCCGGCCCGGCCGCCGCCAGGGCGACCAGCGCCAGCAACAGGGTCCGCCGCGCGGCTATTTCAGCACCCAGGCCTCGATCACCCAGGCGGCCAGCGCCGTGATCGCACTGCCGGCGAAGGCGCCGCGCACGAAGGCGCCATTGCGCTCCCACCAGATGCGGCGGACGCGCATACGCTGGGCGCGATCGACCTTCCGTCTTTGCATGACGCTCCCGTTCCCCCCGGACCTGACCGAAGTTCTAGCTCAGCCTTGGCCGCACGGTCGAATCCCGAACGGCGGTCGGCCAGAGACCGCCTTGCCGGCCCCGCCTTTCCGACCGACCGTATGATCCCTCAGGACCGGCCCGCCGGCCGCGCGGCCATTCGTCCCGGGCTTGATCCCGGGAATCCAGGCGCTAGGTTGGCGCCAGCCGGGGGGCTGCTGGGGAGGGGTGTTGTCCGGCGACCCTGAGCTGTCCGCGTTCGTGCGCGAGCATATGCGCTCGGTTTGGGCGGTCGAGCTGCTGCTCCTGCTGCGGCGCGAGGCCGAGCGGTGCTGGGCCGCCGAGGCCCTGGTGCGCGAGCTGCGCGCCAGCACCAACCTCGTGGCCGACATCCTGGCGGCGTTCGAGCGTAGCGGCCTTGCGGTCCGCGACGACGACAGCTGCTGGCGCTATGCGGCCGCCAATCCTGTGCTGGACGGCTTGGCGGCGCGGCTGGAGGCCGCCTACCGCCAGCGGCCGGTGGCCATCATCAACCTCATCGCGTCGCGGACGGACCCCATCCAGGGCCTGGCCGACGCCTTCAAGTTCCGGGGAGAGAAGTGATGGCGGCCCTGGGACCGTCGGCGGTCTACACCCTCTGCCTGCTCACCAGCGTGGCCTGCGCCTCGCTCCTGCTTCACGCCTGGCGCCAGACGCGCTCGCGGCTGCTGTTCTGGGCGGCCCTGGGCTTCGTGTGCCTGGCGCTCAACAACCTGCTGCTGGTCCTCGACCTCGTGCTGTTGCCCAGCGTCGACCTGTGGCCGTGGCGGCAGGCGGCCTCCCTCGCGGCGGTGGCGGTGCTGCTCTATGGCTTCATCTGGGAGGCCGAACGGTGACCCACATCGACCCCGTCCTGGCCGCCTTCGTGGCCGGCGCCCTGGGGCTGGGCTTCCTGGCCGTGGCGCTGTTCTTCCTGAAGTTCTGGCGCCGGACCGGCGATGGCCTGTTCGCCGCCTTCGCCGCCGCCTTCGTCCTGCTGGCGGCCAACCAGGCCGCGCCGGTGCTGTTCGGCATCCCCAGCGAGAACCAGGGCTACGTCTATCTGCTGCGCCTGGCCGCCTTCATCCTGATCATCGCCGCCGTGGTGTGGAAGAACCTGCGGCGCGGCTGAGCCCTACTTCGCCTCCGCCGCGGCCTTCATGGTCTCCAGGACCTTGGCGAAGGTGCGGGTGCGGCCTTCCTTGTTGGCGGCGCGGGCGTCTTCCTTGATCGAGGCCTGGTCGTAGAACAGCGTGTAGACGATCTTCGAGGTCTTGTGGTCCACCGGCCGCACCTCGACCGTGCCGTGGTAGAGGATCGGCTGGTTGGGGTCGGCGTAGGTGTAGGACATCGGCGTGCGGGCCACGATGACCTCCTCGATCCGCCCGGCGATCTTGCGCACCGCGCCCAGCTCCCCGTCGGTCCCCGAGGTGATCTCGCAGCTGACCTTCAGCCAGGCGGCGATGGCGCAGTAGCCATTGACCTTCTTCCAGGCGATCTCGGCGGGCGCGTTCACGGCGGTCTCCTGGACGATGGAGACATAGTCGGCGGCGAGGGCCGGGCCCGCGGCCAGCAGGCTGAGCGCGGCGGCCGCGCCGGCGGCGATGGCGGTCTTCATGGTTCCCCCCTTTTGGTCTTGGCGCGACCATAGCCGCAGCCGCGCGGCGGCGCCTATGGCTCGCGGGCCGCCGGCTCGATCTGGAAGCGGAGCACGCGCGGATCCTCACTGAGCCGCTGGGCCAGCCGGCCGGTGCTGAGGCCCCGCGGCTCGCGCAGGGTGGCGCCCAGTTCGATCGCCGCCTCCTCGGGGATCAGCCGGTGGCGCAGGGTTTTGGCCTCCAGCCCGGCCTCGCCCAGGACGGCGCGGAACTGGGCCTCCGGAAACGGGCCCTCGCGGCGGTAGGCCACCGCCACGTCCAGGATGTGGCTGGCCGGCAGCCGCTCGCCCACCAGGCGCAGCAGGGTCAGCACCGCCAGGGCCGCCGCCGTCCCGCCCGCCGCCAGTTCCGTGGCGCCCGCACCGAACAGCACGCCCATCGCCGAGGCGGCCCACAGCGAGGTGGCGGTGGTGACGCCCAGCACCGACAGCCCCTGGCGGAAGATCACCCCGCCGCAAAGGAAGCCGATGCCGGTCAGGAGGCCCTGGGCTACGCGGCCTGGGTCCATTCCCCCGGCGCCCGACCGCGCCGCCGCCGCCATCAGCAGGGCCGAGACCAGGGCCACCAGGGTATGGGTGCGCAGGCCCGCGGGGTGCCCGCGCAGCTCGCGGTCGAGGCCCAGCAGGGCGCCGGCGAGCGCCGCGGCGCCGACTGACAGCAGGTCGCCCGCCAGGCCGCCCCCCAGCAGGCCATCCCCCAGCAGGCCATCCCCCAGCAGACCTGGGCCGTTCAATGCAGAAACCGCGGCAGGACGTAGATCGCCAGGACCAGCAGCACCACCGCCGCCAGGATCAGCCCCGCGCGCGGATTGGCGCCGAGGAACGACGACGGGTTCGGCGTGCGCGGGGGCTTGGCTTTGCGCGCCGCCGCCTCCCGCTGCTTGCGATAGCGGCCGAGGTCCGTGACCTGCGGGTCGTCGTCCTTTTGCGCGCGCTTGGCCATCAGCCTGCCAGCTTCTCCAGCTCCTCCGGCGGAATGTCGGCGTTGAAGTATACGTTCTGGACGTCGTCGTCGTCTTCCAGCGTCTCCACCAGCTTCATCAGGGTGGCCACCGGGTCACCGGACAGCGGCGTCAGGGCCTTGGGCCGCCAGGCGATCTGGGTGGACTTGGCCGGGCCGAGCGCCGCCTCCAGGGCCTGGGCGACGTCCGACAGCTGGTCGAAGGCCGTGAAGATAGTGTGGCCGTCCTCGTCGCTCTCCACGTCGTCGGCGCCGGCCTCGATGGCCGCCTCCATGACCTTGTCCTCCGAGCCCGCCTCGGGCCCGTAGACGATCTGGCCCACGCGATCCCACATGAACGAGACCGAGCCGGTTTCGCCCAGGTTGCCGCCGTATTTGGAGAAGGTGGAGCGGACGTTGGACGCCGCGCGGTTGCGGTTGTCGGTCAGGGCCTCGACGATCAGGCCCACCCCGCCGGGGCCGAAGCCCTCGTAGCGGATCTCCTCATAGGTCTCCGCGTCGCCGCCGATCGCCTTCTTGATGGCGCGGTCGATCACGTCCTTGGGCATCGATTCGGCCTTGGCGTTGGCCACGGCCAGGCGCAGGCGCGCGTTCATGTTCGGATCGGGCAGGCCGGTCTTGGCCGCCACGGTGATCTCGCGCGAAAGCTTGGAGAACAGCTTGGAGCGCGCGGAGTCCGCGCGGCCCTTGCGGTGCATGATGTTCTTGAACTTTGAGTGTCCGGCCATTTTCGATCTTGATAACGCGTGGAATTCGAGGGCCGGTTCTAGCCGTCCGCGCGGGCCGGCGGAACCCCCGGCTCGGGCGCGGGTTAGCTCAGCTGCAAGCGGGAGCTGGAACCATGAGCGAGTCCATCGAGGAAATCGGCCTGGAGGAGAGCTTCGCGCCCCCCGCGCCGAAGCCGGACGGCGAGCTGGTGCACTGGATGGCGCGCGGCCCGGTCCGCCTGGGCACGGCGGGCGTGGCGGTGACCGCCGCGGCGGCGTTCGCGCTCGGAGTCGCCGCAGCCCTGGGCGCCCTGGCGGCTTACCGCTACCTCGAACCCCGCCGCGACGCCCTCCCGCCCTGGCGCTGGCGCCGCGGCCAGCTGCACTAACTCGTGCTCTAGACGCTCAGCAGCCGCCGGCGGCGCAGTGCGGCGCCGGCCGCGCCGAAGCCGAGGATCATCAGGGCCCAGGCGGCTGGCTCAGGCGTCGGGGTCGCGATCGGGCCCAGCCCGCCGGTGAGGTTGTTCATGTGGATCTCACCGTTCTGGTTCACGGACTTGGCGACCACCGAGCCCTCGATGAAGTTGCCGTTGGTGAGGGTGGCGTTCGGCGCCAGGACCGAGCCGAAGAAGCTGGACCCGAGGTTCAGGGTGGTGGCGTTGACGAAGTTCCAGATCACCTTCTGGCCCAGGTTGGTCGGGCCGTTGAAGTTCACGCCACCGGACATGGTGAAGCTGGGCGAGGTCACGTTGATCACCACGAGGTCGTAGGTGGTGGGCAGGGTGAACTGGATGTTGCTCATGCCGGCCAGGGCGGCCGCCAGGTCGGCGATGTCGAACACGGCCACGCCGGTCCCCGCGCCCGCGTTGAACTTCGCCGTCTGGCCGGAATAGGTCAGCAAGCTGGAGAGGGGCCCGCTCGGCGTAAGGCCATCCAGATAGGCCGAGAGGTCGGCGAAGTCGGTCGCATAGGCGGCGGCCTGGGCGGCCAGATCGGCGCCGAGAGTGGCCTGGGACGTGTCGCCGGCGTGCTTCACGCCGTTGACGTTCGCGCCGAGCGCTCCCCCGTAGTAGACATCGTGCGCGTTCACATTGGCCACGTCGCCGTTGACGTAGACGGCGGTGTTGTTGGCGTTGACCGTCCCGCCGGAGATCGACCCGCCGACCTTGACCGTGCCGGTCCCGCCGGGCCCTGCGTTCATGTTGGCGCCGCTGGTCAGGTTGCCGCCCACCGCGAGGGCCGCGCCGTTGTTGACCTGCTTGGTCCCGCCGGAGACGTTGCCGGCGACCACCAGGCCGTTGCCTCCGGTCAGGCCGTGCGGCTGGGTGAAGTAGTTGCTGGAATTGCCGGAAAGGTTGCCGCCGACGAACGCGCGCCCCTCCACCTCGGACGAAGAGCTGAGGTCCTTGAGCGCGATGAGGTTGTAGTCCCGCATGGCCTGCAGACCCGCCTGGATCTGGGCGGCGTTGGCGGAGGGCGGGAGAGGGCCGGCGACCGCGGCCGGCGCTCCGACGAGCAGAAGCGCCGTGGCGACCGGCGCCAGGCCAAGAATTTTGCGCATGCGACTGACGCCCGTCGGTTGAAAGAGCGCGGCCTATGCCCCGTGCGCGCCGGCTCCGCTGGACCCCTGCGCCTGCCTGCGCCGTGGCGCAAACCCGATCCCCTGGGCCGCGAACCCGTCGCGCAGAGGTTGCAGCTTCACCCCTGCATTCAGAGCCCCGCGAGCTTGCGCCCGCAGGCGGCGATCTGCTGGGCGTTCAGGCCCGGGGTGAGCTGCAGCTTGCGCTTGGAGGCGTCGGCGTCGCCGTAGGGCCAGAAGGCGACCTTGTGGGGCTTGCCGGCCTTCACGGCCTTGCCCCGTCCCGCTGCGCCGCGGACCACCAGCTCCACCTGCCGCGTGGTGTCGCCGGGCGTGAAGGTCCAGCTGTCCAGCGCCATGCCGTCGCGCAGGCCGGAGACCCAGGCCGGACCGCCCCGCCGCACGCCCTTCAGCGTCTTGGCCGCGAACGAGGCCTGGGGGTCGAAGCCCGGATCGAACGCCGGCGAGACCGTCACCCGCGCCTGCAGGCAGCCATCGAACATCTCCTCCGGCAGGTCGATGGCCGCGCCGCCGTCCACGTAGCGGGCGATGTCGGGCCGCAGGTCCAGCCGCGCCTCCACCCAGGCCGCCGAGATGAAGCCGGTGGTCAGGTCCGGCGCCTGGCCCGGGGGGAACTGGCGCGCATGGTCGCGCATGCGCCGCAGGACCGTGCCGAGGTCCGCACGCCCGCCGGTCTTGGCCCGGATCGCCTCGTCCCACTTCAGCGCCAGCAGGAAGCCGCGCTGGTAGGCCAGCTGGCCGACGTCGGCGTTGGTGTGGAACTCCGCCGGGATGCGCGCGCCGGGGGCGGTGCGGACCTGCGAGTGGTCGTAGCCGTAGAGCTGGCCGTCCATGCGCTCGACCACCTGGGCCGGCGTCTCCAGCCCGGTGCGCAGCAGCATCCGATAGGCCAGGAAATCGGTGAAGCCCTCGCCCAGGACCCAGGAGAAGGCGTCGCTGTTGGGCCGCGTCCCCAGCGCCCGCGGGATCCAGCTGTGCAGGCCCTCGTGCGCCACGGTGTAGGCCAGCCGGTCCTGCGCATGCGGGCTCGCGAAGAGGGCGAAGGCCTCGCCCAGGCCGACCCCGCCGGCCGCGGCGGTGCGCTCGCCCTCGGTCAGGCCCACGACCCCGACCAGATAGGGTCCGCTCGTCTCGCCCCAGAAGGCCCGCTCGGCGCCGACCAGGGTGGCCGCGGTCTTGGCGATGTCCGCGTTCGGCAGGCCGCCCGCGCCCACGAAGGCCAGGCGCAGCGCCCCATCCCCCGCGCTCTCGGCCTGCAGGCCCGGCGCCGCCAACACCAGCGAGTCCGGCAGGTCGGCGACGGTCTTCGGCCGGCCCTCCGCGGCGCCGTCCAGGTCGGAGGCCGCCGCCCAGCCCTTCGGCAGCCGGCCCCATTGGAAGGTCGCCGCCTGAGCCTCGCGCCCGTGCGGTGTCGCGAACACGAACGGCCCCAGCGCCGCGACGAACCCCGGCCGCAGCAGCGGGCCCTTGAGCGGATTGACCTCGGCGGCGTCCGGGTCGTGGTCGTAGGCGGACTGCACCCGATAGCGGACCGTCAGCTTGGCGCCCGGCCGGTGACGCAGCACGCGGTGCGCCGCGTCGGGCGCGCTCACCGCCGCCCCGTCCACCTTCAGGTCCGAGATATAGCGCCAGGCCTCGTTCCCGGCCGCATAGTGGTCCGGCAGGTCCAGGGTCGTCTGGCCGCCGGCGTCGCCGCGCAGGCGGATCTGCACGTCCAGCACCGGCGGGCGTCCGTCCGCCGGCGGCTCGATGTCCAGGCGGTAGTCGACGCTGTCGGGCCGGGCGGGGCCGGAGCCGAACAGGGCGAGGGCGAGGAGGGCGGCGCGGACCATCGGGCCCCGATATCAGCAGGCGGGCGCGCAGTCGAAGCGGTCGATCTGGCCGTTTTGAAGGCGGAACACCGCATCCTGGGGGACGTCCTGGTCCAGGGTCGCCTGTCGATCGAGGCCGGCATAGGCGCCGCGCAGCAGCCTACCCCACACGCCATGGCTCACGGCCACCACGCGCCGGCCCGGTTCGGGCTCGAGCGAGGCCAGCCAGTCGCGGGCGCGGGCGGTCACGTCGTCGAAGGTCTCGCCGCCCGGCGCGCCGAAGAACCATTCGCGGTTCGCGAACCTCTCCGGGTGATGCTGGGCGATCTCGTCGCGCAACCGTCCCTCCCAGGCGCCGCAATGGATCTCAGCGAGGCGCGCGTCGGTCTCGACCGTGAGTCCCGCGGCCTCGGCCACCATGGCCGCGGTGCGCTGGGCGCGGCCGAGAGGGCTGGCCACGAGGCGCCACTCGCCGTCCTCGCGCCGCACCAGGTCGGCGACCAGGCCGGCCATCGCCCGCGCCTGGCGCTCGCCCAGCGGCGTCAGGTCGCTCTCCATCCGGCCCTGGATGCGGCGCTCGCGGTTCCAGAAGGTCTCGCCGTGGCGCAGCAGCAGGATCATCGCTTGCGGCGCACCACCGGGTGCGAGGTGGAAAGCCCGCCATCCACGGCGATGGTCTGGCCGTTGACGTAGGACGCTTCGTCGGAGGCCAGGAACAGGGCCGCCGCGGCGATCTCCTCCGGATGGCCATAGCGGCCAGTGGGGTTCAGCTGGCCGATCTTGTCCTCGTTGCCGCGGGCCCGGGCGCCGTCGAAGATCGGCTTGGTCATGCCGGTCTCGATCAGGCCCGGCGCGATGGCGTTCACCCGGATGCCCGTGCCGTAGAGCTCGTTGCAGGCGGTCTTCACCAGGCTGATCACCCCGGCCTTGGAGGCGGAATAGGCGGGCCCGCCGGCGCCCGAGCGGATACCCGCCACCGAGGCGGTGCAGATGATCGCGCCCTTGCCGTGCGGGATCATCGCAGCCGAGGCGTATTTCACCGCCAGGAACGGTCCGATCAGGTTCACCCGCAGGATTTCGGCCCAGTAGTCGGCGGTCTGCTCCTCCAGCGGCGCGAAGCCGCCCGAGATGCCGGCGTTGGCCCAGAACACGTCCAGCCGCCCGCCCTCGGCCTGGGCCCGGTCCACCAGGCTCCGCACGAAGGCGTCGTCGCCGGCGTCGCCGGTGAGGGCGACCGCCTTACCGCCGGCTGCGCGGATGGCCTCCGCGGTCTCGGCCACCGCCTCGGCGCGGTCGGCGATGATCATGTTCGCACCCTCGGCGGCGAACAGCTTGGCGGCCGCCCGGCCGATGCCGCTGGCCGCGCCGGTGATGACGGCCGTGCGGCCGGAAAGACGTCCCATGGGTCAGGTCCTTGTGGTCAGGCGGGGGCCGTCGCGCGGCGCGCCGCGGCGCAGATCGCGTCGACGAAGATGTCGTAGAGGCCCGGCGGCAGGTCGTGGCCCATGCCGGGGATCATGCGCAGCTCGGCCCCGGGGATGGCGGCGGCCGTCGCGTAGCCGCCGATCGGCTGGATCAGCGGGTCGTCCTCGCCATGCAGCACCACCACGGGCGCCGCCAGGCTGCCGAGGGCGGCGGTGCGGTCCCCGTCGACCATGATCGCGCCGCGCTGGCGGGCGACGCCGGTGGGGTTGTAGGCGCGCGCGTACTCGGCCTTCGCCCGCGCCCGCAGCTCGGCCTCATCCCACGGATAGCCGGGGCTGCCGATGGTGCGGGCGTTCTTCACCGCCTGGGCGACATAGGCGTCGAAATCGACCGCGGGGTCCGGCGGCGGGTTGTTCAGCACCGCCATGGCCTCAGGCGTCGACACCAGCGTGCCCTCGGCGCCCGGCGCGGACATGATCGAGGTCATGGAGAGCACGCGCCCCGGATGGTCGATGGCCATGCGCTGCACGATCATCCCGCCCATGGAGACCCCGGCGATGTGGGCGCGGGCCACGCCGGCGGCGTCCAGCACCGCCACCGCGTCGGCCGCCATGTCGGCCAGGGTGTAGCGCTCGCCTGCGCCCAGCCAGGTGGAGCGGCCGGTGTCGCGGTTGTCGAAGCGGATGGCGCGATAGCCCTGCGCCACCAGCTTGGCGCAGAACGCCTCCGGCCAGCGGGTCATCTGCGATCCCAGGCCGCTGACCAGGATCACGGTCTGCGGCCGGTCGTCGCCGAAGGTCTCATATTCGATCTCGACGGCGCCGTTGCGGGCTCTCGGCATGTCCTTGCTCCCCTTCAGGGCTCCCCTGGCAGTTGCAATCCTGAAACCGCCCCTACCGCTCCGCGTGAATCGACTGGTCTTCGCAGGGGTTGGGCGCCAATGATGGGCCAAGGAATCGCCTCTGGGGGAGGGCTGAAGCGAGGCATGCGCGTAATCGTCCCCCTGCTGCTGTCCTTGGCCATGTGGGTGTTTATTCTCCTGGGCCTGGCCGGCCTGTGGCTGAAGATCTTCGGCCACTAGGCGACGACTGGCCCCGCTAGGGGATCAACAGCACCCGGCCGACCGCCTGGCGGCTTTCGATGTAGCGGTGGGCGGCGGCGGCCTCGGCGAGCGGGAACTCCCGGTCGATCACCACCTTCAGGTCGCCCCGGGCCACGTCGTCGATCAGCCGCTGGATGTTCTGCTGCACCCGGTCGGTGGCGATCTCCGCGCCCAGGAAGACGCCGGACAGCGAGCGGTTGCCGCCCATCATCGAGCCCACGTCCACCGTCATCGGCTCGCGGCCCGCCTGGCCCACCATCGAGACCCGCCCGCGATAGGCGAGGCTGAGGATCGAGCTCTGCAGGGTGGGCCCGCCCACGCTGTCGACGATCACGTCGCAGCCCTTCTTGTCGGTGAGGCGCATGACCTCCTGCACCACGTCGTGGGTCTTGTAGTTGATCCCGTGGGTCAGGCCGTAGGCCTTCAGCTTCTCCAGCCGCTCGTCGGAGGAGGCGGTCGCCAGCACCATGGAGGCGCCCGCGCGGGCCGCCAGCTGGATCGCCGCCACGCCCACGCCCGAGGCCCCGGCCTGGACCAGAACGACCTCGCCCTTCTTCATCCGGCCGAACTCGAACAGGCAGTCGTCGGCCGTGCCGAAGGTCACCGGGATCACCGCGGCGTGGCGGGCGTCCAGGTTGTCGGGGATCGGCCAGGCGGTCTTGGCGGCGACCGCGCGCAACTCGGCGTGGCTGCCCCAGCCGCCGGTGGTGGCCACCCGCTGGCCGACCCGGAAGCTGGTGACCTCGGCGCCGACCTCGACCACCGTGCCGGCGGCCTGGTAGCCGACGACATGCGGCGTGGTCATCAGCGGGCCGCGGAAGCGGTTCAGGGTGTCGCCGCCCTCGATCGAGATCGCCTCGACCTTGATGAGGATGCCCTTGGGATGGCACTGCGGGTCGGGGACGTCCTCGTACTTGAGGACCTCCGGCGGGCCGTTCTCGTAATAGACCGCAGCCTTCATCCCGAGCTCCCTTAAACGCTTGTTTGACCCAACCCATTTCACGGGCAAGCTGGCGGCGCAAGAGGAGCGGGCGCATGCAGCTGGCCAAGCCACGGATTGATATCGGCCTGTCGACCAATGCGGTGGAGCCGATGCTGGCGTTCTGGCAGGGCGAGGCCGGGGCGGTGTTCGACCATGTGCTGCCGATCCGGCGGGGACAGGACCAGCACCGGCACGACGTGCTGGGCAGCGTCCTGAAGATCAACCACCACGCCGCCCCGCTGCCGCCCAATCCGCCGAGCGGATACCGCGAACTGCTGGTGGCCCGCGAAGGCCTCCCGGGGCCTCGGCCGCTGGCCGATCCGGAGGGCGTCCGCGTCACGCTTGTTCCGCCCGGCCATGAAGGCGTCACCCAGATCGGCGTGCGGCTGGCGGTGCGCGACCTGGCGGCGCATCGGCGCTTCTACGGCGAGGCGTTGGGGCTTGCCGAGACGCGGCCGGGGGTGTTCCGGGCCGGCGAGAGCCTGATCCTGCTGGAGGAGAGTCCCGACGCCCCCTCCGACGCCCAGATGCAGGGGCCCGGCTGGCGCTACATCACCTTCCAGGTCTTCAAGGTGGACGCCGAGCACGCCCAGGTCCTGGCCCACGGCGGCCGCGAGGCCCTCGCCCCGGTCACCCTGGGGGCGACCGCGCGCATCTCCATGGTGCGCGACCCCGACGGCAACTGGATCGAGCTGTCGCAGCGCGCCTCCATCGTCGGTAGTCTCAGCTAGCCGCCGCCCGCAGAGGCCAGCACCAGCAGCACGACGCCCAGCGCCAGGGGCGCGAGCACGGCCAGCGCCTTCAGGGCCTTAGTGCTGAGCGCGACCATCGCGGGCCTCCTGCCGGTCCAGGCGATCCAGGGCTTCGAGGATGTCGGCGAGGGGTACGGGCTCGGGCGTGCCGAGCAGCCATCTGAGGGTGGGCTGGTCCTGGACGGCCGAGGCGTCCGACGCCCAGGAGGACAGCACCGCGCGCTTCTCGGTGGCCTCGAGGATCGGGTCCTTCAGCACGTCGCGGGGATGGCCGAACCCGACGGCGGGCCTCAGCCAGCGCTCGAGCGCCGCGGCGAGGCCTTGCTGGTGGATCTGCTCATGCGATGTGGCAAGCCGCATCGGATGTCTCCGGGGTTTCCTTTCGTTCGCGCGCCGGCGTGGGAGGAGCGCCGGGCGCACAAGGATTTAGAACCCCTGCCGTAGGATTCAAGGGCTCAAATAACGTCGTCGGGAGGCGGCTTTCGCCCCCGGCCGGGCGGGACCCACATCACCCCCGGATAGCCCTTCAGCGGGCTGAGTTTCTCGCCCGCCCAGGTCCAGTCCGCCTGCTCCGAAACATGCATGTGGTAGCGCGGCTCGCGGCCCGTTCGGGTGGTGAAATTGGCCCGCGGGATGTTGACGATCTTGGGCGAGGGGGCGCGCTCGTAGAACAGCGGCGTGCCGCAGCGGGCGCAGAAGCTGCGCACCGTCCCGGCCTCGGCGTCCTCGTAGCGGGCGACGTGCGCCTCGCCCTCCAGCATCCGGAAGCGGCTCTTCCAGCTGCCCACATAGGTGGCGTAGGCCGCGCCGTGGGCGTGGCGGCTGCGCTGCGAGTGGTCGTGCCAGGCCCAGACCGCCGGCACGTCGATCTCGAAGCTCACCGCGCCGCAGACGCAGGCGCCCTTCGCCTGGACGGCGGAGCGCTTCTCTCCGGGCGCGGGCTGGGCGCGGCGCATGGGACCTCGCGGGCGTGACTCGGCGCGCAGCATCGCTGATCCGCGGCCGAAGCGCAGGCGAGAAACGCGCGTCCTTGCGGGCGCCGACGCCGGCTCAGCCTACTTCTTCTCGGGCGCTGCTGCAGGCGCCGCCGCTGCCGCCGGCGGCGAGTCCGAGACCACCGCCCAGGCGATCTTGAACGATCCGTCCGCCTGCTTCTTGAATCCCACCACCCAGTTGCCGTGCTCGGTCTTGGCGGCCTTCGTCGCCGGATCGGTGAAGGTGTAGTCGTAGGTGTTGCGCGCCACGGCCATGTCGCCGGCCTGGGCCACGTCCACCGCGTCCGTGGTGATGGCCAGCTTCACATTGGGGTCGGCCGCCTGCTGCTTGGTCACCTCGGTGTCGCCGGCCACACCGATGACATTGGGCGTCCCGTGGAACATGCCCACATAGTCCGGCGCATCGTGGGCGACCGCCTTGGCCACGTCCTTGGACAGGAAGTCGGCCACCAGCTGGCTCATCTCGCCCTTGATCTGCTCGGCCACCTTGGCCGTGTCCCCCGGATTGGCGGCATCGGGCTTCGCGGCCTCAGGCTTGGCGCACCCGCCCAGTGTGGCGGCCAGGACGACGGTCGCGGCCAGGGCCGCAGTGTTGGTCAGGCGCATCTTGTTTCCCCCGCCGGCCTCTGCCGGCGCGGGACGGTCCGCCTTGGCCGAACGGCGGTCAAGCAACCGCCGGCTGAGGCCCCGCGACCTAGCGGTTCCGCTTCACGTAGTTGCGGATGGCGCCGACGATGCGGTCCTGCGCCGGCGGCTCCAGGTAGGCATGCATCGGCAGGCTGATGACCTTGCCGGCCGCCAGGTCCGTCACCGGCAGGCCGCCGGGCGCGGGATAGCCGGCGTAGGGCGCCTGGCGGTGCAGCGGGATCGGATAGTAGACGGCGGTCGGGATCCCCTCGGCCTTCAGATGCGCGGCCAGGCCGTCGCGATCCTCGGTCTCGATGGTGTACTGGGCCCAGACCGAGACGCCGCCGTCGATCACCGGGGGCACGCGGACCACGTCGTAGAGGCCCTCGGCGTAGCGCGCGGCGGCGGCGTTCCGCGCCACGATCTCCTCGGGGAAGATGGCCAGCTTCTGCAGCAGGACCGCCGCCTGGATGGTATCCATCCGGCTGTTCAGCCCCACCCGCATGTTCAGGTACTTGGGGTCGTGCTCGAAGGTGCGGCCCTCCAGGTCCGAAGCCACCGCCTGGCCGTGGACGCGCAGGCTGACCAGGAGGTCGTGCAGGCGCGCGTCCTTGCCCAGCACCGCCCCGCCGTCGCCGTAGCAGCCCAGGGGCTTGGCCGGGAAGAAGCTGGTGGTGGTCACGTCCGCCCAGTGGATCGGGTGCTGGCCGCCGAGGGTGCAGCCGAAGCCCTGGGCCGAGTCGGCGATCAGCTTCAGCCCATGCTTCTTCGCCACCGCGGCGATGGCCGGATAGTCCGCGGGCTGGCCGAACAGGTCGACAGCGATGATGGCGCGCGGGGTCAGCTGGCCCTCGGCCAGCACGGCCTCGATGGCGGCCTCCAGGGCGGCCGGGTCCATGTTGTAGGTGGCGCCCTCGATGTCCACGAACACCGGCGAGGCGCCCACCAGCGGCATGGCCTCCGCGGTGGCGGCGAAGGTGAAGGCCGGGCAGAACACCGCATCGCCCGGGCCGATCCCCCAGGCCATCAGCGGCAGCACCAGGGCCTCGGTGCCGGAGCCGCAGGAGAGGGCGTGCGGGGCCTGGCCGAAGGCGGCGAGCTGGCGCTCGAACTCGGCGATCTCGGGGCCCATGATGTAGGCGCCGGAGCGGACCACCTTCAGGATGGCGTCCTCCAGCGGCTGGCCGAGGCGCGCGCGCTGGGCCTGCAGGTCGATGAACGGGATCATGGCCGCGGCTTCTGCCATGCGTCGCGCCGCGGGGCCAAAACACGCTTGGTGTCAGGCTGTTGCGGCGCGGCCTCCGCTCAAGCCTCGCGGGTCATGAGCGCAGGACCGTGCATGGCCGGATCGCTGACGCTGGGCCGGCCGGTCTCCACCCGTCCCGCCAGCCGCCGCAGCCAGGCGGGATGGCCGTCGAGGGTCAGGGTCAGGTCGTACCAGCCGGCGGACGGGCCCACCGGCCAGAACTGGATCGCCGGGCTCCCGGCGCCGATGAACACCCGCTGCGGCTCGACCTCGGCGTAGGCGCCCGCAGCGATCAGCACCTCCGCGGGGCGCCGGCCCGGATTGCGCAGCGAGAGCCCCAGCTGGCCCTGCGCGGCGTAGTAGCCCACCGCCACCTCCAGCTCCGCGTCCGGCCCGCCCCGGAATCGGCGGTGGAAGCCGTTCGGGCCCAGCAGCCAGAGGTCGTAGGCGCCGCCCGCCAGCGGCAGGGCGTCCTCCAGCGTCGAGCCGGCCGCCAGGGTGTAGCGGCGCGGCACGGCCCCCAGGTCGCCCAGGTCGTAGAGATGCAGCACCGCGCCGGCGGCCCCGGCATTGGCCAGCGACAGGCGCCCGGCGCCGCCATCCGCCACCAGGCCGGCCTCCAGAACATAGGGCAGCGCCCGCGAGGGCCGCGTGCCCGCCACCTGGACCGGCGCGGCGGGCGTCGCCGGCGTCGGCGGGCGGGTGGTTCTGGGCAGGGCCGCGGCGCGGGCCGCTGCCTCCGCGGTGGGGGGCAGGGCGGGCAGCCGCTGGCGGTTCGGCGTCTTGAAGTCGAAGGCCGAGGTCAGGTCCCCGCACACCGACCGCCGCCAGGGCGAGATGTTGGGCTCCTTCACCCCGAACCGCGCCTCCAGGAAGCGGATCACCGAGGTGTGGTCGAACACCTGGGAGTTCACCCAGCCGCCGCGGCTCCAGGGCGAGATCACATAGGCCGGCACCCGCGGTCCCAGGCCGTACGGCCGGCCCAGCAGGTCCGGGCGGTCGATGGCGCCCTCGGCAGGATTGGGTCGCAGGTGGTGCTCGCCGGTCAGGTCGACGTTCGAGCCTCCCAGCCAGCCGCCGCGCTGGTCCCGGCTGGGCGGGGCCGGCGGCGGGACGTGGTCGAAGAAGCCGTCGTTCTCGTCGAACATCAGCAGCAGCACGGTCCGCGCCCAGACCTTGGGATCGGCGGTGAGGGCGGCCAGCACCCGGGCGGTGTAGTCCGCGCCCTGGGCCGGGCTGGAGGGGCCGGGATGCTCGCAGTCGTGCTGCGGCGCCACGATGTAGCTCACCTGCGGCAGGGCGCCGGCCACGACGTCGGCGCGCAGGCGGTCCAGGCCGTAGGTGGAGAGGCCATTGGCCGCCAGCGCCGGATCGGCGCCCGGCTCTGCGTGGTAGGCGGCGCGGAAGGCGGCGAACCCCTCGAGCGGATTGTCCGAGAAGTTGTCCTTCATGTCCTGGTAGATGCGCCAGCTGATCCCCGCCGCCTGCAGGCGCTGCGGATAGGTCATCCAGCTGTAGGCGCTCTTGGGTCCGCCCTTCTCCGGCAGGCTGTCGTGCGAGTTGGAGAGCGCCGGCCCGCCGCCCGTGCCCAGCGGGTCATTCGTGCCGGTGAACAGGAACAGCCGGTTGGTGTTGGTCCCCACCTGCATGGCGCAGTGGTAGGCGTCGCAGACGGTGAAGGCGTCGGCCAAGGCGTACTGGAAGGGGATGTCGTCCGGCCCGTAGTAGCCCATGGCGTGCTCGCCCTTGGCCACCGGCCAGCCGCTCATCCGGCCCTGGTCCCAGGCGGCCTGGGCGTCGGTCCAGTTGTGCGGCGTGCCCTCGACGCGCATGTGCTCGAAGGTCTGTCGGGTGTTGAGCGGGAACGGCGCGATCCGCGGCGGCCGGCCGGCGCCGGGCCCGTTCTCCTGGGTCCAGACGGTGCGCCCGTCCGGCAGCGGGATCGGGAAGCGGTCGGCGAAGCCGCGCACCCCGGCCATGGCCCCGAAGTAGTGGTCGAAGCCGCGGTTCTCCTGCATCAGGATCACCACATGGGCCACATCGCGGATCGTGCCCGACCGCACGTCGGCGTCGATCGCCGCGGCGCGCGCGATGGCCGGCGGCAAGGCGGCGGCGCCCGCCGCGGCGGCGGCCCCAGTCGCGGCGGCGGCCAGGAAACGGCGGCGGTCGAGCATATGGCGGGCCTCCCTCACGGACCCTTGTAGACGGTCCCTTCCTTCATGACGAAGGCCACGTGCTGCAGGACCGAGACGTCCGCCAGCGGGTCGGTGGCCACGGCCACGATGTCGGCGGAATGCCCCGGCGTCAGCGCGCCCGCGATGGCGGAGATCTGCAGGTGGTCGGCGGCGTTGACGGTGGCCGCCTGGATCGCCTCCAGCGGGGTGAGGCCGGCCTTCACCAGCAGCACGAACTCGCCGGCGTTGTCGCCATGGGCCGAGACGCCGGTGTCGGTGCCGAAGGCGATCTTCACGCCCGCCTGGTGGACGCGCCGGGCCATGTCCAGCATCAGCGGGCCGGCCTGCAGCGCCTTGGCGGTGGTGGCGGGGGTGAAGAAGTTGTTCGGCCCGGCGGCGATGCGCGCCACATAGTCGCCGGCCATCAGGGTCGGGATCAGGTAGCCGCCGCGCTCCTTCAGGAGCTTGATGCCGGTCGCGTCGATATAGGTGCCGTGCTCGATGGAATCACCGCCGGCGCGCAGGAAGGCGTTGATGCCGTCGGCGCCATGGGCGTGGGCGGTCACCCGCCGGCCCATGCGGTGGGCCGCGTCGACGATGGCGACCATCTCCTCGTCGCTGAACTGTTGGGCCAGGCCCGTGGCGCCGTTGTCCAGCACCCCGCCGGTGGCGTGGATCTTCACCAGGTCGGCGCCGGCGCGGATCTGCTCGCGGGCGGCGCGGCGGCAGTCGTCGGGGCCCGAGCACACCGAGCGCGGCTGCAGCACGCGGGTGACGTCGGCCCGGTAGCCGGTGTTGTCGCCGTGCCCGCCCAGCACCGAGAGCGCCTGGCCGGCCGCCAGGATGCGCGGGCCCGGAACGTCGCCCAGGGCCGTGGCCTTGCGCAGCGCGAAGATGGCGTCGTCGTCCGCGGAGAGGTCGGCGACGGTGGTGAATCCGGCCATCAGGGTCTTGCGAGCGTTGCGCGCCCCGACCATCGCCAGCTCGGCCGACGACTGGGTGACCACGTCCATGCGGCTGGTGGCGCTTTGCACCAGGGTCAGGTGCACGTGGCTGTCGATCAGCCCGGGCAGGACCCAGGCGGTCTTCAGGTCCACCACCTTGCCGCCCGGCTCGGCCACATAGCCGTCGGCGATGCGCACCACCTTGCCGCCCTGGACCACGAGGGTCTTGGCGGTCTCCACCTTGCCGCTGGCCGGGTCGACGAGGACGTGGCCGGCCTGGACGAAGGTGGTTGGCTGAGGCGCCTGGGCCGCGGCCGGCCAGGCAAGGGCGGCGGCGATCAGCGCGCCGAGGACGAAGCTCTTCACTGGTGGTTCCCCCGATATGGTTGTGGCGAGCTTAGGCTGTTTGGCGGTGTGAGAAAGCGCCCCCTCCACCGCTTCGCGGTCCCCCTCCCCCGCACGCGGGGGAGGAACTGGAGCGTTCGACCCAGCTAGTTCCTCCCCCGCTTCAGCGGGGGAGGGGGACCCCGAAGGGGTGGAGGGGGCGCTGCAGCTTCATCAATGGTGGAGGGGGCGCTGACCTACCCCGCCGTCAGATCTGCCGCGCCCGGCCTTCCCAGTACGGCGCGCGGACCTTGTTGCGCTGGATCTTGCCGGCCTCGGAGCGCGGCAGCTCGGCCACGAAGTCCAGGCTGCGCGGGACCTTGAACGCCGGCAGGCTGTCGCGGGCGAAGGCCAGGATCTCCTGCGCCAGCAGGTCGGACGGCGCATAGCCCGGCTTCAGCAGCACCACCGCCTTCACCTGCTCGCCCCACTCGTCGTGCGGCACGCCCACGGTCGCCGAATCCGCCACCGCCTCGTGCTTGATGAGCTCGTTGTCGATCTCCTGCGGGTAGATGTTCACCCCGCCCGAGATGATCGTCTCGGCGTCGCGGCCGGTGAGGAAGAGGTACCCATCCTCGTCGAAATAGCCCATGTCGCCCAGGGTGAAGTAGTCGCCCACCCGGCTCTTCTCGGTCTTGGCGGTGTCCTTGTAGTAGGTGAAGCCGCCCGGCGGCAGCTGGTGGTAGATGCGCCCCGGCACGTTGGGCGGGCATTCCTCGCCGGCCTCGTCCAGGATCTTCGAGCCCAAGAGGGCCGGGCGCTTGCCCACCGAGCCCGGCTTCTTCAGCCACTCGTGGCTGTCGATCACGAAGCCCGCCCCGCCCTCGGAGCCCGCGTAGTATTCGCTGAGCACCGGCCCGAACCACTCGATCATCGCCAGCTTCACCTCCGGCGGGCAGGGCGCCGCGCCGTGGACGATGTATTTGACCGACGACAGGTCGTACTTGGCCTTGATCTCGGCCGGCAGGGCCAGCAGGCGCTGGAACATGATCGGCACCAGGTGCATGTGGGTCACCCGGCGGTCCTGGATGGTGCGCAGGGTGTGCTCGCTGTCCCACTTGTCCAGGAACACCAGGGTCGCGCCCGCGCCCAGCGCCGTGCGCACGTCGAAGGCCAGCGGCGCGGCGTGGTAGGCCGGCCCGGCGCAGAGCTGCACCGAGGCCGCGTCGTAGCCGCGCATCGCGTACATCGCCTGGGGCACGATCACCGGGCTCTCGCGGAACACGCCCTTGGGCCGGCCGGTGGTGCCGGAGGTGTAGAGCATCTGGTTGCCCAGCACCGGGTCCTCGATGTCGTGGCCGTCCACGGCGGCCAGGGCCGCGTCATAGTCGCGGAACCCGGCGATCTCGCCGCCGACCGCCACCTTCAGGACCACGCCCGGCGCCTGGGCCACGGCCGGGCCGCAGGCGGCCACGCGGGCGTCGCAGACCACCGCCTTGGCCTCGCAGTCGTTCAGGATGTAGCCGATCTCGTCGGCGGTCAGGTGCCAGTTGACCGGCGTGATGCGCAGGCCCGCCCGCTGGGTCGCCAGCAGCACCTCCACGAACTCGGCCCGGTTGGACGAGACCAGGGCCACCGCGTCCCGCGGCTTCAGGCCCGCCTGGCGAAACAGCCGGGCCAGCCGGTTGGCGTTGCGGTTGACCTCGGCATAGGTGCGGGTGCGGCCGTCGGGATCGATCACGCAGGCCTTGTCGGGCTGGTGGCCGGCCCAGACCGCAAAGCCCATGCCGCTGAGCGCGGCCGCCTCCAGCGCCTCCGTCAGCCCCACCCGTTCCTTGACCGCGTCCATGCCGCTCCTCCAGTCCGCCGCCGGGTGTCATCCCCGACTTTCGAAAACCAGCATGGCATGGGCAGGGCCGCGCGGACAATCGCCCGCGCCGTTTTCCGGCAAGGCGCCGCAGCGATCCTAGGCCTTGGAGAGCTTGCGCAGGACCAGCCCGCCGACGGTGGCGCCGACCGCGGTGACGAACGTTCCCCACGCGATGTCGGTGACGGTGATCTGGGTCGCCCAGACCTTCAGCGTCGCCTGGTTGGTGAGGTCGTAGGTGGCGTAGCACATGGCGCCCAGCACCCCGCCCATCAGGGTGGTGCGGGTGAGCTTGGCGTCCCGGTTCGGCCAGATCACCAGCAGCATCAGCCCGACCATATAGGCCAGGTAGAACACCACCGCCGGGCCCAGCCGCGCGCTCTGCAGCGCCACCGGCTCCAGGGTCGGGAAATAGACCTTGGGCCCGAACTGGGTGAGCCAGACGAAGTCCAAGGCGGCGAAGGCGATGGCCGTCGCCAGGTAGGTCGCGATCAGTCGCAGCATGTGTCCCCCCAAGTCCCCTGCAGATCGTCCGGCCTAGGCCGGTTTCAGCCGGTAGTGGCTGACGCCCCATTCCGCCCCGCCGCGGTGGCCGAAGAGGCCGGCGGTGGCCAGGAAGAACAGCCGCCAGCGCCTGTGCCACAGGGTGGCGCCCGCCCCATAGGTGGCCTTCAGCACCGGCCGGATGGCGGCGATGTTGCGGTCGTAGAGGTCCAGCCAGTCCAGCGCGGTGCGCTGGTAGTGGACGCCGCTCCAGCGCCAGTCCTGCTCGACGGCGAACAGGTCCGGGAACTGCATCATCAGCCCATGGCTTGGCATGACCCCGCCGGAGAAGAAGTGCTTGGCGATCCAGTCGGCCTCGTCGTCCACATCGAAACGGTAGGGCGTGGTCCTGTGGGTGAAGACGTGGATGAACAGGCGCCCGTCCGCCTTCAGCCAGCCCTTCACGCGGCCGAGCAGGGCGCGCCAGTTGGCCATGTGCTCGAACATCTCCACCGAGACCACGCGGTCGAACGCGCCCGGCGCCTCGAAGACGTTCATGTCGCAGGTGATGACTTCCAGGTTGCCCAGGCCGCGCTCCTGCGCGCGCGCCAGGATGAAGGCCCGCTGGCTGGCGGAATTCGACACCGCGGTGATCCGCGCGTTCGGGAAGGTCTTGGCCATCCACAGCGACAGCGAGCCCCAGCCGCAGCCCAACTCCAGGATGCGCTGGCCGTCCTTGAGGTCGGCGTGCTGGGCGGTCTCGGCGAGGCCGAATTCCTCCGCCTCCGCCAGGGTCGTCGTCGCCTTGGGATAGAGCGCGCAGGAGTACTTCAGCTGCGGCCCCAGGCAGTTCACGAAGAAGTCCGCGGGCACCTCGTAGTGCTGGGCGTTGGCCGCGGCGGTGTGCTCGGCGATCGGGCGGGCGGCCATCTCGCGGGCGAACACCGCGTCGGCGTCAGGACCGGCGGCGCCCAGCTGGCGGCGCGCATTGGCCACCAAGAGCTCGATGGCGGTCTTGCGCACGGTGTCGGGCAGGGGCGCGCCTTCGAAGGCGTCGATGGTGGCGGCGATCAGGCTCATGCGGAACGAACTCGTTTGGGCGGGAGAGGAAAGAAGACGGAGACGCGGGCCTGGTAGGCGCGGAAGGCGGCGCCGCGGGACTTCAGCATCTGGGCCTCCAGCGGCGGCACGCCGGAGACATAGCGCAGGAGGCCATACATCACCGCCGGGGCGGCGAGGCTGAGCCAGGTAACCGGACGGGCCGGATCCAGGGCGATCACCGGATAGGCGAGCCACCCCAGCCACTGGAAGAAGTAGTTGGGATGCCGCGACCAACCCCAGAGCCCCGTGTCGATCACCTGGCCCCGGTGGGCGGGATCGTCCCGGAACGCCTTCATCTGCAGGTCGGCCACGGTCTCGCCCAGGATCGCGCCGGCGAACAGCGCCACGGCCAGCCCGTCGCGCAGCCCGAGCTCCGCACGCGACGCATGGGCGGCCACGATCACCGACAGGCCGAGGAGGGCGCTCGCCGGCGCCTGCGGCAGGGTGACGAACAGCATGTTCAGCGGATAGCGGCGGCCCCACTGCTGGCGGAAGGCGGCATAGCGCGCGTCCTCGGGATGGCTGGCCACGCGCGGGGTCAGGTAGAGGCCGAGCCGCAGCGTCCAGACCGCCATCAGCCCTGCGGCCAGCGCCTGGTGCGGGGCGGTGGACGGGCCCAGCGGCCAGAGCGCCGCGGCCGCCAGAGTCAGGCCCGTGCCCCAGGTCCAGAACACGTCGGTCCAGCCGCCGTTCTTCAGGGCCAGGCCAAACGCCCACGCCGCGACCATGACGATCGCCATCGCGCCGAGCACGCCCAGGTCCAATCGAAGCAGCATGCCGCTCTCCACCCCGTGGCATACGATCACGTTCCGCCGTGGGACGCATCCAGTGCTGTGATGAGGCCGTAGCTTTTGATAAGCATCCGGGCGTGGGGCACGCACGCCGGGGGCGCCGGTGTGCAGAAGGGTTGATCGAGAAGATGAGTGGCTCTGAACGGCTCCGAGTAGCCGTGGTCGGCGGCGGCGTCGCAGGTCTGTCCGCCGCGTGGCTGCTTTCGGAACGGCACGACGTCACGCTGTTCGAGGCCGATCCCCGCCTGGGAGGCCACGCCAACACCGCCGAGGCGCCCGGCTTCCACGGCCCGGTCGCCGTCGACACCGGCTTCATCGTCTACAACGAGCAGAACTACCCGAACTTCACGGCCCTGCTGGCCCACCTGGGCGTGCCGCACATCAACGCCGACATGTCGCTGTCGGTCTCGCTGGACAACGGCGACTTCGAATATTCCAGCTACGGCGCGCTCGGCGTCTTCGCCCAGAAGCGCAACCTGTTCTCGGCCCGGTTCTGGGCCATGCTGCGCGACATCGGCCGCTTCTACCGCAACGGCCCGAAGGACCTGGCCAGGCTCGAGACGCCCCAGGTCTCGCTGGAGACCTACCTGGAAGAGAAGGGCTACTGCCAGGCGTTCCGCGACGACCACCTGCTGCCGCAGGCCGCGGCCATCTGGTCGACCCCGCTGAAGGAGATCGGCCAGTACCCGGCCGCCGCCCTGATCCGCTTCTTTCTGAACCACGGCATGATGAGCGTCTTCGGCCGGGGGCTGTGGCGCACGGTGGCGGGCGGCTCGCGCGCCTATGTGGAAAAGCTGTCGGCGGCCTTCCAGGGCGAGGTGCGCCGCGGGGTGCGGATCCTCGGCGTCCGCCGTGACGCGGCCGGCGCGGAGCTGCGCCTGGCGAGCGGCGCGCGCGAACGCTTCGACCAGGTCGTCATCGCCACCCACGGCGACACCGCGCTCAGCCTGCTGGACGATCCGACCGCCGAGGAGAAGCGCCTGCTGGGCGCCTTCCGCTACAGCCGCAACCTGGTGGCCCTGCACACCGACGTCGCCCTGATGCCCAAGCGGCGCCGGGCCTGGTCCAGCTGGAACCACATCGGCCGCCGCGACGCTCCGGGCGAGGGGGCGGTGAGCTACTGGATGAACCGCCTGCAGAGCCTGAAGGACGCCCCGGACCTGTTCGTCACCCTCAATCCGAACCGCGAGATCGACGCCGCCAAGCTGATCCGCACCGAGGTCTACGACCACCCGCTGTTCGACGCCGGCGCCATCGAGGCCCAGATGCAGCTGTGGAACCTGCAGGGCGCGCGCCGCACCTGGTTCTGCGGCTCCTACTTCGGCCACGGCTTCCACGAGGACGCGCTGCAGTCGGGCCTGGCGGTGGCCGAGCAGCTGGGCGGGGTCCGCCGGCCCTGGACCGTGGAGGACGAGAACGGCCGCATCCACGCGCGTCCGCCGGAGGTCACGGAGGCCGCCGCCTAGTGCTGAAGTCCGGCCTCTATCCGGGGATCGTCACCCACGCGCGGCTGAAGCCGCGGCGCCACGCCCTGCGCTACCGCATCTTCATGCTGCTGCTGGACCTGGACGAGCTCGCGGCCGCCGACCGGGGCCTGAAGCTGTTCTCGGCGGGCCGCTTCAACCTGGTGGGCTTCGACCCGGCCCGGCACGGCGACGGCTCCGGCGCGCCCCTGAAGGCCCAGGTGGAGCGCCAGCTGTCGGCGGCGGGGATCGCCCACGGCGGCCCGGTGCGCATCCTGGCCATGCCGCGCATCCTCGGGACCGGCTTCAACCCGCTCACCGTCTACTACTGCCATCGCCCCGACGGGGCGCTCAGCGCCATCCTCTACGAGGTCAACAACACCTTCGGCGAGCGGCACAGCTATCTGATCCCGGCCCCCGAACCCGACCCCAGGTCGGGTTCGAACCTCGAAAAAGACCGTGACGCGCCGGTGGTGAAACAGGCCTGTGAGAAGGGCTTCTACGTCTCGCCCTTCATGGACATGGACCTCTCCTACGCCTTCCGCATGCGCCCGCCGGCCGACGAGGTGCAGGTGCTGGTGGACGTGGACGACGCCGAGGGCCGCGTCCTCTCCGCCAGCTTCAGCGGCCGGCGCCAGGCGCTCACCGACGCCAACCTGCTGCGGGCCTGGCTGACCCACCCCTGGATGACCGCGGGCGTCCTGGCCGCCATCCACTGGGAAGCGCTGTTCATCTGGGTGAAGGGGGAGAAGATCCGCCGCCGCCCGCCCAAGCCCGACTGGCCGGTGACGGTGGTCACCCCGGCGAAGATCGCGGCCTAGGGGCGCCAAGCTTAGGAGGCCGATACGGGAGCGCCATCGCGCGCCCGGCGTTGCGCAGGATCAATGCCCGCGCCACAGTCCCGCGCCATCCGTCGCCGGTCCGAGGGAGCCCCCGAATGAAGAGCCTGAACCGTCTCGCGCGCCTGGCGCTGCTGCTGATCGCGCCGCTGGCCCTGGCCGCCTGCGGCGTGAACGCCATCCCCACCAAGGAGGAGGCCGCCAAGGCCAAGTGGGCCGAGGTGCAGAACCAGTACCAGCGCCGGGCCGATCTGGTGCCCAACCTGGTGGCCACGGTGAAGGGCTACGCGGCCCAGGAGAGCAAGGTGCTGATCGGCGTCTCCGAAGCGCGCGCCGGCGCCATGCAGGTGAAGTCGGACGCCTCGATCACCACCGACCCCGCCGCCTTCCAGCGCTATGCCGCCGCGCAGAACAACCTCTCCCTGGCCCTGGCGCCCCTGCGGGTGCTGCAGGAGAACTACCCGGACCTGAAGTCGAACGAGAACTTCATGGCCCTGCAGAGCCAGCTGGAGGGCACCGAGAACCGCATCGCCATCGCCCGCCGCGACTACAACGGCGCGGTGCAGGACCTGAACACCACCCTGCGGACCTTCCCGCAGGTGATCTGGGCCAAGACCATGTATTCGTCGGTGAAGCCCATGCAGCTGTTCCAGGCCACCGCGACCGCCCAGTCCGCGCCGACGGTGGACTTCGGCACGACGCCCCCACCCGGCGCCGCCCCCGGCTCCCCGCCGCCGAAGTAGGGCCGGTGTCGCTCACCGCGGCGCGCCAGCGCCGCAGTCTTCAACCACGAACCACACGAACCACACGAACGCTGGCCACACGAGCGGCGGCGGAATGGCTTGGCCGGGTCGCCCGCTTTTCTCGTTCGTGCTTTTCGTGTGGTTCGTGGACCATCAAATCGGCGCCTGCGGCGCTCGCGGCCCTGGTGCTCCTGGCGCCGGGGCTCGCCTTCGCCGCGCCGACCTTCCCGCCGCTGACCGGCCGGGTGGTCGACGACGCCCAGCTCCTGTCGCCGCAGGCGGAGCAGAAGCTCACCGACGAGCTGGCGGCGCTTGAGCAGAAGACCGGCCATCAGGTGGTGGTGGCCACCCTGCCGGACCTGCAGGGCTATGAGATCGAGGACTACGGCTACCAGCTGCTGCGCACCTGGGGCATCGGCCGCAAGGGCCAGGACGACGGGGTGATCCTGATCGTCGCGCCCAAGCAGCGGAAGGTGCGTATCGAGGTGGGCTATGGCCTGGAGCCGGTGCTGACCGACGCCCTCTCCAGCCTGATCATCCAGCGCAAGATCCTGCCGGCCTTCAAGGCGGGCAACTACGAACAGGGCGTCGTCGAGGGGACCGAGGCGATCGTCGCCCAGCTGGGCCTGCCGGAGGACCAGGCCAAGGCCGCCGTGGCCGACGCCGAGCAGCAGCGGGTGCGCATCGTCCATTCCCAGGCGCAGGACACCGGCGGCGGCGGCCTGCCGCTGATCGTCGTGCTGTTCGTGGCCTTCTGGCTGATCTCGGGCCTGCTGCGCGTTTTCGGCGGCGGACGGCGCTCCGGTGGCGGCGGCCTCTGGTGGCTGCTGCCGTTCTTCCTATCTTCTGGAAACCGCGGCGGTGGCTGGGGCGGAGGCGGAGGCGGCGGTTTTGGCGGGGGCGGATTCTCGGGCGGCGGCGGATCGGGCGGGGGCGGCGGCGCCTCCGGAAGCTGGTGAGATGACGCGCGCGCCGCTCCAGCCGGCCGATCTTGCGGCCATCGAGGCCGCCGTGCGCCAGGCCGAGGCGCGCACCACCGGCGAGATCTACTGCATCGCCGCCGAGGAGAGCTCGGACTACCACGCCACGCCCCTGGCCTGGGCGGCGGGGGTGGCGCTGCTGGCCCCGGCGCTGCTGCTGCTGGCCGGCCTCCACGTCAGCGCGCCGGACATGGGCCTGGTGGGCGGCTGGACCGCGGACCAGGTGGAGGGCGTCGGCGAGGCCACGGCCCGCGCCGCCCTGGTCGGCACCCTGCTGCTGCAGGCCCTGCTGTTCGTGGTCACCCTGCTGGTCGTGGCGATCCCGCCGGTGCGCCGGGCCTTGACGCCCCGCGGCCTGAAGCGCGACCGGGTGCTGCAGCGGGCCGAGGCGCAGTTCCTGGCCAAGAACCTGCACAATACCCGCGAGCGGACGGGCGTCCTGATCTACGTCTCCTTCGCCGAGCGGATGGCCGAGCTGATCGCCGACGAGGCCATCCATGCCAAGGTCCCCGACGGCACCTGGGACCGGGCCATGGCCGTGCTCACGGCCGGCTTGCGCCACGGCCATCCGGCCAAGGGCTTTTCCGACGCCATCGGCCTTTGCGGCGAGGTGCTGGCCCAGCATTTCCCCGCCCAGGCCGACGACAATCCCAACGAACTGCCCGACGCGGTGGTGCTGCTGCCGCGTCCCTAGAGCACGCCCCGCCCGGCTTGAATGGGCCAGGCGCGACCAACGAACTCGCCTCTGGCGCGAGCATCCGCACGGTTAAGCTGCGACTTTTATGCATTGGTTATTGTCGCGGCCGTCCGGCCGGCCCAGATTGCCCCTCCGCCTGGGTACGGTCGTTGGGGGCCACGGCTTGGACGCACAGAGGGATATGGACGCTGGGTCGGCGAGCGCCGAACGCCTCCACCGCCTCGAGATGGCGGTGGAAGCCGCTGGCCTCGGCCTCTGGGAGTGGAACGTCCGCACCGGCGCCCTCACCTGGAACCCCCGCAATCGCGACCTGTTCGGCGTCGACCCCCACCGGTCCCTGCACATCCGCGAATACATCGGCCTGGTGCATCCCGACGACCGCGAGAAGGTCCGCGCCGCCTATCGCGCCGCGCGCGACCAGCCCACCGGCGGCGATTACCTGGTCGAGCACCGCACGGCCTACGAGCCCGAGGGCAAGGCGCGCTGGGTCCAGGCGCGCGGACGGGTGATCCGCGACGCCGAGGGCCCCGTCCTGGTGGTCGGCTCCACCCTGGACGTCACCGACCGCCGCACCGCCGAGGAGCGCCGCAGCCTGATCCTGCGCGAGCTGGCGCACCGGGCCAAGAACGGCATCCTCATCATGATGACCATCGTCGCCCAGACCGCGCGCGGGGTCTCGACGGTGAAGGACTTCGAGGAGGTGTTGCTGGCGCGCCTGAAGTCCATGGCCGACAGCCAGGACCTGGTGACCCAGGCGGTGGGCAAGCCGCTGCGCCTGGGCGACCTCCTGGAACGGGCGCTGACCCCCTTCGACCCCGAGCGGTTCGAGCGCCCGCCGGAGCTGGAGGAGGTCAACATCCCCACCGAGCTGGTGGTGGCCATGGCGCTGCTGCTGCACGAGCTGTCGACCAACGCCGTGAAGTACGGCGCGCTCTCCGCCCCCACCGGCCGGGTCGAGCTGGGCATCGCCCAGCAGGGCGAGGGCCGCGCGGTGCTGAGCTGGCGCGAGGTGGACGGCCCCCCGGTGAAACCCGCCACCCGCAAGGGCTTCGGCACCCGGCTGCTGGACGTCTCCCTGCGCAACAACGGCGGCCACGTGGAAGGCGTCTTCGACCCCTCCGGCTTCCAGGCCAAGATCCACTTCCCCACCGCCACGCCGTAAGGCCAAGCCCCAACCGCCGCGTAGCGGCGCCTCCAAAATAACCACGAACCATACGAACCCCACGAACAGGCTGGCCTGGCCGGCCCCGTGGCCGCGCCTTTCGCCCCCGTTCGTGTGGTTCGTGTGGTTCGTGGTCCAATAGACAGAGCCTCCGCTGCCGCGGAGCCTCAGGACGCCCGCCTTCCGCGCTCCGCCACCTTTGCCGCGCCAGCCCGCCGGAGTAATCTCCGCGCCAATTCGGGAGACGCGGGCATGGCCTACACCCTCAACGTCAATGGCAAGGCGCTGAGCGCCGATGTGGACGGCGACACGCCGCTGCTCTGGACCCTGCGCGACGCGCTGGGGATCGTGGGGCCGAAGTTCGGCTGCGGGGTCGCCGCCTGCGGGGCCTGCACCGTGCACGTGGACGGCCAGCCCATGCGCTCGTGCCAGATCCCCACCGACAGCGTCGGCGCGGCCAAGATCACCACCATCGGGGGCATGGCCGCCCATCCCGTCGGCAAGAAGGTCCAGGCGGCCTGGATGGAGCTGGACGTGGCCCAGTGCGGGTACTGCCAGCCGGGCCAGATCATGAGCGCCACCGCCCTGCTGGCCAGCACGCCCAAGCCCACCGACGCCCAGATCGACGCGGCCATGGCCGGCAACCTCTGCCGCTGCGCGACCTACACGCGGATCCGCGCCGCCATCAAGCGCGCCTCCGGCCAGAAGGAGGCGTGAGCGCCATGACCTATCAGCCCTCCGCCCAGACCTTTGGCGCCTCGCGCCGCGAGATCCTGGCCTCGGTCACCGCCGCCGGCCTGACCCTCAGCTTCGCCGTCGCGCCCAAGGCCGCCGCCGAGGACGCCGGCGCCAAGGCGCTGAACGCCTATGTCCGCATCGCGCCCGACGGCGTGGTGACCATCATGGCCAAGAACCCGGAGATCGGACAGGGCATCAAGACCAGCCTGCCGATGATGATCGCCGAGGAGCTGGACGTGGACTGGAAGAACGTCCGCATCGAGCAGGCCGACAACGATCCCAAGACCTTCGGTCGCCAGTTCGCCGGCGGCTCCATGGCCACGCCCCTGCACTGGGACGAGCTGCGCCGGGTGGGCGCGGTGGCGCGGCTGATGCTGATCAACGCCGCGGCCCAGGCCTGGAACTGCCAGCCGGGGGAGTGCGCCACCACGCCCGGCAATGTGGTCCACAAGGCGTCCGGCAAGTCGCGCAGCTACGGCTCGCTGGCCCTGGCCTGCGCCGACGTGGCCACGCCCGACCCCAAGAGTGTGACCCTGAAGGACCCCAAGGCCTATCGCATCGTCGGCAAGCCGACGCCGCAGTATGACGTGGCCAAGATCGTCTCGGGCCAGCCGCTGTTCGGCATCGACGTGAAGCGGCCGGGGATGCTGTACGCCACCTTCGCCAAGGCCCCGGTGTTCGGCGCCAAGGTGGCCGGCGCCGACCTGGACGCGGCCAAGGCCGTGAAGGGCGTGCGCAAGGCCTTCGTGGTGGACGGCGACCCGAACGGCCTGGCGCCGCCGGGCGCGCTCGGCACGGGCCTGCTGCCCGGCGTGGCGGTGGTGGCCGACAGCTGGTGGGCCGCCCGCAAGGGCCGCGACAAGGCGGCCATCAGGTGGGCCGACCATCCGACCGCCCAGCAGTCGAGCAAGGGCTTCGCCGCCCGCGCCAAGGACCTGGCCGCCGCCGCGCCGCAGAAGACCACGCGCAACGACGGTGACGTGGATGCCGCCCTGAAGGGCGCGGCCAAGACGGTGGAGGCGGCCTACGCCTATCCGTTCCTGGCCCACGCGCCGCTGGAGCCGATGAACTGCACGGCCGAGTTCAAGGACGGCAAGCTGGAGATCTGGGCCCCGACCCAGAACCCCGAGCCCGGCCGCCAGCTCTGCGCCCGCACCCTGGGGATCAAGCCCGAGGACATCACCGTCCACATGACCCGCTGCGGCGGCGGCTTCGGCCGCCGGCTGGGCAACGACTACATGGTCGAGGCCGCCTGGATCGCCCGCGAGGCCGGCGCGCCGGTGAAGCTGCTCTGGAGCCGCGAGGACGACATCCAGCACGGCTTCTATCGGCCCGGCGGATTCCATTTCTTCAAGGGCGGCGTAGACGCGGCCGGCAACCTGGTCGCCTGGCGCGACCACTTCGTGACCTACGGCGACGACAAGGGCGCCGCCTCCAGCGCCGGCATGGCCCCCACCGAATTCCCGTCGCGCTTCGTGCCCAACTACCGCCAGGACGTCAGCTTCATGGCCCTTGGCATGCCCACAGGCCCGATGCGGGCGCCGGGCTCCAACGCCCTGGCCTGGGCGCACCAGTCGTTCATCGACGAGCTGGCCCACGCCGCGGGCGCGGACCCGCTGGCCTTCCAGCTGAAGCTCCTCGGCGACAAGCCCACCGTCGGCGAGGCGCCGGCCATCTACAACGCGGCGCGCATGAAGGGCGTCCTGCAGGCCGCGGGCGAGATGTCCGGCTGGGCGGCCCGCGGCAAGCTGCCGAAGGGCCAGGGCCTGGGGATCGCCTGCTACTACAGCCACCTGGGCTATTTCGCCGAGGTCTGCCACGTGGCCGTCTCCCCCGCCGGCGAGATCGCCGTGAAGAAGATGTGGGTCGCCGCCGACGTGGGCCGCCAGATCGTCAACCCGCTGGGGGCCATGAACCAGGTCCAGGGCGCGACCATCGAGGGCCTCAGCCATGCGCTCTACCAGCAGGTCACCCTGGCGGACGGCCATGTCGAGCAGTCGAACTTCACCGACTACCCGCTGATCCGCATCGACAAGGCCCCGCCGGTGGAGGTGAAGTTCGTCATCACCGACTACCCGCCCACCGGCCTCGGCGAACCCGCCCTCCCGCCAGCCCTCCCCGCCCTCACCAACGCCATCTTCGCCGCCACGGGCAAGCGCGTGCGCGAACTGCCGATCCGCCCGGAGACGCTGAAGGCCTGATCGTCGTTGCGCGACGTTCGCGATATGTTCTAATCATACTCCTCTCCCAGGCGCGAAGCGCCGAGGGAGAGGCCGGGTGAGGGCGGCGCCGGCGGATCGACCTGCCGCGCGGTTGGACCCGAAGGCCGCATGGGCAAGGTCACCTCCGTCGACGCCAAGCTGAGCCGTGACCGCGCGCGCAGCCTTCGCCGCCGCCAGACGCCCACCGAGGAGCGGCTCTGGGAAGCGCTCCGCGGTAGCCGGCTGGAGGGCTGGAAATGGCGGCGCCAGGTTCCGGTCGGACCGTTCATCGTCGACTTCATCTGCCTCGAAGCTGCCTTGGCGGTGGAGCTGGACGGCGGGATCCATGCGCAGCAGGTGGAGCGCGACATGCGCCGCCAGGCCTACCTCCAGCGCCGCGGCCTGCAGGTTCTGCGGTTCTGGAATTCGGACGTCGGGGACGATCTCGGCCGTGTGCTGTGGACCATATTGAGCGCCTGCCGCGAGTCGGACCCCTCGCGCCGCGGAGAGCGGATCGATCGGCGGAGGTGAGGGGAGCGTGCCTCCGGGTCCAACGCTGCGGTTGCCCGGCCGCCGGCGCCGCCCTCTCCCAGCCTCTCCCACGGCGCTATGCGCCTGGGAGAGGAGTAACACTTGCCCCTACGCCCGCGCGTACCGCACGATCACCGAGCCGACGTCCAGCACGTGGCTCTCGACCAGCTTCAGCTCGCGCCGCACGCCCTCCGGGAACAGGCGCTTGCCGCCGCCCAGCAGCTGGGGCGTGATCATCAGGCGGTATTCGTCGGGCAGGTCGGCGGCGATCAGGCTGTGCGCCAGGCCCGCCCCGCCGAACGACAGGATGTCCTTGCCGGGCAGGGCCTTCAGCCGCGCCACCTCGGCCGCCAGGTCGCCCGCCGCCTGGCCGTTCCAGCCCAGGTCGCCGCTCTGCGTGCGCGACATCACCGACTTCGGCAGCCGGTTCATCTCTTCGGTCTGCGGCATCCCGGCCGCCTCGGCCGAGGTCCAGAAGCCCTTGTTGAACTCGAAGTTCACGCGCCCGTACAGGATGTGCCCGCCGCTCTCCATGGCCCAGCCGGACCACTTCTGCGCCACATCGTCCGACCACGGCGGCGGCGCGAACTCGCCGCCCGGGCCTTCCACATAGCCGTCGAGGCTCATGAACATGGAGAGGATCAGCTTGCGCATCGGTTTGCCTTTCGCGTCGGAGAGCCGGCTCAGCGGCGATATTCAAACCCGTATTGCAACCAGTTGCAAAAAACTAGCAGTATAATCGAGGCCCGGGCTTGGCGCGGGCTCCCGCATCGGCATGATGGCCTCCAACAACTGTTTGAGGGGACGCGCGGGTGAAGACGCTGCTGATCGCCAACCGGGGCGAGATCGCCGTGCGGATCGCGCGCACCGCGGCCGAGATGGGCCTTGCGACCGTGGCGGTGTTCTCCGAGGACGATGCGGCCTCGCTGCACATCCGCAAGGTCGACCGGGCCGTGGCGCTGAAGGGCGCTGGCCCCGCCGCCTATCTCGACATCGACCAGATGATCGCCGCGGCCAAGGACGCCGGCGCCGAGGCGGTCCATCCGGGCTACGGTTTCCTGTCGGAGAACGCCGCCTTCGCCCGCGCCTGTGCGGCGGCGGGCCTCATCTTCGTGGGGCCGGCGCCGGAGACCCTGGACCTGTTCGGCGACAAGGGGCGCGCGCGGGCCTTGGCTCAAGCGTGCGGCGTGCCGGTGCTGGCGGGGACCGACGGGGCCACAACCCTGGACGACGCCCGCGTCTTCTTCGCCGCCCATGGCCCGCTGATGGTCAAGGCGGTGGCCGGCGGCGGCGGACGCGGCATGCGGCCGGTGACCACCCTCGACGAGCTGGAGCCGGCCTTCGAGCGTTGCGCCTCGGAGGCCAAGGCCGCATTCGGTAACGGCGAGCTCTACGTCGAGCGCTTCCTGCCCCACGCCCGGCACATCGAGGTGCAGGTGGTGGGCGACGGCGCGGACGTGGTCCACCTCTACGACCGCGAGTGCTCCCTGCAGCGCCAGCGCCAGAAGCTGGTGGAGATGGCCCCGGCCGACATGCTGGCGCCCGCCCTGCGCCAGCGCCTGTTCGACCATGCCGTGGCCCTGGGCCGGGCCGCGGCCTACCGCAGCCTGGCGACCATGGAGTTCCTGGTGGACGGCGAGGACGCGGTCTTCATCGAGGGCAATGCGCGCCTGCAGGTGGAGCACACGGTCACCGAGGAGGTTACGGGCCTCGACCTGGTGCGCCTGCAGCTGCAGATCGCCGCCGGCCGGACCCTCGCCGACCTCGGCGTCGGCCAGGACCGCGTCCCCGAGCCCCGCGGCCATGCCGTACAGGTCCGTGTCAACCTGGAGACCATGGGCCCGGCCGGTGAGGCGCGGCCGGCCGGCGGGACGCTCAGCGTGTTCGAGCCGCCGTCGGGCCCCGGCGTCCGCGTCGACGGCTTCGGCTACGCCGGCTACCGCACCTCCGCCCGCTTCGACAGCCTCCTGGCCAAGCTGGTCGTCCACGCGGGCGCCGGCGGCCTGCCGCGCGCGGTGGCCAAGGCCTACCGCGCCCTCTCCGAGTTCCGCATCGAGGGCAGCCCGACCAATATCGCCTTCCTGCAGAACCTGCTGGCCCACCCCGCGGTCGCCGCAGGTGAGGTCCATACCCGCTTCATCGAGGCGCACATGGCCGAGCTGGCCGGGACGCCGGAGGCCCATCCGCGGCTCTATTTCGAGGCCGCCGACGATCTTGCCGGTGCGCCCCGGGCCGCGAGGGAGGCCGAGGCGCCGTCCGGGACCGTGCCGCTCCGCGCACCCCTGCAGGGCACGGTGATCGCCCTCCACGCCGCCCCCGGCCAGGCGGTGCGCCGAGGCGAGACGGTGCTGATCATGGAGGCCATGAAGATGGAGCACGTGATCACCGCCGAAGCGTCCGGCGTCGTCCGCGCACTCACCGTGCAGCCCGGCGACACCGTCTACGAGGGCCATCCCCTGGCCTTCATCGAGCCGGCCGAGGAGAAGGAGGCCGCCGCCGCCCAGGCGCAGGATATCGACCTCGACCTCATCCGGCCCGACCTCGCCGAGGTCCTCGAGCGCCACCGCATCACCCTCGACGCCGCCCGGCCCGACGCCGTCGCGCGGCGGCGGCGCACGGGCCAGCGCACGGCCCGCGAGAACCTGGACGACCTCTTCGATCCCGGCTCCTTCACCGAGGTCGGCGCCCTGGCCGTGGCCGCCCAGCGCCGGCGCCGCGAGCTTGCGGACCTGCAGGTCAACACGCCCGCCGACGGCATCGTGGTCGGGGTGGGCGAGGTCAACGGCCAGCTCTTCGACGAGGACCGCGCCCGCTGCGTGGGCCTGGCCTACGACTTCACGGTCCTCGCCGGCACCCAGGGCCACTTCAACCACAAGAAGACCGACCGCATCCTCGAATTCGCCGAGCACTGGCGCGCGCCCATCGTCTGGTACACCGAGGGCGGGGGCGGTCGGCCCGGCGACGTGGACGGCGGCCAGCTGGCGGCCTCCTCGCTGGACACCACCAGCTTCACCACCTTCGCCCGCCTCTCGGGTCTCGCGCCGCGCATCGCCATCAACTCCGGACGCTGCTTCGCCGGCAACGCCGTGTTCTTCGGCTGCGCGGACGTCACCATCGCCACCCGCTATTCCAACATCGGCCTCGGCGGGCCGGCGATGATCGAGGGCGGCGGCCTGGGCGTCTTCACGCCGGATGAGATCGGCCCCTCCGACGTCCAGTTCGCCAACGGCGCCCTCGACCTCCTGGTGGAGGATGAGGCCGCGGCCACCGCGGCGGCCAAGCAGATCCTCGGCGTCTTCCAGGGGCCGGTGCGCGACTGGACCTGCGACGACCAGCGGCGCCTGCGCCACCTGATCCCGGAGAACCGGGTGCGGGCCTACGACATCCACGCGGTCATCCGCACCCTGGCTGACAGCGGGACCTGGCTGGAGCTGCGCGGCGGCTACGGCAAGGGGATGATCACCGGCTTCCTGCGCATCGAGGGCCGCCCCCTGGGCCTGATCGCGAACGATCCGCGCCACCTGGGCGGGGCGATCGATTCCGAGGGCGCCGAGAAGGCCGCCCGCTTCCTGCAGCTGTGCGACGCCTTCGACGTGCCGGTGGTCTCGCTGTGCGACACGCCGGGCTTCATGGTCGGCCCCCAGAGCGAGACCACCGCGGCGGTGCGGCGCGGCTCGCGCCTCTTCGTCACCGCCACCAGCCTCAGCGTGCCCCTGTTCACCGTGGTCCTGCGCAAGGGCTACGGCCTGGGCGCCCAGGCCATGGCGGGCGGCGACTTCTCCGCCCCGGCCCTGATGCTGGCCTGGCCCACCGCCGAGTTCGGGCCCATGGGCCTGGAAGGGGCCGTGCGCCTGGGGTATCGCAAGGAGCTGGACGCCCAGCCGGATCCTGAGGCCCGGCAGGCCCTGTTCGAGAAGCTGGTGGGTCGCATGTACGAGACCGGCAAGGCGCTTTCCGTCGCCTCCGTGGTCGAGATCGACGCCGTGATCGACCCCGCCGAGACCCGCGCCTTCCTGCTGCGCGGCCTCAAGGCCTGCCCGGTCCCGCCACGGTCTGCGGGCAAGAAGCGGCCGTTCGTCGATGTCTGGTGAGGCGCCCGCCTTGCCCGGCGACGCGGACGCCGCCGACAAGGCCCGCATCGCCGACCTCTACGCCGGCTTCAATGCGCGCGAGCTCGATCGCCTGCTGGCGCTGATGGTTCCCGACGTCGCCTGGCCCAACGGCATGGAGGGCGGCTACGAACTGGGGCGCGACGCCGTGCGCGCCTACTGGACCCGCCAGTGGGGCATGATCGACCCGCAGGTGACGCCGCAGCGCGTCGACCGGCTGGACGACGGGCGCCTGGCGGTGCGCGTGCGGCAGGTGATCCGCGACCTCGCCGGCGCCGAGCTCCGCGCCGGCGAGGTGCGCCACACCTACACCCTGCGAGGCGGCCTCATCGCGCGGATGGACATCGACGAGGCCTGATCGCGGCCGCCGTTCGGGCCTCCTGAGACTCCGCGGGAGCGGAGGCTCCGTCTATTCGACCACGAACCACACGAACCACACGAACGGGGGCGAAGGGCTGAGGCGCGATGCTGTTCGGACCGCCTGTTCGTGTGGTTCGTGTGGTTCGTGGTCATCTTCCAGGCCCGCGGGGACCTGTCGATTTGAACCACGGACCAGCACGGACTCGCAGCGCGACCCTTCGCTGAAGATCAGGCGTCCGCTGAAGATCAGACATCCGGTGAAGATCAAATGTGGAGGGCGACCCGCTTGGCCGTGACGAGTTCGGCCAGTACAAGTCTCCCGTAAAATATACCGAGAACTTATATTTATACAAGAGTTGAACTGCTGGTTCGCTTTCTTCACCTTCCACCAACTCTTAAACAGGGGCTGAGCGGGGGACTAGGATGGAAGAACGAAAGCCGAGTCAGACCGCTGTCGCCGCCGCCGGCTACCGCGCTGCGCATCAGGTGCTGGATGGCGGCCGCATCTTTTCGGACCCGCTGGCCTGCGCGGTTCTGGGTCCCGAGGCTGACACCATCATCGGGGCGCTGACAGGCGATGCGGCGCACACGCGCGCGCGGGTCTTCATGGCCGCGCGGAGCCGGTTCGCGGAGGACAGCCTCGCGGTGGCGGTCGCCCGCGGCGTGCGCCAGGCCGTCGTGCTGGGCGCCGGTCTCGACACATCGGGCCTGCGCAATCCCCACGCCGATCAGGGGCTGCGCACGTTCGAGGTCGACCATCCGGCCACCCAGGCCTGGAAGCTCAAGCGCATCGCCGACGCGGGCCTGTCGGCGCCTGCGTCCCTGATCTTCGCGGCCATCGATCTTGAACGCGAAGACCTGGGACACGGCCTGCTCGCCGCAGGGTTCGATCCCCATCAGCCCGCCTTCTTTCTCTGGCTTGGCGTCGTGCCCTACCTGCGGCCAGCCGCCATCTCGGCGACCTTGCGCTATATCGCGGGCGTGCCCGGCGCGGAGGTCGTGTTCGACTACAGCGAGCCGCTCGAGAACTATCCCCCTGACCGCCGTGCGGAGATGGTCGCCTTGGGCTCGCATGCCGCACAGGCGGGCGAACCCTGGCTCAGTCACTTCGATCCGGCTGATATCGCCCGAGAGCTGAAAGGCCTGGGCCTGGGAGATCAGGAGGATCTGGACGTGGCGGGGATCGCCGTCCGCTACCTGGGTGTCCCCGCCGTCGGCCCCGCCGCGCCAGGCCCGCACGTCATGCGGGCCCGCCGTGGCGAGGGGGGACGCTAGACCGCGCCGCTACGCCCCCAGGAACTGGCTGCGGATGCCCGCGCGGAAGGCCTCGATGCCGACCGCCAGGCGCTGGGCGTAGGTGGCCTTGGCGTCCTCGCCGGCCACCACCGTGACCCGGCCGTCGTCCTCGGTCGCCGCCGCATAGACCGCCTCGGCGATCTGTTCGGCGGTCGAGCCGTGGCCGCGGCGCTCGGGATTGGTGAAGGCCGCGAAGGTCTTGCCCATGGCCTCGGCGTAGGCCGAGTGGCTGGTCAGCACCAGCGAGCGGCTGGCGAAGTCGGTGGCGATGCCGCCGGGCGCCACGGTCTTCACCCGGATGCCGAACGGCGCCAGCTCGAAGGCCAGGCTCTCGCTCCAGCCCTCCAGGCCCCACTTGGTGGCGTGGTAGACGCTGTTGAACGGGAAGGTCACCAGCCCGCCGATCGAGGTGGTGGTGATGATGGTCCCGCGCCCCCGCTCACGCAGGGCCGGCAGGAAGGCCTGGGTCACGCGCATCACGCCCAGCAGGTTGGTGTCGATCTCGCGGACCAGCTGCTCGTCGCTGGCGCCCTCGAACGGCCCGGCCAGGCCATAGCCTGCGTTGTTGAAGAGCACATCCACAGGCCCGAGCGCCAGGGCGGCCTTGGCGGTCTGCGCCACCTGGGCCGGGTCGGTCACGTCCAGCGGCATCACGGTCACGCCGGCCACCTGGCCGAGCTCGGTCTCGGCGGCGGGGTTGCGCATGGTGGCGATCACCTTCCAGCCCTTCTGCGCGAACAGGAGGGCCGCGGCGCGGCCGAGGCCGGTGGAGCTTCCGGTGATGAAGATGGTCTGCGTCATGATGGTCTCCGATGAATATTGATTCAATTTATGGTCAAATGAAAACGCGCTAGGCTTTCAGCGCATCCCAGCAGAGGCCGGCGACGGTCTCGCGGAAATGGCCCCGTTCGCCCGGCGGCAGGCGCGCGCCCAGCGGCGCCATGGCCTTGACCGTCTCGTACAGGAAGGCCGCCATCCAGCCGGTGTCGATGGCCTTCAGCAGCTGCTCGGCCTTGCCTCGCTCCAGCAGCGCCATCACCGGGCGCACGCCCAGGGCCACCGCCGCGCGGGTCGCCTCGGTGACATAGGGCGAATTGGCCATCTGCCCCATGAAGACGATTTCCGACGAATTTTCCGCCACATAGTCCAGATAGGCGGTGACGATCCGGGTGAAGGCGCCCCGCAGCGGGCCGCCGTCGTCCTGGAACACCAGGGCGGTGAACTTCTGCTTGGTCTCCAGGTACAGCTGGTCGAGCAGGGCGTCCTTGCTCTTGAAATAGACATAGACGGTGCCCGTGGCCACGCCGGCCCGCCGCGCCACCGCCTCCATGGACAGCCCCGCCAGGCCGACCAGGCGGACCTCCTCCAGCGTGGCGCGCAGGATGTCCCGCGCCTTGGTGTCGTCCTTCCGTCGCATGGCTTATAATGAAGCGATATTCAGCTTCCGGCAAGGGGCCGTGTGATGGACGCGATGTAACTGTTGTCAGTCCGACGGAAGAGGATACCGTTCCTTCAAACAATAAATGATCGGGAGGTCGCGTGGCGGTCGCAGAGAACTTCGTCGAGGCGCCAGACATCGCCGCGCCGCCCGAGGCCCCCACCGCCGCGCATGGCGAGCTCAGGCCGCCGGTCGGCGTCAAGTTCGCCTACGCCTTCGGCCAGATGATCGAGTCCGGCTACCTGGTCGTCGCCAGCTTCGTCTTCTTCTACTACACCGCCGTGCTGGGGCTCTCGGGGACCCTGGTCGGCACGGCCCTCGCCATCAGCATGTGCCTGGACGCGCTGATGGACCCGCTGATCGGCTCCATCTCCGACAACGTCCGCTCGCGCCTGGGCCGGCGCCTACCGCTCATGCTGATCGCCTGCCCGTTCGTCGTCCTGATGCTGGGGATGCTGTTCGCCCCGCCGGCCGGCCTTGCGCCATTCCTGCTGTTCGGCTGGCTGGTGCTGGCCAAGATGGGCCTGCGCGGCGCGGCCTCGCTCTACAACCTGCCCTATGCCGCGCTCGGGGCCGAGATGGCCGACGGCTATGTGGAGCGCGCCAGCGTGGTGGCCTACCGCGCGGTGGCCGGCATCGTCATCGGCGTCCTCATCACCGGCCTCGCCTACGGCTATTTCTTCGCCGGCAAGGGCGGGCTGCAGGTGCGCGACCACTACCCGGCGTTCGGCTGGAGCGTGGCGGTGCTGATGGTCGCCGGGGCCGCGATCTGCTGCGCCGGGGTCTGGCGCTATGCGCGCCGCCTGCCCCAGCCCACGACGCCGCCGTCGCCCATGCTGCTGGGCCTCTTCCGCGAGCTGCCGGAGGTGTTCCGCAACGCCTCGTTCCGGACCCTGTTCGTCTCGGCGGTGATGTTCTGGGTGGCCGCCGGGGTCAATGGCGCCTTCAACAACTACGCCTACGTCTTCGTCTGGAAGGTGCGGCCCGAACGCATCCAGCTGATCAGCTACGCCTATTTCGGCGGGATCCTGTTCGGGGTGCCCGTCGCGCGGGCGCTGCTGAACCGGCTGGAGAAGAAGACGGTGATCCTGCAGGGCCTGGCCCTGGTGCTGGTCTGTTTCCTCACCCTGCAGGTGCTGCGCGCCACCGGCCTCTTCATGCTGAGCGGCGACGCGGCCCTGCCTTGGCTGTCGGGCAATGCGGCGATCATCGGCCTCGGGGTCGGGCTGCTGTCGGTGGCCTATCCGGCAATGATGGCCGACGCGGCCGACGAGCACGAGGTGCTGTTCGGCGCCCGGCGCGAGGGCCTCTATTTCGCGGGCCTGGGCTTCGCCGCGAAAGCGGCCAGCGGCCTCGGCCAGATGGCGGCCGGCTTCGCCCTCGACGCCCTGCATTTCCCCAAGGCCGCGGGCGGCCACGCCGGCGCGGTGGTGGCCGAACCGGTTCTGCGGCTGCTGGTCCTGGCCTGGGGCCCGCTGGCGGCGATCTTCGCCTTCGCCGGCGCGATCGCCCTCTTGCCCTACGCCATCACCCGTCTGCGCCACCACGACATCGCCGCCCAGGTGAAAACCCGCCGCGCCGCCGAGCTCAGTGCGGCACGTAGCTCCTGAGCACGTCCTCGATGATCCGCTCCAGCTGCTCCAGGGTCGCGCACTGCTTGGCCACGTGGCAGAAGCGGGCGTAGCGGTTCATCACGCTGTCGCCCTGGCCCCAGTAGCTCTCCGGCTCGGGGTTCAGCCAGATCACCGCCCGCGACCGGTCGTGGATCTGGCGCATCAGGTCCAGCCGCGGGTCGGCGAAGTTGGAGCGGCCATCGCCCAGGAAGATCACCGTGGTGCGCCGGTCCAGCCGGTCCAGGTGCTCCTCCGAGAAGTCCTGCAGCGCGCGGCCATAGTCGGTCTGCTGGAAGCCGATCTCCTGCAGCACCTTGAAGATCGCCTGCTCGACGCCGTGGTCGTCCAGGATGTCGTTCACGCTGATCAGCCGGCCGGAGAACGCGAAGGCGTCCATGCGGTCCACCACCTCGTTCAGCGAATAGAGGAAGGTCAGCAGGAACTGGGCCGCGGCCGCGACCGACTTGGACACGTCGCAGATCGCCACGATCGACGGTTTGTCGACCTTCTTGACCTTCCACTCCACCTGGAACGGCACGCCGCCATAGGCCATCGAGCGGCGCAGGGTCTTGCGCACGTCCAGATGCCCGCGCTGGGCGGCGCGGCGCCGGCGGGAATATTTGGCCGCCAGCCGCTTGGCCATCTTCTTCACCAGCCCCTGCATCAGCTGGTAGTCGACCGGGTCCACCCCACCGTCGGCGTTGATCTGCTTGCGGATCAGCCGCTCCTCGCGCAGCTCGCGCCCGGAGCCGGCGGCATAGAGGTCGTGCTGGCGCGCCACATAGGCCTGGGCCAGCTCGAAGAGGTCGCGGCGCGCGCCCTCCAGCCGGTCCGCCAGCCCCTGGCCCTCGCCCTCCGGAAGGCGGCGGGCGCCCGCGATGATCGCCTCGATCTCCTCCAGGCCCATCTCCTCCAGCATCCGGCGCGTCAGCCGGCTGCGCTGGGTGGAGAGGCGGATGTCGGCGACGCCGGCGCGGGCGGCGGCCTCCTCCATCGACTGCTGCACGGCCGTGGAGTCGCCGGACAGCATCGCCTGGGCCAGCGGGCTCTCGGCGACCCGCGCCATGTCCGCCTCACTGGGCTCGCCCTGCGGCGAGGCCGATGGCGGCGGCAGGCTGACTTCGTCGCGGGCGAAGAAGGTCTCGAACACCTGCTCGAACCGGTCCACCTCCTCGGCCGACTTGGCCAGGGTGGCGCACAGGGCGTCCTTGAACAGGGTGCGGTCGGCAAAGCCGGTGACCGTCACCGCCCGCGACGCGTCGATCGCCTCCGCCGGCGAGACCCGCACGTCTGCCGCCCGCAAGGCCCGGAAGAACTGCTCGAGGGTGTGCTGCATCCTACCTCCCCCATCGCGGCGGCGATGGCGGGAGGGGGACCGCCCGCCGACCCCGGCCTCGGGCCGGGGGAAGAGCGGGGGGTGGAGGGGGCGAGCCCCACGCACGGCGCCCAATGCGGCCCGGTCGATCCACGGAGCTTGTGGCTCGCCCCCTCCACCACGCCCTCTGCGGGGCGCGGTCCCCCTCCCGCCGCTCCGCGGGGGAGGTAAGGGACGAGGCGGAACCTGGGCCCCTCATCGCCGGTGCAGCAGCTCCACCACCTGCGGCTCGATCGCGGTGATGTCCTGCTCGAACTTCAGGATCACGTTCAGGGTGTCGCGCACCAGGTCCGCCGAAAGGCTGTCGGCGTGCAGCAGCACCAGGGCCCGGGCCCAGTCCACGGTCTCGGAGATCGAGGGCGCCTTGCGCAGGTCCAGGGTGCGCAGCGACTGCACGAAGCCCACCAGCTCGCGGGTCAGCGTGGCCTCGATGCCCGGCACGCGCGAGGCCACGATCCGCTCCTCCAGCGCCGCCTCCGGCAGCGGGATATGCAGGTGCAGGCACCGGCGCTTCAGCGCATCGCCCAGGTCGCGGACGTTGTTGGAGGTCAGGAACACCAGGGGCGGCGTCTTGGCCTTCAGGACGCCCAGCTCCGGCACCGAGACCTGGTAGGCCGACAGCACCTCCAGCAGGAAAGCCTCGAACGCCTCGTCCGACTTGTCGACCTCGTCGATGAGCAGCACGCAGCCGTCGTCCTCGCGCAGCGCCTTCATCAGCGGCCGCGGCTCCAGGAAGGGTTCGGAGAAGAACAGGTCGCCCATGCCGTGCAGCCGGTCCATGGCCGCTTCCATGTTCGGCGCGTCGGCCAGCTGCTCGCCCATCCGGTCCTTCAGGATCTGGGTGTAGAGCAGCTGCTTGCCGTACTTCCACTCGTACAGCGCCTTGGACTCGTCCAGGCCCTCATAGCACTGCATGCGGATCAGCGGCAGGCCGAGCAGGGTGGCGGTCGAGAGCGCCAGCTCGGTCTTGCCCACGCCGGCCGAGCCTTCCACCAGGATCGGCTTCTGCAGGTTCGCGGCCATGTAGAGCGCCGTCGCGATCCGGCGCGAGGCGATGTAGCCGACTCCGCCGAGGCCGGCGATCAGGGCCTCGACCGAGCCCAGCGGCCCGGCCGGCGCGGCGCTGTTCGCCGCGGTTGTGGAAAGGGTCAAAGTCTGAAGTCTTTCGAAATGCAGGACGCGGCGTGAAAGCCCGATTGTGCCAAGCGCGCCCCTTTGAGGCAAACAGCCGTTTGGACCCCGCCGAACCCTAGGGAAATCAAGCTTTACGGCGAATTCACGAAGAGGCGGTATGCGGGAGCGCATGCGTATGCTGGCTCTCCTCGCGCTCGTGCTCGGCCTCGCCGGGCCTGCTGGCGCGGCGGAGCTGGACCTGACGCTCTCAACCGGCGCGGGAAAGCCGGTCAGCGATGCGGTGGTCATGGTGCGGCCGGACGCGGGCCACGGCTCGGCGCGGCTCGCCGGGCCGTTCGTCATGGCCCAGAAGGACACCCAGTTCCAGCCGTACGTCCTGATCGTGCCGGTGGGCGCCGAGGTCAGCTTCCCCAACCTCGATCCCTTCCATCACCACGTCTATTCGTTCTCCAAGGCCAAGACCTTCGAGCTGAAGCTCTACGGCCAGGACCAGACGCGGAAGGTCACCTTCGACAAGCCCGGCGTCGTCGCCCTGGGCTGCAATATCCACGACAACATGGCCGCCTACATCCGGGTGGTGGACACCCCGTTCGCCGCCAGGACCGCGGCGGGGGCAGCGGTGGTGCGCGACCTGCCGCCAGGCCCGGCCACGGTCACCATCTGGCATCCCTTCCTGAAGGCGCCCGACAATGAGATCACCCGGCGCGTCACCCTGCCGGCCAGCGGCGCCCTGCGCCTGTCGGTGAGCGGCGACCTCAAGCCCTCGCGCCTGCAGCGCGGCGCCTACTGAGATGTTCCGGCGGCTCTCCACCCGCCTGACGGTCCTCTACGCGGCGCTGTTCGGCGCCGTGCTGCTGGTGGTGTCCCTGGCGGTGTTCTTCGCCATCTCCAACGCCGCCCAGCGCCAGGTGCGCAACGAGCTCTCCGCCACCGGCACGGTCTTCGACCAGGTCTGGTCGCTGCGCTCGGACCGGCTGCGCGAGGGCGCCAGCCTGCTCTCCCGCGACTTCGGTTTCCGCGAGGCCGCCGCCACGCACGACGCGGCCACCATCGGCTCGGCCCTCGACAACCTGAAGCGCCGCATGGGCGTCGACTACGCCTTCATGGTCGACGCGGAGGGCCAGGTGGCCGGCGCGCGGTTCGCCCCGGCCGACGCCGCCGCCATCGCCAAGGCCTTCGACGGCGCGGACGATCCCAGCGGCGTCCTCCTCCTGGGCGGGGAGCCCTACCAGCTCGTCAGCGCCCCGGTGCTCTCGCCCGACCTCATCGGCTGGGTCGTGTTCGCGGTGAAGCTGGACGACAAGGAGATGCGGGCGCTGGAGCGGCTGTCCTCGATCCCGCTCAGCGCCGTCGTCCTGCACCGCACCGCCGGCGGCGCCTGGACCGCCAGTCACGCCCCGGCCGAGCTGATGGCCCCCGCCGTGCGCCGGGTGATCACCGACGGGCTCAAGGCCCGCGCCATGCCCCAGGTGCTGGACCTGGCCAGCGGCCGGGCCGCGGCGCTGGTCAAGCCCCTGCCGGTGCTGGAACCCGGCGGCGGCGCGGTGCTGCTGCTGCGCTATCCCCTGGCCCAGGCCCTGGCGCCCTACCGTCCGCTGCTGATCATCGTCGGCCTCCTGGGCGTGGGCGGCCTGGCGGTGGTCAGCTGGGGCAGCTGGCTCCTGGCCCGCGGCGTCACCCGCCCGATCTCCGAGCTGGACGCGGCCGCCCACCGCCTGCAGCGCGGCGAGGAGGCGCAGGTCGAGATCGCCGGCGACGACGAGCTGGCCCGCCTGGCCCAGAGCTTCAACGCCATGGCCGCCGAGATCCGCGAGCGCGAGCAGAAGATCACGCGCCTGGCCATGCACGACAACGACACCGGCCTGCCCAACCGGCTGGCCCTGGAGCGCCGCGCCGAGGCGCTGGCGGAGGGGCAGGGGCCGGGCGCCTATGTCTGCGCCGCCGGCCTGGACCGCTTCGCCCACATGCGCGGCGCCATTGGCCATGCCCTGGCCGCCCGCGCCGTGCGCATGGTCGGCAACCGCATCTCGGGCCTCGCCCCCGCCTGCGGCGTCGCCCGGATCTCCACCGACACCCTGAGCTTCGTGATCGCCGCCGACGACGCCGAGGCCGCGCAGGCCGAGGTGCAGCGCCTGCTGGAGCTCCTGGAACAGCCGGTGCGGGTGGACGGCGAGGCCATCGACGTGGCGCTCAGCGTCGGCCTTTCGCCGCTGGCCCCGGATGCCGTGGGCCAGTCCATCGAGCGGGCCACCATCGCCCTCGACCAGGCCCGCGCCGGCCGCCGCAAGCTGGCCCTGTTCGACGCCGAGGCCTATGGCGACCCGGCCGCCAACCTGTCGCTGATGTCCAGCATGCTGGGGGGCCTGGCGAGCGGCGAGTTCCAGCTCTGGCACCAGCCGAAGTTCGACATGCGCGCCGGCCGCATCTCCGGCTGCGAGGCCCTGGTGCGCTGGAACCACCCGACCCGCGGCCTGATCACGCCGGACCTCTTCATCCCCATGGCCGAGGAGACCGGCCATATCCGCGCGCTCACCGAGTGGGTCGTGGGCCAGGCCATCGCCGACCAGCGCGCCCTCGCCGAGGCCGGCCACCACCTGGATGTGGCGGTCAACATCTCCGGCCGCATCCTGGGCGAGCCCGATTTCCTGGACTTTGCCCGCAAGGCCCTGGCGGACGCGGCGGGACGCATCTGCTTCGAGATCACCGAGACCGCCGTGATCGAGAACCCCGACGTGGCCATGGCCATGCTGGCGGCCTTCGCCGACATGGGCGTCTCGATCTCCATCGACGACTTCGGCGCGGGCCTCTCCTCCCTGGCCTATCTGAAACAGATCCGCGGCCATGAGCTGAAGATCGACCGCTCCATCGTCCAGGACGTCACCGAGAGCCAGCGCGACGCCCTGATCGTCCGCTCCACCATCGATCTGGCCCACAGCCTGGGCCTGAAGGTGGTCGCCGAAGGCATCGAGACCGCCGAGGTGTTCCAGGTCCTGGCCGCCATGGGCTGCGACCACGCCCAGGGCTACCTGGTCGCCCGCCCCCAGCCGTTAAGCCAACTTTTCGAGTTCCTGGCGGAAGATCACCCGCGCCTTCGCAACTACGGCTGACACGGGAGGGCCGGCTTGGTTCGCGCCCCGATCGCCTTCATCGCCGCCCTGCTCCTCGCCCCGGCCACCGCCCGGGCGCAGGCGGACCTGTTCTCGAGGGACGCCTTCCACGGCGTCGCCGACCTGCGGCTAGGCGCCGCCGACGCGGGCCGCAGCTGGCTGGACGGCGGCCAGGGCAAGAGCGGGCTCGCCGACGGCGCCCACATCCAGGTCCCGCGCGCCGCCGTCGTCTGGTCGCCCAGCCTGGGCTTCTCCATCCGCGGCCATGTGACCGTCCAGTACGAGGCTAAGGCCTCGCGCAAGCTCGACATCAACGAGGCCTATCTGGAGGTGCGCAGCCCGCCCATGGCCCTCGGCCAGGCGCGGCTCAAGGCGGGCGTCTTCTACCCGCCGGTGTCGCTGGAGAACACCGGCGTGGCCTGGTCCACGCCCGACATGCTGTCCGCCTCGGCGATCGACAGCTGGATCGGCGAGGAGGTGCTGGTGCGTGGGCTGGAGGGCACGGTCCGCTACGACTTCGGCGACCACGAGGTCTCCGCCACCGCGGGCGTCTTCGGCTGGAACGACACCGCCGGCACCTTGCTCACCTTCCGCGGCTGGGCGCTGCACGGCCTCACCACCGGGCTCGACACCGAGTGGAAGCTGCCGACGCTGTCGCCCTTCATGGCCACCAAACAGTACGACGCCACGACCCCGGTGCTCGAGATCGACCATCGCCCCGGCTACTACGGCCGGCTGGAATGGCGCCCGCCCGCGCCGGTCAGCCTCTCGGCCTTCTATTACGACAACGGCGGCAACCGCGTGGGCGTCGACCGCGACCTGCAGTGGGCGTGGGCGACGCGCTTCGCCAGCCTCGGCCTGCAATGGGCGCCCGACCCCAAGACCACCGTCCTCGTCCAGGCCCTCACCGGGGAGACCCAGATGGGCTTTCCGTTCCAGGGCCGTGGCCCGATCTGGATCGACGTCGGCTACCGCGCCGCCTACGTACTGGTCCGTCACAGCCTGGGCGAGGACGTGCTCACCGGCCGCCTCGACGGCTTTGCCACCACCGACCGCACACTGCAGGCCCTGGACGACAACACCGAGCACGGCTGGGCCGCCACCGCCGCCTGGCGCCATCGCCTGGCCGACCACCTCGACCTCGTCACCGAGGCCCAGCACATCGCCAGCACCCGCGCCTACCGCCGCTACGAGAGCACAGCCCCGCATCGGTCCGAGACGCTGCTGCAGTCGGCGGTGCGGGTGTCGTTCTAGGCGACAGGGGCGGGGCTGAGCCCTCGCCCTACCAGAGCGCCGTCCGCCCCTGGCGATCGAGGAACCGCAGGCCGGGGATCCCCCTCTGGTCGAGGAGCACGTCGACGATCTGGGGCACCGCCTCCTCCACCCCCACCGGCGCGCCGGGACCGCCGAGTTCGGTGCGAATCCAGCCGGGCGCCATCAAGACCATGGCGCGCTCGTCCTTGTGGCGGCCCGCGTAGCTGGCCATGGCCTGGTTCAGGGCCGCCTTGCTGGCCCGATAGACGTCGTTCACCCCGTTGGCGTTGTTGGCGATGCTGCCCTGCCCGGACGACATGACGCCGATCACGCCGTCAGGCCGGACGAGGGCGCCGAAGGCCTCGACGGCGCGCATGGCGCCCAGGACGTTGGTCGCCATGACGTGCAGGAACTCGTCCGTCGCCACCTCGGCCATGGTGTCCGAGGGCCGCCGGTTGACCACGCCCGCATTGATGAAGACGACATCGAACCCGCGGCCCGCAAGGCGGTCGCGCAGGGCCTGGATCTGGCCCTGGTCGGTCATGTCGAGCATGGCGATCTCGACCCGGCCAGGCTGTTCCGCCGCCAGATCGTGCAGGGGCGTCCCGCCGCCCCGAACCGTGCCGACCACACCCCAGCCGCGCCCGACGAACTCCGCCGCCATCGCATGGCCCAACCCGCGTGACGCCCCCACGATGAGCGCCGAATGGACGATCTCCGCCGCCGTAGACCTGCTCACGCCGCGACCCTTCCCGACTGTTCAGAGAGCATATGCGCCGCAAGCCGGGAGGCCGCCAGGGCCCGGCCTCCGTGTCGGCGCCAAGGCCGCTAATGCCTCAGGCAAGCGTCGGGGAGGCCTGCTCCCCCGCCGCTCAGGTCGCGCGCGCGAACCTCGCCCGAAGGACGCCACCCCCACCGTCTCGTTGGATGAGGCGGAGACCCGGCGGCGCGACGACCTCTGCGTCCGCCGCCCCTTCGATGTGGGCGGTGAAGCCATCGCCGGCGCGTTCCAGGCGCACCGCGACATCCCGGCCGCCGGCCGGCGCCACACCCTCGGCAAAATCGAGATCGCCAAGATCCGGACTGATCCGCACCCGCCCGAACCCAGGCGTGGCCGGCGCGACGCCCAGCACATGGCGCGAGAGGAAGTAGGTCGGCGAGGCGGAGAAGCCATGGCAGAGGCTGGCGTCGGGGGTGGTGGCCTCCCAGAGCGTGGTCGCGCCGGCCTCCACCATCGGGGCGAAACGGCGGCGGATGTGCGCCAGCGCGGTCCGGGTGCGTCCGTGCCGCGCCAGCGCTTCGCCGACGAAATGGCCGTAGAACGTATTGGCCATGACCACGCCGTTCTGCTCGTCGAGCGGCGTGCCGTGCGGCACCACCGGCGGCGCCGGAGTCTGGGTCTCGCGCGCGGGGTCCGTCGCCCAGTCGAAGGCGCGGGCGAGGCGTCCCGCCGGCGGGTCCCCCCAGAGCGCCATGGCCGCCACCGCATGCTGCGATGTTCGCAGGTCCTGGCGCCCGGTGCGGGGACAGACCATGTCGACCCACACGCCGCGGGCCTCGTCCCAGTGGCTCGCGTCGAGGGCGGCGATGATGGCCTCCGCCCTCTGCCTGTACCGCGCGGCCGCCCGCGGGATCTCGAGCGCCGCGGCGAGGCCTGCGGCCGCCCGCAGGGCCCCCGCCAGCTGGGCGTTGAGCGGCGCCGGCTCGCCCTCGCGGCCGAAGCCGGCCCAGTCCATGAACTGCCAGTAGGGCACGTCCGCGACCAGGCCCCGCGGACCGGAGAGGTGGTCGAACCAGGCGAGCGCCTTCTGGATCGACGGCCAGATCGCCTCGATCGTCGCCAGGTCGCCGGTCAGCATCCAGTGGTCGTGCGCGCACAGGATCCACTGCAGGGTCCAATCGGGGATCAGCACGGCGTCGTGCTTGTGGTCGCCCGGCGCGAACATCTGCGTCAGCCCGTCCGGGCGCTGGCTCTGGGCGGCCTGGATCAGGAACTTCGCCGTCAGCGGCGCCGCGGAATCCCCGAAGGCGGCCCAGGCCGCAAGGTTCTCGACGGTGACGTCGCCCAGCCACTGGCGCTGTTCGCGGCTGGGACAGTCCTCCCAGGCGTCGTGCATGCACTGCTTCAGCGTGTAGGCGCCCAGCGACCAGAGGCGCGTCAGCAGCGGATCCGAACAGCTGAACCGGCCGCGGTCCGCGACCGGGTAGTGGGTCTCGACCGCGCCGAGGCGGCGGATGGTGAGGCCGCTGGGCGCACCGCGCACGACGACGTGCATGTAGCGCACCGCGCACCACTCGAACCGCTGGAAGCGCTGCCGGCCGGGCCTTGCGGCGTAGCTGCACAGGTGGGCGTCGGCGCCCAGCAGCTTCATCGGCGTTATCCGCGCGTCGGGGGCCGCGCCGCCCGCCTCCCATTCGCCCGGAAGGCGCTCCGCACAGGCGATTTCCACCACCTCGCCGCCCGCGGCCTCGATCTCGATGAAGGGATAGCCGCTGAAGATGCGGCCAAAGTCGACGGTGATCGCCGTGTCGAGACCCTCGCCCGTGCGGACCACCGTGGGCGCGTCGTCGCCGCGCAGCAGGTGCTCGGGATCGACGACCGCGCCCAGCGGCGGCGGGTGCAGCGGCTCTTGGTAGAGCCGGCGGCTGATCCCGATCTCGGGCCGGGGTTCCTGGCCCTTGACCCACAGGACGCGCGCCGGCGTGACGTCGGCCTCCGTGAGGTGGGGAATGCCGCGCGGCTCCAGGATCGGGAACGGCCGCACCGTCATGCCGCCGATCGGCGCCTCGGGACCGCCGCCGCCGGCGACGAGCGGCCTGGCCTGGTCCCAGGCGGAGTCGTCGAACTCGGGCCTCGTCCAGTCTTCGGGAAGCAGATTTGCGTCGTGCGCCTCCACGAACCCAAGGCTGTGGTTCGTGCGCGGCGTCTCACGCCGCCAGGCGTCGGACTGGCGACAACGCCATTCGCCGGCCGTGCTCACCACCGGGCCATCCACCCAGAGGCCGCCCTCGCCGAAGGTGGGCGCCCACATGCCCCGGACGGCCTCGTGGAAGGCGGTATCGACGCCATAGGTGTGCACCAGCACGGCGACCGCGTTCCGGCCGACCCGCAACTGACCGGCGATGTCGTAGCTGTCGTAGCGCTGGAACAACGGACTGCACCGCACCGGGCCGCGCCCGACCTGTGTTCCGTTGACATGGAGGATGTAGCGGCCGTCCACGGTCACATGCAGCGGCGCCGTCTCGGGGACCGCTTCCAGCGTGAGCGTCGTGCGGAACAGGAACCAGCGGTTCTGCCCGTCGTCGCGCCCGGGTCGGCCGTCGATCAGCGCCAGGAAACCGGATGGATCGATCGGCTGGGCTGGCGTCCACACGAAGGGCGCCCGTGCGCCCGGCTGCGGGGCGTGGCTATCAGGCATTTCCCTCTCCTGGGGACGGTGCTGGCTCCTCTGGCGGCAGCCGTTCCACATCGCGTCCCGGAATTCATAATCATAAATTCAACGGTTCGGATAGGCGCCCCGCTCCGCCAGCCTCCACCCGCCATCTGGAACCGGCGGTTGGCCGCATTTCCATGACCGCAGGACGCCGATCCGTTGACCCGGCAGACCCGCCCGACCACGCTGCACGCCAGCGGGGCCACGCGACGGCATGAGCCGCTCGCCAGGCCGTCCGGAGGGAGGGGTTGTGCAGCTGGGCATCTCCTGGCGCGCGCTGCTGGTCGGCCTCGTGCTCTGGCTCGGGTCCGTCTTGGCCGCCACGGCTGCGGACGGACCGGCGATCCGCCTGGGTCAGGCCGCCATCCCCTTGAACGGCCCCTGGCGATTCGCCCTGGGCGACGATCCGCGGTGGGCCAGCCCCACCTTCGATGACCGGGCCTGGGAGCGGGTCGACCTGACCCCGGCCCCCGGCGCCCACGACGGCGACGTCGGCATCACCCGCTACGTTCCCGGCTGGAACGATCGCGGCCATCGCGGATACTTCGGCTATGCCTGGTATCGCCTGACGGCCACCGTCGCGGGCGCGCCGGGCGCGCCTCTGGCCCTGGCCGGGCCCACCGCCGTCGACAGCGCCTACCTGCTCTACGTCGACGGCTGCTTGCTGGGCGGATCGGCCGACGTCCGCGGCGCCCGGCCAACTGCCTACAGCGTCCAGCCGCGGGCCTTCGCGCTCGGCGCCCTTCCCGCCAGCGGGACACGCACCCTGACGGTCGCCCTGCGGGTCTGGCTGGGGGCGCCGGGATCCAAGAGCCCCGGTGTCGGCGGCCTCCACGTGGCGCCGGTCCTGGGCGACCGCGCGGGCGTCGACGCCATCGTCCAGGGCCAGTGGCTGCAGACCTTCGAGGGCTATGTGGTCGACGCGGTCGAGCCGGCGCTGCTCCTGGTGCTGGCGCTGATGCTGGTCCCCTTGATCTCGAGCGCCCCGGCCGGTCGCGCCCGCGCCGCATTGGCCGCGGCGCTGGTGATCCTCGCCCTGCTGCGCCTGCAGCAGGTCCTGCTGTTCTGGACGCAGTGGGAGAGCCAGCGCGCCTACGACGTGATCCGCAACGTCATCCTGGCGCCGCTCACCCTCGGGGCCTGGATCCTGGCCTGGCGCAGCTGGTTCGCCCAGGGTCGGTCGCGGGTGTTCATAGCCATCGTCGCCGCGCTCACCGGCTTCTATGGCGTCGTGCAGCTGCTTGGGCGGTCCTGGTGGCCGCCGGCCCAGGCTCTGGGATCCGTCGCCCCCGCCCACGCCGCGGCGACCTGGATTCGGCTTGCCCTGCTGGTCGCCTACGTCTGGGCGGTGGCCCCCGGGTTCGCGCGGATGCGCAGCCTGGCGGGGGGTCTCGCGGTTCTCGCCGCCGTCCTGGCCGGGGTCGGCTTCTTCGCCGAGGAGCTCAGCAACCTGCATCTCAAGGGCATCTGGTTCCCCTGGGGCGTCGGGGTCTCCCGCACCCAGTACGCCTATGCCGGCCTGATCGTGGTCCTGTTCGCCCTGATCCTGGCGGAGGTCCGGCGGGCGGTGCGGGCCAAGGCCTAGCGGAAGCCCCCCGCGGCCCGGCTACCCCGACCGCCAGTGGCCCCCGACGAACGCCCGCAGGTCGCGGTAGCAGATGGTCTCCACCTCGCGCAGGGCGGCCAGTTTCTCGGCCGGGCCGCCGGTGTCGAACCGGGCGCGGGCGTTGGAGAGGGCGGCGAGGTAGGCGGCGTAGCGGGCGGCGTCGCGGCCCAGCAGGCGGTCGTCGTTGACCACGCTGAGGGCCGCCGCGGCGACGATGGCGCCCACCGCCACCTCCAGGGCGAGCTTCACGTCGGGGTCCCGCGGCGCGCGGCCCATCGCCGCCACCAGGGCCACGGCGACCACGGCGGCGGCCACCGCCGCGCCCCGCAGCAGCCGGCGCAGCCACCGGACCACCGCCGCCCGCTGGCCCGGCGCGCCCAGCGAGGCGCTGAGCTTGCGCTCCACATAGTCGATCTGGGTGTTCAGCCGCTGCCCGCGCAGCAGCGAGAGCAGCAGGTCCAGCTCCGCCGATGGCTGGGGCGGCTCGGGCGCGGCGGACCAGGCCGGCGACACCCAGGCCTCGGCGTCGTCCCCCACCGGGCCGGCCAGCTGGGGGATCAGCGCCGCCAGGTCGTCCGGCTGGGGCAGGTCGGCCAGCAGTCGCGCCCGCGCCGCCTTCCACTGGCCCAGCGCCTCGTCGTCGGCGATGGCGCGCGAGGCCAGGTCCAGGTTGTTGACCACGGCCTGGAAATAGAGGGCCCGGGCCCGCTCGGCGGCGAACCGGTGGGCCAGGGCGCGGGCCTTCGACGCGGCGCCGAACCGGTGCACGGCCATGATGGCCAGGCCCGCAAGCACCAGGGCGGCCGCCACCACCTCGATCACTGGCCCCACTCGGACCGCCAGCGGCGACAGCGCCGCCAGCCCCAGGCCCAGCGCCGCCACCGCCACGGACAGCAGCCCCAGCCGGCGGTCGCGCTGGCTGTGCCGGGTGGCCGGCGGATCGTACTTGGCGAACAGGGCCCGCAGCTCCGGCCAGTCCAGCACGCGCAGGCTGGCCGGGTGCCGCGCCCGCAGCGCCGCGCGCGCCTCCTTGGTCTGCAGCACGTCGTCGTTGGTCCAGTCGGCCAGCGCGTCGTGGAACAGCCCGTGAGCCTGCTCCGCCCTGGGATCGGCGGACTGGCTGGCCGTACTCATGGTGGTGTCCCCCGACCCGTCCGCGACGCTCTCCGGGGACTATAGCGACGCCGCAAGGATCGGGCGCAATGTTCCGCATGGCCCAGGGTGTGGGAGCGGTGGATTGACCGTGTGTGCGGCAGCGACGCCCCCACCACCGCTGCTGGGGAAACCAGCGCCCCCTCCACCACTTCCGAGGAAACCAGCGCCCCCTCCACCCCTTCGGGGTCCCCCTCCCCCGCAAGCGGGGGAGGAACTGGAGAGGTCAGCGCGGCTAGTTCCTCCCCCGTGCAAACGGGGGAGGGGGACCCCGAAGGGGTGGAGGGGGCGCTGGCCTCGCTGAGGCGTCGGGCGCGCTGAGGCGCTTGGCCCTCCGGTCTCAGACGTCGAACGTCACCCCCTGGGCGAGCGGCAGGGTCTTGCCGTAGTTCAGGGTGTTAGTGGCCCGGCGCATATAGGCCTTCCAGCTGTCGGAGCCGGCCTCGCGGCCGCCGCCGGTCTCCTTCTCGCCGCCGAACGCCCCGCCGATCTCGGCGCCCGACGGGCCGATGTTGACGTTGGCGATGCCGCAGTCCGAGCCGCGCGCCGAGATGAAGAGCTCCGCCTCGCGCATGTCGTTGGTGAAGATCGACGACGACAGGCCCTGGGGCACGTCGTTCTGCAGGGCGATGGCCTCGTCCAGCGTCCGGTATTTCATCACATAGAGGATCGGCGCGAAGGTCTCCCGCTTCACCACCTCCACCTGGCCCGGCATCTCCACCAGCGCCGGGCGGGCGTAGAAGGCCTCGCCCATCTCCACCCGATCGCCGCCGTGGACGCTCCCGCCCGCCGCCTTGGCGTCGGCCAGGGCCTGCTGCATCGCCTTGAACCCGGGCTCGTCGATCAGCGGGCCGACCAGCGTGCCGGCCGCACGCGGATCGCCCACCTTCACCGAGGCGTAGGCGGCCTTCAGGCGCGGCACGAAGGCGTCATACTGGCTCTCGTGCACGAACAGGCGCCGCAGGGTGGTGCAGCGTTGGCCGGCGGTGCCCATGGCCGCGAAGGCCACGCCGCGCAGGGCCAGGTCCAGGTCGGCCGAGGGCGCGATGATCCCCGCATTGTTGCCGCCCAGCTCCAGCAGGGCGCGGGCGAAGCGCCCCGCCAGCCGCGGGCCCACCGCCCGGCCCATGGCGGTCGAGCCGGTGGCCGAAACCAGCGGGATCTTCGGATGGTCGACCAGGGCCTCGCCCACCTCGCGCCCGCCGATCACCACCGACGACAGGCCGGCCGGGACCTCGCCGAACTTCGCGGCCGCGCGCTCGAACAGCGCCTGCACCGCCAGCGCCGTCAGCGGCGTCTTTTCCGACGGCTTCCACACGCAGGCGTCGCCGCAGACGAAGGCCAGGGCCGCGTTCCACGACCACACCGCCACCGGGAAGTTGAACGCCGAGATGATCCCCACCACGCCCAGCGGGTGCCAGGTCTCCATCATCCGGTGGTCCGGGCGCTCGGTCGCCACGGTCAGGCCGAACAGCTGGCGCGACAGGCCGACGGCGTAGTCGCAGATGTCGATCATCTCCTGGACCTCGCCCAGGGACTCCGACGTCACCTTGCCGGCCTCCAGGGTCACCAGGGCGCCGAGGTCCGCCTTGGCCGCGCGCAGCTCCTCGCCGAGCAGCCGCACCAGCTCGCCGCGCCGCGGAGCGGGAACGTTGCGCCAGGTCAGGAACGCCGTGTGCGCCGCCTCGATCGCCGCGCCGACCTGCGCGGGCGAGGCGTCATGCACATGGGCCATCACCTCGCCGGTCACCGGCGAGCGCACCGGCCGGCTCCCGCCGGTCCAGAGCGCCGGGGCCACGCCCAGCCGGTCCAGGACGCCGGCGGCTTCCGCGGCGGCGGAGGAGATCTTCGATTGGACGGTCATCATGGCCTCAGGGATTACTCGGCGGCGGCGCGAAAGGACACCTCGTCCGGGGCGTAATAGCGGCCGAACCGGTTGGCGAGGAAGGCGGCCAGCGGGATGTCCTCCTGGCGGATGAAGCCCGTCTGCGGCAGCTGCCCGCCGGCCAGCATGTCCACCACCGCGCAGGCCGCGCCCGCCGTGGTGATCTGGATCGCGCTCTTCATCTCCCCGGCCACGGGCTGGGCGTAGACCTTGTTGACATAGGTCTCCTGCATCAGCCGCCCGTCCTTCATCCCGGAGACGGTGACGAACACGATCACCACATCCTGCATGGTGGCCGGGACCGAATTCTCCAGGATGTCCTTCAGCACCTCGCGCCGGTTGCGCAGGTTCAGGTCGTTCAGCAGCGCCTTCATGATCGCCGCGTGGCCCGGATAGCGGATGGTCTTGTAGTTGAGGTTGCGCACCTGGCCGTCCAGGGTCAGGCACAGGGTGCCGAGGCCGCCGGAGGTGTTGAACGCCTCGTAGGTGACGCCGTCGAGCGAGAACTCCTCGCACTCCTCCAGCGCCGGCGTCTCGCGCAGGGCGCCGTTGACGATGGCCTCGCACGGCTCGCAGTACTCGTTGATCACCCCGTCGGTGGACCAGGTGAGGTTGTAGTTCAGCGCGTTGGACGGATAGCGGGGCAGGGCGCCCACCCGCAGGCGCACGTCGTGCAGCTGGTCGAAGTGCTTGATCAGGTCCCAGGCGGCGATGGTGATGAAGCCGGGCGCCAGGCCGCACTGCGGGATGAAGGCGGTCTTGGCGTCGGCCGCCAGCTCGCGCACCACCCGGCTCGCGGCCACGTCCTCGGTCAGGTCCAGGTAGTGGGCGCCGGCGGCCTTGGCGGCGCGGGCCACCGAGGTGGTCAGGTGGAAGGGCGCGCAGTTCACCACCGCGAAACAGCCCTCCAGCGCCTGGGCCAGGGCCTCCGGGGCGTCGATGGCGCGCTCGGCGGTCGTCACGCCGGTCCGATAGGCGAACGGGGCCAGGGCCGCAGGCGACTGGTCGACCAGCACCACCTCATAGGCCCCGGATCCGACCAGAAGGTCGACCACGGTCGAGCCGATCTTGCCGGCCCCGACGACACCCACCGTCTTCATGCTGCTTCTCCTGCGCGCGTCGGGAGAGAATCGGCCGGGCCGCTGTCGTTATCAATTGGCGCCCCGGCGATATGCGGGGCTAATCTGGGCGAATCGCCGCCCTTGTTGGACGAACCGCCGATGGACGACCTCGACGAACACCTGCTGGCCCGCCTGCGCGACAACGCCCGCGCGCCCGTCGCCGAGCTCGCCCGTGCGCTGGGCCTCTCGCGCACCACCGTGCAGAGCCGGCTCGCCAAGCTGGAACGCGCGGGCGTCATCGCCGGCTACGCCGTGCGCCTGGCCGGCGCCTACGAGGCCGGCCGCGTCCACGCCTTCGTCATGCTCACCGTCGAGCCCAAGCAGGCCGCCGCCGTCACCGCGGCCCTCAAGCGCATGCCGGCCGTCCGCCGCCTGCAGTCGGTCAGCGGGCCCTTCGACATGATCGCCACCGTCGAGGCCGCCGGCGTCGCCGAGATGGACGCCGCCATCGACGAGATCGGCGCCCAGAAGGGCGTCGAGCGCACCAACACCTCCCTCGTCCTCTCCACCAAGTTCGACCGGTGATGGCGCGCATCCTCGCCCTCCACGCCCATCCGGACGACGTTGAGTGGCTGGCGGCCGGGACGCTGGCGCTGCTGAGCCGGGACGGCCATGCGGTCACCATCGCCACGGCCACCGCCGGCGAGGGCGGTTCGGCCGAGCACGATCCGCAGCAAACCGGGCGGATTCGCCAGGCCGAGGCCGCGGCCGCCGCCGCGCTGATCGGCGCCGACTACTTCTGCCTGGGCTTTCCCGACCTCGGCGTGTTCAACGACGACCCGTCGCGCCGGGCGGTGACCGAACTCATTCGCAGCCTCGCCCCGGACATCGTCATCACCGCCTCGCCGGTCGACTACCACCCCGACCACGAGGCGATCAGCCAGCTGGCCCGCGACGCCTGCTTCGCCGCCCCGGTGGCCAACTACCGGACCGGCCCGGCCCCCGCGACGCCGGCCATCCCGCACCTCTACTTCATGGACCCGGTGGGCGGCCGCGACCGCGCGGGCGCGCGCGTGCTCCGCGACTTCGGCGTCGACGTGGGCGAAACCTTCGCGCTCAAGCAGGCGATGCTGGCCAGGCACGAGAGCCAGGCCGCCTGGGTCCGCAAGCAGCACGGCATCGCCGACCACCTGGCCGACATGGAGCGCTGGACCCGCCGCGTCGGCCGCGACCTCGGCGTCGAGCTGGCCGAGGGCTTCCGCCAATACCGCCACGAACCCTATCCGAAGACCCCCCGGCTACAGGACCTCCTCGGCGAGGCGGTCCTCAGCGCCTGAACAGGCCGCATCGTAGCGCGCCCACATCGGTCCGCACTCCACCACCTGGCGGGTCTCCATGGCCTGGTCGATGGCCATGACGGTCAGCCCGGCCTCCATCGACTCGTACGGGGTCACCGGGAACGCCGCCCGGCCCTCCAGCGCCGCCAGCAGGTCCCGCGCCATCTCCTGGTCGGCCCCGTTGTGCGCGTCGGCGGTGACGCCGCCATAGTCGATCCGCTCCGGCTTGCCGCGGAACAGCGCGCGCCGCGCCATCAGCCGGTTGCGCACCAGGTCGGCGATCAGCGTGCCCTCGGTCCCGGCCACGTACCAGCGCCGCTCGCCCAGGCCCACGTGGCTGTTGGCGTGGAACGACAGGCGCACCTCGTTCTCATATTCCACCATGGCCACCTGGTGGTCGGTGACGTCCATGTCCGACTGGAAGGCGTCGTTGGCCGCCGCCCAGCCGGCGTCGCGCAGGGCGTAGGCGGCCGAGCCGTCCTCATAGGCCCGTGGCCCGTCGCCCCGCTCCGGGGTGAAGATCCGCCGGCCGCCGAAGCTCGCCACCCGCGCCGCCCGCGCCCCGGCCAGCACGCCGAAGATGTCGAAGTCGTGCACCACCTTGTCCAGCAGGTAGGAGCCGCCCCACGCCTGGCGCCGCCGCCAGTTGCGCGCCAGGTAGCCCCCGTGCTCGGGCGGCAGGTGCTCGGTGGCGTCCAGCGAGACCACCTCGCCCAGGTCGCCGGCCCGCACGCGCCGCACCACCTCGCGCACGATGGGCAGCGAGCGCATCACCAGCCCCACATGGACCGGCGGCGTCCCCGCCCGCGCCAGCCGCCGCGCCAGCACCTGCGTCTCCGCCTCGGTGCGCACGATCGGCTTCTCGGCGAAGATCGGCGCGCCCGCCTCCAGCGCCACCAGCAGGTGCTCCAGGTGCAGGTGGTTGGGCGCGCCCAGCATCAAAAGGTCGTAGCGCCCGCGCGCCAGCAGCTCGGCCGGGTCCGCGCATTGCCGGCCCAGGGGGATCTGCGCCGCCGCCAGGATCGGCGCCCCCACCGGCGCGGGGTCCACATAGGCGGCCAGGTCCAGGTCCCAGCCCACCTCCTTCATCGCCGCCAGCACATGGGCGATCCGCTGCCCCAACCCGATGACGCCGATGCGATAGGTGCTCATGGCGCCCATGAAAGCGGCGCCGATACCGCGACGTCAAATCCCCAGGCCTCGCCGCCGCGGCCATATCCCTATGAAAAAGCAAGTTTTACCCCGTCTCAACGAACCTGGTTCAAAAGTGCCCGATTGATGTGGTCCCACGGACGATGAAAAGCCTCTCGCGCAGCTTCCTGATCAGCGTCGGCGTGATGTCGCTCGTCATCACGATCCTGAGCGCGCTCGGGGCGTTCGTGGTGTTCCAGCGCGAGCTGTCCACGCGCCAGATCACCTTCCTGGAAGACTATGTGCGCGAGCGGGCCAGCAACGTGGACCGCCGCTTCTCCAACCTCACCGCCCTGCACCACGCCGCCAGCGCCGAGCTGGAGCGGCGGATGAACAAGCTCACCGACGCCGACGTCGACCGCCTGGCCGACCTCTACTTCCCGCGCCAGCCCGACGGCACGCGCCGCAGCCGGGACAAGTACTTCGACGGCGCCCTGGAGAACGGGGCCTACACCTACGGCATGGGCGCCCTGATCGGCCACGCCGACACCCTGCCGCGCGACCAGAAGCGCGCCCTGGTGGCCGCCTTCGGCCTGGTGGCCAACTTCGGCCAGGCCGCCCGCGGCGACTACGACAACTTCTACTTCTTCATCCCGCCGCAGACCCGGCTGGTGCTGTACGGCCCGGAGCGCCCCGACAAGCTGATGTTCTATCGGCACGAGGCTCCCGCCGACCTCGACATCTCCAAGGAAGAGATGTCCACGCTCACCGGCCCGGACCTGGATCCCTACGGCCTCACCCGCTGCACCAACCTGCAGCGCCTGATCCAGGACACCAAGGGCGAGCGGCTGGCCACCGCCTGCCTGACGCCCGCCTACGCCAATGGCCACTATGTCGGCGCCTTCGGCTCCTCGATCGAGCTGACCGGCTTCCTCGCCAATGCCGTGAAAAGCTCGCTGCCGGGCGCCTCCACCCTCTTGCTCACCGGCAAGGGCGAGCTGATCGCCTATCCGGGCTTCACCGTGCCGGGCAAGGCGTCCGAGGCGGTCGTGGCCCAGTACGAAAAGCGCCTGGGCCTGAAGGCCCTGGTGGAGGCCCTGGCCAAGGACGGCCGCAGCCACGGCGTCATCGTCAGTCCCGACGGCAAGGACATCGTCGCCTACGGCCTGCTCAGCGGGCCCAACTGGTACCTGGTCCTGACCTATCCCAAGGCCCAGGTGGCGGCCACCGCGGCCAAGTCGGCTTCGTGGGTGCTGGTGCTCGGCGGCCTGGCCACCGCGCTGCAGACCCTGCTGGTGGTGTTCCTGGCCCGGCGCACCATCGTCTGGCCGCTGCGGCGCCTGGCCCAGTCGTGCGATCCCGAAGCCTTCGGCGCGGCGGTCCAGCCTGACGTGAGCGCCGAGGAGCGCCGCAACGACGAGGTCGGCGTCCTGGCCCGCTCCCTGCGGTCCGAGCGCGAGAAGGTGGACGAGGTCATGGCCTCGCTGGAAGACCGGGTGCAGGAGCGCACCGCCCAGCTGGAGCGCGCCAACACCGAGAAGAGCCGCTTCCTGGCCAATATGAGCCACGAGCTGCGCACGCCCCTCAACGGCGTCATCGCCATTTCCGAGACCCTGTCGCGCCAGCAGACCACCGACAAGGGCCGCGAGCTGGCCGAGCTGATCGTCTCCTCCGGCCGCCTCCTGGAGCGGGTGCTCACCGACATCCTCGACTTCTCCAAGATCGAGGCCGGCGAGATCAAGCTGGCCCACGACGACTTCGACATGACGACCCTGGTCGGCCGCATCGCCGAGCTGCACCGCGCCTCGGCCGAGACCAAGGGCCTGGCCTTCTCCTGGTCGGTGACCGGCGACGCCGACCGCCGCTTCAGCGGCGACACCGTGCGCCTGACCCAGGTGCTGTCCAACCTGCTCTCCAACGCCGTGAAGTTCACCGAGGCCGGCGAGGTGCGCCTGGACGTGGACCTGACCGCCGCGGGCGCCGTGCGCTTCTGCGTCGCGGACACCGGCATCGGCTTCGACGAGGACGTGCGCCAGCGCCTGTTCCGCCGCTTCGAACAGGCCGACGCCTCGATCCGCCGCCGCTTCGGCGGCACCGGCCTGGGCCTGGCGATCAGCCGCTCGCTGATCGAGCTGATGGGCGGCGCCATCGAGGTGGCCTCGACGCCGGGCCAGGGCTCGGCCTTCACCGCCGTCGTACCGCTCGAAGCCGCCGCCCAGGCGCAGGCCGAGGCGGTGGAGGCGGACGACCTTGCGCCCCTGGACATCTCCGGCGCCCGCATCCTGCTGGCCGAGGACCACCCCACCAACCAGAAGGTCGTCCAGCTGGTGCTGGAATCGGTGGGCGTCGAGCCCATGATCGTGGAGAACGGCGCCCTGGCCCTGGCCGCCCTGAAGGCCCAGCCCTTCGACGTGGTGCTGATGGACATGCAGATGCCCGAGCTGGACGGCCTCTCCGCCACCACCCAGCTGCGCGCCTGGGAGCGCGAGCAGGGCCTGCCCCGCACCCCGGTGATCATGCTCACCGCCAACGCCCTGGACGAACACATCCGCGCGAGCCTCGAAGCCGGCGCCGACCAGCACCTCTCCAAACCCATCCGCGCCGACGCCCTCATCGAAGCCATCGTCGTGGCCATGTCCGGCGCCGACGCCCGCGAGGAAGCCGCCGCCTAAGCTGGGCGGGCCGATCGCCGACACCCTGACCCTCGCCGCCGGGAGGCGCCGCAGGCGCGGCGCAAGCTCTTACCTCCCCCGCGAAGCGGCGGGAGGGGGACCGTCCGCCGAAGCCGGCGCGAGCCGGCTGAAGAGCGGATGGTGGAGGGGGCGAGCCCCATCCACTGAGCCTACAACCGCCAGGTCGATCCGCTGAGCCTGAGGCTCGCCCCCTCCACCAGTCGCTCTCCGCTACGCTCGGCGACTGGTCCCCCTCCCGCCGCTGCGCGGGGGAGGTAGGAAAAGCCCCCCTCACTCCACCCAGATCGGGTTGCCCAGCAGCCAGAGCGAGCCGTCCGGGCCCAGCACGTCCACCCGCAGCCAGCCCCTGGCTCCCGCGCCCAGCGGCAGGCTGAGGAGGGTGTCGGCGCCCAGGGCGTCCGGCGTGGACAGCCCGTCCGCCGCCGGCCCGGCGAACCGCAGCCGCCCGCCCGCCGCATGGGCCACGTGCACCGTCAGGGCCACCGCCTCGCCGTTGCTCGCCAGCCGGTCGCCCATCTCGGCGTTGCGACCGCCGGCGTGGGCGGTCACCTCCAGCAGCCGGTCGGCCGAGCCCTCGGCGTCGACGAACACATGGCCGGCGCGGATCGCCGCCAGGATCGCGTCCTGCGACAGGTTCTCGGCCCGCACCACCGTCGTGGGCCGGCCCACGTTGCGCTCCGGCGGCAGGCTGGCGTCGTGGTTGTCGGAGCCGCCCACCGCGGTGACGTGCAGGCCCGCGTCCAGCCGCGCCTCCCAGAAGGCCAGCCCCGACAGCGGGCCATTGGCGTTGGCGGCGTTGACCACCTCGATCGCCGGGATGCGCGCGAAGTCGGTCTCCGCCGTCCAGCCGCAGCCCATGCAGGCCTCGCCGGAGGGCAGGGCCGGGTGGTTCAGCGAGGCCACCCCGTGCGCGGCCTCCACCTCGTCCAGGATCCGCGCGATCGTCGGCGCACGCCGCCCGCCCAGCTGGAAGTCCAGCGGCGCGGTGACGCCCCAGACGTTCATATGCCCGTGGAAGGTGGTGATCTCCCGGCCCGGGATCAGCAGCAGGTCGTCATAATAGCCCTGCAGCTCGGCCAGGTCCTGGAAGTGCGAGCTGGTGTTGTGGTCGCTCACCGCCACGAAATCGAGGCCGCGCGCGGCCGCCGCCTCCAGCGTCCGGAACAGCGGGCACGGCGTGCGCTTGCCGGTGCGGCTGGGACACGAGCCGTCGGAGTGCTCGGTGTGCATGTGCAGGTCGCCGCGGTACCAGGCCAGGCCCGTCCTCAGCGGCGCGTCGGCGAAGCCATGGAAGGTCGGATCGCGGCTGAGGGTGATCCGGGCGGTGTAGTCCGCGTGGCCGTCCTGGCGCAGGTTCGGCACGCCCAGGATCAGCTTCCACACGCCCGCGGGCAGGGGGCCGGGCAGGTACGACGGCGTCGCCCAGGTCTCGGTGACCGTGAACCGCGCCTTGTTGCCGCCGCTCCAGCCGCGGAACCGCTGGGTGTCGCGCAGGCCCAGGTCGATCACCGCCTTCTGGTCCTTGCCGGTGTACTCGAAGGCGACGGTGACCCCGGTGGTCCCGGGCGGCACCTTGAACGGGATCTCCCGATAGGTCTGGTGGTCGGCCCCGGTGAGGACGCCTGTCAGGGTCAGGGTGCGGGCGGCGGGCGCGGCGGCTTGGGCATGGACGGTCCCCGCGACGGCCAGCGCCGCCGCGAGGAACAGGCCGATGAGTGTCGCCGCCGTTCGCCTCACTAGAAGCGATATAGCACGGCCGCGCGGAAGGAGCGGCCCAGCTCGGGCCGGCCCAGGTAGAACTCGGAATTGGCGTCGTCGGAGATGAACTGGCCCGCCCGCGGGTTGCGTTCGGTCAGGCCGACCTCATTGGTGAGGTTGGTGCCATAGACGAACAGCTGCAGCTGGTCGGTGACGTTGAAGCGCACCTGGGCGTTCACCAGGGTGTAGTCCGGGATCACCGTCAGGTTGGCCAGGTCCGAGTAGCGGTTGCCGAAGTACTGCACGTCCAGCTCGGCGCGCAGCCGGCCGTCCAGCAGGTTCACGCCCGGCGTCGCCCTAAGGCTGACCTTGGGCGTGCGCACCTGCTGGTGGCCGTCGAAGTCGAACCGGCGCAGGCAGCTTGAGCCCGCGGTCGGGGTGTCGGACGCCAGCGGGCAGGCGCCGCCCACCTTGGCCACCGCCTGGTTGAAGATCAGGTTCTTGACCTGGGAGTCCTGCACCGTCGCGGCGAAGGCCACGTCGAAGAACGAGGTCGGCCGGATCGTGGTCTCCAGCTCGAAGCCATAGGCCCGGCTGGCGCCGAACTGGGTCGTCGAGATGAACGAGTTGGTGGCCTGGTCGTAGCGGGTTTCCGAGAAGCTCTGGCTGTTGAACTTCGAATAGAACCCCGTGAGGTAGGCGCTGTAGAGCGGCTTATCGATCTTCAGCCCGGCCTCGGCCAGGTCGAACTTCTGGGTCCGCGGCGCGGTGTTGGTCGGGTTGGTGATGAAGTCGCCCAGCGAGGGCAGGCGGAAGGCGCGGGTGTAGCGGACATAGGCCCCGACGTCGGGCTGGAACTGGTAGTTCACCGCCGCCGTGCCGGACCAGCCATGGAAGCTGCGGTCCAGGGCGTCGAACACGCCGGTGCCGGCGATCGCCTGGTCGTCCGCGAAGCTCGCCGTCTGGCCCAGGTTGATCGTCGCGCTGCGCTCGTTCTGGCCCGAGAGGTCGATCTTCTCCCAGCGCGCGCCCAGGTCGATCCGCAGCTTGTCGGTGAGCCGCCATTCGTCGGCGGCGTACAGCGCATAGCTCTTCGACCCGCCCGAGGCGTTGTTGAACTGCGAGCCGTAGCGGGAGAAGCCGTTCTCGGTGAAGTCGGCCACCACCTGGCCCGCCGCGTTCAGGCCCTGCAGGTTCAGGAGCCGCGCATTGTCCTCGATGTCGATCAGGACCTGCGAGCCGCGCTGTTTGAAGCTCTCGTCGGCCTTGGCGTAGTAGAAGCCCAGGCTCACGTCGTGGCTCTGGCTGCCGAAGTCGAACTTGTGCTGGAAGCGCAGGTCGTCGATCCACTCCTTCAGGGTGATGTCCTGCTCGCGCACGGCCGCGTCCATCACCAGGCCGTTGCCGTTCTGGGTCGGGCTGAAGGCGCCGCCGCCGTTCACATAGGTCAGCCGGCCGGACACCACGCCCAGCGCCGCGCCGCGGCCCAGGTCCTGGGCGATGCGCGCCGCGCCGCTGATCGGGCTGTTGGGGAACAGGGCCGCGCGGCTGAAGTCGGTGTCGTGGTAGCGCAGGCCGTTGGAGATGGTCCAGCCGCCCACGTCCACGTGCGCCTTCAGCGTGTACTGCGTCAGGTCCACGTCGGAGCCGCGGGTCTGGTCGAAGTCGAACGGCCCCTTCTCGGTGCGAAACATCAGGTGGGCCGTCTCCGGCCCCGCGAGGGTGCCGAAGTTGGGGTCGAAGCCCGGCAGGCCGGTCGCGTCGCCGCTGGAATTCTTGGTCAGCGGGACCGGCAGGTAGAAGATCGACTTGTCCTTGATGTGCTTGACGTCGAAGTCGAAGCCGCCGTGCTCGAAGTCGCGGCCGATGGTGCCGCGGATCTGGCCGCCCTTGTCGGCCGTCCAGCCCGGATCGCGGATGCCGTCGTCGCGCCGGTAGAAGCCGCCCAGGCCCACGCGGAAGCCGGCCAGCGGCCCGCCGATCCAGGCGTCGCCGCGATAGAGGCCGTAGTCGCCGACCTCGCCCTTCACCACGCCGGTGACGTGGTCCTCGGAGCCGCGGCGGGTGATGAAGTTGACCACCCCGGCCGGGGCGTAGGAGGCGAACACCGACGAGGGCCCGCCGCGCACCACCTCGACCCGCTCCACCGTCTCGTCCAGCCGGAACGAGAAGTCGGTGTTCAGGAAGCCCAGGCCGCCGTCGTGCTGGATCGGCAGGCCGTCCTCCTGGATGCCCACCGCCGCATAGCCCTCGATCGGGATGCCGCGGGCGCGGATGTTGGCGCCGCCGACGCCGCCGGAGGCCTCGACCCAATAGCCGGGCACGTTCTTCAGCACCTCGGCGACGCTCACCGGCGCCTGCATCTGCAGCTTGGCCTCGCCGATGGCGGTGATGGCGTAGCTGGCCTCCACCTTCTTCTGCGCCAGGGTGCCGGCGCGGCCGGTGACCACCACCTCCTGGACGGCGTTGGCGCTGTCCGGCGCGTCCCCCGCCAGGGCGGGCAGGGCGCAGGCGAGCGCAGACGCGGCGGCCGCCGCGAAGAGGACGGACTTCATCGAGAACCCCCATCGTGCATGTCGAGGAACCCCTTAGGCTCCGATGTTATCGATTACATGACATGACTATGGAATATGCAATCCATTCGTTGATCGCTTTGGAAATATTCGTTCGTGTCAGTTCCGCCCCTCGGGGGCGCAGGCCGGCCTTGCCGGAGGCGACCCCGGTCAAGACCGTCCCGGCCCTCGAATCAGTCAGCCGTCACGGCCGTGTCGCGAGCAGCTTTCTCCTCACCCGCAGGGGGAGGGGGACCATGCGCAGCATGGTGCGGTCGATAATCACCGGACGTCGTCCGCCTGAGATCGCAGAAGCCGGCGAGATACTCACAGGGGCGCCTGCGCCGCGGCGGCTACGAGCCGGTGGCGTTCAACCCGTACTCGGCGGTGCGGGGACTGACGTTCCAGGGCCCGGATGGCTATCAGGTGGCGCTGGAGAACGGGGGGCGGGACGGGTAAGGGGGTCGGCCAGATTCTCGACCGCCGCGACGTAGGCTTCAGCCTCCTTCGCCCAGCTAAATTGCCGGCTGGCCCTGTCTCGAGCCTTCTGCGCAAACGCCAGACGTCGGACGTCGCTTCGAAGCATGGCTTCGAGCTCGTCAGCGAGCGCTTGTGCGGTGTCGTTGGAGGTATATTGGGCGGCGTCGCCCATCAGCCGACGGGTGCCTGGTAAAGGCGTCGCCACGATTGGAAGGCCCAATCCGGAGTACGCGAAAATCTTGTTGAGGCTGATGCGTCGCGTGAAGCGATTTAGCGGATCGCATGCAACCGCGATATCAAAGGCGGCCACGGTTCGGTCTCGGGCTTCACCCTCTAGGAACCCGAGGAACTTGACGCAGTTCTGTAGCCCTAGCCCCCGGCTAAGCTCGCGCAGGCTTGCCGCCTCCGGGCCATCCCCAACGACCTGCAGTTCAAACTCCGGCAGGTCAGTCTTCGCTCGGAGGATGCTGACAGCCTGGAGCAGCGAGGCCACTCCGTCCTGGGCCCCGAGTATGCCCAGGTATCCGATGCGAAGCGGACCCGGTGACCTCGGCGACGGCCTATTCGCCACAAACTCCGGATAGCTGTGGATGGCGATAGTAGGTTTCGACCGCCACCTCCGTCGGCCCAGGCGGATGGCAATGCGGCGATAGTCGTCATTTGAGGTGATCACCAAGTCGGCCCGACGGAGTACTGCGCGATTGATGGCGCATAGAGCGCGATAGGCGATATCCCGTCGCGCGAACTTGGCTTGATACAGACGGGGCGTCAGGTCCGCCAAGTCGAAGACAAGCTTCGCGCCGAGGGGACGCAACAACAAGGCAGCGAGTGCGATCCAATCTGGCGGATTGACGACGTGCAGGACGTCGACGCGCTCCTTAAGGAGCTCCCGTGACAGCGCCCATCCTATGACCAAGGCGGCAAAGGCGTACTCGATGAGAATTCCCGCTCTGCCGCGGCCCTCGAATGGCTGGGCAAAGCGCACGATCCGGATGCCGTCCTGGCATTCCGTTTCGCAGGCGCCTCGCCGTCGGGGACAAAGCACGCGGACCTTCCAGCCTTGTTGGGCGAGCGCGCGCGCCTGTTGCCAGGTGCGGCGCCGCGCCGGCAGCGGCGCCGCCTGCGAGATATAGAGGACAGAACGCGACAAGGCCGGGACTATGCCTGGACGAGCTCCGCCCGGCTCCGAAGCTGCGCTGCAGATGTTTCGACGAGTGAGTCGAAGAAGATTTCGGCAGTTGTCTGGAAGAAAGGGTCGTCCGGACGCACGTAGTCCAGGTGACGCACCATCGGCGCCACCTTCTCGCATGGATTGACCGTGATGACCTTCAAGCCCGCCGCCCGCGCCTGCTTGACGACGCTTCGCCGGTCGGCAGCCACACCGACCACAAGCAGCCGTGGGCTCTCGAAGACGGCTGGATACACCTCATTGAATACGCCGCTCCCTCGGGTCCGTTCGAAGGGCACGTTGACCTTGCTCAGCAAGTTGTCGACGTTGTCAGTGAACACCTTGCGGATCGCACCACTGGCATGCAGGTCAGCGATATGTCGCATTGCGACGCTAGGGGCCGCCCTGAGTGCGCCGAAGTGCACGGAGCAGAACGCTCCGACGCAACCCTCAAGGTCGTCGGCCAGCCGGGCGGGCAGATCATCTTCTTCGCCGACAGCGAACTGCGTGCACGTACTGTTGTCGACGCCAAATGCCAAATGCATGTCGCAGAGTGTGGGAAGGCCAGCCTCATAGGAGAGCCCGGATCCCACGTAGATGTCGGCTGGCAAAGTGGTGCTCGCCAGCGCGAGGGGGAGAGGCTGCGGCAGGACGATGTCCGGGAGCCTTCGGCGCGGCCGCCGCAACTGCAGCCGTCGAACCCGATCGCGATCAGCAGTCGTCGGAGCCCCAAGCTCGAGGCGCAGGTCCGCACGTCCGTCGGGAAGAGCGGTCACCTTTAGGCACGTCACATAGGCGGTCAGTTCGGACGCTTGAGCGAGTCGATCCGCAATGCATCGGATGGCTCTGGCGTCCGCCCTGTGGCGGTAGAAGAGGTACCATCTCGCAAGCAGCACTTCGTCGCCACGATGTCCGAGCTCACCTCCGAAATAGACGGCTCGAAATGCGCTGCCGACGTCGCGTTTCCACCCCCAAATGAGATTTTGGTTGCCGCGAGCAAGTTCGCCCGCCGCATCAACCACGGCGCCTAGGCTGAAGCGTCCGTCGGCGAGCCGCCGAGCGCGGCCGGCAGGAAGCGCGGATACCATGACCAATTCTCCGTGTCGTCGAGACCGAGGGCGCCATGCATCCGGGTCGACACCATTGAGGTGTCTCGGGCGACGGCGGGGTTTTCTTCCGACTTCGGCGCCGGCAGTTGTGTAAAGCCAAGCGGTGCGAGGGCCGAAGCGAAGAACTCGGCGATGCTCATCCGTGGACCGGCGACATGCAACAAGCCGGCAAGCCGCTGCTCCACGGCTCGCGCAATGCCCTCGGCGAGGAAATTCACTTCCGTCGGACTGCGGTACACGTCATGCGGCCAAACTTGGTGGGATAGCCGCTCGGGCTCCTCCACTAGCGGCGCCAATCTCTTGTCAAGCCGGCCGCCTGCCCATCCGAAGATGAAGCTCGTGCGAACGATAAGAGAGTCAGGAGCGCTCGCCAGAATGAGCTCGTCGACTTGCGCCTGTGCCCGCCCGTATGGCGTTAAGGGATCGGGGGCGTCAGCTTCGGCGCGGCCCCCTTGGCGACCGGAGAAGACGGCATCCGTCGACAGCTGCACAAGACGCGCGCCGCGTAGGCTCGCGATATAGCGGGCGACCGATTCTGCGCGCTCTGCTGGGCTCGAGTCCTGAAGCAAGCGAGCCAGTGGGAAGGCCCCAATAACGGTGCGAGTCTCTGGCAGCTGGCCCCCCGTCCGGAAGTCGAAAGCTATCGACCCAGCAGACGGGCAACGATGATGAGTCGCGACCGCGCCGGGAAGGCGGGCGTGGAGGGCCGAGCCCAGGTGGCCAGAGCCGCCGACGATGACGATCGGGGTCATCGTGCGCTCACACGTAGCGGAACCATGCCGGCCTTCCATTCGCTTGCCGCAAAGTCGACGTGCAGCCGATTGTCGTCCGGGTCGCGGAGATTGACCGTAACCAAGCCTTCGTTGGGTCTGTGGCTCAGGTTGTAGGCGATCCCGTGATCGTCGAGCCTTTGCATTAGACCGCGAAGGTCGATGCCTTCGAAGGCGAAGTGCTCGATGGGGGGATGCGCCGGCTGGTCGACCTCAGTCGCTTCAATTATATGCAGAAAAGTCTGGGTAGCGGACCCGCACGCGAACCCGGCAGCCTTCGCACTGTCCCTAGGCACAGCCGCCAATCCCAAAGCTTCCACGTAAAAGCGGCGGCTCCGCCCGAGGTCACGGGTACGGAGATTGACGTGGTCCAGACGCTGTATGCACACAAGGGGTGCCCCCCCCGCACCTAGTCGCGGCAATCGACACGTCCAGCTAGTGCTGGTCAAGTTTGCTCGCCTTTCGGGCGAGCGGCCTGTCCGCGCGCGACGCCTTATGCGCTAAATGATGGGCCGGCGAGCCGCAGTGCCAAAGCACCCAACCTAGGGCCACCCTTGCAAGCGCACTTCTCCGATCAACAGTTCCCGTCCTCCGCGACCGGGAATCGGAAAATCGTGATCTCTGTTGTGATCCCGCATCGCGACACGCCGAAAGCACTCGCGCGCTGTCTTGCTGGTTTTGAGCTCCAGAACGTCGATTTCGACTATGAGATCATCGTTGTCGACGGCTCCAAGGTGCGTCCGCCGGGCGTCGAACTCTACCCGTATGCCGAACTCATCTTTGACGCGGCAAAGGGCCCCGGGCCAGCGCGGAACGCGGGCGCAGCTGCCTCGCGGGGCGAGATCATAGCCTTCATCGACGCCGATTGCCTGCCCGCTCCTGGATGGCTGCGGTCATTGCGGGACGCATTCAGCCATAATCCCGAAGCCGGAGCCGTCGCAGGTCGAGTGGACGTCGAACCCGTTGAGGGCCGCAATTGGACGCCCTGCGGAATATTCGAAGCCACATTCGCCTACCAACAAGCACGCAATGTTCGTCGCCTGGGCGTTGCGGCTACAGCAAACCTGGCGGTTCGCGCTTCGGCGTTCGCTCAAGTCGGGGAATTTTCCGGAGTCGACTTCTTGGAGGATTTCGAATGGTGCCAGCGCGCTGCGCAAGCTCGGGTGCCGCTGGTTTACGCTGACGAGGTGCGGGTGCGACACGAACCGCGGGAGACGTTCGGCGCACTAGCCGCCAAGTGGCGACGACAGGTCTATCAAGAGCATAGGTCTCATCGAAAGTCAGGGAAGGCAGCCTCGTTGTTCGCGTGGAAGGCGATGAAGCTGGCATTTCTGACGCCTGCGGTGACCGGCTATCTCCTGACGCGCCGGGAACATTCATTCGCAGACAAGCTTAGGGCTATCCCGATACTTTGGAGGATCCGGGCCTTTCGGGTGACCGAGATGATCAGGCTGCTCCGCCAGCCCGACAGTCCGCGGCCACCCTGGAGCGCGCCCGAGCACGAATAGTCCGAGCGTGGCCGCGTGCGTACCCGACACCAATCTTGGATAACGGTGATTGTGGGCCGCTGATCTGGGATGCAGGCTCGACGACGAGAAGGGCGCCATCTGCGTGCCGCCCAGAATCTTCCCGCCCTTAAGTCTCACGGTGGAGGGGGGGACGCGACAAGCGCCGAGTTCGGCGTCGCTCCCCCTCCACTCCCCTTCGGGCGGTCCACTCCCCCCTGCGGGTGAGGAGAAGACCGTGCTGCGCCTCGATCGCTTACGGCGCCTCGTTGGAGAAGATGATCGTGCCGGAGGCTGCGAACATGCCGCCCACGCCGTGGCAGACGCTGACCTTCGCGCCCGCCACCTGCGCCGGCGCCACGCCCCGCATCTGCCGCACGCTCTCCTGCAGGGCGTACATCCCGTACATGCCCGAGTGCATGTAGGAGAGCCCGCCGCCATTGGTGTTCAGCGGCAGCCGTCCGCCCGCCTTTCCATCCTTAGGGGGTGCGGTGTTCCGCTCCCGGATGAACCCCGCCGCCTCGCCCGGCTTGCAGAAGCCCAGGTCCTCCAGCCCGTACAGCGGCAGGTGGGCGAAGGCGTCGTAGATCATCAGGTGGTCCACGTCGGCGTGGCCGATGCCGGCCTCCTCGAACGCCTTCTTCCCCGACACCCGGAACGCCTTGGAGGACGTGAAGTCCTCCATCTGGCTCACCATCGGCGTCTCGACGCTCTCGCCCGTACCCAGCACGTAGACCGGCCGGGTCGGGAAGTCCTTGGCCCGCTCCGCCGACGTCAGGATCAGCGCCCCGCCGCCGTCGGTCACCAGGCAGCACATCAGCATGCGGAACGGCCAGGCGATCATCGGGCTCGCCAGCACGTCGTCGACGCTGATCGGGTCCTTGAAGCTGGCGCGCGGGTTCTTGGCCGCCCACTCGCGCTGGATCACCGCCACCCAGGCCAGGTCCTCTTCCGAGAGGCCATAGGTCTTCAGGTACCGCAGCACCGGCACGGTGAACATGGTCGGCGGGCTGGTCACCCCATAGGGCATCTCGAACTGCCCCATCAGGCTCGAGGCCGACCGCGCGAACCCGCCGGCGCCCACCCGGCTCTTGCCGCTCTCGCCGTGGGTGATCAGGATCGTCTTGGCCAGCCCCGCCTCGATCGCCGCCGCCGCATGGCGCACGTGCAGCATGAACGAACAGCCGCCGACGCTGGTCCCGTCCGCATAGGTGGGCGTGATCCCCAGGTAATGCGCCAGCTCCACCGGGCTGATCCCGGCGGTGGCCACCCCGTCGATGTCCGACGGCGACAGCCCCGCGTCCGCCATGGCGTTCAACGCCGCGTCGGCATGCAGGCCGATCACCGACACGTCGGGGATGCGACCCATCTTGGTGGTCTCGGCCGCGCCGACCACCGCTACGCTCTTCCTGCGCATGCTCTTAAACTCCCGCCGGCTTGAAGAACGGCAGGGCGATGGTCTCGCTCATCGGCTCGAAGACCACCTCCACCGGCATGTCCAGCTGCAGCGCCTCCGGCGTTTGCGGACAGCCGACGATGTTGGTCATCATCGTCGGGCCCTCCTCCAGCTTCACCACGGCGATGGCGTAGGGCTCGGTCCCCATGTCCGGGCGCGGCCGGTGGTTGATCACATACGACCAGAGCACGCCCCGGCCGGAGGCCCTGAACACCTCGACATCGCGCGAGCCCGTCTTCGGGCAGAACGGCCGCGGCGGGAAATAGGCCTCGCCGGTCTGGCGGTTGCGCTGGAGCAGGAGCTCGCCGCGGAGCGTCCCCGCCCAGAAATGCGCCGTCTCCGGCGTCGGCTCGGGCAGCATGCGTGGTGGCATGTGGAAATCGTCCCTTCGAAAAATCGGTCTGCTGAGGCCCGCAAATGGCGGGCGCGCCAACAAAGACGAGACCGCGGCCGTTGTCGACCGGGTCGCCAGGGAAGGCGCGCCGGCGCTCCTCAGGATTTAACCGCGGAAAACGCGGAAACAGGCGGAAGCGCCCGCGCCAGCTGAGCCTTCCGCGCCCTTCCGCGTTTTCCGCGGTTCATTTGACGAGGCCGGCGGCGTCATCCGCCTGGCAGGACGACACCCCATGCCCCACGACCTGCAACGCTTCCTCGACGCCCAGGACGCCCCCGCCGGCGGCGGCGCCACGGTCTACGAGCGCGCCCTGGCCGAGCTGCGCGCCGCCCTGGCCCGCTTCTATGGCGGCGCCGAGGACCCCGCGACCCTGGCGCGGCTGGACGACCCGGCCTAGCGCGCCGGAACCGCCACGCTGCCGCGCGGTTGTTCGGCCAGGCCGCCCAGGAGGCTTCCTTGCCACAGCCGCAAAACGCCGCCGCGCCCCGCCGCCACGCCGAGGCCACCGTCCGCGTCGTCCGCTCCGAGCGCGAGCCCTGGGACGAGGCGGCTGAAGCCACCCTCGCCGAGGTGCGCATCACCGAGACCTTCGCCGGCGACCTCGAGGGCGAATCCACCGTCCGCGCCCTGGAGATCTCCGGCGCCCCCACCCATCTCGTCAGCGTGCAACGCTTCCGCGGCCGGCTGCACGGCCGCCGCGGCGCCTTCGTGCTCGAGGGCCGCGAAACCATCGAGGCCGGCCGCGTCCGCGCCACCTGGACCGTGACCCCCGGCAGCGGGACCGACGAGCTGCAAGGCCTCCGCGGCGAAGGCGGCTTCGAAGGCGAGTTCGGCAAGGGCTCCCACGCCACCCTGGACTACTGGTTCGCGTGAGCCCCGCGGCGGTGGCCGCACCCCCCGACCGACCGCGCCGAAGCCTCTTCCCGCCCAAGTCGAGCGGCGCGAAATCACGACTTATGAGTATATGCGACAATTTCGCTCTGTTACCGGCAATTGTGACAAAATTAACATTCAGAATTGAAGGATCTAAACTGTAATCGCAACCCTATCGCCGACGATCCGAAAGAAGATCGACGGAAGTCCGCGCCCAATTGGGGGGTCATGAACGTGCTCAGGATGATGAAGATCGCCTCTCGGCTGTTGATCGGCTTTGGCGCGTTGATGGTGCTGATCGTGCTGATCAGCGCGCTGTCCGTCGTTTCGGGCCGCAGCGCCCAGACCTCGATCGCCGACGTCGCACGGTTCTCGGGCAACCAGGCCTTGACCGAGCGGGCGGAAAAGCAGGTCGAACGCGGCCGGATGCACATCTGGATGGCGCTGGGCTCGGGCGATACGGCCCATTGGGATCAGGCCGCCGAAGCCTTCAAGGCCGCCCACCGCGACATCGACGAACTGGTGACCAACACCCGCGATCCAGGCCGCAAGGCTGAGGCCGCCCTGTTCCGCGAGCGGTTCACCACCTTCGAAGCGGCGGTGAACAAGCTCAGGGCCTTCGGCGGCTCCAACGCCCAGATCGCGACGCCGGAGGGCCGGGCCGTCTTCGCCAACGCGCTCGCCCGCGGCCGGGACATGACCCAGCTCGGCGACGGCCTGACCCGGCGTTACGCCAGCGCCTCCGAGGCCCAGATCAAGGCGTCCAACGCCAGGACCGCGACCTTCCTGTGGATCACCGCGATCGTCGCCCTGGCCAGCCTGGCTCTGGGCCTGATCCTGTCGACCGCCATCGCGCGCAGCATCAACAGGCCGATCCAGGCGCTCACCTCGGCGATGGGCGCCCTGGCGTCGGGCAATCTGGGCGCGGCGGTCCCGGCGGCGGTCGGGCGCGACGAGGTCAGCGCCATGGCCAGGACCGTCCAGGTGTTCAAGGACAACGGCCTCAAGGCCAAGGCGCTGGAGGCTGAGGCCGAGCAGATGCGCGCCGACGCCGCCGCCGAACAGGCCCGGACCGAGGCCGAGCGTCGGCGGGTCGAGGCGGAGCAGGCCAAGGTGGTCAACACCCTCGCGGCCAGCCTCGGCCGGCTGGCCGACGGCGACCTGACCACCCAGATCGATGCGCAGTTCGACGGCCAATACCTGCAGATCAAGACCGACTTCAATTCCGCGGTCGACAGCCTGCGCGACGCGATGCGCGCGATTTCCGTCGCCACCGGCGGCATCCGCGGGGGCTCCGACGAGATCGCCACCGCCTCGGACGACATGTCCCGCCGCACGGAACAGCAGGCGGCCAGCCTGGAGGAAACCGCGGCGGCGCTGGAAGAGATCACCTCGACCGTCAAGCGCAGCGCCGAGGGGGCCCGCCAGGTCGCAACCGCCGCGTCCAGCGCGAAGACCGATGCGGCGCGGTCCGGCGCGGTGATGGCGGAGGCCGTCTCGGCCATGGGCGAGATCGCCCAGAGCTCGGTCCAGATCACCCAGATCATCTCGGTGATCGACGAGATCGCCTTCCAGACCAACCTCCTGGCGCTCAACGCCGGCGTCGAAGCCGCGCGCGCCGGAGACGCCGGCAGGGGGTTCGCGGTGGTCGCCCAGGAGGTGCGCGCCCTGGCCCAGCGCTCCGCCGAGGCCGCCAAGGAGATCAAGGCCCTGATCGCCAGTTCGTCGTCCCAGGTGGAAAAGGGCGTCAAACTGGTCGGCGACACCGGCCAGGCCCTGGGCGCCATCGTCAGCAAGGTCGCCGACATCGACCAGCTGATCTCCGAGATCGCCCAGTCGTCGCAGGAACAGTCCACCGGCCTGTCGCAGGTGAACGCGGCGGTCAGCCAGATGGATCACGTGACGCAGCAGAACGCGGCCATGGTCGAACAGGCCACCGCCGCGGCCTCCAACCTGAAGACCGAGGCGGCCGAGCTCGTCGTGCTCCTCGACCGCTTCCGGACCGACCCGCAGCATCGCCCGTCCGCCAGGCTCGAGCTGGCCCAGCCCGGACGTCCGGCCCCCGCGCGCACCTCCGCCCCCTACCCGCGAGAGAAGCTGGCGGCGTCCGCCGGGCGGGGCGCAGCGGCGGCGAGCGCAGCCGCCCTCGCGGAGGACTGGGCGGAATTCTGATCGCCCCGCCGCGCCAGGCTTGCCGGGGGACGGGAAAGCAATGGCGAGCCTCGTCGGTTTTTCTACGTCAGCGCCGGTAAGGACGAGTGCTTCCAAATTTCGATCGAGCGGCCGGAGGATGGGGTCGTGACCGCCCCCGCTGACGCGGAGCCCTCACTTCAGGTTCAGCGGGATGAAACCTGCCAGCCGCCGGGCCTACCGCGCGAGCACGATGTGGGTGGCATGCTCGCTGGCCTGGTGCTCGATGACGTGCAAGCCGAGCGCCGGAAGGTCGATGCCGGCAAACATCGCTTCGCCCTGCCCGAGCACAACGGGCGACAAGGCGAAGTGCAGCTCGTCGATCAGGCCGGCCCGCAGATACTGGCGCACCGTCTCGACGCCGCCGCCAATCTTGACGTCGAGATCCCCGGCCGCTGCGCGCGCCTGGTCGAGCGCCGCCTCGACCCCCTCGGTCACGAAGACAAAGGTCGTGCCGCCCTCCATCTCGATCGGAGCGCGCGGATAGTGGGTCAGGACGAAGGTCGGCGCATGATAGGGTGGATTGGGACCCCACCAGCCCTTCCAGCTTTCGTCCGCCCACGGACCGCGGGCGGGGTCGAACATGTTGCGGCCGAGGATGAAGGCGCCGAACCCGTCCATCGCGCGCTGCGCATAGGACTGATCGATGCCGTCGGAGCCTCCGTCTTGACCGATCATCGTCCGGAAGAAGCGCGTGCCGTACATCCACTGGTGCAGCTCCCGCCCGCGCCTGCCGAGCGGGTGCTCCAGACTCTGCTCCGGTCCAGCGCCAAATCCGTCGAGCGAGATCGAAAAGCCGCCCACGCGCACTCGTGACATCAATGTCTCCACTGTTCCGACCGGCGGCCAAGGAGGCCGGCTTCCCAAGGACGGTCAGAAGCGGCGCGACCCGACAATTCCGGCCGTGGTTTCGCGCCTGCGCCGCGGTCCTGCGGTTTCGGGGACAGCATACCGATGCTCACAGCCTCTGCTGCGCAGGCAAGTTGATCGGCCCGACCCGGGCCACGGGCCGGCACGGCGAACGGTAGGCTGTCCCCAAAGCTCCTCCGCGGCACGACAGGATCTGCGGCTCTCCGTCGACCGCGGGTCCGCGCAGCGGCCACGCCCCGCCATAGATCTCATGGCAGCCAGTCTGCCTGCGGGTCCGAGCAACTCAAGGCTCGCCCAAAGGGCGACCGCGGAGCGGCGCGCCAAGGGCGCGGCCTTGACTTGCTCGGACCCGCAGGCTCGCATCCACCGTGAGATTTAAGGCCCGGAAGCATCCGGAGGATGCTTCGGCGGGAATGCGCCAGTTGCGGAACTTGGGACGCAGCCTGAAAGCGGACTTTCAACTTTCAGACTTGGTTTGCACAGTCGAGGTTCGCTCTTCATGCCACGAGCGTGTTTGCCGTCGTTACAAACGTGACCGCTCGGCGTTTCCTTTGAAGGCCAGCAGACAGCGCACGTTTTCCAGCGCCGTCTGAAAATCAGCCGTCGCAGATATCAACGCCAAATTCAGCGTGATGATTGTGATGGCGACGCCGTCAGCCATGTCAAAGGAATGGCACGCTTTAAGGGCCACGCGGATTGCCAGCGTGGGTGTCGCTCTGGGTGTACTTTAAAGGTGATGTCAGCACGAACTCACCCACGTCATAAAACATGGCTTAAAATACGGGGCCAAATTTGAAGCGGTGAAACGTATCGTACGTTCAATATCAACATCAACGTGAGCGTCAGCGCGTGTGTTGATGAGTACGCGCTCATTGAAGTCACTAGTGACTATGTATATACGCGCGATTCAGCCCCCTTGACGGCGCGAATTCACCGATTCGCGCAAAAAATGAGGCTTCCACTGGAAATTTGGTGGGCGGGGGTCTTGCGATCAGCGGCCTGCTGTGAGACCCCTGATCGCAGAGAGCCGGTGGTGAAACCGGATACCCCACTCCCGACCCGTCGCACCTTGCAGGGAGCCGACAAGACTAGGGAGAGATGCAGGTTCGAATCCTGCCCGGCTCGCCATACCTTGCAAGAGGCGGTCTGCCTAGACCTCTTCAGCGGAAGCGGTGGCGTCTGTCTAGTCGTGATCGCGGCGCGCATGTCCGCCGGTCAGACGTCCTCGATGCCAACCTCGACGCGTGTGACGCGGGCCGTCTTGACCGACTGCGCCACGGCCTTGGTCGGATCAAAGAGCGCCAGGTTGATCCCATCGCTCACGGAGCTGCTGTAGAGAACGCCCTCGTAGCCGCACTTCTTGATGAACTCGCAGAGGTACTGGCTCGGCACGTAGTCGATGGCCGCTCCCTGCGGCAGGACCGGCCGCGTTAGCTCCCCGCCCAGCCGCTCCAGGAAGCCAATGTCCATGCGCATGCCCCCGATCTCGTCCTCACCGGCCAGCTCAAAGGGTGAGACCAACTTTCTCGGTTCGCGCAGGTCGACCAGTTTCAGCCCGTCCGGGAGCTGGAATTCGGCTACCGAAGCGAGTTCCCCGGTGTGGGGCCGGATCTCCGACGCCGCCGTGTGCTCAGTCGAGCCGAGATAGAGGTAGGGAATCCCGGGGGGATTGGCGCGCCCGTGCGACGCGACGCGCTTCGGAGGCGCACCCATCTCCGCGAGCGCAAAGGCGGCATCGCCCATCTGGATGCGAGCGCGATACCAAGTGTTGCGAACCTCGTCGGCAATTAGATAGCTCAGCAGCTCTCCAAGCCGGTCGTAGTCAATGGCTGCCTCCGGAAAGAACCGGTTGGTGTGCAGCAGCTCGTCGCGAAGAACCTCCCATTTGCCGAGGCTCTCGCTCTCGTACTGTATCGACGGGATGAGTTGTCTCTGAACGATCTGCGCGTCGTCCAGGACGACCGACAACAGGGAGCTAGCTCGCACCGAGTCCATCAGCTCATGATCGAAGAGGCGCCAATCCTGACGTAGCCAGTCAGCAAGAATCTTCCCCCCGTCAGCCGGCTCGTAGATGTTCGCAATGGCGCTGAAGTATTCTCGCAGGCTACTCGGTTCGATGAGCTGTGCGCCTTGGGTCCGGCAGAAGTCGCAGCGGCCCTGCTCCACAACGAGCGGCGGCAGGATGTTTTTAGTGAGGCCGCGGTCCCCGAAGCATTCTGCACAGCATTTCATGCGCAAGCCTCAGGTGAGGTAGTGGGCAAGGGTCTCGACGTGATGCTTCATTGAAAGCTTCTTGACGTATCCGAGGCCCGGGAAGTGCCGCTTGCTGTGCAGGTCGCGGAATTCCCTGATCGCGTCGCCCTCATAGATCTGAGAAGCCGGCTCATTGAGCTTGGTTATCATGGCGTCCAGCGCCTCTTGGAACTTGCCGGCCGTATCGGTCGGGGTGTCCATCCGCTTCGATTTGAAGTGGTAGATGAACATCTCATCGTCCTTCGTAGGGTCGATGAAGGTGATGTGGATCGCCACAGCGTAGGCTGGGCCCCCGCCCTCGCTGTAGTCGTCACCAACGGTCAGGAAGTCTCCGAACCCGTCCATGCCCTCTTCGGTGTAGGTCGCATGGAGGTCGGAGTACGGCTCCAGAACGGGGTAGTCGGCGTTCTTTTGCTTCTTGAAGCCGTCCTTGAGCAGGACGCGATAAGCCCCGGCAAAGTGCTTCCGGTAGAGCTTGCCGTGGCTATCGAAGAAGATGTGTCGGGTCTCGGCCAGCTTCAGCCCGAGGGCATCAGCAAGCTCCTTTGCAAACAAGAAGCCGTCGTGGACAAACGCCGGGCTGTGTGCCGCGTGCTCACGGTAGCACTTCATCGCCTCGTCCACCGACATCGACTTCTTGAGGAGGATGCCGGCGGTGATTTGGGGGCCGTTACGGAAGGACTTTGCCAACAGGGCAGAGATGTTGAGCCCCCCGCTGGAATGATCGCCGTGATGAGGATTTACGAGCACGATCGCCTGACCATCAGCGTTGCAGATTTCGGTCAGCGTTCGCTCCAGACCGTTCAGCGTCTCTTTGACCGGCTCAATGATCGGGACGAAGCCGCACGCCTGAAGAAGCGGCGCGGTCTCCCGCACGGTGATGAGTTCGTACTGCTTGCCTCGAAAGTAGGGATGGTAGGTCAAGCCCACCTCATCGCAGCGTGAAGGTCGGTTTGAACGGCCCCGACTAGGCGCCCGTGATCGGCGCGCCGAATCGGCACTGTCAACGCTGCAGCTTGCAGAGAATTTGGAAGATCGGACACCAGGCTTTCGAGCGGCTGTAAGTTGCGCGTCCGCTTCAACGTCTTGACCATGGCGTCATGAGTTCGCTCCGGGCCAAGCCGAGCGAAGACGCGGCGCAGCTCGGTGCGCATCGCTGTGTTCGGCACGTTGGGCACTTCTTCGCCAAGTTCGCGCAGGATGACCGCCGCTTCGGGCGTCCGGATCGAGTCGAGGATCGTGAGCGGGCAGATCAAATCGGCCCGATAAGCTGCCTCGCGCACCGAGCTGATCTGACGGCGCTTCGACAGCAGCAACACACCAATGTCGGGGTCGGCCTTGGCCAGCACTGCATCGACATGGTTCTCGCCAGCAACGACATAGATCTTCGAGAAGACATTGCGATACGCCTTCAGCTGATCGTCCAGTCGAGTAAGCGAGTCCCGTTCTGACTTGATCTCGTAGACGGTCGCGCTGCCGTTCAGGATCGCCAGGTCCGCCTTGCGACTCCCGACACGGAATTCGGTCAGCATGCACGCCGTCTTCAAAGAGTGACGACCGAACAGGATCTTCTCAGTGAGAGCGGCTTTGTAGACGTATTCGTCCCGATGAGATCCCGCACGCAGCACGCTCAGAGCGGCATCGAACGCATCTGCGACGCGAGCCAGCGATGAGGAGTTTAGGTCCAGGCACGACTCTCCGATCAACCTTGCGAACAGGGCTGATTTACCTTTGGAAGCCAGTTCGCGGATAACAGTCGATGAGAAAAGCCGCGACGTGGCAGAGAGCTGTGTCGAATTAACCTTCAATCAATACCTCTGGCTTGTGGTGCCAAAGCGCCCGCGGCCATCTACTGAAGGTAATATAGTGCGCCCACATTGGGAATCGATATTTCCCGCGCCAAGACTCCACCCTTATTTCGGCGCAAGGAGCGATTGAAATCGAATGGTAGGGGCCACAACCTGGGGCGCATTGAGCCTCCGCTCGTAGGGTATCGAACCCGGCCCGGTTCGTCACTCTTCGCGCAGAGACCCATCTTGTGCTCCGACCAAGACCAAGAGCGGACCTTCCCAACGTCTCAGATGAGTCAAATCACCCCCCACCCCCCGCCCACCGCATCCGCCACCCCAACTCCCGCCGCAACCGCCGTATCCGCCCCATCACCCGCGGCAGCGTCTCCGCCGTCGCCCCGTCCGCCAGCTCCATGATCCGCTCGAGGTACAGCGCCTCCCGATCCGAACACGCCTGGTCCACCGCCGCGGCGAAGTCCGGATGCAGCCGCACCCACCGGTAGAGGGTCTGGGCGCTCGGCATCCCCCGCTCGCGGCTCAGCCCGTGCAGCGTCGCCCCCGCCGCCAGCCGCCGCAGGATCTTCGGCGTCAGCCGCGCGCGCGGGCTGCGGTTCGGCTGGCGGGGCGGGCCGGCGCGGAGGCGGCCGACGCGCCGGCATTCGTCCAGCCCCATGGCGAACTGCGGCTCCTCGCGCCGCCAGCGCGCCAGCACCTTGGGGCAGGGCAGGGTGGGATCGGCGCGGCGCAGCGTGGTCAGCGGCTGGCCCCGGCCCAGCCACAGCAGCACCCGGTCGGCGACCACGGGGTCGAAGTCGCGCCGCGGCCGGCGGAAGCGCACGCGGCGCGCGGCCTCCGCCTCGGCCTTCAGCCGGTGCATCTCCTCGGCGAAGGCCGGCTCGGCGAGGCGGTGGCGCTCATAGGCCGCCCGGTTGGGCAGGCCCGGCTGGCGCAGCAGGTCCTCCAGCCGCGCCTCGCCGGTGCGGTAGAGCGCCAGCAGCGCCTCGGCCTTGGCCGGGTCGAGCCGGCGGCGCGCCTCGGCGCGGCGGGCCTGGGCGCTCGCCAGGGCCGCGGCGAAGGCGGGGTCCGCCCGCCGCCAGGCGCGCACCGTCGCCTCGCACGGCGCCCCGGGCGCGCGGCAGACGGCCCGAAGGGGCGCCCCCGCCGCCACCTCAGCGACGATCGCCGCCTTCAGGGACGCACGCTCAGACGCATAGGGATCGGCCATACCGGCAGCCTACACCGGCCTCTCACGAATCCAGAACATTAAGTGAACAAACGAGCTGCCGTGTCAAGCGTCGGGGATCGGGTCCTTCGGCGCCACCGCGGAGCGGAGGCGTCCTTCAAAACACCAAGACCACCAAGGACCACCAAGACCACGAAGGCGCCCGACGGGCTCAGACGCGCCGCGCCACAGGCCTCTTGGTGGTCTTTGTGGTCTTGGTGGTCAAAGACAGCGCCTGCGGCGCGCGCTGCGGTCGGCCTGGGAGGCGCCGCCCGCGCCCGGCCGCTCACCGCCCCATCGGCCCGAACGCCTGCTCGAAGGCCCGCTGCCCCGGCGCGCTGAACTGCACCACCCGCTGGCCCTCCAGCCGCCGCGCCCAGCCCAGGTCGTAGATGCGGGCGAGCAGGCCCGCGCCCAGCACGCCGGAGAGGTGGCTGCGGCGCACGCTCCAGTCCAGGCACGCCTTGCACAGCGGCCGCCGGCCCGCGCCCTCCAGGGCCACGCCGAAGTCGCGGGCGAACGTGCGCCCGGCGTCGGTCAGCACCAGGGAGCCGGCCGCGTCGACGATCTGGCCGCGCGCCACCAGCGCGTCCAGCATGGCCACGCCCGCATCCCCCGCCAGGTGGTCGTAGCAGACCCGCGCGCGGCGCATGGCCGGGTCCTTGGGCCCGGGGCGGGTGCGCATGTGGCCGGCCCGCTCGGCCACCAGGGTCAGCTGCTCCAGGGCCTCGGCCACGTCGGCGCCGGCCAGGGCGAAGTAGTTGTGCCGGCCCTGGCGGCGGCGGGTGAGCAACCCCCCGGCCTCCAGCTTCGCGAGATGGCTGGACGCGGTCTGCGGCGTCACGCCCGCCTCGCGCGCCAGCTCGCCGGCGGTCAGCGCCTGGCCGCCCATGAGCGCGCAGAGCATGTTGGCCCGCGCCGGATCGCCCAAGAGGGCCGCCACACGGGTGATGTCGGGACCGAGTTTCATGGCCCCAGCATAACGCGGCGCGCGCGGGCATGCTTCGGCGCAGAGCGAAACATCCTCTCCTCCCGCGCCCCGATAGCCTGGAGAGGCCGCGGAGCGGCGGCTCGAGAAAGATTGTCCACGAACCACACGAAAAGCACGAACAAGAGCGCCAGCGGACGGCCCCCGTTCGTGTTTTTCGTGTGGTTCGTGGACAAAGGGACAGCGCCTGCGGCGCGCAGGGCGTACGGGCGAGGCCTCGGCGGCCTCTTCCTCTCCGCTTCGCGGTGGCGGGGCGGCTACGAGCGCAGGGTGTTCTCGGCGCGCATGGCTTCGTGCACGCGGCGCAGCGCCTCGGTGGCGGCGTCGAGCTTGGCCTGGAAGTCTTCCAGCAGGCGATCGTAGTGGCCGTCGGCCAGCTTGGCCGCCACGTCGGCGGGGGTCTCGGTCTTGCGCTTGGCGGCGGCCATGGGATCACCTCTCCCCGCCACCCTGGCGCCCCAAGGCTTCGGTCCGGTTAAGGTGGGAGGCGACCGCAGTTCCTTTCCCACGCAGTGGGAGAGGGGGACCGCACGCCGAAGCCGGCGCCAGCCGGCTGTAGAGCGGGTGGTGGAGAGGGCATGCGGCCGGCAGGGCGGATGGACCTGGCTGCTGCAATGTCGGTGGATGAGGCTTGCCCTCTCCACCAGCCGCTCTCCGCTGCGCTCGGCGGCCGGTCCCCCTCTCCCACTGCGTGGGAAAGGAACAACTACACCGGCGCCATGGAGAGCCTGCGGCGTTCGGTGGAGGCCACGAGCTCCGCCCAGATCGCCGCCTCGCGCGCCGTATCGCCGGCCGCCTCCGCCGCCGCATGCGCCGCGATCAGCCCCGCCCGCAGCCGCTCGTTCTCCACCGTCAGCGCCGAGATGCGCAGGTCGCCGTCCTCGCCCGCCTCGCCCAGCAGGGCCCGCAGCGCCCGGTTCTCCTCCACCAGCACCGCGGCGCCCCGGTCCCACATCTCGGCCGCCACCACCAGGAGCAGGGCCGAGAGCGACAGGTCGCTGGCCCGCTCGGGCGGCGGCACGTCCGGCGCGGCGTTCTTCATCAAGAGCCCGGCCAGCTCGTAGAGGACGGGGGGGACCTTGGGGTTCATAGGCGGCCCATCACCTGCAGCATGGCGCGGTCCTGCGCATTGATCAGCCACCAGGCCGGATAGACCATGATCGGCGCCTTGTTGCCCCCGCGGTTGAACGCGGCGGCCGAGCCCACCCAGATCCCCTGGCCCTTCACGCAGTTGAAGAGGATCCACCAGTGCAGCGCCGCCGGGTCGGCCGCGAGCCCCGAGGCCCGCGCCCAGATCGCCGCCGCCTCGGCCTGGCTGACCAGCCCGCCGGCCAGGCCCCGCCCGAAGGTCCAGATCGGCTGCAGGCTCCAGGCCAGGTCCTCCAGCGGATCGCCCAGGTGGGCCATCTCCCAGTCCAGCACGCCGTGGATCTCGCCGGCGGCGTCATAGAGGAAGTTGCCGGTCCGGAAGTCGCCGTGGACCACGCTCAGCTTCTGGGCCGGCGGCGGCGGATGGGCGCGCAGCCAGCGGATGGCGGCGCGTGTGATCGGCAGCGGCTCGGCCTGGTCCTTGTCGATCAGGGCTTCCCAGTGGTCGAGCTCGCGCGACCAGCAGCTGGTGAGGGGCGGCGGGGCCATCACCTTGTCGAGGCCGAGGGCGATCGGGTCGGCCTTGGCGATCTCGCCCAGGATGGTCCACTTGCGCTCAGCCACCGCCGGCAGCACCGCGTCGTAGCCCCCGGCGAACAGGGTCTGGGGAGAGGCCTCGAAGCCGGCCAGCTCCTCGGCGATGAAGAAGGGGTGGCCCAGGGCCTCGGGCGACTCCTCCAGCCACAGCATCTGCGGCACCGGCACGGCCGAGCCGTGGAAGGCGCGGTAGGCCTCGAACTCCACCCGCCGCTCGGTGTCGATCAGGCTGGCGGGCGGGTCGCGGCGCAGGATCATCCGCCGCTCGCGCGCATAGCCGCCCTCGTTCCAGCGCGCTACGAACCGGTACGTTTCGCGGCTGGCGCCGCCGGAGATGCGCTCCAGGCCGCTCACCTCGACCACGCCCTCGGCCAGGGGCATGCGGCCGGCGATATAGGCCGCGACGCGCGCTTCCAGCGGGTGCGTCAAGTCAGGCGAACTCGAAGCGGATCGGCAGGCGCTTGGGGCCGTTGACGAAGACGGCCTGGCTCATGGCCGGCTCGCCCGCCAGCTCCACCGACTTCAGCCGCGGCAGCATCTCCTCCCAGAGGATGCGCATCTCCATCTTGGCCAGGTGCTGGCCCAGGCACAGGTGGGCGCCATAGCCGAACGCCAGGTGGCGGTTGGGCTTGCGGTCGACGCGGAAGTCGTCGGGGTCCTCGAACACCGCCTCGTCGCGGTTGCCCGAGGCGTAGGCCAGCATGATCCAGTCGTTCTTCTTCAGCTGGCGGCCGGCGAACTCGGTGTCTTCCGTGGCCGTGCGCATGAAGGTCTTCACCGGGGTGGTCCAGCGGATGGACTCGTCCACCAGGCCCGGGATCAGGGACAGGTCGTCCTTCACCTTGCGGAATTCCCGCGGCCGCTCGGCCAGGGCCCACATGGCGCCGCCGGTGGAGGAGGAGGTGGTGTCGTGCCCGGCGGCGGCGACGATGATGTAGTAGCTCATCGCCTCCAGGTCCGAGATCGGCTGGCCGTCGATCACGCTGTTGGCGATGATGCTGGCCAGGTCGTCGGTGGGGTTCTTGCGTCGCTCCTCGCTCAAGGCTCGGAAATAGTTCGAGAAATCGATGATCACGCCGAAGTCGAACTGCTGCTCCTCGGGCGCAAGGTGCGTGGGCGTGGCGGCGTCGGCGGGGTTGCGGCCCAGCTCCGGATCGGCCGCGCCGAACAGCTCCTGCGTCAGCTTCAGCATCCGCGGCTCGTCGCTCTCCGGCACCCCCAGGATGCTCATGATCACGTGCAGCGGGAAGTGCAGCGCCACCTGGTTGACGAAGTCGCACTCGCCCCCCATGTCCGCCATCCGGTCCACCGCCGCCCGCGCGATCGCCCGGATCCGCGCCTCCATGCTCTTGAGGTTCTGCGGCATGAACCAACCCTGCGTCAGCGCCCGGTACTTCGCATGGTCCGGCTCGTCCATCTGGACCAGGGTGCGCAGCAGGTGGGGGCTGCCGCCCATCATGTCGCGGACCTTCTTGTCCATCACCTGGGTGGTCAGGGTGGGCGAGCGGTCGCCGCTGTGGAACAGGCTGTTCTGGCGGCTGATCTCCAGGATGTCGGCGTGGCGCGTGGCCACCCAGAAGGGGTCGATGCCCTCGACCTTGGCGACCCCGAACGGCTCGTTCTTGCGCAGCCAGCGGTAGGTCTCGAAGACCGTGCCGTCGGCGTAGGCGGCAGGCAGGCACAGGCTGTCGGCCAGCGGCTGCGGAATGCGGTGGTCGGCGGCGGTCATCACGCTCATCGCCAAATCGTCGCCGGCCTGACGCGAGGTCATGCGGGACGACGCCTCCCTTTGTTCTTATCGTCGGCCAGTTGATACCCCCGAGGGCGCTCGCCGCAAGCATGACGACGCGTCAACCGAAGGGGGTGCGGAGGAGGGCGCGGGATGCTGACCAAGGGCGACGACTACCCAATCCACCAGACGCCCGAGCCGATCGCCTACGCGGGCTCGGATCGCAACTTCTACGACCGCTACTTCTTCAACTGCTACGCGCCCGACGGCTCGGCCTTCGCGGCGGTGGCGTTCGGGGTCTATCCGGCGCTGAACGTGGCGGACGCGCACCTGGCGATCGTCAAGGACGGCCGCGAGCGCTGCCTCCACGCCTCGCGGGTGCTGGGGCTGGAGCGGATGGACCTCACCGTCGGGCCGATCGCCATTGAGGTGGTCGAGCCGCTGATGAAGCTGAAGGTCACCATCGCGGCTGCCGAAGGCATCGCCGGCGAGATCCTGTTCGAGGGGCGCGCCTTCCCGATCGAGGAGCCGCGCTTCATCAAGCGCAACGGCCCGCGGCTGTTCATGGACTACACCCGCCTGACCCAGAACGTGCGGGCTTCGGGGTGGCTGGAGGTGGACGGCGAGCGGATCGAGCTGGCCGGCTGGGTCGGCACCCGCGACCGCTCCTGGGGCATCCGCCCGGTGGGCGCGCCCGACCCGCAGCCGACCCCGGGCGCGGGGATCACCGGCTTCTTCTGGCAGTGGGCGCCGTTCAACTTCGCCGACCGCTCGGTCTATTTCCACGTCAACGCCGACCCGGACGGCAAGCCGTGGAACACCCGCGCCGTGATCCTGCCGGACGGCGCCGGGCCCGAGGGCGGCTGGCACGCCGACGCGCCGGAGATGGACGTGGAGCTGATCCCCGGCACGCGGCACGCCCGGTCAGGCCGCCTCACCATCCCGCTGGCGCAGGGCGCGGCGGTGATGACCATCCAGCCGGTGGCGACCTTCCTGATGCGCGGCATCGGCTACGGCGGCGAGTGGCGGCACGGCGCGCTTAAGGGCGAACTGGCGGTGGCGCGGGAGGACCTCGACAGCCAGGGGTTCGACCCGGCGGACATGGGCAACCTGCACATCCAGGCGATCAGCAAGGCGGTGCTCTCGACGCCCGGCGAGCCGGACCAGGAGGGGGTCGGGGTCTTCGAACAGCTGATCCTGGGACCCTACCGGCCCTACGGCTTCTAGACCTAGTGCGGCAGGCCGCCGCCGTGGCCGAAGACGTGCATCAGGCGCGCGGCCGCGGGCAGCATCAGGGCGCCCAGCAGCGACGGGAAGATGAAGAGGATCAGCGGCACGGTCAGCTTGGCGGAGAGGCCCAGCGCCTTCTCCTCGGCGCGCAGCATCCGCTTGGAGCGCATGTCGGCGGAGAACACCGACAGGGTCTCGCCCAGGCTGGTGCCCATGTCCTCGGCCTGGCGCAGCATGGTGGCCAGGGCCCGGGCGTCGTCGATGCCCAGGCGGTCGGCGAAGGCCGTCCAGGCGTCCTTGCGCGCGCGGCCGGCCCGCAGCTCCAGCACCAGGAAGCGCAGGTGGACGGTGAGGTTCGGGTAGCGACGCTCCAGCTCCTCGGTGACGCGGTTGACGGCCGCGTCCAGCGACAGGCCCGCCTCCACGGACGCGACCAGCAGGTCGAGCAGGTCGGGGAAGCCTTCCGAATATTCCCGCTCCCGCGTGGTCTTGCGGCTCTTCAGGACGAAGTCGGGGCCGTAGAGCGCCGCGCCGGAGACCCCCACCGCCAGGCCCAGGGCGCCGAAGCTGCCGCCCTTGTGCGCGAGCAGCATGGGCAAGGTGAGGATCACCGCCCCCGTGGCCACCGCCAGCGCCGCCGCCTTGACGCCCAGGAAGATCACCGGCGCCTCGCGGGCGTAGAACCCCGCCTGGGTCAGGCGCGAACGCAGGACCGACACCTTGGCCGGGTCGCGCACGGCGCTCTGCTGGCCCAGCCGGCGGACGGTCGCCAGCACCTGGCCCGAGAGCGCGCCCGTCGGCTTCTCCACCGGCCCGCCCGCACCGCCGGCGGCCACGCCCGCCAGGCGGCTGCGCCGCAGCGCCCGCACGCGCAGCTCGGCGACGCCGATCCAGGCGCCCCCGGCCAGCGCGCCCACCGTCAGCAGCAGGCCGGCCGCATAGATCAGGGTGTCGAGGGGAAGTCCCGCCATGGCGCTACAGCCGCATGTCGATCATGCGGCGCATGATCAGGTTGCCGAGGAAGATCCAGAAGCCGAGGCCGGCCAGGCCATATTTGACGATCGGCTCGTTGATCACGTCGCCGTAGAAGTGGGGGGAGATCATCACGATCATGCCCACCGCCAGGAACGGCGCGGAGGTGAGGATCAGCGCCGAGGCGCGGCCTTCGGAGGAGGCGGCGCGGATCTTCAGGCGCATCTTGTGGCGCTCGCGCACCGTGTTGGCGTTGAGCTTCAGGAGGCCGGTCAGGTTGCCGCCGGTGCGCTCCTGCAGCCGAATGGTGGCGGCGAAGAGGTCGACGTCCGGGTGCTGGCAGCGCTCGGACATCCGCTCCACAGCCTGCTCCAGGGTGGCGCCATAGGCGATCTCGTCGGCGGCCATGCCGAACTCCGAGCCGATCGGATCGGCCATCTCGCGGCCGACGAGGGCGACCGCGGCCGGCACCGGGTGACCGGCCTCGAGGCTGCGCACGATGATGTCCAGGGCTTGCGGCAGCTGGAAGCCCAGCGCCTTGGATCGCTTGCCCGCCTGCACCTTCAGCACCGCGAGGGGCGCGAGCACGCCGCCCCCGACGAGACCGCCGAGCACGCCCAGCAGGCTGTGCAGCCCGACCCAGCCGCCGCCGGCGCCGATCAGGGCGGCCGCGCCCACATAGGTCAGCCACTTGCGCTGGTCGTAGGGCAGGCCCGAGGCGATGATCAGGTCCGAGAGCCAGCGCAGCCGCTCGGCCCGCCCGCCGCTGGCGCTGAGGCCCCGCTGCTTGCGCAGTTCCACCACCAGGGCGGAGATGCCCTCCACCCGCTCGGCGACCTTCAGCCGCCGGTTCACCTGGCGCTTCTGGGTGGCGACCGAGAACAGGCCCGCCATGCCCTGGACCCCGGCGAACACCGCCGCGAAGACCAGCACCATCACGATGAGCTTGGCGTCCACCGCCATCAGCCGAGCGCCTTGGACGGATCGAAGTTGGAGGTGTCGTACGGGATGCCGCGGCGCTGCATCTCGTCCAGGCAGCGCGGGCGCAGGCCCGTGGCGCGGAACTCGCCGTGCACCGTGCCGTCGGCCTCGGTGTGGGTGCGCTGGAACAGGAAGATGTCCTGCATCTGCACGACATGGCCCTCCATGCCGACGATCTCAGTGACGTGGGTCACCTTCCGCTTGCCGTCCGACAGGCGCATCACCTGGACCACCAGGCCGACGGCCGAGGCGATCTGGCTGCGCACCGCATCGGGGCTGAGCGCCATGCCACCCATGGCCACCATCTGCTCCAGGCGGCTGATGGCCTCGCGCGGATTGTTGGAGTGGATCGTCGCCATGGAGCCTTCGTGGCCCGTGTTCATGGCCTGCAGCATGTCGAAGGCTTCTTCGGAACGGACTTCGCCCAGAATCACCCGGTCGGGTCGCATCCGCAGGGCGTTCTTGACCAGCTCGCGCTGGCGGATCTCGCCCTTGCCCTCGATGTTGGGCGGCCGGGTCTCCATGCGCACCACGTGCGGCTGTTGCAGCTGCAGCTCGGCGGCGTCTTCGATGGTGATCAGGCGCTCGCCGGTGGGGATGCCGGCCGAGAGCGCGTTCAACAGGGTGGTCTTGCCCGAGCCCGTGCCGCCGGAGATGACGGTGGAGGTCCGGCTGCGCACCGCGCCATAGAGGAAGTCGGCCACGCACTGCGGCATGGCTCCGAAGTCGACCAGCTTCTCCAGGGTCAGCGGTTTCTTCGAGAACTTCCGGATCGAGACCGAGCAGCCGTCGATGGCGATCGGCGGAATGGCGGCGTTCACCCGGCTGCCGTCGGGCAGGCGGGCGTCGACCATCGGCTGGCTCTCGTCGATCCGGCGGCCCACGCCGGCGACGATGCGCTGGACGATACGCAGCAGGTGGTCGTTGTCGCGGAAGTGGATGGGCGTGAGCTCCAGCTCGCCGCGCCGCTCCACATAGACCTGGAAGGGGCCGTTGATCAGGATGTCGTTGATCGACTCGTCCTTGAGCAGCGGCTCGATGGGGCCGAGGCCCACCATCTCGTCGTAGATCGAGGCGCCCAGCACCTCGAGTTCCTTGGCGTTCAGCGCCATCCGCTCGGCGCGGGCGAATTCGGTCACCTGGCCCAGCACCTGGCGGCGCAGCTCGGCCTCGTCCAGCTTGTCCAGCTTGGAGAGGTCCAGCTCGTCGATCAGCCGCGAGTGCAGGCGCAGGCGCAGGTCGAGGGCCGGGTCGCGGGTCTGGACCTTGGCCTTGGGTTCGGCCTTGGGCTCCGGGACGGGGGCAGGCGCGACGGCGGGCGCGGCGACAGCGGCTGCGGGCGGCGGGGCCTGGGGCTTGGGCGCGGCGCGGGCAAGACTGAAGCGGGACATTAGGCGGCTTTCGAAGCTTCACGCCGCGGCGGCTGGGCGGCGAGGCGCTCGACCAGGGCCTGGACGTCCTTGACGATCTTGGACTTGGGCCGGTGCTGGGCGATGGGGCCGCCCAGGTTCGCCGAGGCGGCAGCCGCTTCCCAGTCCGAGCTGATCCCGGCCTCGGCCTTGCGCTGCAGCGCCTTCTCGGCCTCGGCCATGGAGGGGGCGGGCCCGAACATGCGGCTGGCCAGGCGGTTCAGCACGATGCGCGGGCGCAGGCCGGTGCCCAGGCCGTCCTCGATCTCGTCGGAATGGGCCCGGGCCGCCAGCAGGGCGGGCACGGTCAGCTCGGAGATGACCAGCACCTCGTCGCAGCCGGCCAACGCCTCCAGGGTCCAGGACCGCCGATGGCGGGGCATGTCCAGGATCACCCACTCATAGCATTCGCAGGCCACCTCCAGGAGGCGCAGCACCGCCTCGCGGCCCATGGTGTCGAAGGCGCTGGGATCGCGCACGCCGGCCATCAGGTCGAGACCCTTGGCCACCGGCGTCACGATGGCCTGCAGCATGGCCGCGTCGATGCGGTCGGCGGCGGCTCCGAAGTCGGCCAGGCGCACGGTGGGGGCCGCGCCCAGGTAGGCGGCTGCGGCGCCGTCGGCGAGGTTGAGGTCCACGAAACAGACCGCGCGGTCCTTGCCGGACTGGGCGGCCAGGGCATTGGCGATCTCGATGGCGACCGTGGTCGCGCCGGACCCGCCCACCGCGCCGGAGACCGCCCAGCAACGGGCGGTCGCCCCGCTGGGCATGACGGCCGGCTGGGCGTCGGCCAGGAGGCCGGCCACCGCGCTCTGCACCTGGTCGTCGGTGAACGGGGCCTCAAGGATATCGGCGGCGTCGAGGCGCAGTACGTTGCGCACCAGGCCGGCGGGCAGGGTCGCGCCCACCATCAGGACGGGCGGACAGGCGCGCAGGGCGGATAGGGCCTTCACCGCGCTGGCCAGGGCGCCGGCGTCCCATGCGTCGGCGTCGATCAGCACCAGGTCATGGCCCCCGACGCCCAGGGTCTCCAGCTGCGAGGCCTGGGCCGTCTCGATGATCGCGCCAGCCAGCGGCCCTTCGCCCAGGGCTGCAAGCTTCGCCCCCAGCGCCAGGATGCGGCGGCCGGCGATCAGCTGGGCGGCAGGGGTTGAGGACTTGGGACGCAGCATGGCCTTACTTCTTCGCCCCGGGCGCGATCAGAGGCTCGGGGTTCGCCTTGCCGAGCAGCTGGAGCGCGGCGTCGCTGGGCACGCTGCCCACCGGGTACAGCGTCTTGGCGGCCTCGGCCTTGTCGGCGTCGGTCACGACCATCGGAGTCACCAGGATGACCAGCTCGCTGTCGTTGCGCTTCCAGCGGCTGGAGCGGAACAGGGCGCTGAGCACGGGGATGTCGCCGAGGACCGGGAACTGCTTGATGGAGTTGAGGTAGTCGTTCTCCAGGAGCCCGCCGATGGCCAGCGACTCGCCGGGCTTGAGCTCCACGGTGGTGTTGGCGCGACGGGTGGTCAGGGCCGGAACGGTGAAGCCGCTCAGCCGCAGCGAGTTGCCGGGGTCGAGCTGGCTGACCTCGGGCGCCACGGCCAGGCGGATCCGGCCGTCGGCCAGCATCTCCGGCACGAAGTCCAGCTTCACGCCATAGGTCTTGAATTCGATGGTCACCTGGGCGTTCACGCCGCCGTTCGGGATCGGGTAGGGGAACTCGCCGCCGGCGAGGAAGGTCGCCTTCTCGCCCGACAGGGCCACCAGGTTCGGACGCGCCAGGGTGCGCACCTGGCCCTTGGCCTCCAGCGCCTGCAGCTGGGCGTCGATCAGGGTGTTGCCGAAGCGGCCCTGGATGTTGAGGATCCCGTTGGGCGGATCGTTGCCGATCAGCCCGCTGCCCGAGATGAAGCTGAACGGGCGGTCCTGGAAGGTGCCGCGGATGTTGGCGCTGGCGCCCAGGTCCTGGGAGTGCGAGCGCGTGGTCTCCAGCACGCGGACCTGCAGGATCACCTGGGTCGCCCGCGCCTTGAGGTTGGAGGTCACGGCGGTGGCCTCGGCATATTGCTGGGCGACGGCCATGGCGTCCTTGACCACGCCGGCGTTGGAGACCTCGCCCTCCAGCAGGAGGCGGTCGCCCACGGCGCGCACATGGATCTTCTCGCCGGGGAGGATGGCGTCCAGTTCCTGCTGCAGGCCATCGGCGTCGTAGCCGACGCGCACGTCGATGACCTCGGCGAGCTGGCCGCCCTTGCCGTAGACGAGCAGGTTGGTGCCGCCGAAGTCGATGCCCTGGACGTAGAAGGTGGTGTCCGAGGTGCCGGTGACCTTGGCGATGTCCGGCTGGGCCACGACGATCCGCGAGGCGGGGCTCGACAGGCGGAACGACAGCGACTTGTCGCGCGGCACGTGGATCGTGCGGCGCAGGGTCGGCTCGCTGGCGAGGGTCTGGCCGAAAGCCGGGGTCACCACCGCCGGCGCCGCGGCCAGGATCAGGGCGGCCGCCAGGGCGGCGCGGGCAAGCTTGGAAGCGGTTTGCATGACTAGCCGATCGCGTTCGCGCCGGCAGCGCCAGCGTGGGCGCCCCCGGCAGCCGGGTTGGCTGCGGGCGTGAGGGTGAGCCCGGGAATGGGCGCCGGGGCGGGCGGCGCCTTCTTGGGGCTGCGGTTCTGTTTGGACGGCTGGCCCTCGACGATCAGGATGGTCGAGATCGCGACGGTCCGTGGCCCACGGTAGATGGCCCGGGTAGGCGCGCGGGCGCCGCCGGAGAGGAAGTCGGCGGTGCGCAGCGGGTGCGCGTCGGCGGCCACCGCCTCGCCCGTGCGGCGCAGGGCCAGCGACAGGGTGCCGAGGGTGGAGGCCATGGACAGCTTCTGGGAGTCGGCCACCGACACCTCCAGGGTCGCCGTGTTGGGCGTGGCCGGCTTTTCGGAGGCGAGGTCGGCGTTCAGGTCGATGCCCAGGACGCGCACGTTCTGCAGCACCACATAGGAGATGAAGCTGCGCTCCGGCCCCTGGGGCGTCAGATCGCGCATCAGCACCACGTCCACCCGGTCGCCCGGCAGGGCGTGGCCGCCGACGCCGGTGACGTCGCTGACCTTGATCGTATAGGCGCGCATGCCCTCGGCCACCTCGGCGGCCACCGACGGGCGCGCGCCCGGACCGGAGAGCTTGGCGCCGAGCACCGCTTCGTGCGGCGCCAGCGGCACCAGAGCCACCGGCGCGCCGCCGTGGTCGGCCGACAGCACCTGGCTGATCTCGGTGAAGGCCCCCTGCGGGATCGCGTCCGCCGGCGCCTTCACGATGGTGAGCGCCCCGGCGTCCAGCTTCTCGCCATACTTGATGGCGTGCGCCGCGACGACGACCGGCGTGCCCTCCACGGGGCGCTGGATGACGGGCAGCTTGGCCTGGGCTGCGCTGGGCAGCATCACCTTGGCCACGAACAGAGCGCCGAGACCAAGGACGGCGGAGGCCGCCAGACTGACAATGGTTGCAACGCGCATGCGGGTGACCCGACCAACAATTCTTTTGTTATGCCGGCACGTTAACGACGACGCTCTTGCGATATCGCGAATAAGGAAGGTGAACGGCGTGGGAACCATCTTGAATACCCGCGCTATGCGCTGGCCTCCGCCGCGGAAGGTTCGGTAGGCTCTTGCGCGACATAGCGACGGGCGCGGCCGACGAGGGCGGGGAGGCCGATGAAAGTCAGAGGACCATGAAAGTCAGAAGATTGGGGAACTCCGGCCTCAAGGTCAGCGTGGTGGGCCTGGGCTGCAACAACTTCGGCGCGCGGCTCGACGCCGCCCAGACTCAGACGGTCGTGGACGCCGCCCTGGACGCCGGGATCACCCTCTTCGACACCGCCGACGTCTATGGCGGGACCAAGTCGGAGCAATTCCTGGGCAAGGCGCTGGGCAAGCGCCGTCACGAGGTCGTGCTGGCCACCAAGTTCGGCATGCCGCTGGGCGGCGATCCGAAGAAGCGCGGCGGCTCGCGCAAGTGGATCATGCGGGCGGTGGAGGACAGCCTGCGCCGGCTGGGGACCGACTACATCGACCTCTACCAGCACCACCAGCCCGACCGGGACACGCCGGTCGAGGAGACGCTGCGGGCGCTGGACGACCTCGTCACCCAGGGCAAGGTCCGCTACCTTGGCAACTCGAACTACACCGGCTGGCAGATCGCCGACGCCGACTGGACGGCGGCCGGCCAGAGCCGCTTCACCTCCGCCCAGAACCTCTATTCGCTGCTGGAGCGCGGGATGGAGGCCGAGGTGCTGCCCGCCTGCGAGCACTTCGGCCTGGGCTTCCTGCCGTTCTTCCCACTGGCCTCGGGGCTGCTGTCGGGCAAGTACCGGCGGGGTGCGCCGCCGCCGGAGGGCACGCGGCTGGCGGGCTGGGGCGCGCGGGGCCAGCAGGTGATGAGCGACGCCAACTTCGACAAGGTCGAGGCCCTGACCGCCTGGGCGGAGGCGCGCGGCCACACCCTGCTGGAGCTGGCCTTCGCCTGGCTCCTGGGCCATCCGGTGGTCTCGTCGGTGATCGCCGGCGCCACCTCGCCCGACCAGGTGCAGGCCAATGTGGCCACGGCCGCCTGGGCCCTGTCGCCGGACGAGGTCGCGGAGGTGGGTGGCTTGATTTCCCTCCCTTAATGGGGAGGGAAAGACCGCGAAGCGGCCAGGGTGGGGGAGTGGGGGCCGGTCTCCGCCCTTCCGGACTGGCCGAGACTTCCCCACCCTGCTCGCCTCCGGCGAGCTGTCCCTCCCCATTAAGGGAGGGAAGCGAGGATAGATGTACGACCTGCTGAAGGGCCTGCGCGTGGTGGAGGGGTCGGCGTTCGTGGCCGCGCCCACCTGCGGACTGTACCTGGCCCAGTTCGGGGCGGAGGTGATCCGGTTCGACAACATCGGCGGGGGGCCGGACTTCCGGCGCTGGCCGCTCGCCGGGAACGGCGCCAGCCTCTACTGGGAGGGGCTCAACAAGGCCAAGAAGTCCGTGGCCATCGATCTCACTCGCCCGGCGGGGCGCGAGATCGCCCAGCGGCTGGCGGCCGCGCCGGGCGAGGACGGCGGGCTCTTCGTCACCAACTTCCCGGCCGAAGGTTTCCTGGCCTACGAGACCCTGCGCAAGCTGCGCGACGACCTGATCTGCGTGCGGGTGATGGGCTGGGCCGACGGGTCCCAGGGCATGGACTATACGATCAACTCGGCGCTGGGCCTGCCGCTGATGACCGGGCCGGCCGACGACGCGCGGCCGGTGAACCACGTGCTGGCGGCCTGGGACCTCCTGACCGGCGCCTATTGCGCCTTCGCCCTGGTCTCGGCGCTGCTGGCGCGGACGCGCGGGCAGGGCGGGCGCGAGATCCGCGCGCCGCTCTCCGACATCGGGGCGGCGACCATGGCCAACCTGGGCTTTACGGCCGAGACCCTGCTCAGCGGCCGCCAGCGGCCCCGGATGGGCAACGACATCTTCGGCGCCTTCGGCCGCGACTTCGAGACCCGTGACGGGCAGAAGCTGATGCTGCTGGCGATCACCCCCAAGCAGTGGAGCAAGGCGCTGGAGGTCCTGGACCTGGCTGGCGCGGTCGCCGCCGTGGAGGCCGAGCTGGGCGTCTCGTTCGCCAGCGACGAGGGCCTGCGCTTCACCCACCGCGTGCGGCTCTATCCGCTGTTCGAGAGGGCCTTCGCCGCCCGGACCGCCGCGCAGCTGACGCCCGCCTTCGACGCCGGCGGCGTCACCTGGGGCGCCTACCAGACCCTGGAGGCGGCGCTGGAGGATCCGCGGCTGTTCAAGGACAACCCGGTGTTCCAGGCGATCCGCCACCCCAGCGGCCTCACCTATCCTGCGCCCGGCGCGATGGCGACGATCCCGCAGGACGTCCGCGGCGAAGCGCGGCCGGCGCCGAAGCTGGGCCAGCACACCGACGAGGTGCTGGCGCAGGTGCTGGGCCTGGGCGGGGCGGAGATCGCGCGGCTGCATGACCAGGGCGTGGTGGCCGGGCCCGCCACCTAGCCACGGCGCCGTTCACGGCCCATCTCTTGGCGGGCGACAGGAGGCAGGCGATGGCGCGGGCGGTGAAGGCGGCAGAGGCTGTGGCGGGGGGCAGGCCGATCTGGCTGGCGGCGGGCAAGCGCACGCCCTTCGCCAAGGCGGGCGGCGCCCTGGCCGGCCTCGACGCCCTGCAGCTGTCGGTCCCGGTGGTGAAGGCGATGCTGGCCGAGGCCGGGGGGCCGGACCTGGCCATCTGGGGCGCGGTGATCCCAAGCCTGATGTGGAGCAACCTGGCGCGGGAGGTGCTGCTGGACGCCGGCGCCGACCCGTCGATCCCGGCCTTCTCGACGGTCATGGCCTGCTCCACCAGCATGGCCGCCGCGTTCCAGGCGGCCGGGATGCTGGACGACCGCGGCCGCAGCCTGGCGCTGGTGGGCGGCGCGGAGAGCATGAGCCGGGTGCAGATCGGCCTGACGCAGAACCTCTCCGACGACCTGCAGCGGGTGATGGCCGCGCGCAGCTTCGGCGACCGGCTGAAGGCCCTGGGCCAGACGCGGCTTTCGGACGTGCGCCTGCACATCCCGAAGATCCAGAACCGGGTCACCGGCAAGAGCATGGGCGAGCACACCGAGGAGATGGCCAAGGGCTGGTCCATCAGCCGTGCCGAGCAGGACGAGATCGCGCTGCGTAGCCACCAGACGGCGGCGGCCGCCTGGAAGGCCGGCTTCTTCGACGACCTGGTCATCCGCATGGCCGAGACCGGACACGACACCACCGTGCGCGCGGACACCAGCCTGGAGCGCCTGGCCAAGCTCTCGCCGGTGTTCGACCGCACCAGCGGCCAGGGCACGCTGACGGCCGGCAACTCCAGCCCGCTCACGGACGGCGCGGCGGGGCTGTGGGTGGCCACCGAACAGGGCCTGTCCCGCCTGCCGGCCGCGACGCCGCGCGTGCGCCTGGTGGACTACGAGATCAACGCCATCGACCTGCGCCATGAGTACCTCCTGATGGCGCCGGCCTACGGCATCCCGCGGCTGCTGGCGCGGCATGGCCTGCGCTACGAGGACGTGGCGCTGTGGGAGATCCACGAGGCCTTCGCCGCCCAGGTGGCCAGCCACATCAAGGCGCTGCAGGACGAGGCGTTCCTGCGGGAGAAGGCGGGGGTCGCCGCCGACCTCGGCCGACTCCCGATCGAGCGGATGAACCCCAACGGCGGCTCGACGGCGCTGGGCCATCCGTTCGGCGCCACGGGCGCGCGGATCCTCTCCATGGCCGTGAAGGAACTGGCAGCGATGCCGGCGGGCGCGTGGGGCCTGGTCTCCATCTGCGCCGACGGCGGTCAGGGGACCATGGCGCTGTTGCGCAACGGCTAGCTTGCAGAGAGCCTTACCAGCAGCGCGCCCTCGCTGACCTGGGCGCCCAGCTCGACGGGCGCTTCCTCGACCACGCCGTCGAAGGGGGCGGTCATGGCGTGCTCCATCTTCATGGCCTCGAGGACCAGGAGGGGCTGGCCCTTGGCCACCTTGTCCCCGGCCTTGACCGAGAGCTGGGTGACCTTGCCCGGCATGGGGGCGCGGATGTGGCCGTCGCCGGCGCCGCCCTGTTCGTCGGCCGCCGGAGGATGGTCGCGGAAGACGAAGGCCTCGCCCATCTCGAAGACCACCACGGTCTCGGGGTCGGGCAGGTGGAGCATGCGGGTGGGCTCGTCGGCCAGCGGGGCCTCCAGGGCCGTCGCGCCCAGGAAGACCCGGGTGGCGGCCTGCGGTGGGGCGTTGAGGCGGAAGCCCTTCAGGTCCGTCCCGGGCGAGGGTCCGGCGGCCTGGCGCTCCACGCCCTCGCGGAACGCCCAACCGGCCGTGGCCAGGGCCTCGGCGGAGGGCTCGGGCGGGGCGGTAAGCTCGTCCAGCTCGCGGGCGATCAGGCCGGTGTCGACGGCGCCGGCGATGAAGCCCGGGCTCTCCAGGCAGCGCACCAGGAAGGCGGCGTTGGTCTTCACCGGATAGACCGCTGCCTCGGCGCACGCCTCGGCCAGGTCGGCAATCGCCTGCTCGCGGGTCTCGGCATGGGCGATCAGCTTGGCGATCATCGGATCGTAGAAGGGGGTGATGGCGTCACCCTCCTCGACGCCGGTGTCGACGCGGACATTGTCGGGCAGGCTGAAGGCCTCCAGCGTCCCGATCGACGGCAGGAAGCCGGCGGCGGCGTTCTCCGCATAGAGCCGGGCCTCCACCGCATGGCCGGTGAGGCCGATCTGGTCCTGGGCCAGCGGCAGCGGCTCGCCGGCGGCGACGCGGAACTGCCATTCCACCAGGTCCAGGCCGGTGACCATCTCGGTGACCGGATGCTCGACCTGCAGGCGGGTGTTCATCTCCATGAACCAGATGCGGTCGCCGCGCAGACCCTCACTGGCGTCGGCGATGAACTCCACGGTGCCCGCGCCGACATAGCCCACGGCCTGGGCGGCCTTCACTGCGGCCTGGGTGACCGCCTCGCGGGCCGAGGCGCTCATCCCCGGGGCGGGCGCTTCCTCGATCACCTTCTGGTGGCGGCGTTGCAGGGAACAGTCGCGCTCGTAGAGGTGGACGACGGCGCCGTGCGTGTCGCCGAACACCTGCACCTCGATGTGCCGCGGGCGGGTGACGTAGGTTTCCAGCAGGACGCGGTCGTCGCCGAAGCTGGCCGCCGCCTCGCGTTTGCAGGAGGCGAGGGCGGCCTCGAAATCGCCAGCGGACTCCACCAGCCGCATCCCCTTGCCGCCGCCGCCGGCCACGGCCTTGATCAGCACCGGGAAGCCGATGCGCGCGGCTTCCTGCGCCAGGGTCTTCTGCGACTGGTCGGCGCCCAGATAGCCGGGCGTCACCGGCACGCCGGCCTTGGCCATCAGGTCCTTGGCCGCGTCCTTCAGGCCCATGGCCCGGATCGCCGAGGGTGGCGGGCCGATCCAGATCAGGCCGGCCGCCGTCACGGCTTCCGCGAAGTCGGCGTTCTCGGAGAGGAAGCCATAGCCAGGGTGGATCGCCTCGGCGCCGGAGGCCTTGGCCGCGGCAATGATCCGCTCCGGAACCAGGTAGCTCTCGCGGGCCGCCGCCGGCCCGATGAGGACGGCGTGGTCGGCGTCGCGCACATGGGCGGCGTTCGCGTCGGCCTCCGAGAACACCGCCACGGTGGCGATCCCCATCCGCCGGGCGGTGGCGAACACGCGCCGGGCGATCTCACCCCGATTGGCGACCAGGACGGAGCGGAACATCAAGCGCCTCCGCGCGCCATAGGCGCTGTCGTTTGAACCGCGGAAAACGCAGAAAGACGCGGAAGGAGAAGGCTGCGCCGTCGGGCAGGACCTTCCGCGTTTTCTGCGTTTTCCGCGGTTGAATCTTGATGGCGCTGGCGCGCCGGGAATTTCGCCATCTCGACCCTCACATCCGGAACACGCCGAAGCGCGTCTGCGGGATGGGCGCATTCAGCGAGGCGGAGATGGAGAGGCCCAGGACGTCGCGGGTCTGGGCCGGGTCGATGACGCCGTCGTCCCAGAGGCGGGCGGTGGCGTAGTAGGGGTTGCCTTCGTCCTCGTAGCGCTGGCGGATCGGGGCCTTGAAGGCCTCTTCCTCGGCCGGCGTCCACTTGTCGGCGTCGCGGTGGACGGTGGCCAGGACGGCGGCCGCCTGCTCGCCGCCCATGACGCTGATGCGGCTGTTGGGCCAGGTCCACAGGAACCGCGGCGAATAGGCCCGGCCGCACATGCCGTAGTTGCCGGCCCCGAACGAGCCGCCGATCAGCACCGTGAACTTGGGGACCTCGGCCGAGGCCACGGCCGTGACCAGCTTGGCCCCGTCCTTGGCGATGCCGCCGGCCTCATACTTGCCGCCGACCATGAAGCCCGAGATGTTCTGCAGGAAGACCAGCGGGATCTTCCGCTGGCAGGCCAGCTCGATGAAGTGGGCGCCCTTCAGCGCGCTCTCCGAGAACAGCACGCCGTTGTTGGCCAGGATGGCCACCGGGTAGCCCCAGATGCGGGCGAAGCCGGTGACGAGCGTCGTGCCGTAGAGCGCCTTGAACTCGTCGAACCGGCTGCCGTCGACGATGCGGGCGATCACCTCGCGCACGTCATAGGGCGCGCGGACGTCGGTGGGCACGACGCCGTACAGCTCCTGCGGGTCGTAGGCCGGCGGCTCCGGCTCGGCGAGCACCTGATCGTGGGTCTTGGCCCCGTTCAGGTTGGCGACGATGCGGCGCACGATCGAGAGCGCATGCTCGTCGTTCTCGGCCACGTGGTCGACCACGCCGGAGCGGCGGCCGTGGGTCTCGGCCCCGCCCAGCTCCTCGGCGCTGATCACCTCGCCGGTGGCGGCCTTCACCAGCGGCGGGCCGCCCAGGAAGATGGTCCCCTGGTTGCGGACGATCACCGTCTCGTCGCTCATGGCCGGCACATAGGCGCCGCCGGCGGTGCACGAGCCCATGACGCAGGCGATCTGGGCGATCCCCTCGCCGCTCATCCGCGCCTGGTTGAAGAAGATGCGCCCGAAGTGCTCGCGGTCGGGGAAGACCTCGGCCTGGTGCGGCAGGTTCGCGCCGCCGCTATCCACCAGATAGACGCACGGCAGGCGGTTCTGCAGGGCGATCTCCTGGGCGCGGAGATGCTTCTTCACCGTCAGCGGGAAATAGGCGCCGCCCTTCACCGTGGCGTCGTTAGCGAGGATCATCACCTCGCGGCCACTGACCATCCCCACGCCGGCGATCAGGCCCGCCGCCGGCGCCTCGCCGTTGTAGAGGTCGAAGGCCGCCAGCTGGCCGATCTCCAGGAACGGCGCGCCGGGGTCCAGCAGGCGCATCACCCGATCGCGCGGCAGGAGCTTGCCGCGCGCGGTGTGCCGCTTGCGGCTCTCGCCCGGCCCGCCCAGCGCGGCCTGGCCGACGTAGCTGCGCAGGTCCTCCACCAGGCCGCGGTTGACCTCGGCGTTGGCGGAAAAGGCGGCCGATCCCGGATCGACGGCGGAGACGAGCTTCCTCATGCGGCCTGCCTACGCCGTTCTTTCCAGCATCAGGTCAAGTTCGGCGATCATGGCTTCGCGCATGGCAAACTTCTGCACCTTCCCCGTGACGGTGGTGGGGAAGCCTTCCACGAAGCGGATGTGCCTTGGAATCTTGTAGTGCGCAATCTGCCCCTGGCAGAACGATCTCACCTCGTCCTCCGTGAGCGCCGCGCCGGGCTTGAGCACGATCCAGGCGCACAGCTCCTCGCCGAACTTCCGGTCGGGCACGCCGATCACCTGCACGTCCTGGATGGCGAGATGCCGGTAGAGGAACTCCTCCACTTCCCGCGGATAGATGTTCTCGCCACCGCGGATCACCAGGTCCTTGATGCGGCCGACGACGTTGCCGTAGCCGTCCGCGTCGATGACGCCCAGGTCGCCGGTGTGCATCCAGCCGCCCGGGTCGATCGCCTCGGCGGTTCGTTCGGGGTCCCCCCAGTAGCCGGTCATCACCGAATAGCCGCGGGTGCAGATCTCGCCGGATTGCCCGCGGGGGACGATCCGGCCGTCGGCGTCGACGATCTTGGCCTCCAGGTGCGGATGGACGCGGCCAACCGTCGACACGCGCCGTTCCAGCGTGTCCGCCGTGCTGGTCTGGAAGCTGACGGGCGAGGTCTCGGTCATGCCATAGACATTGGTCACCTCGGGCATGTGCATCCGGTCCACCACCTGGCGCATCACCTCGATGGGGCAGGGCGAGCCCCCCATGGCGCCGGTGCGCAGGGACGTCAGGTCGAAGCGGGAGAACTCGGGATGGCCCAGCATGGCGATGAACATGGTCGGCACGCCGAACAGGGCCACGCAGCGCTCCGCCTCGACGGCCTCCAGCGCGCTGACCGGTTCGAACCCCTCGCTGGGGTAGACGACCGTGGCGAGGTGGGTGAGGCAACCGAGATTGCCGATGACCATGCCGAAGCAGTGATAGAGCGGCACCGGAATGCACACCCGGTCGCCGGCCTTCAGGCCCATGGCTTCGCCCGTGAAGAAGCCGTTGTTGAGGATGTTGTGGTGCGAGAGCGTCGCGCCCTTGGGAAAGCCGGTGGTGCCGCTGGTGAACTGGATGTTGATCGCATCGTCGAACTGCAGCTGCGGCCCGATCTCGGCGAGGCGGGCGCGGTCGGCGCGGCTGGCGGTGGCCAGGACGTGAGGGAAGGCGAGGCAGCCGCGGTGCGGGTCGTCGCCGATCGTGATCACCGCCTCCAGCGTCGGCAGCCGGCCGGCCTCGCGCAGCTCGCGCACCATGCCGAGGTAGTCGCTGGTCTTGTACCGAACGGCGGTCACCAGCGCGCGGCAGCCCACCTTGTTCAGGGCGTATTCCACCTCGCTCAGGCGATAGGCCGGATTGACGTTCACGAGGATCAGGCCGGCCTTGGCGGTGGCGTACTGGGTGATCACCCACTCCGCGCAGTTCGGCGACCACACGCCCACCCGGTCCCCCGGCTCCAGGCCCAGCGCCAGCAGCCCTGCGGCGAAGGCGTCCACCCGCGCCTTCAGCTCGCCGTAGGTCCAGCGGATGCCCTGGTGACGCGACACCAGCGCCAGCGCGTCCGGATGGGCCGCGCAGGCCTCGTCGAACATGGCCCCGATCGTCTTGCCGATCAGCGGCTTGTCACTGGCCCCGTGGACATAGCTGAGCGCGGACATCGTCAGCCTCCCTCATTTTGCGAGAGGATGGCGGCTTGCACATCGTGTGTCACCGGCCAGTCCGCACCCTGGCTCAGTCGTCCTTGAAAACTGGTCCACGAACCACACGAAAAGCACGAACAATCACATCATGAGCCGCTCGACCCGCGCCTTGGGCGCGCATCCGAAGTTCACGAGCAGGCCGACCCGCAGCTTGGCCGCCTTGAGGTAGTTGAGGACTTGCGCCCGATGCTCGGGCGCGAGGGCGACAAGCGCTTTCAGCTCCACCAGCACGCGGCCGAAGCAGATGAAATCCGGGACATAGGCATGTTGCAGCCGTGTCCCCTTATAGTCGACGGCGAGTGTCGGCTGTTCGACGAATTCAATCCCGCGGGCCCTAAACTCTAGCGCCAGGCTCTCCTGGTAGATCGCTTCCAAAAAGCCGGCGCCGAGTATCCGATTCACCTCGAACACCGCCCCTTGAATGCGGAAGACCTCCTCCCCGTGCAGGAACCGTTCGTGCTTTTCGTGTGGTTCGTGGACCATTTCGAAGGGCCTCGCCGCGCCTCAGAGAACAGAACAATACATGAACATAGACGTCGGTCTACCCTGACCCAGGGTCGGCGTGGCAGAGAGGGGTGGTGACCCAAGAGAGCTTTCCCGAGATCCGCGAGGCGGTGCGCAAGCTGTGCGCGCGGTTTCCTGGCCAATACTGGCGCGAGCTGGACCGCGAGCGGGCCTATCCGACGGCGTTCGTCCAGGCGCTGACCGAGGCCGGGTTCCTGTCGGTGCTGATCCCGGAGGAGTTCGGGGGCTCAGGCCTGGGGCTCGGGGCGGCGACCGCGGTGCTGGAGGAGATCCACCGCTCGGGCTGCAACGGCGGCGCCTGCCACGCCCAGATGTACACCATGGGCACGGTGCTGCGGCACGGCACGCCGGCGCAGAAGGCGGCCTATCTGCCGAAGGTGGCGAGCGGCGAGCTGCGGCTGCAGGCTTTCGGGGTCACCGAGCCGGACGCCGGCACCGACACCACCCGGATCACCACCTTCGCCCGGAAGGTCGGCGACAAATATGTCGTCAACGGCCGCAAGCTGTGGATCAGCCGCGCCGAGCACTCCGACCTGATGGTCCTGCTCTGCCGCACCTCGCCGCGGGACGAGGCGAAGAGCTCGGCGGGGATGAGCGTGCTGCTGGTGGACATGCGCGCCGCGCGCGGGAACGGCCTGACGATCACGCCCGTCCGCACCATGCTGAACCACGCCACCACCGAGCTGCTGTTCGAGGACCTGGAGGTCCCGGCGGAGAACCTGGTCGGCGAGGAAGGCAAGGGCTTCAAATACATCCTGGATGGGATGAACGCCGAGCGGATCCTGATCGCGTCGGAGTGCATCGGCGACGCCAGGTTCTTCATCGACCGCGCCAGCCAGTACGCCAAGGACCGCGTGGTGTTCGGCCGGCCCATCGGCGAGAACCAGGGCGTGCAGTTCCCGCTGGCCCGGGCCTATGTGCAGATGACGTCGGCCAGCCTGATGGTGGACAGGGCCGCGGCGCTGTTCGAGGCGGGGGAGCCCTGCGGGACCGAGGCCAACATGGCCAAGCTGGTGGCCTCCGAGGCCAGCTGGTTCGCCGCCGACATGTGCCTGCAGACCCACGGCGGCTTCGGCTTCGCCGAGGAGTACGACATCGAGCGCAAGTTCCGCGAGACGCGGCTCTACCAGGTGGCTCCCATCTCCACGAATCTGATCCTCAGCCACGTGGCCACCCACGTGCTGGGCCAGCCGAAGAGCTTCTGACCCGGCGCGCAGCGCCAGGAGAATTTGTCCACGAACCACACGAACCACACGAACGAAGAAAAGGGCTGCGGCGCTCCGCCCTCGTGGCTTGGGTGTTCGTGTGGTTCGTGTGGTTCGTGGACATCTTAAAGGGCGCCTGCGGCGCGCAGGGAAGGGACGAGATGACCTACGAGACGATCATCGTGGCCGAGGCCCACCCGGGCCTGGTGGTCATCACCTTCAACCGGCCGGAGGTCGCCAATGCGCTCTCTTCGCAGATGGGCCGCGACCTCTTGGACGCGTGGAGCCGGCTGCGGGCGGACGAGGCGCTGCGCTGTGTGATCCTGGCGGGCGCCGGCAAGCACTTCCAGGCCGGAGCGGACCTGAAGGAGCGCAACGGCATGACCGACGAGGCCTGGGCCGAGCAGCACCGCCTGTTCGAGGCCATGATCCGCGCCCAGCTGGCCTGCCCGGTCCCGGTGATCGCCGCCGTGCAGGGGGCGGCCATGGGCGGCGGCTGCGAGATGAGCCTGGCCTGCGACTTCACCTATGCCGCCGAGAGCGCGCGGTTCGGCCTGCCCGAGGCGGGGCTGGGGATCATGCCCGGCCTCGGCGGCACCCAGCTCCTGACCCGCGCCGTCGGCCCGCGCCGCGCCCTGGAGATCATGATCACCGCTGCGCCGTTCGCCGCCCAGCAGGCGCTGGACTGGGGCCTAGTCAGCGCGGTCACGCCGCCCGAGGCGCTGATGGACACGGTGCTGGGCGTCGCCGCCCAGATCGCCAGCCGCGCGCCCCTGTCGGTCCGCGGCCTGAAGCGCGTGGTGCATGGCGGCCTGGACCTGGACCTGAAGCAGGCCATGGACCTGGAACTCACCGTCTACAATGAGCTCTTCCGCACCGAGGACCGCCGCGAGGGCGTCGCCAGCTTCAACGAGAAGCGGACGCCGGCCTTCCGGGGGCAGTAGGGCCTGACAGCGGCCGCCCGCCCGGGCTAAGTCACCGCGCGTGTATGGCCGGCGCCATGCCGAGTCGGGCCGAGTCCCGGGGGGAGGTCGGGATGCAAGCGGGGCGGCGGGTCCTGGTCACCGGCGGCGGCGGCTTCATCGGCTCGTTCCTGTGCGAGCGCCTGCTGGCCGAGGGCCACGAGGTGCTGTGCCTCGACAACTTCTCCAGCGGCCGGCGCAGCAATGTGGCGCCGCTCCTGTCGCATCCCCGCTTCGAGCTGATGCGGCACGACATCACCTTCCCGCTCTACGTGGAGGTGGACCAGATCTACAACCTGGCCTGCCCGGCGAGCCCCGTGCACTACCAGCTCGACCCGGTGCAGACGACGAAGGTCAGCGTGCATGGGGCGATCAACCTCCTGGGCCTGGCCAAGCGGCTGAAGGCGCGGATCCTCCAGGCCTCCACCTCGGAGGTCTATGGCGATCCGACGGTGCATCCGCAGACCGAGGACTACTGGGGCAACGTCAATCCGATTGGCCCGCGCTCCTGCTATGACGAGGGCAAGCGCTGCGCCGAGACGCTGTTCTTCGACTACTGGCGTCAGCACCGCCTGGAGATCAAGGTCGCGCGGATCTTCAACACCTACGGTCCACGCATGCGCCCCGACGACGGACGCGTGGTCTCCAACTTTATCGTCCAGGCGCTGAAGGGCGAGCCGATCGCGATCTATGGCGACGGGCTCCAGACGCGCTCGTTCTGCTACGTGGACGACCTCGTCGATGGCCTGGTGCGGTTGATGGAGACGCCGCCGGAGGTGACCGGCCCGATCAACCTCGGGACGCCCAGCGAATGCACGATCCGGGACCTGGCGGGCCTGATTCTGGAGATGACCGGCAGCCGCTCGCGGCTGGTCGAGCGTCCGCTGCCGGAGGACGATCCGCGGCAGAGGCAGCCCGACATCTCCCGGGCGCGCGCCGTGCTCGGATGGGCGCCGTCCACGGCGCTCCGCGAGGGCCTCGTGCCGACCATCGCCTATTTCGAGGCGCTGCTGTCCGGCGCCGACCTTCCGCCGGTGGGCTAGGGGCGCGGGTTTCCTGGCGAAGGATGGCGCTCGCGCGAGTCGGCGGATAGCGTCCCCCCATGAAGATGCCCGCGCCCGACGCTGCGCTGATCGCCCGCAAGGGCGAGATCGTGCGGGCGCTGCGGCGGATCGTGCCGGGCGAGGGGGTGGTCGCGGAGGCGGCCGACCTCGTGCCGTTCGAGAGCGACGGGCTTTCGGCCTACCGCCAGGCGCCGATCGCGGTGGTCCTGCCGGAGACCACGGCGCAGGTCAGCGCGGTGCTGGCCTGGTGCCAGGCCAATGGCGTGAAGGTGGTGCCGCGCGGCGCCGGAACTTCGCTCTCCGGCGGCGCCCTGCCGCTGGCGGACAGCGTGGTGGTGGGCCTTTCGAAGCTGAACCGGGTGCTGGAGGTGGACTACGCCAACCGCTGCGCGGTGGTGCAGCCGGGGGTGACAAACCTGGCCATCACCGCGGCGGTGGAGGCGCAGGGCTTCTACTATGCGCCTGATCCGTCCAGCCAGATCGCCTGCACCATCGGGGGCAATGTGGCCGAGAACTCGGGCGGCGTGCACTGCCTGAAGTACGGCCTGACCACCAACAACCTCCTGGGCTGCGAACTGGTGCTGATGAACGGCGAGGTGGTGCGCCTGGGCGGCAAGGCCATGGACGCCGAGGGCTACGACCTGCTGGGCGTGGTAACGGGCTCGGAGGGGCTGCTGGGTGTGGTCACCGAGGTTACGGTGCGCATCCTGCCGCGGCCGCAGACCGCGCGGGCGATGCTGCTGGGCTTCCCGTCGGTGGAGGCGGCTGGCGCGGCGGTGGGCGATATCATCGCCGCCGGCATCATCCCGGCGGGCCTGGAGATGATGGACGGACCGGCGATCCGCGCGGCGGAGGCCTTCGTCCACGCGGGCTATCCCGTCGAGGCGGAGGCCTTGTTGATCGTGGAGCTGGACGGGCCGGAGGCGGAGTGCGCCGAGCTGACCGGCCACGTGCGGATGCTGGCCGCCCAGCGGGGCGCCGACTTCGTCAAGACCTCGCAGAGCGAGGCCGAGCGGCTGGCCTTCTGGTCCGGGCGCAAGGCGGCCTTCCCCGCGGTGGGCCGGATCGCCACCGACTACCTCTGCATGGACGGCACCATCCCGCGCGGGAAGCTGCCGCAGGTGCTGGCCCGCATCTATGAGCTGGGGCGCGAGCACGGCCTGGGCGTCGTGAATGTCTTCCACGCCGGCGACGGCAACCTGCATCCGCTGATCCTCTACGACGCCGACCAGCCCGGGCAGCTGGATGCGGCGGAGGCGTTCGGCGCCGACATCCTAAAGCTCTGCGTGGCGGTCGGCGGCGTGCTGACCGGCGAGCACGGCGTGGGGGTGGAGAAGCGCGACCTGATGGGCGAGATGTTCGACGCGACGGACCTGGCCTGCCAGCAGCGGGTGAAGTGCGCGTTCGACCCGGGCCTGCTGCTGAACCCGGGCAAGGTGTTCCCGGTCCTGCATCGCTGCGCCGAGCTGGGCCGCGTACACGTGCATCGCGGCAAGCTGGCCTTTCCCGAGCTGCCGCGGTTCTGATGCTGGACGAGGCCACCCGCACCCTGAAGCCCACCACGCCGGACGAGGTGCTGTCGGCCGTGGCCGAGGCCGGCGCCGCAGGCCGGCGGATCGAGGTGACCGGCGGGGGGACGAAGCGCGCGATCGGGCGCATGGACCGCACCGACCTCGTCCTCTCCACCGCGCGGTTGGACCGCATCGTCGACTATGCGCCGGAGGAACTGGTGCTGACGGCACAGCCGGGCGTCCGCGTCGCGGACCTGGAACGGCTGGTGGCCGCGCGAGGGCAGATGCTCGCGTTCGAGCCGCCGGCCTGGACGCGGCTGCTGGGCGCGCGGGGCGAGCCGACCCTGGGCGGGGTGGTGGCGGCCAACCTCTCGGGGCCCCGCCGCATCCGGGCCGGCGCCGCGCGCGACCACCTGCTGGGGTTCGCGGCGGTCAGCGGACGTGGCGAGGCCTTCAAGGCCGGCGGCAAGGTGGTCAAGAACGTCACCGGCTACGACCTGATGAAGCTGATGGCCGGCTCGTGGGGCACCCTGGCCGTGCTGACCGAGCTCACGATCAAGGTGCTGCCAGCGCCGCGGACCGAGACCACCCTGATGCTGTTCGGCCTGGCGGACGTGCGGGCCGGCGAGGCCATGACCGCGGCGCTGAACGGGCCGTTCGACGTCTCGGCCGCCGCGCACCTGCCTGCCCACGCCGCCCAGGCGCGGCCGCTGCGCGCGGAGATGCCGGTGACGGCGCTGCGGCTGGAGGGCTTCGAGGCCTCGGTCGCCGCGCGGGTCGACGGACTGGCGATGGCCCTGAAGGCCTTCGGGCGGATCGAGGCGGTGGAGGGCGACCTCAGCCGGCAGTTCTGGGTCCAGGTGCGCGAGGTCGAGGCCCTGGCCGGTGATCCGCGGCCGCTGTGGCGGCTGTCGCTGCCGCCGGCGGTGGGCTGGCGCGCCCCGCACGCCCTGCCGGGGGATGCGCTCTACGACTGGGGCGGCGGCCTCGCCTGGCTGGCCACCGACGAGCCCGCGGCCAAGGTGCGGGCGGTGGTGCGCGGCCTCGGCGGCCATGCCCTGTGCCTGCGCGGAGCCGAGGCGTTCGCGCCGCGCGAGGGGCCGCTGGGCGCGCTGCAGGGCAGGGTCAAGGCCGCGTTCGACCCGCTGGGCGTCCTCAACCCCGGGCGGATGGAGGGGGGCGCATGAGAACCACCTTCACCGCCGAGCAGCTGGCGGATCCGCAGACGGCCGCCTCCCAGGCCGCGATCCGCAAGTGTGTGCACTGCGGGTTCTGCACCGCCACCTGCCCCACCTATGTGCTCACCGGCGACGAGCGCGACGGGCCGCGGGGCCGCATCGAGCTGATCCGCGCCATGCTGGAGGCCGGCGGCCCGCCGCCGGCCAGCACCGTGACCCACGTCGACCGCTGCCTCTCGTGCCTGGCCTGCGTCTCCACCTGCCCGTCGGGGGTCGACTACGCCCAGCTGATCGACCACGCCCGGGTCCATATCGAGGCGCACTATGCGCGGCCCTGGCCGGAACGGCTGCTGCGCGCCGCCCTGGCCTGGGTCCTGCCGCATCCCCGCCGCCTGCGTACGGCGCTGACCCTGGGGCGGTTGACCCGGCCGCTGCGGCCGGCGCTGGAACGGGTGGGACTGACGCCGCTGGCGGCGATGCTGGGGCTGGTGCCGGCGCGGGGGCGCGGGACGTCGGCCGGCCGGGCCGAGGCGCACGCCCGCCCCGCCTCCAGCGCCAAGGGCCGCGTCGTGCTGCTGCAGGGCTGCGTCGAGCCGGTGGTGGCGCCGCAGGTGCGCGCGGCGGCGGCGCGCCTCCTCGCGCGCATGGGTTTCGAGATCGTCGACGCGCCGGGCGAGCAGTGCTGCGGCGCGCTCTCGGAGCATCTGGGCCGCGCGGCCGAGGCGCATGCCTTCGAGGCCGCCAACCTCCGGGCCTGGGCGGCGCTGGGCCAGGTGGACGCGGTGATCGCCACCGCCGCCGGCTGCGGCACGCGCCTGAAGGGCTATGGCGCGGGTCCGCCGGTCCGCGACATCCTGGAGTTCGTCGCCGAGATGGGGCTGCCGCCGGTGGTCCTGCGCTCGCGCCTGCCGATCGCATACCACGCCGCCTGCTCGCTGCAGCACGGCCAGCAGGTGAAGGCCGCCCCGCCCCAGCTGCTGTCCGAGGCGGGCTTCGAGGTCCGGCTTCCGGCGGAGGGCCACCTCTGCTGCGGCTCGGCGGGCGTCTACAACATCCTGCAACCCGCCTTCGCGACCCAGCTGCGCGACCGCAAGGCGGCCAACCTGAGCGCCACCGGCGCGGCCGTGATCGCCGCCGGCAACGTCGGCTGCATGGCCCAGCTCGCGCCCGCCCTCAACGCGCCCGTCGTGCATCCCGTCGAGCTGCTGGACTGGGCGACCGGCGGGCCGAAGCCGGCAGGCCTTAGCGGACCGTTAAGCGCCGGCCTCGGTATCTCTACTTAGGATAAGACCCCGAATTTCCCGCCCGCTCGACGTGCGCCATTCTCCTCCTCGAAGTGATGGAAGGGGAGGCGGCCATGCCAGAGCTGCCCATGGAACTCGAGATCCTGCTGTTCGCGCTGGCCGTCTATGGCGCGATCCTGGCGGCGATCGTGGGGCTGGACGCGCGGCGCGGCCGCTCAGGCGGCTTCGACGAAGCCGGGCCAGGTGCCCATGTAGGTGACGAAGGCTGGGCCAAGGCCCTCGTTCGCCAGATACTCGCGGGTCACCGGCAGGGCGATCGGCGTGAACTGCGGATCGCGCGCCCGCTCCGGGAAGTCGTGGTGCAGGATCGCGGCGCGCCCGATCAGCACGTAGTCGGCGCCGCTATCCAGCATCTGTGAGGCGATGGCCGGCGAGGTCACCTTGCCCGCCACGCCGAGCCGCACCGCGCCGCGCTCGAGCGCGGTGAAATACGACATCAGCGAGCGGCCCTTGAAGGCCTCCTCGGTGGGCTCCTTGAAGACATCCCACAGTGACATGTCCAGGTAGTCGATCCGGCCATCGCCGAGGATCGCGCCCGCGACCTCGACGATCTCCGCCAGCTTCAGGCCGAACCGCTCGGGCGACAGGCGCAGGCCCAGCTGGAAGTCCGGCCGGCAGCGGGTGCGCACGCCGTCGATGATCTCGAAGATGATCCGCGCCCGGTTCTCCACCGAGCCGCCGTAGCGGTCCTCGCGCCGATTGGTCTCCGGGGAGAGGAACTGGGCCAGCACATAGCCATGGGCGCCGTGGATCTCGACACCGTCGAAGCCGGCGGTCTCCGAGCGGACCGCGGCCGCCACGAAGTCCTCCACCAGCTGCTCCACCTCGCCCGTGGAAAGGCCGCGCGCGCCGGTCTCGGGATCGTCTGACGGGCAGACGGGCTGGCCTACCAGGTCCTTGGGCGAGCGGTTGCCGGCGTGGTGCATCTGCAGCGCCGCGACGCTGCCGGCAGCCTTGATGGCGCCGGCCAGCCGGGTGAGGCCGGGCAGGTGCTGGTCGCCGAACACGCCCAGTTGGCCGGGGAAGCCCTGGCCCACCGCCTGGACGTGGGCCGCGCAGGTCATGGTCAGGCCGAACCCACCCTTGGCCCGCAGGGTCAGCCAGTTGAACTCGTCGTCCGACAGCGTGCCGTCCGGGTGGCTCTGCAGGTTGGTGAGGGGGGCCAGCATGAAGCGGTTCTTCATGGCCGGGCCATGGGCGAACGAGAGCGGCGCGAACAGATCAGCCAAGGCGGCCTCCGGAACCAGGGTCGGGCGCAGACCTATCCGCCTTCCGTGGCGGCCGGCAAATCAGGGTTTCTGGGGCGGCTTGGAGGTGGAGGGCGTGGCGGCGATCCAGGCGCGCACCAGGGCCAGGCCCTCCTCGTGGGTGATGGAGCGGCCCAGCTCCGGCATCATCACCCCGGGCTCGGCGGAGGCGAGGCGGTAGGCCAGGATCGACTGCTCGGGATGGCCCGGCTCGATCCCGACCTTCAGGTCGCCCGAGCCGCGGCCGGCCGCGACGGGCGCCTTGCCGATGCCGATGGCTGCGGGCCGGGTCTCGTCGAGGGTCAGGAAGAGGCCGGAGTTGCTCGCCGCGCCCTTGGGGTTGTGGCAGTGGGCGCAGTTGGCGTCGAGGTAGGCGCGGGCCCGCCCGTCCAGCGGCTCGGCCGGATCGTCCCAGCGCGGCGCGCGGGGCGCCTGGGCGGGTGGCGGCGCGCCGGTGAGCAGGCCCAGCCGGCTCCAGTGGGCCAGCTGGTTCTCGCGGCCCTCCGCATAGGTGTAGTCGCCGTTGAGGTTGCGGGCCTTGGGCCCGATGGGCGTCAGCGTCTTGTCCAGCTGGTGGCATTCCTTGCACTGGTTCTGGTTCGGCACGCGGTAGTCGACGGTCCGAGCCCGCCCCTGCGCATCGGTGAAGCCAACGTCGATCCGCGCCCCGGCCCGCTTCAGCACCGCCTCGGTCTGGGCCTCGTTCCAGACGTAGGCATAGGCGGCCCAGCCGTCGGGACGGTGGACCAGCAGCCGGGTCTCCAGATAGCGCACCTTCTCGTCCGGCCGGCGGAAGTCGGCCGGATAGGCGAAGGTCTTCACCAGCGCCGCGCCCACCGGCAGGTCCAGCACGCCGTCCGGGCGGTAAGCGGCCTTGGCGCCCGGCGGCAGATAGAGGAAGCGGAACTTCAGGGCGTAGTCGCTGAACAGCGGCGTGTTCAGGGCATAGGGCGTGAGCCCGGCGTTGGGCGCGCGCGCGCCCGGGTCGGTGAAGAGCCGGTAGTCGGAGAGCCTCGGCGCCGGCGCCCCCGCCATCAGCAACTCCTCAGCCACCCCGGGTGTCTGCGGCGCCGCGCCGAGGCAAAGGAGAGCCGCGAGAACTGACAGCGCTTGCTTCATCGGCCCCCACCTTCCCCCGCTTGCGGGGGAAATGCCGCCAAGGCCCCGCAGGGGCCGGCGACAATGGGGGAGGTAGCCCGCGAAGCTTCCCCCATCGACCCTCGTGCAGCGCACATCGGGCCACTTCCCCCTTGCAGGGGGAAGAGCTCAGAGCGCACAGGCGTCAGCCGTCGCACCTCAGCGCCCGAGGTCGGCCTGGCGTTTGGGCAGCTCGACGGGCCGGGGCTCGGCCGGTTGGGCGTCGCCCTCGGTGGCGGCCTTGGTGGGCTTGGCGGTCTTCAGCTGGCCGGGCGCCGCCAGGTGCAGGTTGAGCACCGGCCCGTCGCTCAGCCGCACATGGGCCACCTCGCCGGAGTCGCCATAGGTGGTCACGCCATCCCACATCACCGGCGGCAGCGTCCCGCCCATGAGCATGGCCAGGAGCCCGCCGCCCTCGAACTGCGGCGACCAGCCGTTGCGGCCGATCTGGTTGTCGTGGACGGCGATGTCGCGCGGCAGGGGGTTGTAGGTCTTGTCGTCGAACTTCTGGGTGTAGCTGACCAGCATCACCGCGGCGGTCTGGTTGCCGTCGATGCGGTTGGCGAAGACGTGGACGTCGCGGTTGGCCATCACCATGACGCCCGTGCCGGTGGGCACATTGGCGACGATATTGCCCTTGGGCGCGAAGTTGGCGGTGTCGTTGTCCACCACCTGGTTGTCGAACACCCGGGTGGAGTGGCCGCCCATCTGCGGCAGGTTCGGCAGGTCGAAGACCAGGATGCCGCCCGCGTTGTGGGTCGAGGTGTTGGCGAAGACATCGGCGCCGATGGAGTTCTCGATCTCGATTCCGGCCACGTTGAAGGCGGCGGTGGAGTCGCGGACCACGATGTTCTTCGACTGGCCGACATAGATCCCGGCGTCGGAGGCCCCCTTCACGGTGACCCGCTGGATCAGGACATTGGTCGAGGCCACCGGATAGACGCCATAGGCCCCATTGGTCGCCTTGGGCCCGCCGGTCCATTCGACGCGCAGGCCGATGAAGCTGATCTGGTCGGTCCCCTTGGCCTTGATGCCGTCGCCCTTGGTGTCCTCCACCGCGAAGTCGCGCAGGGTGACGCGGTCGGAGGTGACGAGCAGGCCCTCGCCGGAACTCTTCTGGCCCTTGAACGAGAGCACCGTCTTGTCGGCCCCGGCGCCCTTGACGGTGACGTCGGCGACGTCCAGCGACAGGCCGTCGGTCAGCTCATAGCGGCCCGCCGCCAGCTCCACCGTGTCGCCAGGGCGCGCATCCAGCAGGGCGGTCTGCAGCTTCTCCTGCGCATCGCCGCCGGGGTTGACGGTCAGGGTCTTGGCCTCAGCCAGCCCCGCGAAAGCCGTGGCGGCCAGCACGGCCGCGGCGAACCTCAACATGATCCTTCCCTTCCGGCATCGTGACGCGCCGTTCAACTTCGAGCGTGGCGGCTGATGCGCGGCGACGCAACCCCCGGCTTAGCGGGCGTATGCATCGATCTCGGCGAGATGCGCCTCGATCCGGTCCGCCGGCAGGAACGAGCCGGTGAAGCTGTTCTTCGCCAGGGTGACTAGGTCGTCCCGAGAGAGCGCCAGCGCCTGGGCGGTCGCCGTCCAGTTGGCGCCGAGGTAGCCGCCGAAATAGGCCGGGTCGTCGGAGTTCAGCGTGGCGCGCAGGCCCAGGTCCAGCATGCGCTTCAGCGGGTGGTTCGCCAGGTCGTCGACCACGCAGAGTTTGAGGTTGGAGAGCGGGCAGACGGTCAGGGTCATGCCCTCGGCGGCCAGGCGCTGCACCAGGGCGGGGTCTTCCAGCGCCCGGTTGCCGTGGTCGATGCGGTCGACCTTCAGCAGATCCAGCGCCTCCCAGACATAGGCGGGCGGGCCCTCCTCGCCGGCGTGAGCCACCAGCTTCAGGCCGCGCTGGCGGGCCGCGGCGAAGACCTTCGCGAACTTGGAGGGCGGGTGGCCGACCTCAGAGGAATCCAGGCCCACGCCCAGCAGGCGGTCCAGCCAGGGCTCGGCCGCCTTGAGTGTCGCAAGGGCCGCGTCCTCGTCCAGGTGGCGCAGGAAGCAGAGGATCAGGCTGGAGCTGACGCCCAGGGTGCGCTCCGCCTCCGCCATGCCGGAGAGCAGCCCCTCGATCGCCACCCGGAACGGCAGGCCGCGGTCGGTGTGGGTCTGGGGATCGAAGAACAGCTCCACGTGACGGCAGCCGTCCGCCGCCACCCGGCGGAAATAGGCCATGGCCAGGTCGTGGAAGTCGGCCTCGGTCATCAGGACGCCGGCGCCCTGGTAGTAGATGTCCAGGAAGTCCTGCAGGTTCGAAAAGGCGTAGGCGGCGCGCACCTCCTCCACCGACTTGAACGGCAGGGCCAGGCGGTTGCGGCGGGCGAATTCGAACATCTGCTCGGGCTCGAGACTGCCTTCGATGTGCAGATGGAGCTCGGCCTTGGGCAGGCCGCGGATGAAGTCGGAGAGGTCGGTCATGCCCTCGACCATCACGCCCGGGGCGCATCGGTCAAGGCTTGCGGCGCGCCCGTGGTCGTCTAGGCTGGCGTTGCAACTGGGGGTGTGCGTGGCTGGGGTGGGCGTCGCGGAAGCTTCGGGCCGGACGGCGCAGCAGAAGCTCGCCCTCGCGCACCAGGCGCTGTTGCGCGACCGCGACCTCCAGTTCGACTTCGCCCTGTTCCCGCAACCCAAGCCGCCCGGCTGGCTCAAGGTGCTGGGCGACATCCTGAAGGCCGTCGGGCCCTATCTGCAGTATGTCTTCTGGGCCGGCCTGGCCATCGGCGCGGCGATGCTGCTCTGGTTCATCCTGCGCGAGATCGTGCCGGACCGCTGGTTCCGCCGGCGCAGCGGCGTCACGGCCACCGACTGGCGGCCCGCACCGGAGGCGGCCCAAGCCCTGCTGCAGGACGCCGAGGGCCTGGCGGCCCAGGGCCGCTTCGAGGACGCCATCCATCTGCTGCTCTTCCGGTCCATCGACGACCTCTCCGGCCGGCGGCCGGGCGCGGTGAAGCCGGCCCTGACCAGCCGCGATATCGCCAGCCTCGAGGTCCTGCCGCCCCAGGCGCGGGCGGCGTTCGCGCGGCTGGCCCAGGCGGTGGAGCGCACGTTCTTCGGCGGGCTGGCCGCCGGGCCGCCGGAGTTCGAGCAGGCGCGCGAGGACTATCGCGCCTTCGCCTTCGCGGAGGGCTGGCGGTGAGCGCCTCGGACGCTCCGGCGGGCGGGCCGCAGGGGTCGAGCCAGGCCTTCTCGCCCCGGGCGATCCTGGCCCTGGTGGCGGTGGGCGTCGTCTCGCTCGCCGGCCTCGCGGTGCTGTCGGCCTATGCGCCGGACCTGCGCGCGGCCAACGACCCCCGGGCCCATGCGCTCTCCAAATCCGCCGTCGGCTACGCCGGGATCACCCGGCTGATGAAGGCGCTGGGCCAGCCGGTGGTGGTCAGCCGCACGCGCCCGATGCGGCCCTCCGCGGCGACGGTGGTGCTGACCCCGGAGCCGATGCTGGGGGCCAAGGCCCTGCAGGCCTATCCGAAGGGGACGCTCACCCTGATCGTCCTGCCCAAGTGGGCGGCAACACCGGATCCGATGCGCCAGGGCTATGTGCGCAAGGTAGCGCCGCTGGAGGACGCGCGCGAAGCCCAAGCCCTGCTGGCCTCCTATGCGCCGGACACCCACGTGGCCCTGCGCCGCGGCTGGTCGCGGCCGGTGCTGCACGGCGCCGGCGGACCGCTGGGCGCCGACGTGGTGCTGCCGCTCGGGCGGATCGATAGCCTCAAGACCCTGTCCGGCGCCGGCTGGGCGCCGATCCTGGCCGACGAGAACGGGCAGGCCGTGCTGGCCTATTCCCGGCGCTCGCCCAGTATCTGGGTGCTGGCCGACGCGGACCTCCTGAACAACCAGGGTCTGAAGGATCTCGCCACGGCCCGGGCCGGGGTGACGGTGCTGGACGCCGCCACGGCCGGCGGCGCGCGCACCCTGGCGTTCGACGTCACGCTGAACGGCCTGGAGCGGGGCCGCGGCCTGGGGCGGCTGATGCTGGAGCCGCCGTGGCTGGCGGCGACCCTGATCGCCGTGGCCGCCGGCCTCTTGATGGGCGCCCATGCCCTGGCCCGCTTCGGCCAGCCGCAGCGCGCCGGCCGCGCCTTCGCTCTGGGCGCGCGGGCCCTGGTCGACAACGCCGCCGACCTGGCGCGCATGGCCCGCAAGGAGCACGAGCTGGCGCCCGCCTATGCCGCCTTGATCCGGGCGCGCGTGGTGCGCCAGTCCGGCGCGCACACCGAGGAAGGCTGGCTGGACGAGCTGGCCCGCCGCCGCGGCGCCATGGCGCCCAGCGACCTGGCCGCCGAGGCCGAGGCGGCGAAATCCCGCGACGACCTCCTGGCCGTGGCGCAGAAGATCTACGAGTGGCGAGGGGAGATGACGCGTGAACGTCGCTGAGGTGAAGGCGCTGGCCGAGAAGGTCCGCGCCGAGATCGGCAAGGCCATCGTCGGCCAGCAGGACACCATCGACCTGCTGCTGGTCGCCCTGTTCGCCCGCGGCCACGTGCTGCTGGAGGGGCCGCCGGGGGTGGCCAAGACCTACCTGGCCCAGTGCTTCGCCCGCACCGTGGGGCTGGACTTCGGGCGCATCCAGTTCACCCCCGACCTGATGCCGGCCGACATCATCGGGTCCAACGTCTTCAACTTCCAGACCTCGACCTTCTCCCTGACCGAAGGGCCCTTGTTCTGCGAGCTGCTACTGGCCGACGAGATCAACCGCACGCCGCCCAAGACCCAGGCGGCCCTGCTGGAGGCCATGCAGGAGCGGCGGGTGACCATCGACGGCAAGGCGCGCCAGCTGTCGGAACGGTTCATGGTGGTCGCTACCCAGAACCCGCTGGAGCAACAGGGCACCTATCCGCTGCCCGAGGCGCAGCTGGACCGGTTCCTGTTCAAGCAGACCCTGGGCTATCCCAGCCGCGAGGAGGAGCGCCGGATCGTCGCCGAGTACGGCATGCAGTCCGGCCACGCCGACCCCAAGGACCGCGGCGTCAGCCAGGCGGCCACCGCGCGGCAGCTGACCGCGGCGCACCAGGCGGTGGCGGCGATCCGGCTGACCGACGAGATCGTGGGCTATGTGCTGGACCTGATCCGCGCCACCCGCGAGACGCCGGAGCTGGCCAGCGGAGCCTCGCCACGGGCCGCGGCCCAGCTGGCGCTGGCCGCCCGCTCGCGCGCGGCGCTGGACGGCCGCGACTACGTCATCCCGGACGACGTGAAGGTGCTGGCCCTGCCGATCCTGCGCCACCGGGTGATCCTCTCGCCGGCGGCCGAGATCGACGGCCGCCGCCCCGACCAGATTCTCCAGGGCCTGGTCGACCTCGCCGCGGCGCCGCGGTGAGACGCGCCGTCCCGCCCTTCCCCCTGTCAGGGGGAAGTGGCCCGAGGTGCGAAGCACGAGGGTTGATGGGGGAAGTCGCCCTGTTTCCTCCCCCATTGTCGCCCGCCTGCGGCGTTGGCGACATTTCCCCCGCGAGCGGGGGAACCGAAGTGGGGGCCGGATAGTGCGGCTCTATCCCACTCGCCGGGCGATCGGCCTGATGGCGGCGGGGGCGCCGATCGCCCTGGCCGTGGCGGTGGCTGCGCCCGGCATGTGGACGGCGGCGGCGGCCTGGATCGTGCTGGCGGCGGGGCTGATGCTGGTGGATGTGCTGTCGGCGCCGCCGCCGCGGGCCGTGACCCTGGTGGCGGAGCTGCCCCGGGTGATCGGGGTCGGCCGCCCGCAGACCGGTCGGATCACGGCGGCCTTCGAAGGCCGTCCGCCGGCCGTGGTCGAGTTGGCGGTGGGCTCGGACGCGCGGCTGACGGCGACGCCGGAGCGTCAGACCGCGCCGGTGCGCGGCGGCCGCGCCGAGGCCGAGGTGACGCTGTCGCCGCAGCGCCGGGGCGAGAGCCGGCTGGAGGGCGTCTGGGCCCGTTGGCGCGGGCCGCTGGGCCTGGTCTGGCTGCAGCGCCAGGCGCCGCCGAGCGGCCCGGTGGCGGTGACCCCCGACGTCGCCGGTGTGAAGGAGCAGGCGCTGCGCCTCTTCGCCCGCGATGCGCCGCTGGGCGCCAAGCCGCTGCTGGACCGCGGCGAAGGCTCGGACTTCCACGCGCTGAAGGAATTCCAGACCGGGATGGATCTCGGCGACATCGACTGGAAGCAGAGCGCCCGGCACGGCAAGCTGATCGGCCGGGAATACCGCACCGAGCGCAACCACCACGTCCTGCTGGCCCTGGACACCGGGCGGCTGATGAGCACGCCGGTGGTCGGCCTGCCGCGCATCGACCGGGCGATCAATGCGGCCCTGCTGCTGGCCTTCGTGAGCCTGCGGATGGGCGATCGGGTGGGCCTCTTCGCGTTCGACGCCCGGCCGCGCCTGGCGAGCGGGCTGGCGTCGGGCCCTGCGGCGTTCCCCCTGCTGCAGAAGCTGGCCGCGGGCATCGACTACTCCACCGAGGAGACCAACTTCACCCTGGGCCTCACCGCCCTGGCGGGCCGGCTGGACCGCCGCGCGGTGGTGGTGGTGTTCACCGACTTCGCCGACACCACCTCGGCCGAGCTGATGGTGGAGAACGTGGCGCGGCTGATGCGCACCCACCTGGTGCTGTTCGTGGTGTTCCGCGACGAGGAACTGGAGAGCCTGGTGGACAGGCCGCCGCAGGAGCCCGACGACGTCTCCCGCGCCGTGATCGCCGAGCGCCTCCTGAAACAGCGCGAGGCGGTGACCGCGCGGCTGCGCCGGCTGGGCGCCCAGATCGTGGATGCCCCCATGGACAGCCTGCCCACGGCGCTGCTCAACAGCTACTTCGACGTCAAGCGGCGGGGGCTGGTCTGATGGCCGAGCTGCAGCTGAAGAGCTGGCGGTTCCGGGCCGAGCGGGAGGCCGACTGGCGGCGGCTGGAGACCTTGCTGGCCAAGGCCGAGGCCGGCGGCGCGGCGCGGCTGCGGCGCGACGAGATCCTGGAGCTGCCGCTGCTCTACCGCCAGGCGCTGTCGTCCCTGTCGGTGGCGCGCTCGATCTCGCTGGACCAGAGCCTGACGGCCTATCTGGAGAGCCTCTGCACGCGGGCCTATTTCATCGTCTACGGCGCGCGTACCCGCCTGCCGGAGCGGATCGCCCGCTTCTTCCTGCGCGACTGGCCGGCGGCCGTGCGTTCGATCTGGCGGGAGACTCTGGTCGCCTTCGCGATCACGGCGGTGGCGACGGTGGTCGGCTATCTGCTGGTCCAGCGCGACCCGGACTGGTTCTACAGCTTCATGGATCCCGGCCTGGCCGCCGGGCGCGACCCCCTGGCCAGCACCGCGGCCCTGAAGGCCACGCTCTACGCCAAGCCCGACGCGCGCGAGGGCCTGTCGCTGCTGGCCAGTTTCCTCTTCACCCACAACAGCCAGATCGCCCTGTTCTCCTTTGCGCTCGGCGTTGCATTCGGCCTGCCGACGGCGGCGCTGATGGTGCAGAACGGCGGGATGCTGGGCGCCTTCCTGGCGCTGTTCGTCTCGCGCGGCCTGGGCCCGCAGGCGGTGGGCTGGCTGATGATCCACGGCACCACCGAGCTCTTCGCCCTGGTCCTGTCCGGCGCCTCGGGCTTCGCCATCGGTTGGTCGGTGGCCTTCCCCGGCGCGCGGACCCGGGTGGACGCGGTGGCCGCCGCCGGGCGGCGCGCCGCCACGGTGATGGTGGGGGTGGTGGTTATGCTGCTCGTCGCCGGGCTGCTCGAAGGTTTCGCCCGCCAGCTCGTGCAGGATGACCTCGTCCGCTACGCGGTGGCGGCGAGCATGCTCGCGCTCTGGCTGGCCTATTTCTACTGGCCCCGGCGGGCGCAGCCATGACCGTCCGCGGCGTCGCGACCCGGGTGAAGGGGCTCAAGGTCCGCCGGCGGCTGGAGAGCGGCGCGCACGAGCTGGTGACGCCCGAGGGTGTCGACCTGCGGCTGCGGGTCGGCAGTTACGGCGACCGGTTCGTGGCCCTCCTGCTGGACTTCCTGATTCTGATGGGCGCCCTGATCGGCTTAACCCTGGGGGTGCTCGCGGTCGCCGCGGCCACCAAACTGCAGGGCGTGGGCGAGGTGCTGGGGGTGATCTGGCTGCTGGGGGCGTTCCTGCTCCGCAACTTCTATTTCCTGTTCTTCGAGATCCAGCCCAAGGCCGCGACGCCGGGCAAGCGGGTCATGGGCCTTCGGGTCATCGCCGCGGACGGCGGGCGGCTGACGGCCGACGCGGTCTTCGCGCGCAACGCCATGCGCGAGATCGAGGTGTTCCTGCCGATGACCTTCCTCTTCGCCCGCGGTCAGGGGGTGGACGCGGCGCTGATCGGTCTGGGGACGCTATGGAGCGGGGTCTTCGTGCTGTTCCCGCTGTTCAACCGCGACCGCCGCCGGCTGGGCGACCTGGCCGCCGGGACCATGGTGGTCAAGGCGCCGCGCAAGGTGCTGCAGCCCGACCTCGCCGACACCGACCGGGCCGCGTCCGGCGGCCTGACCTTCACCCATGTCCAGCTCGACGCCTACGGCATCAAGGAGCTGCACGTGCTGGAGGACGTGATCCGCTCCGCCGACCGCAAGGCGCAGGCCGAGGTGGCGGCCCGCATCCGCGCCAAGATCGGCTGGGAGGGTCCGACCGACATCGCCGACCGGACCTTCCTCAACGCCTATTACGCGGGCCTGCGGGGTCGCCTGGAGAGCCGCATGCTCTTCGGCCACCGCCGCAAGGACAAGTTCGACGTCAGCTGAAGATGTCGGCCAGCCACTGCGGCCCGGCGCCCTCTCGGGCCCGCCGCAGCTCGACATAGAGCACGGCCACCAGCGTCGAGCCGATCATCGCCCCGATGGTCTGGCGGATCACCCCCATGATCACGAACAGCGGGCTGGTCATCTGGGCCACGATGGCGGCCGGGTTGGCGGCCATCATGCTGACGCCCGACAGGACGTTGAAGACCGTCCCCAGCACGATGAAGAACACCGCCAGCAGGACGAAGAGGCCGAAGATCGGCCAGCGGCTGCCACGGGTCAGCTCGGCCGAGCGTCCGAAGGCCCCGAAGACGCCCGTGCGGTCGGCCACCACGCTGGGCGCCACCACGCACCAGGCGCAGGCCAGCATGATCGCCGGGAAAATCAGCAGCAAGGAGCTGAGCACGAACGCCACGGCGAACAGGATGGTCACGCCCAGCAGCGGCAGGAAGTTCCGCAGCCCCGTGGCGAGGCTGTCGCCCACCGAGGCCTTGCGACCGTTGAGGTCCTGCACTGTGGCATAGATCAGGGCGCCCTGGAGGATGGCGTTGGTGATCATCGCCGTCAGGCCACCGATGCCGATGGCTCCGAAATAGCCGCTGGAGAAGCTGAACTTGCCAGTGGCGAGCCCGCCCATCGTCCGCGCCTGGATGAAGGTTATGATCCCCATCGGCAGGCCGGCGAGCAGCAGGCCGAGGATGCTGAAGGTGACGATGTTGCGGCGCAGCACCTGAAGGGTTTCGGATATGACGCGGCCTATATCGAGCCTGCCGCGTTCGGCCATCACGTCTGCAGTCATCTGGATCGGCCCCCGTGAACTGTGTTCTCCCTAGGTCATGCTAATCATGGGTTGCAGAAGCTGTCGACGCGCCGGGCGCGGAGGAGGGGGCGCAACGCCGTGAGCCTGGAGCTGACCTTTCGCGCCGAGCGCCTGCCGCTGCGGGCGCCGTTCCGCATCTCGCGCGGCGTGAAGACCCATGCCGAGGTGGTGGTGGCGGAGCTGGGGGACGGCGGGGCGCTGGGGCGCGGCGAATGCGTGCCCTATCCGCGCTACGGCGAGACGGTGGAATCCGTCACCGCGCAATTGGCGGCCGCGGCGGTCCGGCTGGCGCGCGGCGAGCCGGCCCGGAGCGTGGTGGCCGGGCTGGCGCCCGGGGCGGCGCGCAACGCCGTCGACTGCGCGCTCTGGGACCTGGAGGCGCGGCGCGACGGACGCTCGGCGGCCGAGCGGCTGGGGCGCGAGCGCCTGCGCTCGCTGCCCACGGCCGTGACCATCAGCCTGGACAGCCCGGAAGCCATGGCGGCTGCGGCCCGGGATGCGGCCGGCTCGCCGCTGCTCAAGGTCAAGCTGGACGAGGTCGATCCCGCCGAGCGGCTGGCGGCGGTGGCCGAGGCCGCGCCGGGCGCGCGGCTGATCCTCGATCCCAACGAGAGCTGGACGCCGCAGATCCTGCGGGCGATGGCGGGCCCCGTCTCGCGCCTGGACGTGGCCATGGTGGAACAGCCGCTGCCGGCCGATGACGATGCGGCGCTGGAGGGACTCAGCTTCCCCGCCCCGATCTGCGCCGACGAGGCGGTGCACACCCGCGCCGACCTGCCAGCGGCCGCGGCGCGCTACCAGATGGTCAATGTGAAGCTGGACAAGGCCGGCGGCCTGACCGAGGCGCTGGCCATGGCCCAGGCGGCCAAGGCCATGGGCCTGGGCGTGCTGGCGGGCTGCATGGTGTCGAGCTCGCTCTCCATCGCTCCAGCGCTGTGGATCGGCGCCCTGGCCGACGCCTGCGATCTGGACGGGCCCTGGTGGCTGACGGAGGACCGGCCCGGCGGGTGCCGGATCGAGAACGGCGTGATCTATCCGCCACAGGCCGGCTTCTGGGGAGAGCCCGGACCTCGACCGTAAGTTGACACGGCCCGCGCATCGTCGAATTCATCGGGCTGTCAAAAACCCTGGCGGAGTCCCCGGTGTCGGGCGCGGCGGCTGAGACGTTCGGAACGCTGCAGCACGCCCTCGAACAGGCGACGCGGCTGATGGACCAGAGCCCGTCGACGGCCGAGGAACAGGTCCGCGAGATCCTCAAGGTCGCCCCTCACCACGCCCAGGCCCTGCGCCTGCTGGGCGCGTCGCTGCGCCGGCAGGGGCGGGTGGAGGAGGCCGACGCGGCCTATCTGCGCTCGCTGGAGGCCTCGACCCGGGATCCGGAGCTGATCGCCGCGGCCCAGGCGCTCGCCGCCAACCGCCTGGCCGAGGCCGAGCACGCCCTGCGCACCATCCTGAAGGCGCGGCCGACCGACGTGGCCGCCATCCGCATGCTAGCCGAGACGGCGGTGCGCCTGGGGCGGCTGGAGGCGGCGGAGAACCTGCTGGAGCGTTGCGTGGAGCTGGCGCCCACATTCACCGGCGCGCGCTTCAACTACGCCACCGTCCTCTATCGCCGCGGCAAGTCGCAGGCCGCGATCGCCGAGGCCGAGCGGCTGCTTGCGGACGACCCGCGCCACCCCGGCTACCGCAACCTGCGCGCCGCGGCCCTGGCCCGGATCGGCGAGACCGAGGCGGCCATCGAGGCCTATTCCGGCGTGCTGAAGGACTTCCCGGACCAGCCGAAGGTCTGGATGAGCCTGGGCCATGCGCTGAAGGCCGTGGGGCGGCAGGCGGACAGCGTCGACGCCTACCGCCGCGCCCTCGCCCTGGCGCCGGGGCTGGGCGAGGCCTGGTGGAGCCTGGCCAACCTCAAGACCGTGCGGTTCTCGCCGGCCGACGTCGCGGCGATGACCCGCCAGCTGGCCCGCGCCGACATCTCCGACGAGGACCGCTTCCACCTGGAGTTCGCCCTGGGCAAGGCGCGGGAGGACGCCGGCGACTATGCGGCCGCGTTCGAGAGCTACGCCCGCGGCAACGCCCTGCGCCGCCGCGAGCTGGACTACGAGGCCGACGAGACCTCCGACCACCTGCGCCGGGCCAAGGCCCTGTTCACGCCGGCGTTCTTCGCCGCCCGCGCCGGGCAGGGGTGCGCCGCGCCGGACCCGATCTTCGTCGTCGGCCTGCCGCGCTCAGGCTCGACCCTGGTGGAGCAGATCCTGGCCAGCCATTCGCAGGTCGAGGGGTCGCAGGAGCTGCCCGACATCATCGCAATGGCCCGCCGGATCGGGGGGCGGGCCGAAAAGGGCTCGCAGAGCCGCTATCCGGAAGCGCTGGCCGAGCTGACGGCCGACCAGCTCAAGGCGCTGGGCGAGGAGTACCTGGAGCGGGTGGAGGTGCACCGCAAGCTGGGCCGGCCGTTCCTGGTCGACAAGATGCCCAACAATTTCCAGCACCTGGGCCTGATCCAGCTGATCCTGCCGAACGCCCGGGTGATCGATGCGCGCCGCCATCCCCTGGGCTGCGGTTTCTCGGCGTTCAAGCAGCACTTCGCCCGCGGCCAGGGCTTCACCTACGACCTCACCGACCTCGGCCGCTACTACGCCGACTACGTGGCCCTGATGGCGCACTTCGACGCCGTGCTGCCCGGGCGCGTCCACCGGGTGATCTACGAGCGCATGGTCGCCGACCCGGAAGCCGAGGTGCGGGCGCTGCTCGCCGCGTGCGGACTGCCGTTCGAAGACGCCTGCTTGCGCTTCTACGAGAACGACCGCGCCGTGAGGACCGCCAGTTCCGAACAGGTGCGCCGCCCGATCTTCACCGACGCCGCCGACCACTGGCGCAACTACGACCCCTGGCTGGGCCCGCTCAAGGCCGCGCTGGGACCTGTGCTCGACGCCTATCCGAACGCGCCCGCTGTCTGAGGCGCGACGAACTCGAGGGGAGACACCTATGGAAGATCCGAAGATCCCGCGGCGCGGGTTGCGCTGGTCGGCGGGCCTGCTCGCCACGACCATGCTGACGGGGATCGCCGCGCCCGCGGCAGCCCAGACCTCGGCGGCGGGGTCCGGGACCGCGGTCGGCCTCGAGGAGGTGGTGGTCACCGCGCAGAAGCGCTCGGAGAACCTGCAGGACGTGCCCGTCAGCATCGTGGCCCTGGGCTCGCAGAAACTGGATCAGCTCCAGATCTCCGACTACCAGGACTTCATGAAGTTCCTGCCGAGCGTGTCGTTCAAGCGCGCAGGTCCGGGCTTCACCAACATCTACATGCGTGGCGTCGCTTCGGGCGAGAACGGCAACCACTCCGGCCCGTTGCCCAGCGTCGGCGTCTATCTGGACGAGCAGCCGGTGACCACGATCACGGGGCCGCTCGAGGTCCACATCTACGATATCGAGCGCGTCGAGGCCCTGGCCGGGCCACAGGGCACGCTGTACGGCGCCAGTTCCCAAGCCGGCACCATCCGCATCATCACCAACAAACCCAGCACGGCGGGCTTCAAGGCCGGCTACGACGTGCAGCTCAACACCGTGGCGCACGGCGACCAGGGCTATTCGGCGGAGGGCTTCGTCAACCAGCCCCTGACCGACAAGATGGCGGTCCGCATCGTGGGCTGGGCCGTGCATGACGCCGGCTTCATCGACAACGTGAAGGGCACGCGGACCTTTCCGACGGGCAACATCACGATCAACAACAACCAGGCGGCCGAAGACAACTACAACGACGTCGACACCTATGGCGCCCGCGCTGCGCTGAAGATCGACCTCGACGACAACTGGACCGTGACGCCGCAGATCATGGCGCAGCGGACGGAGGCGAACGGCCTCTTCGCCTACGACCCCACCGTCGGCAAGCTGAAGGTCACCCACTTCTATCCCGAGAAATCGGACGACAAGTGGGCCCAGGCGACCATGACCATCCAGGGGAAGGTGTCGAACCTCGATCTCACCTATGCCGGGGCCTACCTGCGGCGGTGGATCGACACGCAGTCGGACTACTCCGATTACAGCTACTTCTACGACACCATGTTCGGCTACGGGGCCTACATCACCGACGACGCCGGACACTTCATCAACTCGTCCCAGTACATCCAGGGCAAGGACTACTTCACCAAGCAGAGCCACGAGTTCCGCGTCACGACCCCTGCGGACCAGAAGCTGCGGCTGGTCGCCGGGCTGTTCTACCAGCGTCAGACCCACAACATTCAGCAGCGCTACAGGATCGACAACCTGGCCGGCTCCCTGGAGGTGCCCGGGTGGCCCGACACCCTGTGGCTGACCAAGCAGCTACGGACCGACAAGGACTATGCGGCCTTCGGGGAAGCGGCCTTCGACGTCACCAGCAAGCTGACGGTCACGGGCGGCATCCGATTCTTCAAGGCCAAGAACTCGCTCGTCGGCTTCTTCGGCTTCGGCCCGGGCTATTCCAGCAGCACGGGCGTCGCAAAATGCTTCGGGCCGGCGGTTGTCGAAGGAGGCCCCTGCACCAACCTCGACAAGTCCACCAGCGAGAGCGGCCACACCTACCGGCTGAACGCCCAGTACAAGTTCGACCGCGAGCGGATGGTCTATGTGACCTATTCCACGGGCTTCCGTCCGGGCGGCATCAACCGCCGTGGCACCCTGCCGCCCTACAAGTCCGACTTCCTGAAGAACCTGGAGTTCGGCTGGAAGACCAGCTGGCTGGACAACCGGCTGCGCTGGAACGGCGACGTCTATTCCGAGAAGTGGAACAACTTCCAGTTCTCGTTCCTCGGCGCCAACGGCCTCACCGAGATCCGCAACGCGAACTCGGCGAAAATGAAGGGCGTCGAGACCGACGTGAACTGGCGGGTGACCGAGGGCCTCAGCATCACCGCGGCCGCGGCCTACACCGACGCCAAGCTGAGCGAGCCCTACTGCAACGACATCCTGGTGGACCCCACCTGCCTCAACGTCGACGCGCCGAAGGGCCAGCGTCTGCCGTTGACCGCAAAGTTCAAGGGCAACATCACCGCCCGCTATGAATGGGACCTCGGCGAGATGCGGGCCCACGTGCAGGGCTCGGCCGAACGCAACGGCTCCTTCTGGCCGGAGCTGCGGACCGTCGAGCGCAATATCGAGGGCAAGGTTCCGGCCTACACCAGCGTCGATCTCGCTGCGGGCGTGGAACGCGCCAACTGGCGGGCCGAGGTCTATGTGAAGAACCTCTTCGACAAGCTGGGCGAGACCGGCCGCTTCGCCGAGTGCGCGACCTCGGTCTGCGGCGCCGAGACCTACCGGTACGTGATCACGCCCCGCACCATCGGGATCAAGTTCGGGCAGTCGTTCTAGACTGGCCTAGGCTGCCCGGCCTCGTCCCACCAGGGATAGAGGTCGGGCATGTCGGTGGAGACCCGCCCTGGGAACCGGGGCGGGCGCTTCTCGAGGAAGGCGCTGACGCCTTCGCGCACGTCGGGGCCAGCCCCCAGGGTTGTCGAGAGTTCGCTGTCTATCGCCAGCAGGCCGATGGGATCGGGCTCGCCCGAGAAGCGCCACAGCAACTGGCGTGTCAGGGCCACCGAGACCGGGGCGGTGTTCTCGGCGATCTCCAGGGCGATGGCGCGGGCGCGGGCCAGCAGCTGCTCCGGCGCGGTGACCTCGCTCACGAGGCCCCCGTCGCGGGCCTCCGCCGCGGAGAGCAAGGAGCCCGTCAGGCACCAGCGCAGGGCGGTCGAAAGGCCCACCAGCCGGGGCAGGAACCAGGCGCTGCCGGCCTCCGGCACCAGGCCGCGGCGGGCGAAGATGAAGCCGATCCTGGCGCCGTCGGCGGCGATACGGATGTCCATGGGCAGGGTCAGGGTCGCCCCGATGCCTACCGCCGCGCCATTGATCGCGGCGATCGAGGGCTTGCGGCAGGCCATGATCGCCTCGACGAACCCGCCGCCCGGCTGCCGCGGCTGGCCGTCCGCCTGGAAGGCCACCGAGTCAGGCGAGGCGGGATCGAATGCCGCCGCGCCGCCGGAGATGTCGGCGCCGGCGCAGAAGCCGCGCCCGGCCCCGGTCACGATCACCACCCGCACCGCGTCGTCCTGGTCGGCCCGGCGGAAGGCGTCCGCCAGCTCGGTCCCCATCACGCCAGTGTAGGCGTTCAGCTTGTCCGGCCGGTTCAGGGTGACTGTGAGGACGGGACCGTCCAGGTCGTAGAGCAGGGTCTCGTAGCCCATCGGGTCCTCCGGCGTTTCGCGCCATCACGCGCGCTTTCCGAGGCGGCAGGCAACGGGGTGCGCCGGTCAGTCGAGCGAGCCGATGACCCGGCGCAGGATGTCGGCGATCTGGCCGATCTGGTCCGCATTGACGATCAGCGGCGGCGAGAGGGCGATGAAGTCGCCGGCGGTGCGCACGGTCAGCCCCATCTCCAGCGCCTTCACCAGCGCCTGATAGCCGCGGGCGCCGGGCGCCCCGGGCCGTGGCGCGAGGTCGATGGCGCCCATGAGGCCGAGGTTGCGGATGTCGGTGACGTTCGGCGCGTCGCGCAGGCTGTGCAGCGCGTCCTCCCAGACCGGCGCCATGCGCGCGGCGTTCGCGAACAGCTCTTCGCGCTCGTAGATCTCCAGGGTGGCCAGGCCCGCGGCGCAGGCCAGCGGGTGGCCGGAGTAGGTGTAGCCGTGGAAGAACTCCACCGCGCCCTCCGCGCCGCCGCCCACCACCGCGTCGTGCACCGCCCGGCTCGCGAACACCGCGCCGCAGGGCACGGTGGCGTTGGTGATGCCCTTGGCGGTGGTCATGATATCGGGCGTTACGCCGAAGTGCTGGGCCGCGAAGGGCGTCCCCAGCCGGCCGAACCCGGTGATCACCTCGTCGAAGATCAGCAGGATTCCGTGCGCGTCGCAGATGGCGCGCAGGCGCTCCAGGTAGCCCTTCGGCGGCGGCAGCACCCCACCGGCGCCGGCCACCGGCTCGACCACCACCGCCGCGATGGTCTCGGCCCCGTGCAGGGCCACCAGCTGTTCCAGGTCCTCCGCGCGCTCGACGCCGTGCTCGGGCAACCCGCGGGCGAAGGCGTTGCGAGCGTCGTGCGTGTGCCGCAGGTGGTCGGACGACAGGAGCGGATAGGTCCGGCGATTGTTGACCAGGCCACCGACCGAGATGCCGCCGAAGCCGACGCCATGATAGGCCCGCTCGCGCCCGATCAGGCGGGTGCGCTGCCCCTGGCCGCGGGCCCGGTGATAGGCGATGGCCATCTTCAGCGCCGTGTCGACCGACTCCGAGCCGGAGTTGGTGAAGAAGATCCGGTCCAGGCCCGGCGGGGCGATTTTCGCCAGGGCGGCGGCGAAGTCGAAGGCCAGCGGGTGGCCCATCTGGAACGAGGGGGCATAGTCCAGCGTCATGACCTGGCGTTGGATCGCCGTGGCGATCTCGGCGCGGCCGTGGCCGGCGTTGACGCACCACAGCCCCGCCGTGCCGTCCAGGATCTCGCGGCCGTCGTCAGTGCGGTAGTACATGCCGCTGGCGCCCACCAGCATCCGCGGCGCGGCCTTGAACTGCCGGTTGGCGGTGAACGGCATCCAGTAGGCGGAGAGGTCGGTGCGGTTCTTCAGGTCGTGGGCGGCGTCGTCCATGGCGGTCTCCGGCTGAGCGGCCACGAAACCAGCTTCCCGCGCCGCCCGCCAGCCTCCGCCGGTTTCAGGATCGAGGGTTTGAGGTGGCGCCCGCGGCGCGGCGTCTATCCAGCGAGCGGCGCCGTTCACCCGATGGCCCGCTCAGCTTGTCGAGCGACTCCGGCCGCGCTCCCCAATAGCGCGGTCGGGGTTACTCCGCTCAGAGCCGGCGCGAGGCGCCGTGGCGTCAACCGCCAACGGGGGTTGCCAAGGCCGAGCCGGCGGCGGGAAGGTCCCTCAAGACAGGGAGCCCGCCATGCGCTTCGGCATCTTCTACGAGCACCAGCTGCCCCGGCCCTGGAACGACGGTGACGAGGCGCGGCTGTTTCACCAGGCGCTGGAGCAGGTGCAGCAGGCCGACCGGCTGGGCTACGACTACGCCTGGGAGGTGGAGCACCATTTCCTGGAGGAGTATTCGCACTCCTCCGCGCCGGAGGTGTTCCTCGCGGCCTGCGCGGCCCTGACCCGCAACATCCGGCTGGGACACGGCATCCGCCAGGTGATCCCCAACTACAACCATCCGGCCCGCACGGCCGAGGGGCTGGGGACCCTGGACATCATCTCCCGCGGCCGGCTCGACTTCGGCATCGGCGAAGGGGCGACGCGGCTGGAGCTGGGCGGCTTCGGCATTCCGGCCAAGGAGAAGCGGGCCCTGGCGCTGGAGGCCGGCGAGCAGATCGCCAACATGATGGTGATGAGCCCTTACCCCGGCTACGAGGGCCGCGGCTTCTCCTTCCCCTGCCGCAACATCGTGCCCAAGCCGGTGCAGAAGCCGCATCCGCCGATGTGGATGGCCTGCACCAACCGCGACACCATCAAGGTGGCGGCCGCCAACGGCCTGGGGGCGCTGGCCTTCTCCTTCCTCGACCCGGAGGAGGCCAAGACCTGGTCGCAGATCTACTACGACATCATCCGCTCGGAGGACTGCGTGCCGCTGGGCCACGCGGTGAACGCCAACCTGGCCATGGTCTCCAACTTCTCGGTGCACCCGGACCGGGACGAGGCGATCCGGCGCGGGCAGGAGGGGTTCGAGTTCTTCTCCTATGCGGTCAACGCCCTGGTGGCGCACGACGTGTGGCCCGGCCGTTCCACCCTGTTCGCCGACTTCCAGAAATCCCGCGCCGCCAGCGACGAGGAGATCATCGCCGCCCGTAAGGCCGCCGAGCACAACGCCAGCGGCATCGGCACGCCCCAGGACATCCGCGAGCACATCCAGGGCTTCGAGGCCGCCGGGGTCGACCAGGTGATCTTCATGCAGCAGGCCGGGCGCAACCGGCATGACCACATCTGCGAATCCCTGGAGCTGTTCGCCGCCGAGGTGATGCCCGACTTCAAGGCCAAGGCCGCGGCGCGCGAGGCCCGCAAGCAGGCCGAACTCGCGCCCTATGTCGAGGCCGCCATGGCGCGGAAGCGCTGGATGGCGCCTCTGGCCGAGGCGGACATCCCGCTGGTGCCGGCCTCCCGGGCCAAGGCCCAGGTGAACGAGACCGCGCGCTGAAGCCCGCCGATTGCCGCCGCGCCGAGGGTCGGCCTAAGGTCGAAGCACGGCGATTTGGGGGAGCGGCGATGAGGCTTTGTGCGGCGTGGTTCGCGGCGGCGGCCGCCTTGCTCGCGGCGGCCCCGGCCCTCGGGCGGCCACAGCCTTCGCCGCCGGTGATCACGCCCCCGCCAGTCGCCTCGCCCTTCACCTACCAGGAGGTGATGGTCCCCATGCGGGATGGAGCGAAGCTGCAGACCGTGATCCTGGCGCCGGTGGGGCAGAAGGGTCCGCTGCCGATCCTGCTCCGCCGCAGTCCCTACGGCGTGCCGGACAGTGCGCCACCGGAGATCCCGCCGGACATCCGCGCCCTGGCCGCGGACGGCTACATCTTCGTGATCCAGAACCTGCGCGGGCGCTTCAAGTCGGAGGGGACCTTCAGCCTCTCGGACGACGTCACGGCGACGCCGGGGCAGGGCACCATCGAGACCCGCGACGCCTGGGACACCGTCGACTGGCTGATCAAGAACGTGCCCAACAACAATGGCCGCGTCGGGATCTATGGCGTCTCGTACGACGGCTACACCGCCGCCGCGACCCTGCTGGCTCCGCATCCCGCGCTGAAGGCGGTGAGCGAGCAGGCCTCGCCGGTCGACCAGTGGATGAACGACGACGACCACCGCTATGGCGCGCTGCGGCTCAGCTACGACTTCGAATATGCGGTGCTGGAGGAGGCGGACAAGAACGCCAACACCCACTTCGCCTTCGACCGCTGGGACACCTATGAGTGGTACCTGGCCGGCGGCTCGGCCCAGGCGCTGAACGACCGCTATCTGAACGGCAAGATCCGTTACTGGAACGAGGCGATCGCCCATCCGGACTACGACGACTTCTGGAAGCGGCAGGCCTGGCTCCAGGGCCTGCACCGCTCCACCGTGCCGAACCTCAACGTCGCCGGCTTCTGGGACCAGGAAGACCCCTGGGGCCCCTGGCAGATCTTCCGCCACGCCGCCGAGAACGATCCCGACCGCACCAACCTGATGGTGGCGGGCCCCTGGTGCCACGGCTGCTGGCGGCGGCCGATGACCGCGCTCGGCCCAATCCCTCTTGGCCAGGACACGGGGCTGGCCTTCCGGGAGACCGTCGAGGCGCCGTTCTTCGCCTACTGGCTGCACGACAAGGGGACCAAGCCGAGCTGGGCGGCCACCATGTTCGAGACCGGCTCCAACAGCTGGAAGACCTACGCCGCCTGGCCGCCGAAGGAGGCCAAGCCCACCAGCCTCTACTTCCATGCCGACGGCACGCTCAGCCTCACGGCTCCGGGCCCCGCGGAGAAGGGCGCCCACCGCGACTACGTCTCCGACCCGGCCAACCCCGTGCCCTATCGCCAGCGGCCGATCTCGCCGACCTATCCGGGCGGCGACTGGCGCTACTGGGAGTTCGCCGACCAGCGCTTCGTCGACCACCGGCCCGACGTGCTGAGCTTCGTCAGCGCGCCCCTGACCGAAGACCTGACGGTGAGCGGCACGGTGGCCGCCGAGCTCTTCGCCGCCACCACCGGGACGGACGGCGACATGGTGGTGAAGCTGATCGACGTCTTCCCCGACGACGCCCAGGCCCCGGACTGGAACGCCGATGCGGGTCCGCGTCCCGGCGCCTTCGCCCAGAGCCCCAACGGCTACGAACTGGCCATCGCCATGGAGGTGCGGCGTGGGCGCTACCTGGAGAGCAACGAGCACCCGAAGGCGCTGGCGCCGAACACGCCGATCCGCTGGGACGTGCCGCTGCGCGACCGCGACCACGTCTTCAAGCGCGGCCACCGGATCATGGTGCAGGTCCAGTCCAGCTGGTTCCCGGTGATCGACCGCAACCCGCAGACGTTCGTGCCGAGCATCTACAAGGCCAAGCCCGCCGACTATGTGGCCGCGACGCAGAAGGTCTATGCCGCGCCGGAGCTGGCCTCGCGGATCATCCTGCCGGTGATGCCGGCGACGGCGACCGGGCCGGCGCACTGACGCCGGGCCCGGCGGTCCAGCCGCCGCCCAGCGCCTGGATCAGGGCCACCGCCGTGGATTGCCGCTGGGCCGTGGCCTGGGCCAGGGCGCGGCGGGCGGAATAGGCGGCGGTCTGGGTGGTGACCACCTCGGTGTAGCTGACCTGGCCGGCCTGGTAGCGGTTGGCCATCATCTGCTCGGTGGCGTCGGCGGCGGCGGAGGCCTGGCGGCGCAGGCTCTCCTGCTGGGCCAGGACCCGGGTGGCGATCAGCTGGTTCTCCACGTCCTCCAGCGCGCTCAGCACCGTCTGGCGGTACTGGGCCACGGCCTGGTCGTGGGCGGCGCGCGCCTGACGCACCCGGGCGCGGCGGGTGCCGAAGTCCAGCAGGGTCTCGGCCACGGAGGCGCCATAGCTCCAGACGGCGCTCGGCGAGTTCAACAGGTTGCCGAGCTCGGTGGCGGCGAAGCCGTAGGAGCCGGTCAGGGTCAGGGCCGGGAAATAGGCCGAGACCTGCACGCCGATCTGGGCGTTGGCGGCCGCGACGCGGCGCTCGGCGGCGGCGATGTCCGGGCGGCGCTGGAGCAGGGTGGACGGCACGCCCGGGGGAATGTCCGGCGCACGGCCGGTCCAGTTGGCGGTGGGCGCGAGGCTGAACGAGCCCGGCGCCTGGCCCGTCAGGACGGCGATCGCGTGTTCGTAGGTGGCGCGGGTCTGCTGGACGCCGGCAAAGTCCGCCTGGGCGTTGGCCAGCTGGGTCTGGGCCTGCAGCACGTCGGAATGCGGGGCGATCCCCGCGTTGTAGCGGTTCTGGGTGATGGTCAGCGCGCGCTGGTAGGCGGCCACCGTCGCCTGGTCGAGGGCCAGCTCGATGTCGGCCGCGCGCAGGCCGAAGTAGTCGGCGGCCATCTCGCCCTGGGCCGCGAGACGGGCCGCGGCGAGGTCGGCGGCGCTGGCCTGCGCCTGGTCCTTGGCCGCCTCGATGGAGCGGCGGATGCGACCCCAGACGTCGGGTTCCCACGTCCCGCCCAGGCTGGCGCGGTAGGTGGAGCGGCTGCCCCCGCCGGAGACCACCTCGCCGCCGACGACACTGGTCGTGCCGCTGCCGGCGCCGGTGCCGGAGCGTGTGGCGCTGGCGTTCAGGCTGACGGTCGGGAAGAGCGCGGCGCGCTGTTCCGAGACCGCCGCCCGCGCCTGGCGATAGGCGGCCTCGGCGGCGACGATGTTCTGGTTGGAGACCTGCACCTTCGCGGCCAGGTCGTTGAGCATGGGATCGCCAAAGAGCGTCCACCAGTCGCCACGCTCCAGGAGGTCGGCCGGCGCGGCGGGGGTCCAGCCGGCGGCCTCCTTGTAGGTCGGCGAGATCGGCGCGGACGGCCGCTGGTAGTTCGGTCCGACCGCGCAGCCGCCGAGGGCGGCGCCGGCGAGCAGGACGGCCATGAGGCGCGGAGCGGAGGGGCGGGCGTTCATGCGGCTTGGACCTCGTCCTGGCCGGCGGCGCGGCTCAGGAAACGCTCGTCCCGCCGGCCCCGGAGCTTGTCGAGGTAGACGTAGACGACGGGTGTGGTGAGCAGGGTGAGCAGCTGGCTGGCGATCAGCCCGCCGATGATCGCCACCCCCAGGGGACGGCGCAGCTCCGAGCCCTCGCCGAAGCCGATGGCCAGTGGCAGCGCCCCGAGGCCGGCGGCCACGGTGGTCATCAGGATCGGCCGGAAGCGCAGCAAGCAGGCCTCGCGCACGGCTTCGGTGGCCGAGACGCCGCGGGCGCGCTGGGTCTCCAACGCGAAGTCGATGATCATGATGGCGTTCTTCTTCACCAGGCCGATCAGCAGGAAGATCCCGATCAGGGCGATGATCGAGAACTCCATCTTGAAGATCAGCAGGGCCAGCAGGGCCCCGACCCCCGCCGACGGCAGGGTGGAAAGCACGGTGATCGGATGGACCAGGCTCTCGTAGAGCACGCCGAGCACGATGTAGATCGCCACGATCGCGGCCAGGATCAGCACCGGCTCCTGCTTCAGGGAATCCTGGAAGGCCTTGGCCGTGCCCTGGAAGCTGCCGCGCACATTGATCGGCATGCCGATGCGCGCCTCCGTTGCGGCGATGGCGGCCTGGGCGTCGGAGAGGCTGACGCCGTCCGCGAGGTTGAACGAGACCGTGGTGGCGAGCTCGGTGTCCTGGTGGTTCACGGCCGCCGGCGTGGCCCGCTGGCTGAACGTGGCGATGCCGGTGAGCGGGACCATGCGGCGGACTGCGGTGTTGATGGCGTTGCCGCTGGACGGGTCGCGCAGCGCGGGGTTGGCGGGTGTCGCATTGGCCGTGGTGGCCGCAGCGCCGGTCGAGGCGGTCGAGGCGGTCGAGGCGGTCGAGCCTGCGGCCGCCGTCGCGCCAGGGGTCGCGCCCCCGGAGGTCGTGGCGCCGGCGCCCGTGGTCGCCGCGGCGGTGGCGGCCCGTCCCGCGGCCTGGCTTGCGGCGCTGCCGACGCCGACGCCGTTGGCGGGCACATAGACCTGGGCCAGGGCGTCGGGCGATCGGGTGAACGGCGGGGCGGCCTCCAGCACGACGCTGTACTGGTTGAGGTCCTCGTAGATCGTCGCGGCCTGGCGCTGGCCGAAGTTGTCGTACAGCGCGTTGTCGACGTCGCGCATGGTCACCCCCAGGCGCGCGGCGGTGTCGTGGTCGACGTTGACGAAGGTCTCCACCCCGTTGTCCTGCTGGTCGGTGTTGACGTCGGTGAGGACGGACTGGTCCTCCTGCAGGGCGTCCGACAGCTTCTGGGCCCAGGTCTTGAGATCGGCGGCGTTGTCGCTCTTCAGGGTGTACTGGTAGGTGGCGTTGGACTGGCGCCCGCCCATCCGCACGTCCTGCTGCGGATTCAGGAACAGGCTGACGCCGGTGACCTTGGCCAGTTGCGGCCGCAGCCGGGCGATCACCTGCTGGCCGGTCTCCGTCCGCTCCGCACGCGGCTTGAGGTCGACGGACATGAAGCCGCCGCCGGCGCGCCCGCCGCCGGTGAAGCCCACAACGGTGGACACCGCAGGGTCCTTCAGCACCACGGCCTGCAGCGCCCGCAACTTCCGTCCCATCTCCTCCGAAGAGATGCTCTGGTCGGCCCGCATCCCGCCGTTCAGGCGCCCGGAATCCTGGGTGGGGAAGAAGCCCTTGGGCGAGGCGATGTAGAGGTAGACGTTGAGCCCGATCACCACCGCCAGGATCAGCATGATCAGCGGCTTCATCGACAGCGCCCAGTCCAGCGAGGCGGCATAGGTCCGCTGCAGGATCTCGAAGCCGCGCTCGAAGGCCCGGCTGATGCGGCCCGGCCGACGCTCGGCGCTGGAGCGCCGCAGCAGGTAGGCGCACATCATCGGCGTGGTGGTCAGCGAGATCACCAGCGAGATCATCACCGCCGCCGACAGGGTCACGGCGAACTCGCGGAACAGCCGCCCCACCTGACCGCCCATGAAGAGCAGCGGGATGAACACCGCCACCAGGCTGATGCTCATGGAGAGCACGGTGAAGCCGACCTCGCGCGCGCCGGCCATGGCCGCGAAGAACCGGTCGACGCCGGCCTCCAGGTGGCGGGTGGTGTTCTCCAGCACCACGATGGCGTCGTCGACCACGAACCCCGAGGCCACCGTCAGCGCCATCAGGCTGAGGTTGTTGAGGCTGAAGCCCAGCAGGTACATCACCCCCAGCGCCCCCAGCAGCGAGACCACCGTGGCCACCGCCGGGATCACGGTGGCGCGGGCGCTGCGCAGGAAGGCGCTGACCACGATCACCACCAGGATCACGGCGATCAGCAGGGTCACCTCGATCTCGTGCAGCGAGGCGCGGATGGAGTTGGTGGCGTCGGAGGCGACCTGCAGCTTCACGTCGGCGGGCAGCTGGGCCTGGAGGTCCGGCAGCACGGCGCGCACGCTGTTGACGGTCTTGATGATGTTGGCGCCCGGCTGCTGGGTGACCAGGACGATGATCGCCGGCTTGCCGTTGAAGAGGCCCAGGGTGCGGGTGTCCTGCACGCCGTCGGTGACCTCGGCCACGTCGCTGAGGCGGATCGGGGCGCCGCCGCGCCAGGCGACGATCAGGCCGCGGTAGTCGGCCGCCTTGCGCCCGCCGGCGGAGGTGTAGATCTGCAGCCTGCGCCCCGCGTCCTCCACCGTGCCCTTCGGGCGGTTGGCGTTGGCCGACTCGATCGCCGCCCGCACGTCCTCCAGGCTGACCCCGTACTGGTTGAGGGCGAACGGGTTCATCTCCACGCGCACGGCGGGCAGGGAGCCGCCGCCCAGCTCCACCTCCCCCACGCCGGTCACCTGGGACAGCCGCTGCTGGATGATGTTCGAGACGGCGTCGTAGATGTCGCCGGGGGTGCGGGTCTCGGAGGTCAGGGCCAGGATCACCACCGGCTGGTCGGCCGGGTTGCGCTTGCGGTAGCTGGGGTTCTGGCGGAGCGAGGCGGGCAGGTCGCTGCGCGCGGCGTTGATCGCCGCCTGCACCTCGCGGGCCGCCCCGTCGATATTCCGTGACAGGTCGAACTGCAGGCTTATGCGGGTGGAGCCCGTGGAGCTGGACGAGGTGATCTCGTTCAGTCCCGGGATGACGCCCAGCCGGCGCTCCAGCGGGGTCGCGACGCTGGTGGCCATGGTCTCGGGACTGGCGCCGGCGAGGTTGGCCTGCACCGAGATCGCCGGGAAATCCACCTGCGGCAGCGGCGCCACCGGCAGCACGAAGAAGGCCGCGATCCCCGCCAGCGCCAGGCCCACCGTGAGCAGGACGGTGGCGATCGGCCGGCGGATGAAGGGGGAGGAGAGGTTCATTCGGCCGGCTCCGGCGCCGGCGCGTCAGGCGCCGCATCGCCGCTCACCGCGCCTGTCCGCTTCTTGCGCGGCGCCAGCCGGTCGAAGGCCAGGTAGACCACCGGCGTCGTGAAGATGGTCAGCAACTGGCTGAGGATCAGGCCCCCGAAGATCGCCAGGCCCAGCGGTCGGCGCAGCTCCGCCCCCTGCCCCATGCCCAGCATCAGCGGCACGGCCGCGAACAGGGCCGCCATGGTGGTCATCAGGATCGGTCGGAAGCGCAGCAGCGCCGCCTGATGGATCGCCTCGCGCGGGCTCTTGCCCTCCACCCGTTCGGCGTCGAGGGCGAAGTCGATCATCATGATCGCGTTCTTCTTCACGATGCCGATGAGGAGGATGATGCCGATGATGCCGATCACGCCCAGGTCGTTGCCGGTGACGAGCAGGGCCAGGAGCGCCCCGACGCCGGCCGAGGGCAGGGTCGAGAGGATGGTCAGCGGGTGGATGTAGCTCTCGTAGAGCACCCCCAGCACGATGTAGACGCAGACCACGGCCGCCAGGATCAGCCACAGCTGGTTGGTCAGCGACCGCTCGTAGGCGCCGGACGCCCCGAGGAAGGTCATCGAGATCCCGGTGGGCACACCGATCCGGTTCGCGGTCTTGCGGATCTCGTTCACCGCCCCGCCCAGCGAGACGCCCGGCTGGGTGTCGAAGCCCACATTGGCGGCCGGGAACTGCGAGGCGTGGCGCACCTGCAGCGGCGCGGTGGTCTCGCGGATCTGGGCGATGGCGGCGAGCGGCGTGGGCCCGCCCGACGCCTGCAGCTGCACGCCGCCCAGGCTCTGGGGCGTGGCGTCCTCGGGCTTGGCCTCCAGGATCACCCGGTACTGGTTGGTCTCGGTGAAGATGGTCGAGATGATCCGCTGGCCGAACGCCGAGTAGAGCGCGTCGTCCACCGCCGAGGGCGTGATCGACAGGCGGGCGGCGGTATCGCGGTCGATGTCCACGAAGGCGGCCAGGCCCTGCTCGCTGCCGTCGGTGACGACGTTGCGCACCTTGCCGTTGTCGGCCAGGGCGGCGGCCAGCTTGTCGGCCCAGCCGTTGACCGCCGCGGTATTGGAGCCCTCCACCGACAGCCGGTACTGGGTGGGGCCGGTCTCGGCGTCCACCGTCAGGTCCTGGGTCGGCTGCAGGAAGAGCTGGATCCCCGCCACCTGCGCCGCGCGCTTCTGCAGCCGGTCGATCACCTTGGCCTGGGAACCGTGGCTGGGCTTCAGGTTGATGAGCATGGTCCCGGTGTGGACCATGGCGTTGTTGGCGGCGTCGACGCCCACGTAGGAGCTTATGCTGTCCACGGCCGGGTCGGTGGCGATCGCCGCGCTGGCCTTCTGCTGCAGCTCGCTCATCCGGTCGAACGAGACGTCCTCTCCGGCCTGGGTGTGGCCCTGCAGCTGGCCGGTGTCCTGGGTCGGGAACAGGCCCTTGGGGATCACCAGGTAGAGGACGACGGTCAGCAGGAAGGTGCCGATGGCCACGGCCAGGGTGGGGCCCTGGCGGTCCAGGACCCAGACCAGCGCGCGGTCGTAGCGGGCCACGACGCCGTCGAACGCCGACTGCGCCCGCGCCGCGAAACCGCCCCGCGGATGGGCGTCCGCGGCGCGAAGCCAGCGTGCCGACATCATCGGCGTCAGGGTCAGGGAGACCACCGCCGAGATCAGGATGGTGATGGCCAGGGTCACCGCGAACTCGCGGAACAGGCGGCCCACCACGTCGCCCATGAACAGCAGCGGGATCAGCACCGCGATCAGCGACACGGTCAGGGAGATGATGGTGAAGCCGATCTCGCCGGCGCCCCTCATTGCCGCCTCAAAGGGGGGCATGCCCTCCTCGACGTGGCGCGAGATGTTCTCGATCATCACGATGGCGTCGTCGACCACGAAGCCGGTGGCGATGGTCAGGGCCATCAGGCTGAGGTTGTTGAGGCTGAAGCCCAGCAGGTAGGTGACCGCGCAGGTGCCGATCAGCGAGATCGGCACGGCGAGGCCCGCGATCACCGTGGCGCGCAGGCTGTGCAGGAAGAGGAAGATCACCAGCACGACCAGGCCGATGGCGATCAGCAGCTCCACCTCCACGTCGTGCACCGAGGCGCGGATGCCGGTGGTGCGGTCGGAGAGCACGGTGACCTTCAGCGCCGGCGGCAGCGAGGCGGTCAGGTCCGGCAGCTGCTTCTTGATGGCGTCCACCGTCTTGATGACGTTGGCGCCGGGCTGGCGCTGGACGTTGACGATGATCGCGGGCTTGCCACCGGCCCAGGCGCCGAGCTTCACGTTCTCGGCCCCATCCACGATGGTGGCGATGTCGGAGAGCCGCACCGAGCCGCCGTTGCGGGTGGCGATGATCAGATTGCGATAGTCGTCGGCGCTCAGCAGCTGGTCGTTGGCGTTGATGGAATAGGTCCGCGTCGGCCCGTCGATCGTGCCCTTGGCGGTGTTGGCGTTGGCGGCGCTGACGGCGTTGCGGACGGTGTCGAGGGTCAGGCCGAACGAGGCCATGGACCGGATGTCCACCTGGATGCGGGTGGCGGGGCGCTGCCCGCCAGAGAGCGTGACCAGGCCGACGCCGGTGACCTGGCTGATCTTCTGCGCCAGGCGGGTGTTGACCAGGTTCTGCACCTCGGTCAGCGGCATGGTGTCGGAGGTGATCGCCAGCGACAGGATCGGCGCGTCGGCCGGGTTGACCTTGGCATAGACCGGGGGCGCCGGCAGGTCGGCCGGCAGCAGGTTGCCGCCGGCGTTGATCGCGGCCTGCACCTCCTGCTCGGCCACGTCCAGGCTTTCGCCGAGGTTGAACTGCAGGGTGACGATGGAGGCGCCGGCCGAGCTCACCGAGCTCATGCGGTCCAGGCCCGACATCTGGCCGAACTGGCGCTCCAGCGGCGCGGTCACCGTCTGGGCCATCACCTCGGGGCTGGCGCCCGGATAGAGCGTCTGCACCTGGATGGTGGGGTAGTCCACCTCGGGCAGGGCGGAGAGCGGCAGCAGGCGGAAGCCCACCAGGCCGCCGAGGACGATCGCCACCATCAGGAGGGCGGTCGCCACCGGGCGCATGATGAAGGGGCGGGAGGGACTCATGGCCACGGGTCAGGTCCGGGGCGTCAGGCGCCGGGCCCGCCGCCGCCGCCAGGCGGGCGGCGGGGCATCTTGGCCAGGGCGTCCTTGCAAGCCCCGCCGGCCTTCTCGGCGTTCTGGCGCAGGCACATCATGGCCTCGCGCCCCTCGAGGCCCGGGCACAGCTTCTGCAGGTCGGCGGCGCAGGCGGCGCGCATCGCCTGGCGGGCGGCCTGCATCTCCGCCGACGGGGTGAAGCCACCCCCGCCCCCGCCACCGCCTTGGCCCGCCGCGGCGGGGGCTGGACCTCCAGCCGGGAAGCCGCCTGCAGCGGCGGCCGGGGGCGGTGGCGCGGCGGTCGTGCCGGCTCCGCCCTGGGGCGGGCCGCCACCGCCGTTCCCGCGGGCCGGCAGCTTGGCCAGCGCCGCCTTGCACGCCGCGCCCGCCTTGGCCGCGTTCTGGCGCACGCACATGAAGGCCTCGCGACCCTCCTGGCCGGGGCAGAGCTTCTGCATGTCGGCCGCACAGGCCTGGCGCGCCGCCTGGCGGGCCGCCTGCATCTCGGGCGAGGGCGCGAAGCCGCCGCCGCCGCCTTGGCCGTAGCCGCCGCCCTGGCCATAGCCGCCCTGACCGCCGCCGCTGCCCGCCGCGTTGCCGCCGCCCGCCGCGCCATAGCCGCCGGCCTGGCCGCCGCCGGCGCCCCCGGGTCCGCCGCCACCGCGGCCGCCGCGCTGCGCCATGGCCGCCTTACAGCCAGCGCTGGCCCCAGCCTGGTTCTGACGCAGGCACATGAAGGCCTCGCGTCCCTGCTTGCCGCCGCACAGCTTCTTCAGGTCCGCCGCGCAGGCCTGCATCATGTTGCCGCCGCGGTCTCCCGGCAGCTGCACGCTGGCGCCGTCGGTGAGGCGGTCGCCGCCCTCGGTGATCACTCGCTCGCCGGCATAGAGCCCCTGGACGATGCTGGTGGCCGTGGGCGTGCCGGGTCCGCGCGTCACCTTGCGCAGGCTCACGGTGCGGTCGGCGTTCAGCTTCCAGACGAAGTCGCCGCTGGGGCCGGTGCGCACCGCCGTGACCGGCACCACCACCACATTGTGCAGGGTCTGCAGCGCGACGCGCACATTGACGAACTGGCTGGGGAACAAGGTCCCGCGGGTGTTGGGGAAACGCGCCTTGGCCTTCACCGTCCCGGTGGTGGCGTCGACACGGTTGTCGAGGGTGGAGAACTGGCCCTGGTCCAGCACCGTGGTCTTGGTGCGGTCATAGGCGGTGGCGGCTAGGGTCGCCTGCCGCGCCTGGGCCTCCAGGCGCGGGACGTCGTCCTGCGGGACCGTGAACTGCACGTCGATCGGGCTGACCTCGGTGATCACCGCGATGCCGGTCGACGAGCCGGCGCTGATGAAGTTGCCGACGTCCACCACGCGCAGGCCTACGCGCCCGGAGACCGGCGCGGTCACGCGGCTGTAGCCCAGGTTCAGCTGGGCCGTGCCGACGGCGGCCTTGTCGGTGGTGACCGTGCCTTCCAGCTGCTTCACCAGGGCGGCCTGGGTGTCGACGTCCTGGCGGGCGATGGAGTCCTGGGCCAGCAGGGTGCGGTCGCGCTCGAGCAGCAGGCGGGCGTTGGCCAGCTGGGCCTCGTCGCGGGTGAGGTTGCCCTGGGCCTGCAGCAGCTGCATGCGCAGCGGGCGCGGATCGATGACCGCCAGGGCCTGGCCCTTCTTCACGGTCTGGCCTTCCTTGTACAGGATCTCGGTGATCACGCCCGAGACCTGCGGGCTGACCGTCACCGTCGCGGCGGGCGTGACCGTGCCGAGGCCGTCCAGGGTGACCGGCACGTCGGCCAGGGTCGCGGTGGCCACGCCGACCGTGGTCGCGCCCCGACCGCGCCGACCGCCCCCGCCGAACCCGCCGCCGCCTGCGCCGCCGCCGCCCTTACCCGCGCCGTGCACCAGGGCCACGGCCAGCCAGATGACCAGCGCAAGGGCGGCCAGCACCAGGACGGCGATGAGAATCCGGCGGCCCGGATGGCGCGCGCTGTCCGTCCAAAGGCCCTTGGCCCTCGCGCCCAGATCCATCTCGCCTCCGCAGGTGTGTCGCCGACCCGACCGAATAGCCGGCGGACGTCACGCTAACGGACCGAATACGGCGCTGTTCCAGCAGCCGTGTGTACGAATATTTCCATGCTGAGACGCCGCGACGCCTGAGCGCCTGGATCTATTCGAAAGACGAGTCTGGAGATCGCCTTACATGCTGCCGTAGTTGGGCCCTTCGCCGCCCTGCGGGACGGTCCAGTCGATGTTCTGCGCCGGGTCCTTGATATCGCAGGTTTTGCAGTGGACGCAGTTCTGGGCGTTGATCTGGAAGCGCGGATTGGACCCGGCCTCGTCGTACAGCACCTCGTACACGGCCGCCGGGCAGTAGAGCCGGGCGGGCTCGGCGTAACGCGGCAGGTTCTCGGCGATCGGCACGCTGGGATCGCGCAGCTTGAGGTGGATCGGCTGATCCTCCTCGTGGTTGGTGGCCGACAGGAACACGCTGGAGAGCTTGTCGAAGGTCACCACGCCGTCGGGCTTGGGATAGACCTTGGGCTTGCAGTCCTTGGCCGGCTTCAGGGTCGCGTAGTCGGCCTTGGTGTGGCGCAGGGTGCCGAACGGCGAGACGCGGAACAGCGTGTTGAACCACATGTCCATGCCGCCGAGCACCGTTCCCAGCATCATGCCGTAGCGGCTGAGCAGCGGCTTCAGATTCCGGATCGGATAGAGGTCCTTGTAGATCGAGGAGCGCTTGTAGCGGTCGTTGAGGTCGACCAGCTCGTCGTTGGCGCGGCCCCCGGCGATCGCCTCGAACGCGGCCTCCGCGCCCAGCATGCCCAGGCGCATGGCGTTATGGGTGCCCTTGATCCGGGCCATGTTCACCACGCCCGCTGCGCAGCCGATCAGGGCGCCGCCGGGGAAGCTGAGCTTGGGCATCGACTGGACGCCGCCGCTGGTCATGGTGCGCGCGCCATAGGCGATGCGCTGGCCGCCCTCCAGGAGGGGGCGCACCTTCGGATGGTTCTTGAACCGCTGGAACTCGTCGAAGGGCGACAGGTACGGGTTCGAATAGTTCAGGTGGGTGACCAGGCCGATCGACACCAGGCCGCCGGCCATGTGGTAGATCCAGCCGCCGCCGGTGGCGTCCTCGAAGGGGAAGCCCAGGGTGTGGGCCACGAACCCGGGTCGGTGCTTGGCGGGGTCCACCTGCCACAGCTCCTTGATCCCCAGGCCGTACTTCTGCGGGTCGCTGTCCTTGTCCAGCCCAAAGCGGGCGGTCAGGATCTTGGTGAGCGAGCCGCGCGCGCCCTCGGCGAACAGAGTGTACTTGGCGTGCAGCTCGGCGCCCGGCGCGAAATTGGGACCAGGCTCGCCCGAGCGGGTCACGCCCATGTCGCCCGTGGCCACGCCCTTGACGCTGCCGTCGGCGTTGTAGAGCACCTCGGCGGCCGCGAAGCCGGGGAAGATGTCCACGCCCGCGGCCTCGGCCTCCTGCGCCAGCCAGCGGCAGACGTTGCCCAGGCTGACGATATAGTTGCCGTGGTTGTGCATCAGCGGCGGCAGCAGGAAGTTGGGGATCGGCAGATCGCCCTGCGGCCCCAGGTACCAGAACTCGTCGGCGGTGACCGGCTGGTCCATGGGCGCGCCCTTGGCCTTCCAGTCGGGGATCAGCTCGTTCAGCGTCGAGGGGTCGACCACGGCGCCGGAGAGGATGTGGGCGCCGACCTCCGAGCCCTTCTCGATGAGGCAGACGGTGAGTTCCTGGCCGGCCGCGGCCGCCAGCTGTTTCAGCCGGATCGCCGCCGACAGGCCGGACGGGCCGCCGCCGACGATGACGACGTCGTACTCCATCGCGTCCCGGTCGGTGCGCTCGGCAGCCTCGCTCATCCACGTCCCCCGCTAGCCTTCTGGCGATCCTCGTGCCCGACCGCCGGCGACCGGTCGTCCGATCGCAGGGGCACTCTTAGAGCGAGCGGATATGATGTCAACGCAACGCAGCGGAAGGTGAAAATCGCCTAACGCCCAGTAATTGCATGGAATGTTTGGCCTCTCTTCGAGCTGAAGCGAAGGCCGTTTCTTCCATCGGGGCCGGCGAATCCCCGGCTCTACGCGCCGCGGGCCTGATCAGCCGGGCAGGGAGAGCGACTGGCGGCGGCGAGCAGGCCGGACAGCGGCGGCAGGCGAGCGGCCGGTCGCGCCGAACACCAGCGGCGTGGCGGTGACGCCATGCTCGTCCGGCGTGGCCAGGAACCCGGCCCGGGCCGCGGCGTCTCCGAGGCCCCGTCGCGAGGTCAGCACCACCAGGGGCGCGGCGAACAGCAGCGGCAGGACGATCGGTGCGAAGGCCAGGGACAGGTCCGGCCGGAACCAGAGCCCGGCCACGAACCCCAGACCTGTGGCCATCTGCCAACCCATGGCCCGGAAGGCGTCGCGCCAGGCCAGGCCCGAGGCGTCGCGCCGCTGCGGTCGCCAGCCGACGTCGCGGCCGAGCACGGTCTGCAGCACGGCCCGGGTGTTGGCCACCATCAGGATCGGCGCGAGCAGGATCGAGAGCGCGATCTCCAGCGCCATGCCCTTCAGCACCGCGCCGGTTCCGCCGAACGCCCGCGTCTCGCCGCGGCGGCTGAGCACCAGGGCGCAGCCCAGGATCTTGGGGCCGAGCAGCAGCAGGCCCGACATCAGCGAGGTCAGCATGAAGGGCGAGAAGCCCGGATGCAGCAGGTACCAGAACGACCACCAGTCGATCGGATAGCGCAGCTGGCCGGCCAGGCCGACGGCCAGGCCCAGGAACCACAGGGGCGAGGACAGATAGGCCATGGCGCCCATGACCAGCTGCGCCCGGCTGAGCGGATGCAGGCCCTTGGCGCGCAGCAGGCCCAGGTGCTGCAGGTTGCCCTGGCACCAGCGGTGGTCGCGCTGGATGAAGTCCAGCAGCGTGGGCGGGGTCTCCTCGCAGCTGCCGTCGAGCGCGGCGGTCACGTGCACGGCCCAGCCGGCGCGGCGCAGCAGGGCGGCCTCGACCACGTCGTGGCTGAGGATGTGGCCGCCGAACGGCTTCTTGCCCGGCAGGATCGGCAGGCCTGCGCTCTCGGCGAAGGCGCGGGTGCGCACGATGGCGTTGTGGCCCCAGTAGCTGGCCTCCGAGCCCGCCCACCAGGCGAGGCCCGCCGCGGCGACGCGGCCGTACATCCGCACGCCGAACTGCGAGAGGCGGGCGAAGAGGGTGCTGGCGCTGGTGATGGTCGGGGCGGTCTGGATCAGGCCCACACCCGGATGGCGCGCCATGGCGTCCACCAGGCGCAGCAGGGTGTCGCCGGCCATGGTGCTGTCGGCGTCCAGCACCACCATGAATTCATAGGCGCCGCCGAACCGGCGCACCCACTCGCCGATATTGCCGGCCTTGCGCTCGGTGTTGTCGGCGCGGCGGCGCAGGTAGAGGCGGCTGTGCGCCTGGGGCTGCAGGGCGCGGAAGGCCAGCCGCTCGGCGAAGGCGGCGTCCTCGCGCGTGGAGTCGCTCAGCACGAAGATGTCGAAGGCGTCCGAGGCGCCCAGCCGCGCCAGGGACAGGTCCAGGGCCGCCAGCCGCGCGAAGGCGGCCTCGGCGTCCTCGTTGTAGAGCGGCATCAGCAGCGCCGTGCGCGCGGTCGGCAGCGGGGGGTGGGGGGCGAAGGCCAGGTCGTCCTGCTCGCGGCCGGCGGTCAGCACGAAATGGCCGGCCACGGCGGTGCAGAACCAGCAGGCGATGGCGCTGGCCAGCACCAGGAAGATCGCGAAGCCCACGAGCTCGACCGGATCGAACCCCTGGCGGCCCAGCAGGGCGTAGGGGCCGATGGCCAGCAGGGCCGTCAGGGCCAGGGCGCCGCCGAACACCTTCACGCGCCGGGCGCGGATGTCGGCCGGGGAGGTTGCGGGCGTGGGGCGGGCCGTCGCGGACAGGTCGTCCAGCGGCTGGCGCGGCATGGCCAGCGGGGCTTCGGGCGGCAGCCACGACGCCGGGCCGGCGCCGGCGTCCGTCCAGCGGTCAGCCACGTCATACCGCGGCGCCAGATCGATCATCGCGTCTCACGTCCTTGACGGCGCGCGGCACGAGGGCTCGTGCTTGGCGCCGCAATGCAACATTCAGGTGATTTGCAGACAATCAATCACGAAATCGTGAATTCTGGAAGTTTCAGCTGAAACTGCGCACGCTCTGCACGGCTTGCGGTCCCGCCGCCTCTCCACGAAGCCGCCGATCGAGGGCGAAGGCCGCCACGCCGACCCACCCGACCAGCACGATGGCGTAGCCGCGTTCCCACCAGCCGACGTTGGCGTCGTTCACCAGCCCGGGCAGCACCAGATGCTTGGTCAGGACGGTCAGCACGCCCATGGCCACGAACACCAGGGCCAGGAACAGCTTCAGGCCGCGCGCGCCGGCATGGCCGCGCAGCCCCCACAGCAGCAGCAGCGGGGCCAGCTGGATCCCGAGCGCCAGGTTGATCGCCAGGTGCCGCGGGTCGGGCCAGGGGAAGATCGCCGCCTGGGCCAGCCCCTCGCCGGCCAGGGCGAACAGGAGGGCGGTCGCCAGGGCGGCAAGCCGGGCGTTGGCCAGGACCGCGAGCGCCAGGCCGAACCCGCCGCCGGCCAGGGCGGCCATGATCCCCGCCGCCAGGACCCCGAGGTTGAAGATCAGCGGATGCTGCGCCGAGGCGCCGCCCAGCTCGCTGAGGTACTGCCGCGCCGGGTTGAAGCCGGGATAGGCCGCCATGGCCGCCAGGGTGGCGGCCAGCGCCAGCAACGGCGCGGCCATGCCGCAGGCCAGCAGGCGACGCGCCGCCGAGGGCGTGGCCAGTGACAGGGTCGGTGGAGGGACGGTGACTCGACGCACGGCCGATGTGCTTGCCGGATTTTGCGCAGTTGTCACGCCTGCGATGCGCGCCGCGGCGGCTCGCTGCGGCATTCGGCGCCCAAGATCTGGGCGTCCGCCGCCAAGGCGCCGCCTGCGCAAGCTTGGCCTTGGCGCGAAGCACCGGCTTCGGCGCAATGGGGCCACACCGCCGGGCTGTCGTCGCGAAGCTGCAGCCCGCCGCCGTGAGAGGCCGCTGCTCCAGTTCAAGCTCCCCTGGAGCGGCGGCCTTGACGTCGCCGGGGTTCTTGCGGTTTGGCTCCCGCCCCGTCGCCCCGGCGACGACATGACCCTGACGACATGACCCGACCACATGGCCCCGACGACACGAGCCTGACGATATGAGCCTGCCGAACCCATGAGCCTGTTGACGTGGCAGCGTGGCGCCTCGCCCCGCCGCGCCCTGCCCATCGGCGACGCCCAGCCTGCAGCCGCGAACGCCGGGCGCCCGGCCGCGGTGTCGGTCGCCGGCTCGCCCGATCCGCGCCCCTCCGGCGCCCGCCGCGCGGACCTCGACTGGATCCGCGTCTGCGCGTTCGGCCTGCTGATCCTCTACCACGTGGCCCTGGTCTACAGCCCCTTCGACTGGCACATCCACAGCGCCTACACCTTCGGCTGGATGCGCGAGGCCCTGCTGGTGACCCAGCCCTGGCGTCTCACCCTCCTGTTCCTGGTGTCGGGGTCGGCCCTGCGCTTCATGGCCTCCGGCAAGGCCGCGGGCGCGGTGCTGGGCGCGCGCGTGGCGCGGCTGGGGCCGCCGCTGCTGTTCGGCGTCGTGGCGCTGGTGCCGGTCCAGGCCTGGATCGAGGCCACCGACAAGGGCGCCTGGGCCGGTGGCCTGGGCGGCTGGATGGCCCGGCAGTTCAGCCCCCAGGGTCTGGCCGAGGGCGTGCCGGTGAACCACCTCTGGTTCGTGGTCTACATCGCCGTCTACACCCTGGCGGCGGCGCCGCTCCTCGCCAGCCCGGCCCTGACCGCGCGGCTGGAGGCGGGGCTGGAGCGGGCGCTCGGCGGCTGGCGGCTCATGGTCCTGCCCGCCCTCTACCTGATCGTCGCCCGCGCCTGGCTCTACTACTATTGCGGCCTCACCAACGCCCTGGTGGGGGACTGGTACAACCACGCCCAGTCCCTGGCGGCCTTCCTGTTCGGCTTCCTGCTGGCCCGGCGCGAGCCGGTGTGGCGCGACCTGGAGCGGTTCCGCTGGGTGGGGCTTGGCGTCGCGGCCGTCGCCCTGCCGCTGGCCATGCTCCAGAGCGCGCATCCCGGCGGCGGCGCGTTCCACGAGATCCCGCGCAACAGCGTCTATGCGCTGGACCAGTGGGCCGCGATCGTGGCCATCCTCGGCTTCGCCAGCCGCCACCTGCGCCACGCGTCCAGCTCCCGGCTCCGTTACCTCAACGAGGCGGTCTTCCCCTGCTACCTGGCGCACCAGACCGTGCTGGTGCTGGCCGTCTGGCTCATCCGCCCCGCCCAGCTGCCGGCCCCGGCCGAGGCCCTGTTCCTGGTGGCGGTGACCTTCGCGGGCAGCCTGCTGGTCTACGAAGCGGTCCGCCGCGCGCCGCCGCTGCGCCCGCTGTGGGGCCTGAAGCCCGCCGCGGCCGGCCGCTAGCGCCAGACGGAGCGGCGCTCCACCGAGCGCTGGAAGCCCGCCGCCAGCGACTTCGCCCGCGCCCGCAGCAGCACGCGCCGCCCCTCGGGTGTCCGGGTGTAGACCAGTTGGGAGGATCCCACGCGGGCCTGCCAGAGCCGGGCGAACCGCTGGGCCCATTCCTTCCGCGCCCCGATGGCGGCCGGCACGGCATGGTAGTCGGTCCGCGTCCGCCAACCCAGCCGGCTCTCCCGCACCAGCAGGTGGCGAGGGTTCTGCACGGGGCCAAGGACCTCGCCGATCGCCTGCATCACCTGCCGCTCGGCGCTGCGGCTGACGCCCCGCAGCAGGACGTCCTTTCGCCCGTCGTGGCGGGTGCGCACCTCGAACCGGGCCCGTTCCAGCTCGGCCTCGCTGGCCAGTCCCGCGTGGACCAGGCCCTGGAGCACCACGCGCCCGACCTGCTCCAGGCTGCCCTCCAGCGAGCCGTTGCGCCAGATCAGGCGTCCCGCCTTGGCGAGCTTGGGCAGGCTGGCGAGGGCCGCCGCGCCGCCCAGCGTGATTGCAAGGCCGCCCAGGTTCTGCACCCCGTCGACGCCGAGAGGTTCGTCGCCCACGGCGCAGGCTCCGGCGCTGGCGGCGGCCCAGCCCAGGGCGTGGAGCGTATCCGACCAGGCGAGCTGTCGCGGCGCATAGTTGGGAGCCGCCGTCTCGCGCACCCGGGCGTGGCCGCCGCCAAGGCCTAGGGAGTCCATCCATCGGCGGGCGATCGCCGGGCGGTTCGCCGCGGCGGCGAAGGTGCGCTGGTTCGCGAGGCGAAAGTCTTGCCCCAGATCCAGGTCCAGGCGGGCCAGCCCGCTCTCGATCAGGGCGGACTCGTCGTTCGGTATCCCTTCGAAGGCGAGGAAGCGTCGTTGCAGCAGCGCCATGTCGCACAGCCCCGGCGGGCCCTCGTCCGTCAGGTCGCCCCAGTTCAGCAGCTCGGCGGCATCGCCCAGAGAGCCGCGCGGACGTGGTTCGACCGTGGCCAGATGCCAGATGTTGGCGACCTTGCCGGGGTTGCCCGGCTCGAGCCGGATGGCCCGGCCGCGCATCTGGTTGGACAGCATGTAGGAGGCGGTGTTGCTGGCCAGGACGAGGCTGTTCAGGACCGGTGCGTCCCAGCCCTCGCCCAGCAGCGACTGGGTGCCGACCAGGATGCGGATGGCGCCGCGGGTGAAGAGCGCGGTGACGAGCTGCACCAGGCGCGCGCCGCTGGATCCGACGAGTTCGATCCGCACGTAGCCCGGACAGGCCGCCAGGTCCAAGGCCCGCAGCGAGCCGGGACTGAGCCCCTGGTCCGTCGCCAGCTCGGCCAGCATTGCCAGGGCGGCCCGAGGCACGATGACGAGGGTTCCGGACAGGACCCCGAGCCGATCCGAGCCCACGCCCGCCCGCCGCAGGTGCTCGAAGATCGGGACGACGCCGGGTTTGGAGGGTCGGAATTCGGCGTCCTGGTGGGCGGGCAGCTCGGCGGCGCGGATATGGTCGGAGAGGATCACCATGCGCAGGGCTTCGCCCAGCGACCGGTCCTCGGCCCGCACGATCTCGGCGATGCTCTCCAGCTTGGCCAGGCTCGAGGCCATCAGCTGGAAGATCGAACGCGTCTCCCGCAGCCGAACCCGTCCGCCCTCGATCACGCCCTGGCGGTGAAGCCGGTCGCGCAGGGCCTTGCGCCGCTCCGCGCCGACGTCGAACACGCCGGTGTGGGTGGCGGTCACCCCGTCGACGAACCGCTCCAGCCACAGGAACGAGGGCTTGGGAATGTCGCGCGCCCGCACGCCCAGGAGCTTGAGCGGACGCGACGGCGGCGTGCGCCCGGCCGAGGCGAGCAGCACCAGCACCGAAGACAGCATCTCGGGTGCTTCCAGTATGGCCTCGACGTGCTCGTCCGGCCGCTGGAGCCAGGGATGGGCTTCGAGCTGGTCCAGCAGATCCAGGTCGGCCCAAAGGTCGCGCTGCAGCTGCGAAATCGCCCGCCGCCGCTGGTCCAGCAGCTTCAGGGCGTCCTCGGTGGGCTCCGACAGGATCACATGGTCCTGGTGCGGGCACAGGTCGCCATTGCGGACCAGCTCCGGGATGCCGATCTCCAGATCGATCGGCCCGCATACGCCTTCGTACCGCGCCCATTCGGCGAAGCTGGCGTCGTAGGGCGGCGTGGCCGTCAGGGCGACGATCCGCACGTCCGCCAGCGACCGGGCCAGGTGCTCGATGCTGCTCCACCATTCCCGTCGCAGGTGATGGGCCTCGTCCAGCACCAGCGTCACGGGCCCGGCGGCGTTCAGCGCCTGCGCCAGGCGATCGACCTCGTCAGATCGGCGGAAACCGTCCAGCGCCTGATAGGTCGCCAGGGTCAGGGGCCGCAGATCCGACAGCTGGTGCGAAACCTCATCGGGTCCCGGTGGCGCATCGAGGAACAGCGGCGACAGCCGATGGGCCCACTGGTCCCGGATCGCCACCGTGGGCGAAAACACAACCGCTCGGCGGCCCAGCCGGCGCACGATCTCCAGGCCCAGGATCGTCTTGCCGGCGCCCGGCGCGGCGACAACGTGGAGCCGGCCATTGGCCAGGTGCTCGCCCATCGCCTCCAGGACCTGGGCCTGGTAGTCGCGCCACGCACCCTTGAACCGCATGCGCGCCAGCAACGAGCCTGGCTGCGCTGGGGCCGCGCCGCTGTCGCCCGTCACGACGATCACCGGCGGCTGCATAGCCTCGGAGGTTTGCGCGTCCAATGTCCGCTACCGGGCCGAGGGGCGGGGTGCTTGCCGCGCCCCGGCCACGCCCAGGTCTTCACGCAAATCGATGCCGTACAAACGCCGTCCCCCTCGCCGGCGAAGCTTCAAGCGGCGCGACGGTTCACGTCAAGGGCGTGCGAGCCCGCACGACGGCCTGGCGTTGAGCAGATGGCCGATGCGGTAAGGCCCTCCGCGATCCCCGCTCCGCGCCGTCAGCAGGCCAGCGGAATGATCTCGTTCCGGATGAAGCCGATGCGATCGAGCAGCATTTCGGCGTGCTCGGCGGTCGGCGCCGCGGCGATCGGATAGCTGTCGGACAGGTCGCGGCCGACCGGGAAACCCGAGATGTCGATGAGGGTGGTCACGGAAGAACGGTAGCTGCGAGGCGAGTGCCGGTAAAGAACAAAAAGAGAACAAAATCGCTCTGTCCATTGCCTTAGCCTTGCGAAGGCTCGCCTCAGCGGCCGGCCTCGGTGCGCCCTGCTATGGCGGTGCGGGCAGTCTGACAGTCACCCCGCTCCAGCAGGGTGGCGGCAGAGTGTCGTTAAGAGGCGGGGCCCGTGAAGCTGATGACTCGCGGCTTGAACACGCCGGATGGTGTACGGAGGTTCCGATGAGTAACCTCCGCCTCGCTGATGAATATGCCATTGCCGGCTAGGATCAGTTTTCGCCCGACGACCTCAGGATCGACAAAGGATACCGAGCCGTGGAGGGTCGTGTAGTGGCTGTTGCAGATTGGGCAGGTTTTTGCTCGCCCTTCGCTCGCAAACAACGCCGGCGAGTTGACCTCGTGGAGCGTCGCCCAGTCCTCCAATTCCTTTCCGTGCAAAAATAGGCGGCCGACAAAAACCTTCTGGCCGTCGACAAGGCCCTCGATTTCCGCGAGCCAGCGCCGCGAAACGATCTCAATCTGGAATTCACAGCTCCAGGTGACCTCATCACGTTTGCGCGGCGCTTTGCTCACGTGAGCGTCGATGGGTCCGATACTGGCGCTTGCGTGGATCCCGCCGTCAGGAGCCTTGCAAGCCCAGTCCGGCCAGGGAATGGACCTGCCATCATAAATGGTCGAGGGATAGACGTCGCGATCCAGCGGAACGCACTCGGAAGTTTTCGAAGAATACCAGAGCCATCGATATTCTGACTGCCGTGCGCCCTTCACCGAGTTCTCCGCTAGCTTCCCGGACCTCCTGGCGGAGGGTTCACCTTAGGAAGCGCTTTATCCAGATATTTTGAAATCCACGTCCCGTTCTTCTTGTCGAAATTCCGCGTGGTATCGCGGAGCACGTCAATAGCCTTTTCAAAGCTACCCGGATTGACTTCGAAGTGGTCTGCCCAGCTTTTCGTCGAGCCCGTTATCCCGCCGACCGGAGGAAGGCCAGCCTCTTTCAGCGCGGCGCCTAGTTCACCGTGGAATTTGGTGTGTAGGCTCTGGTGCAGGCGCGATAGCTCCTGCTGCGCAGGCCCGCCCATGAATTTCGGCCAGGAGTGGTGGCCCTGAACGATGCCCCGTACGACCGCGGGACCGATGTCGTAACCTAAGTCCTTGATCATCGAGGCGGCGCCAGCGCCCAGCGTCATGAAGTCGGCGGCGCCGCTGGCGATTTTTCCCAGGTCATTGCCAACACCGCGCCAGTCGATGTTGTGAGACCAAGTCGGAAAATCGAATGGCCCAGTCGTATGCCAGCCTGGAATGGGGTGCAGTTTGCCGTCGGGGCCGGTCTGAAACACTTCGGTCTGGCTGGGATCGGGTCGGTGGGGCGGGGTGCTAGCCCTAAGCGCAGTCGCGCTGGCAGAAGTAGCCGTCGCGCCTGTATTCATACTTGGTTGAGTTGAGAGTGTTGATCCAAGCAGCGGCGCTGCTTGATCAGAGCTCACTCTTGCGACGCGCCAGCGGTTGAGGCCCACAGGAGCGGCATCGAAACCTCGATCGATCTCGTGTCCGGATCTGCCGCCCGTTATCGCGAACCTCGGGTCGACATCGCGCGGGGATCGCGCTGGTGTGATGGCAAAGCCCGGATCGATATCCTGTTCGGCAGGCGGATTGAAGAATGCCTTGTAACGTTGAGCTTCCCGAGCCTGGCGTTCCTGTTCGATGTCGTCTGGCGACCGCAAGTACCAGCGAGTGAGATCATCACCCATAAGGCTGGCGGGATCGATCTGGCCGTCGGGCATGGCTGCTCTCCATCGGACATGACTGTGCGCTCCGCATTCGTGTGAAGGCGGGTCGGACAAGAGTTGGGTTGTTGGGGGAGCGCTCAGCCCTGCCGGACGCGGAACATCACGCTGACCGAACTATGCCAAAAACGCGCGAGCTCGTCAAGAACAAAACAGGAACATATCCGCGACTGCAGATCTTCCGCTATCGGATTTTATGCGAATTCGGAGGGGGCAAAGGCCGCGGCCGACCGGCAGTGATCTCGTGTCGAAGAATGCGCATTAGACGCGAAAAATTCCCTGTTCCGGAAACGCCAGAGCCAAGCCGATATTTCACGTAAGATTTTGTAATAGAGAGAGATTCATGGGATCTGCCAAGTACGGCGCTGTTGGACGATCGCTGTTCCGGCGCGATAACAGGGAAACTCCACTAGACCGCGTTCGCGCAGAGACGCGCGCCGATATGGCCAGCCTATGCCGGCTCCGGGAGCGGGAATGCGCCGGGCGTACGGGGGATTGCCGCCAACTAGCCGCGCGAAATGCGCGGCTTGCTGACGATCAGGGATTTGGGAGACCCGTTTGCCGACGGATGGCGGTGAGAGAGGGATTCGAACCCTCGATAGAGTTTCCCCTATACACGCGTTCCAGGCGTGCGCCTTCAACCACTCGGCCACCTCACCACACCCCTCCGGGGAGCGGGCCCCCCGGCGGAAGGCGCGCAATATAGTCAGGACGGCCTTGCGGGCAAGCGGCGGTTGGACGCGGCGGCCAAGCGCTTGGGATCGAAGAGGGATTGGGGCGCGCGGGCGGCCAGCCGCGCCTCCAGCGGGCGCGACTCAGCCAGCCAGCGGTCGAGGGCGGCTGCGGCGTCGGGCGCGCCGCTTGAGACCTTGGCCTGCAGAGCAGCAAGGCCCGCGTCCGCGGTGCGCAGGCGGGCCTGTTCGGCCGGCAGGGCGGCGAAGCGCTCGTCGATCAGGAAGAGGCGGGCGCGGGCCGAGGCGATCATCAGCCGCGCGGTCGGGCGGTCGCCCTGGTCCAGCGCGCCGCGGGCGGCGGCGAGGGCGCGGCGCGCGTCGGCCATCAGGAAGGCCACGGTGAGCGGCGTGCGCCCGGGCGCCGGGCAGGCGGCGGGGTCCAGCGCGCGGACATAGGCCGCCAGCCCCGCCAGCACCGCGGGCGGCGGCTCTGGCCCGTCGAACTCCTGGGTGATCAGGCCGTGGATGAAGGCCGGCAGGTCGGCGGGCGCCACCTTCAGCGCCATGCGCGGACCCGAGAGGTCGGGGATCGGCCGCGGATTGAAGGCGCCGTCCCCGCGGTGGCTGGAGAAGAGCGAGAGCGTCACGTCGGCCGTGCCGGGCGCGCCGGACGCGCCGGGGAACAGGAAGTCGGGATTGGTGCGCCCACCGCGGTGGCAGGCCTCGCAGCTCAGGCCCGCGCGAGCCGCCTGGCCGCCCAGCAGCACCGGCGCGCGGAACGCCGCCCGGCCGATCTCCACCGAGAGCGCCGCGGCCGGGTCCGTGGGCGGCGGCTTGAGGCACTCGGCGGGCTGGGTGGCGAAGGCGCGGGCCGGGTCGGCGTCGCGCGGCGCCCAGCGCATGGCCCGCAGCGGCGGCTCGGCGCCCGCAGCCAGCGCCAGACCGCCCACGGCGAGCGCAGCCCCCAGCGCCGCGGCCAGGGCCGCGCCCCGCCGCCAGTGCGATCTCATCGCTGCCGCTAAGCCCAGCCTATTGGCCCGGGTCGCCGCCGAGGTCGATCCAGCGCCGCAGGGTCTCGGCCTCCGCGCAGCCGTAGGCGCAGACCCGGTCCAGCTTGGCCAGCATCCTGCGGGCCCCGGCGAGGTCGCCGCGCTCCACCTTCAGCTCCCCATAGTATTCGGTGGCGCCCACGTGGTTCGGGGCGATCGCCAGCGCCTGGCGGTAGTAGCCCTCGGCGCGGTCCAGCTGGCCCATCTTGCGCCAGGTGTAGCCCTGGTAGGTCAGGATGTCCGGGTGCGGGCCGAAGGCGGCGCGCGCCGCATCCAGCGACTTCAGCGCCTCGTCGTAGCGCTTCTCGTTGATCAGGCTCACGGCCTGCACATAGGCCCGGTCGCCGCCCGCGGCGGTGGCGAACAGCAGCGAGCCGCGCTCCAGCGCCGCGCTGGGCTTGGTCTCGGGGGTCGCGCCGCCGCCGACCGCCTGCTCCACCTGGGTCGTCAGGGCCTGCAGCTGGGCGGCGTCGCAGTCGCCGCTGCAGGCCGAGGCCTTAGTCTTCAGCCAGGTAAGCTCGTCCTGGGCCTTGGGGCTCTTCTGGTTGGCCAGGGCCAGGCCCAGGCCGGCGTGCAGGGCCACGTCGTCGGGCGCCAGCTTCACCGCCTTCTCGTAGGCCCGCTGCGAGCCCTTCCAGTTCTCCGCCCCCGCCTGGGCCGTGGCCAGCAGCTTCCAGCCATCCACGCTCTTGGGCACGGCGTCGGTGACGTGCTGGGCCGCGCGCGCGGCGGCCTTGTAGTCCTTGGTGTTCAGTGCGTTCAGCGCCTTGGCGTACTCGGCGGCCGGGTCGTACTGCGGTGCGGAGGTCGAGGGCATGTCGGACCCGCCGCCGCCCCCACCGCCGCCGCCCGATGCGAAGGCCCCGGCCGCGGCCGCGCTGAACACGCCCGCCAGCAACACGATCCTGAAGATCCGCATCAGCATTCCTCCCGAGCCTGCGCCCTTGGCGGTATATTACGCCCAAAACGGCCACGGTTCAGCGCCCGCAACCGATGTTCGCGCAAATGCGTGCAGACGGCGGCGCGACGTCCTATCTGTTGCCTCGACCAGAGCCCCCCGGAGGCGCGCGATGTTCTTCAAGAAGCCCATGGACCTGCCCACCGCCGCCAACGCCCTGCCGGGGCGCGCGCACGCGATCCCCACGGCCGACACCCACTTCGTGAACGGCCGGCCGCTGAAGGGGCCCTATCCCGAGGGGCTGGAGGTCGCCTATTTCGGCATGGGCTGCTTCTGGGGCGTGGAGCGGATCTTCTGGCAGGTCCCCGGGGTCTATGTGACCGCCGTCGGCTACCAGCAGGGGATCACCCCCAACGCCACCTACGAGGAGGTCTGCTCCGGCCGCACCGGCCATACCGAGGCGGTGATGGTGGTGTTCGACCCCAAGGTGGTCTCGTACCGCGACCTCCTGAAGGTGTTCTGGGAGAACCACGACCCCACCCAGGGCATGCGCCAGGGCAACGACGTCGGCACCCAGTACCGCTCCGGCATCTACGTCACCAACGACGCCCAGGCGGCGGACGCGGAGGCCTCCTGGGAAACCTACCAGGCCGAGCTGGCCAAGCAGGGCTATGGGCGGATCACCAGCGAGATCGAGCCGGCGGGCCCGTTCTACTTCGCCGAGGACTACCACCAGCAGTACCTGGCCAAGAACCCGGCCGGCTACTGCGGCATCGGCGGCACTGGCGTCTCGTGCCCGATCGGCGTCGGGGTCACGGCCTGAGCCTGGCCGGGGTCCTGGCGTGACCAAGGCGCAGCTGCATGCGGCGGCCATGGCGCTGCCGGGCGTCACCCAGGACGTGAAGTGGGGCGACGACCATTGCTACAGCGTGGGCGGCAAGATGTTCTGCGCCACCGACGGCGCCTATTCGACCCTGTCGTTCAAGGCGACGGACATCGCCTATGAGGCCCTGACCGAGACCGGCCGGGCCCGCCCCGCGCCCTATGCGGCGCGGTTCAAGTGGGTGCAGTTCGACGACCTAGCGGCGCTGGACGCCGAGGAGGTGCGCGGCTGGCTCAAGACCGCGCACGGCCTGGTGGCCGCCAAGCTGCCGAAAAAGCTGCAGCGGGAGCTGGGCCTGGCATGATGAGCCGAGAGGAGATCGAGGCCTGCGCCCTCGGCCTGCCGGCGGCGACCAAGGTCGTGCAGTGGGGCGGCTCGGACGTCTACAAGGTGGGCGGCAAGGTGTTCGCGGTGGCCGGAATCCGCGACGGCCTGGCGTTCAAGGTCTCGCCGATCGGCTACGAGGTGCTGACCAGCGGCGGCCCGGCGCGCCAGGCGCCCTATTTCGCCAAGGGCCACTGGGTGATCGTGGATTTCGAGGCGCTGGAAGCCGAGGACGTCCGCGGATGGATCGAGGCCGCCCACGGCCTGATCGCCGGCAAGCTGCCGAGGGCGGTCCGGGCGGAACTGGGCCTGGCCTAGGGGCGCCGCCGGCCCTCGATCAGCTTGCGGAACTCGTGGATGGCGTTGGCGGCGGGCGAGGCGCGCTGGCGCCAGAACAGCAGCGCCACCATGCCCACCGTGACCGCGATGAAGGTCCAGGGCCCGAACAGCCAGGCCGCGGCCGCCAGGGCGAAATAGTAGCCACGCACGCCGGCGCTGAACGAGCCCAGGGCGGGGTTCATGAGCCGCGCCAGGGTGTCGCCGAACGCCTTGCGCTCGCCCTCCGGCAGGGGGTCGGGCACCGCGCCCAGGGCCGCCAGGCAGTAATTGATCTGGCGGATCGCCCAGATGAAGTCGAGCAGGCCGCGCGCCAGCACCGCCACCACCAGCGACAGCTGCAGCTCGAACAGCAGGCGCGAGGAGGTGTGGACCACCGCCAGGGCCGAGACCGTGGCGAAGGTGCGCGGTCCGCCGAACAGGGCGCCCGACGAGGCGGCGATCAGGATCAGGTTGGAGGAGGCGAAGAACGAGCAGCTGTTGAGGGTCTGGCCCAGCAGCTGGCTGTCCATCAGCCGCACCTCGCGGCTGGTCATGTTGTTCATCCAGGCCGAGCGGATGATGGTCAGGTCCGTGTGGACCACGTGGCCGCGCTTCTTGCCGAACGCGGTCAGCAGCGGCTCGTAGAAGATCCACCCGAAGATGAACACCGCCAGGGCGGCGATGTCGGGAAGGCCCATTTCAGTCCTCAAGGATCAGGCTCGTCTTGTTGGTGTCGCGCAGGCGCAGGGCGATCAGCAGGGCCACGCCCATCAGCGCGGCCACATAGAGGTAGAAGCCGCTCTCCAGCTTCTGGGTCTTGAACCACAGGGCCACGTACTCGGCGGTGCCGCCGAAGACTGTGTTGGCGATCGCGTAGGGCAGGGCCACGCCCATGGCGCGGATCGCGGTGGGGAACAGCTCGGACTTCACGATGGCGCTGACCGAGGAATAGCCGGTGTGGATCAGGCAGAGGGCCGTCGCCAGGCCGAAGGCCGCCGCCACGCTGCTGACATGCGCGAGGGCGCTCATGATCGGGAAGGTGAGCAGCATGCCGGCCAGGAAGGCGGCGATCAGGGTGGTGCGCCGCCCCACGCGGTCGGAGAGCGCTCCCACCGCCGGCTGGACGCACATATAGACCAGCAGCGAACCGGCCGAGACGGCGGTGGCCGCGTCCTTGGTGAAGTGCGCGGTGTTGACCAGGAACTTCGGCAGGTAGGTGGTGTAGGCGTAGAACGAGAGCGAACCGGCGGCGGTGAGCCCCGCCACCATCAGCGTCTCCTTCGGATGGCGGCTCACGAGGGGCGCGGCCAGACTGAGCTGCCAGACCACCAGGATCGCCACCGAGGGCGTGAGCGCCGCCATGGCGCCGTAGCGTGCGAAGAGGATGCCGCACAGGGCCAGGGCCACGGCCAGCAGCCCCAGGACCCAGCGCATGTGCCGGCTGCTCAGCCGGGTCCGGTCGGCGGCGCTGACCGTCTGGAACGAGGCGGTCTCCTCCAGGCGCGACTGGATCCAGAACACCACGATGGCCAGCACGCCCCCGATGGCGAAGGGGATGCGCCAGCCCCAGGCGGTGAGCTCAGCCTTGTCCAGGGTGTGCTGCAGGACCAGCAGCACCACCGTGGCCGCCAGCTGGCCCATCACCAGGGTCACGTACTGGAAGCTGGACCAGAACCCTCGGCGGCCCTTGCCCGCCATCTCCGACATGTACGTGGCGCTGGCGCCGTACTCGCCGCCCACCGACAGGCCCTGCAGGAGGCGGGCGAGGGTGAGGGCGATCGGCGCGAACACGCCAATGGTCTCGTAGCTGGGGATGAGGGCGATGGCGAAGGAGCCGGCGCTCATCAGCGCCACCGACAGGGTCAGCGCGGCGCGGCGGCCGTAGCGGTCGGCGTAGAAGCCGGTGGCCCAGGCGCCCAGCGGCCGCGCCAGGAAGCCCACCGCGAACACCGCCGCGGCCTGCAGCAGCTGGGCCGTCTGGTCGCCCTGGGGGAAGAAATGGCCGGCGAAATAGAGGGTGAAGGCCGAATAGGCGAACCAGTCGTACCACTCGACGAGGTTGCCGGCCGATCCGCCCAGTATGGCCCGGATGCGAGCCCACGGCGTCATGGCGCCGCCCGCCGCCGCGGTCCCGCTGGTCAAAGGCATCCCCTCCCGGATCAAGCGGAGGGGATGCTAGAGGCTGTCCCGTTTTGATGGAACATCAGATCGGGAAGAACAGGCTCGCCACGCTTACTTCGACGAGCACATGACTGAGTCATCGTGCTCTGGAGGTTCAGGTCAGGCGACGCCAAGCCCGCGCGTCATATCCGTCCCATCAGGACCAGGACGATGATGATCACCAGCACCAGGCCCAGGCCGCCGCTCGGGAAATAGCCCCAGCTGCGCGAATAGCCCCAGCTCGGCAGGGCGCCGATCAGCGCCAGGATCAGGATGATGATGAGTATGGTCCCAAGGGACATGCGGCTCTCCTCGTGTCGTCCCCGACCTGACCGCTGCGAACGTGCACGGCCAAGGCGGAGTTCCGAATCGGGAGGCTCAGTCGGCGTAGTCGGCGGTGTGCAGCTGGGCGTCGTGCCCCGTCACCTGCAGGGCGTACATCAGCCCGATCCAGCCACCCTTCACCCGCGGCAGGAGGGAGAGCACCAGCAGGGTCAGGCTCGAGAGAATGATCGGCAGGGAGTATTGCGGCGGGCTGCGCCAGACGATCGGGAAGAACAGCAGGGGCGCCACGATCAGGTGGCCGGTCAGCAGGATCGTGAGGTACGCCGGGCCGTCGTCGGCGGGATAGCGGGCCAGGTCGTGGCCACAGGTGCGGCAGGTCGGCTCCACCTTCAGGTAGCGGCCGAACAGCCGCCCCTTGCCGCAGTTGGGGCAGCGGTGCGCGAGACCCCGCCCAATGGAGCGCCACAAGGGATGTGCGATCTCGACCATGGCGGCCATATGCGCCTTCGTGCGCGCGGGCGGAAGGGTTGCGCGCGGTTTCGCCGCGTCGAATTCCGTAACCGATGAAATTCAGGTCCGGGCCGCTCAGCGGTTGGTCCGGTGGCGTTCCAGAGGCGTCGGCTTGCCGGCGGCGTCGGTGTCGTTGCCGACATCGCCTTCCTCGGTGTTCTCGCCGTCCTCGCGCAGGATGTGCGGATCCTCGCCGGCGATGGTGGTCCCGCGCGAGGCGCCGATGCCCGGATCGGTCTCCAGGTCGTCGCGGGGCGGGACCGCGCGGCCCGGCGCGGGATGTTTGGAGGTGGACATGGCGGGCTCCTCGAATGGCGGATCACATTCGAACCCGCCCGCCCGGGGCCCTGTTCCGCCGCTAGTGCTTCGCGTCGTTCGCGGTGCCGGTGACGGCGCGGCCGGCGGCCTGGACGTCGCGGCCCACCCCGGCGACGGTGTTGCAGGCGGAGACCATCAGGGCGGCGGCGGCCGCGGCCAGGACGATGATTTTGCGCATGAGGCTTGACCCCTGGTTCTTGACGATGCTGGCCGACAGGTCGGCTGCGTCGGCGTTATCGTCAAGCTTGCGGCGGGATTGCGGCGGCGTCGCGCGCCAGCTCGTGCAGCCGCGCCTCCATGCGCCGAACGTGGCTGCCGGGCCAGTAGGCGCGGCCGCAGGACGGGCAGATGCGGAAGGGGCCGGGCATCGACCGCACCCTCTCCGGCAGCTTGTCCACCTCCTCAGCCGTCGCCTCGCGCAGGTGGGCGTTGTCCATGACGCAGCGGGTGAAGGGCGCGTATTCCCAGTCCAGGACCACAGCGCGCGACAGGCTATGCGCCTCGGCTTCGACGCCGAACCCCTTCACCAGCACCGACTCATCCGCCGCGGCCGCCAGGCGCTTGTCGCGGGTCACCAGGATGCGGCCCTCCCGGCGCGCGGTCTTGATCAGGTCCGCGTCGTCCTCGCCGCCGGCGGCCAGGTAGGTGTCGTACCCCGCGGCCCGCAGCAGCCGCGCCAGGCGCACCAGCATCTCGTCGCAGAGAAAACGCATGGCTTTGCAAGTCCCTGCGCCAGGATAGCGTTCCCGCTCCGGCGCGTCGCGGCCCATGGCGGCGGGGCCTGACATGCCGGCGGCGCTCCTGGGCCAGATCGTGCTGGCGGTCCACCTGGCCATCATCGCCTTCAACCTCTTCGGCCTCGTCGCCGTGCCGCTGGGCGCGGCGCTGAGCTGGCGATGGGTGCGGATCTTCTGGTGGCGGGCGCTGCACCTGGCGGCGCTCGCGGTGGTGGCGCTGCAGGCGGCGCTGGGCCGGGCCTGCTTCCTCACCGACTGGCAGGACGCCCTGACCGGCGGCGGGGCGCGCGACCCGCTGATCATGCGCTGGGTGAACCGCCTGGTGTTCTGGCCGCTGCCCCTGTGGGTCTTCACGGCCGCCTACCTGGTGGTCTTCGCCTATGTCATCGGACTCTGGATCCTGGTCCCGCCCGGGCGGCGGCTACGACCTTTCGATCCGTAGCGAAAGGTCGGCGCGAGACCACCCCTGGAGACCGGCGGTTGTGTCGCCCATCTAGGAGACCTCGGCTCGCCGCTCCCATCGGCCTGCGCCGAGCCTCCGCCACCGCGCCCGCCGGCGCCTAATCAAAGGCAGAGCCAGATGGACCAGCGCACCAGCCGCTTCGCCGCGGCCGACACCCTGCCCGCATCCTGCGCAGCGGCGGCGAATCCGTCGCCCGCCGCCGCAGCGCCCTTCGCCCGCGCCCGCATTTCCGGCGGGCTGGTGGTGGCCGTGCTCTTCATGGGCTCCACCCTGCTGACGCCGCTCTACGGCCTCTATCGCCAGGCCTATGGGCTGTCGCCCCTGGGCGGTGTCCTGCTCTACGCAGTCTATGTGATCGGCAACCTCACGGCGCTGCTCTTCCTGGGCCGGCTCTCCGACCAGCTGGGGCGGCGGCCGATCGTGCTGGCGGGCCTGGCGCTGGCCGCGGTCAGCACCGGGCTCTTCCTGGCCGCGCCATCGCCCGCCTGGCTGTTCGCGGGCCGCATCCTCTCGGGCTGCGCAGTGGGCCTGGGCGCCGGGGCCGCCACCGCCTGGATCACCGAGGCGACGCCCGCCGCCCGGCGCGCCCTGGCCGCCAGCGCCATGACCAGCTTCAACTTCGCCGGCCTGGCCATCGGCCCGGTGCTGGCCGGCGTCCTTGTCCAGTACGCGCCGCACCCTCTGCGCCTGCCCTTCGTGGCCTATCTGGTCCTGATCGCAGCGGTGGCGCTGGCGGTCCTGGCCGCCCGCGAGACCCTGAGGCGGGACGGGCCGCCCATGCTCTCGCTGCGGCCACGGCTGGGCGTGCCGGCGGAGGTGCGCCTGCCCTTCGTGGCGCCGGCCTGCACGGTGTTCTCGGCCATGGCCCTGGTGGGTTTCTTCGCCGCCCTGGGGCCCACGACCATCGCCGACGACCTGCACATCGCCAACCGAGCGCTGGCGGGCCTCACGGTCTCCGAGCTGCTGGTGACCGCGGCGCTCACCATCCTGGCCACACGTACGGCGCGGCCGCGCCCGGCCATGCTGACGGGCCTCTGCCTGACCCCGCTGGGCCTGGCCCTGCTGGTGGCGGGCCAGCGCCTGGGGTCGCTGCCGGTGTTCCTGGCCGGCACGACCGTCTGCGGCGTCGCCGCAGCGCTCGGCTATCGCGGCGGGATGGAGGTGACCAACCGCCTGGCGCCGCCGGCGCGCCGGGCCGAGATGGTCTCGGCCTATTTCATCTGCGGCTTCTTGGGCAACGCCCTGCCGATCATCGGCTGCGGCGCCCTGGCCCAGTCGCTGGGCGCCAAGACCGCCGACGCGATCTTCGCCGGCGTCGTCTCGGCGATCGCTCTGGCCGCGCTGGTCGTCGGCCTCAAGTATGGACGCGCCGACGTTGATCATGTGGCGCCGCGATCCGTTGCAGACTAAGGGATTGCGGCCGTCTGGGCGCTTTTGCCATTGCATTGCAACATAACTCGGGCAGAACAGTTTTTGCACTGCACAAGGCCAGCCGACCTCGCCTGACCCAGTTTGGAGCAACCCCGATGCTGCCCGTCTCGATGCGCACCTTCCCCGGCCTCTTCGTCGGCCGCCGCACCCTGGTGGACGCGGGCGCCTCCGGTGGCGCCGACGAGCATGCGCTGCGCTTCGTCTGCGGCGCCTGCGACGAGACCATCTTCTCCGCGGAGGACCGCTCGTTCCTGGCGGACCTGGTGATCAAGTGCCGCTGCGGGGAATTCAACCAGCTCTAGAGCCTGTCCCGCTTTGATGGAACCATCAAAGCGGGAAGAACAGGCTCGCCACTTTTAGTCGACGAGCACGGTTCAGACTTTGTCGATTCCGACAAAAGTCATCGTGCTCTAGGAGCCACGGGCTCGCGATCGCCGCGCTAGGCCTTGCGCACGAACTCGGCGCGCAGCACCAGGCCCTTGATGCCCTCGTAGCGGCAGTCGATCTCCTGGGGATCGCCGGTCAGCCGGATCGAGGGAATCACCGTCCCGCGCTTCAGGGTCTGGCCGGCGCCCTTGACCTTCAGGTCCTTGACCAGGCTCACCCGATCGCCGTCGGCCAGCAGGTTGCCCATGGCGTCGCGCACCTCGACCTGGGTCGCTGCGGCCGCGTTCGCAGCCGCCTGCGCCGCACTGACCCACTCGCCCGTCGTCTCGTCATAGACGAAGTCTTCGCCGCTCATCGCGCCACCCCTGTGTCGCGCCGGCATAGGGCGCATTGGGCCGGCGCGCCAGCCGGAGGCTCGCTCTGAGACGCGCCTCGGTCTGCGGATCAGGCTCGGGCCGCCTCAGGCGTGCAGGCGCACCGGCAGGTCCGAATACCCTTGCACAAAGTTCGAGAGCACCCGTACCGGTTGGCCCACCACCTCCACATGGCGGAAGCGCTTGAGGATCTCCTCCCAGACGATCTTCAGCTGCAGCTCGGCGACGCGGTTGCCCATGCAGCGATGGATGCCAAAACCAAAGGACAAATGGTGTCGGGGGCGGTCACGATCGATCTGGAAGAGCTCCGGCTCGGCGATCACGGTCTCGTCGCGGTTGCCGGAGACGTACCACATGACCACCCGCTCGCCCTTGCGGATGGTCTTGCCGCCGAACTCGACATCGCGGCTGGCGGTGCGCCGCATGTGCGCGAGCGGCGTCTGCCACCGGATGATCTCGGGGACCATGGCCGGGACGAGGGAGGGGTCGGCCTTCAGCTTGTCGTACTCGGCCGGGAACAGGTTCAGCGCCAGCACCCCGCCGGTGATCGAGTTGCGGGTGGTGTCGTTGCCGCCCACGATCAGGAGCATCAAGTTTCCCAGGAATTCCATGGGATTATCGACCATGCCGGCGGTCTGCGGATCGTGCGCCAGGAGCGAGATGAAGTCGAACTTGGCCGGCTGGGCCGCCCGTTCGCGCCACAGCCGCGTGAAATAGGCCAGGCACTCGCCCAGCACCCGCTCCCGCTCCGCCATGTCCGCCGGAACGCCGACGGTCTCCGAGGCGGTGGTCACGTCCGACCAGTAGGGCAGCAGCCGGCGGTCCTCCCACGGGAAGTCGAACAGCGTCGCCAGCATCTGGGTGGTGAGCTCGATGGAGACACGGTCGACCCAGTTGAAGGTCTCGCCGACCGGCAGTTCGTCCAGGATCGCGCCGACGCGCTGACGGATCAGCACCTCCAGGTCCGCCAGCCGCCGCGGCGCCACGGCGGGCGAGACCACCTTGCGCTGCTGGTCGTGCCGCGGGGGATCCATGGCGATGAACATCGGCGGGGCGAAACCGGCCGGGTTGTCGCCGATGACGATGTCCCGGTCGGACGAGAAGGCCTCGTGGTTCGTATCGACCGCCACGATGTCGTCGAAGCGGGTGATCGACCAGTACGGGCCGAACGCGCTCTGCGGGGTGTAGTGGACGGGGGCGTCCTGGCGCAGGCGGCGGAACCACTCGTGGTGCGCTCCGCTCTGGAACAGCCCGGCCTGGCTGGGGTCCAGCGTCTCCAGCGGCAGCGACCAGACCTCGGCGCCGACCTTCGGCGCAGCATTGCCGTCCATCGCATCCTCCCAGCTACCGTTGTTCTTTTGGCGAACGGTACGCCTCGGGCCCTGGGAAGCAAGCGAAGCTTCGCGGCGAACGCGGGCCTTCTGAGGCTGCGCGGCAGCGGAGGCTCCGTCTATTCGACCACGAACCACACGAACCACACGAACGGGGTCGAAATGCGCCGCCGCGAAGCCGGCCAGGCCACCCTGTTCGTGTGGTTCGTGTGGTTCGTGGTCATCTTCCAGCCCGCCCGCCGCATGTCGATTGAACTCGCCAGGGAAGGCGGCAAACTGGCCCACTATGAGGTCAGTGGCTGAGAGTGGCCGTAGGGGGAGCTAGGTTGAACGCGCTAATTATCGTCGGCCTGGTCGCTGTGTTCGCTCCTATGGCCTACCGAATGATCGCGCCGATCCCACCGCGGGACGTCGCGGCTATCGAAAGTTTCTTGAAGGTGCGGGGCCAGCGCATGGTCGCGCTGCGCCGGATGTGGGTCGGCGGTCCAGGGGAAGACTACGCGGGTAGGAGGAGGCGCCTGCAGACCGGACGACCATACCGTGTGCTTTGCGAGGAAACCGACGGCAGCCGTTGGACGCATGTCGTCGCTGTGGTCGGGCGCGACGCTTCGGGCGACCCGGCGCTGAAGGAACGTGTCGACGGAGTCTGGCGGCGGGTCCTGGAATAGCGCGCGCCTAATCCGCGTCCATCTTCAGCGCGGCGATGAAGGCTTCCTGGGGGATCTCGACCTTGCCGAACTGGCGCATGCGCTTCTTGCCCTCCTTCTGCTTGTCGAGGAGTTTGCGCTTTCGGGTCATGTCGCCGCCGTAGCACTTGGCCGTCACGTCCTTGCGCAGGGCGCGGACGGTTTCGCGGGCGATGATCCGGCCACCGATGGCCGCCTGGATCGGGATCTGGAACATGTGCGGCGGGATCAGCTCCTTCATCTTCTCCACCATGCCGCGGCCGCGGGTCTCGGCGCGGTCGCGGTGGACCAGCATGGAGAGCGCGTCCACCGGCTCGGCGTTGACCAGGATCGACATCTTCACGAGGTCGCCCTCGCGGTACCCCTCGATGGCGTAGTCGAAGGAGGCATAGCCCTTGGAGATCGACTTCAGGCGGTCATAGAAGTCGAAGACCACCTCGTTCAGCGGCAGGTCGTAGACCACCATGGCGCGGGAGCCGACGTAGGAGAGTTCCCGCTGCTGGCCGCGGCGGTCCTGGCAGAGCTTGATGATCGGGCCGAGGTACTCGTCCGGGGTGAAGATGGTGGCCTTGATCCAGGGCTCGGCGATGGAGTCGATCTTCACCGGGTCGGGCAGGTCGGCCGGGTTGTGCAGCTCGATCTCGTCGCCGCTGGTGAGCTTGATCTTGTAGACCACCGAGGGGGCGGTCGCGATCAGGTCGAGGTCGAACTCGCGGCTGAGCCGCTCCTGGATGATCTCCAGGTGCAGGAGGCCCAGGAAGCCGCAGCGGAAGCCGAAGCCCAGGGCCGCGCTGGTCTCCATCTCGTAGGTGAAGCTGGCGTCGTTCAGGCGCAGGCGCCCGATGGCGGCGCGCAGGTCCTCGAACTCGGCGGCGTCGACCGGGAAGAGGCCGCAGAACACCACCGGCTGCACCTCGCGGAAGCCGGGCAGGGCGACGGCGGTGGGCTTGCGCTCGTCGGTGATGGTGTCGCCGACGGCGGCGTGGGCCACCTCCTTGATCGAGGCGGTGATGAAGCCGACCTCGCCGGCGCTGAGCTCGGCCATCTCGGTCTGTTTCGGCTTGAAGACGCCCAGCCGGTCGATCTGGTAGGTCGCCCCGGTCTGCATCATCTTCACGCGCTGGCCCACCTTCAGCACGCCGTCGAAGACCCGCACCAGCACCACCACGCCCAGGTACTGGTCGTACCAGGCGTCGACCAGCAGGGCCTTCAGCGGGGCGGAGGCGTCGCCCTTCGGCGGGGGCAGGCGGGTGACGATGGCCTCCAGCACGTTGTGGATGCCAAGGCCGCTCTTGGCCGAGGCCAGCACCGCGTCGGAGGCGTCCAGGCCAATGACGTCCTCGATCTGCTGGCGCACCCGCTCGGGCTCGGCCGCGGGCAGGTCCACCTTGTTCAGGACCGGGACGATCTCGTGGTTGTTGTCGATGGCCTGGTAGACATTGGCCAGGGTCTGGGCCTCGACGCCCTGGGAGGCGTCCACCACCAGGATCGAGCCCTCGCAGGCGGCCAGGCTGCGGCTGACCTCATAGGCGAAGTCCACGTGGCCGGGCGTGTCCATCAGGTTCAGGACATAGGTCTCGCCGTCGTCGGCCTTGTAGTCGAGGCGGACGGTCTGGGCCTTGATGGTGATGCCGCGCTCGCGCTCGATGTCCATGTTGTCGAGCACCTGCTCGGTCATCTCGCGCAGGGTCAGGCCGCCGGTCTCCTGGATCAGCCGGTCGGACAGCGTGGACTTGCCGTGGTCGATGTGGGCGACGATCGAGAAGTTGCGGATCTTGGAGAGAGGCGTGCTCATGTCGGCGCCCCTCTAGCACATTCCGCACCGCAACCTAGGTGGCCCTAAGTCGCTCGCCTTCCCCCGCTCGCGGGGGAAATGTCGCCGATGTTCCGCAGGAACGGGCGACAATGGGGGAGGTGTCCGGGCAACTTCCCCCATCGACCCTCTTGCTTCGCAATTCGGGCCGCTTCCCCCAGAGGGGGAAGATAGAGGGGGGAAGAGATCGACACGGATATCCCCAGCCGCCACCTTGTCGCCGCGGAGCGTGGTTAATCGCCCGTTAAGGCGACCTCCGGCATCCCAGCGGCCTGGGCGGGTTGAATCGCGCAATCGGAGGCAGAAGCGCCCATGGACCGTCGCACCCTGATCGTTTCGGGCCTGGTGAGCCTGGGCGCCGCCGGCGTCGCCGGCGCGCAGCCGCGGGATCCGCCGCCGCGCGACCTGCCCCCGGCCGCGCCGCCGCCGCCGCGGGACGCCGGGCCGCGCGACCTGCCGCCGCCCAACAGCCAGCCCGCCTATCCGTCCAACGGCCCCTCCACCTACAGCCAGGACGAGATCGTCAACAACGTCTCCGACTTCCTGGGCGTGACCGCCGAGAGCGCGGGCGGGGCGGTGGAGAAGCTGTTCCAGAACAACGGCCGGCCCACCGCCTATATCGCCGGCGAGGAGGGCTCAGGATCGTTCGTCCTGGGCGCCCGCTATGGCCGCGGCCTGCTCTATATGAAGGGCCGCCAGCCGATCGAGGTGTTCTGGCAGGGGCCGTCGGCCGGCTTCGACTGGGGCGGCAACGCCAGCCGCGTCTTCACCCTCTGCTACGACCTCGAAGTCCCCGATGCGATCTTCCAGCGCTTCCCCGGCGTGGAGGGCTCGGCCTATCTCGTCGGCGGCCTGGGCGTGAACTACCAGCGGGCCAACGGGATCACCCTGGCCCCGATCCGCGCCGGCGTGGGCCTGCGGCTGGGCGCCAACGTCGGGTACCTGTCCTACACGCGGAAGCGGAACGTCCTGCCCTTCTAGGCGGGCCGGGAACGCGCGTTCGGAAGGCCGCTCAGCGATCGTCCAGGCTCGCCTGGACCCGTCCGCTCGGCGTGTCGAAGACGCCGCGGCCGGGCACGTGGTTGACCTCCAGCCGGATGCCGTCGGGGTCCTCGAACAGCACCGAGTAGTAGCCGGGCGCATAGGCGTCGTCCTGCGGGCCGTGGACGATGCGCGCGCCGATCTGCTGCAGGAAGGCGTGTAGCGCATCGATATCCTCGCGCTCCCGCGCGCGCCAGCAGTGGTGGTGCAGGCCGACCCGGAACTGTTCGAACCGCTCGCCCCGGTGCTCCGGCTTTGGCCGCCGGATGCCGAAGCCGGTGCGCCCGCCCACGCAGTAGTAGGTGTCCGCCGTGTCGGCGACCTCCTTCAGGCCCAGGAAGGGCAGCAGCTGGCGATAGAAGGCGACCGAGGCCTCGAAGTCGCCCGCGGTGATGAAGGTGTGCGCGACGCCGTTGATCTCCATGGCCCGAGCAAGCGCCGCCGGCCCCAGCGGAAGTCAATCTGATCCCACGGACTTGACGGATAAATAAGTCATTGCTTATGTAATTGCCATGGAGCCCGAGGACGTCTTCCGCACCCTGGCCGACGGCACCCGCCGTGGGCTGTTCGAGCGCCTGGCGCGGGAGGGTGAGCTGTCGGTCAGCGCCCTGACCGCGGGAGCGGGCGTCTCGCAGCCGGCGGTCTCCCAGCACCTGAAGGCGCTGCGCCTTGCGAACCTGGTGGGTGAGACCCGCCATGGGCGCACCGTCCTATACCGCGCGAACCCGGAGGGGCTGCGGCCCCTGGTCGACTGGATGGCCCTCTACGGCCGCTTCTGGGCGGCCCGGTTCGACGCCCTCGAAGACCTCCTCAACCGGATGGACCAATAGGCCGCGCGCCGCGCCGCCTTTTCGGAGATGCGCCCATGACCACCCTGGCCCCTGAAACCAAGAGCATCGTCGTGGAGCGGGTCATGCCGCACGCGCCGGCCAAGATCTGGCGGGCGCTGACCCAGTCGGCGCTGATCGCCGAATGGCTGATGCGCAACGACTTCCAGCCGGTGGTGGGCCACCGCTTCCACTTCCACGCCACGCCCATCCCCGGCATGTGGAACGGGACCACCGACAGCGAAGTGCTGGAGGTCGTGCCCGAGCAGCGGCTGGCCTATTCCTGGAACGCCTCGGGCGAGGAGGCCGAGGGCGGGCTGAAGTCGGTGGTCACCTGGACCCTCACGCCGGTCGAGGGCGGCGTCCTGGTGCGGATGGAGCACACCGGCTTCCGGCCGCAGGACGAGGCCGGTCGGCAGGGCATGGGCGGCGGCTGGCCGCGGATCCTGGGGGGCCTGGAGCGGGTGGCCGGCCAACAGCAATAGCCGGCCGCGCCCAGCCGCTACGGCTCGGCGAGGGCGGCGTCGAGTTCGGTGTTCACCGCGTCGAGCAGCGCCTCGGTCTGGCCGAGCCGGACCTGGGCCTGCTCCATACGCGCGAAGTTCTCGGTGGCCTGCGCCTGGGCCTCGCGCCAGCCCGCCTCCAGCACCTGGCGCTGGTGCTCCATCTCCGCCCGCAGTTCGGACTGGAACGCCTCGGCCGCCGCCAGCCGGTCGCGGGCGTCGACCAGGTCGGCCCGGGTGGCGGCAAGGGCGGCCGAGGGCACCAGCGGGCCGATGTCCGCCTGCCGTCGCGCCAACTCCTGCGCGGCCGCCTCCAGCGGCGCGCGGTCAGGCATGCCACCGGCCGCGCGGGCCTCGAACCAGTCGAGCACCTGCTGGGCGATGGCGCCGGTCCAGCCCAGCTCGGCCAGGGCGCCGGCGCCGGCGTTGTGGCGCAGGTCGGGCGTCAGGAAGGCGTCGATCTTCTTGGCGGCGGCCGGCGTCAGCTTCGGCAGGGCCGCGCCGTGGGCGGCCTCGATCCGCGCCACCTCGGCCCGCCAGTCGGCCAGCAGGGCGTCGTAGCCCACCACGGCGCAGGGCAGGTCGCGGGCATAGGCCTCCGCGGCCAGCATATAGGCGCTCCAGATCAGCACCGATTTCTGGGGTGAGAAGCCGTCGCGGCGGGCCAGCGAGCCGGCCACGGCCAGCGGGTGGCGCACCGGGATCACGCAGCGGGCGGAGATGTCGCGCGCCGCCAGCACCTGGCGCCAGAGGGGCAGCAGCACCGTGGCGCGGGGGTCCTTCATCAGGGGCCACGCCCCGCGCCGGAACTCGGCGTCGAACAGCTGGCCCGCCCGCGTCAGCCAAAGCGCCTCCTCGGCGTCCGGCAGGGGGCGGAACGGATAGGCGAAGATGTCGTCCCAGGCCGAGCCGGCGGCGCGCAGCCGCTCGTCGTTGAAGATCGCGATCTTCCAGGGCTCGAAGTAGCCCTTCGCATTGTGCTCGTCGCCCGGCATGACGTTGGCCGGCAGCGAGGCGCCGGCCAGGGCCAGCAGCTGGGTCACCGCCGAGGTCCCGGACCGGTGCATGCCCAGCACCAGGTAGGCCGTGCGCGGGCCGGCGGCCTTGGCGCCTGCGGGCCTGGGCCGGGCAGCCTTGGATCTGGTCTGGGGTTCGACGCTCATCCTGCCTGGGAGTTACGGGTCGCGGCGCCTCGCCGCAAGCGGTTGATCGGCCCCGCCAACTGTTGCACACCAGCCGCGCCGCCTGTTGCAAGCTCCGGACCCTCGATGGCCGCCACGGCCCACGCTGACCCCGCGCCCACCGCCGAAGAGATCCACCGCACCCTGGCCGTGGCGTTCGATCCGGACTTCTACCGCGCGGTCTACACCGACATCCCGCCGGAGATGGACGCGCTCTGGCACTATCGCGTCCAGGGCTGGCGCGAGGCGCGCGATCCGGCGGCGTGGTTCTCGGTGGCGGCGTACCTGGCGGACAATCCGGACGTGGCCGCGCGCGACGCCGAGCCGCTGCACCATTTCCTCACCGTCGGTCGGCGCGAGGGACGCGACATCGCCGGCTCGCCGCACGCCCTGCGCTATCTGGAGCAGGTCGGCTGGGCGCCGCCCTGGACCCCTGCGGGGCTGGAGCCGCGACGCCGGCCCGAGGCGGCCGGAGCCGCTCCTGCGCCCACGGCGGCCCCTGCCATCTCGCTGGACGAGGCCCGCGCGGCCGTCTCGACCGCCTTCGACGCGGCCTTCTATCTCGCGCACAATCCGGACGTGGCGGCGGCCGGCATGGACCCGCTGGAGCATTTCCTGGTCACCGGCTGGCGCGAGGGCCGCGACCCCTGCGCCGCCTTCTCGGTCCACGACTACCTGGAAACCTATCCCGACGTGGCCAAGAGCGGCCTCAACCCCTTCGCCCACTATCTGGTGGCGGGCCGGGCCGAGGGGCGCCAGGCCCGGCACGACCTGGGATTCCGTTACGACGTCATCGCGCGGCTGACGCCGGTGGGCGAGCGGATCGCCCAGTCGGCCGCGGCCTCGGCGCGCCTGGTCGCGACCCCCGCCGCGAGGCTGACGGAGCGCCTGGGCCAGCTGGGCGACCTGCACATCACCTTCAGCCACGACGACTACATCGCCCATTCCGGCGGCCTGCAGCTGTGCGTGCGGCGCGAGGGGGCGGCGTTCCGCGAACGTGGGGTGGCCCACCTGCACCTGCATCCCGCGGCGCCATGGTCGGCGGTGCGCACCGCCGGCGAGCCGGGACCACTGGGCGTCATGCTGAACGGCCAGCCGGTGGGGGTGTTCGAGGCGGCGACTGTGCGCGCGGGCCTGGCCGACGCGACCCGCGCGCCCGCCCGGCGCTCCTTCGCCATCCACAGCCTCCTGGGCCACGATCCGGACGAGACCGCCGACCTGCTGGACGCGGCGGGCCTGCGCGAAGGCTTCTTCTGGCTGCATGACTTCGCGAGCCTCTGCGTGGGCGTGCACCTGCTGCGCAACGACGTGGCCGACTGCGGGGCGCCGGCGGCGGACAGCCCCGCCTGCGGCGTCTGCGCCTATGGCCCGCACCGGGCCAGGCATACCGAGGCGCACCGGCGGCTGTTCGAGCGCCTGTCCCTGACGGTGATCTCGCCCGCGGAGGCGACCCTGGCCTTCTGGCGCGCGCGCACGGACCTGGCGGCGCGGGACGCCGTCGTGCTGCCGCATGCCACGCTCGCGCCGCGACGGGGCGGGCTCAAGGCAGCCGGCGAGGGGCCGTTCCGGGTGGTGTTCGCCGGCATGCCCGCGCCGCTCAAGGGATGGCCGGTGTTCCGCGAGCTGGCCCAGCGCTTCGCCGGCGACCCGCGCTATGAATTCCACCACCTGGGCGGACGCAGCGACCCGGCCGCCCCGGCCCGCTTCCAGACCGTGGTGGTGACCGAGGCTGAGCCGTTGGCCATGCAGGCGGCGCTGGAGGCTCTGGCGCCCGACGCGGCCCTGGTCTGGCCGCTGTGCCGCGAGACCTTCTCCTTCACCGCCTACGAGGCCGCCGCGGCCGGCGCGGCGGTGATCACCTGGCCGGACAGCGGCAATGTCGCCGCCTTCGCCGCAGAGGCCGGCCGCGGCCTGGTGCTGGCCGACGAGGCGGCGCTGTTTGCGGCGTTCGAGAGCGGGGAGATCCTGGCCCTGTCGCGGGCGAAGCGCCGGCCCCGGCTCTGCGACCTGCGCTACAGCCGCATGACCGCCGACGTCGTGGCGGAGGCGGGCGCGTGAAACGGCTGATCGCCCAAGCCGCGGCCCGGTTCGGTCGTCCGCCCGCGCCGCCGACGCCGCAGCTGCATCCGGATCACGCCATCGCCGCGCGCGCCTTCGACGCGGCCTTCTATCTCGAGCAAAATCCCGACGTGGCCGAGGCCGGCGCGGAGCCGCTGGAGCACTTCATGCTCTTCGGGTGGCGCGAGGGCCGCGATCCTGCGCCCGACTTCTCGATCGAGGCCTATTGCGCCGCGTTCCCCGAGGTGGTCGCCGCGGGTCTCAACCCGTTCGTGCACTACCTGACCAACGGCCGGCCCAAGGTCGTCCCGCCGGAGCATCCGCTGGGCTTCCGCTATGAGGTGATCGAGGGCCTGGTCCCGCTGGACGAGCGCATCGCCCGCGCCACGCGCGGGACCATGGCGTTGGGGTCGCAGGCCGAGCTCGCCGCGGCCCTGGGACGCTCGCGCGACGGCCTGCGCCGGCTGCACGTCACCTTCAGTCACGACGACTTCACCCACCACATGGGCGGCCTGCAGGCCTCGCTGCGCCGCGAGGCCCAGCGACTGGCCGAGCTGGGCCGCGACCACCTGCACCTGCACCCGGCCAAGCCCTGGCCGGTAGTGCGGACGGCGGCTGAGCCGGGCGAGCTGGGCGTGGTCTGGAACGGGGCGCCGGCGGGCGTCTTCGCACCGGCGACGGTGATCGCGGCGCTGGGCGCGGCCTGCGGCGGCGACGGCGGGGGGCGCAGCTTCGCCATCCATAGCCTCCTGGGCCACGAGCCCGACGAGACCGCCAACATTCTGGCGGCGGCGGGGCTTCGGGCGGGCGTCTTCTGGCTGCACGACTTCGCCAGCCTCTGCGCCGGCTTCCACCTGCTGCGCGACGATGTGGAGGACTGCGGCGCGCCGCCGCCGGGCAGCGCCGCCTGTCAGGTGTGCGTCTACGGCCCCGGGCGCGCGCGGCACCTGGCCGCCCATGGGCGCCTGTTCGAGCGCCTGGAGCTGACCGTGGCCGCGCCGTCGCAGAGCACCCTCGACCTCTGGCGCCGCGCCTCCGACCTGCCAGCGGCGCGGACCGTGGTGCTGCCGCACGCCATCTTGGCGGCGCGGCCCGAGGCGGCCCCGGCCCCGGCCGCGGACCGGCCCTTCCGCATCGCCTATGCCGGCCTGCCGGTGGCCCATAAGGGCTGGCCGATCTTCCGCGCCCTTGCGGGCCGGTTCGCCTTCGATGCGCGCTACGAGTTCCGCCACTTCGGCCTGCGCCGCGATTCCGCCCTGCCGGTGGCCTTCGAGCGGGTCGGCGGCGAGGCGGGCGGCCCGACCATGGCCGAGGCGCTGGCGGCGGCCGAGATCGACGCCGTGCTGGTCTGGCCGCTGTGCCGCGAGACCTTCTCGTTCGTGGCCTACGAAGCCGTGGCGGCGGGCTGCGCGGTGATTACCGGGCCGGACAGCGGCAATGTGGCGGCCTTCGTGACGGAGCAGGATCGCGGCGCGGTGCTGGCGGACGAGGACGCCCTGGCCGACGCCTTCGCCAGCGGCGCGATCCTGGAGCTTTCCCGCGCCAAGCGCCGCCCGATCCGCTACGACCTCGCCTACAGCGCGGTCACCCTCGACCTGCCGCCCGCCGCAAAGCCATGAAGATCCTCTGTTATTCCAGCTTCACGTTCTCGTACCTGAACCGGGCGCGGGTGCTCTTCCAGACCCTGCGCCGGCTGCATCCGGACTGGGAGCTGGCGGCCCTGATCACCGACCAGCCGCCGGAGGGGTTCGCGTTCGACCCGGCGCAGGAGCCGTTCGACCGGCTGGTCTGGGCCAGCGACCTGGGCATCCCGAACTTCGAGAGCTGGCTCTTCAAGCACGATGTGGTCGAGGTCTGCACTGCGGTGAAGGGCCCCTTCATACACCAGGCCTGCGGCTGGGGCTTCGACGCGGTGATCTACATGGATCCCGACACTGCCGCCCTGGGCAGCCTGGAGCCCCTGGCGCAGTGGCTGGAGACCGACGAGGTCCTGCTCACCCCGCACCTGATCGACCCGAACGACGATGACGCCGCGATCCGCGACAACGACCTCTCGGCCTCGCGCACCGGCATCTTCAACCTGGGCTTCGTGGCCATCCGCACGAGCGGCGAAGGCGCGCGGTTCGCCAAGTGGTGGAACGACCGCCTGCTCAGCTACTGCTACGACGACATGCCGAACGGCCTCTTCGTCGACCAGCGCTGGTGCGACCACGTCCCGGCCCTGTTCGACCGGGTCAAGGTGATCCGCGACCCGGGCTACAACGTGGCCAGCTGGAACCTCTCGACCCGCAAGGTCGCGATCGGCAAGGACGGCGCGATCACGGTCAACGGCGCGCCGCTGCGGTTCTGGCACTTCACCAAGCTGGGCCCGCTGGGCGACACCATGACCAAGCGCTACGCCGGCCGGAACTTCCCGGTCTACGAGATCTGGAGCTGGTACAAGCGCCAGGTCGCCGCCGCCACCGATCCGGCCATCCCGGAGCGCTGGTGGGCCTACGGGACCTACGAGGATGGCCAGCCCATCGCCAAGCCGCAGCGGGTGCTCTATCGGGAGCGCATCGACCTGCAGCAGGCCTTCCCCAACCCCTTCGCCTCCGGGCGCGGCAGCTTCCAAGAATGGCTCGAACACGAAGGCGCGTGAGCCCGGCGGCGCCGCCGGTCTCGCAAGCCCCTCCCGCCACCGATGCGGCGCTGCTCGAGAAGGCGCGGGCGGTGGCCGCCAAGGTGCGCCGACTCTCCGCCCAGCGCGACGGCGCCCTGCAGGCCATCCAGAAGGCCCAGGCCCGCGAGGCGCTGACCCGGGCTGAACTCGCCGAGGCGCTGTGCCAATCGCTGGCCGCCCGGTCCGCCTTGGAAGCACGGCTGCGCGAGCGGGCGCTGGAGGCCTATGGCGCGGGGCTGCGGCCGCAGCCGCTGCGCCGCCACAACCGGCCGAGCCGGGCGCTGGACCGGCTGCTGTCGCGGCTGGGACCCGCGGGCCAGGCGCAGGTCATCGCCCGCAGCGGGGTCTGGCGCGAGGGTGGGCCGGAAGCCATCGCCACCTATGTCCGGCGCGGCGCCGACCCGACGGCGCAGCCGGCCGCGCTGCTGGACCAGACCTGGTACCTGGCGACCTATCCCGACGTGGCGACGGCCGGCCTGCCGCCGCTCGTCCACTACCTGCTTGCCGGCGCCCGCGAGCTGCGCGCGCCGCACCCGCTGTTCGATCCGGGGTTCTACCAGGCCCAGCACGCCCACGCCCTGGCGGCCACCGGCCTCACGCCGCTCGAGCACTATGTCCGGGCCGGCGCTGCGGCCGGGAGCGCGCCGCACCCGCTGTTCGACCTCGGCCATTACCTGGCGCAGGGGGCGGCCCTCGCGCCCGGCGAGGACGCGCTGACCCACTATCTGAGGGCCGGCGCTGCCCAGGGCCTGTCCCCGCATCCGCTGTTCGAGCCCGCCTGGTACGGGGCCGAGGCCGGCGGGGCGCTGCGGGGCGCGGCGTTCGTCCACTACCTCACCGTAGGCTGGCGCCAGGGCCTGTCGCCGCATCCGCTGTTCGACCCGGCCTGGTACCTGGCCGAGAACCCGCACGTCGCGGAGGCGGGGCTCGAGCCCCTGACCCACTTCGTGACCGCGGGCGCCGCAGAGGGCCGCAGCCCCAGCCCGTGGTTCGACCTGCCGGCCTATGTGGCGGCGCGCGGCGAGGCGCTGGGGCCCGGCCTCGATCCGCTGACGGACTATCTGCGCGGCGGCGCCTGGGGGCTTTTGGAGGCCAAGGCGGGCCTGCCGACCCTGGCCTTCGTGGCCGCGCGCCCGGACGTGGTCGGCGCCGGCGTCACGCCGCTGGAGCACTGGGCGCGTCAGGGCGCGCATCGAAGCTCGGCGTCGACGGCGGCGTCTCCGGAGCGCTGAACGCGCCTTCCAGGCCCAGGGCCTCCAGCCGGCGGCGGATCTCGGCGTAGTAGGCCGGCACGTAGTGGAAGGGGCTCAGGCCCCATTGGTGCGCGGCGTCCGCCACCTGCAGGTCCCGCGCCTCGACCCGCGCGAAGGCGGGCATCGCCTCGGCGAAGGCGGCGTCCTGGCGCGCCAGCAGGGCGTTGTAGTCCGCGATCTCCACTGGACGCCCGGCCAGCAGCTCCACATCGCGCAGCGGCGCCAGGCGGCCGTTCGCAAGCCGCTGGGTCTCCGCCCAGCGCGCGGCGTGCAGGATCAGGCTCGCCTGCGCCAGGGGCGTCGCCCGCAACAGCGCGACGAATTCGCCCAGGCCCTCGAGCCACAGCCGCTCGCAGCCGCCCGACAGCCGCGGAATGGAGCGCATAGCCTGGAACACGGGCTGCGCCCGATAGCCGCTCCTGTGCAATTCGGCGCTGTCGGTGACGAGCGTCGAATCGGCGCAGAGGAGGTCGAAGCGCTCGTCTATGAAGTCGAAGATGATGTGGGTCGGGCGGTAGGCGACGAGGCGCGCCAGCGCCGTCTTCTGCAGGTCGGCCAGGAGGGCGTTATGCTCATGACGGCGCAGGTCGCCCGGCAGGCCCTCCGAAGGCTGGAATCCCTCGACGGGGGCGGCGAACAGGCTCGGGAAGCTGGTGCGGGAAATGTACAACAGAGCTGCAGCATTCCCGCCACGGATTGGCCACAGGTCGCGGCTAATGCAGCTGCCGATAACGGCGATCCTCGGCATCAAACCTCCCAGTGTGGACGGGCGGCGGACGGGTCTAGCACGCGATGGGGGCGATGAGTCGCAGGATTGACAAGGCCGGAGCGCCTCAGCATCTACGCGCCCTTTCGGCGAGGGCCGGTTCGGGGACGTCGGGATCGGCGTATCGTCCAGCCCGTTCACCCTTTTTGCCTGAGTTTGGTGTATCGGGCCTCAGGCGCTGACGGGACGATCTGGACCTCATGAAATTCCTCACGTTCCTGACGGACCTGCCGAACAACGTGCTCGGGCGCGCCCTGCGTGACGGCTACAAGCCGGCCGCGGTGGCGTTCAGCTTCAGCCTCGTTTCCAACCTGCTCTACCTGGCGATGCCGCTCTATACCTACCAGGTCTATGGGCGGGTGATGATCAGCCAGAGCATCCCCACGCTGATCATGCTGACGCTGGCGACGCTGTTCGTCTTCGCCATCTCCAGCGCGATCGACGACTACCGGGCGCGGATCCTGATCAACTTCGGCATGGCGCTGGACCAGCGCGTGTCGGGCCGCGTGTTCACCAGCCTGTTCGACGCCGCCGTGCGCGGCGAGCCGGGCGCGCGGGCCCAGGCGCTGCGCGACCTCGACCAGTTCCGCCAGGCGCTGACCGGCATCGCGGCGGCCGCCTTCTTCGACGTGCCGTGGATCCCGGTTTTCGTGATCGTGCTCTTCATCATCGACCCGATGGTCGGGACGCTGACGGTCGCCGGTGCGGTGGCGCTGTTCCTGCTGGCGCTGGCCCAGGCGCGCGCCACCCGCAACACCCTGCGCGAGGCCAACGACGCGGCGCTGCGCAGCTACAGCTTCACCGACGCGGCCCTGCGCAACGGCGAGGTGGTGCGCGCCATGGGCATGCTGCCGACCCTGGGCCAGGCCTGGGCGCAGCACCGGGCCGTGACCATCGAACGCGGCGCGGCCGCCGCTGAATCCTCCAACATGTACACCGACATCATCAAGGCGGTGCGCATGGGCATCCAGGTGCTGATCGTGGCGATCGGCGCCTACCTGATCATCAAGGGCAAGATCCACCAGGGCATGCTGTTCGCCAACATGATTCTGGCCAGCCGCGCGCTGCAGCCGATCGAGAAGATCGTCGGCTCGTGGGACCCGCTGAACAACATGGTCCGCGCCTACGACCGGCTGAACACGCTGCTGGCGCGCGCCGAGCCGCCGGCCATCGCGACCTCCCTGCCGCGCCCGCTGGGCAAGCTGTCGGTGGAGGGGGTCCACTTCGCGCCGCACGGCGTGCAGCGCCTGATCCTGGGCAACGTCAGCTTCGCGGTGGATCCCAACGAGGTGCTGGGCGTGATCGGGCCCTCCGGCGCGGGCAAGTCGACGCTGGCGCGCCTGCTGGTCGGGATCTGGAAGCCGAACCAGGGCGTGGTGCGGCTGGACGGCGCCGACGTCTTCACCTGGGACCGCGCCGACTTCGGCCGCTACGTGGGCTATCTGCCGCAGGACACCGAGCTGTTCGCCGGCTCGGTCCGCAACAACATCGCCCGCTTCCGCTCCGGCGTGAGCGACGAGGAGGTCGTCCGCGCGGCCCAGCTGGCCGGCGTGCACGAGCTGATCCTGCGCATGCCCAAGGGCTACGACACCGACGTGGGCGAGGGCGGGGTGGTGCTGTCCGCCGGCCAGCGCCAGCGGGTGGGCCTGGCCCGCGCCATGCTGGGCAACCCGGCCTTCGTGGTGCTGGACGAGCCGAACGCCAACCTCGACGCCGAGGGCGAAGAGGCGCTGATGCGCGCGATCGACGCGATGAAGCAGGCCGGCTCGACGGTGGTGATCATTTCGCACAAGCCGGGGGTGTTCCGCGCCGCCGACAAGATGCTGGTGCTGCGTGAGGGTCGCGTCGAGCTGTTCGGCCCGCGCGACCAGGTTATGGCCCGCCTGGTGAAGCCGGCGCCGGCCGAAGTTCGGGCTGTGGAGGCCGGCTGATGAAACTCGATCTCGGTCCGGTCCGGCAGGGCTACGTCGTCCCCACCTTCGGCGGCGACGACCACGCCCCGATGGCGCCGGAGCTGGAGCGGCGCCTGCGCCGTCCGATGATGATCGGAGGCGCCATCATCGGCTCCTGCGTCCTGGGCCTGGGTCTCTGGGCCTCGACGGCGAAGCTCGCCACCGGGGTGACCGCCCCGGCCGAGATCCGCGTCGATTCGATGAAGAAGACGCTGCGCCACAAGGAAACCGGCACGGTGAAGCAGATCCTGGTCAAGGAAGGCGAGTTCGTGCGCGCCGGCCAGCCGCTGCTGATCTTCAACGACGTGGAGGCGCGCGCCAGCGTCGACGTGCTGCAGGGCCAGTACGACACCCTGGTGGCCCAGAAGGCCCGGTTCGCCGCCGAAGCCACGGGCAAGAAGGCCATGGAATTCCCGCCGGAGCTGACCGGGCGGATGAACGACCCCCAGGTCGCCACCCTCATCAACGACCAGAAGTTCCTGTTCGAAAGCCGCCTGCAGCTGACCGAGAGCCAGGCCGCGGTCCTGAACCAGCGCCTGGAGCAGGCCCAGACCCAGATCCAGGGCCAGCAGGCGCAGATCGCCTCCGTCGTCGAGCAGCAGCGGCTGACCGAGGAGGAGCTGGACGGCTACCGCAAGCTGAACGAGCAGGGTTTCGCGCCCAAGACCCTGATCCTGCGCTACGAGCGCAGCCAGGCCGACCTCGCCGGGCAGAAGGGTCGCCTGGAGGCCGAGGTCGCGCGCCTGAAGCAGCAGATGGGCGAGACCCGCATGCAGCTGGCCTCGCTGCGCGACGAGCGTGAGAGCCAGTCGGCCGAGGGCCTGCGCGACGCCGAATCGAAGCTGACCGACGTGATCCCGCGCCTGGCCGCCGCGCACCAGACCCTCGACAACACCGTCGTGCGCGCGCCGGTGGACGGCTACGTCTTCGAGCTCACACAGTTCACCGTTGGCGGCGTCGTGGGCGCTGGCGAGGTGATGATGAACCTCGTGCCCAAGGGGCTGCCGCTGACCGCGACGGCGATGATCGAGCCGAAGAACATCCAGGAAGTCCATGTGGGCATGAAGGCCAAGGTGAAGCTCACCGGCCTGAACCAGCGGTTCAACGACTCGCTGGACGCCACGGTCTCGGTGGTCTCGGCCGACCGGCTGACCAACGAGAAGACCGGCGCGGCCTTCTACAAGGTCGACCTGGTGATTCCGCCGAGCGAGCTGAAGAAGATCCACAAGGACGTCACCCTGACCCCCGGCATGCCCGCCGCGGCCCTCATCGTGACGGGCGAACGCTCGATCATGGGCTTCCTGATTTCGCCGATTACCAGCACGCTGGAAGACGCTTTCCGCGAGCAGTAGTCGCCCATCTGCAACACCCATCCAGGAGCCGCCTCTAGGGGGTTTTAGGTGTTGCGCAAATGGCAGGGTTCCGATACGTCTGCCCTTGGGCTCGTCTAACCTACGCCGCAGCCATGCTATGGCGCTTGGGGTAATGGACCGCTGGGACTGCTCCGTCGGGGACGGGGGTCAAGCGTTCCAGGGGTCCGTGTGACACAAGACTGGAGAGATCTATGGCGACTTATTTCTTTGAATCGATCACGGACGCGCAAGCCGCGACGTTCAACACCTCGACGACCGACACCCTGGTCTTCCAGACCACGGGCGAGTCCGCGAACCTGACCACGGTCCGCTTCAACGCAGCCACGGCCACCGCCCCGGCGACGGTCACGGTGATCTCGGGCCTCACGGGCAAGACCCTCACCTTCAACGCGGTGGGCTTCGAAACCGCGACCCTCAGCTCCCACGTGATCTTCCCGGACAGCTCCGTCCTGATCGCGGGCACCACGGGCGCCGAGTCCTCCACGGGCGGCATCACCGGTGACGCCCTGTACGGCAACGCCGGCGACGACACGCTCGCGGGCGGCAGCGGCGCCGACCTGATCCAGGGCAACGCGGGCAACGACACCGAGACTGGCAACTCCGGCAACGACACCATGTACGGTGGCCAGGGCGACGACAGCATCGACGTCGGCACGGGCACCAACTTCGCCCAGGGCAACCTCGGCAACGACACGATCGTGGCCACCTCGTCGGCGACCTCGGCCAACACGCTTCTCGGCGGCCAGGGCGACGACAAGATCACGGGCGCGGCCTCGGCTGACTTCCTCAACGGCAACCTGGGCAACGACACGATCGTCGGCGGCGCGGGCAGCGACACGCTGAACGGTGAAGGCGGCAACGACAACATCACCTCCGCCACGGCGGAAGGCGGCGGCAGCATCCTGATCGACTCCGGCACCGGCAACGACACGATCGCGGCCGACGGCGCCAACGCCAGCATCGTCGCCGGCGACGGCAACGACTCGGTCACGATCACCAACACCACGAACATCGTGGGCGCCACCGACGTGATCCAGGCCAATGCGGGCGACGACACCGTCAGCACGAACAACATCGGCAAGGACTCGATCTACGGCGGCCAGGGCAACGACGTCCTGACCCACACCGGCACGGGCGGCGGCGACTTCATCGACGGTAACCTCGGCGATGACTCCATCACCGGCGCGTCGACGGCCGCCACGGCTGGCGACAACCTGCAAGGCGAAGATGGCAACGACACCATCCTCGCGGGCGCCGGCAACGACTCGGTCATCGGCGGTGCGGGCGACGACACCCTCGTCTCCAGCGCCGGCAACGACAGCGTCAACGGCGGCGACGGCCAGGACCTGATCACCAACTCGGCCGGCAACGACATCATCGACGCGGGGGCCGGCAACGACTCCGTGAACGGTGGCACCAACAACGACAACATCACCCTGGGTGATGGCAACGACACCGCGAGCGGTGGCGCCGGCAACGACGTCATCTCCGGCGGCAACGGCGCCGACACCATCGTCGGCGGGGCCGGCCACGACACCGTCACCGGTGGCGAGGGCGCGGACAGCATCGACGTCTCCGGCGGTGGCGACACCCTCGGCGGCGCCAACGTCGACGCGGGCGGTGGCAACGACAGCGTTGCGGGCAGCGCCTTCAACGACACCATCGCCGGTGGCGATGGCGACGACACCCTGGCGGGCGGCGCTGGCGCCGACTTCCTGACGGGCGGCAATGGCAACGACCTGTTCAACTTCGCCGCCGGCGACTCCGGCACGACGGCCGGCTCGCTCGACCAGATCAAAGACTGGCAAGCGACCGACGCCCTGCACTTCACGGGTGGCCCGACGGCCGTCGACAACGTCAACTACATCGAGACGACGTCCTCGACGTACGATGCGGCTCTGACCCTCGCCAACGCGCAGGTCAGCGGCAACAACCAGTACGTGGTCGTGCAGATCGGTGGCGACACCGTGGTGTTCGTGGACTCCAACCACGACCACACGATCGACGACGCGGTGGTGCTGGTGGGCCGTACGCTGGCCGACATCGGCGCGGCGAACGTCATCTAAGCGACGACTGTTCGATCCAAGGATCGGGGCCGCCCTTCGGGGCGGCCCTTTTCTTTTGGGCCTAGGGTCGCTGCGCGTCCGAGCCGGAGGCGGCGGCCGAGCGCTATATCCCATCCGACGAGTCTACGGGGCCGTCCTACAAAGGGCGCGTGGCGCCAAGCCGCGCTTCCGCGCGCGCCTGCGGGCGCATCATGCCGGGATGTCTGGAGCGCGGCCCTGGGCCAGAAACGCAACGGCCGGGCGGCGGAATCTGACGATCCGCCACCCGGCCAAAGCGACACAGCCATTGGAGAGCTAGGCTGACGGTTCAGGCTAGCGGAAAGCTCCACCGTCGGGAAGGCGGCGGCGGATCACGAGTGGTTCAACGCTGGGCTTCGTCGGCCCCGCCCGGCGGCAGCTGCGCGTCCAGCGCCGCGGCCACGCCGGCCCAGTCTCCGGGGCTGCGCTGTCGCACCAGGCGAGCCGACGGATACCAGGGCGTCCGATCGTCATCCCAGCGCGTGTACCAGTCCGCGGCAGGCCGCGGCAGGATGATCCAGCAGGGCCTGCCCAGCGCCCCCGCCAGGTGCGCCACGGACGTGTCGACGCTCACCACCCCTTCCAGCCCGGCGAGGATGCCCGCGGTGTCCTGGAAGTCCTGCGCCCCGCTCGCCTGCGGGCTCACGTCGACGAATGGGCGCAGGCCGCCGATCGCCGCCGCGGCGCCCGGGCCCGGCAGGCGCGCGCCGTTCGGATTGCGCAGGCCGCCCTCCAGCATCAGGCCAAGTCCAGCTGCCGATCGCCCGGCCGCCGGGGCGACCAGCGTCGGCGCCGGCGCGTCCTGCGGCCCCGCTTCGAGCCATCGCGGGACCGACCCGAGCGAGGCCCAGACATCCACCTTGAGCTCGTCGAACGCCACCCCGTGGCGCACCGTCGCCGGCAGCTGGGCGAACAGCGGCGCCAGCGGCCGCGCCACCGCCAGGATCACCTCCGCCGCCTGCGCCGCCAGCAGCGGGATGAACCGCGACCACAGGATCTGGTCGCCCAGCCCCTGCTCCGCCATCACCAGGATCCGCTTGCCGCGCAGGGACTCCCCGCGCCATTCCGGAAACGGCGCCGTGGGCCGCGGCAGGAGCTCGTGGCGCGCCTCATAGTGTCGCCAGCCCTCCGCATACTGCCCGCGCTGCAGCAGGACCATGCCCAGGGTGTGGCGGACATAGGGATTGGCGGGCGCCGCGGTCAGGGCCTCGCGCAGCACGCCCTCCGCCTCGTCCAGTCGCCCCGTGACCCGCAGGACCGCGCCGAGGTTGCCCAGCGTCATCTCCGGCCGCCAGGCCGCGGCGCGGCGATAGCACGCCTCGGCCGCCTCCAGCCGTCCCGCGGCCTGGTGCGCCACGCCCTCGCGGAAGATCGACTCCATCGCCCTAGCTATGGTGGGGCCCTCGGCCGTTGTCACGCCGTCCCGCCGCCGATTGCCACGTCCGGCGGCATCGGTCAGATACCTGCGATGCCCGCGGCCGAGAGCTTCGAGACCCTCTATCTCGCCGGCCTGCAAGCCGCCGAGCGCGGCGACCTGCAGGCGGCGGACCAGTGGCTGTCCCGCGCCACGGCCCGGCAGCCCGGTTCGGCGGATGCGCTCCGCAACCACGGCGTGGTCCTGCGCCGGCTGGGGCGGCGCGAGGCGGCCCTGTCGCGCTATGACGCGGCGCTCGCCGCGGCGCCGGGGTCGGCGGACACCCTCACCGCGCGGGCCAACCTGCTCAACGACCTGCGCCGCTTCGAAGAGGCCCTGGCCGACGCCGACACCGCCTTGGCTCAGGCCGCGTCGCCGGTGGCGGCGAACGCGCGCGGCAATGCCCTGGCCGGTCTTGGCCGCACGCGGGAGGCGGTGGAGAGCTACCGCGCCGCCGCCGCCCTGGCGGCTGGCTATGCGGAGCCGCGGGTGAACCTGGGGGCGGCGCTGCTGGCCCGCGGCGAGCCGGCCGCGGCGCTGGCCACCTGCGACGAGGCGCTGGCGATCGCCCCCGAGCTCGCCGCCGCGTGGATGGGCCGCGGCCATGCGCTCTCGGCCCTGCGCCGATGGGCGGAGGCCGACGCCGCCTACGCCCGCGCCCGCTATCTCGACCCGCGCCAGCCGTACCTGGCCGGCCAGCAGCTGCACGGCCGCATGAAGGTCTGCGACTGGACGGACCTGGACGCCGCGCTCGCCGAGCTTCGCCAGGGGCTGGCACAGCGGCAGCCCGTCTCCGTGCCCTTTCCCCTTCTCGCCCTGCCGTTCGACGCCGCCGAGCTCAAAACCGCCGCCGAGGTCTATGCAGAGGCCAGCTTCGGACCTCAGCCCCGTGCCGCGCCAGCCTTCCCGCGGCCCGCGGCCGCCGAGCGGCTGCGCCTGGCCTATGTCTCCGCCGACCTGCACGATCACGCCACTGCGCACCTGATCGCCGAGCTGATCGAGCATCACGACCGCGCGCGCTTCGAGGTGATGGCCTTCTCGTACGGGCCGCCATCGCGCGATGCGATGCGCCAGCGGCTCCGCAACGCCTTCGACCGATTCTTCGAGGTGGGCGGTCTGGACGATCCCGCCGTGGCCGACATGGCCCGGGGGCTGGGCGTCGACATCGCCATCGACCTGAAGGGCTACACCGCCGGCGCGCGACCCGGGATCTTCGCGGCGCGCGCCGCGCCGGTGCAGGTGAACTGGCTGGGCTTTCCGGGGACCATGGGCGTGGGGTTCATGGATTACCTCATCGCCGATCCGGTGCTGATCCCCCCGGACGCCCGCGACCACTACGTCGAGAAGATCGCCTGGCTGGGCGGCAGCTACCAGCCGAACGACCGCCAGCGCCCCTGTCCGCCCCGGACCACGCGCCGGGCCGACCACGGCCTTCCGGCCGATGGCTTCGTGTTCGGCGCCTTCAACAATCCCTACAAGATCCTGCCGGAGATGTTCGCCGCCTGGATGCGCATTCTCCGCGCCGTGCCGGGCAGCGTGCTCTGGCTGTTCTCCGACAATGAGGCCGCCGCCGGCAACCTGCGCGCCGCCGCCACGGCCGCAGGCATCGATCCCGCCCGCCTGGTCTTTGCGGGCCTGGTGCCGCGCGAGCGCCACCTGGAACGCCACCGCCACATGGACCTGTTCCTGGATACGGCGCCCTGCAACGCCCACACGACCGCCAGCGACGCCCTGTGGATGGAGGTCCCGCTGGTGACCTGGCGGCGCGAGACCTTCGCGGCGCGGGTGGCCGCCAGCCTGCTGACCGCCGCCGGCCTGACGGAGCTGATCGCGGGGACGCTCGCCGACTACGAAGCGCTCGCGGTGGCGCTGGCGCGGGATGCGGGGCGGATGGCGGGGTTCCGCGCGCGCCTGGCGCAGGGCAAGGCGACCTGCCGGCTCTTCGACACCCCTCGCTTCGCGAAGGACCTGGAGGGGCTGTACGCGGCCATGCACGCGCGGCGCCTGGCGGGCCTCGCGCCGGACCACATGGGTCCCGCCTAGAGCCGCAGCTCCAGATGGCGGCTGAGGGCGGCCTTGCCCTGGCGAAGCACCTTGTAGTCCGCGGCGTAGACGCCCGTGGGCCAGCCGCCAGCGGGGCGTTTCTTGCCGATGGCGAACAGGTCCTGGGCCCGCCAGTTGGCCAGCGGCGGCTTGGCGCTGTGGACGGTGAGGCCGCCCGGCCCGGTCAGGGTCAGGTCCACGATGTCGCCCGGCATCAGCCCGATGGACCGCACATAGACCACCAGCGCCGCGGCGCCCGCGCCGGCCGGCGGGACGGCGGCTTCCTCCACCATCTGCATGGTGGGCACGGCGTCGGTGAAGCCCGCATTGAGGATCGCGCCGGCGTGGTAGGGCATGGCGGCCGCGGCCTTCGTGGTCCACAGGCCGGCCTGGGCGGCGCAGCTCTCCGGATGGCTCATGTCCGGCGCGAACGGGTCCACCACCTGGGTCCCGTGGATCACCTTGAAGTGCAGGTGCGGGAACTCCGCCCCGCCCGACATGCCGACGCGGCCGATCGGCGTTCCGGCCGCCACCGCATCGCCCGCCTTCACCGAGACGCTGCCGCGGGCCAGGTGGCAGTACTGGGTCATCCAGCCGCCGCCGTGGTCGATGACCATCCCGTTGCCGCACATCCGGTCGTTGGGCACCGGGGGAGCGCCCGGCGCGGTGATGGAGATGTCCGGCATCTCGTCGCGCACCCGCAGCACCTTGCCCGGCGCCGCCGCCAGCACCGCCACGCCGCGCCGCTGGGCCGCCAGGTCCGGCACCCGGATGTCGACGCCGTCGTGGCCCTGGTAGGTCTCCAGCCCGCAGCGGTAGTCGCGCGTGCCCGGCCCCGGGTCGCGGTCCACATAGTGCTGGATCTCGCAGGTCTTGCCTGGCGTGCAGGCCACCGGCAAGGCCAGCTTGGGCGGCGCGTCGGCGGGTGCGGCGGCGGTGGTCAGCAGGAGGGCGAGCGGGGCGACGGCGGCGAGGGCGAGGACCTTCATGCGCCGATCCTCTCCAGCCTCCCGGGCAAGAGTGTGGCCCTGCCGAGCCTAGGTGAAACGGATGCCGGTCAGGGCCGCCAGGCGCTCGGAGTCGGCGGCGTAGACGCCCCGCAGGTGGTCGATATCGTCGGCGGTCAGCAGTGACGGATAGTCGATCGCCTGTCCGACGTGGACCTCGCGCACCGGCGGGGTCGGCGCGGGCGGCAGACCGAGGAAGGCCCGCACTTGGCCCAGGGTCCCGCCGGGGTCGCTGCGCAGCGAATCGGAGGTGGTGATCAGCACCTGCGAGCGTGGGAAGAGGCCGAAGATGCGCTCCACCTGCTCCGCATAGAAGCCGCGCTCCACATAGGAGAACTCGCGGTGATGCCCCCACGGCTCGGCCTGGAACAGGCGCTGGCGGCCCTCGCGGACGCACCAGGCGAACGGCCTCGTCTCCGCGCCGCGGGCGTATTCCATGCGCCAGTGGGACCAGGCCCGCTGCACCGGGTCGCGCAGCACCAGGATCAGGCGCATCGCCGGACTGTAGGCGCAGATCCGCTCCAGGCTGGCCGGCCAGTAGCTATAGATCGGCGTCGCCTCGCCGCAGGGCCGCCCCGCCGGGTCCGGGAAGCGGGCGTGGTAGGCGCCGTAGTCGGGCGCGGCCCAATCGCGGGCCTCATCGTCGAAGAAGTGCAGTTCCTTGGCGTCGGAGAGGGCCAGGTCCGGATAGTCGCCCAGGTAGTCGAACAGGGCCGTGGTGCCGCCCTTCTGGACGCCGGCGATCAGGAACGTCACGCGGGGCGGCTCGACCATGGCCCTCCCGTGCCGCGCCGGAGGGCCGCAGGCAAGCCCCGGGCGCCTTGCCGCGGTTGGGCTTTGGCGGTTTAGCCGCTAAGACGGCCTCCACGTCGGTCGCGTCGGGGCGCGCCGCAGCAAGGTTGAAGAATGAAGACGGTGATCCTGGCCGGGGGCCTCGGCACGCGCATCTCCGAAGAGAGCCACCTCAAGCCCAAGCCGATGATCGAGATCGGCGGTCGCCCGATCCTCTGGCACATCATGAAGCTGTATTCGCACTATGGCTTCAACGACTTCGTCGTGTGTCTCGGCTACAAGGGCTATGTGGTGAAGGAGTACTTCGCCAACTACGTGCTCCACAACGCCGACCTGACGGTGGACCTGGCCAAGGGCGAGATCGAGTACCACGCCCGCAACCACGAGCCCTGGCGCGTCACCCTGGTGGAGACCGGCGAGGCCACCATGACCGGCGGGCGACTGAAGCGCGTGGCCCGCTATCTGGACCCGGGTGAGCCCTTCTTCCTGACCTACGGCGACGGGGTCTCGGACGTGGACCTCAAGGCCCTGGCCGCCTACCACAAGGCGCACGGCAAGGCGGCGACGATCACCGCCGTGGTCCCGCCGGGCCGCTATGGCGCCCTGGAGATCAACGACGGGCGGGTAGACCGCTTCATCGAGAAGCCCCCCGGGGACAACGGCCTGATCAACGGCGGCTTCTTCGTGCTCGACCCCAGCGTGGTGGAGCGGATCGACGGGGACGAGACCATCTGGGAGCGCGAGCCACTGGAGGGCCTGGCGGCCGACGGCCAGCTGATGGCCTACCGCCACGACGGCTTTTGGGCGGCCATGGACACCCTGCGCGACAAGAACGTCCTGGAAGGCCTCTGGGCCTCCGGCGAGGCGCCGTGGCGCAAGTGAGCTCGTCGCGGGTGAGCCCGGACTTCTGGGCGGGCAAGCGGGTCCTGCTGACCGGCCACACCGGCTTCAAGGGCGCATGGGCGGCGATCTGGCTGACCCGGATGGGCGCCGAGGTCACGGGCCTCGCCCTGCCGCCGGACCAGATTCCGGCGCTCTTCACCCTGGCCGGCGTCGAGCACCGCGTGCGCTCGCACCTGACCGACCTGCGCAACCCGGACGCGGTGCGGGCGGCGATCTCCGGACAGGCCTTCGACCTGGTGCTGCACATGGCCGCCCAGCCGATCGTGCGCGCCTCCATCGAGGACCCGATCACCACCTTCGAGACCAACATCATGGGCACGGCCCACCTGCTGCAGGCGCTGCGCGACCAGCCGGCCCTGCAGGCGGCGCTGGTGGTCACCTCGGACAAGGTCTACGCCAACGCCGAGACGGGCCGGGCCTTCGCCGAGGGCGACAACCTGGGCGGCAAGGATCCCTATTCGGCGTCCAAGGCGGCGGCCGAGATCGTGGTCCAGAGCTATGCGCGGAGCTTCTTCAAGACCGTCCCGCTGGGCACGGCGCGGGGCGGCAACGTCATCGGCGGCGGCGACTTCTCCCGCGACCGCATCGTGGCCGATATCGTGCGCGCCGCCCGCGGTGGCGAGGCGGTGGTGCTGCGCCATCCGGAGGCGACGCGGCCCTGGCAGCATGTGCTGGACTGCCTGGCCGGCTATTTCGTGCTGCTGCAGCGGCTGGCGAGCGACCCGGACGCCCCGCGCGCCATCAACTTCGGGCCGAAGCCCGGCGGACCGCAGGTGACCGTGGGCGAACTGGCGACCCTGGGCGTCCAGGCCCTGGGCGGGAAGCCCTGGCGGCACGAGGCCGACCCGCACTCTCTGGAGGCGCGCGCCCTGGCCATCGACGCCGGCCTGGCCAAGCGCGTCCTCGGCTTCGAGAGCCGACTGGACGCGCCGCAGGCCGTGGCCCTGACCATGGACTGGTATCGGCGGCAGGGCGCCGGGGAGGATCCGTTCGCCTTGTGCCTGGAGCAGATCGAGGGCTACGAAGGCGCCGCATGAGTCCCCCCCTTTGCCGCTTCTGCCGCGCGCCGCTGACCCGCACCTTCCTGGACCTGGGGGAGCAGCCCCTGGCCAACAGCTACCTGACGCCCGAGCAGCTGGCGGCGGGCGACGAGCCTGTCTTCCCGCTGCACACGCGGGTCTGCGACCGCTGTTTCCTGGTCCAGGCCGACCATGACGTGCCGGCCGAGGCGATCTTCGACGCCGGCTACGCCTATTTCTCGTCGTTCTCTTCCGGCTGGGTGGAGCACGCCCGGCGCTATGCCGGGGCGATGATCGAGCGCTTCGGCCTGGGCCCCGAGAGCCTGGTGGTGGAGGTGGCCAGCAACGACGGCTATCTCCTGAAGCACTTCCTGGCCCGCGACATCCCGGTGCTGGGGATCGAGCCCACCGCCAACACCGCCGAGGCCGCCCGCGCCATCGGCGTGCGCACCGAGGTGGTGTTCTTCAACGCCGAGACCGGCCAGAAACTGGCCGCCCGCGGCGACCGGGCTGACCTGATGGCGGCCAACAACGTCCTGGCGCACGTCCCGGACTTGAACGCCTTCGTGGCCGGCTTCCAGCACGTGCTGAAACCGCAGGGCGTGCTGACCTTCGAGTTCCCGCACCTCCTGAACCTGATCGAGAAGGTGCAGTTCGACACCATCTACCACGAGCACTACTCGTACCTGTCGCTGCTGGCGGTGGAGCAGGTGCTGCGGGCCCATGGCCTGCGCCCGTTCGACGTGGAGCTGCTGGCGACGCACGGCGGGTCGCTGCGGCTGTTCTGCTGCCACCTGGGCTCCGGCCACGACGAGACCGACGCCCTGCGCGACCTGCGGGCGCGCGAGGCCGTGGCCGGGCTGCACAAACCTGAGACCTACGACGGGTTTGCGGCGCGGGTGGAGGCGGTGCGCGACAGCTTCCTGGCGTTCCTGCGCACGGCCAAGGACGACGGCAAGGCCATCTCGGCTTACGGCGCCGCGGCCAAGGGCAACACCTTCCTGAACTACTGCGGGACCACGGCGGCCGACATCGTCTGCGCCTACGACGCCAACCCGGCCAAGCAGGGCCGCTACCTGCCCGGCAGTCACATCCCGGTCTTCGCGCCCTCCGCGGTGGGCGAGACACGGCCGGACTACGTCCTCATCCTGCCCTGGAACCTGAAGGACGAGATCATGACCCAGCTGGCGTTCATCGCCGACTGGGGCGGGCGCTTCGTGGTCGCCTCACCGGAGACCAAGGTGGTGGGCGGATGAAGTTCCAGCGCACCGCGCTCGCCGGCGTCTTCCGGGTGAAAGCCGAGCCGCACCTGGACGCGCGCGGCGGCTTTGCGCGGCTGCATTGCCCCGAGGAATTCGCCGCCGCGGGCATTCCGTTCGCGCCGGCCCAGACCAGCCTCTCGTGCAATCCGCACCCCGGCACCCTGCGCGGCCTCCACTACCAGGCCGCGCCGCATGCGGAGACCAAGCTGGTGCGGGTGACGCGCGGGCGGGTGTTCGACGTGGCGGTGGACCTGCGCCCCGACAGCCCCACCCATCGCCGGTGGATCGGCGAGGAGCTGTCGGCCGACAACCTGCTGGCGCTGTTCATCCCGGAGGGGGTGGCCCACGGGTTCCTGACCCTGGAGGCGCACACCGACGTGCTCTACCAGATTGCGCCGGCCTATACGGCGGGCCATGCGGCGGGCGTGCGCTGGGACGACCCGGCCTTCGGCATCGACTGGCCCATGGCGCCTGCGTTGCTGTCGCCGCAGGACGCGGCCTATCCTGATTACGATGCTTAGGATCGACCCGACCGCGCGGATCTCGAAGCTGGCGGACATCGAGGAGTCCGTGCGCGGCACCCTGATCGAGATCGGGCCGCGGGTAATGATCGACAGCTTCGTGAAGATCAAGCCGGCCGGCGGATCGGGCGAGGTGGTGATCGGCGCCGACACCGCGATCAACTCCGGCACGGTGATCTACACCGGCAATGGCGTGCGGATCGGGCAGGGCGTGGCGATTGCGGCCAACTGCACCCTGGCCCCCACCAACCATGCGATCGCCGACCGGACGCGGATGATCAAGGACCAGGGGTTCCAACCCTCCAAGGGCGGCATCGTCATCGAGGACGACTGCTGGCTGGGCTCGGGCGTCGTGCTTCTGGACGGGGCGGTGCTGCGCAAGGGCTGCGTAATCGCGGCGGGCTCGGTGGTGCGTGGCGAGGTGGAGGCCTACGCCATCTACGCCGGCGCCCCGGCGCAGCGGATCGGCGAGCGCGGCGGATGATCACCGTGGTGGGGGCGGCGGGGTTCGTCGGGCGGCGCCTGGTCGAGCGCCTGGCCGAGCGCGGAGAGGCGGCCTGGACGCCGGCCAAGGGCGATCCGGCGCTCATGACCCGCGACCTGGGGGTCGTCTACTACTGCGCCGGGCTCACCGCCGACTACGACCGCCGGCCCTTCGACACCGTGGAGGCCCACGCCAGCCTCATCTCCGAGCTGATCCGGGCCGGCCGGTTCGAGCGGCTGGTCTACTGCTCCTCGACGCGGCTCTACGACGGCCAGCGCACGGCGACGGCGCACGAGGCCGAGGCCCTGGTGTTCGATCCGGCCGACCCGCGGCGCGTCTACGACCTCTCCAAGGCGCTCGGCGAGAACCTGACCCTGGCCCGGACCGATGGGAGAGGGGCCGTGGCGCGGCTCTCCAACGTCTTCGATTGGACGGACGACGCGCCGGGGTTCCTGTCGGAGTGGCTGATCGCGGCGAAGAGCTCGCGCGACCTCAGCCTCCAATCCAGCCCCAACATCGCCCGCGACTACATCCACCTGGACGACACCGTGGACGCCCTGATCGCCATCGCCGAGTCGCCCGCGGCCCAGGTGTTCAACGTCGCCGCCGGCCGGCTCACCACCAACGCCGACATCGCCCGGGTCTTCGAGGCCGCCGGCTGGAACGTGGCCTTCACCGGCTCGGCCAGCCCGGAGCCGCCGCCCAACGCCGCCGTCGAGCGGCTGGCCGCCCTTGGCGTGCGTGCGCGGCCGGTGGAGGATGTGGTGGCCGGCTACCTGGAGGGCCTGAAGGCGTGAAGCTGCTGGACCACACCCGTGAGAGCCTGCTGGGCTATCTCACCGCCCAGTGCGCGGCGATCGTTCCCGACGGCCGCGAGGCCGCGTTCCGCGCCGCCGCCGACGCCCACCTCGACGAGGCGCTGGAGCGCATGCACGTCTGTATCAACGCCTGCGCCCCCTGGCGGCCGGACCAGTTCAACGTGCTGCAGTCCTCGCAGCACTGCATCCTGCTCTACTACCTCGCCAACACGATCTGGCGGCGGTCGGGCGACACGGCGGCGGCCACGCGCCTCTTCCTGATGAACAAGGCGCTGAACGGGATCGACCTGTTCTACGAGATCCAGATGCCGGCCGTGTTCTACATCGGCCACTCGGTGGGCATCGTCCTGGCCAAGGCCGTCTACGGCAACTACCTGGTGCTCTACCAGAACTCCACCGTGGGCCGGCACAAGGACCAGATCCCACAGATCGGCGAGCGGGTGGTGCTCTATCCCAACACGGCGGTGATCGGGCGCTCGGTGATCGGCGATGACGCGGTGCTGAGCCAGGGGACGAGTGCGGTGAACAAGACCGTGCCGCCGGGGGTCATCGCCTTCCGCGGGACGGGCAGCGACCTGGCGTTCCAGCCGCGCCCCGACGACCTGCTGCAGGAATATTTCCGCCTCTGAGCTCAGGCGCTGGCTGCGGGACTCTCGGTCACGGCGCGATACAGCATGTCGTAGAAGTCGCGGGCGAACTGCTCGGTCTGGCCCAGGGCGGAGTTGCGGATCATGTCGCGCAGGCCGGTGCGCAGCGCGCGGCGCCGGTCGGTGTCCGCCGCCAGCTGCAGCGCCAGCCGCTGGTACTCGTCCAGGTCGTCGGTGCAGAGGTCGCCGAGGCCGGCGTTCGACAGGATCGAATAGCTCAGGCGCTCGTGGAACATCTCCCCGCGCAGGGTGACCAGCGGCACGCCCATCCAGAGGCTCTCGGTGGTGGTGGTGCCGCCGGTGAGGGGGAAGGTGTCCAGCGTGATGTCCACCTCGTTGTAGACGGGCAGGTGGACGCCGCGCACCGCCCGCCAGACCAGCCGGTCGGCCTCGACACCACAGCGCGCGAACTCGGCGGCCACGTGCTGGCGGAAGGCCGCGGAGGCGGCTTCCGGGCGGATGAAGGCGAACTTCGAGCCCGGCGTGGCCGCGACGATCCGGGCCCAGGCCTGCAGGCCCTCGCGGCTGTACTTCAGCGTCGCATTGGCCGTGCCGAAGGTGACGTAGCCGTTGCGCTCGAACGGCGGCGGGCCGACGGCGGGCTCGTCGGTGAAGATCGCCTGGCCCAGGGCGATCCAGCTCGCCGGCATCTCCAGCGGCGTCTCCATCAGGAAGCGCGGATCGGTCGGGCGGTTGAACGGGTCGCAGATGAACCGGTCGATGGTGGAAAGCCCGGTGGAGTGCGGATAGCCGAGCCAGCTGGCCTGCAGCGGCGCGCAGCGCCAGGCCATGACCTCCAGCCTGTTCATATGGGTTGAGCCGCCCAGCTCGAGCAGCAGGTCCAGGTCGTCGTCGGCGATCCGCTGCGCCGCGTCGCGCGCCGACACGCCGGGCCAGTTGCGGAAGCCCGCGATTCGGTCGGCGATGGATTGCTGGATCGGGTCTGGCGCGCCCGGATAGTAGGAATAGGCGAAGACGTCGAAGCGGTCCCGGTCCAGGTGGTCGAACAGCGGCAGGGCGAAATAGCCCACCGGATGGCGCCGCAGATCGGACGACATGATGCCCAGCCGGATCCGGCCGCCAGGCCGACGGGGCGCCGGACGCCGGATCGGCGCCGCCTGGGCCCGCGCCTCGGCCGCCGCGCCCCACAGCCGATGCTGCGCCATCAACGCCTCGCGCTGCTGCGGCGTGCGCGCCTGCGCCAGCTGGCGGAACAGGGCGGTGTGCAGCCCCGCCTCGGCATAGAGCCGTCCCTGGGCCTCGAACGAGGGCAGGGCGTCCAGGGCGTCGAAGGCGCAGACCCGGCCCAGGATGTCGCGCACCAGCTTGGTCCGCGCCGCGCCGGCCAGCCCCAGGACCGGGGCCCGCGCCGCCAGGCCGAAGGCCTCGTCCAGTTGCGCACCCTCCTCAGGCCCCACCGCGCGCTCCAGGCACTGCATCAGCGCGAAGACCGCATCGGCATGCGACGGGTCCAGCTCCACGGCCCGGCGCAGGTGCGCCTCGCCTCGCCGGCTGTCGTAGGTGGCCACCAGGTCGCCGAGGTGGAAGTGGATCCAGGCCTCGTCCGGATGATGCGCCGCCAGGCCCTGGAGGAAGGCCTCCGTGCGGCCGGTGTCACCGGACAGGCGCAGGACCAGGGCCTTGGCCTCGAGCAGGCGCCGCTCACCGGGATTGGCGGCGAGGCCGCCGTCCAGCGCCGCCTCCGCCTCGGCCACCCGCCGCGCCGCGTTCAGCAGGGTCGCGAGGTCCAGCCAGCAGCCCACGGCGTTCGGCAGGTCCGCCACCGCCGCGCGCAGCTGAGCCTCCGCTTCGACGCGCCGGCCGGCGCGGAGGAGGGCGCGGGCGAGCTCGCGGCGCCGCGCCTCGACCTGCGGCTCTAGCGCCGCGAGCCGCTCCAGCTCGGCGATCTCCTGATCAGGCAGTGGCACGGGCGCCCGCCCGCTCGGTCACGGCGCGGTGCAGCATGTCGTAGAAGTCGCGGGCGAACTGCTCGGTCTGGCCCAGGGCGGAGTTGCGGATCATGTCGCGCAGGCCGGTGCGCAGCGCCCGGCGCCGGTCGGTGTCCGCCGCCAGCTGCAGCGCCAGCCGCTGGTACTCGTCCAGGTCGTCGGTGCAGAGGTCGCCGAGGCCGGCGTTCGACAGGATCGAATAGCTCAGCCGCTCGTGGAACATCTCCCCGCGCAGGGTGACCAGCGGCACGCCCATCCAGAGGCTCTCGGTGGTGGTGGTGCCGCCGGTCAACGGGAAGGTGTCCAGCGTCAGGTCCACCTCGTTGTAGAACGGCAGGTGGGCGCCGCGGATCACGTGGAACACCAGCCGGTCGGGGCTGACGCCCTCGAGTGCGAACTGGGCCTCGATGTTGCGCCGGAAGCTGGCGCCCGAGCCCTCGGGGCGGATGAAGGCGAACTTCGAGCCGGGCGTAGCGGCCACGATCCTGGCCCAGGCGCGCAGCATCCGCGGATTGTACTTGTGCGGGTTGTTGGCCGTTCCGTAGGTGATGAAGCCGTTGCGGTCGCTGGGCAGGCCCGGGGTGATTTCCCGCTCGGCGAAGAACGCCTTGCCCAGCGCCACCCAGCTGCGCGGCATCTCCAGCGGCGTCTCGATCAGGTATTCCGGCTTGGTCGGGCGGCTGTACTGATCGCAGATGAAGTAGTCGATGGTGGCGAGGCCCGCGGAGTGCGGGTAGCCCAGCCAGCTCGCCTGCAGCGGCGCAGCCTTGTAGGCCATCACCTCCAGCTTGTTCATGTGGGTGGAGCCGCCGAGCTCGATCAGGATGTCGAGCTGGTCGTCGGCGATCTGCTGGGCCGCGGCGCTGACATTGATCTCGGGCGACCACCGGTAGGCGCTGACCTTGCTGGTGATGTAGCGCTGTGCGGGGTCTTCCTTGCCCAGGTAGTACGAGTAGACGAACACCTCGAACCGTTCGTTGTCGATGTGGTCGAACAGCGGCAGGGCGAAGTAGCCCACCGGGTGCTGGCGCAGGTCCGACGACAGCAGGCCCAGCCGGATCTTGCCGCCGGGCGCGCGAGGCGGCGGGCGCTTGACCGGCCGGCGCGCGGCCGCGCTCTCGGCCATCCGCCCCCAGATCCGGTGCTGCTCCACCAGCTCGCGCCGGTCGTCGTCATTGCCGATGCGCGACAGCTGCTTCAGCAGGGCCGAGTGGCGGCCGCTGGAGGCCCAGTTGCGGCCCACGGTGGTGAAGTCGCCGAGCGCCTCGACCGCCTCGTAGTCGGCGACGCGGATGAAGGTCTCGGTGAGGATCTTGGTGGCGGCCTCGCCGAACTCGGCCTTGCGCGGCAGGAGGCGCAGGCCCAGCTGGTAGGCCTCCTCGATGTGGGCGCCCTCGTCGCCGATCCGGTTGCGCTCGAGGTTCTCGATCAGCGAGGTGGCGTAGTCGAGGTTGCCGGGCTCCAGCTCCAGCGCTCGGCGCGCCAGGGCGCAGGCGCGTTCGCGGTTCCGGTCGCCGATCAGGCTGCTCAGCTGGTAGTGCAGCCAGGCCGCCTCGGGATGCAGCGCCAGCTGCTCCTCCATGAAGGCCTCGGCGCGCGCGCCCTGGCCGCCGCGGCGCAGGATCATGACCTTGCCTTCCAGCAGGCGGCGGTTGCCGGGCAGGGCGCCCAGCGCCCGTTCGAGCTGCTCCTCGGCCTCCTGGCTGCGGTATTCCTCGTTGAGCAGGCCGACCAGGTCCAGCCAGCAGTCGACGTTGTCCTTGCGGATCGAGATCGCCTGGCGAAGGCGCACGAGGGCGGGCTCGACCTTGCCCTGCTTGCTCAGCGAACGGGCCAGCAGGCGCAGGAACTCGAGGTTGCGGGGCTCCAGCCGCACCAGCTTGGTGAAGATCGCCTCGGCCCGGGCGTTTTCGTTCAGGTCCAGGAACACATTGCCCAGGTTCTGCTGGGCGGCCATGGCCTTGGGGTTCAGCTTGATCGCCTGCTCCAGCGCCTTCACGGCCTCGGGCTGGCGGCGCAGCTTGCGCAGCAGCACCCCGTAGCTGTTGTTCAGGTCGTAGTCGCGGGGATGGCGTTCCAGGGCCTTGCGCGCATAGGCCAGGCCCTCTTCGTAGCGGCCCGCGCCGTACAGCTGGCCGACCAGGGCGCGGTAGGCCGGGCTGGGTCGCGCGGCGTCCTCGTCCACGGCGGCGATCAGATGCTCGATCGCCTCGTCGCGCCGGCCCGCGGTCAAGGCGGCCTGCGCCGCCGCCAGTCTGTCGCTCATACCCATGCCTTCTCAACGCACCCCGGGGACGATCTACGGCCCCGGCCCGCGCCTGGCTAGAGCCGCAGCGACGCAGCGATCCTCATCGCGACCGGCGATCGTCCTCAGCCCTGGCCGTCGAGAAGCGCCATTTCAGCGCCAGGATGGTCGCCGAGAGCAGCAGGCAGACGATGTTCGAGCCGGCCACGGGCCAGCTGCGGGTCAGGAACCCGTAGGCGGTCCAGAGGGTGAAGCCGGTGACCGTCACCGCATACATGCGCAAGGAGACCCCATCCGCTTCGCGTTCGCGCACGATCTTGACGATCTGCGGCACGAAACTGCCCATCGAGCAGAGGGCCGCGCCCACGCCGACGATGTCCGCAGCCAGCGGCACGGGCGGTCAGGGCCGCGGCGGAGCTTGTGCGTCCATGGGGATGCTAACGGAAAGCTTGAGCCCGGGTTGCGCCGGACCCATCGCCAGCTTGCCGCGGAGCTGCTGGGCCATCAGCTGGGCCACGGTCAGCCCGAAGCCGGCCGCAGAGCCGCCGTCCGGGGCGCCCACGCCGTCGTCGATCACCGAGAGCTCGAAGCCGTCGCCGGAGCGGCGCAGCGCCACCTGCACCCGGCCCGGACGCCCCTCGGGGAACGCGTGGCGCAGGCAATTGCCCACGGTCTCGCTGAGCAGCAGGGCGAATGAGGCGCTCTGGCGGCCGGGGATGTAGACCGGCTCGAGATCCAGATCGATCGCCACGCCCTCGCGCCCGGCCGAACCCGCCAGGTCGCCCACGATCTCGCGCACGAGGGCGGCCAGCTCGACGCGCTCGCCATCGTCGGCCCACGCCACGTGCCGGTGCGCCACGCTGACCGCGGCGACCCGTTGCTGGACAGCCCGCAGCGCCTGCCGCGCCGCCTCGTCCGAGGCGCGCCGCCCCTGCAGCAGCACGATCGACGAGATCAGCTGCAGGGTGTTCTTGACCCGGTGCTCGGCTTCCCGCTGGCGCTCCACCCCCGGATCCGCCTCTTCTATCACCTGTTCGGCCATACCCTCTCCCGTTGGCGGCCCATCGAGTGCAGACCTTATCGCAGGTTGATCCGTGCGCCCTTGCGACCTGACGCCGCCTCGGCGAACAGGTTGTCGCACGGCTTGCGCGGCGTGGCCCTCAGGCCTTGATCGCCGCCTTCACCGCCTCCGGCCGGATGGGCAGGTCGCGGACGCGGGCGCCGACCGCGCGGAAGATGGCGTTGCCGATGGCCGGCCCGACGACGGTGGTGGCCGGCTCGCCCAGGCCCACGGGCGGCTGGTCGGAGGCGATGAACTCCACCTCCACGTCCGGCGTGTCGCCCATCCGCAGGGGCGTGTAGCTGTCGAGGTTGGTGTCGCGCACCTGGCCGTTCTCGAAGGCCGTGCCCTCGAACAGCGCCAGGCTCATGCCCCACAGCGCCGCCCCTTCCATCTGCGCCAGGGCGCCGTCCGGGTGGACCACCGTGCCGCAGTCGGCGACCAGGGTCAGCTTCTCCACCTTGGCCAGGCCGCTGGCCGGGTCCACCCGCACCCGGGCGGCGCACGCGACCCAGGTGGGCATGTCGCGCTCCTGGCCGAAGGTGGTGGCCAGGCCCAGGCCGGTGTTCTTCGGCAGCGGCTGCCCCCAGCCGGCCTTCTCCGCCACGCGCTTCAGCACCGCGGCCTGGCGCTTGGCCCCACCGACCGCGGTGGGTCCTGAGCCCGCATTGCGGCCCGCGCCGGTCAGCAGCCTCAGCCGGAAGGCCAGGGGGTCGGCGCCGACCTCGTGCGCGGCCTCGTCCATGAAGCTCTCCACCGCCCAGTTGGTCCAGCCAGGTCCCACCGAGCGCAGCCAGCCGGGCCGGAAGGTGCGGTTGGCCAGGTCGTTGGAGACCGCCCGCACGCGCTGGGCGCCCACCTCGTACCAGTGGTCCGCGCCGGAGATGGCGAAGGGATCGTAGGCGACGCCGTTCTGGCCCTTGGGCATGAAGAAGGGCGCCATCACCTGGGTGGGCCAGCCAGCGGCGGCCGCGTGGTCCATCGCGGTGACGCGCCCGCCCTCGCCGAACGCCATCTTCACCACCTGGACGGACGGCGACCGGGGGCTGTCGAAGCGGACGTCGTCGGCGCGGGTGAACACCAGCTTCACCGGCTTGCCGCCCACGGCCTTGGACGCCAGGGCCGCGCCCACGGCGTAGTCGCCATTCAGCCGCCGGCCGAACCCGCCGCCCAGCAGGTAGGTGCGCATGACGATAGTCTTCTCGTCGCGCCCGAGAGCCTTGGCGAGCCAGGGCAGCACCAGCGATTGCCATTGGTTGCCGGTGTGGATCTCGAACAGGCCATCCTTCTCGAAAGCCAGGGCGTTCACCGGCTCCATCTGGAAGTGGACGGCGGTGGCGGTGGTGTAGGTGCGCTCCAGCCGGGTCTTGGCGGCCGCGAAGGCGGCGTCGACGCCGGGGTCGGCCACCACCAGGGCGCCCTGGGTCGGATCGGCGATCAGGTCGGCGGCGCGCTTCTGCAGGTCGGCCTCGGAGACCTTGGCGGTGTCGTCGGTGGTCCAGGTGACCTTCAGCGCCTCGGCGGCGCGGTCGGCGGCGACGAAGGTCTCGCCATAGGCCACCACCCAGCCCGGGACCGTGCCGGACGGGTCGTCCAGGGCGACGGCCTTGATGAAGCCCGGCACGGCCTTGGCCGCGCTGTCGTCGATGCCGGCGACCTTGGCCCCGTTGCGCACCGGCGGCAGTTTCGGCCGGGCGTAGATCATGCCGGGAACGCGGGCGTCCAGGCCGTACTTGCCCTGGCCGTTGGTCTTCTCGGGAATGTCGCGCGCGGCGCCGGGCTTGCCGATGATCCGCCGCTCGGCGACTGGCTTCAGCGGCAGCTTGTCCAGCTCTTCCTTGCTGTAGCTGGCCTTCAGCCCGCCCTTGGCGACGATCTGGCCGTAGGTCACGGCCTTCTTGCCGGCATGCACCGCGCCGTTCCGGCCCACGCAGGCCGAGGGCGCCACGCCCAGCATCTTGGCCCCGGCGTCGATGAGGGCCATCCGGCCCGCAGCTCCCGCCTGGCTGTACAGCGGATAGCTCTGCCAGACCGACCAGCTGCCGCCGGTGACCATCAGGCCCCACTTGGGATCGGAGTCCACATGGTCGATGCGGACCTTCGACCAGTCCGCCTCCAGCTCGTCGGCGACGATGCGGGCGATGGCGGTGCCGACGTGCTGGCCCATCTCGGCACGGATCACGTGGACGGTGACGATCCCGTCCCTGTCGATGCCGTACCAGATGGTGGGGGCGAAGGCGGCGTCGGCCGCGTCCGCCGGCGGGGCGTTCAGCGAGAAGACGGCGCCGGCCGCGGTCAGGGTGATCAGGAAACCGCGGCGGGAAGGCGCGAAGGTCTCGGGGACGAAGGCATGGGCGCTCATGCGTGCGCTCCGTGGCCGGCCGCCAGCTTGATGGCCCGGCGGATGCGGATGTAGGCCATGCAGCGGCAGAGGTTGCCGTTCATGGCCGCGTCGATGTCGGCGTCGGTAGGATGCGGAGTGGCCTTCAGGAGGGCCGCCGCCTGCATGATCTGGCCCGACTGGCAGTAGCCGCACTGGGGCGCCTGGGCCTCGATCCAGGCCGTCTGCAGCGGGTGCGCGCCGTGCGGGTCCAGCCCCTCGATGGTGGTGACCTCCTGGCCGGCGATGGCCGCCGCCGGGGTGATGCAGGATCGCACCGCCTGGCCGCCCACGTGCACGGTGCAGGCGCCGCACTGGCCGATGCCGCAGCCGAACTTGGTGCCGGTGAGCCCCAGCTCCTCGCGGATCGCCCACAGCAGGGGCGAATCGTCCGGGGCGTGGACGGTGACCTCGCGCCCGTTCAAACGGAATGTCGTCATTACGCCCCTCGCGTCTCGCCCGAGCGGCCAGCGGACGCCAAAGCGAGCTGTACGGCAAGCGGCTTTGTCAGGCGTCCGCGTCGCGCGCCCGCCGCGCGGCGCTGAGGCCCAGGACCGCCAGGCCCAGCAGCACCGAGGCGATGGAGCCCAGCACCACGCCGGCCCGCACCTGGGCCTGGTCCAGCCCGTCGGCGTCGGGGAACGCCAGGGCGCCGATGTAGAGGCTCATGGTGAAGCCCACCCCGGCCAGGGCCGAAAGGCCGTACAGCTCCAGCCACTTGGCGCCGGTCGGCCGCCGCGCCCACTTCAGCCCGATCACCAGCGAGGTCGCGCCGAAGACGCCGATCTGCTTGCCCAGGAAGAGGCCGGCCGCGATGCCCAGGCTGACGGGACCCAGCAACGCCTGCGGGCTGATTCGGAAGCCGGCGGCGGTGAAGGCGAACAGGGGCAGGATCAGGAAGGCCACGTAGGGGTGCAGGGCCTCCATGGTCTCGGCCAGCACGCCCGGACCGGCCCCGCGCTTGGGCTCCAGCGGCAGGCAGAAGGCCGCGGCGATCCCCGCCAGCGAGGTGTTGATCCCTGACTTCAGGGTGAAGCCCCAGAGCAGCAGCCCGCCCACCGCCCAGAAGCTGTAGGGCGCGGTCCGCCAGCGCGACATGGCCGCCAGCACCGCCACCGTGGCCGCCGCGCCCGCCAGCATCGGAAAGCGCAGGTCATGGGTGTAGAGCAGCGCGATCAGCAGCACCGCCAGCACGTCGTCGACGATGGCCAGGGTCAGCAGGAAGATCCGCAGGGTCGGCGGCAGGCGCGGCCCGGCGAGGGCGAGCGCCGCCAGGGCGAAGGCGATGTCGGTGGCGGTGGTCGCGGGCCAGGCCTTGGCCGGTCCGCCCAGCCCGGCGCTGAGGCCCAGGTAGATCAGCGCCGGCACGGCCGCGCCGCCCAGGGCCGCCAGCACCGGCAGCGCCAGCCGGCGCGGATTGGCCAGTTCGCCGCGCAGGACCTCCTGCTTGATCTCCAGGCCCACCACGAAGAAGAACACCGGCATCAGCGCCGTCTTCACCCAGCCGGTGACGCTCATGACCTCGGCGAAGGGGCCGACCCGGACGGCGACGGGGTGGCGGGTGAGGGCGTCGTAGGCGCCGGCGAAGGGGGAGTTGGCCCAGACGATGGCGACCAGGGCCGCGGCCGCCAGCAGCAGCCCCGAGCCGGTCTCGGTCTTCAGGAACTCCAGCGTGGACCGGCGCGACATCGGCCCTGCCTAGCAACGGGCCCGGGCCGGCTCTAGCGAAATCGGCGGGCGGTTCTAAGGTGGCGACGCAAGAAACCGAAGCTTCGAGGGGAGACGCCATGCGACTGGCCAAGGCGCGGATCGCGCCCATGAGCGACGCCGAGATGGGCCCCGAGCAGAAGGAGGCGCTGAAGGATTTCGGCGACGGCCCGCTGCTCAACATCTTCCGCACCCTGGCGCGGGCGCCCAAGGCGCTCAGCCGCTTCAACGCCTGGGGCGGCTATGTCCTGTCGCGGCGCAACGACCTGCCGCCGCGCGAGCGCGAGATCCTGATCCTGCGCACCGGCTACCTGTGCCGCAGCGGCTATGAGTTCACCCAGCACACGCGAATCGGCCTGCGCGATGGGCTTACCGCCGACGAGATCGAGAAGATCAAGCGCGGCGCCGACGCCGGCTGGAGCGCGGCCGACGCGGCCCTGATCCGGGCCGCCGACGAGCTGCACGCCGACCAGTTCATCGGCGACGCCACCTGGACCGAGCTCGGCCGCCACTTCTCGGACAAGCAGCGGATGGATGTGGTCTTCACCGTGGGCCAGTACACCCAGGTGTCGATGATGCTGAACACCTTCGGGGTGCAGCTGGACGCCGGCCAGACGCTGGATCCCGAGCTGAAGGCCTACTGAGATGGCGGGTCGGCTGGCGGGCAAGGCCGCGGTCATCGCCGGCGCCGGCCAGACGCCGGGCGAGACCGTGGGCAACGGCCGGGCCATGGCTCTGCTGTTCGCCCGGGAAGGGGCGCAGGTGCTGTGCGTCGACCGGGTCGCGGAGCGCGCGGAGGAGACCGCGGCCCTGGTCGTGGCCGAGGGCGGGACCGCCAGCGCCCTGGCCGCCGACGTCACCCGCGCCGCCGACGCCGAGCGGATCGTCGAAGAGGCGGTGGGCCGCCTGGGCCGGCTGGACATCCTGGTCAACAACGTGGGGATCGGCGGCGGCGACGCGCCCGCACACAAGCTGGACGAGGCGGCGTTCGACCGCATCCTGGCGGTGAACCTCAAGGGCATGTGGCTGACCACCAAGGCTGCCCTGGCGGTGATGCGCGAGCAGCACGGCGGGGCGATCGTCAACATTTCCTCCCTGGCGGCCCAGGCCGGCGGGATCCAGGTGGCCTACGAGGTCTCCAAGGCCGCGGTGAACCGGCTGACCACCAGCGTGGCCCAGTCCCAGGCCCGCTACGGCATCCGCTGCAACGCCGTGCAGCCGGGCCTGATGGACACGCCCATGGCGGTGGCTGGCATCGCCGGCGCCAGCGGCCGCAGCGCCGCCGCGGTCCGCGCCGAACGCGACGCGCGCGTGCCGCTGGGCAAGATGGGCACCGCCTGGGACACCGCCTACGCCGCCCTGTTCCTGGCGTCCGACGAGGCGAAGTTCATCTCCGGCGCCATCTTGCCCGTGGACGGGGCCATGGGCGTGCGCATCGGCTGAGGGGCGTTCCAGCGCCCCCTCCACAGCTGGTGCGGGGCCAGCGCCCCCTCCACCGCTTCGCGGTCCCCCTCCCCCGTTTTCACGGGGGAGGAACTTGCTGGGTAGCCTCGCCAGTTCCTCCCCCGCGTGCGGGAGGGGGACCCCGAAGGGGTGGAGGGGGCGCTACAGCCGCGCCCCGCGGAACGCTCGGCGCGCGCGCCGCGTTGAGGTCGCCCGAGGGGCGCTGACCCGGAGAGATCGCGGATGAACAGCATCATCTACCTCGTCGGCCTGGTCGTGGTCGTCCTCGCCGTCCTGAGCTTCCTGGGCCTGCACTAGTTGCGGGGCGGGGGCATAGGCGGCTAGCTGCCGCGGATGCCCGTCTCGCCCGCCTACCGTCCCGATCCGCAGTTCCCGACCCTGGGCGCGGAGTTCGCCGACCCGGTCGCCGCCGCGCGCTTCCCGCAGACGATCCTGCGCTTTCGCAACGACCGCGCGGCCGCAACGGTCGGTCTGGAGACCCTGACCGACGCCGAGTGGATCGCCCACTTCGGCCGCTTCGAGCCGCTGCCCGGCAACCTCGATCCGCCTCTGGCCCAGCGCTACCACGGCCACCAGTTCCGGGTTTACAACCCCGAGCTTGGCGACGGTCGCGGCTTCCTGTTCGCCCAGATGCGCGAGGCGGGAACCGGCCGGCTGCTGGACCTGGGGACGAAGGGCTCGGGCCAGACGCCGTGGTCGCGCTCGGGCGACGGGCGGCTGACGCTGAAGGGCGGCGTGCGCGAGGTGCTCGCCACGGCGATGCTGGAGGCCCTGGGCGTTCCCACCTCCCGCTCGTTCTCGCTGATCGAGACCGGCGAGGCGCTGGAGCGCGGCGACGAGCCCAGCCCGACGCGCGCGGCGGTGCTGGTCCGCCTCAGCCACAGCCATGTGCGCTTCGGGACCTTCCAGCGGCACGCCTTCTTCCAGAAGGCGGACCGGGTCGGCGCGCTCGTCGACCACGTGGTGGCGACCTACTATCCGGAGCTGGCGGGGGCCAACGACAAGCCCGCCGCCCTGCTGGCCGCGGTGGTGGGCCGGGCGGCGCACCTGACGGCCCGCTGGATGGCCGCCGGCTTCGTGCACGGGGTGCTCAACACCGACAACATGAACATCACCGGCGAGAGCTTCGACTACGGGCCCTACCGGTTCCTGCCGCAGTCGGACCCCAACTTCGTGGCCGCCTATTTCGACCACGCCGGCCTCTACAGTTTCGGCCGCCAGCCCGAGGCGGTGTTCTGGAACCTGCAGCAGCTGGCCGGCTGCCTCAGCCTAGTCACCGAGAGCGATCCGCTGGTGGACACGCTCAACACCTTCGGCCCCACATACCGGCGCGAGCTGGTGGTTGCGATGCTGGCGCGGCTGGGCGTGCAGCCGCGGGGTGAGGCCGAGGACGCCGAGCTGACCCAGGCCGCCTTCCGCGCCATGGCCGAGGGCGGGGAGCGCCTGCGGTGGGAGCCGTTCTTCTTCGACTGGTTCTGCGGCGGAGAGGATCGGGCGCGGAGCGGGCCGCGGGCGGAGCTCTACGGCGAGGACGCCTTCACCGAGTTCCGCCAGCGCCTGGCCGCCTACGCGCCGGAGCGGCCCGAGCGCCTGGCGCATCCCTATTTCGCCCGCCCGGACCCGGAGGAGCTGCTCTACGACCAGATCGAGGCCCTGTGGGCGCCGATCGCCGAAGTCGACAACTGGATGGCCTTCCAGGACAAGCTGGCGCGGATCGAGACGGCGCGGCAGGCGTGGGGATTTTCGCCCTAGCTTCGCCTCCGCGAGGCCCACTGCGCCAGCACCACTCCGGCCAGGGTGACCACCGCGCCCAGCGCCTGCAGCGGGCCGATGGGCTCGGCGAACAGGATCCAACCCAGGTAGGCGGCCACGATCGGCTGGATCAGCACCACCACCGAGGCAGTGGAGGTCGGCAGCCGGCCCATGGCCCAGGCGATGGCGCCCTGGCCGCTGACGTGCATCAGGCCCAGGCCCAGGCAGGCGCCCCAGGCCATGGCCGAGGCCGGGATCACCGTCTCCCGCAGGCCGAGGGCGGAGACCAGCATCAGCGGCGCGCCCACCACGCTGACCCAGAACATCAGGCGGCTTGCGCCTTCGGTCCTGCGGCCCTCGGCCATCGCCAGGAAGTAGAGCGCGTACCAGAGGGCCGTGGCGGCGGAGAGCGCATCGCCCAGCGGCTGGTTCTTCAGGGCGCCGCCGCCCTTCTCCACGGCCATCAGCCAGGCGCCGGCCACCGCGGCCGCCACGGCCAGCAGGAACAGCGGCGCGGGACGCTGCTTCAGGAAGATCCAGGCAAAGGCGGTGACCACCACCGGCGTCAGGTTGGACAGCACCGTGGCGTTGGTCACCGAGGTGTACTTGATGCCGTAGTGCCAGAAGCCCAGGTCGAGGGCGAAGAAGAGCCCGGCCAGCAGGGCGATCTTCGATGGCTGGCCGATGGCGCCGGCGTTGCGGTGGGTCAGCAGGGCCAAGAGGGGCAGGGCGAACATCAGCCGCCAGAAGCCCGCGGCCGCAGGCCCGACGCCACCGGCGCCTTCGCCCGCCAGCCGCACCAGGATCGGAGACAGGCCGATGATGCAGGCGCCGCCCAGCAGCACGCCCAGGGCGCGCCAGTCGGTGGCGGCGTGCGTCGACGGCTCCGCGGCGGCCTCAGCCAAAACCCAGCTCCTTCCGAAGGTCCGACGCGCTCATACCCTGTTCGCGCAGGCTCCGCAGCGTCTCGGCGCGGTCGCGCTTGGCGAAGCGCTTGCCGTCCGGGCCGGTCAGCAGGCGGTGGTGGCGGTAGACCGGCGCGGGCAGGCCCAGCAGCGCCTGCAACAGCCGCTGGACGTGGGTGGCCTCGAAGAGGTCTTGGCCGCGGATGACGTGGGTCATGCCCTGCAGGGCGTCGTCCACCACGACGGCCAGGTGGTAGGCGACCCCCACGTCCTTGCGCGCCAGCACCACATCGCCGCCCAGCTGGGGGCGGGCCGGAACGATTCCCTCACCCTCCTCCACGAAGAAGAGGCCCTCGAAGCCCCCCAGCCGCCGTTCCGCCGCCGCGAGCGACAGCCGCCAGGCATAGGGCTCGCCGGCCGCCAGGCGCTGCGCCTCCTCGTCCGGCGCCAGGGGCGCGCCGCGGAACACCTCCATCGCGCCGTGCGGCGCCGAGGCGATCGCCTCGGCCACCTCACGCCGGGTGCGGAAGCAGCGGTAGAGCAGGCCCTCGGCCTTAAGGCGGTCCAGGGCGGCCTGGTAGTCGGCGCGGTGCTCGGACTGGCGGCGGACCGGGGTCTCCCGGCTGAGCCCCAGCCACGCCAAGTCCTCGTAGATCGCCGCCTCGAACTGCGGCCGGCAGCGGGTGGCGTCGATATCCTCGATGCGCAGCACGAAGCGTCCGCCGGCGGCCAGGGCGGCGGAATAGGCGGTCAGGGCGGAAAACGCGTGGCCGCGGTGCAGGTAGCCGGTGGGCGAGGGGGCGAAACGGGTGGCGAACACGCCCCGTGGATATCAGTGGCCGTGCATCGAGGGGAACAGGCCCATGTGGCCGAACACGGCGTCGAAGAACGCGCGCTCGCCGCCCAGCTGTTCCTTCAGGTGCTCGAACTGCTTGAAGCCGGCCATCTCGGCCAGGCCGTGGGCGCCGCACCACGCGGCCACCGTGGCCAGCTCCAGGTCGACCTCGGCGGTCGGGTCGGCGCCGTGCTCGATCATGGTGTCGCGCACCATGCAGTAGGCGCTGTCCTTGTTGTCCTGCATGCCGGCCGGCAGCATCTCCTTGTCGCGCGCGGCGTCGTACATCACGCGGTAGAGCGCGGGGTTGTCGCGGGCGAAGCAGACGTAGGCGATGCCCAGGGCGGTCAGCTGGTGCAGGCCCTGGTCGGCGGCCTTGGCGTCGGACATCTGCTGGCCGAGGATCTCCCAGCCCTCCTGGGCCACGGCGTCCAGCAGCTCGGCCTTGTCCTTGAAGTGGTGATAGGGCGCCGCCGGGCTGACGCCGGCCTCCCGCGCCACGGCGCGTAGCGAGAGCGCGCTGGGCCCCTCGGCCTCGAGCAACCGCCGCGCGGCGTCGACAAGCGCACGCCTCAGATCCCCGTGGTGATAGGGGCGGGATTCGGCGCTCTTGGCTTCGCTCATGGAGTTACCATAATTTCATATCTAAGCGCCGTAAAGATACCTTGACGACGGTGAAGCTCGTCCCTATCTGAGCGCTGTTCAAATAAGAAAACGCCCCCGGTTACCGGCGGGTTTCCAACTGAAAGGTGTGTGTCATGTCTCTCGCTCAATTCGAACGCGTCTTCGACCGTATCGCCCCCTCGTTCCTGCTGTTCCTCGGCCTCACTGCGGCCGTGGCCTTCGCGAGCGTGGGCATCTGAGGCTCCCCCCTCAGAGGTCGTGACGATCAGAAGGGCCCCCTCCCCGGGGCCCTTTTTCTGCCCCTCCCGCTGACGGCGCCCCCCGATTGCAGGGATGCGCCGCTGTGCGACCGGCGTCGGCCGGCGCCTGGGTGCTCGTGCAGAAACGCATAACTATCCGGCGAAATCGATGATCTGTGCAGTGCTCAGATAATGCTACTTAACCAATGTCCGGAACCGGACAGCCCCGCTCCGCCGGGGTCCCAGAACCAAAACTCAAGGTGTGTGTCATGTCTCTCGCAAACCAATTCGACCGCTTCGCCCCAGCCTTCCTGCTCTTCCTCGGCCTGTTCGCCGCGGTCAGCACGGCCGGCCTGGGCGTCTAAGCCCTCCCACTCCCTGCTGGTGTCGGAGAGGGGCCCCATCGGGCCCCTTTTCGTTTGCGCCTCCTGGCGGGCGGGACCCCCTCAACCTCAAACAAGGAGATAGAAGATGACGATGTTCCGCATCCTCGACGTGGTCGTGTCCTTCGCGATCGTGGGCCTGACGCTCGCGACCGCCGGCGCCACCGCCTTCCTCGGCGCCTGATCGCATGCGCCGTTCATGAAGCGCCCCGTCCGCCAAAGCCGGGCGGGGCTGCTCCTGCCCTAAAGTCGCCGCGCGCCGTCGTAGAGTTGTCTCCGAATCGGGCCTATATTTTCAGCACGTCGCGCTGATCCAGTTGCTGAGGGTTGTGTCTTCAGTCCCACGCCGATCGCCATAACTGCGCCAGCCCCGGCCACGCCGGGCCCCGGTTCCCCGGGCGCGCGCTCCCGCCGTCGGAGGCCCTGCCATGCAGGTGCTTAAGGCTCCGCCCTCCGGCTGGCCCTGCCTCGTCCTGAACGCGGACTTCCGGCCGCTCTCCTACTATCCCCTGTCGCTGTGGCCCTGGCAGGAGGTGATCAAGGCGGTCTTCCTCGACCGGGTGGACGTGGTCTCGACCTACGACCAGGCGGTCCATTCCCCGTCCTTCGAGATGAAGCTGCCCAGCGTGGTGTCGCTGAAGCACTACGTCACCCAGGACCGGCCGCCGGCCTTCACCCGCTTCAACCTGTTCCTGCGCGACAGCTTCTCCTGCCAGTACTGCCATGCGGCCGAGGACCTGACCTTCGACCACGTGATCCCCCGCTCGCGCGGCGGGCGCACGACCTGGGAGAACATCGTCACCGCCTGCGCGCGCTGCAACCTGGCCAAGGGCGGGCGCACGCCGGTCGAGGCCCACATGCACCCGCGCCTCAAGCCGCGGCGGCCGACGGCGTTCGAGCTGCAGGAACGCGGCCGCAAGTTCCCGCCGCACCACCTGCACGAAAGCTGGCTGGACTACCTCTACTGGGACATCGAGCTGGAGGCGTAAGGGCCTTCAGCCGATTGTGCGCGCCACCGCGGCCTCGACCACGGCCTGGGCGCGATCGGGCGGCAGGCGCTGTTCCTGGCGCAGGCGCGACCAGGCCTCGAAGCTCATCAGGAGGTCCAGGGCCTCCATCTTCAGCGGGTCGCTGACGATCTGCGGCGGCAGGACCGCGGTCAGCAGGGCGCGCAGGCCGCCCACCAGGCGGTCGTGGTCCGAGCCCAGGAACCGGGAGCGGTGGCGCAGGGCGTCGGCGGCGCGCTTGAACGGCCCGATCCGCTCGAACACCTCGGCCCGCCGCGCGATCAGCTCCATCAGCCGGCCGCGCCAGTCCTGGGCCTGCATCGGCCGGGCGATGATCAGCTGCAGCTCCGCCTCGATGACCTTGGAGATCTCGCGGTAGAGGCTGTCCATGTCCTGGAAGTGGCGGAACACCGTGCGCAGGCCGACGTCGGCCTGGGCGGCCACCTGTTCGGCGCTGGGCGAGAGGTTGCCCTCGTGGATCAGGGCCATCAGGGCCGTCACGATGCGCTCGCGGTTGTCCTGGCCGCGGCGGCGGCGGCCGTCGGTGGTGTCGATCGCAGCCGCCTGGGCGGTGACTCGGCTCATGGCGGTATCTCGCCCGTCCCTGCGAGGGGTGTCGAGCGCTTCGTGAGAGGCCTTGACGCGCGCATATAATGGCACTCACAATGCCAATATATTGCAAGGGGACGCCGATGCAGGTGCTGCGCACGCCGGACGCGCGCTTCGAGGGGCTGGCCGACTGGCCCTTCGCGCCGAAGTACCTGACGGTGAAGGACGCCGACGGGACGGACCTGCGGATCCACTACGTCGACGAGGGCCCGCGCCAGGGCGCCCCGGTGCTGCTGATGCACGGCGAGCCGTCGTGGGCGTACCTCTACCGCCACATCATCGCGGGGCTGGCCGCCAAGGGTCATCGGGTGATCGCGCCTGACCTCGTGGGTTTCGGCCGCTCCGACAAGCCGGCGGCGCGGACCGACTACACCTACGAGCGGCACGTGGCGTGGATGAGCCAGTGGCTGACCGGCCTGGACCTCCAGGGCGTGACCCTGTTCTGCCAGGACTGGGGCGGCCTGATCGGCCTGCGCCTGGTGGCGGCCTATCCAGAGCGCTTCGCCGGCCTGGCCATCGCCAACACCTTCCTGCCCACGGGCGGCGGCATGACCGACGGCTTCAAGGCCTGGCTCGAGTTCAGCCAGAACGTTCCGGTGATGCCGGTCGGGGTGATCGTCAACGGCGGGACGGTCCGCACCCTCTCGGACGCGGAGGTCGCCGCCTACGATGCGCCGTTCCCCGACGAGACCTACAAGGAGGGTGCGCGGCAGTTCCCGACGCTGGTGCCGGTGACGCCTGAGCATCCCTCGGTGGCCGAGAACCTCGCAGCCTGGAAGGTGCTGGAGGCGTTCGCCAAGCCCGTGGTCACCGCCTTCAGCGATGGCGATCCGGTGACCCGCGGCGCCGATGTCCAGATCCAGGCGCGGATCCCCGGCTGCAAGGGCCAGCCCCACGTCACCCTCTCCGGCGGCCACTTCCTGCAGGAGGACAGCCCCACCGAGATCGTCACGGTCATCGACGCCCTGATCGCCCGCGAAGGAACCGCGCCATGAAGGTCGAGAACCAGGTCATGCCGACGCCCGCCCAGGCGATGGCGTTCTTCGGCGGGGTCGAAGACGGGCCGTTCGTGATGGTCAACCTGCTGACGTTCCACGCCCGCGCCCGCTACGAGGACGGCGACCACGGGCTGACGGGCGCGCAGGCCTATGCGCTCTACGGTGAAGCAGTGCGCAAGCTGGTCGAGGGGCTCGGCGGCACGGTCCGCTACTCGGGCCGCGTCACCGGCCTGCTGCTCGGCGAGGTGGAGGAGCCGTGGGACGTGGTGGCCCTGGCGGAATACCCGTCGCTGGCGGCGTTCCGCGCGATGGCGGTGTCGCCGGAAATGCATGCCATCGAGCACCACCGCAAGGCCGGCCTGGCGGGCCAGCTGAACATCCGGACCAAGCCGGGCGAGGGGTTCTAGGCGTCACCGCCCCTGTTGCAGCAGCGCCCCTGTTGCCGCAGCGCCCCCTCCACCGCTTCGCGGTCCCCCTCCCCCGCATGCGGGGGAGGAACTGCAGCGTCGACCTCTCTAGTTTCTCCTCCGCTTCAGCGGGGGAGGGGGACCACGAAGTGGTGGAGGGGGCGCTCGCTAGCGGCTCCGAGCCTTCATCGCCAGGACCAGGAACGCCGCCGCCAGCGCCACGGCCACCGGGCTCGCGTAGTGCTCCGGCGGATGATGCCCGCCCGCCGGCGGCAGTAGGACCCACCCATCCAGGGCCATCAGCCCGCGCTCGACGATCACCAGCGCCAGGAACAGCGGCGTCAGCGGGCGGTAGCGGACCGCCACCGCGAGCATGCCGAGGCCCAGGGCGATCTGGGTTGCGCCCTCCCAGGCGAAGACGGCCCGCACCAGCCCCGCCCGGTCGCCCACGTCGAGGTGGGCGATCACCTGGGCCCCGCCATCCGGCAGGAAGCTGTGGATCAGGCCCGGGACCAGGGTCAGCACCGCCGCCAGGCCCAGGAACCACACCGAGGCGATCGAGCCGCGGTACTGGTCGTTCGTGGAAGGCGGCAGGAAGGCCATCGGCCTAGTTGTCCCACAGGATGTATTCGTCGCCCTTCTTCGGCAGCTGGCCGCTGGGGTGGTCGACGTAGATCGGGCCCTGCAGCAGCGACGGCCACAGCGGCTTGGCCATCTGGGCGTCCTGCGCCGCGAGCTTGGCTTTCAGCTCGGCCAGCTTGGCCGGCTCGGCGGCCGACAGTTCACGGCGCTCGGTCGGATCGTGGGCCAGGTCGTAGAGCCAGGCCTTCTTCTGGGCCTCGCTCACCTGCAGCTTCCAGTCGCCGTCCAGCAGCACCTTGTACTGGCCCGAGCGCCAGTAGAGCGTCTGGTGCGGCCGGCCCTGCGCCTTGCCCTGCGCGAAGGGCAGCAGGTTCACGCCGTCCATCGGCCGGTCGGTCGGGACCTGCGCGCCCGCGGCCGCCGCGGCGGTGGCGAAGACGTCCACATGGCCCACCGGATAGGGGTAGCTCGTCCCGGTCGGCAGCACGTCGGGCCAGCGCATGAAGAACGGCGTGTGGATGCCGCCTTCGAAGAACGTGGCCTTGAAGCCGCGGTAGGGCCGGTTGATGTCGGGCAGGCCGATGTAGTTGGCGCCGCCGTTGTCGCTGGTGAAGATCACCAGGGTGTTCTGGTCCAAGCCCTCGTCCTTCAGGGCCTGCAGGATGCGCCCGACGTTGCGGTCCAGGCCGCGCGCCATGGCGCCATAGACGCGCAGGCGGTGGTCCTTGATCTGCGGCAGGGCGTCGTAGTCTTCCTTCTTCGCCTGCAACGGCGTGTGGATGGCGTTCGGCGCGAAGTAGATGAAGAAGGGCCGGTTGCGGTTGGCGTGGATCGTCTTGACCGCCTCCTCGCCCAGGTAGTCGGTCATGTAGCCGCGCGGGGCGAACATCGGCGAGCCGTTGAACTGCACCTCGTAGGGCAGGTTCGGCCACAGGAAGCGGTCGATGGCGTCCCAGGGCTGCTTGGAGTTCTCCGCGTCCTTGTCATGCTCGGGCAGGTACATGGAGGCGCCGGCGATGAAGCCCAGGGACTCATCGAACCCCTGGTCCTCCGGGCGCGAGCCCTTGGTCCCGCCCAGGTGCCACTTGCCGAAGTGGACGGTGTGGTAGCCGCGGGTCTTCAGCACCTCGGCGATGGTGATCTCGCTGGACGGCACGGCGAGGGAGTTCACCGCCTCGGGCGTCGGCGCGGCGCTGCCCGGCGGCATCAGCTTCAGGCGGTCCTTGAAGAAACGCGGCTTGGCGATCGCGCCGGGCTCGGCCTCGGTGCCCACCAGGCGCTCGAAGCCGACGGGGGCGGGGGTGAACTCGAAGCCGAAGCGGGTGGCGTAGCGGCCGGTCATCAGCGCCGCGCGGCTGGGCGCGCAGGTGGCGTTGCCGGCGTAGCCATTGGCGAAGGACACGCCCTGGCGGCCGATGGAATCGATGTTGGGCGTAGGCACGGCGCCGTTGGCCACGCCGCCCCCGTTGAAGGTGATGTCGTTGTAGCCGAGGTCGTCGGCCAGGATGAAGACGATGTTCGGCGGCCGGTCGCCGGGCGGCGGGGCGGCCGGGCCCTGCGCCCAGGCCACCGGATGGTTCGGTTCGACGTGCGGCAGGCGGGCGTGCGCTACCATGGCGAAGAGGGCGCCGCGGTTCAGCCAGGCCCCGCCCAGCAACACCGCCACCACGGCCACCAGGCCGATCAGCCAGGTCCAGAGCTTCATGCGCGCTTCCCCCGTTGCGCGCACTATATAGTGACATTCAACGTGCCGCTAGATGCGGCGCATCGCGGCCGCCCGGGTTCAGGACGGCCGGATCTGGTCCTTCAGCCGCTCGCGGGTCTCCGGATAGTCGGCGGGGTTGGAGTATTGCTCGCGGGTCGCCTCTTCGGTGATCCGGTCGTTGGCGCGGTTGCGGCGGCGGTTCTGGAGCAGGCCCCAGGCCAGGGCGAGGGCCAGGACCACCAGGCCAAGCCCCCAGAGCATCTCGTGTGAGTACATGCCGGTCTCCTTGCCGCAGCCCAATCCCTGGCGCGGCAGCGGGTTCCGTGAGGGGCGGGCTCTCGCCTCAGGCCACCGGCAGCGTGACCCGGGCGGTGAGACCGGTCTCCGCCCTGGCCAGCTCCAGGTCGCCGCCATGGGCGCGGGCGGTGGAGCGGGCGATGGGCAGACCCAGGCCGATGCCGCCGGCGTCGACGTTGCGGGCGGGGTCGGCGCGGTAGAACGGCTGGAACACCTTCTCCAGCTCCTCGCCCTCCAGGCCCGGGCCGGCGTCGGTGATCTCCACCACCGCGTGGCCGTCGGTGCGGCTGAGGGCGATGCGCGCCTGGCCGCCGTACTTCACCGCATTGTCCACCAGGTTCACGAACAGCCGCTGCAGGGCCATGGCGTCGCCCTCCACGGTGACCGGGTCGGCGGTGGTCACCTCCACGTCGCCGCCCAGCATGGCCGCGTCGTCCGCCACGCACTCCACCAGCGACAGCAGGTCCAGCCGCTCGCGGTGGCGCGGGGTGCTCTCGTTGCGGATGAAGGTCAGGACGCCCTGGATCATCTGCTCCATCTGGGCCACGTCGCCCAGCACCGAGCCCTTCAGCTCCTTGGGCGCGTTCTCCAGCTTGAAACGGATGCGGGCCAGGGGGGTGCGCAGGTCGTGGCTGATGGCGCCCACCATGGCGGTGCGGTCGTCGATGTAGCGCTTCAGGCGCGATTGCATGCCGTTGAACGCCTCGGCCGCCGCCCCGATCTCGGCCGGGCCGGACAGGGTCATCTGCGGCGCGTGCGGGTCGCGGCCCAGCTGCTCGGCGGCCTGGGAGAACCGCTTGAGCGGGGCGGTGATGCGGCGCGCGAACAGGAAGCCGGCCGGCGCCACCACCGCAAAGCTGGCCAGGAACAGCAGCAGGGCCCGCTGCTCCCACTCGGTGGGGAAGGGCTCGGGACTCGACTCGACGATCGTCCACTGCCCGTCGGGCTGGCGCAGGGCCGCGGCGAAGTCGCCGACCACCGGCATCTCGCCGGACATCATCCGGAAGCGGAAGCTACGCTCCCCGTGGAAGCCGACCGAGAAACCCGGCGGGGACCCGGGCTCGCCGGGCGGCGGCCCGCCAGGTCCGGCCGTGGCGAACATCATGTCCGGTCCGCCGCCAGGCCCGGGATGCAGCCCGCCGATGCGGGCGGTGTAGATCGCCCGGTGCGGCCCCGGCCCGTGGAAGATCCGCTCCAGCATCGAGGGCGGCCGCATGGTGAAGCGCAGGTCTTCCGGCGAGGCGCCCAGGGCGGCGGCCATGGCCTCCACGTGGCCGAAGGCGCGCCGTGGCCGCGCCAGCTCCGGCGGCAGGCTGGCGGCGACTGTGCGGCTCATGGGCCGGCCGAAGCGCGAGGCCAGCGAGCCGCCCTTCAGCGCCGTGGCGATCTCGGCCACGCGGTAGATCGCCGGCCGCGGCGGCGGCATCATCACCAGGGCGCTGTAGATGATGAGGTGGGTGACCAGCAGGCACGCCATCAGCAGCGCCACCAGCTGGACGCCGATGGAGACCCGCGGCGTGGCGCGGCTCACGCCCGCGTCACCGGCACGTCGAACATGTAGCCCGCGCCCCGGACCGTCTTGATGATCTCGCCGTCCGAGCAGGCGTGCAGCTTGCGGCGCAGGCGGCTGATCTGCACGTCCACAGCGCGGTCGAAGACGTCGGTGTCCTCGCCCCGGGCGATGTCCAGCAGCTGGTCGCGCGACAGGATCCGCTGCGGGTGGTCGAGGAAGGCCGAGAGCAGGGAGAACTCGCCGGAGGTCAGCAGGATGGTGGTGCCGTTGGGCGCGCGCAGCTGGCGGCGCAGGACATCGACCACGAAGCCCTGGAACTGGTAGCCCTTGCCGCGCCGAGGCGCCCCGCCTCTGGCCTCCTCCAGCCGGCGGAACACCGCCCGCACCCGCGCGAGCAACTCGCGCGGGCTGCAGGGCTTGGCCAGGTAGTCGTCGGCGCCGAGCTCCAGGCCGAGCACCCGGTCGATCTCCTCGCCCATGGCGCTGACCATGATGATCGCCGGCCCGCCGTCGGCGGTGAGGCGGCGGCAGATGGAGAGGCCATCCTCGCCGGGCAGCATCAGGTCCAGCACCACCAGGTCGATGGGCGCGGACGCCAGCACCCGGTCCATGGCCTTGGCGTCGCCGGCGTCGTGCACCTGGTAGCCGTACTCGGCCAGGTAACCGGCGATCTGCTCGCGCAGCTGGGTGTCGTCGTCGACGACGAGGATGTGCCGGGCGGGCAGCACCGCGGGTTGGGGCGTCATGAGGGACCTCTGGCCGCGGACTGTGGCGCCGTCATCGCGACTTCGCCACAATCCGCAGCGCCGCAGTGGCGGCTACTGGTCGTCGCCGGGGCCCGGCGCCCCGGCCTGGCGGTGCATGATCATCATGTGCGGGCCGTCCATGCCGGGCGGGCCCATGCCCGGGCCGCCCATCATCATGCCGGGCCCGCCCATCATCACCATGTGATGGCCGCCGTGCATGCCGCCGGGTCCTTCCAGGCGCTGCAGGGCGTCGAACACCTTCTGCTGGTCGGGGCTGAGGGCGGCGTAGAAGGTCTTCAGCGCCTGGGTCATCTTCTGGTGCTCGGCGGCCATGGCGGCTTCATGCTTGGCCATCTCGTCCAGCCGCTCGGGCGTGGTCATGGGCTTGGCCTCGGGCCCGCCGAACATCTTGTCGTGCATCATCTCGCCCATCTCCGGCGGGTGATGGGCGGCCGCGAAGGCCTGCAGCGCCGCCTCCTGGTCCGGGCGCAGCCGCAGGACGATCTTCAGGTCCTCCAGGTGCTGCTTCATCATCGCCTCGTGCATCGCCTTCATGTCGGCGTGATGCATCTCGGGCGGGCCGGCGTCGTGGTGGGGGGCGGGCGGCTGGGCGCTGGCGACGGTCGCCAAGGCCGCGGCGATGGGCGCAAGGCCCAGGATCAGACGTCGGTTCATTGTGGAGCTATCTCCTCTTCCCTGAGGTCCGGCTTATGACACGGGCGTCCAGTGCGAGGATGACGGGGATCAAGACGCCCCTGAAATGTTCGGGCAAGACGCCGCTGGGTGCGCGGTCGGGAAGGGGCGGCCGGCCACGGCCTTCTGCAGAAGGCCGGCCGCGACGGATCAGGCGGTCGCCTGGATCGAGCTCGTGGCGCTGTTCGAGTTCGCGCCGCCGAAGTGGGCGGTGCGGAACGCGTCGATCGCCGAGGCCAGTTCGTTGGCCGAGAGCTTGCCGTCGCCGTCGCCATCCAGCTTGCCGAACGCCGTGGCGAAGGCGTCGCCGCCGGCCGCATCGCCCAGGAGCGACTTGACCTCGTCCTGGCTCACCGAGCCGTCGCCGTCGCTGTCCGCCGTCTTGATCAGCTGCGAGGCCAGGTCGGCGCTGGACTTCGCGGCGCCGTAGTGGTGGCCGTGATGGGCCTTGCGCGCGTCCAGAGCTGCGGTGAGCTCGCTCGCGGAGAGCTTGCCGTCGCCATCGGTGTCCAGCTTGCCGACCGCCGCCGTGAGCTTGTCGGAGGTGGAGGAGCCGAGGGCCTTGGCGATTTCGTCGGCGGTGAGGTTCCCATCGCCGTCCGTGTCGGCCGCCTTGACGATCTGGCCGGCGAGGTCGGCGGAGGAGGGCGGGCCCTCCTGGGCCGAGAGCAGGCTCTTCAGGGTGCCGAGGGCGAACTGCTTGGCCCCGCCCGCGGGCGGCGGTCCGGGCGGCGCGGCGGTCGCGGCGTCGTCGCCGTCCCCGTCGTTGGCGGCGGTGGTCCCTTTCTGCCGGGCGCCCGGCGCGCCGTTCAGCAGGGCGCTGAGCACGCGCTGGGTCTCGCCAGCTCCATAACTGTTTGAATGACTTGAGATATGCACGGTTACACCTCTTCGGTGGTTGCGACGTCGCCGCGGCCGGGCCTGAAGCCCGGTCGATCGGCCCCCAGGCCGTTGCAAGAAGGGGCGCGCGCCGCTTTGTTTCAGTCGCGGAGGTCGAACTGAAACATTCAGGTCATCGGCGCCGCGATCGGCGGCCGATCGCGCCCGGATCACCGTATTGCCGACATAAAAGCCTGCGCGCGGGGGCGATCTTCATTCGCGACAACTGGGCAATTTTGGCCGCCTGGCGTTTCCGGCATGTGTCGGAACCGGCTGAACTGCGGCGAACTCTGCTGGAACGGGCCATGGAGCGGCCTTACGGCCGCCGCAAGCGGCTGCGAAGGTCCCTCTCAGCAGCGACGCGGCTCTCTCCCTCCCCCGCCGCCCGACTGCGACCCCGGCCACCCGAATCCCCCCTCGGGCGTACGGAACGCGGCTCCCCCGACAGCCCCCACAGGGGGAGCCGCACCTCCGGGGACCTGCACCTCCGGGAAGCTGATCGAAATCAGCGGAAGACGTAGATGCCGCCAGCGCCATGCCCTGGCGCCTCGGCGAGACCCCGAATCTCGAGCTCAGCCTGGCGCGCGCCGCAGACGCAGCGCAGGCGGTGGCTGAGGTCGTGGAGCACCTGACGGCTCAGGCCCTGGGCCAGCCAGGGGCGCGGATCGATCGCCGCCTCGCGCCCGCAGCCGCAGCGGGCCCAGAGGCTGGAGCGGGCGGCGGTGGCCCAGCCGAGTCGCGCCTCGCCCACCGCCATGGGCCGCGCCAGGTAGGATCTGCTTCCGTCAGCCATCGCTTCGACTCCCTATCGGGAACAAAAGCAGAACTTTTGACCCTTGGCGACTCCCTGCCGGCTGTGTTTTTCGCGGCGTTCAACTCCGCCGGGTTGTGGGCCGCGTAGCCCAGCGCCCGACGAATCCCCTTGCGCGGCAGCCTGGCGATCAGGACTGCGCCGCCGATTCAGGTCAAGGCGTGCGCGCCGGTCGTCAACAGCTTGCGCAGGGTTGGGGCTAGAGCTTCTCGCTGAGCTTGATCGCGGCTCTACAGCCGGCGCCGATGACGGCGGAGAGCAGGCCGTGGGCCGGCGCCTCGCGGGCGCCTTCCTCGACGGCCAGGTCGCGGTGGGCCAGCTCCTCGTCGCGGAAGCGCGAGAGTTCCGCGGCGAGGTCGGGGTCGCGCTCGGAAAGCTCGGCGATCTGGCCCGCGTAGTGGCCCTCGATCACCGTCTCCACGGCCTCGGTGCAGGCGTGTGCGGCCTTCTCGCCGAGCAGGGCGGTGCCGGCGCCGAGGGCGAAACCCGCCAGCCGCCAAAGCGGGGCCAGGGCGGTCGGGCGCACCCGGCGCTCGGTCAGCAGCCGGTCGAAGCGGGCCAGGTGGACGGCCTCCTGGGCCTCCATCTCGGCCAGCTGGCCGGCGATGCGTCCGCGCCCCGCGGCCGCGCCCATCACCGCGCGCTGGCCGCGGTAGATGTGGACCGCCCCCAGCTCGCCGGCGTGGTCGACCCGCAGGATCTCGGCGAGGCGGGCGGCCTGGGCCCCGCGACCCGGGCGCGGCGGGATCGGCTTTTCGCCTTGCGGTTCGACCGTCGCCTCGTCGCTCATCGCTTGCCCCGCTCCCGCATCGCCGCCAGCACCGACAGCGCCGCCAGCCAGAAGGCCGCGACCGCGTCCCAGCCCGCCATGGAGAGTCCCAGGAACACCCAGGGGGCGTTTTCGCAAGAGGGCGGGCGCACCTTCGCGCCCTCGAGGAAGGCGGTCATGTCGGCCGCGCTGACCTTGGCCGCGCCCGAGCAGGACTGCGGCCCCGGCCAGAACTTCCACTCCGCCCCCGCGTGGTAGATCGCCACCGCGCAGACGCCCGCGAAGCCCAGGGCGAGGACCCAGCAGGTGGCCTCGCGCCACCGCGGGCCGCCGGGCATGCGCACCAGCACCATGAAGGCGACGCCGACGGTGAGGATCGCCCAGTAGACCTCGCGCTGGCGCAGGCACAGCATGCAGGGCGCGAAGCCGCCGAAGGTCTCGAAGGCGTGGGCGATGGCCAGCATCGCAGCCGCCGCCAACACGGCGCAGAGCCGCCAACGGTCGAGGAAAGGACGAAGCAGCGCCGCCATCGGCCTTCTATAGCGCGCCGGAAATCAGTGCGCGAACTTCAGCAGCATCACGAGGCCCACGATGGCCACCGCGGCGGCGCTGGCCACCAGCGCCAGCCGGCGCTCCACGAAGGCGCGGATCGGCTCGCCGTAGACCTTGAGCAGCAGCGCCTCCAGCGAGAACCGCAGGCCGCGCACCAGCAGCGACACGCCGAGGAAGACCCAGATGTTCAGGTGCGCCAGACCGGAGGCGATGGCGGTGATCTTGTAGGGGATCGGCACGGCGATCAGCAGGGCGCCCCACTGGGCGTACCAGGCCTGGAAGCTCTCGTAGCTGCCGCCGGTGATCGACAGGATCCAGCGGCCCACCGGCTGCAGGAAATAGCCCACCGCATAGCCGGTCGACCCGCCCAGGATCGAGCAGACCGTGGTGATCGCCGCATAGCGCAGGGCCTTGCTGCGGTCGGCCAGCACCACGGGCATCAGCAGCACGTCGGGCGGGATCGGGAAGAACACCCCTTCGGCAAAGGCGATCAGGGCCAGGGCGCGGACGGCGTGGCGCGAGGCGGCCAGGCCCATCACCCAGTCGTAGGTACGGCGAAGCATGCAGGTCCCAATGGCGAAGCAGTCGGTCCTGCCTAGCAGTCCGCGGGGGGAATGTCGCGCTGCAGCATGGCGCCGGGGCAGTGGGCCGGGCCACGCCCGTTTGCGACCGATCGGCCGGCTCCGGCGTTTTCTTCCCGCCCCAACCCTGGCGCCTACCGCGGACTAGTTTCATATGATACGAACCGCGCCGCGCAGGAGGCAGCCATGACCGTCCAGACCCAGACCCGCGACCTGTTCGACAACCCCCTCGGCACCGACGGCTTCGAGTTCGTCGAGTTCACCTCGCCCGAGCCCGAGCGGCTGAAGGACCTGTTCGAGAAGATGGGCTTCACGGCGACCGCGAAGCACCGCTCGAAGAACGTGCTGCGCTTTCGCCAGGGCGACATCAACTTCATCCTGAACATGGAGCCCCAGGGCCAGGCCGCGCAGTTCCGCGAGGTCCACGGGCCCTCGGCCAACGCCATGGCCTTCCGGGTGAAGGACGCCGCCAAGGCGTTCAAGCTGGCGGTCGAGCGCGGCGCCAAGCCCGTCCAGGGTCCGGTCGGCCCGATGGAGCTCAACATCCCGGCCATCGAGGGCGTCGGCGGCTCGAACCTCTACCTGGTCGACCGCTACGGGGCGCAGGAGATCTACGACGTCGACTTCGTGCCGATCGAGGGCGCCGAGGCCCAGATGGCGGCCAATTCGGTGGGCCTGACCTACCTCGACCATCTGACCCACAACGTCCACCGCGGGCAGATGGGGAAGTGGGCGGACTTCTACGAGCGCATCTTCAACTTCCGCGAGATCCGCTACTTCGACATCGAGGGCAAGCAGACGGCCCTGGTCTCCAAGGCCATGACCAGCCCCTGCGGCAAGATCCGCATCCCGCTGAACGAGAGCCAGGACGAGCACTCGCAGATCGAGGAGTTCCTCAAGGACTACAAGGGCGAGGGCATCCAGCACGTGGCGCTGGGGACCGGCGACATCTTCGAGTCGGTCGAGACCATGCGCGACCGCGGCGTGACCTTCCAGGACACCATCGACACCTACTTCGACGGCATCGATGCGCGCCTGCCCGGCCACGGCGAGAACGTGAATCGGCTGCGGGCCGACCGGATCCTGATCGACGGCGCGCCCAGCGAGGGCCAGGGCCTGCTGCTGCAGATCTTCACCGAGAACATGATCGGGCCGATCTTCTTCGAGCTGATCCAGCGCAAGGGCAACGAGGGCTTCGGCGAGGGCAACTTCAAGGCCCTGTTCGAGTCCATCGAACTGGACCAGATCAGGCGGGGCGTGCTGCCGGCGAAGGCATAGGTCTTCCACGCGGCCATCACGCGCTTAGAGTGGACGGTCATGGCCTCTGACAGCTCTCCCGGATGGGCCCTCGTCGCGCACGGCGGCGCCGGCCTCATTTCGCGCGACCATCTCAAGCCCGAGCAGGAGGCCGCCTACCGCCAGGCCATGGCGACGGTGGCGGAGGCCGGCGCGTCGGTGCTGCGCGCCGGCGGCTCGGCGATGGACGCGGTGGAAGCGGCGATCCACCTCCTGGAGGACGACCCGCTGTTCAACGCCGGCCGCGGGGCGGTCTTCACTGCCGAGGGGCGCGTGGAGCTGGACGCCTCGATCATGGACGGCCGCACCCTGGCGGCGGGCGCGGTGGCCGGCCTTTCCACGACGCGCCATCCGATCTCGGCGGCGCGGGCGGTGATCGAGGGCTCGGCCCATGTGATGCTGGGCGGGGAGGGGGCCGACGCCTTCGCCCGTAGCCAGGGCCTGGAGCAGGTGGACCCCAGCTGGTTCTTCAGCGCCCGCCGCTGGCGGTCTCTGGAGCGGGCGCTGGCCAAGCTGGACCTGCCGATCCCGCCGCGGCCGGCGGGGATCGTAGCGGAGGCCGACCTGCGCGGCGACCTGGTCCACGACGAGGGCAAGCGCGGCACCGTCGGCTGCGTGGCGCTGGACAGCCGCGGGCACGTGGCGGCCGGCACCTCCACCGGCGGCACCACGGCCAAGCGCTGGGGGCGGGTCGGCGACAGCCCGATCATCGGCGCCGGGACCTATGCCTCCGATCGCGCCTGCGCCGTCTCCTGCACCGGCGCGGGCGAATATTTCATCCGCCTGGGCGTCGCCCACGAGATCTGCGCCCTGGTCCAGCACGCGGGCTTGTCGCTGCAGGCGGCGGTGGACCGGGTGGTGCAGGGCGATTTGACCGCGCTCGGCGGCGATGGCGGCGTGATCGCCGTGGCGCCCGACGGCCAGATGGCCTGGAGCTTCAACACCGAGGGCATGTACCGCGCCCGCATCGCCGACGGCCAGCCGCTGGTGGTCGGCGCCTACAAGGATGATCCGTGATGGCCAAGGGTGACTGGATTCCGGTCCGCGGCGCTCAGGGCGCCCATTCGCGGCAGGCGCACGCCGACCTGCCGGAAGGCGCCTACGAGCGGGAGATGTCCAAGGAGGGCTTCTTCGGGCCCGCCGCCTTCCTCTACCACCGCCGCCCGCCCACCGGCTGGACGCAGTTCGACGGTCCGCTGCGCCCGCGCGCCTTCGACCTGGCGCGGCTGAACGCGGCCGAGCCGTCGCCGTGGGCCGCCGGCGTCGTCCTGCACAACGCGGCCGTCGAGGTGCGCTTCTGGAAGCTGGCTGAGGCCATGCCGGCCCTGGCGCGCAACGCCGACGGCGACCAGCTGCTGTTCGTCCACCAGGGCGAGGGCGAGCTCTTCTGCGACTTTGGCCGTATCGCCTGGCGGGCCGGCGACTACCTGTACCTGCCGCGCGGGACCATGTGGCGCCTGGCGCCCGCCGCGCCGACCGCCATCCTGATGATCCAGGCCACCAACACCCACTACAAGCTGCCCGACCGCGGGCTGATGGGCCCGCACGCCCAGTTCGACCCGGCCATGCTGGACACCCCGGTGATGGACGAGGCCTTCCGCGCCCATCAGGACCAGGCCGGCGAGCACCGGGTGGAGGTCAAGAAGCGCGGCCAGGTCTCGACGGTGACCTATCCGTACAACCCCCTGGACGCGGTCGGCTGGCACGGCGACCTCGCGCCCGTGCGCCTGAACGTGGCCGACATCCGCCCGGTGGTCAGCCACCGCTACCACCTGCCGCCGTCGGTGCACTCCACCTTCGTCAGCGACCGCTTCGTGGTCTGCACCTTCGCGCCGCGCCCGTTCGAGACCGATCCGGGCGCGCTGAAGATCCCGTTCTTCCACAACAACGACGACTATGACGAGGTGCTGTTCTATCACGCTGGGGACTTCTTCAGCCGCGACCACATCGAGGCCGGGATGATGACGTTCCACCCCTCCGGCTTCACCCATGGGCCGCATCCGAAGGCGCTGAAGAACATGCTGTCCCAGCCCAAGCCCGCCACCGACGAGTATGCGGTGATGATCGACACCCGCGATCCGCTGGATGTGGGCGAGGCGGCCGCCGCGGTGGAGAACCCGGCCTACGTCGACAGCTGGAAGGGCGCGTGAGCTTCGCCGAGGACCTGGGCGAGGCGGCCGAGGAGGAAATCGGCCGCGCCATGACCCTGGGCTGGCGCGAACTGGCGAAACTGACACCGTGGGGCGATACGTTCGAAGGATTCACCCCCGAAGGCCGCGAAGTCTGTTTCGAGCGCAGCTATTTGTGGGAAGCTGACACCGGCGGCGACATCCGCGTCGAGGTGACCGTGTACGAGCCACGATCGTACGAGGACGGAGTGCGGATCACCCGGGTGATCCCGCGGCATGGGGAGAGCGAATGAAGCTGGCGTCATTGAAGGGCGGCCGCGACGGGCGGCTGGTGGTCGTCTCCAGCGACCTGGCCTGGTACTCGCCGGCGGACCGCATCGCGCTCAGCCTGCAGGCGGCGCTGGACGACTGGGCCCGGTGCGAGCCAGAGCTGCGCGGCCTGGCCGAGAGCCTGGAGCACGGCTCGGTGCCCAAGGCCCGCTTCCACGAGCACGAGGCCGCCAGCCCCCTGCCGCGGGCCTACCAGTGGGCCGATGGCTCGGCCTATGTGAACCACGTGGCCCTGGTGCGCCAGGCGCGGGCCGCCGACATGCCGGAGAGCTTCTGGACCGATCCCCTGATGTACCAGGGCGGCTCCGACGGCTTCCTGGGCCCGCGCGACCCGATCCCGCTGACGGACGAGGCCTGGGGCTGCGACCTGGAGGGCGAGATCGCCGTGGTCACCGGCGACGTGCCGATGGGCGCCAGCCGCGCGGAGGCGCTGGCCGCCATCCGCCTGGTGATGCTGTGCAACGACGTGTCGCTGCGCAACCTGATCCCGGGCGAACTTGCCAAAGGATTCGGCTTTTTCCAGTCGAAGCCCGCCTCGGCCTTCTCGCCTGTGGCGGTGACGCCCGATTCCCTGCCAGGTTGGAAAGATGGAAAGCTGCACGGGAAACTAGAAGTGGAGCTCAACGGCAAGCCGCTGGGCGAGGCCGACGCCGGCGTCGACATGACCTTCGACTTCGGGACCCTGATCGCCCATGCGGCGCGTACGCGGGCGCTGGCGGCGGGAACGATCATCGGCTCGGGCACGGTGTCCAACCGCGGCCCCGACGGCGGGCCCGGCAAGCCGATCGCCGAGGGCGGCGTCGGCTACTCCTGCCTGGCCGAGGTGCGCACCGTCGAGACCATCCTGCATGGCCAGGCCACGACGCCGTTCCTCAAGGCGGGCGACGTGGTGCGCATCGAGATGGTCGACGCCCGCCGGGCCAGCCTGTTCGGCGCCATCGAGCAGCAGGTCGCCGGCGGATGAGTCCGGACGGCGAGGGCCAGAGGGCCGGTGAGGCGGCGGACCGCGAGGCCCAGCTGCGGCTCGACGCCTATCTGCCCTACCGCCTGTCCGTCGCCTCCAACGCCGTCTCCGGCCTGATCGCCCGGGCCTACGAGGACCGCTTCGGCCTGTCCGTGCCGCAGTGGCGGCTGATCTGCGTGCTGGCCGAGGACGGCGGCCTCACCCAGGCCAAGATCGTGGCCCGCACGGTCATGGACAAGGTGACGGTCAGCCGGGCCGCCCAGGGCCTTGTCAAACGCCGGCTGGTGGGCCGCGCCCAGAACAAGGCCGACGGGCGCAGCCACGTGCTGGCCCTGACCGCCGAGGGCCGGCGCCTGCATGCCGAGATCGCGCCCCTGGCGCTGGCCTATGAAGCCGCCCTGATCGCCGGCCTTGCCCCCGAGGACGTGACCCTGCTGAAGCGGCTGCTCAGCCGCCTGCAAGCCGCCGCCGGCCAGCTCGCCGGCGAGGCGCCGCCGACCCCCAGCCTGAGATAGTCGCCAAGGCCTGTGGCCGCCGGCCTCAACAAGCGCCATAGTTGAGTCGTTACCCCCGTGACTCGCCTCGGGGGTTAGTGTGTCGGGCTTAGCGGGGGATCGCGTCGTGTCGATCCAGGAGGGCGTGATCGCAGGGCTGGCCGTCCTGGCGAGCGCGCTCGCGGTGACGGTTTTCGCGCGGCGGGGCGACCGGCGCGCGGACGCGGTGCGTTTCGCCCAGCTGGCGGAACTCAACGCGCGCCTGGTCGTGGCCCTCGAAGAAGGGACCGAAGCCAAGCAGGACCTCGAGCGCGTGGTGGCCGAGCGCACCTCGGCCCTGGTGCAGCGCGACCTTCTGCTGCGCGAGGTCTATCACCGGGTGAAGAACAACCTGCAGGTGGTCGACAGCCTGATCGTGCTGCAGGCCCGCCGGCTTTCCGACCGCGAGTCGCGGACCGCCCTGGAGGCCCTGCGTTCGCGCCTCTTCGCCCTGGGGCTGGTGCACCAGCAGGTGATGGGCTCGGGCGACCTGGAGACCTTCGACGTGGCGCCGTTCCTGGAGGAGCTGTCGCGCCGCCTGCGCGACCACGCCGGCGGCGGCGTCGGACTCTCGGTGCGCGCCGCGCCGCTGAAGGTCGGCCTCGACTTCGGCATTCCCCTGGGCCTCCTGGTCACCGAACTGGTCAATGAGGCGATCGGACGGTCGGGTCCGGGCGATGGCGCCATCGAGGTCGAGCTGGCGCAGGCGGAGGCCGGCGAACTGGTGCTGCAGGTCCGCGAGGGGGGCGGTCGGGAGACCGGCGCGCCGCGGATCCCGGCGGCCGATCCGGCGTCGCTGGCCGCCACCATCATCGAGGCGCTGGTGGCCCAGCTGAAGGGCGTGCTGACCGTATCGAACGGACAGGGTGTGAGGAGCGAGGTGCGTATGCCGTCCCCGGCGCTGTCTTGAGCGAACTTAAGGACCGCTGCGTGGCGGTGGTGGACGACGAGTACCTGATCGCCGCGGCGCTGTCGGTGCAGGTGGAGGGGCTGGGCCTGACGGTCTGCGGCACGGCGGCCACCGCCGAGGAGGCGATCGCCCTGGCGCGGGACCAGCGGCCGGCGGTGGTTCTGATGGACGTGCGGCTGGGCGGCGACAAGGACGGCGTGGACGCCGCCCTCGTCATCCATGCGACCGTGGGCTCGAAGGTGATCTTCGTCACCGGCTCGCGGGAGCCGGCGACCCTGGCGCGCATCGAGCGCGATCACGCCGCCGCGGTGCTGTTCAAGCCCATCTCGGACTGGCAGCTGCGCGACGCGATCGAGACTGTGCTCGGAGCCTAGATCGCGAACATTTCCGGCGTTCGGACGCCCCAGCGGTGCGAGCCTTCGCCGAACGGCAGATGGAAGCCGTACGTGGCGCGCTTGCGCTCGTCGCGCCACGTCTCCTCGAAGGAGACGATGACCTCGAGCTGCAGCTCTTCGGGGATCTGACGGACGTCGTGACCCAGGTTACGGGCCACCTGCTCAATCACAATCGATCGGTGCGCTTCGCCGCCGAGCGAAAGGAGGGCCTCACGGACGCGCTTGCACAGGGTTTGCTTGACCCGGACAGGCTTTTTCCCGGTGGGAACGTCGTGGGCGATTTCCAGCTGGTTCTGCATGGCCAGAACAGCTTTGGCCCTTCTCGTTTATCGGGCGGTTAAGGCGCACGGCAAAAGTGCAGTTAACGCAACTGCGGGTTTGCAGTCCGAGCACGATGACTTTTGTCGGAATCGACAAAAGCCTGAATCGTGCTCGTCGACGAAAAGTGGCGAGCCTGTTCTTCCCGTTTTGATGGCCCATCAAAACGGGACAGGCTCTAGCCCGCGCCCAGTGCGACGGCCAGATGATAGGTCGCAAACGAGGTCAGATAGGCCAGGCCCGCCATGTAGAGGAACATGATGATCGGCCAGCGCCAGGAGTTGGTCTCGCGCTTCACGACCCCCAGGGTGGAGGCGCATTGCGGGGCGAAGACGTACCAGGCCAGGAAGGACAGGCCGGTGGCCAGGCTCCAGTGGTGGGCCAGCTGGGTGGCCAGGGCGCCGGGGTTGCCGCCGGCGTCGCTCACCGCATAGACGGTGCCCAGTGCGGCCACCGCCACCTCGCGCGCCGCAAAGCCCGGGATCAGGGCGACGGTCATCTGCCAGTTGAAGCCAATGGGGGCCAGGAGCGGCTCCAGAAGGTGGCCCAGCCGCCCGGCGACGCTGAAGTTGATGGCCGGCTCAGTGGCGCCCGGCGGCGGGCCGGGCACGTTGGCCAGCACCCAGACGACGATCATGATCGGGAAGATGATCCGCCCGGCGCGGCTGACGAAGATCTGGCCGCGCAAGAGGACGTTGCGCGCCACGTTGGCGGCCGAGGGCAGCTTGTAGCTGGGCAGCTCCATCAGGAACGGCTCGACGGCGCCGCGCCAGAACACCCGCCGGATCACGAACGAGACGCCCAGCGCCGAGACGATCCCGGCCGCATAGAGGCCGAACATCACCAGCCCCTGCAGGCTCATGAACCCCCAGTAGGTGCGGTCCGGGATGAAGGCGCCGATGATCAGGGTGTAGACCGGGATCCGCGCCGAACAGGTCATCAGGGGCGCCACCAGAATGGTGGTCAGCCGGTCGCGCTTGTTGTCGATCACCCGCGTGGACATGATCCCGGGGATCGCGCAGGCGAAGCTGGAGAGCAGGGGGATGAAGGCGCGCCCGTGCAGGCCCGCGCCGCCCATGATCCGGTCCATCAGGAACGCGGCCCGGGCCATGTAGCCGAAGTCCTCCAGGAGGATGATGAAGAAGAACAGCACCAGGATCTGGGGCAGGAAGACCAGCACGCTGCCGACGCCTGAGATCACCCCGTCGGTGAGGAAGCTGGCCAGCAGGCCCGGCGGCAGGTGCGCGGCGATGAACGCCCCGAGCGCGGTGAAGCCGTCGCCCATCTGGTCGCCGACCCACTTGCCCCAGGTGAACACGCCCTGGAACATCACGAACAGCAGGCCGAGCAGGATGGCCAGGCCCGCCACCGGGTGCAGCAGCACCGCATCGATCTTGCCGGTCAGGGTGTCGGGCCGCTCGGGCGGGCGCACATAGGCGCGCAGGATCCGTTGGGCCTCGCGGTGGGCGGCGCGGATCTCCGGGGCGGTGGGCTCGCGCCAGGCGTTGGCGTGGCCGCCGATCTCACCGGCCGCGGCCAGGGCCTCCACCTGGGCGACCAGGTCGTCGACCCCGCGCTTGCGGGTCGCCACGGTGGTGACGATCGGGCAGCCCAGCTCGCGGCGCAGGCCGTCCAGGTCGATCCGCAGGCCCTGGCGCTGGGCGATGTCGTACATGTTGAGGGCCAGCACCATCGGGCGGCCCACGGCCTTCAGCTCCAGGATCAGCCGCAGCACGAGGCGCAGGTTGGTGGCGTCGGCCACGGCCACCACCACGTCCGGCTCGGCCTCGCCCGCCAGGCGCCCCAGCACCGCGTCGCGGGTCACCGCCTCGTCGGGGCTGCGCGCGCGCAGGGAATAGGTGCCGGGCAGGTCCAGGACCGACAGGCTGCGGCCGCTGGCGGTGGTGACGTGGCCCTCCTTCCGCTCGACGGTGACGCCGGCGTAGTTGGCCACCTTCTGGCGGCTGCCGGTCAGGGCGTTGAAGAGGGCGGTCTTGCCGGTGTTGGGATTGCCGACCAGCGCCACGCGCGCCGGACGCAGCGCAAGCTCGCTCATCGGGCGTCCAGCTGGATCCAGATATCCTCGGCGTCGCGGCGGCGCAGGGCCACGCGCATGTCGTCCAGCCGCACGGCGATCGGGTCGCGACGGATCGCGCCCTCGTGCAGGAGCTCGATATGGGCCCCCTCGACGAAGCCGAACTCCAGCAGGCGGCGCTCCAGCTCGTCCACGTCGACGCCGTGTCCGCCCGGATGGCTCTGGGCCCCCACCTCGACGATCACGCCCCGGTCGCCCGGCCGCGCCGCACTCAGCCGCACGAGGCCCGCGCCCGCGGCCGCAACCTGGGTCGGCGCGAGTTGCGTCACCGCGACGTCGGCGGGCTCGGCGAGCATGTCGTGCATCGGCGGGAAGGTCCTGTACGCCTTACTCTTGCGAGTGATTATCATTTACGCCGAGACAGCGCAAATTCAACCACCAGACCGCCCTGCGCGCGCGGCGCATTGACCCAGCGCAAATGCGCACGGCTCCGCGCCTGCGTTGACGCCGGCCAGCCGGCGCCTATGGTGCGCGCCCGCCGCCCCGGTGGCGAAAGGGCGGACGCGGCAGGCTCAAAAGGTGGCCTGACTGTGCGAACGCTGAAGAATTTTCTTCAACGATTTCAGCAGCCGGAACCCGCAATCAGACTTTATGTGCAAGGCCTGTGTAGACGCGTTCTTTGACGCCGATTACACGAGCAAAATCAACGCGGGCGTGGCGGAATTGGCAGACGCGCCGGACTCAAAATCCGGTTCCGAAAGGAGTGTCGGTTCGACCCCGACCGCCCGCACCAACCCCATGCACGGCGGACGCGCTGGCATGGAGCGTTTGCAAAAACCCAATCCCTCCGCCTCGACATCCTAGGCCCGCGCCTGACTCTGAACGGCCATCCGGAACGGCTGCTGCCGGACGAGAAGCCACCTTCGGCCTGCCTTGTCAGCGAGCGGCGCCCTCGGTGAGGGCCAAGGCGTCCGCGACGCGGTCCTGGATCGAGCGTCGATCCATTGCCGCCTCCAGGCCTGCGAGCACGGAGACGGCATCGCCCGCTTCGGCATTGAGCGCCCGGCCCACCTGGTCGAGCGCCGCCCAGAGCGGCTGAAGCGTTTCAACGAGGGCCTGCCCCTCGGGCGTCAGATACAAGGCGCGGCGCCGGCCGTCGGCTGGATCGCCCCGTTCCGCGACGAAGCCCGCCAGGAGAAGCGAACTCCGGGTCTGACTGACGGACGGGTGGCTTATCCGGAGGTCACGGGCCAGGTCCTTCACGGACATGGGTCCTTGCCGGGCCAGAAGGTCGAGCACGCCCATCCAGCGCTGCTCGAAGGTGACGCCCAACCGCGCGTAGACCCGGTTTGCGTCCCGGTCGATACGATCGGAGATCCGCCTGAGCACGGCGCCGATATTGGCGCCGCCCAAGCCGTCTTTGTGGTCCTGCATCAACGGGCGTCCGTCGGCGAGCGTGTCCCGAAATTCATTTGACCCCGCAAATTCCGTAGGCGCCTACTGATACCAAATTGACCTTGGGCGCGAGCGGGAAATGAACGGCGAAGGCCAAGCGAAAGGGGCCAGCCGGCGCGGCCTTCTCGCCTCCGCCGCAGCCGCGCTATGCCTTCCCCTCCTGCCGAAGCGGGCCGTCGCTGCGGTGGCCAGGCCGGCGATCGGCGCCTGGGGTTTCGACGTCGAAGGCATGGACCCGGCGGTCAGGCCGGGCGACGACTTTTTCCGCTATGGCGGCGGTTCGTGGCTGAAGACCACCCAGATTCCACCGGACAGACCGTCCTGGGGGCCGTTCTTCGCCCTGCGCGCAAAGGCCGAGGCCGATGTGAAGGCGATCCTCGACGATCTGATCCGGCGGCCCCAGGAGCCGGGCTCTCCGGAGCAAAAGATCGCCGACTTCTATACCGCCTATCTGGATACGACGGCGATCGAAGCGGCCGGCGTCGGGCCGGTCCAGGACGGCCTCGCCGCGATCGCCCGAGCCGGGTCCCATGAGGAGATCGCCCGGCTGACGGTGCGCGTCGACCTCGGCGCCGGCGGGCCCTTCTCGATCGACATCTGGGCCGACGACAAGGACCCCGACCGCTACACCGTGAACGTCAGCCAGGCCGGCTTGGGCATGCCCGGCCGCGATTATTACCTGAACGCTGGGGCGAGCTTCACGGGCGCGCGGGACCAGTATCGGACTTACATCGAAAGGATGCTGTCGTTGGCCGGCTATCCCAAGCCGGGCGAGGCTGCGGCTGCGATCCTGTTGCTCGAGACCGCGATCGCCACCCTGCACTGGCCGGCCGAGAAGCGGGGCGACCGAAACCTCACCTACAATCCGAGGACGCGAACCGGCCTGAAGGCGCTGGCGCCCGAGTTCCCCTGGGACGAGGCCTTCGCGACGCTGGACATTGCGGACGATCACGACCTGTTCGGCGCCAAAGAGCCCGATGCGATCCAAGGTCTGGCGGCGCTGTTTCGTGCGACGCCCGTCCAGACGTGGCGTGACTATCTGACCTTCCATTACCTGAACGCGACGGCGGACCTGCTGCCCGCGGCCTTCGACGACCTGGCGTTCGATTTCAACGGCCGCACCCTGTCCGGACAGCCCCGGAAGCGGGAGCGTTGGAAACGCGCGACCGCGGCGCTCAACACGGCGCTCGGGGAGGCGGTCGGCGAACTCTATGTGCGCCGTCATTTCAGCGCCGACGCCAAGGCGCAGATGGTCGCCCTGGTCGGGACGCTCCGCGCGGCCTACCAGAGGCGTATCGCTCAGGCCGATTGGATGGCGCCCGCGACTCGGCAGGCGGCGCAGCGCAAGCTCGACAAGCTGCGGGTGAAGATCGGCTATCCCGATGCCTGGCGCGACTACTCGACCCTGGAGGTCCGGCCCGGCGACCCGGTCGGTAACCGCGCCCGCGCCAGGCTGTGGGAATGGCGGCGCAAGGCTGGCCGCCTCGACAAGCCCACCGACCGCGACGAGTGGGGCATGACGCCCCAGACGGTCAACGCCTACTACAACGCCTTCTTCAACGAGATCGTCTTCCCGGCCGCGATCCTGCAGCCGCCCTATTTCGACCCGGCCGCGGACGTCGCGGTCAACTATGGCGGCATCGGCGGCGTGATCGGTCACGAGATAGGCCATGGCTTCGACGACCAGGGTTCCAAATCAGATGAGAACGGCGTGCTGCGCGCCTGGTGGACCGACGAGGACGTCGCCCGCTTCAGGGCTCGAGTGGGGCCCCTGGCGGCGCAGTACGCGCGCTACGAGCCGCTGCCCGGCCTGCGCCTCAACGGCGTCATGACCCTCGGCGAGAACATCGGCGACAACAGCGGGCTGAGCGTCGCGCTCGACGCCTATCGGATGTCGCTTGGGGGCCGGCCGGCGCCGGTCGTTGGCGGGTTCACGGGCGAGCAGCGCTTCTTCCTGTCCTGGTCGCAGACCTATCGTGAAAAGGTCCGCGAGGCCCAGTTGCGGCGGGACGTGATGACCGACCCGCACAGCCCGGCCGAGTTCCGGGTCAACGGCGTCGTGCGCAATCTGGACGCCTGGTACGACGCGTTCGCGGTGAAGCCCGATGACAGGCTCTACCTCGATCCGGCAGAGCGGGTGCAGGTCTGGTGAGCCGGTCCGGGACGCGGCCCCCGCTTGCATTCCCGGCGGACCATGGCCATCCATCCGCGGGGCCTGCCTCGCCGGGCGCCTGCGGGAGGACGGTCCGGACGATGGCGAACGCGGCGGAGCGCGGGTCTGGGCGGCGTGGCCCTGGACGACCGAGGGACGAGGCGCTTCAGCAGCGCATCAAGGACGCCGCCATGGTGGTCCTGGCCCGGAATGGATTTTCGGGGCTGACGTTGGACCGGATCTGCGCGGAAGCCGGCGTCACGAAGGCGACGTTCTACAGGCGGTGGCACAGCCCCGTCGCATGTGTCCTCGAAGCGCTGGTCGAGGTCTGGAGCGAGGCCGAGTTCGTCGACGCCGGCGATCCCCTGCGCGACCTGGAGGCCTTCGCCCATAAGCTGATCGGGCTCTACACGCATCCACTGCTGGGGCGCTGCATGCTGGCGGTCCAGGCCGAGCGCCCGGTGAACCCGGCGGTGTTCGATCCCGTGGACGCGGCGGGATTGCAGCGCCGGGCCCGCAACACCGCAACCCTGGCGCGGGCGCTGGAGCGATTGCCCGAGCCGCCGTGCCTGCCCGCTGAAACCATGCTGCACGCGCTGAACGGCGTCGCCCGCAATATCGAGGGCCTGCGCTGGCCCTTGGCTGACGACAAGCTTCGCGCCCTGATCGTGACGCTTCTCACGCCGGCGAGCCGCGCCGGACCCTGATCAGATCGCTCTGGCGGACGGCCCGGACCAGCTCTCCGCGGGTCGGCTCAATATGGGGTCGAGCTAATTTCGATACTCAAGAGTTGACATATTAAGGCTGAGCCTTAAGGCTTCATGGCAAGACGCCCGAAGCGGCGATCGCTCAGGATCCAAGGGAGAAGCCGTGCGGCCGCTCGCGACCTCGCCTGTCCAGCGGGACCGCCGTCATGTCCGCGGCCCGAAATGTAATGGATTTCATCTGCGCCCGCGGTGCGGTCCGGTTCCGAAGCGTGGGCTCGTGGACCTGATCGCGCCTGCCCAAGGCCGCGGCAATCCGGAACGTCCGACAGCGACAACAACCCGCCGGACGGGCGGGACACCAGAGGGGGGAAACCTGATGACCGTGCTGCGTACATTGCTCTCGTCTGCGGCCGTCGCCCGCGCGCTGGCGCTGGGATCGGCCGCAGCGCTGGTGGCGGGTTCCGGCGCCCACGCCCAGGCCGCTGCCGACGCGCCGACCAGCCTCGGCGAGATCGTGGTGACGGCCCAGAAGCGGGCGGAGCGCCTGCAGGACGTGCCCGTCTCGGTGAACGTCGTCTCGGCCAAGGCGCTGGAAGAGAGCCACATCTCCGGGCTGCAGCAACTCCAGCAGATTTCGCCGTCGCTCACCTTCACCCCCTCGGCCAACACGCGGGGCCAGGGCCTGTCCGTGCGCGGCATCGGGACGCTCAACTTCTCGGACGGCGTTGAGCCCTCGGTCTCGGTGGTAGTCGACGGCGTCGTGATCGGCCGCAGCGCCGCCTCGTTCTTCGACTTCAACGACATCTCGCGGATCGAGGTGCTGCGCGGGCCGCAAGGCATGCTGTTCGGCAAGAACGCGGCTGCGGGCGTGATCAATATCGTCACGGCGCGGCCCGACCTCGACAAGACGCGTGCGGACGCGTCGGTCAGCTACGCCACCTTCGACGAGGTGCGCGCCAAGGCTTCCGTCTCGGCCCCGATCAAGCCGGGCGAACTCGCCGCCAGCCTGGGGGCCTTCTACAACCACTCCGACGGTCTGATCACCAACGTCCTGGACGGCCGCAAGTACAACGGCCTCAACTCGTGGGGCGTCCGCGGCAAGCTGGCGTGGCAGCCCGAGGCGACGTTCAGCGCGTTCGCCACGATCGACTACACGCGGGCGGACCAGGACTGCTGCGTGAACACGATCCGTTCGATCCTGCCGACCACGCGCTATCTCGGGGCGAGCGGGCCGACCCGCGCCTCGCTCTTCACCGACGTGGAGCTGAGCCCCTACAGCCGCGAGGCCAAGTTCGACGGCCAGCAGTTCAACGACCAGAACACCTGGGGCTCTTCGCTGGAGATGACCAAGGACTTCGGCGCCGTGGCGCTGACCTCCATCACCGCCTATCGGAAGTTCCACGTCCAGGACAACAACGACGCCGACGGCACGTCCCTGCCGCTGCTCAACATCAACAGCGCCGACCAGAAGCAGAACCAGTTCACCGAGGAGCTGCGGATCGCCTCGCCCTCAGGGCAGCGGATCGAATATGTGGCCGGCCTCTTCTATTTCGACCAGGACGTGGCGACGGTCACCGAGGTGCGTGGCAACTTCGCCCAACCGCTGCCGGCCGGCGCCTATTTCCAGAACCTGATCGACCGGGCGATCAGCACCCGCAACTATGCCGCCTTCGGCCAGGCGACGTTCAACGTCACCGATCAGCTGCGGCTCATCGGGGGCCTGCGCTACACCAACGAGAAGCTGAACGCGCGCTTCCGGCGTGACGTGCCGGTCGGCGCAGCGGGCCCGGTGCCCGGTGTCGGCGGCCCGGTGCTGAACGCCCCGGACCTGCACGCCAAGGACGACGACCTGTCCTACAAGGCCGGCGTCCAGTACCGGGTCGATCCGACGCTCATGGTCTACGCGACCTATTCGCGGGGCTATAAGGGCAAGGCCATCAACCTGCTGAACGGACTCAACGCCGCGACGGTGAACTCCGGCCAGTACGTGCTCCAGCCTGAGAAAGTCCGCAACTACGAGGCCGGCCTGCGCTCCAGCCCCTTCGACCGCAGGGTGACCTTCAACCTGACGGTCTTCGACACCGAGTTCCGGGACTTCCAGGCCCAGACCTTCAACGTCGCCGCCAACAGCTTCGCGCTCGCCAACGCCGGCAAGCTGAGGTCCCGGGGGGCGGAGCTGGAGAGCCAATTCGCCCCGGGCGGCGGGCTGCAGCTTTCCGCCAACCTGGCCTATGCCGACACCGACGTGCAGGGCTTCGCTCCGGCCTGCTACCCGGGCCAGACCGCGGCCCTGGGCTGCGTGGGCGGGCGCCAGGACGTCAGCGGCAGCGCCCTGACCAACGCGCCTCGCTGGTCGTACACCCTGGACGCCGGCTACCACCGGGCGCTCGACGACATGCCCTTCGACCTCACGGCCGACGTCTCCTACAGCTACCGCTCGTCGGTCTTCTTCGCCTTCGGCGACCCGAACGCGCGCCAGGCTGGATACGGCCTGCTCAACCTCAACCTCGGCCTGCAGACGAAGGACGGCCGCTACGAGGTGACGGCCTTCGCCCGCAATCTGCTGGACAAGCACTTCGTATCGGCGATCGGTACGGGCTTTCTCGACAACAATGCGGCCGGCGCGGGCTATACCCAGACGCTGACCTCGGACGCGTTCCGGCGGGTGGGCGTCGAACTGCGGGCCCACTTCTAGGCCGCGGCGGAGGCGAGCTGTTCGATGCTTTCCCGACGAAGCTTTCTGGCGACGCTTCTGGGCTCCACCGCGCTCGGGGGCGCCGCCTATGCCATGGCGCCTGCGGCGGCGCGCCCGAACATCGTCACCATCGTCCTGGACGACGTGGGCTATTCCGACCTGGGCTGCTTCGGCGGCGAGATCCGCACGCCAAACCTCGACCGTCTCGCCGCGGCCGGCCTGCGCTACGCCAGTTTCGACACCAAGGCGGTCTGTTCCTCCACCCGCGCCGCACTGCTGACCGGGCGCAACGCCCACACCGTCAACATGCCCGACGTGCCGGACACCGCGCCGTTCGCCAAACCGGGAGATCTCCCGCCCGGCGCCTTCCACTTGCCGAACAACGCCGAGACCGTGCCGGAGGCGCTGAGACGGGAAGGCTACGCCACCTGGCTGGTGGGCAAATGGCACCTGATTCCGAAGGAGCAGCTCGACGGGATATCGGGACAGGACACCTGGCCCTTGCAGCGCGGCTTCGACTACTTCTACGGCTTCGCCCGCGGCTGGACGGACCAGTATCGCCCCGACCTCGTCGAGAACAACGCCTACATCAAACCGCAGCTGCCCTCCGGCTATCACCTGTCGGCAGATCTCATCGACAAGTCGATGGACCTGGTCGAGCGGCATCTCGCGGAAGGCAAGGGGCGGCCGTTCTTCCTGCACATCGGCCTGGGCGCGGCCCACTCGCCCATCCAGGTCCCGGCCAGCTATTCGGATCGCTACAAGGGCGTCTACGACGTCGGCTGGGACGAGATCCGGCGCCATCGCTTTGCGCGGATGAAGGCCATCGGCCTGCTGCCGGATCATACGGTCCTGCCGCCCGCGAACGAGGGCGACCGCGCCTGGGCAGAGCTCAATGAGGACGAGCGGGTGGTGTTCGCCCGGTTCATGGAGGTCTACGCCGGCTTCCTCGAGCATGCCGACGAGCAGATCGGCCGGCTGCTCGAGCATCTGAAGGCGCGCGGCGTCGATCGCGACACCATGATCGTCGTGCTGTCCGACAACGGCGCCGCCTCGGAAGCCGGACAGACCGGCTATTTCGAGGCGCTCTACCGTCCCAACATCCTGACCGCCGCGCAGATGCGCGCGCGGCTGGAAGAGCTGGGGACCGGCAAGACGCAGGCGGAGTATCCGCGGCCGTGGGCGGGCGCGTCGGTGACGCCCTTCCGCCGCTACAAGCTCTGGCCCTACCTCGGCGGCGTGCGCACGCCGCTGATCGTCTCCTGGCCTGAGCGCATTGTCGACGTTGGCGCGATCCGCCGCCAGTACCTTGATGTGGTCGACGTGGGGCCCACGCTGCTCGCGGCGGCCGGTACGCAGTTTGCGCGCGCGGTCGGCGGCGTGCGCCAGATACCGGTCGCGGGTCGGTCGTTCCTCCCCACGCTCGCGGATCCGCACGCGCCGGCGCCTCGCGACACCCAGTACTTCGAGCTCCGCGGCAACCGGGCGATCACCTCCGGGCGCTGGCGGGCCGTGGCCATGCACGAGTGCGGCAAGCCGTACGAGGCCGACCGCTGGCAGCTGTTCGACACCGCCGCGGATCCATCGGAGGCCCGGGACCTGGCCGCTGCGGAGCCGGCGGTCCTCGACCGGCTCAAGCGGCTGTGGTCCGCCGAGTGGGCGCGGCATGTCCCCGCGCCGCTGCAGCAGCCTCCGGCGATGATCTGCGCGGCGACGAAGTCGTACGACGCGCCGGTGTGACGCGCGCCGACCTCTGGATGTCGTTCCGGCGGACGACCCGAGCCTTGGGCGGCGCTTCGTGTTCGGCGCGGACCGGCGTCATCCCACGGGCGTTCGCCAAGGCGGCGGCGTCAGCGACTGGCGCAGGAGGCTGAGGAAGGCGGTGGTGCGGGTCGTCCGGCCATGGCGTGCGCCCAGCAGGGCGACGACATCGGCGGGCGGGGCCTCCCAGTCCGGCAGGACCTGACACAGGCGCCCGCTGGCGAGGTCGGCGGCCACGTCCCACTCCGACCGGATGGTCACGCCCAGGCCGCCCAGGGCCCACTCGCGCACCACCGCTCCGTCATTGCTCGACATCGCCGGATGGATCCGCACCGTGGTCGGCTCGTGGCGCGCGCGCTGGAACCGCCAGAGGGTGACGTCCTCGTCGTTCTCGCGCACCACAAGGCCGCGGTGGCGGATGAGGTCGGACGGCGCGTGGATCGGCGGCGCGGCCTCCAGGTACGCCGGGCTGGCGCAGAGGATCCGGAGGTTCGGGGCGAGGGTCGTGACGATCTGGCCGGGCGGGCCGGGCGGGCCGATGTGGACGACCACGTCGCAGGTCTCGACCAGGCGGGCGGCGGGATGGTCGGACAGCTCCAGGCTGACGGTCACGGCGTCGTGCCGGCGTGCGAAGGCGGCCACGACGGGCGCCACGTGCAGGCGGCCGAAGCCGTGGGGCGCGGCGATGCGCAGGTGGCCGCTGACGGTGTGGCGGCGGTCGGCCAGGGCCTCGGCCAGCGCCCCGATCGCATCGCTCACCACCGCGCCATGGGCGGCGACCAGCGCGCCCTCGTCCGTAAGGCTGAGCTGGCGGCCCGAGCGTTCGACGAGACGGACGCCGACCCGCGCCTCCAGGGCGCGCAGGCGCTGGGTGACCGCCGGCGCGCTCACGTTCAGCTTTCGCGCGCTCTCGGCCAGGGAAGAGGACCCCGCCAGCACCGCGAAGAAGGCAAGGTCCTCGGAGGTCAGCATTAACGCGCATCTTAATCTGAAATGCAGTCGGGATTAATTGCGGACTTCACGCCTGAAGCGCAAGACGGCGCTGGGACGGGCCTTGAACGGTGATGGACAGCATGCAGCGCGAACGATCGGCGGCGTCCGCGCCCGGGGGCGCCCTCCACGAGCTGGAGACCCCGGCCCTGGTGCTGGACCTGCACCGCATGGAGCGGAATATCGCCCGACTGCGCGACCGGCTCGCCGGGTTCGGCGTCGCGCTGCGGCCGCACCTGAAGACCGCCAAGTCGGTCGACGTGGCCCGGCGGCTCTATCCGGATGCGCCGGGGCCGATCACCGTGTCCACCCTGGCGGAGGCGGAATATTTCGCCGGCCACGGCTTTTCCGACATCACCTATGCCGTCGGCCTCGCGCCCGGCAAGGCGGCGCGGGCGCTGCGGCTGCGCGGGCAGGGGATCGACCTGAAGGTGGTGCTGGACACGGTCGACCAGGCCCGGGCCCTGGCGGCCGGCGGCGCGGCGCTGGGCGTGACCCCGGCGGCGCTGATCGAGATCGACTCTGACGGGCACCGCGGCGGTCTGGTCCCGGGCGACCCTGCCATCGGCGAGGTGGCGGCCGCGCTGCGGGCGGGCGGCGTGACGCTGGCGGGCGTCCTGACCCACGCCGGGGAGTCCTATGGCCTGCGCACGCCCCAGGCCCTGGCCGAGGCGGCGGAGGGCGAGCGCGCCGCCGCGGTGGCCGCGGCCGAACAGCTGCGCGCCCTCAGCCATGCCTGCCCGGTGGTGAGCGTGGGCTCGACCCCCACCGCCCACTTCGCCCGCAACCTCGACGGCGTCACCGAGGTGCGCGCCGGCGTCTACGTGTTCTTCGACCTGGTGATGCACGGGATCGGCGTCTGCGGCCTGGACGATATCGCGGCCTCGGTCCTGGCCACCGTCATCGGACGGAAGCCGGAGAAGGGCTGGATCCTGGTCGACGCCGGCTGGATGGCGCTGTCGCGGGACCGCGGGACCGCCTCGCAGGCCGTCGACCAGCGCTACGGCCTGGTCTGCGACCTGGAGGGACGTCCCTATCCGGACCTGCTGGTCGCCGAGGCCAGCCAGGAGCATGGCATCCTGGCGATCCGCGCGGGCAGCGGCGAGCGGTTGCCGGACCTGCCGATCGGGGCCCGCGTGCGGATCCTGCCGAACCACGCCTGCGCCACGGCGGCCCAGCACGAGGCCTACCATGTGGTGCGCGGCGCCTCACCGGACGTCGCGGCCCGCTGGCCGCGGATGCGGGGCTGGTGATGGCGGACGATCCACGCGCGATCACGGTCTCCGGCGCCCAGCCGCCCGCCGGCCACTACAGCCCCGCCGTCGCGCATGGCGGCCTGATCTACGTCTCAGGCCAGCTCGGCATGCGGCCGGATGGCAGCCACACGTCGCACCTGCCGTTCGACGACCAAGTGCGCCAGACCCTGGCCAACCTTCTCGCCGTGCTCGCCGCAGCCGGCGCCGCCCCCCGCCATCTGGTGAAGGTCACCGCCTATCTGGTGGGCGTGGAGGCTTGGCCCCGCTTCAACACGATCTACGCCGAGGTCCTGGGCGAGGCGCGGCCGGCGCGCAGCGTCGTGCCCGTGCCGGAGCTGCACCACGGCTATCGGGTGGAGATCGACGCCATCGTCGCGGCCCCGCAGCTGGTGGAAGAGCGCTAGGATCGGGTCTTGGCAGCAAATGTCGTGGGCTGCCGGCGGCGCCGCAGATCAGCGCGCGCCATCGGCGGATTCGGGCGATTGTTGCGAGCGGCCGCGGGCTTAATTGACGGCGACCCAGTGGCGTCGCCGGCGGCGCCGGACAACGGGACCAGGTTCGTTCAGGGGGAGATGTCTTCTTGCCAGCGCCACTGCGCCTGATCGCGGGCTCGCCGGACCTGCCTGCCGAGGCTGACGCTGTCGTCATCGGCGCCGGGATCGTCGGCAGCTTCGCGGCCTATTACCTGGCCCGGCAGGGTCTCAAGGTGGCGCTCCTCGAGAAGGGCGTGGTGGGCGGTGAGCAATCCAGCCGCAACTGGGGTTGGTGCCGACAGCAGAACCGCGATTTCCGGGAGTTGCCGCTCTCCACCCAGAGCCTGGACCTCTGGGAGCAGTTCTCGCGCGACAGCGGCGAGGACACCGGATTCCGCCGATGCGGGCTGTTCTACGTCAGCAATGACGAGGCCGAGCTCGCCACCTGGGCGCGCTGGGGCGAGTTCGCGCGCACCCTGGGCGTCACCTCCCACATGCTGAGCGGCCAGGACGCCACGGATCGCGCGGCGTTCACCGGCGAGTCCTGGCGCGGCGGCGTGTTTTCGCCGAGCGACGGGATCGCCAATCCCGGCCTGGCCGCGCCGGCTGCGGCGAAGGCGCTGATGAAGCTGGGCGGGACGGTCCACCAGGGCTGCGCGGCCCGGGGACTGGAGACCAGCGGCGGCGCGGTGACCGCGGTGGTGACCGAGAAGGGCGTCATCCGCACGAAGCTTGTGATCATGGCCGGCGGCGCCTGGGCCTCCTCGTTCTGCAACCAGCTGGGCGTGCGCTTTCCGCAGGCGACGGTGCGCCAGTCGATCGTGGCGGTGGCCACCGACGGCATCGCCTTGCCCGACGCCTTCTACAGCCGCTCGTTCTCGATCACACGGCGGGGCGAAGGCTGTCACGTCCTGGCCATCAGCGGGCGCGCCCGGATCGATCCGACCCTCCAGTTCCTGCGCTTCCATCGCGAGTTCGTGCCGATGTTCGGCCGCCGCTGGCGCAGCCTCTGGCCCGGCGGGCTCCAGGGGCTGCGGTCGGGCCACGAAACCCTGTCGCGCTGGGCGCTGGACCGGCCGACGCCGATGGAAGCCATGCGCATCCTGGACCCCAAGGTCGACGAGGGCGCGGTCCGGCTCACGCGGATACGGGCGGCCGAGCTCGCGCCGGCGATCGCGCCGGCGGCGACCCTGGGGTCGTGGGCAGGGTTCGTCGACAGCACGCCCGACGGCGTGCCCACCATCGGCGAAGTCGACTCGGTGGGCGGCCTGATCGTGGCGGCGGGGTTCAGCGGCCACGGCTTCGGGATCGGGCCCGGCGCCGGGCGGCTGATCTGCGACATCGCCACCGGAGCTCCGCCGATCGTGGATCCCGGCCCCTACCGCCTCGCCCGTTTCGGTCGCGGCGGCCGCGTCCAGGTCGCCGAGTTCTGATCCGACGCAGGGGTGTGGGCCGTCCGTCCGCGGCTCCCGACCCTCAGCCGGCCGCGGCGGCGCCGACCTGGTCCTCGGCGGCCACGGTGTAGCCGGCCCGCGCGGCGATCCGCCGGAATGTCGCCAGCGCCTGCCCCACCACCTGGTCCATGTTGTAGTAGCGGTAGCTGGCCAGCCGTCCGACGAAGGTGACGTCCGGGGTCTCCAGCGCCAGGGCCTCGTAGCGCTTGTACAGCGCCTGGTTCTCCGGCCGCGGCACGGGATAGTAGGGGTCGCCGTCGGCGCGCGGATACTCGTAGGTGATGGTCGTGCGCTGCGAGCTCTGGCCGGTCAGGTGCTTGTACTCGGTGATGCGGGTGTAGGGCGTCTGCTCGTCCGGATAGTTCACGGTGCCGACCGACTGGAACCAGGGCTGGTCCAGGGTCTCGTGCCGGAAGTGCAGGCTGCGGTAGGGCAGCTCGCCGAAGCGGTGGTCGAAGAACGCGTCGATCGGCCCGGTGAAGATCAGTCGGTCGTACGCGGTGTCGTCGCGGACGTCCTCGAACTCGACGCCCGTGGCCACCGTGAGGCCGGGCTGGTCGAGCATGTTCTCGAACATGCGCGTGTAGCCGGCCTTGGGCATGGCCTGAAACTTGTCGGTGAAGTAGCGGTCGTCGGTGTTGACCCGGGTAGGCACGCGCGCGGTCACCGACTTGTCCAGCTCGGACGGGTCCATCCCCCACTGCTTGCGGGTGTAGCCGCGGAAGAAGGTCTCGTAGAGTTCGCGGCCGACCTGGGAGATCACCACGTCCTCGGAGGTGCGGATCTTCTCCACCGGCTCGGCCCGGGTGCGCAGGAAGGCCGCCGCGTCCTCGTCGGTCTGCAAGTCCAGCCCGTAGAGCTGGTTCAGGGTGGTCCGGTTGATCGGGATCGGGGTCAGCTGCCCGCCGCGGACATTGGCCAGCACCCGGTGCTCGTAGGGCCGCCAGTCGGTAAAGCGGGAGAGATAGGCGAACACCTCGGGCGAATTGGTGTGGAAGATGTGCGGGCCGTAGCGGTGCATCAGCACGCCGGCGGCGTCGGTCTCGTCGTAGGCGTTGCCGCCGATATGCGGGCGCCGGTCGATCAGCAGCACCTGCTTGCCGAGCTGGCGGGTGAGGCGCTCGGCCAGCACCGAGCCCGCATAGCCCGCGCCGACGATGAGGTAGTCCACGGGTTTGCGCCGCCGCGAGGGCCGGATCACCGGCGCCGGGATCAGCGCCCTGGCGGCCGCCTCGCGCGCCTCGAAGACCTTGGCGATCTCGCGGTTCATGCGCCGGAAGGTCTCGTCCCACGACATGGCGGCCAGGACCGTGTCGGCCTCGGCGAGCCAGGCGCCGGGGCGGCGCGCCAGGCTCAGCGCCGCCTCGCAGGCCTCGACGAAGGCCGGGGCGGTGTCGGCGATCTTCACCGCCTCGAGCTCGCCGTAGTGGCGCACCACGTCGGCGATCGGCGTCGAGACCACGGGCCGGCCCCCGGCCAGGTACTCCGGCGTCTTGGTGGGGCTGATGAAGCGGGTGGCCTCGTTCACCGCGAAGGGCATCAGCGCCACGTCCCAGCCGGCGAGATAGGCCGGCAGTTCGGCGTAGGACTTGCCGCCCAGGAAATGCAGGTTCGGCCGCTGGGGAAGGGTGGCCGGGTCGATCTTCACGACGGGCCCGACGATCACCAGGCTCCAGTCGGGCCGTGCGTCCGCCACCACCTGGAGCAGGGCCAGGTCCATGCGCTCGTCCACCACGCCGTAGAAGCCGAGGCGCGGGCCGGGGATCGGGGCCTGGTCGGCCGGGGCGTCGGTCAGGGTCCGGGCCTGGGCGAAGTGGTGGCGGTCGACGCTCGAGGGGAAGGGATGGATGTTCGGGTGGCGATCGCGCTTGGCCTCCCAGAGGCTGTAGCCGCCGGTGAACACCACGTCGGCGAGGGCCAGCAGCTCTTGTTCCAGGCCGATCAGCTGCGGCGGCGCGAACTTGAAGTTGGCCAGCTCGTCCATGCAGTCATAGACGGTGCAGGCCGCCGCAAGATGCCGCGAGAACGGCAGCATCATGGGCGTGTAGTACCAGCGCACGATGTCCCGGGGCTCGGCGGCGACGGCGGCGTCCAGCAGCTTGCGCAGCGCCGCCTCGCGCGCGTCACCCTGCAGCTCCGGCGCCAGCATGGGGGTCGCCACCACCACGCCGCTCTGCTCGCAGGTGCGCAGGTCCAGGCGCGGCGGCTCGCCGGCCGCGGCGTCCAGGGGCTCCTCCCAGAAGATCACGCGTCGGTCCCTCGCGAACCGGACCATCAGGTGCTGTGGCCGCTGGAAAACGAAGTTCCACCGCAGGTGTGAGAAGCAGATCAGCAGTTCCGGGTGGGACGCGGTCACAAGCGGGATCCTCTTGGCTGGGGGCCGAAATGAAGCGCGCCCGCGGACTGCGGGCGCGCGTGCGGTGGGGCCGGCGGGATCACTCCGCCGCTTCCGAAACAGGGGAGGACACCGGCGCGCGGGCGCCGCAGCCGTAGGCGGGCAGGCGCTCCCAGCGCAGGGCGTCGGCGACGATCTGGTCCAGCGACGAGAACCTGGCGCGCCAGCCCAGCAAGCCCTGGGCCCGCGTGGGATCGGCCACCAGGCTGGGCGGATCGCCGGCGCGGCGCGGCCCGACCGCATGCGGCGGCCGCCGGCCCGCGGCGCGGCCTACGGCGTCGACCACCTCGCGCACGGAACAGCCGCGGCCCGTCCCCACATTGGCCGCCTCGAAGGCGCCGGCCGGCAGGGCGAGCTCGACGGCCGCCACATGCGCGGCGGCCAGGTCGTTCACGTGGATATAGTCGCGCAGGCAGGTCCCGTCGGGGGTGTCGAAGTCGTCGCCGAAGATGGTCAGCGGCGGGCGCGCGCCCAGCGCCGCGGCGATCGCCAGCGGGATCAGGTGGGTCTCCGGCTCGTGCGCCTCGCCGATGCGGCCCGACGGATCGGCGCCGGCGGCGTTGAAGTAGCGCAGGGCCACCGCGTTCAGGTCGAACGCCCGGCAGTGGGCCTCGATCAGCCGCTCGCCGGCGAGCTTGGTGTCGCCATAGGGGCTGGCCGGGGCCTTCTCGGCCGTCTCCGGGATGGTCTCAAGCGCGCCGCGCGAGCCCTGGCCGTAGACCGCGGCGCTGGACGAGAACACCAGCCGGGTCACCCCTGCGTCCTGCATCGCCGCCAGCACGGCGGCCGTGCCGCCGACGTTGACGTCCCAGAACAGGTCCGGCCGCTGAACCGAGCGGCCGACCTCGATCAGGCCCGCGAAATGGATCACCGCATCGGCCTGGTAGGCGCTCATCGCCTCCCGCAGGGCGGCCCGATCGCGGACGTCCCCATGCACGAAAGGACCCCAGCGCACCGCCTCGCGGAACCCCGAACTGAGGTTGTCGAAGACGACGGGAAGAAATCCCTTTTCCTTGAGCGCCTTGGCGGTGTGAGCCCCGATGTACCCAGCGCCGCCGGTCACCAGGACGGCGCGATCCGTTCCCCGTTCCATGGTGGTAGAAAGGCTGAGACCGTTTCGCGTTCCACGGCGATCATTCGGTAAGCTACGGAACGAACGGCACTATCAGCCATTGCCGCTCAAGATGTCGCGAAAAGCCAGGGTAAGCGATGGTTGAGCTGTGGGGCGGTCACGAGTGCACCGTGAACCGCGTGGGCGATGTCTTCCATGACCAGACGGTTCGGTCCGGCCACCAGCACCGGCCGGACGATCTCGACCGGTTCGCGGCGCTCGGCCTCAGCGCCCTGCGCTATCCGGTGCTGTGGGAGCGGATCGCGCCGCAGACGCCGCAGGACTACGACTGGTCCTGGACCGACGCCCGGCTCGCCCGGCTCCGCGACCTGGGGCTGCGGCCGATCGTAGGCCTGCTGCATCACGGCAGCGGCCCGGCCTACACCAGCCTGCTCGATCCGGGCTTTCCGCAGATGTTCGCCGCCTATGCCCGCGCCGTGGCCGAGCGCTATCCCTGGATCGAGGCCTGGACCCCGATCAACGAGCCGCTGACCACCGCCCGGTTCTCGGCGCTCTACGGCCACTGGTATCCCCACCTGCGCGACGAGCAGGCCTTCTGGCAGGCGCTGCTGAACCAGATCGAGGCCACCCAGCTGGCCATGGCCGAGATCCGGGCGGTGAACCCGCGCGCCCAGCTGATCCAGACCGAGGACCTGGGCCACACCTACGGCACGCGGCCGGTGGGCCACCAGGTGGCCTTCGACAACGCCCGCCGCTGGATGACCTGGGACCTGCTGTGCGGCCGGGTGACGCCGGAGCACTTCCTGCACGGGCGGGTGGAGGCCTTCGGGCTCGCCGCGCGGCTGGCGGCCATCGCCGAGCGGCCCACACCGCCGGACGTGCTGGGCGTGAACCACTACCTCACCAGCGACCGCTTCCTCGACCACCGCACGGGCGCCTATCCGCCCGAGCGCCGCGGGGGCAACGACTACCTGGCCTATGCCGACGTCGAGGCGATCCGGGTGGCGACACCGGCGCCGGGCGGGCTGGAGGGCGTGCTGGAGGAGGCCTGGGCCCGCTATGGCCTGCCGCTCGCGGTCACCGAATGCCACAACGGCTGCACGCGCGAGGAGCAGGTCCGCTGGCTGCGCGAGGCGTGGGACATCGCCGAGCGGCTGTCCCGCCGCGGCGTCGACGTCCGGGCGGTCACGGCCTGGGCGCTGCTCGGCTCGCACGACTGGCAGAGCCTGCTGACGCGCGACGAGGGCTGCTATGAGGTGGGGGCGTTCGACGTGCGCGCCGAGCCGCCCCGGCCGACCGCGATCGCCGCCGAGCTGCGCCGGCTCGCCGATGGCGCGGGCGAGCCGCACCCGGCGACCCGGGGTCCGGGCTGGTGGCGGCGCGACATCCGCCTGGAATTCCAGCCGGTGACGCGGACGCCGGACATCGCGCCCCCGCGCCGCGAGTGGCGCACGCCGTCCGGCGAGATCCGCCCGGTGCTGATCACCGGCGCCACCGGCACCCTGGGCCAGGCGCTGGCGCACGCCTGCGAGCTGCGCGGCATCGCCTATCGGCTGACCAGCCGCCAGGAGCTGGCGATAGACGATCCGGAGTCCATCGGCCGCTGCCTCGACGCCAGCCACGCCTGGGGCGTGATCAACGCCGCCGGCTGGGTGCGAGTGGACGAGGCGGAGGCCGACCGCACCGGTTGCTTCGCCGCCAACGCCCTGGGCGCCGGCAACCTGGCGCTGGCGTGCGCGGCCCGGGACCTGCCCTTCGTCACCTTCTCCAGCGATCTGGTGTTCGATGGCCGGACGAACCGGCCCTATGTCGAGAGCGACGCGCCGGCGCCGCTCAACGCCTATGGCGCCAGCAAGGCCGAGGCCGAGCGGCGGGTGCTGGCGGCGGGCGGACGGCCGCTGGTCATCCGCACCGCGGCGTTCTTCTCGCCGCACGACCCCTACAACTTCGCCGCCCACGTCCGGCGGACCCTCGCCGCGGGCGAGGTGCTGGAGGCGGCGGAGGACCTGGTGGTCTCGCCCACCTATGTGCCGCACCTGGTGGAGGCGACCCTGGACCTGATGGTCGACGGGGACACCGGCGTGCGCCACCTGGCCAATGCCGGCCAGGTGAGCTGGGCCGAGTTCGCCCTGCGGTTGGCGCAGGCGCTGGACCTGGACGCGGCCCTGGTGCGGCCCGTCCCCGGCGCGAGCTTCGGCTGGCCCGCGGCGCGGCCGGCCTATGCGCCGCTGGCCACCGAACGCGGCCAGGTCCTGCCCAGCCTGGAACAGGCGATCGGGCGGTTCGCGGCCCAGGTGGGGGCCGCCGGCGTCCTGCATCCGGAGGGCGCGACCGCCGCGGGCCTGCGGTAGGCGCCCGGCCGGTCAGGCGAGGGCGCGCACCGCCGCGACGACGCGTTGGGCCTTCTCCGCGGTCTCGGCGGGGCTCTGGCCGGCGCGGTAGAGTTCGCCGCCCAGGCCGAAGGCGCGGGCCCCGGCCTGGCGCCACTCGGCCATGCTGTCCGGCCCGACGCCGCCCACCGCCCACACCACCGCGTCCGGCGGCAGCACCGCCTTCAGCTGGCGCAGGTGGCCGGCGCCGTAGGTGGCCGCCGGAAACAGCTTCAGGTGCCGCGCGCCGGCCGCATAGGCGGCGAACGCTTCCGTCGCCGTGGCGAAACCGGGGGCCGGATCGAGCTGCAGCGCCACGGCGCGGCGCACCACCGCCGGGTCGGTATTGGGCGAGACGATGATCCGCCCGCCGGCCTCGGCCACCGCCTCGACCTGGTCCGGGGTCAGCACCGTGCCGGCGCCGATGGCCATGCGGCCCTGGAACTCGGCCACGATGCGGCGGACGCTCTCCAGGGGTTGCGGCGAATTGAGCGGGACCTCGACGCCGCGGACGCCGGCTGCGAGCAGCGCCTCGACATGGGCCAGGGCCTCGTCCGGGCGGATGCCGCGCACGATGGCCACCACCGGGCATTCGGCCAGGGCGTCCTCGAGGGTCATTGCGCCATCTCCATGCCATGCAGCGCCACGAGGCCGGCGATCGCCGCCGCCTCGCCGTCGAAGGTGGTGGTCTTGGCGCCACGTGCGGAGAGCGCGCGGGCGTAGAGCCCGCACAGCCGGCTGTCGCCCAGCAGGATCACCTCCTCCGCCTGGGCCCGCAGCAGACGCGGGGTCGCCGCCACGTCTGCGCCGATCAGCAGCCCCGACAGGTAGCTGGAGGCGCTCTGCGGGGGCGCCCCCTGGCCGACGATCCGGGCCCGCGCCGTGAACAGCCGCGCGGCCAGGGCGTCGCCGTCGCCGGCGGCTTCGACGCCGTCGTCGAACGCCGCCATGTCGTCGGAGGGCGCCTCGCTGCGCAGCACGCTGTGGCGGCCCAGCACCGCGAACAGCTCGCCGGTCATGGCGGTGACGAAGCCGACCAGCCGGCCGTCCTCCACCAGCATCCACTTGGCGTGGGTGCCCGGATGGCAGACCAGGCGCCGGCCCTGCGCATACCGGGGATGGCTGGCCAGCCAGCCGAACAGCTGGGTCTCCTCGCCGCGCATGACATCACCGCGGCCGTTGAAGCCGTCGCTGCGCACGCCCGGCACGATACGGACCGGGCCGCCCGGGTCCTCCACCGCCAGCAGCCGCGCCGCCAGATCCGCGCGCGAGGCCGGACAATCCACATAGGGCGCTATGGCCCACCCTAGGTTGGAGCCGACCATGCCGCAGAGGATCGCCGGGGTCCGCTCGGCGCCCAGCGCGGGCCGCACCTCCTCGTGGAACCGGCGCGCCGCCTCGCCCGCCGCCAGCTGGGAGACGCCCAGCGGGAAGTCGCGCTGGGCGGTCACCGCGCCGGCCGCGTCCAGCGCCCAGACCCGAAGGTTCGTCGTTCCCCAGTCGCAGGCCAGAAGCTCGCACGCCGGGAGAGCCGAGGCCGCCATCAGGTGCGCCCCGCGTCGACGACCATGTTCTGGCCGGTCATCATGCGGCTGTCGTCCGCGGCGAGGAACAGGGCCGCATTGGCGATATCCCGCGGCTGGATGCGGTCCTTCAGCGCCACCAGCTTCGACCACTCGGCCTCGGCCTCGGGCGTCAGCCACAGCTCCAGCTGCCGGGGCGTAACCACCCAACCGGGCGAGAGCGCATTCACCCGGATGCGGTCGGCGCCCCATTCCCGAGCCAGGGTCTTGGACAGCGAATTGATGGCGCCCTTGGCCGCGACGTAGGTGGCCAGGTCCGCCGGGCCCAGCAAGGCGTTGATCGAACTGACGTTGACGATGGAGCCGCCGCCGGCCGCCTGCATCATCGGATGGACCGCCACCGCGGCGATGAAGCAGGGATCCAGGTTGACGGCCAGGCCGCGCCGCCAGGCGTCGGGCGTGGTCTCCGCCGCTGGATGGCGCGTGTCGTTGGCGACGTTGTTGATCAGGACGGTAATCGGGCCGAGGGCGGCCGCGGCGTCCTTGATCGCGGCCTGCAGCGCCGCCGCGTCGGTGACGTCGCAGCGCCGGAACCAGGCGCCATCGCCCAGCTTTGCGGCCAGGGCCTCGCCGGCGTCCGCCTGCAGGTCGACGAAGGCCACCTTGCAACCCTGGGCGTGGAACGCCTCGACGAAGGTCTCGCCAATCCCGGACGCGCCGCCGGTGATGAAGGCGACCCGACCGCTCAGGCTGGGATAGGTCGCAAAGGCCATTTCAATGGGACTCCCGGGTGACGTCGGCGCTGGACTTGCCGACCAGGAAATCGAGGTCCGCGCCCTGGTCGGCTTGCAGCACGGTGTCGATATAGAGTCGATACCAGCCGCGGTCGAACCGGGAGGGCTGACGTGAGGCCTCCCAGGCGCTGCGGCGCTGGGCGAGCTCGGCCTCGTCCATCAGCAGCTCCAGCGTGCGGGCCGGACCGTCGAGCGCGATCTCGTCTCCGCTGCGGACCAGCGCCAGCGGACCGCCGGCCTCAGATTCCGGCGAAACGTGGAGGACCACCGTGCCATAGGCGGTGCCGCTCATCCGCGCGTCTGAGATCCGCACCATGTCGCGCACGCCCTCGCGCAGCAGCTTGGGCGGCAGGGCCATGTTGCCCACCTCCGGCATGCCCGGATAACCCCTGGGCCCGCAACCCTTCAGCACCAGGACGGAGGTGGCGTCGACCTCCAGGTCCGGGCTGTCGATGCGGGCGTGGTAGTCCTCGATGTCCTCGAAGACGACCGCGCGGCCGCGGTGGGTCAGCAGCTCCGGGCTCGCGGCGCTGGGCTTCAGGATCGCGCCGCCGGGGCAGAGGTTGCCGCGCAACACCCACACGCCGGAGGCGGGGCCGATCGGATGGTCCGGGGATCCGATCACCTCCGCGTTCCAGACCTCCGCGGCGTCAGCGATCTCGCCCTGGGTGAGGCCGGCCACGGTGACGGCGTCGCGCCGGAACAGCTCGCCGAGCTGCTTGGCCACGGCGGGGCAGCCGCCGGCGTAGCAGAAGTCCTCCATCAGGAAGCGGCCGGATGGCATCAGGTCGACCAGCAGCGGGACCTCGCGGCCCAGCCGGTCGAAGTCCTCCAAGGTGAGCGGCACGCCCACCCGCCCGGCGAGCGCCAGGAGATGCACCACGGCGTTGGTCGACCCGCCGATGGCCGCGTGCATCAGGATCGCGTTCTCGAACGCCTCGCGGGTCAGGATCTGCGACAGCCGAACGTCCTTCCGGACCAGTTCGACGATCCGGTTGCCGGTCAGGTGGGCCAAGGTCTTGCGGCGGGAATCGACGCCGGGCAGGGCGGCGTTGTTGGGCAGGCAGACGCCCAGGGCCTCCATCAGGCTGGCCATGGTCGAGGCCGTGCCCATGGTGTTGCAGGTCCCGTGGCTGCGGCTCATGGAGGCCTCGGCGGAGAGGAAGTCCTTCAGCGTCATCTCGCCGGCCCGCACCGCCTCGGAGAAGCGCCAGACGTCGGTGCCCGAGCCGATGTCGCGCCCATGCCACTTGCCGTTGAGCATCGGGCCGGAGGAGACCACCATGGTGGGCAGATCCACGCTCGCCGCGCCCATCAGCTGGCCGGGCGTGGTCTTGTCGCAGCCGCCCAGCAGGACCACGCCGTCGATCGGATTGGCGCGGATCGACTCCTCCACCTCCATGGCCAGCAGGTTGCGGAACAGCATCGCTGTCGGCCGCATCTGGGTCTCGGGCAGCGACATGGCCGGGAACTCGATCGGCACGCCGCCGGCCTCCCAGACGCCGCGCTTCACATATTCGGCCAGGTCGCGCAGGTGGAACTGGCAGGTCACCAGCTCCGACCAGGTGTTGCAGATGCCGATGATCGGGCGGCCGTCGAAGACGTGGTCGGGAAGGCCCGTGCCCTTGATCCAGCTGCGATGGATGAACCCGTCGCGATCGAGCTTGCCGTAGCTTCTCTGGCTGCGCAGCGGCTTGTCGGCCATCGTCCCGGGGCTCCCTGATGCGGGGGCTAAACCCGCCAGCCGCGGGGACGGTTCAGACATCGTGCGCGGCCCCGGAACGCCGGTCGCAGACCCGCCGTCGCCCAGTCGGGCCGGACCCGCCCAGCGCCAGCCCGTCGGAACTGCGACGGTTGCGCACAGGGTGAGGCGCGCCGACCGGCCGACCCCGGCTGCCGCCGCTCCGCGATCACGGTTCGGCCAGGCCGGGGAAGTGTCAATTATTCAACAAAAACAGCTTCGATCCGCGCGATCTCGCGCCCGCGACAGGCTCTGTGGGCGGCTCGACGGCGGCGGCTGGCCGCAGGGGGCGACGCCTTCGCCGCAAGGGCTGCGACAAGTGGTCAGGCGCTGTTTCGTTTCCATTCACGAGCGGCCGGCGAATATCCTGCTCAACAGAATCGGGAGGGGTCCCAAACATGACTCTGTCGAGCTACTCGGACGTCTTTGCGATCAGCCATGATCGCGAGCACCACGAAGACATCCACGCCGGCGATATCGTCGCGACGGGCCAGAACCTCTATCCGCAATATGAGGTGGTGGCGGTGAACGGCGAGAAGGCCTGGGTGCGCAACGTGCACAGCGGGGTCGACGGGCTGGCGCTGCTCAGCCGGTGCCGCAAGGTCGCGCCGGAAGCCTTCCGCCACGCCGCGGAATAGGCCGGCGCGACCGCGCCCCTGAACCCAGCCTCCCCAGCCGGAGTTTTAGGTCCTGCGACCGCATTCCGCGGCCTCAGGAGGACGGCTCATTCCTGGTTTCATGTTCGCGACGGGGATCGAGAACTCCATCCCCCGGATCCAGCACGGCCGCATCCGCGTCGACCAGATGGAGTCGTGCGGCCACTACCGGCGTTGGCGCGAGGACTTCGACCTGGTCCAGGACCTGGGCCTGTCCTACCTGCGCTACGGCCCGCCGCTGCACACCACCCTGATCGGGCCGGAGCGCTACGACTGGGAGTTCGCGGACGTCACCTTCGCCGAGCTGCGCCGGCGCAACATCATCCCGATCGTGGACCTCTGCCACTTCGGCGTGCCCGACTGGATCGGCGACTTCCAGAACCCTGATTTCCCCGAGCAGTTCGCCCGCTACGCCCGCGCCTTCGCCGAGCGCTTCCGCTGGGTGCAGCTCTACACGCCGGTCAATGAGATGTTCATCTGCGCCCAGTTCTCGGCCAAGTACGGCTGGTGGAACGAGCAGGGCACCACCGAGCGCACCTTCGTCACCGCCCTCAAGCACATCGTCAGGGCCAATGTCCGCGCCATGCAGGAGATCCTGGAGGTGCGCCCCGACGCGATCTTCGTGCAGAGCGAATCCTCGGAATATTTCCACGCGGAGAACCCAGCCGCCATCAAGCCGGCCGAGGTGATGAACTCCAGCCGGTTCCTGTCGCTGGACCTCAACTACGGCCACAGGGTCGACTCGGAGATGTACGAGTACCTGCTGGACAACGGCATGACCCAGGACGAGTACCACTTCTTCCTCGGCAACTCGCTGCGCCACCACTGCATCCTGGGCAACGACTACTACTGGACCAACGAGCACCGGGTTGCCGCCGACGGCCTGACCCGGGCCTCGGGCGAGATCTTCGGCTACTGCGAGATCACCCGGCAGTACTACGCCCGCTACCGCCTGCCGGTGATGCACACCGAGACCAACATCGCCGAGGGGCCGAGCGGCGACGAGGCGGTCAATTGGCTCTGGAAGGAGTGGGCCAATGTCCTGCGGCTGCGCAACGACGGCGTGCCGACCGTCGGCTTCACCTGGTACTCGCTGACCGACCAGATCGACTGGGACGTGGGGCTGCGCGAGCAGAACAACCGCGTCCACCCGGTGGGCCTCTATGACCTGAACCGCCAGATCCGGCCGGTGGGCCGCTCGTACAAGCAGCTGGTCAGCGACTGGGGCGCGGTGCTGCCGACCCAGAGCATCTGCCTGACGGTCCCGATCGTGCCGCCATCCGAGTTCGGCGAACAGGCCGCCCAGCGCCATGCGGACGACGCCCGCCAGCTGCGCGACGTCGAGTTGGCCACCACCACCGACCAGATGAGCTGAGGTGTGGCGGAGGCTCCGCGCATCGGCGGCCTGCCGGCGGTGACCCTGGCGGCTGATCCGGTCGCGGGCCGCGCCAGCGTCGTCGAGGCGGTGGTCCTGCCCGGCCGGGGATTCATGCTGTTGCAGGCCACCGTCGCCCTGCCCTCGGGCCAGCGGCTGGATCTGCTGCACGCGCCGCCGCTGGCCGAGGCGGCGGCGCAGCTGGACGGCGGCCCGGAGGACTTCGCCGGCAACCGTTCGTTCGCGTTCGGCGGCGCCCTGCTGATCCCCTACGCCAACCGGATCCGCGGCCGCCCCCGCGCCGACAGCCGCGAGATCGACACGACGATCGACGGCCGCCCGGCCCGCCTGCCGCGCAACTGGGGCGGCAAGGCCGCGGGGGCTGAGACCTATGCGATGCACGGCCTGATCCTGGCGACGCCGATCCCCTACGAAAAGGCCGCGCCCGATCGGGTGACGGGGCGGCTGGCGGCCGGCGACTTTGGCGGACGGTGGCCGGGGGGCGCGGACCTCAGCTTCGAGTGGCGGCTTTGCGACGGGGAGCTGCGGCTCCAGGTGGAAGCGCTGAGCCTTGGGCCAGAGCCCCTGCCGTTCGGCGCCGGCTGGCACCCCTACTTCCGCGTGCCGAGCGGCGACCGGGGCCAGGCCCGGCTCCGCGTCCCGGCCGCGCGCCGGGCGGACGTCAACGACTATGACGAGGTGCTGCCCACCGGCCGCCTGCTGGACGTGGCGAGCACCCCCTACGACTTCCGCGGCCCCGGACAGGCGCTGGGCGCGCTCTACCTGGACGACTGCTTCACCGGCCTGGATGCGGACGGCGGCGAGATGGTGGTCCAGCTCCTCGATCCGGCGGCGAGCCTCGGCCTGCGGGTGACGGCGCCGTCCCCGCCCGTCCATGCGGTCCAGGTCTATGCGCCGCCGGACCAGCCATTCGTGGTCATCGAGCCCCAGTTCAACCTGCCCGACCCCTATGGCGCCGAATGGCCGGCCGACGTCACGCGAGGCATGGTCTCACTGCCGCCCGGCGCTCGCTGCGCCTACGCCGCGCGGGTCGCCGTGTTCGCCGTCTAGGCGCCGCGCGCCCTCACACCGTCACCTGGGTCCCCATCTCGACCACGCGCCCGGGCGGGATCTTGTAGAAGTCGGTCGGGTTGGCGGCGTTCTTCATCAGGAAGATGAACAGCTTGTCCTGCCAGAGGGGCATGCCGGACTGGGACGAGGCCACCACCGAGCGCTTCCCGAGGAAGAAGCTGGTGGCCATGATGTCGAACTTCAGGCCCTGCTTGCGGCAGAGGCTGAGCGCCTTGGGCAGGTTCGGGCTCTCCATGAAGCCGTAGGTGAGCGCCACCTTGCGGAAGCGGTCGTTGACCGGCTCGATCCGGACCCGGTCCTCGTCGGGCACGCGCGGCGTCTCGGCGGTGCGCACCGTCAGGATCACGTTCTGGTCGTGCAGCACCTTGTTGTGCTTGAGGTTGTGCATCAGGGCGACGGGCGCGGTGTCGGGGTCGGAGGTCAGGAACACCGCCGTGCCCGAGGCGCGGCTGATAGGCCGGGTCTTCAGGATGTCGGCCAGGTCGGTCAGCGGGACGCTGTCGCGGCGGGCCTTCTCCGTGAGGATCGCGGCGCCCCGGGTCCAGGTCCACATGACCAGCATCACCCCGCCCCCGAAGGCCAGGGGGAACCAGCCGCCCTCCGGGATCTTCAGGGCGTTGGCGGCCAGGAAGGTGAGGTCGATGGTGATCAGCGGGATGTCGAACAGCAGGGCCGTCGAGCGCCGCCAGCCCCAGCGGCGCCGCGCCACGACATAGGCGAGCAGCATGGTGATCACCATGGTGCCGGTCACCGCGATGCCATAGGCCGACGCCAGGTTCGAGGAGGTCTTGAACACCACCAGCAGCATCAGCACGCCCACCAGCAGGAAGGTGTTCACCTGGGGCACATAGATCTGGCCGGCCACGGTCTCGCTGGTCCGGCGGATGTCGATGCGGGGCAGGAGGCCTAGCTGCACCGCCTGCTGGGTCACCGAATAGGCGCCGGTGATCACGGCCTGGCTGGCGATCACCGTGGCGGCGATGGTAAGCAGCAGGACCGGCCAGTACACCGCCTGCGGGATCATCAGGTAGAACGGGTTGGCCTGGGTCTCGGGCTTGAGCAGCACCAGGGCGCCCTGGCCCAGGTAGTTCAGCATCAGGCAGGGGAAGGCCACGAACAGCCACGCGGCGCGGATCGGCGCCTTCCCGAAGTGGCCCATGTCCGCGTAGAGCGCCTCCGCGCCGGTCACCACCAGGAAGACGCTGCCCAGGATCGCAAAGCCCAAGAGGCCGTTGCTGGCGAGCAGATGGACCGCATAGTAGGGGCTGAGGCCGAGGAGGATCTGCGGCGCCTGGACGATGTAGATCAGGCCCAGGCCGGCCAGGACGGCGAACCAGACCAGGGTGATCGGGCCGAAGTAGCGGCCGACGCTGGCCGTGCCGCGCGACTGCACCATGAACAGCGCCACCAGGATCACCGCCGCGATCGGCAGCACGAACGGCTCGAACAGGTGGCCGATCTGCGGCGCGTCCTTCAGGCCCTCGGCGGCGGAGAGCACCGAGATGGCCGGGGTGATCAGGCCGTCGCCGTAGAACAGCGCCGCGCCGCAGATGCCGAGCACGAACACGAACCGCGAGCGGCTGACGAAGCTGCGGGCGGCTGACGGCGCCGCGCCAAGCGCTCGCTGGGCCAGGGCCATCAGCGCCAGGGTGCCGCCCTCGCCCTTGTTGTCGGCGCGCATGACGAAGATCACGTACTTGACCGTGACCACCAGGATCAGGGCCCAGAACACCAGCGAGACGACGCCCATCACCGCCATCGGGCCCGCGCCGCCGCGGGCGTGGGCCAGGGCCTCGCGCAGGGCGTAGAGCGGGCTGGTGCCGATGTCGCCGAAGACGACGCCGATCGAGCCCAGGGTGAGCACCCAGAAGCTGTCGCCGTGCGGGGGCGCGGCCTTGGATGGCGGCGGAGCCGTCGTTTCGGTCAGGGCCTCGGCCACACGTTCGCTCCACTCTAGGAAGCGCCCACCTAGGCCCGGCGCGCATAAGGGTTCGATGTGGTTGGGCGTTGGCTCGCAGCGACTTGCATTACGATACTCACCATGCGACCTCTGCGCCAACATCGGGCCATGGGAAGCTCGGCCCGAACAGCCGCCTGCCAGGGAGACAGGGTTTGCGTCCGAGTCCGCCGCACCGCGTGGCCGAGTACCGCGACAAGGGCTGGTGGCGCGGCCAGACCGTCGATTCCCTGTTCCGGGCCGCGGTGGCGGCGCGGCCACACGCCGAGGCGCTGGCCGATCCGCCCAACCGCGAGGCGCTGGTGGGGACGCCGCCGCAGCGGCTGACCTACGCCGAGCTGGACGCGCGGGTCGACGCGCTCTGCCACGGCCTGGCGCAGCTGGGCCTGGGTCGCGGGGACGTACTCTTCACCCAGCTGCCGAACGTGGCCGAAGGCGTGCTGGCCTTCCTGGCCTGCGCGCGGATGGGCGCGATCTTCAGCCCGGCCGCCATGGCCTATCGCGGCCACGAGCTGCGCCAGATCCTGCCCAGCGTGGCGCCCAAGGTGTGCCTGACGGCGGGGGTGTTCCACGGCTTCGACCACGCCGCGCTGCTGGCTGAGCTGAAGGCCGAGGGCGTCATTGGCGCGGCCTTGGTGAGCCTCGATACTGAGACGCCCGCGGGGGTCGAGTCCCTGGAGGCGCTGCTCGCCACGGCCGCGGGGAGCGCCTATCCCGAGCCTGCGGACCTCGACGCCGCCGAGGCCCTCACCATCTGCTGGACCTCCGGCACCGAGGCCATGCCCAAGGGCGTGCCGCGCCACCACGACCACTGGGTGGTCAATGGCGAGGCGCTGGTCGAGGCCGCGGGCCTGAGGCCCGGCGACACGATCCTGAACCCGTTTCCGCTGATCAATATCGCCGCCCTGGGCGGGATGGTGATGACCTGGATCCTCTGCCAGGGCCGGCTGGTGCAGCACCATCCCTTCGACCTGCCCGTGTTCCTGGGCCAGATGCAGGACGAGGGGGTGGCCTACACCGTGGCCCCGCCGGCGGTGCTGAACATGCTGCTGCAGAACGAGGCCCTGCTGGGCGCCGCGGACCTCAGCCGACTGCGCTGCCTGGGCTCGGGCTCGGCGCCGCTGGCGCCCTGGATGGTCAAGGGCTGGCAGGACCGCCACGGCGTGACGGTGATGAACGTCTTCGGCTCCAACGAGGGGACCTCGCTGTTCTCCACCGGCCAGGCGATCCCCGACCCCGAGCAGAGGGCCCGCTACTTTCCGCGCTTCGGCGCCGCGGGCCTGTCCTGGCCAGCGGCCTTCCCAGCGAAGATCCGCACCCGGCTCGTCGACCTGGCCACCGGCGAGGAGATCACCGAGCCGGGCCGGGAAGGCGAGCTGCGCATCGCCGGCGCCATGACCTTCGACGGCTATTGGCAGGCGCCGGAGCTGTCGGCGGCCGCCTTCGACGACCAGGGCTTCTTCCGGACCGGGGACCTGTTCGAGATCGCGCCGGACGGCGGCGGCCGGTTCTATCGCTTCGTCGGCCGCTGCAAGGAGATCATCATCCGCGGCGGCCAGAACATCTCCCCGGCCGAGCTGGACGTGCTGATCGAGAGCCATCCCAAGGTGCGCGAGGCGAGCTGCGCGGCCTATCCCGACGAGCGCCTGGGCGAGCGGGTGTGCGCCGTCGTCGCGCTGCGGCCCGGCGAGGCGCTCAGCCTGGAGGAGCTGACGGCCCACCTCAAGGCGCACGACATCGCCACCTTCAAGCTTCCGGAGAAGCTGCGCGTGGTGGAGGCGCTGCCGCGCAATCCCCTGGGCAAGGTGGTGCGGCGGGAGCTGGCGGGCGTGGCGGCTGAATGAGCGGCAAGAGGCCGCTTGCATAGCCGCACCCGTTCCGCGACTCTCCGGCCCCCGCCCGGCCGGCCAGAGAGGACACGATCGCCGCATGAACCCGCCCAAGTTCATCCGCACCTGCTCCATCTGGCGGGCGCTGGAGGTGGTGGGCGACACCTCGGTGCTGCTGATCCTCGAGGCCAGCTGGATCGGCGCGCGCCGGTTCGACGAGTTCCGCACCCGCACCGGCCTTTTGCAGACCCTGCTCAGCGACCGGTTGAAGCGCCTGCTGGCCGCGGGCGTCATGGAGAAGCGCGCCTATAGCGAGGCGCCGCCGCGCTTCGAGTACCGCATGACCCAGAAGGGCCGTGACCTCTACTGGCCCTCGCTGATGATGCTGCGCTGGGAGCGGCGATGGGCGACCAGCTCGGGCCGGCTGCAGCTGCGCCTGCGCCACCGCACCTGCGGCCACGCCTTCGATCCCGTGCCCACCTGCCTCAGCTGCGGCGACGAGATAAGCGCCCGCGACGTGGACTGGGCCGAGGGGCCGGGCGTGGGCTGGATGGCGCCGCGCTACAGCCGCCGGCGCCAGCAGCGCCACGCGGTGGAGGGCGCCTCCAGCCTGATGGTCGACGTGGCCCAGATCACCGGCGACCGGTGGGCGAGCCTGGCGCTGCGCTCGATCTTCACCGGCCTGCGCCGCTTCGACGAGATCCACCGCGACACCGCCATGGCCACCAATATCCTCTCCGAGCGCCTGTCGTGGCTGACCGCCCAGCGCGTCATTCGCGCGCACGAGGTGGGCGGTCGACGCTCGGAGTACCGGCTGACGGAGAAGGGGATCGACTACTACCCCGTGCTGCTGATGCTGCTGCAGTGGGGCGACAAGTACTACTGCTCGCCCGAGGGTCCGCCGCTGATCCTGCGCCACAAGGGCCGCGACGGCGCGCCGGGGCACGCCCTGGAGCCGGCGGTGACCTGTTCCTGCTGCGGCCAGCCGGTGGAGCCGCATGACGTGACCTTCGAGGTCATCGAGGCCCAGGCGCCCGAACTCGTCGCCTGAAGGCCAGAACTAACTTTCATAACGATACTAACTTGGCTAGGCTTCTCAGCGTTCGGGAGGAGCCATGACCTATCGCGTCATCCAGTGGGCCACGGGCGCCATGGGCCGGACGTGCCTGCGCGCGGTGCTGGACCATCCGGCGATGCAGCTGGTGGGCCTCTACGTCTATGGCGAGAGCAAGGCCGGGCGCGACGCCGGGGAGCTCGCGCGCCGCCCGCCGGTGGGGGTGGTCGCGACGCGCGACGTGGACGAGATCCTGGCGCTGGACGCCGACGTGGTGATCCACTGCGCGCGCCTGGCGCCGCCCTACGGCTCGCATGACGCGGAGATCATCCGGCTGCTGGCCTCGGGCAAGAACGTCATCAGCATCAATGGCTATTCCGATCCCGGTTACTGGGGCGGCGCGCGGCTGGCGGCGCTGGAGGCGGCCTGCGCAGCCGGCGGCTCCACGCTGATGGGCGCAGGGCTCAACCCCGGCTTCGCGGCCGAACAGCTGGCGGTGGCGGCCAGCGGCCTCTGCGCCGAGCTGGACCAGGTGGAGGTAGTCGAGAGCGTCGACTGCCGCGCCATGCGCAACCCGGACTACGTCTTTGGCGTGCTGGGCTTTGGCGAGGATCCGGCGTCCGCGAACCCCAACGACCCGGACTGGGGGCCGGCCTCCGCGCTGAACGGCATGTATGCCGAGGTGCTGGCGGCGCTGGCCGAGCGCCTGGGCCTGGCGCTGGAGCGGGTCGACACCGATCATCGGGTGTTCGCGGCCACCGAGGACCTGGCGATCGCCGCCGGGCCGATCCGCAAGGGCGGCATCAGCCACCTGAACTGGCGCTGGGTGGGCGTCGTCGCCGGGGCGCCAAGGCTGGTGATGTCGATCCACTGGCACATGGAGAGCGCGCACCTGGACACGCCCGAGCCGCCGCTCTGGCGCATCCATGTGACTGGCCAGCCGGGCGTGCGGCTGTCCGTCGACCTGGAGAAGCGCCCCGGCGACGCGACGCCGACCTCCGCCGAGCAGCTGGGCGTGGCCGGCGCGGTGATCAACGCGATCCCCGTCGTCTGCGCGGCGGCGCCGGGCGTGCTGCTGCGGCCGGTGGCGACGCCGTTCCGCGGCGATCTCGCCTAGAGACTCCAGAGCGTCTCGTGATTGGTGATCGGCCGCTCGAAGCGCGCGCCCGCCGCGGCGAAGCGCGGCGCCAGGTCCAGCATCGCCTTCAGGGTGTCCAGCTGCTTGGCGTCGGCCAGCGTCTCCCAGACGCTGACGTTCTGCATGGCACAGTTCTCGCGATCGATGCCGGCATAGAAGGCGAGGTTTCCCCGCAACGCCTTGATGGCCGGGGCCAGGGTGGCCTGGGACTCGTCCAGCATCTGCCGGATCGCGTCGTACCGGTCGGCGTCGAACCGGGCGAGGGAGATACGGACAACTGACATTTCGTGCTCCTTGCCGGGAGGGTTGGGACACGCCCTCGAGAGCATCCTGCGAGCCGGGATGCGAAGCGCGCGCGTGTCCGCCATTTTCTCCGAAAGCGCCGTGCGTGTCCCCACCTTCGTCGCCTGAGCCGCTGTCACTTGCATAACGATACGATCTGTGGATGATCGCGCCGAACAGGAGTGGAGCATGCCGGCCGAGCCGCCCGCGGAGACTGCCAAGGACCTCGCCGGCCGCGTGGCGATCGTCACCGGCGCGGGCAAGGGGCTGGGCCGCGCCTACGCCCTGGACCTGGCGGTGCGGGGCGCGGCGGTGGTGGTCAACAACCGCTGGACCGACCGCAGCCAACCCTCCAGCGCCGACGATGTCGTTGCCGAAATCCAGGCGAGCGGCGGCCGCGCCGTGGCCAACTACGACCCTGCGGAGGCGCCGGAGACGGGCGAGGCCCTGGTCGCCCAGGCGCTGGCGGCGTTCGGCCGGCTGGACGCGGTGATCGCCAACGCCGGGGTGCCGGAGACCAGGCGCCTGCATCGTCAGACGCTCGCCAGCTTCCGCGGCGTCTTCGACATCAACTTCTTCGGGACCTTCCACCTGGTGCTGGCCGCCTGGCCGGTGCTGTCACAGGCGCCCGCGGGCCGGATCGTGGTCAGCACGTCGTCGGCCGGCCTGCACGGCGGCGACGGCATGGCGGCCTACGCCTCGTCGAAGGCGGCGCTCATCGGGCTGGTGCGCGGCCTGGCGGTGGAGGGCCGGCCGCGGAACCTGCTGATCAACGCCATCGCGCCCTATGCGGCGACCCCGATGACCGCGCCGTTCGTGACGCCCGAGCAGGCGGCGCGGATGGACCCCGAGGCGGTGGCGCCCCTGGTGGCCTGGCTGGCCGGCGAGGCCTGCGACGTCAGCGGCCAGACCTTCGTGGTCGGCGGCGGACGGCTTCGCGCCGCCTTCGCCGTGGAGGGGCCGCCGGTTGCGCTCGAGGGTCCGGTCGGCGCCGCGGCGCACCTGGCGCTGACCGCCGAGCCCCGCGAGGCCTACGCGGATTCCCACCAGGCCTTCGCCGCCTTCATGGACAGACGCCGCGCCTTGGTGGCGGACGACGAACTTGTATAATCGAACTCACTCTTTCTGAAGCGGCCGGGCCCCGGCCAGCGAGGACACCATGGTCTATATTCTGGGCGGCTGGCAGAGCGACTTCGCCAAGAACTGGGCGCGGCAGCAGATGGACTTCGCCGACGCCTTCGCCGAGGTGGTCGGCGAGGGGCTGGCCGCGGTCGACCTGGAGCCCAAGGACATCGAGACCGGCCACGTGGGCAACTTCGTGGGCGACCTCTTCGCCGGCCAGGGCCTGCTGGGCGGCTTCTTCGGCCTGGTGCATCCGGACTTCGACGGCATGCCCACCGCCCGGCACGAGGCGGCCTGCGCCTCCGGCAGCGTGGCGATCCTGGCGGCCACCGCCGAGATCGAGGCCGGCCGCTACGACACCGCCTGCGTCGTCGGCCTGGAAATGATGCGCAACGTCTCCGGCCAGCAGGCGGCCCAGAACCTGGGCGCGGCGGCCTGGACCGGGCACGAATTCCAGGACGCGACCTTCCTCTGGCCGCGCGCCTTCTCCGACCTCGGCGAGGAGTACGACCGCCGCTTCGGGCTGAAGTACGAGCACCTGATGCGGATCGCGGAGATCAACTTCGCCAACGCCAGGAAGAACCCCAACTCCCAGACCCGCCAGTGGGGCTTCAACGAGAAGAGCTTCACCGCCGACGACGAGGCCAATCCGGTGGTCGAAGGCATGATCCGCAAGAACGACTGCGGCCAGGTGACCGACGGCTCGGCGGTGGTGTTCCTGGCCTCGGACAAGGCCGCCGCCGACTATGCGGCCAAGCGCGGCATTCCCCTGGAGAGCCTGCCGCAGATCAAGGGCTGGGGGCACACCTCCGCGCCGATCAGCTACGAGCGTAAGGTCCGCGCCAGCGCCGGGGAGCTCTATGTCTTCCCGCGGGTGAAACAGGCGGTGGACGCCGCGCGCCGCCGGGCCGGGATCGCGGATGTCGCCGAGCTGGACGCCGTGGAGACCCACGACTGCTTCACCACCACCGAATACATGGCCATCGAGCACCTCGGCCTGACCGTGCCGGGCGAGGCCTGGAAGGCGATCGAGGACGGCTCCATCGAGATCGGCGGCCGGCTGCCGATCAATCCCAGCGGCGGCCTGATCGGCGGCGGGCACCCGGTGGGCGCGACCGGCGTGCGCATGGCGCTGGACGCCTTCAAGCAGGTGACCGGCCGGGCGGGCGGCTACCAGGTCGAGGGCGCCAAGACGGTGCAGACGCTGAACATCGGCGGCTCCACCACCACGACCGTCAGCCTGGTCGTGGGCGTCTGAGGGTGGCCGGCGTCGCCGTCGCGCCTCCGCCCGCGGCGCCGTTCCGCGAGGCGCGGCTGATGCCGGTGGACCTCGAGGTCGAGCGGCGCACGGACGGGGCGATCCTGATCACCTCGAAGGTGCCGCTGCGGCCCTATGAGCCCAATATCCCGGCCGAGTTCGCCCGGCGCGCGGCGGTCTCGGCCGACAAGCCGGCGCTGGCCCAGCGCGGCATGGGCGGCGAGTGGGTCTTCACAACCTTCGCCCAGCTGAAGCGCGACATGGACGCGGCCACCCAGTGGCTGCTGGACTGCCCGCGGCCGGGGCCGGTGCTGATCCTGGCGGGCAACACCCCGGCCTTTGCGGTGATGAGCTTCGCGGCCCAGGCGTCCGGCCGTGCGGCTTGTCCGGTCAGCACCACCTATGCCGCCCTAGGCGGCGACTACGGGCGGCTGGCGCACGTGATCGCCAAGGTGCGGCCCGCGGTGATCTTCGCCGAAGATACTCTGGTCGCAGGCGGCGCGCTGGAGGCCCTGGACCTGGGCGGGGCGCAGATCGTCACCGGCGATCCGGCCCGGCTGGGCAAGCCTGCGGTCGCCTATGGATCCGTGCTGGCGACGCCGGTCACGCCGCAGGTGGCGGCCAGCATCGCGGCCCTGAAGCCGCAGGACCGCGCGGCCCTGATGCTGACCTCGGGCTCCACGGGCTTGCCGAAGGTCGTGCCGATCACCTTCGACAACCTCGCCGCCAACAGCGCCCAGTGCCAGCAGACCATCGGCGAGGCGGCCGGCTGGCACGACGTCATGCTGGACTGGCTGCCCTGGCACCACGCGGCCGGGGCCTTCGTGCTGCGCACCACCCTGCTGGAGGGCGGGACGCTCTATATCGACGACGGCAAGCCCGCGCCGGGCCTGTTCGAGACCTCGATCCGCAATCTGCGGGAGATCGCGGTCAGCTACTTCAACAACGTCCCGCTGGGCTACGCCATGCTGGTGGACGCCCTGGAAACCGACCCGGTCCTGCGGCGGACGTTCTTCGCCAAGATGCGGTTGATGCTGTACGGCGGCGCGGGCCTCTCGCAGACGGTCTACGACCGCCTCCAGGCGCTGGCGGTGGCCGAGACCGGCTGCCGGATCATGATGACCAGCGGCTATGGCATGACCGAGACCGTCTCGGCCTTCATGGTCATCCACTTCCCGACCGACAAGGTGGGCATCGGCCTGCCGGCGCCGGGAACCACGGTGAAGCTGCAGCCGGCGGGCGAGCGCTACGAGGTGCGCGCCCGCGGGCCCAATGTCACCGCCGGCTATCTCGACGAGCCGGAGAAGACGGCCCTGGCCTTCGACGAGGAGGGCTTCTACCGCACCGGCGACCTGGCCGTGTTCCACGACCCGGCCGACCCGACCCAGGGCCTGGCCTTCGCCGGCCGCGCGGCGGAAGAGTTCAAGCTCTCGAGCGGGACCTGGGTCTACGGCGGCGCCCTGCGAGACGGCCTGTTGCGCGCCCTGTCGCCGCTGGTCACGGATCTGGTGCTCTGCGACGACGGGCGGCCGTACCTCGGCGTGATGCTGTGGGCCAAGCCGGACGCGAACCGGGATGAGATCGGCCGCCGGCTCGCGGCGTTCAACGCCGGCCAGCACGGCGGCGCGGCGCGGGTGAAGCGGGCGCTGCTGCTGGCCGAGCCGCCCAACGCCAACGCCCACGAGATCTCCGACAAGGGCACCATCAACCGCCGCGCCGTCATCGACCGCCGCGCCGGCGAGGTGGACCGGCTGTTTGCCGAGGCGCCGGATGCCGGGGTGATGGTGCTGGGGTAGAGGCTGCGCGCCGCCTCAACCGGCGCTATGCGGCGTCCACTCGGCGCCCGGCTCGGCGTAGTCCGCGCTGAACCAGCGGGGGTAGCCGTGCAGGGTCTGGCCGCCGTCGACCAGGACCTCCGCGCCGGTCATGTAGCCGGCGGCCTCGCTGCTCAGGAACAGGGCCAGGCGGGCGATGTCCTCAGGCTGTCCGAGTCGACCGACCGGCGTGTTCGACAGCACATCGGCGCGCACGGCCGGGTCGTCGATCAGCGAGCGGGTCATGGCGGTCTCGACCACGCCTGGCAGGATCAGGTTCACCCGGATGCGCCACACCCCCAGCTCCGAGGCCAGGGACCGCGCCAGCATGCGCACGCCCGCCTTGGAGGCCGCATAGGCGCCGAGCAGGTCGCAGATGTGCGTCGCCGCAGTGGAGGCCGTCATCACGATCGAGCCGCCGTTTCCGGCCCGCCGCATCTCCCGCGCCGCGCCCTGGGCCATCAGGAACCCGCCGTTCAGGTTGACGTCCACGTGCTTGCGCCACTGGTCGAAGGGCATGTCGATGAGCGGTCCGTAGCGGCCGTAGCCGGCGTTGATGAAGGCGGCGTCCAGCCGCCCGCACCGGCCCTGGATGGTGTCGAACAGCCAGCCCACCGCCTCGGGATCGGTCTGGTCGGCGTCCTGGACGACCACGGTGGCGCCGCCCGCCGTCAGCCGCGCGGCCACGTCCTTCAGGGCGTCCGCCCGCCGGTCGGTGACCACCACCGTCGCGCCCGCCTCGGCGAAAGCGGCCGCCGCCGCCGCGCCGATGTCGCCCGCCGCGCCCGTGACCAGGGCCACCTTGCCGCTGAACTCCGCCATGTCATCCCCTTCGCGATCTTGCGGCGACAGGTTAACTTGCATAGAAAGACTGTCAAATGCACGCCGCCCTGGCGCGGCGGGTTTGGGGGAGCCGGATGCCTGACGTCTTCGTGGTCCTGGCGGTGAATGCGGCCGTCGTCGTGGCGCTGTTCGCGGCGGCCTGGGCGATCTGCGTGGCCATGCGCGACTGCACGCCCGTGGACAGCCTCTGGGGCCTGGGCATGGGGCTGGTGGCGGTGTCGACCTTCATCCAGGTCGGCGGCGGGACCGAACGCCGCGCGGTGCTGACCGCGCTCTGCGTAACCTGGGCGCTGCGGCTCGGGGGCTACATGCTGTGGCGCTGGCGCGACCACGGGCCGGACGGGCGCTATGTGCGGCTGCTGGACAAGGCCAAGGCCGAGCGCGGCTGGAACTACGGCTACGCGGCCCTGCGCCTGGTGTTCGTGCTGCAGATGCCGCTGCTGTTCCTGGTGAGCCTGCCGGTGCAGTTGGGGCAGGTCGCGCCGCAGCCGGCGCAGCTCGGGGCCGTGGGCCTGGCCGGGGCGGCGCTCGCGGTCTTCGGGCTGCTGTTCGAATCCGTCGCCGACTGGCAGCTCGTGCGCTTCAAGAAAGACCCGGCCAACGCCGGCCAGGTGCTGGACCGCGGGCTCTGGCGCTACACCCGCCATCCGAACTACTTCGGCGACGCCTGCGTCTGGTGGGGCCTGTGGCTGGTGGCGGCGGAGAGCCGGCTCGGCCTCCTGGCGGTCGTCGGGCCGATCTACCTGGTCTACACCCTGACCCGCTGGAGCGGCGTGCCCACCGTCGAAGGCCGCATGCGCCGGCGCAAGCCCGCCTACGAGGACTACATGCGCCGAACGTCCGGCTTCCTGCCCTGGCCGCCCAAGCCGCCGGAAGCGGCGTGAGCCTGCCGCCCCACATTGCCGAGCGCCTGAGGCTGCCGGCCATCGCCGCGCCCATGTTCCTGGTCTCGGGCGTGGAGATGGTGCTGGCGGCGTGCAAGGCCGGGATCATCGGCTCGTTCCCGGCCAACAACGCCCGCACCCTGGACGACCTCGACGCCTGGATGGGCCGCATCGCCGCGACGCTCCCCGCCGACGCGCCACCCTGGGCGGTCAACATCATGGTCCACCGCTCCTACGCCCGCTGGGAGGAGGAGCTTGAACTGGTGCTGAAGCACCGTCCGCCGATCGTGATCACCGCGCTTGGCAGCCCGTCGGCGGTGGTGGAGGCGATCCAGGGCTACGGCGGCCTGGTCTATGCCGACGTCAATTCCCTGACCTATGCGCAGAAGGCGGCCAAGACCGGGGTCGACGGCCTGATCCTGGTCGCGGCCGGCGCCGGCGGCCATACGGGCCAGATCGCCGGCTTCGCCTTTGCACCGGCGGTGCGGGAGGTGTTCGACGGCACGATCGTGCTGGGCGGGGGCATCGGGACCGGCCGGGCCGTGCGCGCGGCGCAACTGCTGGGCGCGGACCTGGCCTATCTGGGCACCCGGCTGATCGCCTGCGCCGAGAGCCTGGCGGTCCCGGGCTACAAGCAGATGCTGGTGGAGGCCAATGCCGAGGACATCGTCACCTCCGCCGCGCTCACGGGGATCCCGGCCAACTGGCTGCGCGCCAGCCTGGCCGCGGCCGGCTACGACGCCGACGGCCTGAAGACCAAGGCCGAGATCAGCCTGGGCCGGCCCGAGGAGGCCGCCGCGCGCTGGCGCGACGTCTGGTCGGCGGGGCAGGGCGCGGGCGAGGTGCGGACGGTTGAGCCGCTGGCCGACATCGTCGAGACCTTGGCCGCGGACTACCGCAGAGCGAGAGCACGATGACTTTGTCGGAATCGACAAGAGTCTGAATCGTGCTCGTCGACCAAAGTGACGAGCCTGTTCTTCCCCTTTTTGATGTTCCATCAAAAAGGGACAGGCTCTGGGCGGCGCTTGACATCGCCGGGCCGCGCCCGGACGTAGGCGCATGGCCAGCGCGCCCCGACCCGACGTTCCGCAAGAGCCGCCGGCCCCCCAGCTCGTCCAGGCCAATTCCGCCGCCCGCGCGCTCAACATCCTGGGCGACCGCTGGACGCTGATGATCCTCTTCCTGGCGTTCCAGCGGGTGCGCCGGTTCGACGAGTTCCAGGGCCGCATCGGCCTGGCGCGCAGCCTGCTGACCGACCGCCTGCGCCGCCTGCAGGCCGCCGGCATCCTGGAGAAGCAGCGCTACCAGGAGCGCCCACCGCGCGACGAGTACCGGCTCACCGAGATGGGCCTCGACCTCTACCCCGTGGCCCTGACCATCATCCGCTGGGAGAAGCGCTGGTTCTACGATCCGGCCAATCCGGTTCACCGCCTGCGCCACGACTGCGGCCACGAGTTCACGCCCGAGCTGCGCTGCGGCTGCTGCGACCAGTCGGTCTCGCCGCGCGACGTCTATGTGCTGGATGGACCGGGGGCGCGGCTGGAGCCCTCGCTGCCGCCGCGCGCGCAGCGTCGCTCCATCGTGCCGGCGGGCGGCCTGAACCAGGGCAACCCGATGCTGGACCGCGCCTTCCAGGTGCTGGGCGACCGCTGGACCAGCCACGTCATCGCCGCCGCCTTCCTGGGCCGGCGACGGTTCAACGACTTCCAGGCGGCCCTGGGCATCGCCACCAATATCCTCGCCGACCGGCTGGCGCGGCTGGTGGACCTGGGGGTGCTGCGCCGCCAGCTCTACCAGGAGCGGCCGGAGCGCTGGGAGTACCGCCTGACCGACGAGGGCCGCGACCTCTATCCCCTGATCGCCGAGCTTAATCGGTGGGGCGACCGCTGGCTCGCGGGTCAGGCCGGACCGCCGCTGATCACCTGGCACCGGCCCTGCGGCCATGTGCTGGAGCCGCGCCTGGCCTGCGACCAGTGCGGCCGGACGGTGGACGTGCGCGCGGTGACGACGCCCGGGATGGCGTAGAGCTCAGCGCGCCACGGGACGGCCGATCATCTCCTTCAGCTCGTCGGTGATCGGGGCGCCGGCCTTCATGGCGGCGCTGATGCGGCCGTCGAAATACTCGCGCCACTCGTGGATCAGCGGCCCGCGGAACTCGAGCGAGCCGGCATAGGGGATGGCCACGTGCTCGCCGGTGGTCAGCCAGAACTCGTCGACGCCCTCCATGAAGAGCCGGGTGTCGTTCTCGGCGTAGTCGAAGAGCCGCCAATGGTTGGTCTTGATGATCGCCGCCATCCGTTGGAGCGCGGCGCGCATCTCGGCCTTGCCGCGGATCGCCGGGGCGAAGCCGGAGGAGTTGCGCCAGACGATGTCGTCGGTGACGTGGACCAGCACGCCCTCCACGTCCTGGCGGCGCCAGGCGTCGATCACCGCGGTCAGCACGGGGTAGAGGCGGGGCACGGCGGTCTCCTTGGCGAGGACGGATGCGGGGATAGCGGCGGCGGCGGCTGCGATGATCGCGCGGCGGTGCATCGGCGGTGTCATGCGGGCGGCCGGTCGAGCAGCTCGACCACCTGCTTCGTCAGCGGCTCGCCCGCCTTCTGCGCGGCGGCGACGCCAAGATCGACATAGTCCCGCCAGCCGCAGATCAGCCCATCGCGGAAATCCAGCACGCCGGCATAGGGCGTCGCCACGGTCCGCCCGTCCGGCGTGCGGTACTCGTCCACGCCCTCGACAAACAGGCGCTCGCCGGTCTCCGCATGGGCGAAGATCCGCCAGTTCACCTCGTGCATGTCGGCCAGGAACCGCTGCAGCAGCTTGCGCGCCGCCGCCTTGCCCCGGACCGGAGGCATGGCGGCGACGGCATAGTGCCAGACCACGTCGTCGGTCATGAACGACAGCACGGTCTCGACGTCCCGCCCCCTCCAGGCGGCGATCAGCTTGGAGAGGGTCTCGAAATGGCGGGCCATCAGAACTTGGTCGCCACCTCGACCCCGAAGGTGCGCGGCGCGCCGAACGAGGCCACCGCGTCGCCCAGGATGTCGATGATGTTGGTCCGGTAGTCCTTGTCGGTGAGGTTGCGGCCCCAGAGCGACACCGACCACGGCTTGTCGGCGGGGGCGAAGGTGACCCGGCCGTCGAGCAGCCCATAGGCCTTCTCGTACTGCACGTTGTCGGGCGCCCAGCTGAGCTTGCCCTGGTACTTGTAGTTCAGGCGCACATGCAGGGCGTCGGGCATGTCCAGCACCGAGGTCACGAACTCGCCGCCGGCGGTGATCTGGTAGCGCGGCGTGCGCTGCAGGAACTTGCCGTTGTACGAGATCTTGGTCACCGGATCGACGTAGTCGGTGTATTTGGCGTTGAGCGCGCTGGCGCCCAGCCACAGGCGCAGGGCGTGCACCGGGGCGACCTGGAACTCGCTCTCGACCCCCTTGATGGTGGCCGCGCCGGCGTTGGCGATCACGTTGCAGAGGCAGGTGCCGTCGGTGCGCTGAACCTGCAGGTCCTTGTACTTCATGTAGAAGACCGAGGTGTTCCAGCGGGCCCGGTGGTCCAGGAACTCCCACTTGTAGCCGGCCTCGTAGTTGGTGAGGGATTCCGGCCGGTAGGCGGTCTGGGCCGCGAAGGCGTTCGGCGCGTCGTTCTGGAAGCCGCCGCCCTTGAAGCCCACCGAGACCGTCGCATAGGTCATCAGCCCGTCCTGCGGCGTCCAGGTCAGGGTCGCCTGGGGCGTGACCTTCGACCAGTGGTCGCCATAGGGGGTGGTGAAGCCGGGCACGCTGGTCAACGGGGTCAGGGGAGCGGTGTCGTTGGGCTTCAGCCGGTCGCCGAGCGCGATGGCGCGGCCGCTCTGGACGCCGTTCTTCTTGTCGCGCGTGTAGCGGACGCCGGCCTCGAGCTTGAGGGTGTCGGTGAGCTTGTACCCAGCCTGGCCGAACACGGCGAGGTCCTGGTTGCGGCCGTAGTCGTCCCAGTGGCTCTCGCCCGACAGCGTCGGCAGCACCGTGCTCTCGCCCCAGAACCGGTTGAACTGGTGGACCTTGGTGTGGAGGTAGTAGGCGCCCACGATCCAGTCGAACCGGCTGTTGGGATAGTGCGAGGTCAGGCGCACCTCCTCCGAGATCTGCTGCACGTGCTCGATGAAGTTCACCGGCTCGGCGAACAGCAGCGGGGTGACCACATTGTAGGGGTTGGTCGGGCCGACGCCGGACTGGTCGTACAGCGTGAAGGCCTGGCCGTGGCGATAGCCGCTGACCGAGGTGAAGGTCACGTCGGGCATGACGTCCTTCTCGACCTTCAGGATCGCGCTGCCGGACTCGTGGCGCGTGCCCTGGGGCGTGGGCGTGGTGGTCCCGGCGAACAGCGGCCAGGTGGGGAAGCTCTCGCGGATCGAGAGGCCGCCGGGCCGCAGCGCGGCGATGGCGAGGCGCGCCTTGTACCAGGGCGCGAAGCACTGGGCCGGCGTGGTACAGGTGGTCTCGCCCGTCCCGACCCGGTTGGGGCCGTTGCTGGTGTCCTTGTCGTAGTCGACGGTCAGGTGGACGCGCAGGTCGCTGTCGTGCGGCTGGTAGAGCAGCTGGCCGCGGATCTGGGTGGAGTCCAGGTCCTCCAGGTCGACATTGTGCTGCAGGTCGCGGGCGTACCCCGAGTGGTTCACCGTCTGGAACGACAGCCGCCCGGCCAGGTCCTGGGTGATCGGGCCGGTGATGTGGCCGGTGGTCTGCTTCAGGTCGTAGTTGCCGTAGGTGAAGGCGAACTCGCCCGAGCGGGTGAATTCCGGCGCGGCGGAGATCACGCTGATCGCGCCGCCGGTGACGTTCTTGCCCAGCAGCACGCCCTGCGGCCCGCGGATCAGCTCGATCCGCGCCAGGTCGTAGAACTCGGTGTTCAGATTGCCCGAGCGGCTGACATAGACCTCGTCCACGAAGGTCGAGACCGACTGGTCGGCGGTGGGGGCGGTGAGGCGGGTGTTGACCACGCCGCGGATGTTCAGCTCCAGCGCCTGCGGCGAGTTCTGGGTGAACGACAGGCCGATGGCAGTGTGACCCAGGTCCTCGGAGTTGAGGATCTTGTCCCGCGCCAGGGTCTCGCCGCTGATGGCGGTGATCGAGAGCGGGGCGACCTGCAGGTTCTCCTCGCGCTTCTGGGCGGTGACGACCAGTTCCTCGAGATCCGTGTTCCCCGGCGAGGCGGCGGCGGCCGCGGCCAGCGCCGGGCCCGCAAGGCCCATGCCGGCGACGAGGGCGATGATCGACGTCGTGTGTTGCAGCTTCAAGGTTTCCTCCCCCGGGGCGCCGATCCGAAGCGGTCGGCAGGCCCTCTTCTTTCGTTGCCCCCCAAGGCGGCCGTCGCCGTCGCGAGGGGTATTAGGTCTCGTCACGCAAGTAACTCGCGCGTACGAAGGCCTCAGGTCCGGCCCGCTCCGGAGACTCAGAGGTCCCGCAGAAAGAGCTTGCCTTTAGTCAGTACCGTTATGCAAGTTGGATGGCAAGAGCTTCGCCGCACGACCGGCGGGGACGACCTGGAGGACGAGATGGGCGCTGCGCTTTCCGACGAGGCGAAGATCGCCGTGGGCCGTGAGATGGCCGAGGCCTGGCGCGCCCTGGACTGGCGCAAGGTCGCCGACATGTTCGCCCCGGACGGCGTGCTGCACTCGATGATGGTCGACCCGATCGTGGGCCGCGAGGCGGTCTACAAGCGGGTCAGCGGCCTGGGCGACGGGTTGGAGTCCATCACCCTCAACATCCACCACATGGGCGTGATCGACGGGCTGCTCTACATGGAGCGGACGGACGAGTTCGTGATCCGCGGCCGCGCCGGATCGGCCCCGGTGGTCGGGGTGCTGGAGTTCGAGGGGCCTCTGATCAAGACCTGGCGCGAGTACTACGACCGCGCCCACCTCCTGAAGGCCATGGGCCTCGTCGAGGACTTCGACCAGAAGACCCGGTGAGCTCGTCCTTACCTCACCTGCGATGCGGGGGAGGCAGAGCCCTCAGCGTCCGAACTTGCGCAGGGCGCCTGACTTCGCGGAGTCCAGGTACTCGTCCAGGCGGGTGATCAGGCCGTCCTTCATGCGCACGACCACGCAGGCGTCCATGGCCCATTTCTCGCCGTCGGGCAGGGTGGCCTCCAGAACGTGCTGCTGCAGGAAGCCGTCGGGCAGGGGCTCCAGGCGCACGACCCGGTAGTTGCGGTCGGGCAGGGTGCGGATGAACCAGTCCAGCACCTTCATGTTCTGGTCGACGGTCTGCAGCAGCCCGTCGTTGTTGTGCCAGATCTCCGCGCCGGGCGCGTAGCAGGCGCGCACGGCCGCGGTGTCGCCGGTCTGGATCGCCCCGACGAAGCGCTTGGCGAAATCGACGTAGTCCTGGGAGGTCATGGTCTGCGTACTCATGGGGCCTTGCGTCCTGTGGTCACGCGCTCGCCGGAGAGGGAGCGCCGCATCATCATCTCGAAGCCCTTGGGATCGCGGGCGAGGTTCGCGCGCACGTCCACGGCCATGAAGTCGGTGTCCACCTCGTCGGCGCCCTGGCGGATCGCCTTCAGGGCCACGGCGGCGATGGTGTCCGGGCTCTCCTTGAACCCCTCCACGTGGCTGGCCATGCGGGTGTCGACCGAGCCCACGATCAGGGCGGTGACGCTGGTGTTCTGGGGCGCGAGCTCGGCCCGCAGGCACGTGGACATGGCGCGGCCGGCGAACTTCGAGGGGCTGTAGCCGCCCATGCCGGGCACGGCGACGATGCCGCCGGCGGACAGCACATTGGCGATGGCGCTCTGCGGGTGGCGGGCCAGGACCGGGGCGAAGGCGCGGCACATGGCCAGGGGGCCGAAGTAGTTGACCTCCATCTCCATCCGCGCGGCGGTGAGGTCGGGCGCCTTCAGCAGGGTCTGCATGGAGAACTGGCCGGCGTTGTTGACCAGGATGCTGACGTCCTGGCAGCGGGCGGCGGCGCCCGCGATCTGCTCGGGCCTGGTGACGTCCAGCTCGACCGCGACGACCTTGTCCGGCGCCTCGTCCACCAGATGCTGGGCGTTCTTCGGGTCGCGGCAGGCCACATAGACCCGGGCCGCGCCAGCGCCCAGGAAGGCGCGGACGAAGGCCTCGCCGATGCCGCGGTTGCCGCCCGTCACCAGGGCGACGCTGTCTTTCAGGTCCATGATGCTCGCCGCGTTTGGAGGGTCAGGCCGGGATCAGGCCGTCGCGGATGAAGGCCCGGTCGGCCCAGACGCTGTGGGTGCCGCTGGAGATCTTGTGCGGCAGGGCGATGCGCACGACCGGCCCGTCCTCGAACCGCTTGCAGTCCACCAGGATGCACTCCGACGTCCCGCGCGCTTCGTCGATGATGAAGCTGACCAGGTAGCCATCGTCCTCGTCCGTGGCGTCGATCCGCGGGACGAACGGCGCCTCGCTGGCGTAGCGGCCCTGGGGCAGGGTCAGCGACCAGGACTGGCCCGTTTCCAGGTCGTGCTTCACGAAGCCGTTGAACAGGAACCAGCCCGGCTTGGTGGTGGTGGAATAGGCGTAGCGGTAGGGCTTGCCGGCGTAGCGCTGGTTGAACATCCCGAACTCCAGGATGCGGTCGTCCAGGTGCCGCTCGGTGGTCTGGCCGGTCTTCAGGTCGAAGCGCCAGCGGTGCAGCTTCGAGCGGAACGAGTGCTCGTCCAGGAACGACATCATGTGCCCATAGCCGTCGGGCGCGTCGGCCATCGGCCGCGGGGTCGGGTTCTCCTGGAAGTAGCCGTCCAGCACGATCTCATCGCCGTCCTCGTAGGCGTTGAGGAAGTGCAGCACATAGGTGGGCTCGGCCTCGAACCAGCGCAGGTCTGCGGTTGACCCGTGCCGCGGGATGATGCCGAACCGCGAGGGGATGCCCCTGTGCAGCCGCACGGCGTGCAGGCCCCGGGCGAGCAGCTCCTGGTCCCAGAACACCGGCAGGTCGTTGAGGATCGAGTAGTTGGCGGTGAACGCCATGTCGTGCGGCAGGCGCGGGCCAGGCGTCGGCGTGGGCACGTAGTGGACCAGCTTGCCGTGCCGGTCGACCACGCCGTAGTGCATGTAGGGCGCGTGCTTGGAGTAGTTGAAGAACAAGAGCTCGCCGGTGGCCTCGTCCACCTTGGTGTGGGCCGAGACGCCATCCAGCGGACCCCAGCTGGCGACGCCGCCCTGCTCAAGGGTCTCCGGGTCCAGCCAGTAGGCCTCGCCGCACTGGTAGAAGGTCGAGACGATCTTGCCGCCGTGGACCACCACGTCGGTGGAGGAGGAATCCTTCAGGCCGCCGTGCGCGCCGAACCCGGGGCGCAGCGAGACCTCCGGACCGTCCATCAGCCCGCCCCACAGCGACTGGCCAGCCTCCTGCTCGGCCTCGAAGCCGCGGGTGCGCACGAAGCGGTTGCGGTAGTCCGCCCGCCCGTCCTTGAAGCTGATCACATGCACCATGCCGTCGCCGTCGAACGGGTGGTAGCGCCCCAGGGGCTGCTGGACCGGGTTCTCGGTGTTGCGCACATAGACGCCGTCGATGTCGGTGGGGATCGTCCCCTCCAGCACCTCCAGGTCAGTGGCGTCGACCTCCTCCAGCAGCGGCGTCCAGGCGCCGTTGAGGTACGGATGGTTGCTGGGCTGCAGCGAGGTCCTCACCGGCGGCAGGCGCTCCATCTTCATCGGTCGTCTCCGGAGGGCGTTGTCCAAGCCTGCCCTTGAACTCAACCTAGCACCATGGTCTTGTTGTGCAAGTGACTACGGCCCATCGGGGCGGGAGGGCGCGATGCGCAGCTTGATCGGACTTCTGGCCGCGGCCGTGGTGTTGGCGACCGCCGCGCCGGCGTCCGCGGCCGATACGGACGCCAGCCGCCTGGCCGTGGCGCGCGAGATGATCGCCGCCTGGAAGGGCGCGGACTGGCGCAAGGTGGCCGACCTGTTCGCCGACGACGGCGTGCTGCGCTCGATGATGCTGGAGCCGGTCGTCGGCCGCCCGGCGATCTACGAGCGCATCGCCGCCCTGGGCAAGGGCGCGCCCGGCGGGGTCACGCTGGACGTGGCCCACATGGGGGTCATCGACGGGCTGGTGTTCCTCGAGCGCACCGACCGCTTCGTCTACAACGGCCATCCGGGTGCGGTGCCGGTGGTGGGCGTGCTGGACATCCAGGGCGGCAAGGTCCGCGAGTGGCGCGAATACTATGACCGCGCCAGCCTGGTCCGCGCGCTGGAGGGCGGCGGCAAGTAGGCTCAGCCCACGCGCTCCAGCACCATCGCGGCTCCGACCCCGACGCCTCCGGTGGCGACCACCAGGCCGGTCTCGGCGTCCAGCTGGGCCATGTCCCCGAGCAGGGTCGTGGTCAGGATCGCCCCGGTGGCGCCCATGGGGTGGCCCATGGCCAGGTGGCCGCCGTTGGGGTTCACCCGCGCCGGGTCGCAAGGGTAGTCGCGCTCGAACAGCACCGGCACGGCGGCGAAGGCCTCCATGAACTCCACCGCGCCCACCTGCGCCAGCTCAAGGCCGGCGCGCTCGAGGGCCTGGCCCATGGCTGCGAACCCCGCCGTGAGCTGCATCACCCGGTCGCCGGCGGCCTCGCCGATGGCGCGGATGCGGGCGCGCGGCGTCAGGCCCAGGCGCGCGCCGGCCGTGGCCGAGCCGACCAGCACCAGAGCCGCTCCATCCGAGATCGGTGGGCAGTGGGCCACGGTGTGCAGGTGCTCGACGCGCGCCAGGCCGGTCTCCGCCAGGAGGATGTCGTCGAAGCCTTGCGCGCCGGCGGCGGCGAAGGCCGGGCCCATGCGCTGCAGCGAGGCGCCGTCGCCGAGGTCGCGGATGTTCTCGTCACGGTCCAGGGCGACGCCGCCGGCCTCGTCCGTCACGGGGATGACGTCGCCGGCATAGCGTCCGGCGGCCCAGGCCTCGGCGGCGCGGCGGTGAGAGCGCAGGACGGCGGCGTCCATCTCCGGCCGCCCGACGCCCTCGCGTGTCGCCAGAAGGTCCGCCGCCAGCCCCACCGGCGCCCAGCCCATGGCGCGCGCGAGGCCCAGGTCGGCATAGTAGTCGGCCTGGTCGGCCAGGAACGGGACCTGGGACATGCTCTCCACGCCCCCCGCCAGGGCCAGGTCCGCGGCGCCGGACGCCACCCGCCGGGCCGCGTCGGCGATGGCGCTGAGGCCGGAGACGCAGAAGTTGTTGATCGTCAGGCAGGGCAGGCTATCGGGCAGCCCGGCGCGGATGCGCGAGGCCAGGGCGACATGGCCGCCCTGGACCCCCACCTGGGTCACGCAGCCCAGGGTGAAGTGGCCCGCGGCGCGCACCGCCTCCCGACCGTTGCGCGCCTCCAGGGCGCGGACCAGCTGGGTGACGAGCTGCGCGGGAGCGACGCGGGCCAGGGCGCCGTCGGGACGCCCCTTGCCCCTCGGCGTGCGCACGGCGTCGAAGATATAGACGTCCATCCGCCCCTCCCTGGCGCGTCGGTCGCGGAGTCAGTCTTGTAAACGAAGTTACTCGGGAGGGAAGCCGGCGCGCTTAGAGGTTCGTCATGCCGCCGTCGATCACCAGTTCCGATCCCACGGTGAACCGCGACTCGTCGGAGGCTAGGTGGACCACCGCGGCAGCCACTTCCGCCGGCTCGCCGAACCGGCCCACCGGCAGCTGATCCAGGATCGCCCGCTTCATGCCGTCGAGGTCGGCCTCGCCGAGGCCCAGCTTGTCGTAGATCGGCGTCGCGATCGGCCCCGGGCTCACCACGTTGACCCGCACGCCGCGGCCGATCAGTTCGCCCGACAGGGTCCGTGCGGTGGAGATCAGGGCGGCCTTGGTGGCGGCGTAGACGATCGAGTTCGGCATGCCGATGCGGGCGTTGACCGAGCCGTTGAGGACGATCGAAGCGGGATTGGCCAGGTGCGGCAGCAGCGCCTGGACCAGGAACAGCGGGCCCTTCAGGTTGATGGCGAACGAGCGGTCGAAGCCGGGCTCGTCCCAGGCCTCCAGCGGCCGGAAGTCGCCGACGCCGGCGTTGACGAACAGGATGTCGAGGCCGCCGAACGCATCGGCCACGGAGGCCGCAAGGCTCGCCTGAGCCGCCACGTCGCCGGCGTCGGACTTCAGGACCAGGGCGTCGGGTCCCAGCACGGCGCGCGCCTGCGCCAGGCTGGCGTCGCTGGACCCGGTGACGGCCACGCGGGCGCCCTCGGCGATGAACTGGCGGGCCGTCTCGAGCCCGATGCCGCTGGTGCCGCCGGTGACGAGGGCGCGCTTGCCTTGAAGACGAGCCATGGGAATTCCTTCGAAAACCTGAGGCGGCGCGACCATCGCGCCGTCGATGACGCTCAGGTAGGTCTGTTCCTGCAGAAGTATAATCCGCAGCCCTGGCACAATTCGGACGCCGAATTGGAAATAATCGCTCAGCCGTAGAGGGTGCTCATCTCCCGCGCCGCCTCGGCCATGGCGGCTCGCAGGGCCGCCGGCTCCAACACCTCCAGCCGCGCGCCGATGGGCAGCAGCTCGGTGACGGCGTGGGTCACCGACTCGATCGGGATCTCGGCCTCGCGCCAGCCGCTCGCGTCCGCCGGACCGGCCGCCGCCAGCGCCTCGGCCATGGCCGCGGACAGCCGGCACAGGCGCCGCACCCCCTCCGGACTGACCCGCACCCGCGCCCGCTCGGCCTGCATGCGCGCCTCGTAGCCGAGGCTGAACTCGGCCCAGTGGGCGGCCAGGTCGAACGGCGCGCGGGGCGCGGGGTCGGGCTCGCCCACCTGCAGCGACAGGATGCTCGCCACCCGATAGGTCCGCACGTGGTCGCGTCCGTCCCGCCCCTCGGCGCGGGCGACCATGTACCAGGCGCCCGCCTTCAGCACGACGCCGAGCGGCAGCAGGTCGCGCTCCACCTCGCCAGCCCAGCTGTCGTAGCGCATGCGCACGCGCCGCCCCTGCCAGACCGCCAGCGCCACGTCGGGCAGCACCGCCTGCTCCTCCGGCCGCCGGAACCAGGCCACCGGGTCCAGGTGGAAGCGGCCGGCGATCCGCTCGGCGTCGGCGCGTGCGGCCTCGGGCAGGGCGGCCAGCAGCTTCAGCCGCATGCTCGCCAGGGCCTCGCCCAGCCCCAGCTGCGCCGCCGCGCCCGGCAGGCCGGCGAGGAAGAGCGCCTCGGCTTCCGGCCGGTCCAGCCCGGTCAGGCGGGTGCGATAGCCGTCCAGCAGCTTGAAGCCGCCATAGCGCCCCTTTTCCGCATAGACCGGCACGCCGGCGGCGGAGAGCTCGTCGATGTCGCGGTAGATGGTCCGCACCGAGACCTCGAAGGTCTGGGCCAGCTCCGCCGCCGTCACCCGGCCGCGGGCCTGCAGGGTGAGCAGGATGGAGAGCAGGCGGCTGGCGATCATTTTCTCAGGTTGCCGCAAATAGCTGACATGGGCTGGCAGTTATAGCGCGCGAGAAGCGGTCCGTCGCGTCCAGCGGGGGTGCGGCGTGCAGAGCGCCGGGAGTTCAAGACGCGCATGAGCTTACGAATCCTCGCCTCCTGGCTTTTGCTTTCCGCGCCGGTCGCCCTTGCCATGCCGCTGACCGCCAAAGCCGCCGCGCCCGTCGATCCGCAGGTGATCGAGCTGCGGCAGTACAAGATCGTCCCCGGCCAGCGGGACGCCTTCGTCGCCCTGTTCGAGCGCGAGTTCGTGGAGACGCAGGAGGCGGTGGGCATGGGCCTGGTGGGCCAGTTCCGTGACCTGGACGACCCCGACCGCTTCGTCTGGATCCGCACCTTCGCCGGCATGCCCGAGCGCGAGCAGGGCCTGAGCGCCTTCTATTCCGGCCCGGTGTGGAAGGCCCATCGCGACGCGGCCAACCCGATGCTGGACGACAATGACAACGTCCTGCTGCTGCGGCCGGCCCGCCCGGGCCACGGCTTCGCGCCCAATGGCCGTCGCGCCGAGCCGGGCGCAAAGACGCCGCCGGCCGGGCTGGTAGTGGCCACGATCTACTACCTCTGGAAGGACCCGACCGAGGGCTTCGCCGCCACCTTCGACACCCGGCTGCGGCCCGAGCTGGAGGCCGCCGGCCTGCCGGTGCTGGCTGCGTTTACCCCCGAGCCGACGCCCAACAACTTCCCCCGCCTGCCCGTGCGCCAGGGCGAGAAGCTGTTCGTCTGGTTCACCCGCGTGGACAACCCCGCAGCCTACGAGGCGGCGATGCAGCGCCTGGCGAAGCGCCCCGGCTTCCGCGCCGCCCTGGGGACCCAGCTGGAGCAGACGCCGCAGGTCCTGCGCCTCGCGCCCACGCCCCGGTCGGCCTTGCACTAGTCTTCGAAGATCGCCACCGCCCGGATCCAGCCGGCGGAGGCGCCGGCGATCTTCACGGGGAAGCAGGAGAGGGTGAAGCCGGAAGGCGGCAGGGCCTCGAGGTTCGTCAGCTTCTCGATCTGGTAGTATTCGCGCAGGCGCCCCGCCTTGTGGCCTTCCCAGATGATCTTCGGATCGCGGGTTTCGGCCCATTTGCGCGCCGTGTGCGAGAACGGCGCGTCCCAGGACCAGGCGTCGGTGCCCACCACCTTCACCCCGCGCTCGGTGAGGTAGAGCGTGGCCTCTTCGCCCATGCCGCAGCCCTTGTGGATGTAGTCCGGGTCGCCGAACGCCGCCCCGGCCGCGGTGTTCACCAGCACAATGTCCAGCGGCTGCAGCGCATGGCCGATCCGGGCCAGTTCGGCCTCCACGTCGGCCGCGGTGGCCACATACCCGTCCGGCAGGTGGCGGAAGTCCAGCTTCACGCCCGGCTGCAGGAAATACTCCAGCGGGCCCTGGTCGATGGTCGGGGCCGGCCGCGCGCCCACCGCCTGGTCGGTGGTGGAATGGAAGTGCCAGGGCGCGTCCATGTGGGTGCCGTTGTGGGTGGAGAGCGTCACCCGCTCGACCGCCCAGCCTTCTCCGTCGGGCAAGTCGGCCGCTGTCAGCCCGGGGAAGTAGGCCGCCATTTGCGGTGCGGTCTCCTGGTGCCGCGCATAGGTCACCTGAGGGCGCATCTGCTGCGGGTCGGAGACGATGTCGTTGGTGATCGGGATCGACAGGTCGACCAGCCGGCGCGCCATATTTGGTCCTCCTGCGATCAAACGTTAGGCGCGCGGCGGGCGCGGCGACACAGAGAACTTGAAATGTGAAGCCTGACGGAACCGGGCAGCAGGCTTTGCGGTTGGGCGAACGTCGGGTGGAGCACACTGGGATGGCTGGGACGGCGGGATCCGTGGCGGATGGGGCTGGCATGTCGGTTGTCACGCCAGGCGCGCAGGCTGCGCCTGAAATCCTGCTGTTCGGTCGGCCGGCGCCCGTGGCGCGGAGCGTGCGAAAGCGGGCCTTCGACATCTTCATCTCGGCCACAGCCCTGCTGATCTTCCTGCCCCTGCTGCTGGTGATCGGGACCGCGATCTGGATGGAGAGCGATGGGCCGATCCTCTTCCGCCAGCAGCGCACCGGCCTGCATGGCCGGCCCTTCCGCATCTACAAGTTCCGCACCATGCGCGTGGTCGAGGATGGCGCGGGCCTGCGGCAGGCCACGCGCGGCGACACCCGGGTCACGCCCCTGGGCGCGCTGCTGCGCAAGCTCAGCCTGGACGAGCTGCCCCAGTTGCTGAACGTGCTGAAGGGCGAGATGTCGATCGTGGGGCCCCGGCCGCACGCCCTGGCCCACGACGAGCTGTGGTCCAGCGGCATCCCGGGCTATGCCGGCCGCTTCCGCACCCGCCCGGGCCTGACCGGCGAGGCCCAGGTGCGCGGTTTCCGGGGCGAGGTCACCAGCGACGAGGGCATCCGCGGCCGCATCGCCGCCGACAACCGCTATGTGGACAGCTGGTCGTTCCGCACCGACCTGCGCGTGATCGTCCAGACCGTGCCGCTGCTGTTCGGCGACGCCAACGCCTTCTGAGGCCGACGCTTTTCGGGGCCGCTAGAAGAGCTGCAGCGCCGTGCGCACCGCCAGGGCGGCCAGCGCCAGCGATGCGACCATGAACACCGAGAAGCGGACCATGATGACGTTGCTGGTCGCCTGCACCAGGCTGTGGACGACCCGCAGACCGACATAGCCCCACGCCAAGCCGGTGTTCAGTCCGTCGCCGTGCCCGCCCACCGCGGCCGCCAGGCAGGCGGCGTAGAAGATGGTCGGCTGTTCCATCAGGTGGTTGTAGTTGTCGGCCTTCCAGCGCACCCGCGGCGGGATGATGGCGTTGAGGTCGGCCGCGCTCATGTTCGGATCCAGCGGCGCCTTGGCCGCCTGCAACGCCGGGATTCGGGTGGCGTAGAGCCAGACCTCCATCACCAGCGACCAGAGCACCAGGGCCATCACAGGCTGCAGCATGGACATCGTCGTCGAGCCCCCACGGTTCGTCGGCGAAATGGAACCCGGATAGCCCCGACAGGTCCAGGGCCCCGACCGCCGAAAATCCCTCGTTTCCGGCCGCGCTGGGCGGGTCGCAGACCGCCCGTTCGAAGACTGGCCATTGACGCGGGCGGCCAAGCTGGTCCTAACGCGCGGCGTGATCCCGGCGCCCACCTCCACGCTGGCCGCCCCCGCGGCCCAGCCCCCGCCTCAGCGCATTGCGCTGGGCATCGCCCTGCGGGTGGCGGCCATGGCCTGCATGGCCTGCCTCTCGGCCCTGGTGAAGTGGACCGGCGGGCGCGGCGTGCCGGTGTTCGAGATCATCCTCTTCCGCAACCTCTTCGCCTTCGTGCCCCTGCTGCTCTACGTCTGGCGCACGACCGGCTTCGGGGTCCTGCGCACCGCCCGGCCTGCCGGTCACCTGCTGCGCGCCGTGGTCGGCTTGTCCGGCATGGTCTGCGGCTTCTCGGCCGTGCAGTACCTGCCGCTGACCGAGGCGACGGCCCTGCAGTTCGCCTCGCCGCTGTTCATGACCGCCCTGTCGGCCCTGCTGCTGGCCGAGCCCGTGGGCCGCCACCGCTGGGGTGCGGTGATCGTCGGCTTCGTCGGCGTGCTGATCATGGCCCGGCCGGTCCCGGGCCACATGAACCTGCCGGGTGTGACCCTGGGCATCCTGAGCGCGCTCGGCGCGGCCGGCGCCATGGTGGCGATCCGCCAGATCACCGACACTGAGAAAGGCCCGACCATCGTCTTCTACTTCACCCTGGGCGGGGCGGTGTTGGGCGTGGTGGGCTCGGCCTTCCATTGGGTGACCCCGGACCCGGTGACTCTCGCGGCCCTGATCGTCGCAGGGCTCATCGGCGGCGTGGGCCAGCTCTTCCTCACCGAGGCGCTGCGCAACGCGCCCATCGGGGTGATCGCGCCGTTCGACTACACCCAGCTGGTCTGGGCGACGATCTTCGGCCTGGTGATCTGGGGGGAGGTTCCGCATCCGCTGACCCTCGCCGGTGCGGTGGTGGTGGCGGGCAGCGGGGTCTACATCCTGCACCGCGAACTGCGCCGGTTCCGCGCCGCGGCGCGCTGAGCGCAACGCCCGTCGCGAGGCGCAGGCGGAAATTGACACAACGGCGCTATGGGCGGACGCTTCGGCCACAGTCCGGGAGTTTCCCATGCGCAAGATCCAATTCCCCGCGCCGACCTCCGTCCTCCTTCCGCTGGCGATCCTCGCCGCTGCCACCGCCTTCGCCCTGCCGGCCGCCGCGGCGGTCACGGTCCTGGGCGGCGACATGGCGCACCAGTGCTCGCTCGCCGCCATCAAGGGCGCCTCGGACGAACGGTCCGAAGCCACCTGCACCCAGGCGCTGGACGGCGAGTTCCTGAGCGTGCGCGACCGCGCCGGCACCTTCGTCAATCGCGGCGTGCTGAAGCTGCGGCGCAAGGATTTCACCGCCGCCCAGGGTGATTTCGACCTGGCCATCCAGACCGCACCGGCGCTGGGCGAGGCCTATGTGAACCGCGGCGCGGCCGCCGTCGGGGCGCGCCGCTACGCCCAGGGCGTGGCCGACATCAACAAGGCCCTGCAGCTGGGCGTCGAGGAGCCCGAGAAGGCCTACTACAACCGGGCCCTGGCCTTTGAAGGGCTGGATGACATGAAGGCGGCCTATTTCGACTATCAAAAGGCCCTCGAGCTGAAGCCCGATTGGGACCAACCGAAAAAGGAACTCTCGCGCTTCACGGTGGAACGCCGCTGACAGCCAGGGGGTTGGGCCCCATATGTCGCGCATGCGTATCCTGTCCGCCGTCTTCCCCGCAGCCGCCCTGACGGCCGCCGTCCTGATGGGGAGCGCCGTCTGCGCCGTCCCCGCCGCCGCCCAGGTCTCGCCGCTGGAGCTCGACAATATCCGCGCCCAGCAGGCGGCGGCCCAGCGCCAGTCGGTGGCCATCGCCAACGAGGCCATGGCGCAGGAGGCGCGGCTGCGCACCGAGCAGGCGATCCTGGACCTGGAGAACCAGCGCGTGGCGCCGGCCTTGCCGACCTTGCCCTATGCGGCTCCCGCGGGATCCACGACGCCGCCGTCCGGCGCCAAGGCGGCGACCACCGCCTATCCCTCCATGCCCGACAAGGCGCTGGCCGACTCCAACCGCCAGATCGAGAAGATCCGGAAGCACCGCCACTAGGACCTTCGCATGGAGTGGCAGGACGGCCGCGAGAGCGGCGACATCGAGGACCGGCGCGGCATGGGCCCGGTGGGCGTCGGCGGCATCGGCGTCGGCGGCGTGGTCCTGGCCCTGATCGGCTACTTCGTGTTCGGCGTCAGCCCCCAGACGACCCTCAGGGCCGTGGACCAGGGCGGTCCGGCCTATGAGCAGCCGGCCGGCGTGCGCGGCCGCGTGTCCGACGAGGCCGGGCGTTTCGTGGACGTGATCTCCACCAACGTCGACGACGTCTGGACCCAGATCTTCCGCCAGCGCGGCCAGACCTTTCGCCCGCCCGCGGCGGTGGTGCTCTACGACCAGGCCACCGGCACCGGCTGCGGCCTCGGCCAGTCCGCCATGGGCCCGTTCTATTGCCCGCAGGACCAGAAGGTCTATCTGGACCTGTCGTTCTGGCAGGAGCTGGAGGGCCGGTTCGGCGCCGGCGGCGAGGCGGCGCGCGCCTATGTCATCGCCCATGAGATGGGCCACCACGTCCAGACCCTGACCGGCACCTCCGACCAGGCCCAGCGGCTCGGCGCACACGGCGCGACCAGCGGCTCGGTGCGGCTGGAGCTGCAGGCCGACTGCTACGCCGGCGTCTGGGCCGCGCATGCGGCGGAGGTCTCCGGCGGCAAGGTCTCGCTGGATCCCAAGGACATCGAGGACGGCCTGCGCGCCGCCGCGGCGGTCGGCGACGACACCCTGCAGCAGAAGGCCCAGGGCCGTGTCATGCCCGACAGCTTCACCCACGGGACTTCCGCCCAGCGCATGCGCTGGTTCCAGCGCGGCGAGAAGTCCGGCGACCCGGACGCCTGCGACACGTTCGGGGCGGCGGGGCTTTAGGTCCCTCCCTTAATGGCGAGGGACGGGCGAGCGCAGCGAGCCAGGGCGGGGCGGCCACGACCGGACGCGGCGCCTGATCCACACCTCCCCACCCTGACCGCTTTGCGGTCTGTCCCTCCCCATTAAGGGAGGGATCATCCCGGCATGTGGGGGAGGGGTTCCCAGCCGAGGCAGACGGCGACGCTGCGGCGGGCCAGGAGGTCGCCTGGGTCGATCAGCTCCAGCTTCACGTCCTCGTCGTCCAGAACCAGCGGCACCTCGGTGCAGCCGGCGACCAGCACCTCCGCGCCCAGCTGGCGCAGGGCCTCGGCGTGGGCCGCCATCTCGCGGGTGACGTCGTCGCCCCGCTCGCCGCTCTTGATCCGGTAGAGGGTGACCATGAAGGCCTCCTGCTGCTCGGGCGGCAGCATGACCAGGCCCATGGCCCGGGCGGCGAGGTATTCGCGATAGAGCTTGAGCGCGCCCTTGGTGCCCAGCACGCCGACGCGCATGGCGCCGCCGCGGCTGGCGGCCTCGGCGCCCAGGTCGATCATGTCGATCAACGGCAGGCCCGAGGCGCGCTGGATCAGGTCGGCGTGGGCGTGGGCGGTGTTGCAGGGCATCGCCAGGACCTCGGCCCCCGCGCCGCGCAGCGCGCCCGCCATCTCGGCCAGCACCCCGCCGGCGCCCGAGCCGGGGACGTTGCGGTCGGGGGCCTTGGGGTTGATGTCGGCGATGACCCGGATGTGGTCTTGGTCCTTCTCGGCCGGGGTATAGGCCTGCAGCCGGGCCAGGAACTCGACGGTGGCGGCCGGGCCCATGCCCCCCAGCACGCCCAACGTCAGCGAGGAGTCGTCGCTCATGCGAGCTTGCCCTCCAGCTCCGTCTGGTAGCCGAACAGGCCCTGGGCGCCGCCGGTGTGCAGGAACACCACCGTCTCGCCGTCGAAGGCCCCGGCGTTGGAGAGCGCGATCAGGCCCTTCATCGCCTTGCCGGTGTAGACCGGGTCCAGCAGGATGGCGTCGGTGCGGGCGATGGTCTTCAGGGCGTCGATGACCGCATCGTCCACCAGGCCGTAGCCGGCGCCGACGTAGTCGCAGTCCGCCACCACCATGTCGCGGCGCACGCGCTCCTCGTGGCCCAGCAGGGCCGCGGTCTGGAGCGCCAGGTTGTAGACATTGGTCTCCTGCACGTCCTTCGGCGCGCGCACGCCGATGCCCAGCACCGGGATGTCGGCGCCCATCACCGCCAGGCCCGCGACCAGGCCCGCGTGAGTGCCGGCGCTGCCGGTGGCGGTGACGATGCGGTCGATCTCCAGGCCCATCTCATTGGCCTGGGCCACCAGCTCCAGGGCGCATTCCACATAGCCCAGGGCGCCGATGGAGTTGGAGCCGCCGCCGGGGATGACGTATGGCCGCCCGCCGGCGTCGGCGACCTCGGCGGCCACCTCGGCCAGCTTCTGGTTCATGTCGGTCCCGCCGGGCACGCGGCGCACCTTGGCCCCCAGCAGCTCGTCCAGCAGGACATTGCCCGAGCGGTTGTAGTCGACCGCCTTGGACCCGGTGCGCTCTTCCAGGATGACCTCGCACTTCATGCCGAACCGGGTGGCGGCGGCGGCGGTCTGGCGCACGTGGTTCGACTGGACCGCGCCTTGGGTGATCAGGGTGTCGGCGTCGTTGGCGAGGGCGTCGCCCACCAGGTACTCGAGCTTGCGGGTCTTGTTGCCGCCGCCGGCCAGGCCCGTGCAGTCGTCGCGCTTGATCCACACCGCCGGTCCGCCGCCGCCGGGGCGTGCGAGGTGCTCCGTCAGGCCCGGCAGGGGCTCGAACGGCGTGGGCAGGTGGGCGAAGCGGACGGGGTTGAAGCGGGCGAGATGCATGCCGACGCCCTAGCACGGCTGCGCCGGCTGGCGCGACAGCGGATCGACGAGCGGCGGGGGCGGACGGGAGGCCATTTTCGCGGCAGCCCCTGCGCGCCGGCGCCGCGGGCCCGGGCCGTCGGGCCCGTCCAGGCCAGCCGTGGCCGCGTGGGCATGGACACCGCGCCGGTTCTGTGGCCGCCTTGGTTGCGGGAGATGGCGAATGCCGGTCCCGAGGGGGCTGCAGAATGGACGACGTGGCCGCACGGCTTGCCTGGTTCAAGGCCGTGATCCTGCCGCACGAAGGGGCGCTCAAGGCCCGCCTGCGCCGGCTGACGCCGCCGGGCTTCGACGTGGACAACCTGGCGGCCGAGACCCTGGCGCGCGCCTACGGGGCGCACGAGATCGAACGGGTCACCGCCGGCCGCAGCTATCTCTTCGCCATCGCCCGCAACCTCCTGATCGACACCGCGCGCCGGGACGCCATCGTCTCGCTCGACTTCGTCGCCGATCTGGACCTGCTGCGCGCCGACCATTCCACCGAGGCGGCGATCACCGCCCGTTCCGAGCTGCGCCGGCTGCAGGCGATCGTCGACACCCTGCCTCCGCAATCCAGGCGTGTCTTCCTGCTGCGCCGCGTGCAGGAGTTTTCTCTGGCGGAGATAGCGGAAGAGATGTCGCTCTCCGTTTCTACGGTAGAGAAGCACCTGGCCAAGGCGGTGCTGCTCGTGGCCAAGGCGTTGGCCGAGCACGAGGACATCGAAGTTGAGCGATCCACGGGCCGCTTCGGACGACAGGCAGGCGATCGACGCTCAGGCCTCGGCGTTCGTCGCTAGGCTGCAGGGCGAGGTCTCGCTCGCCGAGCGGGTGGCCATCCACGACTGGATCGCGGCCGACGCGCGCCATGCCGTGGCCTATGCGCGGATGGAGGCGGCCTGGGAGGCGTCCGCGCGCCTTCGCGCCGACCCGCCGCCGCTGGAGGCCAAGTCGAGCGCCGCCGAAGCGTCCGCCCGCACGAGCGCGATCAGCCGCCGCCAGGCCGTGGGCGGGCTGATGGCCGCCTCGGCCGTCGGGGTCGCGACCGCCGCCGCCTGGCGCTACGCCGGCCGCCCGCAGCTCTACAGCACCCGCGTTGGCGAGCGGCGCAGCGTCCTGCTGGCCGACGGCTCGCGGGTGGAGCTGAACACCGCCTCGGCGGTGGAAGTCGCCCTGGGCCGTCGCGAGCGCAGGGTGCGGCTGGTGCGCGGCGAGGCGCTGTTCCAGGTGGCGCACGACAAGGCCCGGCCCTTCCTGGTGGACGCCGGCACCGCACGGCTGCGCGCGGTCGGCACGGCGTTCAACGTACGCATCCGCGAGAACGTGGTGGAGCTCACCGTCACCGAAGGGATCGTCGCCGTGGCCCGCCGGGGCGAGTCGCTGGCCGCGCCGCGCGCGCCGCACATTCTCGCCGGCGCCGGGGCGGTGATCCGCTCGGGCGCGGTCGCCCCCATGGTGCTGGCCAGCCAGGAGCTGCAGCAGCGCACCGCCTGGCGCGACGGGGTGATCGAGCTGGACGGCGAGACGCTGGCCCAGGCGGTGGACGAGTTCAACCGCTACCGCGCCCAGCCCATCGTGCTGGGCGACGAGCGTCTCGCCAACATCCGGGTCGGCGGCCGCTTCGAGGTGGGCGAGGCCGACAAGTTCCTGCTGGCTCTGGGGTCCAGCTTCGCGGTGGAGTCCATCCGCGCGGCGGACGGCAGCGTCATGCTCGTGGCGCGCCCCTGAGCGGCCGCCCACGCAAAAATTTTCCGGCGCGGATGGCGGAGGCCCGCCAAACCGTCCGTTCATAGAAGCGACACACGTCAACGCGGGTCGGGGGATACGGGGCATGGCGCACGGATTTCAACTCGGCGCATGGCGCCAGGGCGCCTTGCTGGCGACGGTGGCGGCGGTCGCCTTTCCAGCCGCCGGCGCCGCAGCCGAGAAGGCGGTGGATTTCCACATCGCCGCCCAGTCGATGCAGGGTGCGCTGAACGCCCTGTCCGAACAGTCGGGCGTGCGCCTGCTCTATCCCTACGACCAGGTGGCCGGCCTGCGCTCGGACGCCGTCAGCGGGCGGATGCCGACCCGCGAGGCGCTGGGGCGCATCATCGCCCGCGCCCCGCTGCGGGTGGCGATGATGCAGGACGGACTGATCGCCCTGACCGGTCCCGCCCAGACCGGGGGCCTGATCAAGACCAGCGCCGTCGCCACGGTCGCCGCCGAGGCCGCCGCCGCGCCGGTCCTGGCCATCGCGGCCGCTGAAGCCGCGGCGGCGCCGGCGCCCCGCGACGCCGAGGTGCAGGAACTGGTGGTCACCGGCGTTCGCGGCGCGCCACGCACGGTTATCGACAGCCCGACGCCCATCGACGTGCTGGGCTCGCAGGAGCTGGAGCGGTCCGGAAGGGCCGGCGCCTTCCAGCAGCTGCAGACCCTGGTGCCGTCCTTCAACCTGCCGTTCCGGGCGGGCGGCGGCACGTCCACGGTGATCGCCACCGGCGGCCTGCGCAGCCTCAACCCCGACCAGACCCTGGTCCTGGTGAACGGCAAGCGCCGCCACAAGACCTCGCTGATCAACGCCGTCTCCTCGCTCTACAACGGCTCGGTGCCGGCCGACCTCGACATGATCCCGGTCTCGTCCATCGAGCGGATCGAGGTGCTGCGCGATGGCGCGGCGGCGCAATACGGCTCCGACGCCATCGCCGGCGTCATCAACATCATCCTGAAGTCCAGCGACTCCGGCGGCCTGGCCAGCGCCACCTATGGCCTCAACTTCGACCGCAAGGACGGGGACCTGACCCAGTACGCCCTGAACAAGGGCTTCAAGCTGGGCGACGCCGGCTTCGTCAACGTCACGATCAACTACAAGGACCAGCGGCTCTCCAACCGCGCCTATCCGATCGACCCGTCGGTCCAGCTCTATCCGCTGGTGAGCGGCCAGCGGGACCCACGCGAAGCGACCATCGACCGGCTGGTGACCAAGAACTTCGGCCAGCTGCCGCAGACCAACACCAGCTTCGCCTTCGACGGCGGCTACAAGTTCGGCGCGGTCGAGGCCTACGCCTTCGGCACCTATTCGAAGCGCGAGTCGGACCTGCCGTTCACCTACCGCACGCCCAACAACGTCAACACCACGCCCCAGCTCTATCCGAACGGCTTCCGCCCGGACGAGGTGATCAACGAGGACGATTACGAGATCACCGGCGGGCTGAAGGGCGACCTGTCCGGCTGGTCTTGGGACCTCTCCACCGGCTACGGCGACAACCAGGCCGAGCTGCACACCTCCAACACCGAGAACGCCAGCCTGGGCCCGGCCAGCCCCACCAGCTTCTATGTCGGCACGCTGGAATCCAGCGAGTGGACCTCCAACCTGGACGTCACCCGCCGGCTGGACCTGGCGGCCATGGGCCAGCTGCAGGTGTCGTTCGGCGGCCAGTACCGGCGCGAGACCTACGAGATCTCGCCGGGCGATCCGGCCAGCTACGCCGAGGGCCTCTATACCGCCCCGGCCGGCCAGCCGTTCGCCGGCCAGCGGCCGCAGACCGGCGCCCAGGCCACGCCCGGCTTCCGCCCGGCCGACGCCAGCCACTCTTCCCGGCACAGCGAGGCGGTCTATGGCGAGCTGGGCTGGGACGCGACCCAGAAGCTCTTCGTGGGCGCTGCGGCGCGCTACGAAAACTACAGCGACTCCTCCGGCGACACCCTGACCGGCAAGCTCACCGGCCGCTACCAGGTGACGCCGATGCTGGCGCTCCGCGGGGCGATCTCCAACGGCTTCCGCGCCCCGGGCCTGGCGCAGCAGCACTATGCGGCCACGTCGAGCCAGTTCCGGACAGTGAACGGGGTCAACAACCTACTGCTGCTGATCAAGACCCTGCCGGTCAGCGCGCCCGAGGCCATCGCCCTCGGCGCGCAGCCGCTGACGCCGGAGAAGTCCAAGAACTTCAGCGCGGGGCTCACCCTGCAGCCGGTCCCCGGCCTGGACGTCACCCTGGATGCCTACCAGATCGACGTGGACCACCGGATCGCCATCACCAGCACCCTCACCGGCGCGGCGGTGAGCGCGATCCTGGCGGCCAAGGGCCTCTCGCCGGACCTGTCGGCCCAGTACTACACCAACGCCATCGACACCCGGTCCAAGGGTATCGACTTCGTGGCCACCTACCGCACCAGCCTGGGCGACTGGGGCAACCTGCGGGTCAACACCGGCTACAACCACAACACCACGACGATCCGGCACATCATCCCGAACCCGCCGGCGCTGACGGCGCTGGGTCCGACGTTCGTGCTCTTCGGCCGGGGCAGCCAGGGCTTCCTCACCACCTCCTACCCGCACAGCAAGTTCAACCTGGGCGCCAACTGGGCCTGGGAAAAGCTGAACGTGAACCTGCGCACCACGCGCTACGGCGGCTTCACGGTGCTGGCGGACCTGGCCAGCCAGGACCGCCACTTCACCGCCAAGTGGGTCACCGACCTGGAGGTCAGCTACAAGGTCCGCGACAACATCACGGTCGCGGCCGGCGCCAACAACCTCTTCAACGAGTATCCGGACAAGAACGGCATCTACAACCCGGCCACCGGCTCGGGCCAGTACCCCGGCACCTCGCCCTTCGGCTTCACCGGCGGCTCCTGGTACGGCCGCATCCAGTACAACTTCTAGCGTGACGCCGCGGATGCCCAAGCGCCCCCTCCAATGGCTGAAGGGCCTGGCCCTCGCCGTCGGGCTCACCCTGGCTGCCCCTGCCGCCCAGGCCGCGCCCCACGGCGAGGTGGTGTTCGACACCTATGGCGTGCCGCACGTCTACGGAAAGGACGAGGCCTCGGTCTTCTACGGCTTCGGCTACGCCACGGCGGCCAACCACGGCAACCTCGTCCTGAAGCTCTACGGCGAAGCCCGCGGCCGGGCAGCCGAATACTGGGGCGACAGCGAGGTCGAGTCCGACAAGTGGGTGCTGGCCAACGACGTCTATGAGCGCGCGGGCGCCTGGTACAAGGCCGAGCCGGCCCAGTTCCGCGCCGACCTGGACGCCTTCGCCGCGGGTATGAACGCCTACGCCAAGGCCCATCCCGACAAGATCGATCCGGCCATCGCCCGGGTGCTGCCGATCTCCGGCGTGGATGTGATGGCCCACGCCCACCGGCTGATGAACTACATCTACGTCTCGCCGATGGCGGCGGCGACGGGGGCGAACAACGACGCCGGCTCCAACGCCTGGGCGGTGATGCCGAAGAAGTCGGCCAGCGGGAACACCCTGCTGCTGGCCAACCCGCACCTGCCCTGGGCGCCCAGCTACTTCACCTATTTCGAGATCGGCCTGGATGGGCCGGGGTTCCACCTCTATGGCGCCACCCAGGTGGGGCTGCCGGTGCTGCGCTTCGCGTTCAACGACCGGATGGGGTTCACCAACACCGTCAACGGCATCGCGGGTTCGACGCTGTACGAGCTGAAGCTGGCGCCGGGCGGCTATGTCTACGACGGCAAGGTCCTGCCGTTCGAGACCGCCACCAAGACCTACAAGGTTCGCCAGCCGGACGGCGCGCTGAAGACCGAGACCCTGGTGGTGCGCAAGGCCGTGCAGGGCCCGGTGTTCGACCGCAAGGACGGCAAGACCGTGGCCGTGCGGGTGGCCGGCCTCGATCGCCACGGCGGCCTGCGCGAATACTGGGACATGGGCCGGGCGAAGAGCTTCGCCGAGCTGCAGACCATCCTGGCCCGCCTGGACGTGCCCACCTTCAACATCGTCTATGCCGACAAGGAAGGGCACGTCGAGTACCTGGACAACGGCATCCTCCCAAAGCACGACCAGGGCGACCTGAAGTACTGGAAGGGCCTCGTCCCCGGCGACACGTCCAAGACCCTGTGGACCCAGACCCACAGCTACGCTGAGCTGCCCAAGGTCATCGATCCGCCGTCCGGCTACGTCCAGAACACCAACGACCCGCCGTGGGTGGCCACCTATCCGCAGGTGATCCACTGGAAGGACTTCCCGCCCTATGTGGCGACCAACGGGCCGATGTCGCTGCGCGCCCAGCAGTCGTCGCACCTGATGGCCGACCCGCCGAAGATCGCCTACGACGACTTCATCGCCCGCAAGCTCTCCACCCACGTGCTGATGGCCGACCGGGTGCTGGACGAGCTGGTGGCCGCCGCTGCCGCCGACGCCGATCCGGAGGTGCAGCAGGCGGTGGCCCTGCTCAAGGCCTGGAACCGCCAGGACGACGCCGACAGCCGCGCGGCCCTCTTGTTCGAGACCTGGGCGCGGAAGTTCTCGGGCCCCAACTTCCAGAGCGACGCCAACTTCAAGGTCCGCTGGTCGCCCGACCAGCCGATCGACACCCCGTCGGGCCTCAAGGACCCGGCCCAGGCGGTGGCGATGCTGAAGGACGCCATCGCCGAGGCCAAGGCCCAGTACGGCGCCATCGACCGACCGTTCGGCGAGGTCTCGCGCTTCGCCATGGGGGCGGTCGACCTGCCCGGCAATGGCGGCTTCGGCAACGAGGGCGTCTTCCGGGTGATCACCTGGAGCCCGCTGAAGAACGGCGTGCGCACGCCCGTGCACGGCGAGACCTGGGTCTCGCTGGTGGAGTTCTCGACGCCGATCAAGGCGCAGGGGCTGATGAGCTATGGCGACTCCACCCAGCCCGGCTCGCCGCACCGGACCGACCAGCTGCAGCACCTTTCGGACAAGACCCTGCGCACACTTTGGACCAGCCGCGCCGAGGTCGAACAGCACGTCGAGGCGCGGGCCCCGTTCTAGGCCGCGCCGCTTTCAGGAGGACGCCATGATCCGTTACCTCGCCGCCTTCGCGGTCGCCTCGAGCCTCCTGGCCGCTGGCCCGGCCGGCGCCGCCAGCCCGCACGACGGCGACTGGGTGGCCGTGGTCTCCAAGGAGCCCGGCAGCACCATCGAGCCGGGCTTCAAGCTGGTGATCAACTTCAAGTTCGGCGACAACAAGCTGACCTACCACTCCGAGAACACCACCCGGCCCGACAAGCCGTACATCTCGGACCACGTCACGACCCTGGACGGGACCGTGGCGCCGTTCCCCAACCAGGAGCGGTTCAACCAGGTGGCCATCACCCAGACCGATCCCGACAACCTGCAGATCCTGAAGATGAAGGACGGCGACGTGGTCGCCGGCGAGTTCTGGACCTTCAGCGCCGACGGCAAGACCGCCGTCCGCCGCGGCGTCGCCAAGAACCCGGAAGGCAAGTCCCACGCCTACCAGGAACACTTCGTCCACCGGTGAGCGTCGCGACGGCTCTGACGCCTGTTCCTCTCCCACCGCGTGGGAGAGGAACGGTTACGGCCGCTTCTTCTTCGGCAGGGCGGCGACTTCCTGGGGCGTCAGCTTGACGATGGAGTCGACGATGCAGCGGCTGGTGAAGCCGTTGCGGTGGATGCCCAGGTCCATGTCGATCGGCTTGCAGATGATCGAGGCCCCCGGCGGCTCGCGGGTGACGATCGGGTCGGTGTCCCAGGCGCCGGCCAGGCAGTTCCCATCCACCGTCACCCGGTAGGTGTCGCGGCCGTTCACGCTGAGCAGCAGGGTGCGGTCGTCGGCGATGACGTGGTTGCGGATGTCGTGGCTGCGGATGCATTGGCCGGATGGCAGGCCCGTGCCCGGCGGCGGCGGCGGGGTCGGCAGCGCCGAGGTCCGCGCGCCCCAGGCGGCGGTGGCGAGGGCGGCCGCCGACAGGGCGACGGCCGCGACGGTGGCGAGGGTCTTGGGTGGCGTTCTCATCGCATCCTCCTGAACTCTCCCCTTCAATGCAGAATAGGCCGCCGCGGGTTCAGCGTCTGCATTTGTGATGGCGGCGGCCGGTCGATCGGCCTAACCTCGCCCTCAATCCTCGGGGGGCCGCGCGCGAGCGGCTGAGAGGTGGGTGAGCCCACGACCCGTCGAACCTGATCCGGGTCATGCCGGCGAAGGGAAGGGCGCTTCCGACACCCGACCTGACGCCCATGGTCCGTCCGACCTTGGAGTCCTGCGCGATGAACAAGCCGACCGGCAAGCTGAAGGCCGCCGCCATCCCCACGGGCGAGCGCCCCGGGTCGAAGAAGGTCTGGCAGGCGGGCGCCCTGTGGCCTGACATCCGCGTGCCGTTCCGCGAGGTGGCGGTGCACCCCTCGTCGGGCGAGCCGCCGGTGACGCTGTACGATCCCTCGGGGCCCTACACCGATCCCGCCGCCAAGATCGACATCGAGAAGGGCCTGGACCGGACCCGCGAGCCCTGGGTCGTCTCCCGCGGCGACGTGGAGATCGTGGAGACCCCGCGCGAGGTGAAGCCCGAGGACAACGGCTTCGCCAAGGGCGAGCACCTGGCGCCGCAGTTCAGCGCCCCGCGCCGGGTCTACCGCGCCAAGGCCGGCGCCACCGTCACCCAGCTGGAATATGCCCGGCGGGGCGTGGTCACCGCCGAGATGGAATATGTCTCGATCCGCGAGAACCTGCGCCGAGAGGCCGCCGGCATCCGCGACGGCGAGGGGTTCGGCGCCGAGATCCCGGATATCTGCACGCCGGAGTTCGTGCGCGACGAGGTGGCCCGCGGCCGGGCGATCATCCCGGCGAACATCAACCACACCGAGCTGGAGCCGATGGCCATCGGCCGCAACTTCCTGGTCAAGGTGAACGCCAACATCGGCAACTCGGCGGTGCTCAGCACCGTCGCCGACGAGGTGGACAAGATGGTGTGGGCGATCCGCTGGGGCGCCGACACGGTCATGGACCTCTCCACCGGCCGCAACATCCACAACATCCGCGACTGGATCGTGCGCAACAGCCCGGTCCCGATCGGCACGGTGCCGATCTATCAGGCGCTGGAGAAGGTGAACGGCGTCGCCGAGGACCTGAACTGGGAGGTGTTCCGCGACACCCTGATCGAGCAGGCCGAGCAGGGCGTGGACTATTTCACCATCCACGCCGGGGTGCGCCTGCCGTTCATCCCGCTGACCGCCAAGCGGGTGACGGGCATCGTCAGCCGCGGCGGCTCGATCATGGCCAAGTGGTGCCTGGCGCACCACCGCGAGAACTTCCTCTACGAGCACTTCGAGGACATCTGCGAGATCATGCGGGCCTATGACGTCTCGTTCTCGCTGGGCGACGGCCTGCGGCCCGGCTCGATCGCCGACGCCAACGACGAGGCCCAGTTCGCCGAGCTGCGCACCCTGGGCGAGCTGACCAAGGTGGCCTGGAAGCACAATGTCCAGACCATGATCGAGGGCCCCGGCCACGTGCCGATGCACAAGATCAAGGCCAACATGGACGAGCAGCTGAAGCACTGCCACGAGGCGCCGTTCTATACGCTTGGCCCGCTGACCACGGACATCGCGCCCGGCTACGACCACATCACCTCGGCCATCGGCGCCGCCATGATCGGCTGGTTCGGCACGGCCATGCTCTGCTACGTGACGCCCAAGGAGCACCTGGGCCTGCCCGACCGCCAGGACGTCAAGGACGGGGTGATCGCCTACAAGATCGCCGCCCACGCGGCGGACCTGGCCAAGGGCCACCCCACCGCCCGCGCCTGGGACGATGCGCTCTCCCGCGCCCGCTTCGAGTTCCGCTGGGAGGACCAGTTCAACCTGGGCCTCGACCCCGAGACGGCGCGCGAATACCACGACGAGAGCCTGCCGAAGGAGGCGTTCAAGACCGCCCACTTCTGCTCCATGTGCGGCCCGAAGTTCTGCTCGATGAAGATCAGCCAGGACATCCGCGAGGCGGCGCGGGCCCAGAACGAAGTGGACAGCGGCATGGCCGAAATGGCCCAGAAGTTCCGCGACGGGGGCGGGGAGATCCTGGTGCCGGTCTAGGCTTTCCCTCCCTTTTATGGGGAGGGACAGATCGCGCAGCGATCAGGGTGGGGAAGTATCGACCGGGCGCAGAAGCCCGGTCGTGGTTTCCCCACCCGGCTCTCGCTTCGCTCGCGCCACCCTCCCCATGAAGGGGAGGGACAATTCAGTCGCGCGCCTTGGCCTTGGCGGTCTTGATCGTCGGCGGCCAGACGCGGACGGCGACGGCCACGGTCACCGAGCCCAGCACGGCGGCGGCGGCGCCGGCCCACTGCACCGCATCCATGCCGATCGCCGCATAGTGGCCCGTCAGCGCGCCGGAAATGAACACGAGCGCGGCCGAGCCGATGTCGACGACGTCTTTGCGGGTGATCTCGAAGGGCATCGAACGGGAGTCCTTGGGGTTCGGGCGATCTTGGGCCGAAGCTTGCGCGGACCTCGAATGCCAAATCGTTATCGCCGCGGCGATGCGGCAATCTTGCGCAGCGTCACTCCGCCCGCAGCGCCGGGGCCGGGCGTTTGGACAGCGCCTGGAACGCGGCGAGCAGGCCGCCGCCCGCCGCCAGGGCCGAGGCGCCGGCCAGGAGCGCGGCCACCCCGCCCCAGTCCACGCTCCACTTGGCTTCGAACACCTTGACCACCACGGGCCATGCGGCCGCATACCCCAGGCCGACGCCGGCGGCGCCCGCGATCACGCCGACCAGGCCGTACTCGGTCACATAGGCGCTCAGCACCTGCAGGCGGCTGGCGCCCAGGACCTTGAGGGTGGCTGCCTCCCGCATGCGCTCCTGGGCGCGCGCGGCGATGGCGCCGGCCAGCACCAGGAGGGCGGCCATCAGGGCCACGGCGGCGGCCCCGCGCACGGCCAGGGCCACGCGGTCGAAGAGGTCGGTGGCCGCCTCCAGCTGCTCGCGCACCGAGATCACGTTCACCTCCGGGAAGTCGGCGGCCAGCACCAGCCCGATCCGCCGCTCCTCGGCGCGGCTGGCCTTGGCGATGGCCACGTGGCGAGGCGCGGCGCCTTCCAGGGCCCCAGGCGTCAGCACGATGGGGAAGCTGGCTCCGAAGGCGCCGAAGTCCACCCGGCGCACGGCCGCCACCCGGGCCTCGATGTCGCGGCCGAGCACCGAAATGGTCACCGGATCGCCGATGCGGATGTGCATCGCCTCGGACGGGTCGTGGGCCAGGGCGACCAGCGGCGGGCCAGCGTAGGCTGCGGGCCACCAGTGGCCCTTCTCGATATTGGGATTGGGCGGCTCGGGCCCGATGGCGGACAGGCCCACGTCGTTGTCGAAGGCCCAGCGCATGGCGGGCGGGACCTTGGCGATGTCCACCGGTTGGCCGCGCACCGCCGAGATGCGGCCGGTGAGGAAGGGCGCGCGCAGGTAGGTGTCCCGGGTCGGAGGATGGCCCAGGGCGCGGGCGATGTCGGCGTCGAAGGCGGCGGTGCGTTCGGCCGGGATGCCGGTGAACACCAGGGCGGGGGCGGTCTGCGGCGCGGTCACCGCGATCTGGTTCAGCAGGCTGGACTGGATCAGCACCACCGCGGCCAGCAGCGCGACACCCAGGCCGATGGCCGGGGCCGCCGTGCGGGCAGCCGAGCGCGGGCCGGCCAGGTTGGCGAGGGCGATGCGGACCGCCCCGTGCGCGCCGCCGCGCAGCCGCCCGGCCAGGCTGGCGGCGCCCCAGCCGAACCCCCAGAGCAGGCCGAAGGCCAGCGCCACCCCACCGATCATCAACCCGGCGGCCAGCGGCGTCGGCGCGGTCAGGATCGCCAGGGCGGCCAGGCCCGCCGCCGCCAGGCCGGCGCCGATCAGCTCCGGCCCCAACCGCAGGGCGCCGGAAAGGTCGCTGCGAAACAGGCTGGCGGGCGGCGTGGTCCGCGCCCGGGCCAGCGGCGCGAGGGAGAAGGCCGCCGCCGACAGCAGGCCGAACCCGCCCGCCCGGACCAGCGGCCAGGGGTAGACCGCGAACAGCGCCGGGACCGGCAGCTTGTCCCTGACCCAGGCGCCCAGCGCCAGCGGCGTCGCCGCGCCGACCACGAGGCCGAGCCCCACGCCCAGCAGCGCCAGGAGACCGATCTGGGCCAGGTAGGTGTCGCGCACCAGGCCGCTCTCCGCGCCCAGGGCCTTCAGGGTGGCGATCGCCGGTTTGCGCCCGTCCACATAGGCGCTGACCGCCCCGAACACCCCGAGCCCGCCCGCCACCAGCGAGGCCAGGCCGATGAAGCCCAGGAAGTATTCCAGCTGGTCGATGAGCCGGCTGATCCCCGGTGCGGCGTCATTGCGGTCGCGCACCCGGAAGAAGCCCGTCATGTCGCGATGCACGTCGGCCTTGGCCCAGGCCAGGTCGATGTTGGGGCTGAGCGCCACCCGCACGGTCTCGCCGAACGGCAGGCCCGGGGTGAGGAACCCGCCCTGCTCCAGCGCGCCGGTGCGGGTGAGCACGCGGGGGCCCAGGGCGAAGCCGCGGGATAGCCGGTCAGGCTCAGCCTCCAGCACCGCGCCCACGCGCATGGGCACGTTGCCGGCCAGGAAGCGGTCGCCCAGCTTCAGGTGCAGCCGGTCCAGCAGCGCCTGCTCCACCGCCGCGCCCCATACCCCGTCGCGCGGCGCCAGGGCCGCCTGCAGCGAAGGCGCGCCGCGGAGGGTGACGCTCCCGGCCAGGGGATAGGCGGCGTCGACGCCGCGCAGCTCCACCAGCCGTCGCTCGCCGTTCTGCGCCTGGGCCATGGCCTGCGACGCCACCGCGTAGGAGGTGCGGCCGAGGTGCGTGAGGCTCTGGCGCTCGGCCGGCGTGAACCGCCGCTGGCCGACCGAGACGGCGAGGTCTCCGCCGAGGATCTCGCGCGCCTGGCTGGCGAGGCCGTGCCGGAACGCCTCGGCCGTGGAGCTGGCGGCGGCGATGGCCGCCACGCCCAGGGCGAGGCACGCCAGGAAGATGCGGAAGCCCTTGACGCCGCTGCGCAGCTCGCGCCCCGCGAAGCGCAGCCAGAGCGGGATCACGCCGCCGCCACCGGATGGCCGTCGCGCAGGGTGACCACCCGCTGGAGCCGCCCGGCCAGGGCCGCGTCGTGGGTCACCAGCAGCAGGGCCGCGCCGGTCTCGTCGACCAGGTCGAACAGCAGGTCCGCCACGTGCCCGGCGTTGGAGGAATCGAGATTGCCGGTGGGCTCGTCGGCGAAGATCAGGGCCGGGCGGGGCGCAAGGGCGCGGGCCAGGGCCACCCGCTGCTGCTCGCCGCCGGAGAGCTGATGCGGATAGTGCCGCAGCCGCGCCGACAGCCCCACCCGGTCCAGCCAGGCGCGCGCCTCGGCCATGGCGTTCGGGCGCCGGGCGATCTCCAGGGGCGCGGCGACGTTCTCCTCGGCGGTCATGTTGGGCAGCAGATGGAACGACTGGAAGACCAGGCTGACGCGACCGCGCCGCAGCCGGGCGCGACCATCCTCGTCCAGCCGCGCCAGGTCCTGGCCGAACAGCGCCACGCGGCCGGCGCTGGGCCGCTCCAGGCCAGCCGCCACCGCGATCAGCGACGACTTGCCGGAGCCCGAAGGCCCTACCAGGGCGACACGCTCGCCGGCCCCCAGGGTCAGGGACAGGTCGCGCAGGATCTCCACGGGACCTGCAGCGGACGGCAAGGTCAGCCCCACACGCTCCAACGCCAGCGGCGGTATGTCGTCGTCCAAGGTCTCATCCCGGCTGTTGAGCGGCGCGCGCCCTCCCTTACATAGGACGAACATGGTCTCGCCAAGACATACCCGCCGTGCGGTCTTTGCATGGACCCTCGGCGCCTTCGCGGCGCCAGCCTTCGCCGCGCCTGCCGCCAGGCCGAAGGTGATCACGATGCTCGGCGACTCGATCACCGCCGGCTACGGCCTGCCGGCCGCGCAGGCCTTGCCCAACCAGCTGCACCTGGCGCTGGCGAAGCTGGGCGTGCCCAACGTGGTCCGCGCCGCCGGCGTCTCCGGCGACACCACGGCGGGGGGCGTCTCGCGGGTGGACTTCAGCGTCCAGAAGGACACCGACCTCGCCATCGTCGCCCTGGGCGCCAACGACCTGCTGCAGGGCCTGGACCCCAAGGCCACCCGCGCCAACCTGGACCGGATCCTGAAGCGCCTGGAGGCCCGGCGCATCCCCGCCCTGCTGACCGGCATCGTCGCGCCGGTGGAGATCGGCGGCGCCTACGCCCGGGACTACAACGCCATCTTCCCGGCGCTGGCCAAGGCCCACCATGCGCCGCTCTATCCCAACCTGGTCGAGGGCGTGGCCCGCATCCCGGCGCTGAACCAGGCCGACGGCATCCACCCCAATGCCCGCGGCGCCCAGATCATCGCCGCCAAGCTCGCGCCCGTGGTGGCCAAGGCGTTGACCTCGCGCCGGCCATAGCCGCGGCCTGTCGCGGACAGCGGATGCACGGATCATGGTGCGAAAATGCATAGGACCCATGCCAAATCGCTGATCGGAACGACGCAGCGGCAGGCGTATTAAGACGGTGTCCCCACGGACGGCCCCGCTCCCCACGGGGTTCCTCCACGAAAGCCCCTGCCATGACCGCCGTGACCGCCTATGCCCGCCGGATCGCCCCGACCATCCTTACCCTTGCGATGATGGTCCTGATCGTCGGCTTCGCGTCGGTCGGCCTGGCGGCCTGACCCCTCACACGCTCCCCACGTGTGAAAAAAGGGCCCCTCGCGGGGCCCTTTTTGCTTTTTGGGCTCAGGACGGGTGGCGCGGCGGTCGCCTGCCCGCAGCAAGACGGCCCCGGTCCGCCTGCGCGGGCCGAGGCCGTCCTGTCGCCGGCCGGACCGCATCCGGCCGGGGCCTCCCCGTTAGTCTTCGCGCCCGTCAGTCTTCACGCACCGGGCCGCGGCTCATGGCGCGCACGTCGGTGGTCAAGTCGTCCAGCTTGGCCATGATCATGCGCTGGTCCCGCGGCCGCAGGTCGCCGTCGCTCCGGCGCAGGCTGGTCACTTGGCGGTCGATGGAGTCGAGCCGCCTCAGCGCCTGGTCTCCCTCGCGACGGGTGAGCGCGCCGTCGCTGACGTCGTGGCGAATGCGGCTGTCGAGCCACGTGCTGCGGGCCGAGATGTCGGAGGGCGGTCCACCTTCGTGGCGGCTGTTGATGTCGCCCGAAGCATCCACCGCGACCCAGCGGCCCTGGGTGTCATAGTAGCCGCTTACCGCGCCGCGCCGCCAATGGCCGCCGTCGTAGTAGCCGGGCTGGACGTCGGCCACCTGCGACGGCCGTCCGGAGATCCAGCGGCCATCGCTGTCGTAGTGGCCGGTGGCCGGACCTGCGACCCAGCGGCCGCCGCGGTCATAGTGACCGCTCGCCGCGCCAGCCACCCAGCGACCATCGGCCGTGTAGTAGCCCGCGGCCGAGGCTGGCACCCAGTGACCGTTGCGGTCGGTATAGCCCGCGGTCGCGGCCTCGGCCTGGGTGCGGACCCAGCGGCCGTCGCGGTCGTAGTGGCCATTCGGGGCCCCGTCGACCCAGGCGCCGTCACGGTCGAAATAGCCCGAGGCGTGCTGCGGCGTCACCGTGGAGGCATGCCAGGCGCCGGACCGGTCGTAGAAGCCGTAGGCGTGGGCGCAATCGGCGTTGGACTTGGCGAGTTGGTTGCCGACCAGGGCGCCGCCCAGGCCGCCGACGACGGCGCCCGCGGCGCGATCGTCATGCCCGGCGACAGCGCCGCCGAGCAGCGCTCCGATGCCGGCGCCGGCGATCGTGCCGACCGCCCGGTTGCTTTGTCGCTGCTCACAGCTCTGCTGGGCCAGGGCGAACGTGGGGATGAGGGCCGCGACGGCGACGCCGGCGGCCAGCTGATGGAGTCTCATTTGAGTGGGGTTCCTGGAGCAGGGAATTTCCCTGTTCGTGAAGCATATCTGGGAACTAATTGGGATTATTCAAGAGTGATGCAAATAATTTTCCGGAAATATCTCGGAAATGCAAAGTTATAGTGAACCAAAAGGCGGAATAAGCGTTGAGCATTATGAGGTTTTATTTTCAAAAATACATAATGAGTCCCATCTAGGCCGCGGGAATTTCCTTGTTGTGGCGAATGCGAACTGAAACGCCCGGATGGCCCGCCCGGATCGCGACCTTGGCCTCCAGCTGCCGCGAGAGGGCCTCGACAATGCTGGTCCCCAGGCCGGTCGTGCGGGCCGACTTGGCCGGCATGCCCGCCCCGTCATCGGTCACCGACAGGGTCCAACCCCCGCCGTCCGCGACGTAGCCGACGCGGATCGACCCATGCCGCGCGCCCGGGAAGGCGTGCTTCAGCGCATTGATCACCAGTTCGGTGACGATGAGCCCAAGGCTTATGGAAATGTCGGGCCCCACGATTGAGTCGTCGGCTTCGACGCTGAGGGCGATCTGTGAGGGATCGTGGATCATCGAGGCGCCGATGCTGGAGCAAAGCTGGTCGAGATAGGCCCGCAGCGGCACGCCCTCCATGCTGGAGGCGGCCAACTGGTGTTGCAGGGCGGCCACCGACATGACCCGTTGATGGGCGTCACGCAGGACGCCGCGGCTCTCTTCGGAGTTCACGCGCCGGGCGGTCTGAAGCAGGACGCTGGCGATGATCTGCAGGCTGTTGGCGACCCGGTGGCGCACCTCCTGGAGCAGGATCGCGCGCTGCCGCAGGAGGTCGTCCTTCTCCCGCAACGCCGCGTCGCGACGGGCGGCGTCCAGGCGGCTTTCCGTGACGTCGGTGACCGTCAGCAGGATGCGCCGAGCGACCCCCGAGCCGATATCGAGCCGGTGCGCATGCAGCACGAGGCGCCGCGTGGCGCCGGCGGACTCGAGGTCCATCTCGTAGGCGTCGATGTCGGCGCTGCCCGACAAGGTCGCGCTCAACAGCGAGCGTAGCTGGGGAATGTTCCAGGCGCCGTCGCCCAGCGCCAAGATGGGCCGATCCTGGGCCAGGGCAGGATCTGTCCTGAAGGCGCGGCAGAACGAGGCGCTGGCGGCCAGGACGTTGAAATCGTCGTCCAGCAGTAGGAGGGGCGTCACCGACGACGCGATGATCGCCAGGCCCAGCGCCTGGGCCACCTGGTCGGAATCTGAAGACCGTTGGCGGGCAGCCATGGCTTGCCCTTTCATGGGGCCCGGAGGCTCGCGAAGCGAAAGCCGTACCCGGGAATTTGTGCAGGTCCCGCAACCACGGATGTTCCGAGCGGGCGAGCACCCTTCTATCATAAGTTAAGCTGCTCGGGTGGAATTCCCTCAGCCGGGCCGGAACCGCACCGGCATGGCCTTGGGCCCGGAGATGAAGTTCGAGGGCAGCCACTCCACGGGCGCGGCGAGCTCGAAGGCGGTCATCCGCGTCAGCACTTCGCGCAGCATGGCGTCGATCTCGATGCGGGCGATGTGCTGGCCGAGGCAGCCGTGCGGGCCCGTGCCGAAGGCGATGTGCGGGTTCTCGGCCCGGCCGAGGTCGAGGGTGTCCGGCCGGTCGAACACGGCGGGGTCGCGGTTGGCGGCGCCGAAGTACATGACCACCTTGTCGCCCTCGCGGATCTGCTGGCCGGCCAGCTCGGCGTCCTTCCGGGCCGTGCGCCGCATGTAGATCACCGGGCTGGTCCAGCGCAGCAGCTCCTCGCGCGCCGTGGGTAGGCGTGCGTCCAGGTCGGCCATCAGCCAGGCGTACTGGTCCGGGTTCTCCATCAGCGCCAGCAGCCCGCCGGAGAGCAGGTTGCGGGTGGTGTCGCCGCCGGCGTCCACCAGCAAGAGGAAGAACAGCAGGAACTCCACATCCTCCAGCCGCCGGCCGTCCACCTCGCAGGCCAGCAGCTTGGAAGCCAGGTCGTCGCCCGGCCGCGCCCGCTTCTCGGCCATCACCCCGGAGCCATATTCGAACATCTTGGCCACCGCCGCCCCACCCGCGCCGGGCGGCAGCGCCTCGGGCGCGGTGTGGATGGTCTCGGTCAGCTTGTAGAGCTCGCGGCCGTCGGTGAGCGGCAGGCCCATCAGCTCGGCGATCACGAACGAGGGCATCTCGCCGGCCACCTCGGAAACGAAGTCGCATTCGCCGCGACCCCCACTTGCCTTGGCGATGACAGCGTCGACGATCTGGCGGGCCAGCGCCTGGATGCGGCCGGTCCGCAGCCGCGCCGCGGGCTCGGTGAACTCCGAGCGGATGAGTTTGCGGAACGCCGTGTGCTCCGGCGGGTCCATCATCAGCATCATCTTGTAGGGCCCGAACCCGCCCATCTCCGCGAGCGGATCGTTGATCATGATGGTGGGCTCGGACGAATAGGTCTGGAAGTCGCGGTCCACGGCCCAGACGTCGGCGTGGCGCGTCACCGCCCAGAAGCCCTTGCCGCCGGGCTCGTCGTGCCAGGCGACCGGCTGGTTGGCCCGCAGCCAGTCGTACTGGCCGTGCGGCTGGCCGCCCTCGAAGCTCGCCGGCGACAGGAGGTCGATTTTCATGCGGGCGTCCTCCGGGACGGTTTTCCCGGATTGGAGCCGCTTGACCAGGGGGCAAGGCAAGCGGCGTCTGCCGCCGCCGTCCCGTTTCGGGCCGCCACGGTTGGCATGGATCCTGAAACGCAGACGCCTGGAGCCGCCCCGATGCGTCGTTTCGGGAGCGGTGTCCCCACCAACGAGCCTTGAGCCGGACGGTTTGTCTCCAGCACCGTCCGGCTCTTCTTTTTCCGGCGCTCCGCCGGCGCGGCTCAGAGCCCCTTGTTCGGATTGACCAGGAATTTCTCGCCGGTGGTCTTGGCGTTGTAGCGGGCGATCACGTCCGGGCTCAGCGCCTCGGCCAGGGAGATCTCGGCGGTGTAGTGGCTGGCGAAGGTGGTCTTCAGCTCGTCCGCCACCCGCTGGCGCAGGCGCTGCACCTCGGCCGGCCCGGACTTCATCAGGAAATAGGTGAGCAGCCAGCCGCCGACGCCCCAGGCCATGCCGTAGCTGCGCGCCAGCTCGGTGGGGGCGGTGTCCAGCCCGCCGTAGATGTAGACCTGCTTGTGGGTGGTCGAGCCGTAGCGGCTGTAGGCGCCCTGTTTGGCGCTCTGGGCCTGCTCCATGGCCGAGAGGATCTGGCTCACCAGCTTGCCGCCGCCGATGGCGTCGAAGGCCAGGGTGGCGTCGGTGGCCTTCAGGGCCGCCACCAGCTGCTCCATGAAGTTCGGCGCGGTGGAGTCCAGCACGTACTTGGCGCCGATGTCGGTCAGGATCTTCGCCTGGGCCGCGCTGCGCACGATGTTCACCAGCTCCACCCCGTCCTTGAGGCAGATCTTGTTCAGCATCTGGCCCAGGTTGGAGGCGGCGGCGGTGTGCACGAGGGCGGTGTGGCCCTCGCGGCGCATGGTCTCCACCATGCCCAGAGCGGTCAGCGGATTGACGAAGCAGGAGGCCCCGTCTGCGGCGCTGGCGTCCGCCGGCAGGGGCAGGACGTCTGCGGCCTTGGCCGTGCGGTACTGGGCGTACATCGCCCCGCCCAGCAGGGCGACCTTGCGGCCGATCAGCGCCTGGGCGGCGGGATCGGGGCCGGCGGCCACCACCGTGCCCGCGCCCTCGTTGCCCACCGGCATGGACTCGTCGAGGCGCGCCGCCACCGCCCGCATCAGGCCGGGCGGGACCTTGGCGGTGAGAACGGGACGATCCGGGGCGCCGGACGGCTTGGCGGTCGAGAGGTCGGCCGGGCCGAGCAGCAGGCCGAGGTCCGAGGGATTGATCGGCGAGCCCTCCACCCGCACCAGCACCTCGTCGCCGGTAGGCGCCGCTACCGCGACCTCCGCCAGGCTGAGCTCGAGCTCGCCGCTCGCCTTGATGATGGACCGCAGCTGCAGGGCCTTGTCCGGATAGCCGGCCATTCGTCGCCTCCCTTGGGTTTACGTTGTCAGTCGTCAGCGCACATGGCGGCTCGGCCGGCGACTGCCAAGGTGAAGGGGCTTCAGAAAGAGCCCAAATGCAAGAAAGGCGACCCTCTCGGGCCGCCTCTGCCGCTTCTGTCTTGTCCGCACAGGACCCGCGAAGGTCCTGGAAGCGCTGCGGGGCCCCACGCCCCGGCGGCCGGAAACCAACCGCCGTTGTCACCGTCATCCCTCTGTCGCAGGCCGGCCGCAAGTCCTCTTGGCGGCGGCGTGGCATTTCGCGGTTCGCTGTGGCTGGGCCGCCACGCCCCGAAATGGCCCCATTCCCGGCCCGCCGCGAACACAGACCATGCGTTTTATCGTTTGCGTCGGCTGGCCCGCATCCGGTCCGGATCCTGATCAGCCCCCCAGCCCCGTCCAGATCGGGCGCCCGGCCAGCCGACGACCCCCTCCCCAAACTCCGCGCCGCCACACCCGCTTTCAGAGCGCCTGCGGCTCACGCCAGAGCGCCCACATGGTCGGCGCGTCGGGCCGGGCCTTGTACTCGCCGATCACCGCAAAGCCGTGCCCCTGGTAGAGCGACAGGGTGCGCGGCGCCCCGGTCTCCAGGAACGCAGGCCGCCCCGCCGCGTCCAGGCCCGCTAGGTGCGCCTTCAAGAGCCGCGAGCCGACGCCGAGGCCCTGCGCTTCCGGACGCACGCCCAGGAAATAGAGATAGTCGTGAGCCCGGTCGTGCGGATGGTGGCGGTCCATGGCGCCGCGCATGGCCGCCACACGCGGGAACCGGGCGAGCCCGCAGCCGGCCAGCAGCACGCCCAGCGCCTCCAGCTCGTTGGCCAGCGTCGGCTTGGTCATGTGCTCGGAGGGAATCCAGAGCGCCGCCGCGCCGCCGCCGGCCGGCCGCTCGATCCGCCGCGCGGGATTGGCGGTCACCTTCAGGATCAGGGCGAAGAAACGGCGCAGCGCCTGCGGCCGCCCATCGCCCTCGCGCAGGAACCAGTCGAACACCGGGTCGGCCGCGAACGCCGCGGCGAAGTCGGCCACGACACCGGGCAGGTCGGCCCCTCCGGCCAGCTGCGGCGTCTCGGCGTCGCGGCGTAGCCGCTCACGGTCCAGGTCCACGCTCGCCTCCTCCCGTTTGTTGGTCGGGAAATTGGCCTGCAATGTTCGGCTGGTTCAAGCCGCGCGTTACGGCCGCTCTGGCGGACCGTGCGTTGCCGGGCTGCGCATTTTCTCGTAAGTTCGGTATGGAAGCCGCGCGTCGACGCGGCGAATACAAGACCGGAGACGCCCCTTGCGCCGCGCCCTGATCCTCGCCCTCGGAACCGCCTTCTGCGCCGCGCCGCTGGCCCAGGGCGCCGCTGCGCCCGCCCCCCTGACCAAGGCCCCCGCAACCAAGGCCCCCGCCTACAAGGCCCCGCGCAACGCCTTCGGCCAGCCGGACCTCTCCGGCGTCTGGAACAACGCCACCCTGACGCCGCTGACCCGCCAGGCGAAGTTCGGCCTGCGCGCCACCTACACGCCGGAGGAGGTCAAGGCCCTGGAGGGCGACGCCCAGCGCGAGGTGGTGGAGGGCAACCAGCCCACCGATCCCAATGCGCCCGCCACCGCCAAGAACCCCAGCAGCGTCGCCCTGCGGCCGCAGTATGCCGCGGCCGGCGGGGACACCGGCGGCTATAACCGCGGCTGGCTGGATCCCGGCTCGGCGGTGATGCGGGTGGGCGGGGAGCCGCGAAACTCCCTGCTGACCACCCCGGATGGCCAGTTTCCGCCGCGCAAGGCGGGCGCGCCGCCGATGCGCGGCTACCGGAGCCTGGGCTCGTTCGACAATCCCGAGCAGCGGCCGCTGGGCGAGCGCTGCATCATGGGCTTCGGCCGCAACGCCGGCCCGCCGATGCTGCCCAACGGCTTCTACAACGACAACTACCAGATCGTTCAGACCGGCGACGCCGTGGTGATCGACGTGGAGATGGTCCACGACGTCCGGATCGTGCGCCTGAACAGCAAGCACCGCACCGACGGCGTGCGGCCGTGGATGGGCGACTCCATCGGCTGGTGGGAGGGCGACACCCTGGTCGTCGAGACCACCAACATCCCGCAGGCCGAGGAATTGGCCGGGGCGTGGAAGGACCTGAAGGTCACCGAACGCTTCACCCGCGTGGGCAAGGACCGGCTCCGCTATGCCTTCACCGTCGAGGACCCGATGGTGTGGGACAAGCCCTGGGGCGGCGAGTACGAGTTCGCGCCGCTGAACGGCGTCATCTACGAATACGCCTGCCACGAGGGCAACTACGCCCTGCCGAGCATGCTCTCGGCGGCACGGCAGGCCGAACGCGACGCCGCCAAGGCCAGGGCGGGCGAGCCGAGCGGCTCTCAACCGTAGCGCCAGGGCGCGCGAGCGCCGCTATTTTGAACCGCGGAAAACGCGGAAGGACACGGAAGGCGGGCCGTCATCCTTCCGCGCCTTTCCGCCCTTTCCGCGGTTGAATCCTGAGGGCGCTGACGCGCCAAGGGCCTGCCAGAACGCATGAAAAGGGCGGCGCGCTGTTTCGCGGCGCCGCCCTTCGTCCCCAACGGAATCGCTAGTTCGAGGTCGGCGGCGGCGTCACCTGGGTGTCGGGCGGCGTCGGCTGGCTCTGCGCCGGCGCGGGGCTGGGCGAGATCGGCGGCGTCGACGGAACCGACTCCGGCGCGGCGGGCGCGGCCTGCTGGACCGGCGGCGCCGGCGGGGCGGCGGGGGCGACCGGCGCCGGCGTCGCGGCCGGGTTGGCCGAGCGGTACGGCTGCGGCGCGTCGGGCAGGGTGCTGTGGGCGCTGGCGTTGGAGGCGCTGGCCTCCGCGCTCATGGCGCTGCGGGCCGACGCCGTATGCCGCACGTGGCTCGCCGAGGCGACGCGGACCTGCTCATGCGGCGGCGCAGCCTTGGCCGGCGGGGGCGCGGCGTCCGCCAGCCGGGCCGGCTCGGTCGCCTGAGGCGGCGCCTGGGCGGGCACGATCGGGACCGTGGCGACCTGGCTGGTGCTGCTGCTCGCCGCGCCGGGCGTCATCTCGGGCACGCCGCCCTGGCCGCCGTGGGTGGCGTACCAGCCGACGCCGGCCAGCGCGGCCACCGCCACCAGGCCGCCCACCACCAGGGCGGCGGGCGCGGCGCTGTTGGAGCTGCGCGCCCGGGTCGTCGTGCGGGTCGTGCGGTCACGACCGATCGGGGCGACCAGGCCCTCGTCCGCCGTCGCGGAGGACGCGGCCAGGGTCGAGTTGGTGATCGTGGCGTCGGTCGCCATGCTGCGGTCCATGGCCCGGTCGGCCGACATCCCGCGATCGGTGGTCATCCCGCGATCGATGGGCCGGTCCAGGGTCATCGGCGTTTCCGCCGCCGCGGTCTCCGCAGCCGACTCCTCGGCCGGCGTGAAGGTGCGCGGCTCGGCCGGCCGCCGACCGCCAAGGCCGCGACGCTTGCGGCCGCGCTCCCAGACCGGGGTGGCGCCGAACAGCGGCGAGCCGTCGGATGTATTGGCCGGATCTCGGTCGTCGAAGTCCATCGACATCTTGGTTCCCTCCAGGGTGTGTCGGAGGGAGCTAACGGCGCTGTGGCGCGCCGGTTCCAATCTATGCTCAAGGCATATCTTCAACGAGCGTGGCCAGGGCGGTCATTACATCGGGATACGCGAGAGATATTCACAAGGCGTCGATCTTAATCTTGCCGCAGCCTCGCCACATTCCGGCGCCGGCCCCAGCCGTCATAGCTGGGCCGTAAGGACGCTTTCTGCGCGCCTGTGGCGCCGAGGCCGCTTGCCGCGCCGCGCGGCGCTCGCCAAGGTCGCTTCGTGACGGAGGGACTGGATGCGGCTCGAGGCCAGGCTCAAGCGCGACTGGCGGTTCATGCGCGGGCTCAACCGGACGCTGAAGCGCGTGAAGTCCATCGCCAAGGACTCCGACAACCTGATCTGCGACGACCTGCAGGCGGCGGTCGAGCAGTTCCGCGATCGCCCCGCCATGACCTTCGAGGGGCGCACGGTCACCTATGGCGAGCTCGACGCCATGGCCAACCGTTACGCACACTGGGCCAAGGGCGTGAACCTGCGGCGCGGCCAGACCGTGGCGCTCTTCATGCCCAACCGGCTGGAGTATTTCGCGGTCTGGTACGGCCTCTCCAAGGTCGGCGTGGTCACGGCGCTGATCAACAACCAGCTCTCCGGCCTGCCGCTGGCCCACTGCCTCAACATCGCCGGCTCGAGCCACGTCATCGTCGATCCCGAGACCTCGCCGGTCTTCGAACAGGCCCGGCCGCTGCTGGAGCGGACGATGCAGCAGTGGGTGCTGGGCCCGGCGCACGGCGACCAGCGTGACCTGGTCCAGGCGCTGAAGAGCTGCAGCCAGCTGCCGCCCGACCGCTCGGTGCGCGAGGACATGACCGCCGGCGACACCGCCCTGCTGATCTACACCTCCGGCACCACCGGCATGCCCAAGGCGGCCCGGATCACCCACGTTCGCGCCCAGCTCTACATGCGTGGTTTCGCGGGGGCGACGGGGGCCAAGGCCAGCGACCGGATCTATGTCACCCTGCCGCTCTACCACGCCACCGGCGGGCTCTGCGCCCTGGGCGCGGCCCTACTGAATGGCGGCTCGGTGGTGCTGAAGCGGAAGTTCTCGGCCAGTCACTTCTGGGGCGACGTGGCGCGCGAGGGCTGCACCATGTTCGTCTACATCGGCGAGCTGTGCCGCTACCTCGTCAACCACGGCCACGACGAGGACGAGACCCGCCACAAGCTGCGCCTGGCCTTCGGCAACGGGTTGCGGCCCGACGTCTGGCCGGTGCTGAAGCAGCGCTTCCGCATCCCCGACATCCTGGAGTTCTACGGCTCGACCGAGGGGAACGTCTCGATGTTCAACTTCGACGGCAAGGAGGGCGCGATCGGGCGCGCGCCCAAGTGGCTGCGGGGCCGGTTCAACGTGCGCCTGGTCCAGTACGACGTGGAGGCCGAGAGCGTCATCCGCGGCACGGACGGGCTCTGCATCGAGGCCGGCCCCGGCCAGATCGGCGAGTGCGTCGGCAAGATCGGCGGCGACGCACGCTCCGAATACGCCGGCTACCAGGACAAGGCCGCCTCCGAGAAGAAGGTCCTCACCAACGTCCTGGAGAAGGGCGACGCCTGGTTCGCCACGGGCGACCTGATGCGCGCCGACGCCGACGGCTATTTCTACTTCGTCGACCGGATCGGCGACACCTTCCGCTGGAAGGGCGAGAACGTCTCCACCAACGAGGTGGCCGAGCGCCTGCAGGTGTTCCCGGGCGTGGCGCAGGCCACGGTCTACGGCGTGGCGGTGGACGGCGCCGACGGCCGCGCGGGCATGGCGGCCCTGGTCACCGATGGCGCCTTCGACGTCAAGGCGTTCGGAGAGCACGTGGCCCAGGAACTGCCGGCCTACGCCCAGCCCCTGTTCGTGCGCCTGCTGCCGGCCATGGACGTCACCGGCACCTTCAAGATCCGCAAGATGGACCTGGTGGCCGACGGCTACGATCCGGCGAAGATCAAGGGCGCGCTGTTCTTCCACGACCCCAAGCGCGGGTACATCAAGCTCACCAAGTCCGTGTTCGACCGGATCGCTGCGGGGCTGGTGAAGGTCTAGACAAAGCACTTTACAAAACAAAGTCGACGCCCTAAAACTCCCGCCGAGAGGCAGGGAGCTCCCGCATGACGCACGACCATCACGCCATCCACGACGACATCGCCTTCATGCGGTCGCTGGCGGAGGAGGGGCGGCAGGCGCCGATGATCGGCGGGCCGATCCTGCTGGCCATTGGCCTGATCTTCGGCGCCGCCAACGGCCTGGGCCTGGCGATGACGCTGTCGGGCGCGGCGAACGGACCTGGCCTGATCTTGCTGCCTGGGGGCGCGCTGGCGCTCTTCCTCGTGGTGCTTGGCGTGCTGAAGCGGCGCCAGGCCGCCGCCGGCGGGACCATCAGCGCCGCCAATCGCGCCGCCGGCGCCCTGTGGCGCGCGATCGGGATGTCCAGCGGCCTGCTGTTCGCCCTGATGGCGGTGGCGGCCTGGCGGCTCGGCGACTGGAAGGTGATGGCCGCCAGTCCGGTGCTGCTCTTCATCCTCTATGGCGCGGGCTGGCAGGTGGCGGCGACGGTCGGGCGGCAGGGCTGGCTGAAGGCCGTGTCGCTGGGCAGCTACCTCTGCGCGGCGGCGATAGCTTTGCTGGCGTCTGCGCCCCTCGCGTCAGCCGCAGTGTCGACGGCGGGGCTCCTGCTGCTGATGGCGCTGCCGGGCTACCGGCTGATGCGCCAGGCCCGCGCCGCGGCCTGACCCATGGTCGACGATTTCGACATCGGCCGGCTGGACGAGGTGATCCATGGCCGGCTGCGGCTGGGGATCATGGCGTACCTGTCGGGCGCCGAGGTGGCCGACTTCAACGCACTGAAGGCCAGGCTGCAGGCCAGCGACGGCAACCTCTCGGTCCACCTGCGCAAGCTGGAGGACGCCGGCTACGTCGCCATCGACAAGAGCTTCGTCGGCAAGAAGCCGCTGACCCAGGTGCGCCTCACCGAGGCCGGACGCGCCGCCTTCATCCGCTACCTCGACGCCATGTCGCGGCTGGTCAATCCAAACTCTTGAGAGTTCATTTAATGTTGAAATATCTTGTTGTGGCGCTCGCCGCAGCGACGGCGTTCGCCAGTTCGGCTGCGGCCCAGCCAGCCGATCCCAACCGCCTGTTCGGGGACTCCAAGCTCGTGGTCCGCGGCCGCTTCTCCGACGAGATCGTCGGCAAGGGGCCGGACGTGGTGTTCATCCCGGGGCTGTCGTCGTCGCGAGCGGTCTGGAAGGCCAGCGCCCAGCGGCTGCGGGCGCACCACCGGGTCCACCTGCTACAGCTGGCGGGCTTCGCGGGCGAACCGCCCCGCGCCAACGCCACTGGCGAGGTGCTGGTCCCGACCGCCGATGCCATCGACGCCTATCTCACCGAGCAGAAGCTGGCGCCGGCGGTGCTGGTCGGCCATTCCCTGGGCGGCACGCTGATCCTGCAGCTGGCGATCACCCATCCGGAGCACCTGAAGAAGGCCCTGGTGGTCGACGCCGTGCCCTTCCTGGGCTCGGTGCGGGGCGACCCGAACGCCACCGTGGAGAGCGTGCGGCCTACGGCCGAGAAGATCCGCGACCGCATGGCCGGCGGCGGCGACGGCTTCGCCAGCGGCCTCAAGGGCAGCACCGCGGCCATGGTGACGGGCGAGGCGGACAAGGCCCAGGTGATCGCGGCAGGCCTGCAAAGCGATCCCGGCGTCGTGTCCCGCTACTTCTACGAGGACCTGCTGCTCGACCTGCGCCCGAAGCTGGCCCAGATCCGCACGCCGATCACCCTGCTCTATCCGGACAATGTCGCCATCGGCGCGCCGCCCGGGGCCATGCAGAAGGTCTATCCCACCCTCTATGCGGCGGTCCCCACGGTCAGGCCGCAGCTGGTGGAGCATTCGCTGCACTTCGTCATGCTGGACCAGCCCAAGGCCTTCGCCGACGCCCTGGACGCCTTCCTGGCCCCCTAGCCGGGCTCAGCGCCGCAGCAGCCGGCCCGCCTCGCGCCGGGCGTCCAGCGACAGGCTCTTCAGGGTGATCACTCGGCGCTTGGCGTCGATCAGGGTCACGGGCCCGGCCGCCGACAGGGTGTGCAGGCCATCGGTATAGGCGCCGAAGGCCGCGGGCGGGACCAGGGGCTCTCCCGCCTCCGCCTCGAAGCGGTCGGGCGTGAGGACCGAGATCCTGAGCGGGCGGATGGCCCCGCCGTAGGTGCGCGCGCAGTCCTGGACCGGCAGCACCAGCCGCCCGTCGGCGCCGACGAACGGTGTGCCGCCAGGCCGGGAGCTTCGGACATCGCGGCGCACCGGATTGCCCGGATGGGTCCGCCATGGGCCGGTCAGCCGCTCGGCCCAGGCCAGGTGCAGGCGGCCGATCTTGTCCGCCGCACTGGCGCCCGCCGGGGCGTAGAACAGCCACCAGAGCCCGTCGTGGAACACCGACGTCGCATCGATCGCCACGTCGTCGAGTTCGATCCGGGTCGCGGCGGCCCAGCGATCGGGGAAGGCCTCGGCGCGGTAGAGGGTCAGGCCGCCGGACCGGAAGGCCTCCGGCAGCATCCAGGTCGCGCCCTCGGCCTCGAACACGAAGGGGTAGGAGAGGTGCCAGGGCTCGCGCAGCACGGTGCGCCGCTCCAGGACCTCCAGCGCCTCGTCCAGCACATAGGCCTCGATCACGCCGTGGCGGTCGCGATAGTCGTAGGCTTCCACGAACACATTCAGCCGCCCGTCGCGCCAGAGGCCGAACGGGTCGGCGATGAAGCGCAGCGGCCCCTGCGGCGGCAGCCAGGTGACCGGCAGGCGTGCCAGGGCGCCGGGCGCCAGCACCGCCTCGGGCGCGGCGCGCACGATCCCCACGCGCCAGATGTCCTTGAGCACCGCCATCGGCTCCTCATGGCATGGGTCGGCGCCGCCCGTCATCCTTGGGGCCATCATCCTGGGGACCGGTCGCCAAGACGTCTGGCGCCAAGCTTGCAGCCGAAGCTAAGCTTGCGGATGACCCGCATCGCCCTTGCCGCCGCCGCGACTTTCCTGGCCTTCGCCGCCACCGCCCGCGCTGGGGATCTGGCCGCCCAGAAGGCGCAGATCGACGCCAGCCTGGACCGCGGCTACGCCCACCTGGACGCGCTCTACAAGGACATCCACGCCCACCCGGAACTGGGGATGCAGGAGACCGCCACCGCGGCCAAGCTCGCCAAGGAGATGCGGGCCCTGGGCTTCGAGGTGACCGAGCAGGTGGGCGGCACGGGCGTCGTCGCCATCTACCGCAATGGCGCGGGGCCGATGGTCATGGTGCGTACCGAGCTGGACGCCCTGCCGATGGAGGAGCGCACCGGCCTCCCCTACGCCAGCCACGTGGTCACCACCTGGAACGGCAAGACCACCCCCGTCGACCACAGCTGCGGCCACGACATCCATATGGCGGCCTGGGTCGGGACCGCCACAGCGCTGGTGGCCATGAAAGCCCAGTGGCATGGGACGCTGATGTTCATCGGCCAGCCGGCGGAGGAGACCACCGCGGGCGCGCGGGCGATGCTGGCGGACCACCTGTTCGAGCGGTTCGGCAAGCCGGACTACGGCTTCGCCCTGCACGTGGGGCCCGGCCCGGCGGGTACGCTCAGCTACCGCGCTGGCGTCAACTCCTCCAACTCCGACAGCCTGGAGATCACCTTCAAGGGCAAGGGCGCCCACGGCTCGACGCCGCAGGCCTCCATCGACCCGGTGATCGAGGCGGCGCGCTTCACGATCGACGTGCAGACCATCATCAGCCGCGAGAAGGACCCCGGCGCGTTCGGGGTGATCACCGTGGGCGCGATCCAGAGCGGCAGCGCAGGCAACATCATCCCCGACAGCGCCGTCCTGCGCGGCACGGTGCGCAGCTTCGACGCCGATGTGCGGACCAAGCTGCTGGAGGGCATCCGTCGGACGGCCGCGGCGGTGGCGGCGATGTCGGCGGCGCCGGCGCCGGAGGTGAAGCTGGAGTCCGGCGGCCGGGCGGTGGTCAATGACGCGGCGCTCACGGCCCGGACGGAGAAGGTCTTCAAGGCGGCGTTTGGCGACCGCGCCGTCTACGAGCCGAAGCCCGGCTCGCCCAGCGAGGACTATTCGGAGTTCATCATCGCCGGCGTGCCCTCGCTGTTCTTCGGCATCGGCGGCGTCGACCCGAAGGTCATCGCCGCGGCCGAGGCGAAGGGCGAGCACGTCCCCGCCAACCACAACCCCTATTTCGCCCCCACGCCCGAGCCCACCATCCGCTTCGGCGTCGAGGCCATGAGCCTGGCGGTGCTGGGCGTGCTTTCCCTCCCTTGATGGGGAGGGACAGCTCGGCGAAGCCGAGCAAGGTGAGGCCGCATGGGACGGATCGCCGCGTCGGGTGATGATCCGAGGCTTCCGCCCCTGGCGCTTCGCGCCTGCCCCTGCCCATCAAGGGAGGGAGGCCCTGCGCTGGCGCCCGGACTCGCCTATATCTGCGCCCATGTCGGAGACTGTCGCCGCGCCGCCCCTCAAGGGGGCCGCGCTCATCAAGGACGAGGTCAAGCGCCTGCCGGACCGGCCGGGCGTCTACCGCATGATGGGCGAGGACGGCGAGGTCCTCTACGTGGGCAAGGCGCGCTCGCTGAAGAAGCGGGTGATCCAGTACGCCCAGGGCCGTTTCCACACCCAGCGCATCGCCCACATGGTGGACCAGACGCGCTCCATGGAGTTCGTCACCACCCGCACCGAGACCGACGCCCTGCTGCTCGAGATCAACCTGATCAAGCAGCTGAAGCCGAAGTTCAACGTGCTGCTGCGCGACGACAAGTCCTTCCCCGAGATCGTCATCCGCCGCGAGCATCCGGCGGCCCAGCTGCGCAAGCACCGCGGCGCCCACACCATCAAGGGCGACTACTTCGGCCCGTTCGCCAGCGCCTATTCGGTGAACAAGACGCTGAACACCCTGCAGAAGGCCTTCCTGCTGCGCTCCTGCTCCGACAGCGTCTACGAGAGCCGCACGCGGCCCTGCATGCTGCACCAGATCAAGCGCTGCGCCGCGCCCTGCACGGGCCTCGTCAGCCTGGAAGACTATGCGGGGCTGGTGGACCAGGCCGAGGCCTTCCTGCGCGGCAAGAGCCGGGCGGTCATGAGCCGGATGGCCGAGGAAATGACGGCGGCCGCGGAGGAGATGGAGTTCGAGCGCGCCGCGCGCCTGCGCGACCGCATCCGCGCCCTGGCCTCGGTGGCCCAGGAGACCCAGATCAACCCCGAGACGGTGGACGAGGCGGACGTCTTCGCCCTGCACGCCGAGGGCGGCCAGGCCTGCGTCCAGGTGTTCTTCTTCCGCGCCGGCCAGAACTGGGGCAACCGCGCCTACTTCCCGCGGGTGGACCGCACCGACGAGGACCCGGACATCATGGGCGCCTTCCTCGGCCAGTTCTACGACGACAAGCCGATCCCGAAGCTGATCCTGGTCAGCATCGAGCCCACCGACCGCGACCTGCTGGCCGAGGCCTTCTGCCAGAAGGGCGGCCGCAAGGTGGAGATCGCCAAGCCCCTGCGCGGGGAGAAGAAGCAGCTGGTGGAGCACGCCCTCATCAACGCCCGCGAGGCGCTGGGGCGGAAGATGGCCGAGAGCTCGGCCCAGACCAAGCTGCTGGCCGGGGTCTGCGAGGCCTTCGGGCTGGAAGCCCCGCCCGAGCGGATCGAGGTGTACGACAACAGCCACATCATGGGCACGAATGCGGTCGGCGGCATGATCGTGGCCGGTCCCGACGGCTTCCAGAAGAGCCAGTACCGCAAGTTCAACATCCGCTCGACCGAGCTCACGCCCGGCGACGACTTCGGGATGATGAAGGAGGTGCTGCGCCGCCGCTTCGGCCGGCTGGTGAAGGAGGAAGAGGAGGGGATCACCGACGTGGTCCGCCCCGACCTGGTGCTGATCGACGGCGGCGCCGGGCAGGTGGGCGTGGTCAAGGAGATCATGGCCGACCTCGGCGTCGACGACATCCCGGTGGTGGGCGTCGCCAAGGGTCCCGACCGCGACGCCGGCCTGGAGCGGTTCTACATCCCCGGCAAGCCGTACTTCATGCTCGAGCCGAAGAGCCCCGTCCTCTACTACCTCCAGCGCCTGCGCGACGAGGCCCACCGCTTCGCCATCGGCTCCCACCGCACGCGCCGCGCCATCGACATGAAGAAGAACCCCCTCGACGAGATCGAGGGCGTCGGCCCCGGCCGCAAGCGGGCGCTGTTGCACGCCTTCGGCAGCGCCCGGGGCGTCAGCCGGGCCAGCGTGGAGGATCTCGCCAAGGTCGAGGGGGTCAGCCAGGCGCTGGCCGAACGGATCTACGCCTATTTCCGCAAGGAGTAGCGGCGGCGTCCGCTACCGGCCCAGCGCCGCCAGGACCTCGCCCGTGAACCGGTCCATGGCCGCCATGTCGCCGTAGGGCGTGTAGGCATCGCCCAGCTTCACGATCACCACGCGAGCTGACGGGATCACGATCGTGAACTGGCCATGGCTGCCGCGGGCGAGGAAGCTGTCGGTGGGCAGGTGCGGGCGGTGGCGGGCGCCGTCGGAGCCGCCGCGGTTGGTCCACCAGCCGGCGCCGTAGCCGATGGCCTCGCTGCCGGGCGTCAGGCGCGCCGAATAGTCCACCCAGCCGGCCGGCAGGATGCGCTCGCCGCCCGCCACGCCGTCGTCCAGATAGAGCTGGCCGAAGCGCGCCCAGTCCCGGGCGCTGGCCCACATGTGGCTGGCGCCGATCGGCGTGCCGGAGGCGTCCTCCTCCAGGGTCGTGTGGGTCATGCCCAGCTTGTCGAACAGCTCGCGGCGGGCCAGCAGCAGCACGTCCTGGCCCGTCCCGCCGGCCTCCTGGCGGATGATCCGCGACAGGAGGAGGGTCGAGCCGTCGGCGTAGCGGAAGCGCTGGCCGGGCGGCGCCTGCACCTTCGCATCGACGAAGGCCGTGGCCATGTCGGGCCGGGCGAACTGTGCCCGGGCGGCCACGTCGAAGGCGCTGTGGACGCCAGGCTCAAGCGAGTCGCCCACGTCGAGTCCGCTCACCATCCGCAGCAGGTTGTCGGGGGTCACGGCATGGCGCGGGTTCTTGGCGTCGGCCCAGGCCGCCAGCGGCGCCGGGGCGGCCATGTCGAGCTTGCCCTGGCGCACCAGGATCCCCAGCAGGGCGTTGGTCACCGACTTGGTCATCGACCAGCCGGTGAAGACGGTGTCCGGCCCGTAGCCGGGGCCATAGCGCTCGGCGACGATCCGGCCATCCTGCATGACCACGACGGCGCGGACGTAGCGGCGGGGGCCGGAGGCGGGTTGCGCGAACACATGGTCCAGGGCCGCCGCCAGCCGCGGGTCCGACGGGGTGACGACGTCTGGCCCGGCGATGGGAGGCGCGAGGGCCGCCGTCCGCGGACCCTGGTCGTGCGGGGCGGGCGGCAGGGGACCCTGGACGACCACGCAGCCGGTGTCGCCGCGGAAGACGGCGCGGCTCTGGGCCAGGCCGCCGGCGAAGGTGGCGGTCACCTCCTGGCGCTGGAGATCCACATGGTGGCGGATGAGGCCCTTCACCGGCGCCACGTCGGGGACGACCGCCTCCTCGTAGAACCGCTCCGGATCGATGTGCGAGACGAAGGCGGCCGAACACAGCTGGTGGCTGACCAGGTTGGTGGGCGTGGCCACGGTGCGCCGGATCGTGCCGCAGCCGGCGAGCGGGAGGATGGCGGCGCCGAGCAGTAGCGGCAGCAGGCGGGGCAGCGGATGGGGCAGCCGACGAGGGTGGAACGAGGCGGGCATCGGGACTCTCTGGCGTGGACAGGAGCCGCCGTCCTGGCCCGGCGCTCTCGCCGTGGCCTGCCGGATTTCGAAATCGATCAGCCGGCTTTGAGGATCAGGCCGCCGAGCCCAGGGCCAGGTCGGCGTCCGCCAGTTCACCCAGGGCCGCGCGGCGATAGGCGCTGGGGGTGAGGCCGGTCTCGGCCTTGAAGGCGCGGTTGAACGGCCCCAGCGAGCCGAAGCCGGCGTCCAGGGCGATGGTCAGGATCGGCACCTCGGCCTGGCTAGGGTCGGCCAGCGCCGCCCGCGCCTCGGCGATGCGGTGGCTGTTGAGGTAGGCGGCGAAGTTGCGGTGGCCGAGGCCACGGTTGATCACCCGCCGCAGCCGGTACTCCGGCACGCTGAGGCCATGCGCCAGCTGGCCGATGGTCAGGCCGTCGCGGCGGAAGGCGCGATCCTCGTTCATCTCCCGCTCCAGCCGGCGCAGCAGCACCATGTCCGAGGGCTCCAGGCGGGCGATGGTGGTGGCCGGCTTCAGGCCCTCATGCGGCTCGCTCGCCAGCAGCAGCGCGCCGGTGGAACCGCGCAGGGCCGCCCAGGCGACGGTGACGGCGATCAGGGCCAGCGACAGGGCGTCGGCAAGGCGCACCAGCGGCGTGGCGTCCAGGCGTGGCGCAAGGCCCGCCGCGGCGGTCAGGGCGATGTGCAGGGCGGTGGCGGCGACGATGAACACCCGCAGGCGCCGGCGCGGCTCCACCAGGTCGGCGGCCCACGAGCCCAGGGTCTGGGCCACGGCCAGGCCGGCGAAGAGGATGGCCTGGGCCGCGAGCCCCAGGCCGATGATCCGCAGGTCGGGATCGGGCGCCAGGCCCAGGGCGCCGACAACACCTGCCGCGGAGATCGCCGCCCATGGCAGGAGGTAGACCGGTCCGGACCGGACATCGTCGCCGAACAGCGCCCGCGCAAACAGCCAGAAGACCAGGTTGTTGCCCACCGCCAGGGCGATGACCGGCGCCGACCAGAGTCCGGCGCGGGCATGGAAGCCCGGCATGGAGCAGACGGTGTAGGCCGCCGCGCCCAGGGCGAACAGCGCCCCCAGCCGCGCCACCGCCGCCCGGGGTCGGTCGTGCAGCAGGCCGGCCCCGATCAGCAGCAGCAACAGCACCACCCCGCCGCGCAGGGCGAGATTCAGCGCCGAAAGCGTGGCTGCGTCCGCCATGGGGCGATCAGAACCCCGAATGGACCGCCGACGCCAGTTTTTTGGCGCCGACGTCCAATTCAGCTGCGCAGCTTGGCGCCCGTGGCCTTCTCGGCCGCGGCGACGATCCGCGAGGACAGGCCCTCGATCTCGCCGTCGGTCAGGGTCTTCTCGCGCGGCTGGACCAGCACCTCGACGGCGACCGACTTCATGCCGTCCGGCACGCCCGGGCCCTCGTAGACGTCGAAGACCCGCACGTCGGCGATCAGCGCCTTGTCGGCCCCCTGGATCGGACGGACCAGGTCGCCGGCCGGGGTGGCGTCCGGTACGACGAAGGCGAAGTCGCGGCGCAGGGGCATGAAGGCCGAGAGCGACAGCGCCGGCTTGGTCTTGATCCCCTTGCGCTTCGGCTCCGGGATCGCGTCCAGGTTCAGCTCGAAGGCCAGCATCGGCCCGTCGGCGTCCAGGGCCTTGAGGATCCGCGGGTGCAGCTCGCCGAACTCGGCCACTACCACCTTGGGCCCCAGCTGCAGGCGCGCGGAGCGGCCGGCATGCCACCAGGCGGCGTTCTGGCCCTGGACGACCTGCAGCGTCGGCGCGCCCAGCTCTTCCAGCAGGGCCAGGAGGTCGCCCTTGAGCTCGAACAGCGGGTCGGACGCCGTCTTGGCCCAGGACTTGGGCGGGTGGGGCGCCAGGAGCGCGGTCACCGCGGTCCACTGGTCCTCAGGCGCGTCGCCGCGGAAGTTGGGCCCCACCTCGAACAGCGCCGCGTCCGCAAAGCCCTTGCGGGCGTTGCGGGCGGCCGCCTCGATCAGGTTGCCGAGCGCGGTGGGGCGCATGGTGTCGAGGTCGGAGGCGATCGGGTTGGTCAGCACCAGCTGCGCCTGGCCGCCGCCGAACAGCTCCGCCCAGGCGCGGCGCATGAAGCTCCAGGTCACCGCCTCGGCATAGCCGCGGGCGGCCATCAGCCGGCGCGCATCGCGCATGCGCCGCTGGCGCAGGGTGAGGACGCCGCCGACGGGCCGGGCGATCTCCGGCAGCGGCTCCACGGGCAGGCTGTCGAAGCCCTCGATCCGCGCCACCTCTTCCACCAGGTCGGCCTTGCCCTCCACGTCGCGCCGCCAGGACGGGGGCGTCACGCTATGGCCGTCGATGGCGAAGCCCAGGCGGGTGAGGATCTCGTCGATCCGCGCCGCGCCCACGTCCAGGCCCGAGAGCTTCTTCACATAGTCGCGGTCGAAGGCGATGGCGGCGGGCGGCGCCGGCGGATGGCCCGCCACGCGCACCTCAGAAGGCTCGCCCCCGCACAGGTCCAGGATCAGCTGGGTGGCGTGGTCCAGGCCTGGGCCGACGGACTGCGGATCGACGCCGCGCGCGAAGCGGTACTGGGCGTCGGACAGGATGCCCAGGCTGCGGCCGGTCTGGGCGGTGCGGATCGGCTCGAACCAGGCGCATTCGACGAAGACGTCGACGGTGTCCTCCAGCACCTTGGTGGACTCCCCGCCCATGACCCCGCCCAGGCCGATGGCGCCGGAGCCGTCGGCGATGACGCAGACATCGGGGGTGGCCTCGTAGGTCTCGCCGTCCAGGGCCTCGACCGTCTCGCCCGCGCGGCCCAGCCGGGCCTCGATGACGCCGCCGGTCAGCTTCCTGGCGTCATAGACGTGCAGGGGCCGGCAGCGGTCGTAGGAGATCAGGTTGGTGATATCGACCAGGGCGTTGATCGGGCGCAGGCCCACGCTGGCCAGCCGCTGCTGCAGCCAGGCCGGCGACGGGCCGTTCCGGACGCCACGGATCAGCCGGCCGCCGAACACGGGACAGGCGTCGCCGTCCACCTTGATCTCGATCGGGCAGGGGAAGGCGCCGTTCACCGGCGCCACCGGGTCCGGCTTCAGCGTCCCGAGCCCGGCTGCGGCGAGGTCGCGAGCGATGCCACGCACGCCCAGCCAGTCGGGCCGGTTCGGGGTCACCTCGAAGTCGATCACCGCCTCCAGGCCGAAGGCCTCCACGGCGCTGGCGCCCACCGGCAGGTCGTCGGAGAGCTCGACGATGCCGTCGGACTCCTCGGCCACCTCCAGCTCCCGCGCCGAGCAGAGCATGCCGTTGGAGACCACGCCGCGCACCGGACGCGCCTCCAGCGTCACACCCGAGCCCGGCACATAGGCGCCGATCGGGGCGTAGATGGTCGTCAGGCCGGCGCGGGCGTTGGGGGCCCCGCAGACAATCTCCAGCCGCCCGTCCTTGGTGTCGACCTGGCAGACCCGCAGCTTGTCGGCGTTGGGGTGCTGCACGGCCTCGACGATCTTGGCCACGGTGAAGGCGGCCAGCTTGGCGCCCGGGTCTTCCACGTGCTCGACCTCGAGGCCGGCCATGGTCATGGCCTCCACCACGGCGCCGACGTCGGCCGCCGTGTCGAGGTGTTCCTTGAGCCAGGAGAGGGTGAATTTCATGTCAGCAGCTCGTTGTATTTCACGGCGACCGGTATTGGGCCGCCATGAGCTTGTCTTGGTTCAATGGTGACTAGAGAGCCGGGCGCTACTGCCCACTCCTCGGTCTCCGGATCGTAGTTTTCGTTCGACAAAACGAGCACGCGCTCAGTCAACCGATAGGCCGTGGTCGGACGCCAGACCAATACGTTCTCGTTCAGAAGTTCGACAAAGAGTTCGACACGCTCGACCATCACGACAGTCCGGTCGAGCCGTTCGGCGCCTGGAAGGCCGAGAAGCCGTAGTGCTCCAGCCAGCGGACGTCGCTGGAGAACATGTCCCGCAGGTCCGGCACGCCGTACTTCAGCATGCCCAGCCGGTCGATGCCGAAGCCGAAGGCGAAGCCCTGCCAGACGTCGGGGTCCAGGCCGCAGTTCCTGAGCACGTTGGGGTGCACCATCCCGCAGCCGACGATCTCCAGCCAGTCGTTCCCCTGGCCGATCTTGATCTCGGCGCCCGAGCGTTCGCACTTCACGTCCATCTCGGCGCTGGGCTCGGTGAACGGGAAGTGGTGCGGCCGGAAGCGGGTCTCCACCAGCGGGGTCTCGAAGTAGCGGGCGATGAACTGGTCCAGCGTCCACTTCAGGTGGCCCATGTGGATGGCGCGGTCGATGACCAGGCCCTCCATCTGGTGGAACATGGGCGTGTGGGTGGCGTCCGAGTCCGAGCGGTAGGTGCGGCCCGGCACGATCACCCGGATCGGCGGCTGCCCATTGTTTTGAGGGGGGCCGTTGGCGATCCAGCCCGGCAGCTTCTCGTTCAGCCGCTGCATCGTGCGGATCTGCACCGGGCTGGTGTGGGTGCGCAGGAGCTTGCGCTCGCCGCGCTCGTTCTCGGGCAGCCAGAAGGTATCGTGCATCTCCCGCGCCGGGTGCTTGGGCGGGAAGTTCAGGGCGGTGAAGTTGTGAAAGTCGTCCTCGATGTCCGGCCCCTCGGCCAGGGAGAAGCCGAGATCGGCGAAGACCGCGATCATCTCGTCCAGCACCTGCATGGTCGGGTGCACCCGGCCGCGGCGCGCCGGCGGCGGCGGCAGGGACAGGTCCACCTGCTCGGCGGCCAGCTTGGCGTCCAGTTCGGCGGCCTCCAGCGCAGCCTTGCGCCGGGCGATGTGGGCGGCGACGCCGTCGCGCAGGCCGTTGATCAGCGGCCCCTGCTCGCGGCGCTCGTCGGGGCTCATCCTGCCCAGCGACTTCAGCAGCTCGGAGATCGAGCCGGACTTGCCCAGCGCCTCGACCCGGATGGCCTCCAGGGCGGCGAGGTCGGTGGCGGCGGCGATGCGCTCGTCCAGCGCGCGTGCGAGTTCGGAATAGTCGGTCATGAGGAGGCGTGTCCTAGAGCACGTTGCCTGCAAGGGGAACCGGACAGCAAAAAGCCCTCCGGCGGTTCGGCCGGAGGGCTCTTGAAAGCGAGGGGATCGGAAGCGATCCCAGGCCTTAAGCCAGCGCGGCGCGAACCTTGTCGGCGATGGCCTTGAAAGCGGTCGGATCGGCGCCGGCGACGTCGGCGAGGACCTTGCGGTCCATCTCGATCCCGGCCTTCTCAAGGCCGTGGATAAACTGCGAGTAGGTGAAGCCTTCCAGCCGCGCCGCCGCGTTGATCCGCTGGATCCACAGCGAGCGGAAGTTGCGCTTGCGGACCTTGCGGTCGCGATAGGCGTACTGGCCTGCCTTGTCCACGGCCGCCTTGGCGGTGCGGATGGTGTTCTTGCGGCGCCCGTAGAAGCCCTTGGCCTGCTCGAGAACCTTCTTGTGCTTGGCGTGGGCGGTAACGCCCCGTTTCACGCGTGCCATCTGTCAGTTCTCCTTAGAGGCCGTAGGGGAGCCAAAGCTTGATAATTTTCGTATCAGCGTCGCTCATCACCTTGGTGCCGCGGTTCTGACGGATGTACTTGGCGTTGTGGCTGATCAGGCGGTGCCGCTTGCCGGCGACGCCGGCCTTCAGCTTGCCCGAGGCCGTCATCTTGAAGCGCTTTTTCACGCCCGACTTGGTCTTCAGTTTGGGCATTTCACTCGGGCCGCGCGAGCGCCCCGTCCTCTGGTCGTGTTGATGAACCGCCATGGCATGCCTTGGGGCCAGGCGGTTCCGAAGGGGCGGGCTAGTAGCGGAAAGGGGGGCGGATGGCAAGGGAGGGGCGCTCAACGAAGTCGCACGCGCACGTCTCCACCGGCAAAACGAAAGACTCTATCTCCACAGAAATAGCGATAGCGCTCCTGCTCGTTCAGCCAGACCAACGCAGGGCTGTCGCATAGAGCGCAGACCAATGCTGCGTTTGGATATCCTTCGGGTTGGTAGCCCGGTCCGACCTTGCGTCGTCGCTGTCGTTCTCGATGCGGCGGATGCTCTGCATGTTGCACGCGCCGCTCGCCATGTTCGACGCATCGCGCAATGGCCATCACACACCTCTGGGAGAGCGCATCGCCAGATGCCACCCCACCTTAAACCTCATGGTGGATGCGAGCCTCCGGGCCTGGCGATGTCAAGGCCGCGCCTTCGGCGCGCCGCGATGCGGCCGGCCTTCGGCCGGGCCTTGAGATCGCCAGGCCCGGAGGCAAACTGGCTGCCATGAGATTTAAGCCGGACCTTGCCGCTGGCACGCCTGCCTAGGGCGGCGCAATTTCTTTTCCTGACTTAAGCCAAGCTTAGCCGTAGTGGGCGCAGGGTCGTCCTTGGCCGCGGAACTGCGGTCCAGGAGACCAGAATGTCGAGCATTTCCGGCGTGAGCCCCCGCACGCCTCCCGCGCCCGTCGCGCCGCCCCCCGCCGCGACCAGCGCCCCGCCCAAGGACCGCCCCAACGACGGCGACGCCGACGACAAGGCCGCCGCCCCGGCGCCGGTCGCCGCCAAGGCCCCCGGCACGGGCACGCAGGTGGACATCAAGGTCTAGGGCCGCCGACGCGACAGACTAACCTCATGGCCGGGCTTGTCCCGGCCATGTGCGTTTCAGGCCAGCCGCGGCGTCCGCTGGATCACGCTCCAGGCGAACCATAGCGCCGGCAGGATCAGCACCGCAGAGAACGCGAACGGCGCGCCCGGCTGGATCAGGGCGAACAGCTGCCCGGCCATTATCGGCCCGCCGATCCGGGCCAGCGCCATCCCGCTCATGTTGAGCCCCAGCATCTCCCCCTGGCGGTCCGGCGGCGCCGCCCGCGAGATCAGGGCCGAGACGTTCGGGAAGCAGATCGACTGGCCGATGCAGACGAAGGCGAAGCCCAGGATCGCCACCATCCAGTTCGGCGACAGGCCCTGGATGGCGATGCCCAGCCCCATCATCACCAGGCCCCCGGTGAGCGTGCGCGCCTCGCCATAGGTGCGCGCCAGGCGCCCGCACAGCCAGCCCTGGCACACCGCGCCCAGCACCCCGATCACCATGAAGGCGAGGCCGATCTGCCTGGGGCCCCAACCGAAGCGGGTCTGGGTCCAGAGGCCGTAGGTGGCCTCGATGCCGGCGAAGCCGACCACCACAATGAAGCTGATCATCACCACCCGGCTGATCACCGGATGGCCGAAGCCTTCGCGCAGGCGCGCCGTCCGCACGGGGCTGAAATGCGCCGGCCGCTCGGGTCGGCTCTCGCGCACGAACAGCACCACCGCCAGCGCTGAGGCGAAGGCGAAGCCGGCGGCCACCAGCAGCGGCAGCTGGAAGCCCAGCGCCCCCTTCGCCGGCTGGGCCAGGAGGCCGCCGATCGCCGGCCCGGTGGTGAAGCCGGCGCTGAACGCCGCGCCCATGATCCCCATCCGCTGGGCCCGCCGCTCGGGCGGGGTGATGTCGGCCAGGGCGCCCTGCAGGGTCGAGATGTTGCCGGCGAAGATGCCGTTCAGGAAGCGGATGGCGAAGGCCGCCCAGATGCTGGGCGCGAAGGCGAGGGCGGCGTAGCTGACGCCGACCATGGCGATGGTGCCGATCAGCACGGGGCGCCGCCCGATCCGGTCGGAGAGCTTGCCCCAGAACGGCTCCCCGATGAACTGGCCCAGCGAGAAGGCCGAGAACATCAGAGTCACCTCGCCCGCGTCCGCGTGGAAGGCCTTGGCGAAGAACGGCAGCAGCGGGATCACCAGGCCGAAGCCGGCGATCATCAGGTAGATGACGCCCAGCAGCACGACGAGGGCGCGGCGCTCCTCGGCGAGGGTCATGGCGCGGCCTGATGCGCCGGCGCCCAGGCCCGCGCGCGGCGGCCGGCGCTGAGCGCCAGCAGGATGGCGGGTCCCACCACGATGGCGCCCTGGAAGTAGGGCGCGTCGTGGCTCAGCGCATCGAAGGTCAGGCCCGCGCAATAGGGGCCCGCCACCCGCGCCAGGGCGCCCATGGCGTTGTTGAGGCCCAGGAGCTGGCCCTGGCGGTTGGCCGGCGCGGTCTCGGTGATCAGGGCCGCCACATTCGGCCAGGCCACCGACTGGCCGATGGCCGACAAGGTCATCAGCGCGATGGTCATGGGGCCGCCGGTGGAGAAGGGCTGCAGGCCGATGCAGACCATGGTGATGGCCATGCCCAGGGCCAGCATGTTGCCCTGGCCGTAGCGCTCGGAGAGCCGGCCGGTCAGCCCCATCTGGGTGATCGCCGAGGCCACGCCCACGAAGGCGAAGGCCACCGCCGTATCGCGCGGCCCCCAGCCGTAGCGCGCCAGGGTCCAGAGGGCGAAGATCGACTCGATGCCGGTGAAGGCGAAGCCCACCAGGAAGGTCAGGGCCATCAGCCGGCCGATCACCGGATGGCGCGCCGCCTCGCCTGTGGCGGCCCAGCGGTTGGGCCGGTGGGTGGCGCCGCGCTCGCGCTGGCGGCTCTCGCGGATGAACAGGAAGATGCAGACCGCCGAGGTGGCCATCAGCGCCGAGGCGATGAACAGCGGCAGCTGGAAGCCCACGTGCCCGGCCTTGGGGTTGGCGAAGAACCCGCCCAGCGAGGGGCCGACGATCAGGCCGACGTTCCAGGCCGCGCTCATCCAGCCCATGGAGCGGGTGCGCCGCTCGGGCGGGGTGACGTCGGCGATGTAGCCCTGGATCACCGAGCCGTTGCCGCTGAAGAGCCCGCCGGCGACCCGGATCAGGAAGGCCGCCCAGGCGTTCGGCGCGAAGGCCAGGGCCAGGTAGCACAGCGAATTGGCGCAGATCGTCGAGATCAGCAGCGGCTTGCGGCCGTAGGTGTCCGACAGGCGCCCCCAGAACGGCTCGCCGAAGAACGTCCCGATCGAGAAGGCCGAGAAGATCAGCGACACCTGCCAGGCCGGGGCGTCGAACGACTTGGCGTAGAAGGGCAGCAACGGCACCACGACGCCGAAGCCCAGCATGTTCAGGAAGACGAGGGCGATCAGCGACGCCGCCGCGAAACGAGGCGCCGACGCCTCCGCGGGCGGCGTTTGGGACATGTGAACGCTGTTAAGCCGCGCCTCCCGCTGCGGCAAGTCCGCGGAGCGCGGTTCGGTCGATCCCCCGGCTGCGTGGGCGCCGGGCCACAGCGTCTAGGCCTTGGGGCGGGCCGGCTTGCTGGCGATGGGCGGCAGTTCCGGAATGGATTCGTCCTCGCCGTCGGTCTCCCGGGCCAGGCGGATCATCTCGCGGAAGATCCGCACGCTGCACCACAGGTAGCCCCACATGAAGCCGGCGGTGAAGAAGTAGATCATCACCGCCCCGCCCACCGGCGCCGCGCCGCGCGAGCCGACGCTCTCGCCGATGAAGACGGCGGTGTCCTGCAGCCGGCGCAGCACGGCATCGAGCTGCACCAGGGTGGCGCCGACGATGATCTTGGTCAGCCAGTCGGAGATCTGCTCGAGGTTGGTGTTCGGGGTGAACTGGGACTGCTCGCCGGTCAGGGTCTGGTGGCCGGTCTGCGAGCGCAGGCGCGGCACGCCGAACAGGAACCCCAGCACCGAGCCGGCGCCCCAGGACGCGCCGGCCACCAGGGCCAGGATGCCGAACGTGCGCAGGCCATCCTGGCCGAGGGCGGCGCTGAAAATGGCGATCATCGTGGTGCCGATCAGCCAGGAGGCGATCGCGATGATCTCCCAGAACCGCAGCCCCTCCTGGTCGTCCGCAAGGCCGAGCAGCTTGGCCAGGCTGGTCTTCGCCATGTGAACCCCCCGCGATGACCTGTGGATGGTCTCACCAAGGCGCTGCAATGTCGAGTTGTGCAGGCGTCCGCTGCTGTTTCCCCCGCTCGCGGGGGAAATGTCGCCAATGCCGAAGGCGCGCGACAATGGGGGAGGCGCCCCGGGTCACTTCCCCATCGACCCTCGCCTTCGGCATCGGGCCACTTCCCCGGAGGGGGAAGAGAGCGCTGCCTCAATACCAAAACGGCCGCCCCGAAGGACGGCCGTTGGAAATCGCGAGCGCCGCTGGTCGTCAGCGTGGGGCCAGGATCATGATCATCTGGCGGCCCTCCATGCGGGGCTCGTACTCCACCTTGGCGACGGGCTCGAAGTCGGCCTTCACCTTTTGAAGGAGCTTCATCCCCAGTTCCGGGTGGGCCAGTTCGCGGCCGCGGAAGCGCAGGGTGATCTTCACCTTGTCGCCTTCTTCGAAGAAGCGATACATCGACCGCTGCTTCACCTCGTAGTCGTGGATGTCGATGTTCGGGCGGAGCTTGATCTCCTTGATCTCCACCACCCTTTGCCGCTTGCGCGCCTCGTTCTTCTTCTTTTGTTCCTGGAACTTGAACTTGCCGTAGTCCAGGATCTTGCAGACGGGCGGATCCGCGTTGGGCACGATCTCCACGAGATCGAGTCCGGCCTCCTCGGCGGCCTCGATGGCGGCGGAGGTGGGCATGACTCCCTGCTTCTCTCCGTGCTGGTCGATGAGCAGGACACGGGGAACGCGGATATCTTCGTTCATGCGCGGCCCTTCCTTGACGGGCGGCGCTTGCATGGGGCGGCGAATAGGCAGTGCTCCGAGGCTGTTGAGACGAAAAAGACTTTGAAACGCAAAAAACGCCGGGTCGCGCCAGGCGCTCCGGTCATCCTCGGCAGTATATGACGCGGGGGCTTGTCCGTATCAAGGCGCGCCCGCGCCTGAATTCAGGGAAGGGCCAAGGAAGTGGCCGCCTGCGCCACCTGGGCCACAGGCAGGTCGCCGAGGTTATCGGCCCGCAGGATGGCCACCCGGCCCCGCGGCGCCGACAGCGCCGGGTTCGAGGCCTTGGAGAAGAGCACGATGGTCGGCGCGCCCGCCGCGGCCGCCAGGTGCAGCGGCCCGGTGTCGTTGCCCACCGCCAGGGCGGCCTTGGCGCCCAGCCGTGCGATGGAGGCGAAGTCGGTGCGGCCGGTGAGGTCGCGGGCCCGGGGCGCGGCCCGCTGGATCTCGTGCGCCAGGTCGGTCTCGGCCGGGCCGCCGATGATCACGATGTCGAAGCCGCGGGCGTAGAGGATGCGCGCCAGCTCGGCGTACTTCTCCACCGGCCAGCGCTTGTCCATCCGGTGCGCCGAGCCGCCGGGCACGAACATGGCGTAGGGGCGGGGCTTGTTGGCCCCCGGGACCGGCCGGCCGATCCCCTCGGCCTTGATCACCCAGGACAGGTCCGGCGGCGGCGCGCTGCCCGGGGCCGTCGGCGCGTCGGGCCAGATGCCGGCGTACATCAGCTGGTCCGCCTGGCGCTCCAGGGTGTGCATCTGGTTGCGCAGCGGGTTCTTGTGCGGCAGGGCGCAGCCAAAGGCGACGCCCGACCACGCGGGCGGATGCGGCCGCAGCAGCTGGAAGATGCGGCTGGACTGGGCCGAGGTCTGCAGGTCGTAGACCCGCTCGTAGTTCGCCGCCTTGATGCGCCGGCGCAGGGCCATCCACTCCGGGAAGCTCTCGGGCCGTCCGCCGGTGTCGATGGCGTTGAAATAGGGGCAGATCTTCGCCAGCGCCTCGAACGGCGGAGTGGTCAGCAGGGTGATGTGGGCCTTGGCGTGGGCCTGGCGAATGCGCTTCATGGCCGCCAGCGCCAGGACGAAGTCGCCCAGGGCCGACAGCTTGATCACCAGGATGCGCTCGACGTGGCGGGGCATCAGCGGCGCGCCTCCAGGACCTTCTCATACGCCGCCAGGGTGGCGGCGCACATGGCGTCGACGGAATAGAGTTGCCGCGCCCGCTTCTTGCCGACCTCGCCCATCTCCAGGCGCTTGCCGGGGCCCAGGTCGATGGCCCGGATCATGGCGGCGGCCCAGCCCTGCGGGTCCTCCACCGGCGCCAGCCAGCCGGTCACCCCGTCCACCACCGTCTCGGTGACCCCGCCATGGTCGGAGGCGATCACCGGGCGGCCCATGGCCTGGGGCTCCACCGCCGCGCGCCCGAAGCTCTCCGGCACGGTGGTCGGCAGGATCGCCAGGTCGGCCAGCTTGTAGGCCGCCGGCATGTCATCACAGTGGCCGACGATGCGGATCGCCTCGGTCAGGCCCGCCGCGTCGATCGCCGCCTGCACCTCCGCCGCATAGCCGGTGCGGCCCTGGTCGTCGCCGGCGAAGAGGATCAGGAAGTCGCGCCGCCCCGCCGCCGCCATCTGCCTGGCCGCGGCCACGATGGTCAGGTGGCCCTTGATACGGGTCAGGCGGCCCGCGAGCAGGATGCGCGTGCGGTTGTCGGCCGGGATGTTCCAGGCGGTGCGCAGGGCCTCCACCCGGTCGGGCGTCACGAAGGCCGGGTCGAAGCGCGCCAGGTCGATGCCGCGCGGGATGGTCACCAGCCGGTCCGGATCGATCCCGTGCTCGGCCAGCACGTGGGCGCGGGTGTACTCGGAATTGGCGATCACCAGGTCGCCGCGGGTCATCACCGCATTGTACCAGCGCTTCAGGCCGCTCTGGGCTTTATAGACCCCATGGTAGGTGGCCACGAACGGCGTGCGGGTGGTGCGCGCGGCCCACAGCGCCGAGAACGCCGGCGCCCGGCTGCGGGCGTGGACGAGGGAGACCTTCTCCTGGCGGATCAGGGCGGTGAGACGCGCGGCGTTGCCCAGCATCACCAGCGGGTTCTTGGTCTGCACCGGCATCTGCGCCAACCGCCCGCCATCGGCCTCGAGCCGCGCCGTCATGCGACCGCCGCGGGTCGCCACCAGCGCCTGGCCGCCGGCGCGCACCACCGCCTGGGCCACATCGATGGCGCTCTGCTCGGCGCCGCCGGTCTCCAGCTCGGGGACCACCTGCAGCAGGGTGAAGTCGGGGGGCAGTGACAAAGGCGTCTCGAAGGGGGTTCTCGACGTCTGTCTAAACTGAGTTGGGGGGTGCTGCTAAGAGGTGGTCATGGCGGAGACGAGCGGTTTCTTGGCGCGGCCGGATGGCGAGCGACTGGCCTGGCGGCGGGTGGCGGGCGCGGGCCCCACCGTGGTCTGGCTGGGCGGCTTCAAGTCGGACATGGCCGGGACCAAGGCCCAGGCGCTGGCCGACTGGGCGCGCCAGGCCGGCCGCGGCTATGTCCGCTTCGACTATTTCGGCCATGGCGAGTCCTCCGGCGCCTTCGTGGCCGGCACGATCACCCGCTGGCGCGAGGACGCCCTGGCGGTGATCGACGAACTGACCCGCGGCCAGCTGGTGCTGGTGGGCTCGTCCATGGGCGGCTGGATCGCCTGCCTCGCGGCCCTGGCCCGGCCGGAACGCATCAGGGCCCTGGTGCTGGTCGCCCCGGCGGCCGACTTCACCGAGACGCTGATGGCCCCGGAGATCCCGCCGGAGGGCCGCGCCGCCCTCGCCGCGAACGGGGTCTGGCTGCGGCCGTCCGAGTACGGCGAGCCCTATCCCATCAGCCGCGCCCTGCTGGAGGATGGCGCCCGCTGGTCGATCCTGGGCGGCGAGCCGATCCCTTTGGAGATTCCCGTGCGCATCCTGCAGGGCGGCGAGGATCCGGACGTGCCCTGGCGCCATGCCCTGGAGCTGGCCCAGACGCTGAAAGGCGACGACGTGGTCTTCAGCCTGATCAAGGACGGCGACCACCGCCTCTCCCGTCCCCATGACCTCGCCCGCCTGATCGCGGCGGTGGAGGAGGTGGGCTAGGGGCGAAAGCCCCGCGGGCGCAGTTCCTATTGAACCGCCAAGACGCCAAGTCCGCCAAGAGTCGGCAGCGCTGCGTGTGCCTGCCGACTCCGCCTCCTTGGCGCTCTTGGCGTCTTGGCGGTCTTCTTCTTCTTCCGCTTCGCGGAGCTAGGCCATGCAGGAACGCATAGCGGGTCGGCGAAATCGGTGATCTATGCAATGTTCAGATGGTGCTATCTAAACAGTGTCCAGACGGACAGCCCCACTCCCCCGGGGCCTCAACAAAAGAGCTGACGGAGAGACCCAGATGACCATCCGCATGATCGAGACCCAAGTCGACCGCTACGCCACCGCCATGCTGCTGGCCCTCGGCCTCCTGGCCTCCGTCGCCTTCGCCACCGCCG